>NZ_JNXE01000009.1 GCF_000716605.1 Streptomyces sp. NRRL F-525 | reverse complement strand
GGTACTGCAGGGGGGACCCTGTGGGAGAGTAGGACGCCGCCGAACAAATATTGCGAAAACCCCCGTACCGTTAATTCGGTACGGGGGTTTTCTGCGTTTCGGCTACCGTGGCTGGCATGAACTACAAGATCCGGTCGATACGCGCCGACGAGTGGGCCGCGGCGAAGGAGCTGCGGCTCGTCGCCCTGAAGGATCCCGTCGCGCACCTTGCCTTTCTGGAGACCTACGACACGGCGCTGGCCCAGCCGGACTCCTTCTATCAGGAGCGGGCCGTAGGGGCTGCCGAAGGTGCTGAGAAGGCTCAGCAGATCATTGCCGAGGGGCCTGACGGGGAGTGGGTCGGGACGGTGACCGTGCTGCTTGAGGAGGCCGGGACCGTTGACTGGGCCGGCTTTGCGGTCGAGCGGAAGCAGGGGCACCTCGTCGGGGTGTTCGTGCGGCCGGAGGTGCGGGGCATCGGGCTGACCGAGGTGCTCTTCGACGCGGCGCTGGAGTGGGCCTGGGGGCGCGGGGTTGAGCGGGTGCGGCTCATCGTGCATGAGGACAACGAGCGGGCCCGGCGGTTCTACGGCAAGGTCGGCTTCGTCCCTACGGGCGTCGTCGTGCCGTTGGGCGGCAACGCGGACGAGCGTGAGCTGGAGATGGTGGTCGAGCGGCCGTAGGGGCCGTAAGTGCCTTTGCTAGGCCGGTAGTTCGTGGTGGGGCCAGCGGGCTCTGGCCTGTTCTCTGGAGCGGAGGAGGGCCAGGGTCGGCAGGCCTCGGTCCGCGCCTGTGGCGAGGAGTTCCGGGAGCTGGGGGAGCGGGGCCACGGCGGCTACGTCGTCCAGGACAAGCGTCATTGGTGGGTCGAGGCGACCGGCCGATGACCGTTCGGCCATGTGCCGGCCGCGCTCGACCACGCTTGATGCGAGGGCGGTGAGGAGAGGCATCGCGCCCGGGTTCGTACGGGGGTCCTCGATGGATTCACCGACCAGATAAAGCGTGCCCCCTTCGTTCGCGAAGGAATCCAAGGAGAGGGCGTCAGTTCGGTTGGGTGTGCAGGCTTCGCGGATGTTGACCGTGAAGAGGGAGGAGAGCGCGCGGCTCGTCAACTCCTGGGCGATGTCCCGGCGTTCGGGGTGGGACGTGAGGGCCGCTTCCAGTTCGCCTGCCGCTCCGGGGGCCGCCTTGGGGTTCGTGCGGAGGACGCGTACCGCGTCTTGAATCTGGGTGCCCTGGGACCAGCGGTGGACGTGGCGGATGGTGCGGCCGTCGATCGCGGCGGCGTGCAGGTAGCTGCGGAGGAGTGTCTCGGCTGTGTCGGCTACCGCCTGGTCGATCTTTGCGGTGGGTCTTACCGGGGTGAGGAGGGCGGTGGCTCTTTTCAGGGCTGTTTGTTTGTCCTCGCAGCCCGTGGTGGGGGACCAGTGGAGGCGGGCCGGGGTGTCGCAGAGGTGGGTGGGGTCGTAGAGGAGGACTGGGCCCAGTTTGGCTCTGGCGTCCTTGGTGTCCTGCCAGACCGTCTTGTTGGACGTGACTACCAGGGCTGGGCCTTCTGCGTCCCGTACGGCTTGAGTGGCTGTGGATTGGCGGCTTTCCGCCGTCGCCAGGAGGATTTTTTCCCACCCACCCACCCGTTCGCCGTTGGCCAGAGAAGTTGACGTGATGGGTGCGGGTGCCGCCTGTTCCAGGACGACCGTTGGCTGCGGCTGCAACTGCTGTTGTGGCTCCGGGCGTTGGGCCGGTACCTCGTGCGGTTCCGGTGATGGCGGCGCAGCCAGGGCCTTCGCCCGCCCCCTCGCCCTCACCGCTCGCCATCTCGCCAGCGTGCCCATCACGAACACCGTCAGGACGACCAGGATCATCAACTGGCCGATGAACAGGCCCCAGAAGAGGCCGTAGCCGGAGAACTCGGTGGGTGGGGACTGGGGCCAGGCGCCGGCGATGTCGTGAGGCTGGGCGATCAGGTGGCGCATGGCGGTCGGGGTGCGGGCGAAGGTCACGCCGGTCGGCCAACTGCCCTTGGAGAACAGGGCGGCCAGGCCCGTCGCCGACCACACCAGCAGCGTCATGCCGATGAGGAACGCGAGCAGGCTCACCAACAGGCCGTCGGGGATGCCCCCTTGGCGCTCGCGTCCACCGTCGTCCGGTCTCATGTCATGCCACCGCCGTTCACGCCACCGTGGACTCGGAGGAGCCGTCGAGATCGCTCAACTGTTGTTCCATGAAGGCCGCCGCGCGTTCCTCGGCCTCCAACTCGGCGGCGCGCAGGGCGTCGTCGGTCACTTCCTGGTCGTGTTCGCGCGAGGACTGGGTCATCGCGCGGTCGGTGAAGACCAGGGGGCGTTCTGTTTCGGTGATCAGGTGTTTGACCACCTGGACGTTGCCGTTGACGTCCCAGACCGCGATGCCGGGAGTGAGGGTGGGGATGATCTCCACCGCCCAGCGTGGCAGCCCCAACACCCGTCCCGTGGCGCGTGCTTCGTCCGCCTTTTGGGCGTAGATCGTTCGCGTCGACGCCATTTTCAGGATCGCTGCCGCCTCCTTTGCGGCGGCTCCATCGACTACGTCCGACAGGTGGTGGACCACCGCCACGAACGACAGGCCCAGGCGGCGGCCGAACTTCAGCAGGCGCTGGAAGAGTTGGGCGACGAAGGGGCTGTTGATGATGTGCCAGGCCTCCTCGACCAGGAAGATGCGCTTCTTCCGGTCGGGGCGGATCCAGGTGTGCTCCAGCCAGACGCCGACGATCGCCATCAGGATGGGCATGGCGATGGAGTTGCGGTCGATGTGGGACAGGTCGAAGACGATCAGGGGGGCGTCGAGGTCGATGCCCACCGTCGTCGGGCCGTCGAACATGCCGCGGAGGTCGCCGTCGACCAGGCGGTCGATGACGAGGGCCACGTCCAGGCCCCAGGCGCGTACGTCGTCTATGGCGACGTTCATCGCCTCGGCCGACTCCGGTTCCGGGTGCCGTAGTTGCTCGACGATGTCCATCAGGACGGGCTGGCGTTCGACGATCGTCTCGTTGACGTAGGCGTGCGCCACCTTCAGCGCGAAGCCGGAGCGTTCGTCGAGGCCGTGGCCCATCGCCACCTCGATGATCGTTCGGAGCAGGGCGAGTTGGCCTGTCGTCGTGATCGCGGGGTCGAGGGGGTTGAGGCGGATTCCCATGTCCAGGGCGGCGGTTGGGTCCAGGCGGATAGGAGTTATCCCCAACTCCTCCGCGATCAGGTTCCATTCGCCGACGCCGTCCTCGCCCTGGGCGTCCAGGACGACCACCTGGCGGTCGCGGAAGCGCAGTTGGCGTAGGACGTACGTCTTCTCCAGGGCCGACTTGCCGTTGCCCGACTCGCCGAGCACCAGCCAGTGGGGGGCGGGGAGTTGCTGGCCGTAGAGCTGGAAGGGGTCGTAGATGTAGCCCTTGCCGGAGTAGACCTCGCGGCCGATGATGACGCCCGAGTCGCCCAACCCGGGGGCGGCCGTGGGGAGATAGACCGCCTGGGCCTGGCCCGTCGAGGTGCGGACCGGGAGGCGGGTGGACTCGATCTTTCCGAAGAGGAAGGACGTGAAGGCGTCGGTGAGGACGGACAGCGGATCCCGCATCTGAGCCCTACCTCCGGATGCCGGTGGCGAACGGCAGTGTGTTCACAAACGCGCGGTGGTGCTCGCGGTCGCACCACTCCAGCTTCAGATACGACTTGCCTGCGGACGCCCTTATCGTGCGCTTGTCGCGCGCGAGGGCCTCGGGGTTGCGGGAGGAGACGGTGATGTAGCCGACCAGGTTCACCCCGGCCGCGCCGCTCGCCAGGTCCTCGCCGCGCTGGTCCATGCGGCCGTGGGCGGCCACGTCACGGGGGTCGACGGTGCGGTTCATCTTGGCGGCGCGGGAGGCGTCGGCCTCGTCGTTCGTCTTCTCGGTCAGCATGCGCTCGATGGCGACCTCGGTGGGTTCGAGGTCCATCGTGACGGCGACCGTGCGGATGACGTCCGGGGTGTGGACGAGGAGGGGCGCCAGGAAGTTGACTCCGACCGGGGTCATCGGCCACTCCTTCACCCAGGCCGTGGCGTGGCACCACGGTTCGCGGGTCGACGACTCACGGGTCTTCGCCTGGAGGAACGTCGGTTCCATGGCGTCGAGTTCGGCCGGCCAGGCGTTGCGCTTCGTCATCGCCTGGAGGTGGTCGATGGGGTGGTCCGGGTCGTACATGGAGTGGATCAGCGAGGCGAGCCGGCCCTGGCCGAGCGGCTGCCGTACGCGGATGTCGGCTTCCTGGAGGCGGGAGCAGATGTCCGTCAACTCGCGCGCCATGACGACCGCGAGGCCCGCGTCGCGGTCCAGCTTGCGGCCCGCGTGGGGGCGGGACGCGCGGGCCATCGCGTGGGCCTCGGCGGAGAGTTCGCGGTTGAAGTGCATACAGGCGACGAGGTAGGCGCGGTGCTGCTCGCTGCTGGTGGACACCATCGACTGCAGTTGGTCGTACGACTGCTGGAGCCAGGTCAGTGACTTCTCGTCGCCGCGCTGGGCGACGTCCTTGGCGTGCGCGTCCGGGTCGGCGGGGAGGGTGCGGGCGAGCATCTGGATACGGGTGACGAAGCCGTCGCCGTTCGCCACGTGCTTCAGCAGCGTGCCGAAGCGGTCGACGAGGGCCTCCTGGTCCTCGCTGTCGCGCAGGCCGACGCCCGGGCCCTCGATCTCGATCGCCGCGGTGACCGTACGGCGGTCGGCGTGCAGGAGGACCGCGATCTCGTCGGGGCCGAAGGGGGCGGCCAGCCAGTTGATGCGGCCGATGCCCGGCGGCGGGCCGATCTCCACCTCGCGTCCGTCGAGGTGGACGCCGGCCTCCATGACGGAGGAGCGGTACGTCGTGCCGTTGCGCAGGGTTCGCTTGTAACTGCGGTTGATCTCGAACCACTTGTAGAACGTACGGCGCTTGTACGGCACGTAGACCGCCATCAGCGCGAGCATCGGGAAGCCCGTCAGGAGCACGATGCGCAGGGACAGGACGGGGACGAGGAGTCCGCTCATCATGCCGAGGAACGCGCCCACGATGATGAGCGCGATCTCGCCGGTCTCGCGATTCTTGCCGACGATCGCGTTCGGCCGGGCACGGCCGATGAGATATGTCCGGCGGGGCGTGATCGGATGGGACAGGTGGGACTCTGTCGTCAACGCCCTTCACCTCCCGTGCGGTTGTTGCGGGCGTTGCTGGCGTGCGGGGTGTTCGCCGGGCTCTGGCGGGGTGCGGGCGCGGCGGAGGGGACGGCTCCGCCGCCGCCGCTCGACGGGCGGCTGCTGTGGGCCGCGACGCCGCCGGAGACCGGGTTGGACGGGCGGGCGCCGCCGCCGGACGAGGACTGGCCGCCCCCGCCGTCGTTCGTGCGGGCGCTGTGGGTCTTGATGCCCTGGGCGACCATGGTGGCCGGGGAGCTGATGACCGCGGCGGCCTTGCCCTCGGCGCCCTGCATGATGCGGTTGTTGCGGCCGCCGGCGATCTCGTCGCCGAAGCCGGGGACGAAGCGGTAGATCATCGCGCTGGCGAAGATGGCGAGCAGGATGATCGCGAGGCCGGAGACGACGGCGGAGAACGAGTCCGGGCCGTCGGCGGTGGACAGCGCGCCGGCCAGGCCGAGCACGATCACGATGACCGGTTTGACCAGGATCACCGCGATCATGATGCCGGCCCAGCGGCGGACGTGGCCCCACAGGTTCTTGTCGACGAGGCCCGCGTAGACGACGGTGCCGAGGAGGGCGCCGACGTAGAGGAGGGCGGCGCGGATGACGAGCTCCAGCCAGAGGACGCCGGCGGCGAGGATGCTGACCAGGGAGACCACGATCAGCATGATCGGGCCGCCGCCGATGTTGTTGCCCTTGGCGAGGGCGCCGGAGAAGGTGCCGAAGAAGGTGTCGGTCTGGTCGCCGGTGGTTTTCGCGAGGACCTGGGTGATGCCGTCGGTGGCGGAGACGACGGTGTACAGGATCAGGGGGGTGAACGCGGAGGCGATGACCGTGAGCCAGAGGAAGCCGATGGCCTCGGAGATCGCGGTGGTGAGGGGGACGCCTCGTACCGCGCGCTTCGCTACCGCGAGGAGCCACAGGAGGAGCGTGAGGATCGTCGAGGCGGCGAAGACGACGGCGTACTGCTGAAGGAACCGGGGGTTCGTGAAGTCGACGTTCGCGGTCTCTTTGACGGCGTCGCTGAGTTTGTCGATGGTCCAGGAGGCGGCTTCGGCGCAGCCCTTTCCCAGGGAGGAGAGGGGGTCGAGGGTGTCGGTGGTGCTGGGCGTGGTGGTCCCGGAACCGGCACCGGCCTTGCCGTTCTCGCAGATGTCCTTGGCGTCGCCGACGAGGAGCTTGCACTCCGCCTTCCCTGTGGGGGTCGGGGTCGGTGAGGGGGCCGCGAAGGCGCGGGTGGCCAGCAGTACGGCGATGGTCTGTACGGCGGTGAGGGCGGCCGCGACCTTGAGTACGCGACCCGATTTACCGGGCATAGGTGAACCCTCCGTACTCCTGGACGGCCTTGGCCATGGCGTCGGCGGTCGATGCCTTGTTGTCGCCGGGGACGGGGGCTGGGCCGTCCTTCTGGGAGAAGCTGTCGGCTTTCCAGTCGTTGTCGGCCCAGCGCAGGTGGAGCGTCAGGGTGAACCAGTCGCTGGTCACCGGGTTCGTCGAGGCCGTGCCCGCGGTGCCGTACAGCCCGGTGCACCAGACCTCCACCGTCGCCACGGTGTCCGAGTAGCCCGTGACCTTGGTGCCGATGGGCACGGTGCGGGAGATGTAGGTGTTGCCCGCTGTCGCGTTGCCGTTCTCGTCCAGGCCGAGCTTGCTCAGGAAGTCCTTGGAGTAGGCCTGGTCGAGGCTGCTCTCCAGCGCCGTCTGCTTGTCGGCCGTGAACACCTGCTGCACGATCTCGCTGCGCCGGGACGGCTTGAGGATGTCCGCCGAGACGAGCACCGTGGCGTAGTTGGTCGCCGCGCTCTCCGTGCCCTGCTGGTCGTGTGCGAACCCGGCCGGGATCCCGCTCGCCTTCGACTGCACCGGCTTCGTCCCGGTCGCCGCCGTGGACGCGGCGTCCGGCTTCGAACCGCTCGTCGTGCCGCTGTCGTTCGACGACGACGTGCCGTCGCCGCGGTTGGCGAAGGCGATGGCGGCGATGAGGAGGACGACGACTCCGACGACCGTCACCAGGCTTTTCGAGGAGGACGGTCTGCCGCCGCGGCGGGCGCCGCCGTAGACGTCGCCTGTTCCCTGGGGGTAGCGGGTGCGGGTCTGGCCGGTGCCGCCGTAACCGCCGGAGGTCTCGTGTTCGTCTCCGGGACTCATGCCGGGTACGCCCCTTCGCCGTCGTCCAGAAACACCTGGATGTACGACGGTAGCCGTGCTGGTTCCCGCGCGGGCGCGGAGTGGTGACTCGACATCAGGGAGACGCAACCTCAGCCGGTGGGCACGACGGATGGGTGGGGAGAGGTGAAGGGCTTCGGTCGGACGGCTATACGGCCATGCCGTACACGATCGTGAAGAGGGTGCCGAGGGAGCCGATGATGAAGACGCCGGTCAGGCCGGCGACGATGAGGCCCTTGCCCTGTTCCGCGCTGAACGTGTCGCGGAGCGCCGTCGCGCCGATGCGCTGTTTGGCCGCACCCCATACGGCGATACCGAGGCAGAGCAGGATGGCGACCGCCATCACGACCTCGATCATCACCTTCGCCTCGTTGCCCAGGCTGCCGAAGGGGCCCCAGTCCGGAGCGATCCCCCCGATGATGGTGTTGATGTCTCCCTTGTCGGCCGCAGAGAGCATGTAAGTCACCGCCCCTGATGGGTAGTTCCGCGTCCCCTGCAGGTGCGCAGAGGTCAGGCATCATTGTCGCCGACAAAGGCGCCGTCCGATGTCGACTTGGCGTCATTGATTGGCGGGTTTCGTACGAATACCCCGTACGGTCACTCTGTGTATCACGGTAGGTAACGCCGGGCAACGATTCCGCTGCGGAACCTGTCCGTGGTTTGGTCGTTAGCCCCTGATTACCCGGTGGCGTTCGCCTTGATGTTCTCATGATGAACGGGCCGCGGCTGGATGCCGCGGCCCGTTCTCCCGTGCCAGGTGTGGCCCCCACGACCCACTGTGGCACGACATGTGACTGAGGATCAGTTCAGGGTGGGGGGCAGGTCACCGTCCGTCAGTTGGCGAAGGCGGACACACCCTCCGGGGTGCCCCAGCCGGTCGGGCCGTCGTAGCCGGTCTCGGCGGTGCAGAAGTACGCCGTCGAGCAGGAGCCGTTGTAGCCGCTGGTCACGTCGTTGAGGGACGAGGTGCCCGCGTAGTCGTAGGGGTACTGCGCCGGGTAGGTGCCGCTGGCCGGGGTGCCGGCGAGGGCGTAGACGCCGGCGATGATCGGCGCGGAGACGCTGGTGCCGCCGAAGGTGTACCAGCCGGCGGTGACGCCGTAGGAGTCGTAGACCGAGACGCCGGTGGCGGGGTCGGCGACCGCGGAGACGTCGGACTCCATGCGCTTGGTGCAGCCGGTGTCGGTCTGCCAGGTGGGCTTGGCGTCGTAGGCGGAGCAGCCGGAGCCGGTGCCCTCGGTGCTGGAGGTGCGCCAGACGGCCTCGGTCCAGCCGCGGGTGGTGGAGGAGGTGGAGAGCTTGGTGCCGCCGACCGCCGTCACGTACCGGGAGGTCGCCGGGTACTCGGCGCCGTAGGCGCTGTCACCGGAGGAGACGGTGATGGCCACGCCCGCGTGGTTGTAGTACGAGGTGTCGTACGACGTCTGCGAGGAGGACTCGGAGCCGCCGTAGGAGTTCGAGACGAACTTGGCGCCCAGGGCGACGGCCTCGTTCTCGGCGGTGCCGAGGTTGGCGTAGCTGGCGCTGGTGGCCTCGACGAGGGTGATGTTGCACAGCGGGCAGATCGCGCTCGCCATGTCGAGGTCGAGGGAGATCTCCTCGGACCAACCGGCGTCGCTGGTGGGGAGGGACGTGGTCGAGCCGGTCTGACTGACCTTCTTGAAGCAGCCGTTGGCCGTCGTGCAGGCCGAAAGGCCGTAGTACGAGCGGTAGGTGGCGAGGTCGGCCTCGGCGTTCGGGTCGTTGTACGCGTCGACGATCGCGATCGTCTCGCCGGAGCCGTTGGAGGCGGCGGCGGAGGTCAGGCCGTAGGCGGACCGGAGGTTGGTCGGGCTGTAGCCGGAGGGGGTCGACGCGTCGGCCGCCTTGGGGGTGATCCCGGTCTTCGCGGCCTGCATCTTCTGGAAGGCGGTGAGGCCGCCGGTGACGCGGTAGGACTTGCAGGTGAGGTCACCCGTGTGCTTGGGGGTCGCACAGGGGGTGGCGGCGTAGGTCACCGCGGTGGAGGTGGTGGCGCTCTGTGCCGCGTCCGCCTGTACGGCGGTGCCGAGGCCGGTGAAGACCAGTGCGGCGGTGGCTACGGCGACGGACCCTATGCGGCGCCATCTACCGTGCGCGTGGGGGGAGTTGGGGGTCGTGGTACGCAAGGTGCAGCCTCCTGAGTCGGTGGAACAGGGGCAGTGCGGGTGCGTCTCGCCGGCACGGTTTCTCCGGCGGTGGGGGGCGGCCCGCGATGACCATCTCTTGTTGAGTACGCGACAACAAGGGGCTGCTGGAATCCTGACTTCCGGCTTACCGAACAGGGTCTGGCCCTTTACCAAACCCACAGGATTCTCATGGGAGTCGGGCCCCACGGCACGGCGAACGGGCCGCGGCTGGTTGCCGCGGCCCGTTGCCACTTGCTCCGCCGAGGGGACCCCACGTCCCCCTCTTGCCGGCGGCTCCCCGTGACCCGACGGGGAGGTTCTCGCGGAGTGGAGTGCGGTCAGCCGGTGAAGGCGGACACGCCCTCCGGGGTGCCCCAGCCGGTCGGGCCGTCGTAGCCCGACTTGGCGGTGCAGAAGTAACTCGTCGAGCAGGTGCCGTTGTTGCCGCTCGTCACGTCGTTCAGGGCGGAGGTGCCGGCCGCGGCGTAGGGGTACGACGCCGGGTAGTCGCTGGAGCCGGGGGTGCCGGCCAGCGCGTAGACGCTCGCGATGATCGGGGACGAGGCGCTGGTGCCGCCGTAGGTGCCCCAGCCGGTGCCGTCGTCGCCGTAGGTGTCGTAGACCGAGACGCCCGTGGCGGGGTCGGCGACGGCGGAGACGTCCGAGATCATGCGCTTGGTGCAGCCGGTGTCGGTCTGCCAGGTGGGCTTGGCGTCGTAGGCGGAGCAGCCGGAGCCGGTGCCCTCGGTGCTGCTGGTCTTCCACACGGACTCGGTCCAGCCGCGGGTGGTGGAGGACGTGGAGAGCTTGGTGCCGCCGACCGAGGTGACGTACTGCGAACCGGCCGGGTACTCGGCGCCGTAGGCCTCGTCGCCCGCGCTGGCGGTGATGGCGACGCCCGCGTGCTTGTAGTACGAGGTGTCGTACGACGTGTCGGAGGAGGACTCCGAGCCGCCGTAGGAGTTCGAGACGAACTTCGCGCCCAGCTTCACGGCCTCGTTCACCGCGGTGCCGAGGTTGGCGTCGCTCGCCGACTTGGCCTCGACCAGGAGGATGTTGCAGTTCGGGCAGGTCGCGCTGACCATGTCGACGTCGAGGGACTCCTCGCCGGCCCAGCCGCTGTCGGCGGTCGGGAGGGAGGTCGTCGAGCCGGTCTGGCTGACCTTCTTGAAGCAGCCGTTGGCCGTCGTGCAGGCCGAGAGGCCGTAGTACGAACGGTAGGTCGCGAGGTCGGACTCCGCGTTCGGGTCGTCGTAGGCGTCGACGATGGCGACGGTCTCGCCGGAGCCGCTGTCGGCGGCCGCGTCGGCCAGGCCGTAGGCGGACTGGATGTCCGACGGGCCGTAGCCGGTGGGGTCGTCCGAGGCGGCCTTCGGGGAGATGGTCTTGGGCGCGATGCCCTTCACGGCGGCCTGCTTCTCCATGAAGGCGGTGGTGCCGCCGGTGACACGGAGGGCGTTACACGCGGCGAAGCCCTTCTTCGGGGTCGTGGCGCAGCCGATCTTCGTGTACTGCACGTGGGCCTTGGCGACCTGGGCGGCGATCGTCTTGGCGGTCGCCTTGTGGGGGGTGGTGGCGGCGCTCGCGTGGGCCGCGGTGCCGAGGCCGGCGAGCAGGAGTGCGGCGGTCGCGGTGGCGGCGGCGCCGAGTCTGCGCCAGTTGCCGCGTATGTGGGGGGAGTTGGGGGGTGACGTACGCAACGTACAGCCTCCAGGGAGAGGTTGGCAGAGGCCTGCGGGTGGGGGGTCCACCGGTGAGGTTCCCGGTGGGGGCGGCGGCCCGCGATGACCATCTCTTGTTGAGTACGTGACAACAAGGTGGGTTCCGGAATTCTGACTTCCGCGTTACTCAAGGGGGTTGGGGGATTGCTGATCAGTGGCTGCGGGATGGGGTGGGGATGGCTCGGGCTTGACTCTCTCCACGGGAACTTCACAGCGGGACGCGCGTTGACTGGGGTTTGTGCCGGGTTCGGGGTGGGGGCTTGGGTTGTGTGCGGGGTGCGGGTCCGATGTGGCTGGTCGCGCAGTTCCCCGCGCCCCTTAGGGCATCAGGGTTCGCGGGGTGTCAGGGCTGGCGGGGTGTCAGGCCGTTCAGCAAGTGGTGGATCAGGGTGGGGATGTCGGATACCGCGGCCTCGGGGGTGAGGGTGCCCTGGGCTGCGAAGGAGGCTGTGCCGTGTAGGGCGGCGCCGATGACTAGGGCGATGGTCCAGGGGGGGCCGGGGATCATCTCGCCGCGTTCCTGGGCGTCGGTGACGATCTGTACGAACTGGGTTGTCGTGCCGTCCACCGCTGACCGGAGCTGCTCGGAGATGTCCGGGTCGTGCTTGCGGGAGTACATGACCTCCAGCAGTTCGGCGTGCGTGACCGCGAACTGGACGTAGGTCCTGGCCAGTTCGGTGAGGCGGGCTTCGAGGGGGAGGTCGGGGTGGTCCGCGGCGGTCAGTTCTTTCGCCATGCGCTCGAAGCCGGTCAGGGCGAGGGCGTCGACCAGGGCCTGCTTGTCCTTGAAGTGGCGGCCGGGGGCCGCGTGGCTGACGCCCACGTCCCGGGCCAGTTCGCGCAGGGACAGCGCCGCGACCCCCTTCTCCAGCAGGGTGCGTTCCGCGCTCTCGAGCAGGGCGGAGCGCAGGTCTCCGTGGTGATAGGGGCGTACAGGCATGCGAACCATCGTATCCCGATGTTGACGGCGTCAGCATTGTTGTCGGCGTCACCATTGTTGTCATTGACAGCATTGTTGGCGTTGCCTACATTGGGAGGCATGGACAACACGGACAGCACCATCGGCAGCAGTAGCAAGGGCGAGAGCAAAGGCAAGAGCAAGGTCAAGTGGGGTGTCGGGCGGATTCCTGATCTCTCCGGGCGTACCGCCGTCGTCACCGGGGCCAACAGCGGGATCGGGTTCGCGGCCGCCGCCGAGCTGGCCCGTGCGGGGGCGCGTGTCGTGTTCGCCGTACGGGACCTGGAGCGGGGGCGGGCCGCGGCGGCCAAGGTGGGCGGGAGCACGGAGGTTCGGCGGCTGGATCTCGCGGATCTGGCGTCCGTGCGGGAGTTCGCCGAGGGGTGGGACGGGCCGCTGGACCTGCTGATCAACAACGCCGGCGTGATGATGCTCCCCGAGCGGCGGACGCGCGACGGCTTCGAGATGCAGTTCGGCACGAACCACCTGGGCCACTTCGCCCTGACGAACCTGCTGTTGCCGCACATCACCGACCGCGTGGTGACCGTCTCCTCCGGCGCGCACCGGATGGGCGACGGCATCATCCACTTCGAGAACCTGAACCTGGACGGGATCTACAGCCCGCAGCGCGCGTACTCCCAGTCCAAGCTCGCCAACCTGCTCTTCACGCTCGAACTCCAGCGCAGGCTCACGGAGTCGGGCTCGCGCGTCCGCTCCCTCGCGGCGCACCCGGGCTGGGCGGCGACCAACCTCCAGAGCCATACGGCGAACCCGGTGTCCCGCATTCTCATGGCCGTCGGCAACAAGGTCGTCGCCCAGGACGACAAGGGCGGTGCTCTGCCGACGCTCTTCGCGGCGACCCAGGATCTTCCGGGCGCGAGTTTCGCCGGCCCGAGCGGGATGGGTGAGATGCGGGGCGCGCCGACGCTGGTGGGGCGCAGCACGGCGGCGAGTGACGTGGAGGCGGCGGAGCGGTTGTGGGAGGCGTCGGAGGGGCTTACGGGAGTGGTGTTTCCGGTGCGGAGCGTTCCGGGGCGGGTGTGAGGTTGGCGGGGGTGGGACTGGAATCGCTCAGGGGTCCGGCACGCCGTCGGCTTACCTCGTAAGGGATTTCCCGCTCATCGTCGGCTCACCGCTGCCAGTCGCGGGCCGCGGCCGCCCTCACCCGGTCGTCGTCTCCGCAGGCCAGTAGGTCGAGGAGGAGGCCTCGGATCAGGGCCAGTGCTCGGGTCGCCCTGGTCTCCGCGAGGGTCGATGGTGTGCCGGGGGGCTGGGCGCGTACGAGGAGGTCGAGCCAGTCCCGGGCCGCTTCGGCGGCGAAGCCTGCCCAGGGGCCGGGGTCGTGGGTGAGGGACAGCAGGAAGGCCTCGTACGTCAGCCGCACCATGGGGCGTTGTTCCGGTGCGGAGAGGAAGGTCCACAGGCTCTCCGTCAGGGCGTCGAAGCCGTCGTCGGCCGTACCGGCCGCGTTGGTCGCGTTGGTCGCGTTGGTCGGCTCCGCCAGGACGGCGGCCATCATCCCTACCTGTTCGTGGCGGGCCCGGGCTAGCAGTTGGCGTAGGAGCTCGTCCTTGCTGCCGAAGAGGTAGAGCAGGACGCGCGGGCTGGTGCCCGTGGCGGCGGCCAGGGGGCGCAGGGACAGGCCGGTGAGGCCGTGCTCCAGGAGGTAGCCGTAGCAGGCGTCGAGGAGTTCCGTGCGCCGGGGCGAAGGCGGTGATGGCTGTGACGGCGGTGATGACGGTGTCGTACCCACTGCGCTACCGTAACTGAAACGAGTGTTTCAGTGTCGGTCTCGGTGGAGGTCGCGGGATGGGTGGCCACGACGACTTCGCGCTCGGCGGGCGTACGGCCCTGGTGACCGGGTCGGTGCGCGGGCTGGGCCTGGAGATGGCGCGGGGTCTGGCCAGGGCGGGTGCGCGGGTGCTGGTCAACGGGCGGGATCCGGTCACCGCGGAGGCGGCTGTCGCCGGGCTGCGGGAGGACGGGCTGGACGCCTCGGCCGCCGTGTTCGACGTGACCGACCGTGCGGCTGCGCGGGAGGCGGTGCGCGGGCTCGGGGACATCGACGTGCTGGTCAACAATGTCGGGCACCGGGACAGGCGTGGCCTCGACGCCATGACGCCGGACGAGCTGGCGCACATGCTGGACGTCCACCTGGTCTCGGCGTACGCGCTGAGCCGGACGGTCGCCGAGGGGCTGGCCGGGCGCGGCACCCCGGGCCGGATCATCAACGTCTCCTCGGTCGTCGGCCAGCTGGGCCGCACCGGCGACGTCGCCTACGCCACCGCCAAGGCCGGCCTCGACGGGCTGACCCGGGCGCTGGCGGCGGACCTGGGCCCCAGCGGTACGACGGTCAACTCGGTCGCCCCGGGGACGTTCGCGACCGAGGTCAACGCCGGGCTGGCGGACGATCCCGAGTGGGGCCGGTGGCTCAAGAGCCGTACCGCGCTGGGGCGTTGGGGGCGGCCGGCGGAGATCGCCGGGATCGTGGTGTTCCTGGCGGGCGACGCGGCGTCGTTCATCACGGGGCAGACGATCGCGGTGGACGGCGGGATGACGACGACGTTCTGAGCCGTCCCTTCCGGATCCCCTTGGCTTGCCCCGGCTCCCCTTCAACTCCAGGTGCGCGCCTGGGCGTTGAACACTGCCGGGTCGCTGTGCACCGGCAGGACGCAGAGCAGGTGGCCGCCGGGGGCGCGCAGTACCCGGCACTCCAGCCAGCGGGCGGTCTCGGTCGCGCCGAGGGTGAGCAGGCGGGTGGTCTCCGCCTCCACGTCGTCGGTCTCGATGTCGATGTGGAAGCGGGGGTTGGGGTCGTCGATGGACTGAACTGCCGTGACCAGGCCGGGGATCGCCTCGTGGAGCGTGGTGAACTGCTCCTCGCCGGGGACCGGTTCCGCCGGGGTGCCGAGCGCGGCCGACCAGAAGGCCGCCGCGGCGGCGGCCTCCGGGCCCGGGGTGTCGATCAGGAGGGCGAAGACGCGGCTTCTATGCATCCGGCCCGATTCCCTTGGTTTCCGGGGCTGTTGTGTCCGCCGCACCTTCGACGTCCGTCACTCCCTCCACGAAGTGGTCGAACTCGCCTGCCTGTACGCCGAGTACGAAGGCGTCCCACTTGCGGCGGTTGGTGGTGACGACGTTCTCGGGGTCGCTGGTCTCGCGGATGTAGACCGGGGCCTCGCCGTCGTCGCCGGGGCCGAAGGCGAGCTCGATCCAGGGGCCGGGGCCGGTCGCGTCCGGTGGGGCGGCTCGTTCCCAGGTGAGGTCGGGGGGGATGTCGGACACGGGGTTTCCTTCGTCGGGTGCCGGGGAGACGACGAGTATCGCGCAGGAGAGGCGGGAGGGGCGGACGGACAGTACGGTGGACAGACCGCCGGACCAAGCGTCGACTCGAGCGCGAACGCGCTGTTCACAGCGAAATTTCAGTAAACGTCGACGTCCTTTCTCACCTTCGTGGGACAGAGTGGGGCCCGATGAAGCGCAGCTCACGCATCTCCCGTTCCGCTCGCCTCGCGGGCAACCGTAGGTACGCGCTGTTCGTCGCCGTGGTGACGCTGGCACTGACCTCGGCCTCTGTGGCGACCGCCGACGACGGCCCCGGGCCCTTCGGCGTGACCACCGTGACCGAGGTGAGCAAGCAGAGCCTGCGGGTCGGGGCCCTGTTCGGGGCGGCCCACGCCACCAGCCTCGCCGGCGGGCATCACTGCACCGCGTCCGTGGTGCACAGCGCGGGGCACAACCTCATCGTCAGCGCGGCCCACTGCCTGGACGGGGACCCGGGCGACGTGTTCGTGCCGGGCTACCGGGACGGCAAGGCGCCGTACGGGGTGTGGAAGGTCGAGCAGCGGTTCCTGCCGGACGGGTGGTCCAAGGGGCAGGCCGAGGACAGCGACATCGGGTTCGCCACGCTCGTCGAGGTGGGCGGTAAGAACATCGAGGACGTGGTGGGCGCCGACCGGTTCACGACCGGGACGGCGACCGGGGCCACGGCGGTGACGATCACCGGGTATCCCTCCGCCACCGACCAGCCGATCAGCTGCACCAACAAGCCGACCCTGCACAGCGGCACCCAGCAGCGCATCGACTGCCCGGGCTTCACCGGCGGCACCAGCGGCAGTCCCTGGGTGAACGGGGACCAGCAAGTCGTGGGGGTCATCGGCGGGCATGAGCAGGGCGGGCTGACGCCCGACATCTCGTACAGCGTGGTGTTCGGGAAAGAGGCGGCCGAGTTGTACAAGGATGCGACGACTGACCCGTAATAAGGATCAGTGTGCGGTGCGCGCGACTCGTTGAATACGCGTCAGATGTGGTGGAAGCACGGCGAAATGCCGCCACCCTCCCCGGAAATGGCCTTGAACAGGGCTGTCATGGGGGAGGGTTGAGCCGTGCGAAAAGTATGGGTGGCCGGTGGGGTCGCGGCTGGGCTGGGGCTCAGCTTTGTGATGCTGCTCGTCGTCGGGGTCTACCTCGTCGCCGGGAACCTCGTGAACGGGGCCGGCGGCGGGAGCGTCGCGCTCGCCAAGGGCGCGGTGCCGACGGCGTATTCGGCGCTCGTGCAGAAGTGGGGCAACCTCTGCCCCGCCCTCAACCCCGCGCTGCTCGCCGCCCAGCTGTACCAGGAGAGCGGGTTCAACCCGAACGCGAAGAGCCCGGCGAAGGCCGAGGGGATAGCGCAGTTCATCCCCGGGACCTGGGCCACGCACGGCATCGACGGCAACGGCGACGGCGTACGCAACGTATGGGACCCGAACGACGCGATCCCGTCGGCCGCGACCTACGACTGCGAGCTCGCCTCGTACGTGAAGGACGTGCCGGGGAACCAGACCGCGAACATGCTCGCCTCGTACAACGCGGGGGCGTACGCGGTCATCAAGTACGGGGGCGTGCCGCCGTACTCCGAGACCAAGAACTACGTGAAGACGATCACGACGCTCTCGCAGAGCTTCGCCGCGCCCGTCAGCCGGGTCGATCCCTCCGAGCAGGCCGCCACCGCGATCACGTACGCGCAGAGCAAGCTGGGCACGCCGTATCTGTGGGGCGGGAACGGTACGGCCGACCAGGACGGGCGGTTCGACTGCTCGGGGCTGACGAAGGCGGCGTTCGCGAGTGCGGGGATCACGTTGCCGCGCGTCGCGAACGATCAGTACAACGCGGGGCCGCATCCGCAGCGGGCCGAATTGCTGCCGGGAGATCTGGTGTTCTTCTCGGACGACCTGACCAATTCCCGGGCGATCCGGCATGTGGGGATTTATGTCGGCGGCGGGTACATGATCGACGCACCCCGGACGGGTGCTGTGATCCGTTTCGACCCCATTGACACCCCCGATTACTTCGGCGCCACCCGGGTCACCGAAGATGGCGCGAAAGCGCTCCCCACGACGGTGTGAACCGAGCGTGAACCCACCCCCTGAGCTGCGGCGATGAGTCTCTCTTCGATAACGTCTGAGTGATCATTCGGTGGAGGGTGGAACGTATTAACCGGGACCGTGCGTTCCTGTTCAGTAATGCGCACGAGAGGTGCGCCCGGAACTACGACGAAGGAGCCGCAGCACCATGGCTGTACTCGCCGAATCCGGGTCGAATCCCGACGTCGATCTGCTCTACGACATCAATGGGCTCGCCAAGGACGCACCGCACTGGTTCGACCGGGGTATGTCGTTCGTCGGGGAGTACGGGTTGCTCGTCGCGATGGTGCTGCTCGTGGTGTGGTGCTGGTGGTCCGTGCGGCGGCGTGGGGGTGAGGACGCGGCGGGGTCTGTGGCCGGGCTCGTGTGGGCGCCGCTCGCCGCCTCGCTCGCCGTGCTCGTGAACGTGCCCATACGCGGGTTCGTGGAGCGGCCGCGGCCGTTTCTCGACCACACGGGGATCGATGTGCTGATCTCCGGGAAGACCGACTTCTCGTTCGTGAGCGATCACGCGACCATCACCATGGCGATGGGGGTCGCGTTGTTCGTGGCGGATCGGCGGTTCGGGGTGGTGGGGATCGGGCTTGCGTTGCTCGAAGGGTTCTGCCGGGTCTACATGGGTGTGCACTATCCGACTGATGTGATCGGGGGGTTCGCGCTCGGTACGGCTGTTGCGCTGCTGCTCTCGCCGGTTGCGATGGCTCTGCTTACGCCGGTGCTGAAGGCGGTTGAGGGGTCGGCGTGGGGTGGGTGGCTGGTTCGGTCGGCCGGCGCGCGGGGGGTTGGGCGGGATGCCTTGATTCCGGGGGCGCGTAGTGAGTCGTCCGGTACGGAGGAGCGGGACCTCGCTGCCTGAAGGCTTTGAGGTCGGTTCTTTGGCTGCGGGGCCGTTGTGGCTGGTCGCGCAGTTCCCCGCGCCCCTAGGGGGTGTGGCGGATCGGGGTTGATTGGTTCCGCCTGGGGTGGTCGCGCCCGCGCGGCGGAGCCGCAAATAGATACAGCCCCGCGCCCCTAAAGACAAAGGGCGTCTTCGGGACCGGAGTCGACCCGGTCCCTCCCCTTACAACCCCTGCGGGTACGTGAAGAAGTGACCGGGGTCGTACTGCTTCTTCAGCGTCGTCAGGCGGGTCGCCGCGTCGCCGTAGTACGCCTTGCGCCAGTTCGTAAGAGTCGGGTCTGTGTAGTTCTGGTAGGCCGCGCCGGAGGCGTAGGGCTTCATGGCGTTGTGGAAGGACGTCAGCCAGGACTGGGCTGACGTGCCGGCCGTGCCGGAGGGCCAGGAGACTATGTACTGGGCCAGGATGCGGGAGCGGCGGTGGACGAAGGCCGTTGCTGTGGGGGAGACACGGTTGACCGCGCCGCCGAGGGCCGTCAGGGCGATGTCGCCGGAGTTGCCGCGGACCGCCTTCATCTGGTTGAGCATCGTCTGGATGCCCGTGGCCGAGATCGAGCGGTCGAAGAAGTCCGAGCGGCCGACGTAGGTCTCCCTCGCGAGTGCGCCCTGCGGGGAGCGGCCGGGGGTCGAGCCGGGCAGGTGGCACTGGGCGTCCGTCGAGAACGACGAGCAGCCCGCGTACGCGTCCATCGACTCCTCGTACGTGTGCCGCTTCAGCGAGACGCTCGACGCGTTGCCGCCGACCAGGTGGGCCAGCTTGTCGACCGCGTTCTGGAGTTCGTTGTAGGTGCCCAGGGAGAAGCACGCGACTGAGACCTTGGGGGTGCCGCCCGGGGTGTTCGTGAGGTGGCAGGACGACCAGATCTCGTCGGGCTGGTCCGGGCCCCACTCCTGCCAGGCCTTGACCACGGCCGCCGCCATCGACGACGGCCAGGTCAGATAGCCCGATACGGCCTGGGGTGCGGGGTGGGTCTTGAACTGGAGCTCCGTCACGACGCCGAAGTTGCCGTTGCCCGCGCCGCGCAGTGCCCAGAACAGGTCTTTGTTCTCAGTGGAGTTGGCCACCACCTGCTTGCCGTCCGCCGTGATCAGCGTGGCCTGCGTGAGGCTGTCGCAGGTCAGGCCGTACGCGCGGGAGACCACGCCGTGGCCGCCGCCCAGGGTGAGGCCGGAGACGCCGACCGTGGGGCAGGAACCGGCGGGGATGGTCACGCCCTTCGCGGCCAGGCCCCGGTACACGTCGATCAGTTTGGCGCCGGCGCCGACGACCGCGGAGGAGCCGCTCGCCCGGATCTTGTTCAGCTTCGACACGTCGAGGATGAGGCGGCCGTCACCGGAGGAGTAGCCGGCGTAGGAGTGGCCGCCGTTGCGGATCGCGACGCGGATGCTGTGGGCGCGGGCGTAGGCGAGGACCGAGCGGATGTCGTCGGGGTTCGCCACGTACGCCACCGCGGCCGGCTTCAGGGAGTCGAAGCGGGTGTTGTAGAGCTGGTGGGCCGTCTTCCAGGAGGCGTCACCGGGGCGGACCAGGGTGCCGTCCAGCTCGCGGGCCAGGGCGGCCCAGTTGGCGGCGGCGGCCGCGGTGGTGGTGCGCAGGCCCGATGTGCTCGTTGAGGTGGAGGCGCTGGTCGCCGTGGCGGACGTGTCACCGCCGCCGGTGTTCTTGCCGTTGCACGCGGTGGTCGCGACCGCCGCTATCGCGGCCACGCCGCCGCCTATGAACGAACGCCGTTGCATTTCGCCTCCTGTGGGGTTCCGTGAAGTGAGATACGGGCCGGACCCCACAAGTTCTCGTGGTCATGTCACAGGTTCGGAACAGGCAGATGCCCGGTGGCATCCGTCCTGGCCTGGCTTCTCGCCCGTCTCGCGGGGCCTCGCCAGCCGCAGACGCAACGGGCGAAGCAGAAGGGGCCCTGCTCGACCGTCGTCGTGCGGTGTTCGGGATGTGCGGGGGGAGCCTGCCGTTCGTCCTGCTGCGCCACACCGACCACGGTACCCAGTCCGGGTAAAGCGCTCGTATGGCGGTCGCGCGACGCCCCTAGGGCGGTTGTACGGCCGCGACGACGCGTGACGGGCCCATCTACCCGTCGTTAAGCGGAACGACAGGGCCCGTGACGACGTACGGGGGTACGGCAGGCTATGGAGCGGCAGCAGAGGCGCGCGGGCGGAGCGGTCGTCGCGGCCGGACTCATGGTCGGGGTCTGTGTCGGCACCGGTGGGTGCGGCGGCGGCGACGGGGTGGCGACCGCGGACGCACGCGGCGGCGGGGACGTGGCCGCGGTGGTGCGGCGCGCGGCCGACTCCCTTGTGGCGGCGGGGAGTTCGCAGGCCCGTACGTCCATGGAGATGGCCACCGGCGGTACTCGCGTGACCATCCGCGGCGAGGGCGTCTACGACTTCCGGCGTCGGCTCGGCCGGCTGAGGGTGCAGCTGCCGCAGGACCCGGCGGGCGCCAGCGAGCACCGGCCGATCACCGAACTCCTCGCGCCGGGCGCCCTGTTCATGAAGAACCGGGGCGCCGGGGTGCCCGCCGACAAATGGGTACGGGTCGACACCGGGACGCTGTCCGACGGCAACCTCGTGACCGGCGGCGCCACCGACCCGTACGCCGCCGCCGAGTTGCTGCGCGGGACGACTACGGCGACGTATCTCGGAAAGACGGAGGTGGCCGGGGCCTCCGTGCGTCACTATCGGGGGGTCGCCGATCTCGCCGTCGCGGCACGGAGTGCGTCGGCGGGGAACGAGGTGGCCCTGAGGTCGGCGGCGAAAGGGTTCGCCACCGCCCGGGTGCCCTTCGACGTCTACCTCGACGACCAGGGGCGCGTCCGCAAACTGGGGCAGCGGTTCAGCTTCGTCAACGGGCAGCGCCACAACCCGGTGGCGGTCACCTCGACGACGTTGCTGTACGACTTCGGGGCCCCCGTGGACGTACGGCTTCCGGCGTCGAAGGACATCTACGCCGGGCAGATCGCCGAGAAGTGACCTGAAACGGTCGGTGTGGGTCGGGGTGAGGACTAGCCCGTCCGTGCCATGCGCGTTGTGTAGACCGCTCCCTACTCTAGGAAGTCGGTGGCGGCAGAGAAGAGGTGATGCACGTGGCTCCGGTCGGCGGTACGGCAGTTCAGGACCACGTGGCCCTCGCCGAGATCGAGCTGTGCGGAGACCTGATCATCGCGGCCTCGGCCGCCGAGGACCGGCTCAGCCTGGAGAGCATCGACGAGGTGCTGAAGGTCGCCGAGGAGCGGGACGCGTCGTCCTGTACGCCCGACTAACCGGTCGGGATCCCCGCACTGGTTAGTTTCGTGCGGAGGGGCCGGGTTGGTCAGGTGCGGAGGAGTCGGGCGATCGCCTTCGTCGCCTCGTCGACCTTCGCGTCGATCTCCTCGCCGCCCTTGACCGCCGCGTCGGCGACGCAGTGCCGCAGGTGTTCCTCCAGGAGCTGCAGCGCGAACGACTGCAGGGCCTTCGTTGAGGCGGACACCTGGGTGAGTATGTCGATGCAGTAGACGTCCTCGTCGACCATGCGCTGCAGACCGCGGACCTGGCCCTCGATCCGGCGCAGGCGCTTGAGGTGCTCGTCCTTCTGGTGGTGGTAACCGTGCGTGACCGGTTCCTGGGCCAGGTCGTCGACCGGCTCCCGCGTCGGTTCGGAGGGCGCTGCCGCCGCGCCGGCCTCGGTGGTCGTCATCGCGTCCATCGCGTCCTCCAGACATATACCCCTAGTGGGTATATCGTAACGAACTTTGCTGGGTATAGGGCCCTTGGTACGCCCCCGTGCGGATCACTGTGCCTGATGGGCGACACTGGGGGACGGCCCATTAGCCGTGGCCGGATGATGCACTTAGCATCAGCCTGACCGAAACCCATGCTTCCCGAGGACCCCTTGTGCGCTTTCGTCTGACCCCCAGGGAGACGAGCTTCTACGACATGTTCGCCGCGTCCGCGGACAACATCGTCACGGGCTCGAAACTCCTCATGGAACTGCTCGGGGCGGACACCGCCGGCCGGGCCGAGATCGCAGAGCGTATGCGGGCCGCGGAACACGCCGGTGACGATGCCACGCACGCGATCTTCCATCAGCTGAACTCCTCCTTCATCACGCCCTTCGACCGCGAGGACATCTACAACCTCGCTTCCTGCCTCGACGACATCATGGACTTCATGGAGGAGGCCGTCGACCTGGTCGTCCTCTACAACGTGGAGGAACTGCCCAAGGGCGTCGAGCAGCAGATCGAGGTGCTGGCGCGGGCGGCGGAGCTCACCGCCGAGGCCATGCCGAACCTGCGCACGATGGACAACCTCACGGAGTACTGGATCGAGGTCAACCGCCTGGAGAACCAGGCCGACCAGATCCACCGCAAGCTGCTGGCCATGCTCTTCAACGGCAAGTACGAGGCCATCGAGGTGCTGAAGCTCAAGCAGATCGTGGATGTGCTGGAGGAAGCGGCGGACGCGTTCGAGCACGTGGCGAACACGGTGGAGACCATCGCCGTCAAGGAGTCCTGACCTCTCCATGGACACCTTCGCTCTGGTCGTGACCATTCTGGTCGCGCTCTTTTTCACGTACACGAACGGTTTTCACGACTCTGCGAACGCCATCGCCACGTCCGTCTCGACCCGGGCGCTGACTCCGCGCGCGGCGCTCGCGATGGCCGCCGTGATGAATCTCGCGGGCGCGTTTCTCGGTTCCGGTGTCGCCAAGACCGTCAGCGAGGGGCTGATCGAGACGCCCGAGGGGTCGAAGGGGATGGGGATCCTCTTCGCCGCGCTGGTCGGTGCGATCACGTGGAACCTGATCACCTGGTACTTCGGGCTGCCGTCGTCGTCCTCGCACGCGTTGTTCGGCGGGATGGTGGGGGCCGCGCTCGCGGGTGGTACGGAAGTCATCTGGCACGGGGTCGTCGACAAGGTCATCGTGCCGATGTTCGTGTCGCCGGTGGTCGGGCTGGTCGGCGGTTATCTGGTGATGACGGCGATCATGTGGATCTTCCGGAAGGCGAACCCGCACAAGGCGAAGCGGGGGTTCCGGATAGCGCAGACCGTGTCCGCGGCCGGTATGGCCCTCGGGCATGGTCTCCAGGACGCGCAGAAGACCATGGGTGTCGTGGTGATGGCGCTGGTGATTTCCGGCCACTCGACGTACGGCGATCCGATTCCGGTCTGGGTGAAGATCGTCTGCGCGTTGATGCTGTCGCTGGGGACGTACGCGGGTGGGTGGCGGATCATGCGGACGCTGGGGCGGAAGATCATTGAGCTGGATCCGCCGCAGGGGTTCGCGGCGGAGACGACCGGTGCGGCGATCATGTTCACCACCGCCTATCTCTTCAAGGCGCCGGTTTCCACGACCCATGTCATCACCTCGGCGATCATGGGGGTCGGGGCGACGAAGCGGGTCAATGCGGTGCGGTGGGGTGTTGCCAAGAACATCGTGATGGGGTGGTTCATCACGATGCCGGCGGCGGCGATCGTCGCGGCGCTGGCGTTCTGGGTTGTGGACCTGGCGTTTCTGTAGGCCCTGTATGCCGGGGGCTGCGCCCCCTGGCCCCGTGTTTCCCACCCACCCACCCGTTTACGGTTGGTCAAGAGGGTGGCGTAGAAGCAGGGCGAAGGGGCCGGGGTCTCGTGAGGGCTCCACCTCTCGACTCACCGTAAGCGGGCGGGGCGGGCAAACAAGTCGAGACGCCGGCCGTGGCGTGACCCGGGCGCCTTGGACCGCTCACCTCTCAGCCCACCGTAAACGGGCGGGTGGGCGGGAAACCAGGAACGCGCACCCCCACCGGCCCGCACGAGCGAACGGCCTGTCCCGGCGGGCACCTCTCAACTCACCGTAAACGGGCGGGTGGGCGGGAAACCAGGAACGCGTACCCCCACCGGCCCGCACGAGCGAACGGCCTGCTCCGGCGGGCACCTCTCAGCCCACCGTAAACGGGTGGGTGGGTGGGAGACGCAAACGAACGGGCCCGCCCCCGGGAGCCAGGGGCGGGCCCTTTTCGTCCTCGCGGTGGCACCGCCATGCAGCACCGCGAGGGGTTCTTGACGCCGGCGTCTAGCCGAAGCGGCCGGAGATGTAGTCCTCCGTGGCCTGGACCGACGGGTTGGAGAAGATGCGCTCCGTGTCGTCGATCTCGATGAGGCGGCCGGGCTGGCCGACCGCCGCGAGGTTGAAGAAGGCCGTACGGTCCGAGACGCGGGCCGCCTGCTGCATGTTGTGCGTCACGATGACGATCGTGAAGCGTTCCTTCAGCTCACCGATCAGGTCCTCGATGGCCAGGGTCGAGATGGGGTCCAGGGCCGAGCACGGCTCGTCCATCAGCAGGACCTTCGGCTCCACCGCGATCGCCCGCGCGATGCACAGCCGCTGCTGCTGGCCACCGGAGAGACCCGAACCGGGCTTGTTCAGGCGGTCCTTGACCTCGTTCCAGAGGTTCGCGCCCTTCAGCGACTTCTCCACCACGTCCGACAGCTCGCTCTTCTTGTAGCTGCCGTTCAGACGCAGCCCCGCCGCCACGTTGTCGAAGATCGACATCGTGGGGAACGGGTTCGGGCGCTGGAAGACCATGCCGATCTCGCGGCGCACCGACACCGGGTCGATGCCGTGGCCGTAGAGGTCCTCGTCGTCCAGGAGGACCTTGCCCTCGACGCGGCCGCCGGACGTGACCTCGTGCATACGGTTGAGCGTGCGCAGGAACGTCGACTTGCCGCAGCCGGAGGGGCCGATGAAGGCCGTCACCGAGCGCGGCTCGACCGTCATCGAGATGTCTTCGATTGCCTTGTGGGAGCCGTAGAAGGCGGTGAGCCCGCTTACGTCGATTCGCTTGGACATGACTGCTTCACTTCCAGAGATTCAGATCGGTCGCTGAGTAGGCCGCGTCAGCGACCGGTCTTGGGGGCCTTCCAGCGGGCGATGCCGCGGGCCACCAGGTTGAGGATCATCACGAAGGCGATCAGGGTGAGCGAGGCCGCCCAGGCGCGGTCGTAGGCCGCTCCGGCGCCCGCGCTCTGCGCGAACTGCTGGTAGATGTACAGCGGCAGCGACGCCTGCGCCCCGTGGAACGGGTCGTTGTTGATGAACGGGTTGCCGAACACCAGCAGCAGGACGGGCGCGGTCTCACCGGCGATACGGGCCACCGACAGCATGATGCCGGTGGTGATGCCGCCGATCGCGGTCGGGAGGACGACCTTGAGGATCGTGCGCCACTTCGGGATGCCGAGGGCGAGGGAGGCCTCGCGCAGCTCGTTCGGGACGAGCTTCAGCATCTCCTCGGTGGAGCGGACCACGACCGGCATCATCAGGATGGCCAGGGCGCAGGAACCGGCGAAGCCGAAGGGCTCCATGTCCCACATGAGCATCAGGGACAGGATGAACAGACCCGCGACGATCGACGGGATGCCCGTCATGACGTCGACGAAGAACGTGACCCACTTGGAGAGGGCGCCGCGTCCGTACTCGACCAGGTAGATCGCGGTGAGCACACCGATCGGGGCGCCGATGAGGGTGGCGAGGCCGACCTGCTCCAGGCTGCCGATGATGGCGTGGTAGATACCGCCGCCGGGCTCGGAGTCGGCGACCACACCCATCGAGTGGGTCAGGAAGTAGATGTCGAGGACCTTCACGCCGCGCGAGATCGTCGTCCACAGGAGGGAGACGAGCGGGATGACGGCGAGGAGGAACGCGACCCAGACCAGGCTGGTCGCGACCCGGTCCTTGGCCTGGCGGCTGCCCTCGACGCGCGTGGCGAGGACGTACGTACCGACGACGAAGAGGATCGCCGCGATCAGGCCCCACTGGATCTTGCTGTCGAGGCTGCCGACCAGTCCGATGAGGACGGCCAGGACGATGGACCCGCCGGCGATCGCGTACGGCGACCACTTCGGGAGGGTCGCGCCCTGCAGGGTGCTCGCGGGCTTTTCCGCTACGGCTGCGTTGCTCATGCGTTGGCCCCCGAGTACTCCGCGCGGCGGGCGATGATGAGCCGGGCCGCACCGTTGACCAGCAGGGTGATGACGAACAGGACGAGACCGGACGCGATGAGCGCGTCCCGGCCGTCCGCCGACGCCTCGCTGAACTTGCTGGCGATGTTCTGGGCGAAGGTTCCGCCGCCCGGGTTGAGCAGGCTGGCGTGGATGATGAAGTCCGGGGAGAGCACGGTGGCGACGGCCATCGTCTCGCCGAGCGCGCGGCCGAGACCGAGCATCGAGGCGGAGATCACGCCGGAGCGGCCGAAGGGCAGCACCGCCATGCGGATGACCTCCCAGCGGGTGGCGCCGAGGGCGAGGGCCGCCTCCTCGATCATCTGCGGGGCCTGCTTGAAGACCTCGCGGCTCACGTTGGTGATGATCGGCAGGATCATGATCGCCAGCAGGATGCCGACGGTGAGCATCGAGCGCGGCGCGCCTTGGTCCCAGGAGAAGATCCCGGTCCAGCCGAAGTAGTCGTTCAGCCACCCGAAGAGCCCGACCATGTGCGGTACGAGGATCAGGGCGCCCCACAGGCCGTACACGATGGACGGTACGGCGGCCAGCAGGTCGATGACGTACGAGACCGGGCCGCGGAGCTTGCGCGGGGCGTAGTGCGTGGTGAACAGGGCGATGGCGACCGCGACCGGGACCGCGATGACCATGGCGATGATCGAGGACACCACCGTGCCGAACGCCAGGACGGCGATGCCGAACTTCGGCGGCAGCAGGTTGGTGTTCCACTCGAAGGTGGTGAGGAAGTTCGCGTGGTCCTTGCTGATCGCGAGGGAGGCGCGATAGGTGAGGAAGACCGCGATCGCGGCCATGATCACCAACAGCAGGATGCCCGACCCACGGGAGAGACCGAGGAAGATCCGGTCACCGGGTCGGGTGGCGCCACGGGCCGCGCGCTTCTGGTCCGCGGCGGCGGGCTGGGGGGTGGGAGGCGGTGCCTCTGCGGGGTTCTTTGTCGATATATCCATCGGTTTTCTCCGGTCTGCGGGTCCACACGTGCTGTGTGCGGTCCGTGGCGGCGGTGCACCGGACGGTGCGGCCGGGTCCCTGGTCCGGGACCCGGCCGCACACTCGGACTAGCTGATGCTCGCGATGGTGCTGCGAACCTTGGTGATGATCGCGTCGGGGATCGGCGCGTAGTCGATGGTGCTGAGGACCTTCTGGCCCTCCTCGCTGGCGATGTAGGTGAGGAACGCCTTCGTCGCGGGCAGCGTGTCGGCCTTGTTGCCCTTGTCGCAGACGATCTCGTACGTCACCAGGGTGATCGGGTACGCGCCCTCGGCCTTGGTGTTGTAGTTGAGCTGGAGCTTCAGGTCGGAGCCGGTGCCGACGATCTTGGCGTCGGCGATGTCCTTGGTCGCGCTGTCGGTGCTGGGCGCGACCGGGGCCGAGGCGCCGGTGTCGATGCTGACCGGCTTGACGCCGTCACCGACGTAGGAGAGCTCGAAGTAGCCGATGGCGCCGGAGGTCTGCTTGACCCCGGCGGCCACGCCCGCGGAGCCGGCCGCCGACTGGCCGCCCTTGGCCTGCCAGGCCTTGCCGCCGGAGTACTTCCAGTTGGCGGGGGTGGTGGCGATCAGGTACTTGGTGAAGTTGTCCGTGGTGCCGGACTCGTCCGAGCGGTGGAACGCCTGGATCTTGAGGTCGGGCAGCGTGGCGGACTTGTTCAGCGCCTTGATGGCGGGGTCGTTCCACTTGGTGATCTTGCTGTCGAAGATCTTGGCGAGCGTCGGGGCGTCCAGGACCAGGTTGTCGACACCCGGGACGTTGTAGCCGAGCGCGATCGGGCCGCCGACCATCGGGAGGTCGATGCCCTGGCCGCCGGAGCAGACCTTCTTCGAGGCGGTGACCTCTTCGGGCTTCAGCGCGGAGTCGGAACCGGCGAAGGCCAGCTGACCCTGGTTGAAGGAGGTGACGCCGGCGCCGGAGCCGCCGCCCTTGTAGTTGATCTGGACGCCACAGGCCTGGCTGAAGGCCTTGACCCACGCGTCGATCGCGTTCTTCTGCGCGGACGAGCCGTCGGCGAGGAGCTGCTGGCCCTTCTTCGCCGTGCCGCAGTTGGCGGAGCTGGCGTTGGCCGTCGACGAGCTGCTGCTGCTCGAGGAGCCGCCGTTGTCGTCCGAGCCGCACGCCGTGAGGGCCAGGGCGCCGGAGACGGCGAGAGCACCGAGGGTGAGGGCCCGCCGGTTCATGCGCTGAAGCTTCACTTGAAAGAGTTCCTTCCGAGAGCCGCCGTCCTGAATTACGGCGGCGTGCGAAGACGGGGTGACGCGGGTGGCGACCCCCAGGTCGCGGCTCGCATCGCGTAAGGCCGAAATTAGGCAGAACAGGTGAAGGCGCCTATGGGCATAAGTGAACGGAGGGTGAACCCCTGTGGGCGGTGCGGTTAGGTCACGGAACGCTCACGTCGAGGACACGGGCTGATTCCGGACTATGCCAGGCTCGGAGCGGCCGGGAGCGCGTCCACGAGGGTGCCGTCCCCCGGCTGGGTGAGGCGGTTCTGCGCCGCCGCCGGGGAGAACCGCGCGAGCCCCTCACGGTTCCCGTCCGTCCTCGTCGGTGCCGACGGCCATGAGCGCGAGGGAGATCAGGTCGCGGTCCCGCTCGTAGGAGAGCCGCCGGTGGGCCTCGTCCGGGGTGAGCCAGAGCAGTACGTCGACCTCGTCGTTGGGCGCGAAGGATCCGCCGGTCGCCTCCGCCGCCCAGTAGCGGACCTCTTTGGGCCGTCCGTGGTGGTCGAGGTACTGGGCCGACGGGAGCCGGGTCCCCAGCCGGCACGCGAAGCCGGTCTCCTCCAGCACTTCGCGACGGGCCGCCTCCTCGAACGTCTCGCCCCGCTTGAGCTTGCCCTTGGGCCACGACCAGTCGTCCCATTTTGGCCGGTGGACCAGCGCCAGTTCGAGGGCTCCGGCGGACGGGCGGCGCCACAGGACGCAGCCGGCCGCCTGGACGGTGGTGTCGTGCGTGGAAGTCACTGGTCGTTCACCGTCTCCTCCGTGCGGGTTCGTTCGGGGCGTCAGGGGGTGCCCACCGCCTGCTTCTGCCACGACTGCTGGAAGGCGAAGCGGGCCGCCTCCACCTCGTGGCGCTGGTCGGCGTGGAGCACGCCGAGCGCGTACGCGGTCGCCGGGGCGATGCGCGGGGTGCGGGCCGCCGACGCGGCCGCCGCGGCGGCCTCCGAGGCGTCCCGGTGCAGATTGAGGGCCTGGCCGGCCGCCAGCAGGCGTACGTCCAGGGGCGCGCCGTCCCCGTGCAGGACCTCACCGGCGTAGCGGTGCAGCCGCAGCAGCAGCCGGACCTGGTGCCAGGGGCCGTCCTGGGGGTGCGGGGCGGGGTCGGGGGAGAGGCCGTGGATGAGGGCCTCCGCGTTGTACGGGTGCCCGGCGGTGACCAGGGGCAGCGCGGTGACCGCGTCGGTGAGGCGCTCCCCGGCGGCGGCGGCCAGCGGACGCAGGTCGGCCGTGGCCGCGGCCGGGGTCAGCGGGACCTCGCTGGCCAGCACGGCGACCTTGTCGGCGACCGCGTGGAAGCGGGAGGAGCCGAGGGCCTGCAGCGCGGTGGAGTGGGCCCGGGTCCGGGCCAGGGTGAGCTGGCGCTCCAGGAGGGCGCCCGCCTTGGCCGCGCCCACGGTGAGGTTGCCGCGGTCGGCGGTGGCGGTCGGGGCCGCGGCCGGTCCGCGGCCGGCGGCGGTGGCGGGCGCGGGGATGCCCCGGCCCGCGCCGGTGACCCGGCCGCCCACCGCCGAGGCCGCCGACTGGGCGGGGATCGCCGCCGAGCCCGAGAGCCGGTGCAGCGCCAGCAGCAGCCGCTCCAGCCGGGCCGCGCACGCGTGCTCCAGCGCCAACGTGCCCGACAGCCATGCCAGTTCGGGGCGCATCTCCTCCGACCAGTCGGCGTCCAGCAGCGGACGGAAGGTGTGCAGGCTGCCGCTGATCCGGCGGGCCGAGTGGCGCAGGGCGCGCGCCGCGTCGACGGAGTCCTCCGTGCCGTTCTGGCCGTTGCCGGTCTCCCGGTGCAGCCGCAGGGCGCGGAGGAACTCTGTGGCCTGGCCGCGCAGGTAGCCCGCGAGGGCGTCCCCTGTCACGGCCCGGGCCTTGGGATCCGTCGGGTCAAGGTGTTGCTGTGCCACGCCGGCGCCTCCGGGCGTCTATGAGCATCTCCTGGACGTTGCGCAGTGGTTGGCCCTCCGCGTCGGTCGCGTGCCGGGTCCACTCGCCGTCCGGGCCCAGGTGCCAGGAGGAGGTGGTGTCCGACATACCGGTTTCCAGCATCCGGTTGAGCGCGGCGCGGTGGGCCGGGTCGGTGACCCTGACGAGGGCCTCGATCCGACGGTCGAGGTTGCGGTGCATCATGTCGGCGCTGCCGATCCACACCTCGGGCTCGCCTCCGTTGCCGAAGCCGAAGACGCGGGAGTGCTCGAGGAAGCGGCCGAGGATGGACCGTACGCGGATGTTCTCGGACAGGCCGGGGACGCCGGGCCGCACCGCGCAGATGCCGCGGACCCACACGTCGACCGGGACGCCCGCCTGGGACGCGCGGTAGAGCGAGTCGATGATCGCCTCGTCCACCATCGAGTTGACCTTGATGCGGATGAACGCGGGGCGCCCGGCACGGTGGTGCTGGACCTCCTTGTTGATCCGGGCGATCAGGCCGTCGCGCAGGGACTTGGGGGCGACCAGCAGCCGGCGGTAGGTCTCGCGGCGCGAGTAGCCGGACAGCCGGTTGAAGAGGTCCGAGAGGTCGGCGCCGACCTGCGGGTCCGCCGTCAGCAGCCCGAGGTCCTCGTAGAGGCGGGCCGTCTTCGGGTGGTAGTTGCCGGTGCCGACGTGGCTGTAGCGGCGCAGCAGGTCGCCCTCCTGGCGGACCACGAGCGACAGCTTGCAGTGGGTCTTGAGACCGACCAGGCCGTAGACGACATGGCAGCCCGCCTCCTCCAGCTTGCGCGCCCACTTGATGTTGGCGTGCTCGTCGAAGCGGGCCTTGATCTCGACCAGGACGAGGACCTGCTTGCCGGCCTCGGCTGCTTCTATGAGCGCGTCGACGATCGGGGAGTCGCCCGAGGTGCGGTACAGGGTCTGCTTGATCGCGAGGACGTCGTCGTCGTTCGCCGCCTGCTCCAGGAACCGCTGCACGGACGTGGAGAACGAGTCGTACGGGTGGTGCAGCAGCACGTCCCGGTTGCGCAGGGCGGCGAAGATGTCGGGCGCGGAGGCCGACTCGACCTCGGCGAGGTCGCGGTGGGTGCCCGCGATGAACTTCGGGTACTTCAGCTCGGGCCGGTCGAGCGAGCCGATGCGGAACAGCCCGGTCAGGTCGAGCGGACCCGGCAGCGGGTACACCTCTGCCTCGCTGATCTTCAGCTCGCGCACCAGCAGGTCGAGCACCTCGCGGTCGATGGACTCCTCGACCTCCAGGCGCACCGGCGGCCCGAAGCGGCGCCGCATGAGCTCCTTCTCCAGTGCCTGGAGCAGGTTCTCGGCGTCGTCCTCCTCGACCTCGAGGTCCTCGTTGCGGGTCAGCCGGAACGCGTGGTGCTCCAGGATCTCCATCCCCGGGAAGAGTTCCTCCAGATGGGCGGCGATGACGTCCTCCAGGGGGACGTACCGGCCCGGCGAGGACTCCAGGAAGCGGGAGAGCAGCGGCGGCACCTTCACGCGCGCGAAGTGGCGGTGTCCGGTGACCGGGTTCCGTACGACGACCGCGAGGTTCAGCGAGAGGCCCGAGATGTACGGGAAGGGGTGCGCGGGATCGACGGCCAGCGGGGTCAGCACCGGGAAGATCTGGTGCCGGAACAGCGTGAAGAGGCGGGCCTGCTCCTTCTCCGTCAGCTCGTTCCAGCGGACCAGGTGGATGCCCTCCTCCGCCAGCGCCGGGGCGATGTCCTCGTGGTAGCAGGCGGCGTGCCGGGCCATGAGCTCGCGCGAGCGGGCCCAGATCATCTCCAGCACCTCGCGCGGCTGCAGGCCGGACGCGGAACGGGTGGCGACACCGGTGGCGATACGGCGCTTCAGGCCTGCCACCCGGACCATGAAGAACTCGTCCAGGTTGCTGGCGAAGATCGCGAGGAAGTTCGCCCGCTCCAGCAGCGGGGTGTTCGGGTCCTCGGCCAGTTCCAGGACCCGTTCGTTGAACGCGAGCCAGCTCCGCTCCCGGTCCAGGAAGCGGCCTTGCGGCAGCTGGGGCCCGTCGTACGGCGACTCCTCGTACTCGTCGAGGTCGGCGTCGATGTCGGGTTCCAGATCGGAGACCGCCGCCGACACGGTGTGCGGGCGGTGCGCGGCTATGGAGCCCACGGAGGGCTGCGCGTGCTGGACCTGTGCCTGGGCGTTGGGCTGGCTGCTCATGTGCCCATTGTTCCGCGCCACCGGTGATACGGGCGCGTCGGACAGCGCCGGAAGGAGCGGGAGGACGGCCCCGTTGCTCCCGTTCACCTCGGGAGGCGGCGAAGGCTCTGGCACGACGGGCTTCATTCGCCGAGCCTCGCAAGCCCGTCTGAACCGTTGGTTACGGCGACATGGCGTGCGGGATATCGGGGGGCGGCTCCCGGACGTCTACGGCACGGAAACGAACGTAACGGATGCGTGGGAGCCGCGGGGAGGGGGGATCCGGTCAGGCTGTGCGGCGGCGCAGCAGGGTGAAGGCGGTGGCGAGGACGAGGGCGGTGACGGCGAGGGCGATGCCGGTCTCCACGAGCTGGAGGGGCCAGAAGTGGGAGGCGGGGTGGTACTGGACGTAGTAGCCGGTGATGTCGACCGACTTGAGGCACTTGGCCTGTTCGAAGCAGGTGTCGGGGACATGGCCGCCGGTGGAGGTGACGGCGCCCCGGTCGCCGACGAGGACGTTGCGCGGTGCGTCGTAGCCGGTGTTCAGGGGGCTGGTGCGGGTCACCCATGGCCACAGGTGCGGGCGGGCGAAACCGAGGGTGGTGAGGGCGAGTGCGGTGGCGGCGAACGCGAGGCCCATCGACGTCACGAGGCGGCGCTGGAGCAGGCCCGCGAGGGCGCCGACGGCGAGGCCCAGCAGGGGGAAGGCGATGGCGAGGGTGCCGTTGGGGACGAAGGTCGCCCCGTTCCACCAGTTCCAGGTGACCGGCACCTGGTGGGCGTCGTACAGCAGCCGGTGCAGCAGGACGAGGACGGTGGAGCCGGCGGTGATCAGCGCGGCGGGCACGGCGAGGGTGGTGGCGAGCCAGCGGGTCGGGGAGATGCCCTGCGTCCAGGCGAGCCGCGCGGTGCCGTTCTCCAGCTCGCGGCCGACGAGCGCGCCGCCCACGAGGGCGGCGAGGTACGGGACGAAGCCGATCACGAACTCGGCGCCCGCGTAGGCCAGGTGGTAGTTGCTGATCGGGGCGCTCCAGTCGCACCCGTGGGCGGAGCACTTGCGCTTCCAGTCGGCCGCGGCGGCGTTCCCCCCGGGGCCGTAGGCCCACAGCAGGGCGCCGGCGGCGGCGGTGAAGAGCACCGCCCACACGATCAGCACACCGCGCTGCAGCCGCAGGACCGCGTGCACGGGTCCGGCCGCACGGATGCGGGCCGTCGGGGCGCCGGCGAGGGCGGTCATACGGCGGCTCCCTTGATGTCCGTACGGCGGCCGAGCAGGGTGAACGCGGCCGTGAGGGCGAGTGCGGTCAGGGTGAGGAGGGCGGCCGTCGCCGTGAGCTGGACCGGCCAGAAGTGGCGGTCGGGCCAGATGTCGTCCCACTTGCGGCCGAAGAAGTACCGGGCCGCGTAGGTGACCCCGGCGGCCACCGCGAGCGCGGGCAGCGCGCGGCGGAGGGCGACTCCGGCGAGCGTGCCGGCGGCCAGGGCGAAGAGGACCAGGGCTACGGCGAGCGGGCCGGACGGGACGAGGACGCGGTCCCAGGACCAGTTGGTGACCAGGATGTCCTGGTCGGTGGTCCAGATCCAGGCGAAGAGCAGGGCGAGCAGGGTGGTTCCGGCGGTCAGGGGAACGGCGGCCGCGGTGAGCTTCGCGGTCAGCCAGCGGGCCGGGGTGACGGACTGGGTCCAGGCCAACCGGGCGGTGCCGTCCTCCAGTTCGCGGCCGATCAGCGCGGCGCCCGCCCAGGCGGCCACGGCTGTGGAGACGTAACTGAGCACCTCGCCGAGGAAGTTCACGACGTTGTTGACGTCGGTGAGGACGAAGTACGTGTCCGGGACGCAGTCGGGGAACGGCTTGCAGGTCAACTGGTGGTGCAGGTCGGCCCGTTCGGCGGGGACCCGGGACAACTGCACCCAGAGCAGCGCCCCCACGGCGAGCAGCAGGAACACTCCCCACACGATCAACGCCGGTCGGTGCAGCCGCAGTACGGCCCGCTGCGGTCGGGCGGTGGGGCTCATGGCGAGGGTGGTCATACGGCGGCTGCCTTGCGTGCGGGCGCCGTCGGGCCGGTCTGGCGCTGGAGGAGGCGGAACGCGGCCACGGTCAGGGCGGCGGTGACCGCGAGGATGATCGCGGTGGCCGTCAACTGGAGGGGCCAGTAGTGGGATTGGGGGTGGTACTCGTTGTAGTAGCCGACGGCGTCGAGCTTGGCGTAGGCCGTTCTGCAGGGCGCGTAGGTGATGGGTCCGCAGTCCGGGCTGGCGATGTGCGCGCCGGTGGAGGTGACGAGTCCCTGCTCGATGACGATGCCGGAGCCCGCCGGGCGGTCGTGCTTGAGGCTGCTGACCTGGGTGACCGTGGGCCACAGGTGGGGCGTGGCGATGGCCATGACGCTCCACAGGAACCCGGTGCCGAACAGTGAACCCACCAGCGAACCGAGGGAGTTGGGCTTGCGCAGGCCGAAGAGGGCGCCGATCACCAGGGCGGCCAGGGCCATGGCGGCGGTGGCGGTGCCGTTGGCGGCGTAGGTGCCGACGTCGTACCAGTTCTTGGCGGTGTCGATCCGGCCCTGGCTCCTCGACCACGCCCAGTGGTGCAGCCCGACCAGCAGTCCGGAGCCCACGGCGATCAGGACGGCCGGGAGGGCGAGCTTCGCGGCGAGCCAGCGGGCCGGGGTGACGGACTGGGTCCACGCCAACTGCGCGGTGCCGTGCTCCAGTTCACGGCTGGTGAGCGTGGCGCCGGACCAGGCGGCGACCAGGAGGGGGACGGCGACGACGGCGATGGTCGTGTAGTTGTACCAGTCCTTGTAGCGGCCGATCGGGCGCACGTCGTAGGTGCAGTGGAACGGCGTCGAGCAGGCGTTGTACCGCTGCCACTCGTGGGCCGCCGCGTCGGTGAGCGGCCCGCCCAGCCACAGCAGGAGGCCGACGAGGACGAGCACGAACGCGATCCAGGCGACCAGGGCGGGCCGGTGCAGGCGGATCAGCCAGCGGAGCAGGTGCGGTGATCCGGTCCGGCGCGCGATGACCGGCGGTGTGGCGAGGGCGGTCATACGGCGGTCTCCCGGGTGTCGGTGGTGGGTGGGTGCTGGAGGCTGGGGGTGAAACTAACCACTGTGCTGGCGTGTGAATGGTTAGAAATGACCCCGGCTTCCCGAGGGTGCGGGGTCGCCGGGGCGCTCACGCGACGGTCTCCTCGGTCTTGGCGGCGGCGGGGGCGGCGCCGGCCTCCGGGTTGCGCAGATAGGAGAGGACCAGCTCCTCCAGCGAGGGGGTGCTGGTGCGCCAGTCGGTGTCGAGCGGGCTCGACGGGCGGACCAGGGCGCTGAGCTGGCGGCCGGTGGTGCGCGACTCGACGACCGTGTGCGGGTCGAGGTCCGTGTCCGCGGGCGCGGACACATGGACGTGCGCGGCGAGCAGCTCGTCGATCTCCCCGGCGAGGCGGACCCGGCCGCCGCCGATCAGCAGCAAGTGGTCGCAGGAGTCCTCCAGTTCGGCCACGACGTGCGAGGACATCACGATCGTGGTGCCGAACTCGGCGGCCTGCGCCATGAGGATGCCCATCATCTCGTGCCGGGCCAGCGGGTCCAGGTCGGCCATCGGCTCGTCCAGGAGCAGCAGTTCGGGCCGCTTGGCCAGCGCGAGGGCGAGCGCGACGCGGGTGCGCTGGCCGCCGGAGAGCGCGCGGATGCGGGACTTCGGGTGCAAGTCCCCGTCATCGACGATGCGTTGGGCGACGGAGGCGTCCCAGCGGTCGGTGTTCAGGTCGGCGCCCATGCGCAGCGTCTCGGTGACGGTGAGCTGCGGGTAGAGGGGCTTGTCCTGCGCGACGTAGGCCACCCGCTCGCGGGCCGTGCCCGCCGCCGTGCCCAGGACGGACAGCGTGCCCTCGGTGGGGGCGAGCAGTCCGGCGGTCAGGGCGAGGAGCGTGGACTTGCCCGCGCCGTTCGGTCCCACGACCGCGCAGACGCGCCCGGCGGGCAGCCGGAAGGCGCAGTCCCGCAGGGCCCACCCTCCCCGCCGGCCGAACCGCTTGCCGAGAGCGGCGGCCTCTATCGCGGCGGTGCCTGTCATCAGTCTTCTCCTTGGAAGTGCTTCTCGAGTACGGCGGTGAAGAGCGCGGCGACGTCGTCCCGGCCGAGGCCGGCCTCCCGGGCCCGCGCGGCCCAGTCGTCGAGCTCCAACCGCAGGGGCGAGTCGGCGGGCGTGGTGCTCAGGCCGCGGCGGACGAAGGTGCCCAGGCCCCGGCGGGCCTCGACCAGTCCCTCGCGCTCCAGCTCGCGGTAGGCCTTGAGGACGGTGTTCGGGTTGATGGCGGTGGCCTCGACGACCTCGCGGGCCGTCGGCAGCTTGTCGCCGGGCTCCAGCATTCCGAGGCGCAGGGCCTGCTTGGTCTGCTGGACGATCTGAACGTAGGTGGCCACGCCGCTGTGCCGGTCGATGCGGTACTCGACCACTGGGGTTCCACCACCCTTTCACTAATTGAGTAGTGAAAGGGTGGTGCAGGGGGGCTGAGAAAGTCAAGTGAGATCGATGTGCCGGTCCGTGAACCGATCGGCGGGGCTCGTGCGATGAGGAGACGTGAGGGATACGGGAAGCGACGGGGAGCTGCTGCGGGCCATCGCGGCGGACGGTGACCGGCGCGCGTTCGAGGAGCTGTACCGGCGGTACGCGCCGTGGCTGACCGCGCGGCTGCGCGGCCGGTGCGCCGACGCCGGGATGGTCGACGACGTCGTACAGGAGACGTTTCTCGCGGTGTGGCGGGGCAGTGCGCGCTACCGCGAGGACGGCGACGTGGCCGGGTGGCTGTGGCGGATCGGGTCGCGGCGGCTGATCGACGTGCTGCGCGGCGACGGGGCCCGCGGCCGGCTGCGGCAGGCGCTGGCGCGGCTGCGGCACCGGGACGAGGCGTCGGCGGAGGAGCGCGTGCTCGCGGGAGTCGAGCACGGGGACCTCGCCGGCGCCCTGGTCCGGCTCTCGCCGGAGCTGCGGGCGGTCCTCCAGGCCACCGTGATCGACGGGCTGACCACCCGGGAGGCCGCCGTGCTGCTGGGCATCCCCGCCGGCACGGTCAAGACACGGGCCATGCGGGCCCGTAAGCAACTGCGGGAGGAGCTGGCATGACCTGGCATGTGGCCGAAGACGACGTACGCGCCTATGCGCGGGGCGAGTTGGCACCGCCCATGCTCTGGTCCGCCGACACCCACCTCGCCAAGTGCGCCGAATGCAGGGCCCTGTTGGCGTCGGTCACCGACCCGGTGGCCCTCGACGCGGGCTGGGAACGCCTCGACGCCGAACTCGACGCCCCCAGAAGGGGGTTGACGGAATCCCTCCTCGTCCGCCTCGGCGTCGCCGACCACACGGCACGCCTCCTCGCGGCGACACCGGTGCTGCGCCGCTCGTGGTTCGGCGCGGTGGCCCTGCTGCTCGTGATGACGGTCCTGGTGACCGACGCCTCGAACGTCGCGACGCCGAACGTCTTCCTCGCCCTCGCCCCGCTGCTGCCGCTCGCGGGCGTGGCGATGGCGTACGGCCCGGTGCTCGACCCGACCTACGAGATGACCGTCGTAGCCCCGATGCACGGCTTCAAACTCCTGATGATCCGCACAACCGCCGTACTGGCGGCGGGGCTTGGCCTCAACGGCCTCGCGACCCTGGCCCTGCCCGGCTACGGCCTCGCCGCCCTGGCCTGGCTGCTGCCCGCGCTCGCCCTCACCTCGACGAGCCTCGCGCTGACCCCGCGCCTGGGCCCGGTCCTCGCACCGGGCGCGGTCGGCGGGGCCTGGACCGCGCTGCTGCTGGTGGCCCACGGGCGGGCGGCGCACGGCGGCACGCTCGCCCCGTTCACCGCGACCGGCCAGACGGTGGCCGCGGCGGTGGCGGCCCTGGCCGCCGGCCTCCTCTACCTGGCCCGCGACCGCTTCGACACGAAGACCCCGGGCTTCCGCCCAACGGCCTGAATTTCGCTACGACTTGCTGACTGGAGTACGTCATGACCACCACCGTCTCCGCGGCCGGGCTCAGCCTGCGCTACGGCCTGACGACCGCCCTCGACGACGTGTCGCTGCGGCTCACCGAAGGCGTCACCGGCCTGCTGGGCCCCAACGGGGCAGGGAAGACAACCCTGTTGAGGGTGCTGGCCACCGCGACCCCGGCCGACGAGGGCGCCTTCACCGTCCTCGGCCACGACCCCCGCACGCCCGGCGGCCGCCAGGAGACCCGGCGCGTGCTCGGCTACCTCCCGCAGACCCCGGGTTTCCACCCCGACTTCTCGGCCTTCGACTTCGTCGACTACGTCGCGATCCTCAAGGAGTTGACCGACCGCACCGCCCGCCACACCGAGGTACGGCGCGTGCTGGCCGAGGTCGACCTGTCGGACGTACGCGGCAAGCGCATCAAGAAGCTGTCCGGCGGTATGCGCCAGCGGGTCGCGCTCGCGGCGGCGCTGGTGGGCGACCCGGGCTTCCTGGTCCTGGACGAGCCGACGGTCGGCCTGGACCCCGAACAGCGCATGCGCTTCAGGGAGTTGATCGCCCGCGCGGGGGAGGGGCGAACGGTTCTCCTGTCCACCCACCAGACCGAGGACGTGGCGATGCTCTGCCACCGCGTCGTCGTCATGGCCGGCGGCCGCGTCCGCTTCGACGGCACCCCGGCCGAACTCACCGCACGGGCCGCGGGCCGCGTGTGGAGCAGCTCGGAACGCGACCCCGACGCGAAGGCGGGCTGGCGCACCGGCCTCGGCGTCTTCCGCAACGTGGGCGACCCGCCGCCCGGCGCCGAACTCGTCGAACCCACCCTGGAGGACGGCTACTTGCTCACCCTCGACGGTATGCACGCGGAGGCGACGGCATGAGCACCGTACTGACCCTGGCCCCCGCAGACACGCACACGGCACCCGCCCGCCAGTCCTGGCAGGCGATCTTCGCCCTGGCCCGCTTCGAGTCCCGCAAACTCCTCCTCCGTGTCCCGGTGCTGTTCATGCTGGCGGCCTACGTCGCCTGGATCGTGTGGACCAGCAAGGGCGCCTGGAACGGCTATCCGGCACTCCAGGACGTCGACCGCGACACCCAGATGGGCCCGCTGCTGGTCGGCTTCGCGGTCCTGCTCTGCGTCAACCAGGCCGTCCTGCGTTCCCAACGGCACGACACGGAACGGCTGTTCGGGGTCCTGGTCCTCGAACCGTGGCGCCGTACGGCGGCGCACGCGCTGTCGATCCTGCCGGTGACCGGACTCGTCGTGCTGGGCGTGGCGGCCCAGTTCGGCTGGCAGGCGGTCAAGTCGACGGCGGTGGGCACCGGTTCGGTCGGCGAGCTGCTGGTGGGCCCCCTGTGCGTGCTGCTCTGCGGGGCGGTCGGGCTGCTGATGGCGAGGCTGGTGCCGAAGCCGTTCGCGATCCCGGTGGCCGCGGTCCTGCTCCTCGTGTTCTCCGTCCTCGCGCCGGTCTCGTTCGGCGGCGACGGTGCCACGGCCTGGCTGACCCCGATCGTCGGCGAGGGGAGCACCAAGACGATCCCCTCCGAGCTGATCGGCCGCCCGGCGGTCGCGCACTCCCTGTACCTGACGGGCCTGGCCCTGGCCCTCGCCCTGCTCGCGGTACTGATCAGCAAGGGCCGCACGAAGACGGCGACGACGGTACTGGCGGGCGCGCTGGCCGGAGCGATCGCCCTCGGCATGGTCGGCGGAGTCCGCCAGGCGGCAGGAGTCTCCTCGGAGATGACCGCGGCCCGCACGGTGGCCACGCTCAACCCGCAGAAGGTCCAGTCCTGCGTCCGGCACGGCCGTTCGACGTACTGCGCGTTCCCCGAGTGGGTCCCGAGGACAGCGACCTGGGCCGACGTCACGGATCACGTCCAGTCCCTCGCGGGCGGCACCGCCCAGACCCGCAAACTGCTCGTGCAGCAACGGGTCGAGGCCCGCTACGGCATGGAGGCCGACGGCGCGATCGACCCGTCCACCACCCCGAACCAGGTCACCGTCCGCACGATGTGGGGCGGACCCCGGGTACCGGAGTTCTCCGCCGCGGTCGCCTCCGTACTGGTCCTCGGCAACGAGAAGGCCGGCGGTGACGTGTGCGACGGCCGCATGGTCACCATCATGTGGCTGGCCCTCGGCTGGACGTCCGACCCGGTCTCCGAACTCCGCGCGGTCCGCCTGGACGACAGCGTGACCGGCTCCGCCTCCGTCCTGTCGCCGACCAACGGAATGACCATGACGGCCGGACAGACCAGCGTCGTAAGGGAGTTGCTCGCCGCGGGCCCGACCAAGGTCACCCCGAAGGTGAAGGCGCACTGGGCGGAACTGACGTCCCCGAAGGTGACGACGGCGAAGGTGGCTGAGCTGCTGGGCGTCAAGGGTCCGGGTGGGGCGGACAAGTGCGAGTGATGACGAGAGGGAGGGAGCAGTCCGAGCAGACGGCTGCCCAACTCCCCTCCACAGCAAGGGTGTTGGCGCAACTGATCCGACCGGTCCTGCGCGCCCTTCCCGTACGGGCGCTGGGCGCGACCGGCGCGGTGGCGTTGCTGATCGCGGCGCTGCCCCGCCTCCTGTCGGACGAACCGGACCCGTGGTCCGCGCTCGTCGCCCTGCGCGCCGCCGCCCTCACCTTTGCCCTGGGCCTGGCCTTCGTCCTGGACGACCCGACCCGAGACCTGACGAGCTCGGTACCGACCCGCCGCATCCTCCGCACGACCCTGCGGGTGGCGCTGGTGGCCCCGTTCGCGGTGGCCTGGTGGACCGCGGCGGTCCTGTTGATCCCGTCGAAGATCCGCCCCCCGGTAGGCGACATGACCTTGGAGGCGGCAGCGGCGGCGGTTCTCTCCCTGGCCGCAGCGGCAACGGCCCTCCGCTTCACCACCGAACCGGAACCCGGCCAACGCGTCGCCGCCGGCTTCCTGGTCGTCGCCCTGGTGTCCCCCCTCGCCCTGCCCAACGACTGGGGGATGTACGTCTCCCCGACGGAGAAGCAGTGGGGGGTGGGGCACGACCACTGGGCGATGGTGCTGGTGGGGGCGGTCCTGGTGTGGGCGGCTTGCGGGCCGGAGCCGGTGAGGAGGAGGTTGCTGGGGCGGAGGACGAGGGTCACTTCCTGACCAGGGCCGCCGAAATCCAGCCGGTCTTGGGTGGGCGTGAGGCTGGGGGCGCTTTCGACCAGGGCCGGCGGCTGTCAGCCCGTCCGGCGCCTTCTCCACGCAGGCCACCAACACCCAGCCCGGCCCGTCCGTCACTTCTCAGCGCGGGCCCGCACCATCCGGCCTGGCGGTCACTTTTCAGCGCGGGCCCGCAAAATTCAGCCCGTCCGGCGTTTGAGGACGAGGCCCCTTCAGGGCCGATGGGGGTCTGGGGGCGCAGCCCCCAGGGACGCCCGCCCCCACCGACCGCACCTCACGACTCCGAGCGGTACATCAGGTCCGTCTCATACGTCGTGAACCCCAGCCGCTCATACACAGACACCGCCGCCTTGTTGTCCGCGTCGACGTACAACATCGCCGTAGGCAACCCCCGCGCCGCAAGATGCCGTAGGCCAATCGTCGTCAACGCCTTGCCCAGCCCCCCACCCTGCACACCCGGCAACACCCCGACGACGTAGACCTCACCGAGCCGCTCCCGCTCATGCACCTTCGTCCAGTGGAAGCCCACCAGCTCCCCACCCCGCTCCGCCAGGAAGAACCCCGCGGAATCGAACCACGCCTCGGACTTACGGTCGTCGAGGTCCCGCTGGGTGAGGGACCCCTGCTCGGGGTGATGGGCGAACGCCGCCGCGTTCACGGCAAGCCACGCCGCGTCGTCGACGCCGGGCACGAAGGTCCGTACGGAAACCCCCTCCGCGAGCACAGGATCCGGCAGCTCCAGGTCGGTCAACGGCCGCCGCAGCTGCCGGAGTTCACGGAACATCGTGAGCCCGAGGACCTGCGCGAGATGACGCGCCGCGGCATGCCCGCCATGCGCCCACACCCGCAGCCGTTTCCCGGACGCGGCCAGCAGCGCAGCGCCCAGCGCCCGCCCATGCCCGTGCCCCCGATGCGAGGGATGAACGACGAGTTCCGCGGCCGGCGCCTCCACCGGATCCGTGTCCTCCAACTGCGCGTACCCCACGAGCTCGTCGCCCAGGGTCAGCAGCAGATGCGAGACCCCGTCCCGCTCACCCCCGTGGATCCGCAGCCGCCCCTGCTCGGACACCGCCGGCTGCCCGTCGGTCCCGGCGGCCTCGCCGATCAGCGCGAGCACGGCCCCGCCCTGGTCCGGGGAGAGCGCGGAGTAGGTCTCGATGGAACGGGAGCCGGGCGCGGGCCGTACGGTGTCGTCGCTGGTCATGGGTATGAGGGTAAGCCGATCCCCCAGCAAAGTGGCGGCAAAGAAGAAACCAGGATGTAACCAAGAACCCCCTGCCGCGCTACGCGCGTTGACCCTAGGCTGCGCCGGAACGTGGTGACCTTCTCAGCCGACACACAGGGGGGCTCATGCCAGCCACAACCCAGCCGCACCGCCCGCGCAGACGCCGTACCGCCGCACTCCTCGCCGCCACCGTGAGCCTCGCCACGGCGGGCGCGCTGGCGGCCGCACTGCCCGCCGACGCCCACGGCAACCCCGGCGGCCACGGCCACGGCTCCAAGCCCAGCCGCTACCAGGACGTACAACTCCTCTCCTTCAACGACCTGCACGGCAACCTGGAGCCCCCGTCCGGTTCCTCCGGCCGCGTCACCGAACTCCAGCCGGACGGCACGACGAAGACGATCGACGCGGGCGGTGTCGAGTACCTCGCGACGCACCTGCGCGACGCCCGTAAGGGCAACCCGTACTCGGTCACCGCGGCCGGCGGCGACATGGTCGGCGCGTCCCCGCTGATCTCGGGCCTGTTCCACGACGAGCCGACGATCGAGGCGCTCAACAAGCTCGACCTGGACGTCACTTCGGTCGGCAACCACGAGTTCGACGAGGGCGCCAAGGAGCTGGCCCGCCTGCAGAATGGCGGCTGCCACCCCACCGACGGCTGCTACACGGACAAGAAGTTCAAGGGCGCCGACTTCCCCTACCTCGCGGCCAACGTCCTCGGCGAGAAGACCAACAAGCCGATCCTGAAGCCGTATTGGGTGTGGAAGAAGAAGGACGTCAAGATCGGCTTCATCGGCGTGACCCTGGAGGGCACCCCGGGTGTCGTCTCGGCGGAGGGCGTCAAGGGCCTGAAGTTCAAGGACGAGGTCGAGACGATCAACAAGTACGCCAAGGAGCTGCAGAAGCAGGGCGTGCAGTCGATCGTCGCGCTGGTCCACGAGGGCGGCTTCCCCGCCTCCGCGTCCTACAACTACGACTGTGACGCGTCCGGTTCGGGCTCCGGCATCTCCGGCCCGATCGTCGACATCGCGAAGAACGTCACCCCGGCGGTGGACGCGCTGGTCACCGGCCACACGCACAACGCGTACGTCTGCACGATCAACGACCCAAGTGGCAAGCCCCGTATGGTCACTTCGGCCTCGTCCTTCGGCCGCCTCTACACGGACACGACGCTGACGTACGACCGCAGGACAGGCGACATCGCCCGTACGGCGGTCAAGTCGGCGAACCACGTGGTCACCCGTGACGTGCCCAAGGCCGCCGACCTGACCAGCCTGATCGGCAAGTGGAACGCCCTCGCTGCGCCCATCGGCAACCGCGCGATCGGCTACATCTCCGGTGACGTCAACAGCACCGGCACCGAGTCCCCGATGGGCGACCTCATCGCGGACGCCCAACTCGCGTACGGCAAGAAGCTGGACCCGGAGACCGACCTCGCGCTGATGAACCCGGGCGGGGTGCGGGCAGGGCTCACCTACAAGGCCACCGGCGCCGAGGGCGACGGCGTGGTGACGTACGCCGAGGGCTTCACGGTGCAGCCGTTCGCCAACACGGTGAACCTCCAGGACTTCACGGGCGCCCAGGTGATCCAGGCGCTCAAGGAGCAGGTGAGCGGCACGAACACGGCGGCGCCGAAGGTGCTCCAGGTGTCGTCCGGGCTGACGTACACGCTGGACCTGACGAAGACCGGCGCGGACCGGGTGGTCACGGACTCGATCAGGCTCAACGGTTCCGCCATCGACCCGGCGGCCACGTACCGCGTCGCGACGAACAGCTTCCTCGCGGGCGGCGGTGACGGCTTCACGACGCTGGGGCAGGGCACCGGCGACCTGGTCGGCACGGACGACCTGACCGCGCTGGCGGACTACCTCACGGCGAACTCGTCGGCGACGGCCCCGCTGGCGCCCCCGGCGGCGAACCGGATCAACATCGTGCAGTAACCCATCTCTGACGAGGGGCCCGGAGCCGCAGGTCGGCGCCGGGCCCCTTCTGTTTTCCCGTTCTAAATTCTGTGTAAGACCCGGTTCAGTTCCGCAAATTCCATAAGAGTCTTCCACAGGGATTGCTCAGGAAGGTCTAAGCGAAAATCGCTTTTCCTGCGTCAGAAGTCCAGTAGTGTTTTCCATGTCGAAAGCGAACGGCGCAAACGACAAGAAGACGCAAGAAGACGTTAGAGACGAAGGAGACCACGATGAGCTTCCACAAGATCGCCCCGGTGAAGAAGGCCCACAAGCCCGCCCCGGCCCCCAAGAAAGCCCCGAAGAAGCCCCTGGGCAAGCCGCTCGGCGCCCCCAAGCGTCGCCCGGTCGGCCACAAGTAAGCCGAAGTAAGTCACACATAAAAACTCGTACCAGGGAGGGAATTAATCATGAGCTTCAACAAGATTCACCCCATCAAGAAGACCTGTAAGCCCGCTCCGAGCGGTAAGAAGCCCGCCCCGAAGAAGCCCGCCCCGAAGCGTCGTCCCGTCGCCAACAAGGGCTGACAAAGAATTTACAGGCGTAATTCAAAGACAGTTGCAGCAGATCGGTAGAGGAACTGTTGCAGAACCGCAGCAGAGAGGGACACAGACATGAGCTTCCACAAGATCGCCCCGGTGAAGAAGACCCGCAAGCCCGCCCCGGCCCCCAAGAAGCCGGCGCCGAAGAAGCCCGCGCACGCCCCGAAGCGTCGCCCGGTCGGCCACAAGTAAGCGGCTCGGCCACCCGCAGCAGACCCGCAGTACCCAACAGCAAGCCGCGGCAGAGCGGCACTCCCAGGGAGGGAACCCAGCATGAGCTTCCACAAGATCGCCCCGGTCAAGAAGCACCACAAGCCCGCTCCGGCGCCCAAGAAGCCCGCGCCGAAGAAGCCGGCGCCGGCCCCGAAGCGTCGTCCGGTCGGTCACAAGTAAGCCGCCGGTCCGGCCGTAGAAGACCCGCAGCACCCGCAGCGCCACCCGCACGACCCGCAGTACCCCACAACTCGCCGCACCAGCGCGGCACTTACCGGGAGGGACCCCGCCATGAGCTTCCACAAGATCGTCCCCGTCAAGAAGCACCGCAAGCCGGCCCCGGCCCCCAAGAAGCCCGCGCCGAAGAAGCACGCGCCGAAGCGCCCGGTCGCCCACAAGGGCTGATCCCGCACACCGTGAGGCGGGGTCACTGGTTAGCGAGCCAACTCGCTCCGGTGGCCCCGCCTCGGCCACGTCCAGGCCGTGGACCCACCTCGGCCGTCCTCTGAACCCGGCCTGCTCTGAAGGGAGTTGTTGACCATGAGGGAAGCCCGTGAGGCCTTCCGCCGTTTCTGGCCGCTGACCCGCGGTGACCGCAAGTGGCTGGCGGTGATCATCGCGTGCGTCGTCGTGTCGGCGCTCTCCGAGACCGCCGCGATCCTGCTCTTCGCGGACCTCACCGACAACGCCCTCAAGGCCGGTTCGCTGTCCGACTTCTGGGGCCCGGCCGCCGCCTGGCTCGGCGTCGCCGCACTCGGCGCGCTCGTCGGCTACTTCGGCAACTCCCTGGCCACCTGGACCGCCGAACGCTTCGTCCTGCGCCTGCGCGCGAACGTCTTCCGCCACGTCCAGGACCTCCCGCCCCACTTCTTCCAGAAGCACCGCCAGGGCGACCTGGTCGAACGCCTCACCGGAGACGTCGAGGCCATCGAGCAGATGGTCGTGTCAGGGGTGGTCGGCACCATCTCCGCAGCTTTCTCAGCCGTGTTCTACGCCTGCGCGGCCCTGTACCTCCGCTGGGACCTGGCCCTCGCGACCTTCGTCCTGGCCCCCCTCTTCCTCATCGCGGCCCGCCGTTTCTCGGGCCGCATCAAACAGGCCTCGCAGGACGAACGGGTCGCCGACGGCGCGATCACCTCGGTCGTCGAGGAGTCCCTCGGCAACGTGGTCCTCACCCAGGCGTACAACCGCCGCCGGGACGAGGAGAAGCGCCTCGACGTCGAAGCCCGCGCATGGATGAAGGCATCGGTCCGAGGCGCCCGACTCAGCGAGATGTACGAGCAGTTCGTGGAGGTCGTGGAGACGCTCTGCGTCCTGTCGGTGATCGGCCTGGGCGTCTGGGAGATCTCCGCCGACCGCATGACGCTGGGCGCACTCCTCGCCTTCGCCGCCTTCATCGGCTACCTCTACCCCCCGGTCCGCAACCTCGGCCAACTCGGCCTCACCCTCACCGCCGCCACGGCCGGCGCCGCCCGTATCAACGAGATCCTGGACGCCACCCCGTCCGTCGGCGACCCCCGCGAACCCGTCCCCGCCTGGCCCGTCCACGGCTGGGTCAGCTTCCACGGCGTGACCTTCGCCTACCCCGGCGCGACCCGCGACTCGGTGAACGACGTCACCTTCAGGGCGGACCCGGGCGAGCTGGTGATCATCACGGGCGAGAGCGGCGCGGGCAAGTCCACCCTCTCCAAACTCCTCACCCGCTTCTACGACCCCTCGGCGGGCGTGATCTGCCTGGACGGCGTCCCCCTCCGCGACGTACCCCTCGAATTCCTGCGGGAGAACGTCGCGTTGCTCCCCCAGCAGACCCTCATCCTCAACGGCACGGTCCGCGAGAACATCGAGTGCGGCCGCCCCGGCGCGACGGACGAGGACATCGAACGAGCGGCGCGTTCGGCGGCGGCCCACGACTTCATCGCCGCACTCCCCGAGGGCTACGACACTCAACTCGCCCCCGGCACCGCGGCGTTGTCCGGCGGCCAGCTCCAACGCATCGCGATCGCGAGGGCGATGCTCCGCGAGGCCCCGGTCCTGGTCCTCGACGAACCGACCGCCGGCCTCGACTCGGTGGCCGCCCGCCAGGTGATCCAGCCCCTGCGCCGCCTGATGTCCGGCCGTACGACCATCATGATCACCCACGACCTGAGCCTGGCCCCGGACGCGGACCGCATCCTGGTGGTGGACGGCGGACGACTCGTCGAGACGGGCACGCACGCGGAGCTGGTGGCAAGGGGCGGCGTGTACGCGCGACTTGCGGGTCCGCTCCCCGAGATGGCGATCACGGGAACGGGACGGCATCGTTCGGAGGACACGATGATCCTGCGCCCGGTCCCGCCCCAGGCATCGGACGAGACGATGATCCTGCGGCTGCCGAAGCGATAGATCACGTAGGCGGAGCGGCCCGGAGGCTGTACCCGAGCCCCCGCACGGTGTGGATGAGCCGCGGTTCGCCGCGGCTCTCCAGTTTCCGGCGCAGGTACATGACGTACACGTCGAGCGTGTTGGACGCGGGCTCGAAGTCGAAGCCCCACACCTGCCGGTGGATCCGGGACCGGGTGAGCGCGGTGCCCGGATGCCTCAACAGGTGCTCCAGCAGCAGGAATTCGGTCCGCGTGAGATCGAGCGGCCGTCCGTCACGGGTGACGGTACGGGTACGCAGGTCCATGACCAGATCCTGGAAGACGAGCCGTTCGAGCTCGGGCAACGTGTCGGCGGCCGGGGTGTGTTGGGCACTGCGCCGCAGCAACGCCCGTACGCGGGCGAGGAGTTCCTCGACGGCGAACGGTTTGCTGAGATAGTCGTCGGCCCCGTTGTCGAGGGCGACGATCCGGTCGCCGACGGCGTCCCGCCCGGTGATCATCAGGATCGGCACGGTGGACCCGGAGGCGCGGATGCGGCGGGTGGCGGCGAGTCCGTCCAACTCGGGCATGGTGACGTCCATCAGCACGAGGTCCGGCGCGGCGGAATCCTCCGGCACACCGAGGGACAGGCCCAGAGATGCGCCGAGAGATACGCCGAGCAGATCGAGCGCGGTACGCCCGTCCCCGGCGAGGACGGTCTCGTACCCCTCGTACCGGAGCAGCCTGCCGATCCCTTCCCGCACGTCTTCGTCGTCGTCGGCCAGGAGAATCTTCGGCGCCATGCCGACACGGTGGGACGAACGCCTGTGGCGGGGCTGGCAGTTGGTCATGCGAGGGCTGAGGACTGGCGGGGGCGTCTCCTCAGTCCGCGTGGCGGCGACGGTAGGCACGGGTCTTGTTCCGGTTCCCGCAGGCGTCCATCGAGCACCAGCGGCCGCGGCCGTTGCGCGAGGTGTCGTAGAAGGCCCAACGGCAGTCCGGCGAGGCGCACAGTTTCAGACGACTCCAGCCACCACCGGCGACGCTGGCGGCGACCGTCTCCACGATGGCGTCGAGGCCCGGCGCACCGCTGTCGGCGACGAGCCGCAGCCCGCTTCCGCCCGCGTCCGGAGCCAGCACCAGGGGAAAACGGGCGAGGGTCCGAGCGGTCTTGGCACGGTCGGTGCCATCGGCGTCGTCGGTTGCGCTGGTGAGGGCATCCCGCAGACCGGCCCGGAGCGCGAGGGCGGCGGTCAGATCGGACGGCCCCAGTTCCTGCCCCGAGCTGACCAGCCCATGCTCCTCCAGCCACGCCAACAGGCCCTGGATGGAGGTCAGTTCATCGTTGCCGGTGTGCCGCTCCCCGTGCCAGCTGAAGGATCTTTCGTCGAGCGTGTTGAGGAACTGCTCGACCAGGACGAGATCTACGACGCCATCACTCACGACACCACCGTACCGCGAAGCCGGTGTTGACGACATGTGACACCGGCTATACGTTTCAGAGGTGTCGAAAACATGGACGACCTCAACGACGGACACCACCCCCAGCCCCTTGCTGGAGGTCCCGGAAGCGGCCCTCGGCGACCTACGGGCCCGCCTGCGCGGCACGAGGTGGGCGGAACCGTGGCCCGTAACCGAGTGGCAGGCGGGCACGGACAGCAAAGAGCTGAGGCGACTGACGGAGTACTGGTCCGACGGCTACGACTGGCGCGCCCACGAGACGGAGATCAACGCCCTGCCGTCCCACTTCGCCGAGATCGAGGGCATGACGGTCCACTACCTACGCTTCGACGCCGAACGAGTCGGAACCCTGCCGCCCCTCGTCCTGACCAACGGCTGGCCGAGCACGTTCTACGAACTGGTGGAATTGGCCCGAAGGCTCTCGACACCGTCGAGCTACGGCGGCGACCCGCAGCACGCCTTCACGGTGATCGTGCCGTCCCTCCCGGGCTTCACGTTCTCGTCCCCGCCCCCGAGCCTGACGGCCCAGTCACCACCCACCCACGAACTGTGGCACCGCCTGATGCGCGACGAGTTGGGCTTCGAGCACTACGGCGCACACGGCGGCGACCTGGGTTCGGGAATCACGGCACGCCTCGGCCAGGCCCACCCCGAGAGCGTGGTCGGCATCCACCTGCTGGACATCCTGAGCACGCCCCCGGACCCCACCGCCGCCCAACTGACCGACGAGGAACGGGAGTACCTGACCACCTTCGGCGCCTGGTCCCAGGAAGAAGGCGCCTACGCCCACCAACAACGCACCCGCCCAATGACCTTGGCCCAGGGCCTGAGCGACTCCCCATCGGGCCTGCTGGGTTGGATGCTGGAGAAGTACCGTTCCTGGAGCGACTGCGAAGGGAACCTCTCGACCCGCTTCACGGACGACTTCCTTCTCACCCAGGCGTCGCTGTACTGGTTCACGAACACGATCGGGACGTCGTTCATCCCCTACTACGCGTCCGGCCAGGGCCTCATCCCAAAGCTGGACCGGGTGGAGGTACCAACCGCCCTGGCCCTGTTCCCCGCCAACCTCGGCGCCCCCGCCCCTCGCGGCTTCGTGGAACGCAAGTACCACCTCACCCGGTACACCACGATGCCGCGCGGTGGTCATTTCCCGGCCCACGAGGAACCGGAGTTGCTGGCCGGGGACATCACCGAGTTCTTCAGGTCGGTGAGTTGAGCTGATGTCGTACGGCTAGAGCGGGGGCTGCTCCCGGAAGCCGCGTCCAGGGGGCGGGACTTGGGACTCCCAGCGCCAGTGCAGGAGAGCGGCGAACAGGGCGAAGGCGCCGAGAGGAACGCAGACGAGCAGTAGCAGCGGCTCGGCGTCCCGGCCGGTCGCTATCCGCCACAGCGTGACCAGGAACATGGCCAGCAGGACGAACAGGGCGCCGCTGGTGGCCCGTTCCCAGGCCTTACGGTGACCGGCCTGCCGCCGGATCCGCTCCTCGACCTCGGGCCGCAGCTCACAGGCCATGCCGCGCTGCCGGGCGGCCGTCTCGCGCAGACCATCGATCTCGGCGCCGAATTCCGGGAGTTGACCGTCGTCGACGTGTGGGAGAAGCAGGCGCCGGCCGTCGTTGTCGTAGAGGAAGGTGAGCCACTGGGAGTCGCCGCTGCGCTGGTTGCGGCGGGGCTCGACACGGATGTCGTAGATGTCGTGCCAGGTCCGGCGCCGGATCCGTACGGCTCCGCGCACGGCGATCCCGTCCGCCGTGACGAAGGTGCGCTGGCGCCAACTGGTGAGCAGAGCCCAGACGAACAACCACAGCAGCAGGACGTCGGCGACCAGCCGGGCCCGCTCGCCGACGATATTGGGGTCCCGATTCATCTGGTAGACGGAGTTAGCGACGGCAACCCCCATCAAGGCGAACCACCCGAGGCGGATCCGTCTCCGTCGCCCGTACTCCCGCTCGATGCCGCGCTCGTGCACGTCCTGGCCCATGCCGACTCCCCCGTGTAGGACGGGTAGATGGTAGATCGGCAAACTGTGCTTGTCAGGAGGCGGCGGGGGCCGGTGCGCAGGGACGATGAAGGGCCCCGAGGTCAGCGGACGGGACCGGTCCGGGGTCACCGTTCGCACCCCGGGACGCGTTCGCCTCGGCTGACGGCGATGCGGAGTACGTCGCCGAGGGATTCCGACGCCCTGGTGAGCGCGAACCGTACGGCCCGTTCACCGGCCTTCGGGTCCGCGAGCACGGCCTTGGCTCCGGCCAACACCTGTTCCCCGGAGTCGAGTTGGGCCGCCTCGATGTCGTCGGCGAGGAGCGAGAGACGGCTGTCGTGGCTGTCGGCGCTGAGGTAGCAGGGCTTGCCGTCGGGGGTGGTCCAGGGGAGCAACCGGAGTTCGTTGCGGGTGGTGTTGGGAACGCTCATGCGCGTACCACCACTCGTTGGGCAAGCAGTAACTCCCGGATTCCTACGACGCGTTCACTCATTCCGCTGCGCTCCTCTCTCCTGCCGGGGTCCTGACGAGCGGTGATTACCGTTCGTGCCTCGATGGTCACCGGTGCGGCGTACGCTGCGGAAGAGGGTTGGCGTTGTCTGCGGGCCCAGGCAACGGGGAGGGGTGACGTGACCGAACAGGTTGACGCCGAGGGTGAGTCGGGGCGCGCGGTACTGGGCCGGACACTCCGGTATCTGCGGGAGAAGGCGGGGAAGTCACTCGGGCAGTTGGCGGAGGACACCGGCTACGACAAGAGCTACCTGAGCCGACTGGAGTCGGGGGAGCGGTTGTCCAAGGTGACGGTGATGGAGGACTTGGACGTCTATTACGAGGCCGGTGAGCTGCTCGTCAGTCACTGGAAGGCGGCTCGGCTGGACGCGTTCAAGGACCAGTACAAGCGGTTCATGGGGCTGGAGGCGACAGCGCGGGTCATGTGGAAGTTCGCGCTGGGTGTACCTGGACTGGTGCAGACCGAGGATTTCGCTCGGGAGGTGTTGTCCGGGGCCCAGACAACACCTGATCGTGCGGAACTGGTCGAGGAACAGGTGGCGCTACGGCTGGGCAGGCAGTACCTGTTGCAGCAGAATCCGGAGCCCAACGTGCGCATCATCATGGACGAGTTCGCGTTCCGGCGCCCTGCCGCGAGTGGGAAGACCTGGGCCGATCAGTTGCTGCGTCTTGAGGCTGTTGCGATGTGGCCCAACGTGGCGCTTCAAGTGCTGCCGTTCAGCGCCGGGGTACACCACCACATGAACGGCACCGTGACGCTGTTGTGGCAGCAGGACGGAAGTGCCGTTGCCTACACGGAGGGCAACAGCCGAGGCGAACTGATCGAGGAACCGGACGACGTTCTGCGACACCGACTGTCCTACGATCGGCTCAGGGATCTTGCGTTGTCCCCGTCGGACTCGCTCGCGTTCATCAGGGACGTACTGGAGGAACACAGATCATGAAGTCCACCCCCGACCTCAGCACAGCCGCCTGGCGCAAGTCGAGCTACAGCGACGGGGGAGACAACAACTGCGTCGAGGTCGCCGACGGCTACACCGGCCTGGTCCCCGTGCGGGACAGCAAGGCCCCGTCGGGCAGTCCGCTGATCTTCGGCTGGTCGCCCTGGGGATCATTCGTCGAGGCGGTCAAGAGTTCCTCGACTCTGTGAGCGCAGGGCGGATCTGCTGCCACCGGCCGGTGTCGGAACAGATCCGCCCACCACCTCAAGGTTGTGGTCCTTGATCCGTGATGGGTACGGCGGACCGGACACCTGTCACGCCCTGTACTGCGCCCTGCCGCAGGCCGAGTTCACTGGCACTGAGGGCGAATACGACGGGCAGATGCCGACACCCCCCCCACCCTCCCCTCCGCGAAGTGTGACACTTCCTGCCGAAGTGTCACACTTTTTCAACTTGCTTACTGAGGGGTGGAGCTTTCGGGCGGTGCAGTCGGTGTCCCCGGGATCCGTACCGTCGCCACCGTCCCGCCACCCGGCGCGTGTGCCAACGTCACCTCGCCGCCGGCCTGTTCGACCGTGCGGGCGACGATGGACAGGCCCAGGCCCGAGCCGGGGAGGGCGCGCGCCGACGGTGAGCGCCAGAAACGGTCGAAGACGTGGGGGAGTTCGTCGGCCGGGATGCCGGGGCCGTGGTCGCGGACGGTGAGGACGCCGCGGGTGAGCTGGACCTCGATCGTGCCGCCCTCGGGGCTGAACTTCACCGCGTTGTCGAGGATGTTGACGATCGCGCGTTCCAGGGCGGACGGCTCCGACTGCACGAACCACGGCTGTACGTCGGCCGTGATCGTCAACTCCGGGCCGCGCAGGCGGGCTCGGCGGAGCGCGGCCTCGACGGTGTCCTGGAGCGAGACCACCTGGACGCGCTCACCCCGCTGGCCCTCCGAGCGGGACAGCTCCTGCAAGTCGCCGATCAGAGACGCCAGTTCGGTCATCTGCGCCTTCACCGAGGCGAGGAGCGCCTTGCGGTCGGCCGGGGGGATCGGTCGGCCGGTCTCCTCGCTGCGGGTGAGGAGTTCGACGTTCGTACGGAGGGAGGTGAGGGGGGTACGGAGTTCGTGACCGGCATCCGCGATGAGTTGCTGTTGCAGCTCGCGGGAGTTGGCCAGGGAGGTCGTCATCGAGTTGAACGAGCGGGAGAGGCGGGCGATCTCGTCGTCGCTGTCCTCGTCCACGGGGATACGGATCGCCAAGTCCTCGGTACGGGCCACGTGTTCGACGGCCTCGGTGAGCTTGTCGACGGGACGGAGACCTGCACGTGCGACCGCGAGGCCTGCAGCGCCGGCGCCAACGACTCCGATGCCGGAGACGAGGAGGAGGATCAGGGCCAGTTCGTTGAGCGTGTTCTGGGTGCCGTTGAGGGGTACCGCGACCACGAGCCCGACGTTGGGCCCGACAGCCCCGGAGGTCGTGGTGGTGGGGGACACGAAGCGCGTCATCACGCGTACCTCGTTGCCGTTCGTGTCTGTGCCGTTGCGGTAGTAGACCCGGTTCTCGTCCCCCCTCTTGATCACGTCCTTGTCGGACTGGGTGACCTTGACCACTCCCGTGGAGTCGCCCTGGACGCAGACCTTGCCTTTCTCCGTGACCACTTGGGAGTAGGCGTTCCGGACGAAACTGTTGCCGCCCTGCGGAGTCGCCGAGCAGTTGAAGAGGGCGATCTGGACCGCCTGTCGGTTCTGGTCGGGTCCCCTCATCGCCGACCTCGCCAGGTCGTTGTTCAACTGCTCGTACAACTTCCCCTGCACGATGAACCAACAGGTCACCGAAACCGCCGCAACCCCGAACGCCACCGCCGCAGCGACCAGCATCGCCAGCCGGGACCGGATCGGCAGGGTCCGGAACCGGTGCAGGAACCGGTTGAGGACGTTCTTCACTCCGCTCCGCCCTGTCGCAGCACGTACCCCACGCCCCGCACCGTGTGCACAAGCCGAGGCTCGCCCCCGGCCTCCGTCTTGCGGCGCAGGTACATCACGTACACATCAAGGGAGTTGGAGGACGGCTCGAAGTCGAAGCCCCAGACCGCCTTCAGGATCTGCTCGCGGGTGAGGACCTGGCGGGGATGCGCCAGGAACATCTCCAGGAGGGTGAACTCCGTGCGGGTCAGCTCGACTTGGCGGCCGTTGCGGGTGACCTCACGCGTCGCGAGGTCCATGCGGAGGTCGGCGAAGGTGAGGGAGTCGTCCTCGGGGGCGGTCCCGGCCGCCGCGGCCGCCGCGTAGGAGCTGCGGCGGAGCAACGCCCGTACGCGGGCGAAGAGTTCGTCGAGTTCGAAGGGCTTGACCAGGTAGTCGTCGGCGCCCGCGTCCAGTCCCGTCACCCGGTCGCCGACCGTGTCGCGGGCCGTGAGCATCAGGATCGGGGTCGTCGTACCGGCACCCCGCATCCGGCGGGCCGCCGTCAGGCCGTCCATGCGCGGCATCTGGATGTCGAGGACGACCAGGTCGGGCTGGTACGCGGTCGCCTTCTCCAGCGCGTCCGCGCCGTCGACGGCGACCTCGGTGTCGTACCCCTCGAACGCGAGGCTGCGCTGGAGTGCTTCGCGCACAGCCGGCTCGTCGTCCACGATCAGGATGCGCTGGGTGTCACGGTCGCCTTCGGCGGGGCTCATGGGCTGGATTCCTCGGGTGCGGTGGGACGGGGAGACAACGATCGGCTGGTCGCAATCAGCCTCGCATGTTTCCCGGCCGGTGCGTGAAGAGGGGAGGAAGTGAGAAAAAGCGTGAGATCGCCTTCCCTCGGTCCCCGACTCAGCCTCGCATCGTCTGGAGGCGGTTCAGCGGCACCTTGCGGTGGTGCGGGCGGGCCGCGCTGGTGCGCAGGCCCATCAGCTCCGGGACGGGCGCCACTTCCGGTGCCCGCGCGGCCGGCGCGTGCAGTTCGTACGCCACCCCGAGGGCCAGGCCGAGACCGGCCGCTCCGGTGTCGGTCACCGTGTGCGAAACCTGCTTGATCATGACGTACTCCCTACTGATCGCTGGACTACGGACCTAGTTGTCGGAACCGCCCGCCCGCAGCGAAGCCAGGTCCGCCTTGACGGTGTTGATCGGGATGGCGAAGCCGATGCCGATGCTTCCGGCCTCGGAGGACGAGGACGAGGAGTCCGAACTGGACGAGTACATCGCGGAGTTGATGCCGATGATGTTGCCGTTCGCGTCGATCAGGGCACCGCCGGAGTTGCCGGGGTTGAGGGACGCGTCGGTCTGGATCGCCTTGTACGTCGTCGTGGACGAACCGGTGTCGCCGTTGAACTGCTGGCCGCCGAACTGGAACGGCCACTGGCCGCTGCCGCCCGAGCCCGAACCCTGGCTCTGACTCTGGCTCTCGTCGGTCGAGACGGTCACGTCACGGTTCAGGGCGGAGACGATGCCGCTGGTGACGGTGCCGGTCAGGCCCTCCGGGGAGCCGATCGCGACGACCGTGTCGCCGATCTGGACGCCGGCGGAGTTGCCGAGGGTGGCCGCCTTCAGGCCGGAGGCGCCCGACAGCTTGAGGAGCGCGAGGTCCTTCTTGCTGTCCGTGCCGACGACCGTCGCGGTGTACGTCTTGCCGTTGCTCGTCTTGACCTTGACGGACGTGGCGCCGGAGATGACGTGGTTGTTGGTGACGACCTCGCCGCCGGCGGTGATGATCACGCCGGCGCCGGTCGACGAACCGTTGCTCAGGGTGGCCTCGACCTCGACCACGCTCGGGCTGACGGTCGCGGCGATGGTGGCGACGTCGCCCCTCTTGCTGGAGGGCACGACGGCCGTAGTGGTGCTGGAGGTGGCGACGGTGTCCTTGCCGGTCAGCTCCTGGAAGGCGTACGCCGTACCGCCGCCGACGGCCGCGGCGACGATCGCCACGGCGGCGAGCAGCGCGAGCGGACCCCGGGTGCGCTTCTTCGGCTTGGGCGCCTCGCCCTGGACGTGGGTGAGGAGAGCGGTGTCACCGCCGCCACCGTGAGCGCCGCCGTCACCGCCGCCGTACGCTCCGCCGTCGGCGCCGAAGGCGGCCTGCGGGGCGGGCGAGGGGGCGGGAGCCTGGGCCGGCCACTCGGGCGCGGCCGGCTGCTGCGTCTGCTGCACGGGCTGAGGCTGCTGCACCGGAGGCTGGTAGGCCGGCGGGGGCGGCCACTCCGGGTTCACGGGAGAAGAGGCGTGCTGCTGCTGGGGGTACGCCTGCGGCTGGTCGCCCTGGGGGGTCTCGTACTCGCCGCTGCGGCGGAAGCTCTCGGTCATGGAACAGAGCCTGTCGCGCGATCATGAGAGGTACCTGAGTCCCCGCTGAGAAGCCCGACAGAACCTCGTATGCCCGATATAAAGACGCCGGAGCCCCGGAAACTCGGGGATTCCAGCGAACCCTGTGACCGCCGATACGAGTGGGCTCAGCCCTCGCACCCGCACGACTGCCGTATCACCAGCCGCGACGGAAACACCTTCAGCCGCTCACGCCGAGACCCCGCCACCCGAAGCCCGTCGTCGAGGACGAGGTCGACGGCCGCGCGGGCCATCGCCGGGCGGTCCGATGCGATCGTTGTCAGCTTCGGGTCGGCCAGAGCCGCTTCCTTGATGTCGTCGAAGCCGATGACACCCAGCTCGCGCGGCACGTCGATGCGCAGCTCGCGCGCGGCCCGCAGCAGGCCGATCGCCTGGTCGTCGGTGGAGCAGAAGATCGCGGGCGGACGGCGCGGGCCGGAGAGGATGCCGAGGGCGACCTGGTACGCGTCGTAGCGGTTGTACGGGGCTTCGAAGAGGCGCCCCTCGGTCGGCAGGCCGGCCTCGGTCATCGCGCGCCGCCAGCCCTCGACGTGGTCGGAGACCGGGTCACCGACGGACGGCGTCTCCGCCGTACCGCCCATACAGGCGACGTAGTCGTAGCCGTGCTCCAGGAGGTGGCGGACGGCGAGCTGGGCGCCGCCGAGGTCGTCGGTGACGACCGCCACGTCGTCGATCGCCTCGGGGCGTTCGTGGAGGAGGACGACGCGGGCGTCCCACGCCTCGATCTCCGCCGCCGCGTTGTCGTTCAGCGCGTGGCTGACGAGGATCAGGCCGGAGACCCGCATCCCCAGGAACGCGCGCAGGTAGTGGACCTCGCGCTCGCCCACGTAGTCGGAGTTGCCGACCAGCACCATCTTTCCGCGCTCGGACGCGGCCTGTTCGACCGCGTGCGCCATCTCCCCGAAGAAGGGCTGGCGCGCGTCCGGCACGATCAGGCCTATGAGGTCCGTACGCCGCGACGCCATGGCCTGGGCCACCCGGTCGGGTCGGTACCCCAGTTCCTTGATCGCGGCGAGGACACGCTCGCGCGTGGCCGGGGCAACCGGCCGGGGTCCGTTGTTGATGACATAGCTGACAACGGCGGTCGAAGTACCCGCCAGCCGCGCCACATCATCCCGAGTCACCTTGGCCACGCGCGGAGTCTACGCGGATGGACCGGCTCTGGGCAGGGCGTTTCGAAGCTTCTCTCAGCTTCCGCGCACCATCTCCGCGCGGAGGCGACACCGACAAGCGACGCCCTGCCCGGAACGGTTACGCCTCGGCCGGGATCTCGGCGGCGTCCAGCGCGGCCGAATCGGCCGTACCGTCCGCATCCTCCGGCTTTGCGTCGGCGATGGCAGCGCTTGCCTTGAGCTTGGCCTCCTCGCCGCCCCGGTCACCCTTCTCCGGGGTAACGAATCGATAACCGACGTTCCGGACGGTCCCGATCAGCGACTCGTGCTCGACTCCGAGCTTCGCGCGCAGCCGCCGTACGTGGACGTCGACCGTCCGCGTACCGCCGAAGTAGTCGTAGCCCCAGACCTCCTGCAGCAGCTGGGCGCGCGTGAAGACGCGGCCCGGGTGCTGGGCGAGGTACTTGAGGAGCTCGAACTCCTTGAAGGTCAGGTCGAGGACCCGGCCCTTGAGCTTGGCGGAGTACGTCGCCTCGTCGACCGACAGGTCGCCGTTGCGGATCTCCATGGGGGAGTCGTCGTTGACGATCTGCTGGCGGCCCATGGCCAGGCGCAGTCGCGCCTCGACCTCGGCGGGGCCCGCCGTGTCGAGCAGGACGTCGTCGATGCCCCAGTCGGCGGTGACGGCCGCGAGGCCGCCCTCGGTGACGACGAGGATGAGCGGGCACCCCGGGCCGGTGGACCGGAGGAGCTGACACAGGCTGCGCACCTGGGGCAGGTCACGGCGGCCGTCGATCAGGATGACGTCGGCACCGGGGGTGTCGACGAGTGCGGGGCCTTCCGCCGGTGCCACGCGCACGTTGTGCAGCAGCAGGCCAAGGGCCGGAAGCACCTCCGTCGACGGCTGGAGGGCATTGGTCAGGAGCAGCAGAGAACTCATATGTCTGGTTCCTCCTCGGTCCCTGCGAGGACGTATGCGGCACTGCGGCATTGCGGCGATGCTCTGTGCTGACGGGGGCCTTGTATCTCCGGCGGCCACCTGGGGTTTCCCGAGGTTTCCCGCTTCGTATACAACGCTCCCGAAAGCACAAAAGGACCCGGGGGCTTCGCTGCCCGAGTCCTCTGTCCAGCAGAATAGCCCACATGAGCGCTGGTACGGCAGGTCATGTGGCACGATCCACCGTTCGTCCGAACTCTGAGACGATCAGACGTACACCTTTGCGGACGTTTCTGCACACCGACGACGGGGTGACGATCGATTCCGTATACGAACCGGGGGTGCCCGTATACGACGCCTCCCGGTCACCTTCCGGTGATCCCGTGTTCGTCGTGGCGCACGGTTTCACGGGCGATGTGGACAAGCCCCATGTACGCCGGGTCGCCGAGGCGTTCCTCCAGTACGGGGCCGTGGTCACCTTCTCCTTCCGGGGCCACGGCGCCTCCGGCGGACGCTCCACCGTCGGCGACCGCGAGGTCCTCGATCTGGCCGCGGCGGTCGCCTGGGCGCGCGAACAGGGACACACGCGCGTGGTCACCGTCGGCTTCTCGATGGGCGGTTCGGTGGTGCTGCGGCACGCGGCGCTCTACGGCTCTCAGGCGCACGCCGACGGCCAGAGGCGCGAGGGGCGCACAGAAGCGCACACGGACGCGGTGGTTTCCGTGAGTGCGCCGGCCCGTTGGTACTACCGAGGCACGGCCCCCATGCGCAAGCTGCACTGGCTGGTGACCCGCCCCGAGGGCCGCCTGGTCGGCCGCTACGGCCTCAACACCCGTATCGAGCACAGGGGTTGGAACCCGGTCCCGCTCTCCCCGGTCGAGGCGGTCCCGCGCATCGCGCCCACCCCGCTCCTCATCGTGCACGGCGACCGCGACGGCTACTTCCCCGTCGACCACCCCCGCATGCTGGCCGACGCCGCCGGTGACCAGGCCGAACTCTGGCTGGAGCCCGGCATGGGCCACGCCGAGCACGCGGCCGCCGACGACCTGCTGGACCGCATCGGGCGCTGGGGCGGTTCACAGGGCGGTTAGCCTGACGGGTGTTGACGCCGAGTCCGTCGACACCGGTCTACCGAGGAAGCAAGCACATGCCAAAGGTCACGGTGCGCTACTGGGCCGCCGCGAAGGCAGCGGCCGGCATCGCTGAGGAGCCGTACGACGCGGTCACCCTCGCCGACGCCCTCGCCGCCGTCCGCGAGCGACACCCCGGGGAACTCGCCCGCGTACTGCTGCGATGCTCGTTCCTCGTCGACGGTGACCCCGTGGGCACCCGCGGACATGAGACGGTACGGCTGGCCGAGGGCGGCACGGTCGAGGTGCTCCCGCCGTTCGCAGGAGGATGAGCGAAGCGATGAGCAACCAGCCGTACGAGGGATATGGCGAGGGCTACGACCCCTACGCCCAGCAACAACAGCACCAGCAACAGCAGCCCCAGCAGGCACAGGCGCAGGCCTGGCCCGGGCAGCAGCAGGCGTACGACGACGCGCAGGCCGACCAGCAGTACACCCAGCAGTGGCAGGGCCAGACCTGGGACACCCAGGTCCAGCAGACCAGGCCCGCCGCGTCCGACCTGGCGTACTTCCCGCCGCAGAACTACCAGGCGGCACCGCAGAGTTACGACCCCTACGCGCAGGCCCAGCCCCCCAGACCCGAGGTCCCCGAGGTACAGACACCCGCCGGAGAGGGCTACGGCCCGCCCTCCCTCGCGGGCAACGCCCGGATCACCGACGCCCAGCGGGCCCGCCTCGAAGGCCGTTCGCCGATCATCGAACCCGGGATGCAGCCCGCCGGCCTCACCGCCGTCCTGGCGGTCCTGCTCTCCGTCACCGCGCAGGTCGGGTCGTACGCCCTCGTCGTACCGCTCGTGATCCTTCAGGCCGTGACGGCGGCGGGCTGGTTCCGGCTGAACGGGATGTGGCCGGCCCGGCAGGGCATCGCGCTCGCCTTCGCGGGCGCGCTCGTCGCGGACGTGGCGCTGCTCGCGGCCGGGCGGGAGAACGGCCCCGCCGCGATCCTCGGCACCCTGGGTGTCTGGGTTCTGCTCTCCCTCGTCATGCAGCTGCGCTCGCACGCCGACCCGGACACCCGGATCACCGGCCTGATGGCCACGGTCGCCTCGGCGGCGCTGGCCATCGTCGCGACCGGGCACCTCGCGGCCGACCCGGACGCGGTGACGGTCGGCGCGGCCGCGGTCGCCGTCGCGATCCTGGCCCGCGCGCTGCCGCTGCCGACCGTGGCGTCGGTCGTCGTCTCGCTGCTGGCGGCCGCCGGTGCGGGCATCGCCGTAGGAGGGATGACGGGCATGGGCGCGAAGGGCGCGCTGCTCGGCGCGGGCGCGGCGGTCTGCGCGCTGATCGGCCACCGGGTCGCGAGCTACGACTACCCGTCCCGCTTCGTCCACTTCACGGCCGGTGTGGTCCTCCCGCTCACCGCGGCGGCCCCGGTGGTGTACGTGCTGGGACGCGCGCTGGTGTAGCCCGGCGCCTGCCAAGTTCCGTGCCGTAGGCGGTAGTTGGTCGCGTAAGTGGTGTGTAGGCCGAAGTTAAGAGCACTGTCACAGGTGATCGACAATTTCCCGGTACACGCGTCTCGCAGGACTAACCTCGCGATCAGCGGCCACCCGGTCGTCGTACCGCTGTCGTCGATGACCGCCTAGGTGGGGAACACCGCATGCGCGCGCTGCGAATACTTCTGATCGTCGTCGTGATTCTGGGAGGGCTCTTCGTCGTCGCCGACCGGGTGGCGGTGCACTTCGCCGAGCAGGAGGTCGCGGACCGGGTGAAGTCGTCGGAGAACCTGGCCTCCACCCCCGACGTCTCCATCAAGGGCTTTCCCTTCCTCACCCAGGTCGCCTTCGGGGACCTGGACGACGTCGAGATCGGCATCCAGAGCTACGAGGCGCCCACGGGCAACACGACCGGCGGCGCCACCACGATCCGGATCGACGACCTCAAGGCCCGGATGAAGGGCGTCAAGCTCTCGCTCACCGGCAACACCGCGACCTCGGCGACCGCGACCAGCGCGACGGGCACCGCGAGCATCTCCTACGACCAGCTCCTCAAGGCCGCCAAGTCGCAGCCGACGGAGGTCTTCACCGGCGTCACGGCCCAGCTCGTCAGCCTCTCGGACGGCGGCGACGGCAAGATCAAGGCCGACATGAAGGTCACCGTCACCGGGATCGGGACGACGACGTATCCGGTGCTCAGCACGGTCACCGTCGAGGGCAACACGGTGAAGGTGCACGCGGACAACCTGCCCAAGCTGGTGGTCAACCTCGCCGACTCCCGCGTCCGCTCGATCACCGACTTCCAGCAGACGATCAATGAACTGCCGGGCGGGGTGAAGCTGGACAGTGTGCAGGCCGCGAAGGGCGGTGTGGACATCAAGGTGAAGGGTTCGAACGTCAACCTGGCCGGGTAGGACGGGTCGGGGCGCCGGTTGCGGACGGGCGGTGCGTGTCCGAGGGGCGAGACGGCGGTGTCCGTGCGGAGGCGGGGTTAACGGCCGCGAGGCCCTGGATTCCCCGCCGTAGGGCTGTCGGTGACCGTCTCGTCTCACATCGCGGACGATCGCGTCTCAAAATACGACACACCGGTGACATGTCCGGCGATCCGTCCCTACGATCGTCGTTATGAAGCGCCAGGCGGACGACCTCACGAAGCGGCGGGCAGTAGACCTGTGCCGCGTCGCCGCCATGCTCTGTCGCACTTTCTGAGCGGAAGCGCAGGCTTCCGTCTTTCCCCCCCGTGTCCCTGATCAGGACACCCGCGCGAGCGCGCACCCTTTCTCTCACGCACCGCACCGCCGTAACTGCCCCGGAGGAGAAAAGCATGAGCCGCAGTGACGTCCTGGTCGACGCCGACTGGGTCGAGGCCAACCTCGACAACCCGAGCGTGGCGATCGTCGAGGTCGACGAGGACACGTCCGCGTACGAGAAGAACCACATCAAGAACGCGATCCGGATCGACTGGACGAAGGACCTCCAGGACCCGGTACGCCGTGACTTCGTCGACCAGGAGGGCTTCGAGAAGCTCCTGTCCGGCAAGGGCATCGGCAACGACACGCTGGTGATCCTCTACGGCGGCAACAACAATTGGTTCGCGTCGTACGCCTACTGGTACTTCAAGCTCTACGGCCACGACAACGTCAAGCTCCTCGACGGTGGCCGCAAGAAGTGGGAGCTGGACGCCCGCGAGCTGGTGGAAGAGGTCCCCGCGCGTCCCGCCACGGACTACAAGGCGAAGCCGCAGAACAAGGCGATCCGCGCCTTCCGCGACGACGTCGTGGCGGCGATCGGTTCGCAGAACCTGGTCGACGTCCGTTCGCCCGACGAGTTCAGCGGCAAGCTGCTCGCGCCGGCGCACCTTCCGCAGGAGCAGTCGCAGCGTCCGGGCCACGTCCCGTCCGCACGCAACATCCCGTGGTCGAAGAACGCCAACGACGACGGCACGTTCAAGTCGGACGACGAGCTCAAGGAGCTCTACGCCGACGAGCAGGTCGACCTGGCCAAGGACACGATCGCGTACTGCCGTATCGGCGAGCGCTCGGCCCTGACCTGGTTCGTGCTGCACGAGCTGCTCGGTGTCGAGAACGTCAAGAACTACGACGGTTCCTGGACCGAGTACGGCTCCCTGGTCGGCGTTCCGATCGAGCTCGGCGCCAACAAGTAAGCAACCGCACCACCGCTGCGACCTGAAGGAAACAAGACATGTGTGGAGCGAAGGCCGGCGGCCCCGACGCCTCGACGATCAAGCCCGGTGAGACCACGATCCAGGGCCAGGTGACCCGCAACGGCGAGCCGGTCACGGGCTACGTCCGGCTCCTGGACTCGACCGGCGAGTTCACCGCGGAGGTCCCGACCTCCGCCACGGGCCAGTTCCGCTTCTACGCGGCCGAGGGCACCTGGACCGTCCGCGCCCTCGTCCCGGGCGCCACCGCCGACCGCACGGTGGTCGCCCAGACGGGCGGCCTGGCGGAGGTGGCGATCGCCGTCTGATCGCCGTACTGCTGGTCGAAGGGCCGCACCTGTTTCCGGGTGCGGCCCTTTGGCGTGCCCAGGCCTACCCTGGAAACATGCTGGCTCGCCGCCGTCGCACGTACTTCGTCATGATGGGCATCTGCATCGGGCTGTTCGTCCTGGCCTGGGGTGTGGTGCGGATCTGGTCGGTGCCCGTGGCCGTCGGGATGTGTGTGGTCGCGATGCTGATCCCGCCGGTCGCCGCGATGGTCGCGAACCGGCGCGGCCCCGACGACCGCTGGTGGGACGACCCGTCCGGCGATCCCAAGTCCGACGAGTGGTGGGACGAGCTGGACGGCAAGAAGCGCCGCCCGTAAGGCGCGCGGCGAGCGGGTAGAGGGCGGACATGTCGCCTACGAGACTCTCCACCGTGGTGCTGGACGCGCGGGACGCGCACGAACTGGCCGGCTTCTACGCCCGCCTGCTCGGTTACGTGATCCGGGCCGAGGAACCCGACTGGGTGCTGATCGGCCCGCCCGACGGCGGCACCGGCCTGTCCTTCCAGACCGAGCCGGAGTACGTCCCGCCGGTGTGGCCGACCCGCAACCCCGGCGAGCAGCAGATGATGCTGCACCTCGACATTGAGGTTGACGACCTGGAGACCGAGACGGCGAGGGCGGTGGCGGAGGGGGCCACGCTCGCCGATCACCAGCCCCAGGACCACGTACGGGTCTTCTTCGACCCGGCGGGACACCCGTTCTGCTTGTGGCGACGGGAGTAGCCGGGAGTAGGGGGTCGGTCAGAGTTCGTCCTTGGGGTTGGGGTTGGTGCCGTCGTTGAGGGCGATGGCCAGCAGGGAGGCCGCCTGGCGGGCGTCGGAGATGTCGGCCCCGGCGACGCTCGTGCTGGCGCCGTCGTCCGTGCCGTTGACGTGGCCGACGTAGACGTGGCTGACGTTGGCCCAGTTCCGGATCAGGGCGATCTGCTGGGAGCTGTAGGTGACCGAGTCCCCGCTGTCGAAGGAGGGCGCGACCCGGTCGGCCAGGGTACGGAAGCGGGCCGCCTCCGAGATGCCGAAGATGACGGTGAGCAGACCGCGGGCCTGGTTGAGTCGGGACGAGCTCGTGTTGGACAGGTCGAACAGGGCCTGCGAGAGGGGGCCGGGGCCGACGGTGACACTGGTCAGGGCCTGGTTGGCGACCCGGGAGAGGGCGTCGTAGCCCTCCCGGCCGACGAAGAAGTTGTCGTCGGTGCCCGACTCGTTGGGGACGTTCCGGATGAGGTTGAGGACGCGGTTGCTGGACCCGCCCACCGCGTAGACCCGCACCACGTACAGGTCGCTGAGGCGTACCACGGCGTGCACGGTGGGCGCGGAGTGTCCCGGGGAGCTGATGACGACGTCGGCGAAGTTGTTCGTCCTGCGGTTGTCCAGGACGGTGACGGTGACCCGGTTGCCCCGCGTGTTGACCACCGGACCGGTCAGCCGCGCGTTGGCCGTGCTGCGGGCCAGCGCGTCCAGGGCGCTGAGCATGGCGCGGTAGCCGTCGGCGCCGTCGTCGACGTTCCAGTGAACCTGCGGGAAGTTGGTCTGCGCCACCTCCTGCGCGTCGATCTTCACACTGTGGGGCGCGGGGGCGGTGGCGGCCGCCCCGAGGGAGGACATGCCGGAGGTGCCGGACACCACGACCGCTCCCGCGAGGACGCACGGAAGGGCTGCCGAGAGGCTGACACGTCGGACGAGGCTGGCACGCATGGGGGGCTCCGATCGGGAGGAGGAGGGGGAGGAAACAGAGCCATATGTCCGGCTCGGTCCCACCGAGACTCACATCGACGGAGTTGATTCACACCCCCTCCCACCAGGGAAATCAATCCTGCGGCCACAGCCACAGCCACAGCCACGGCCATGGCCATGAGCTGGGCCGCATCTCCTCGTCCGTCGGAGGTGCCTTCAGAGGCGACCGAGGGGCGTCACGCGGCCGGGTCGTCGTCGATCCGGAGTTCGTTCACCCACTGCTGCGCCGAGGCCAAGTCGTCGGCGGTGCCGACCGCTTGGTAGGTGAAGCCGTCCCACTCCTCCAGGACGCGCGGCTCGTCCGGCCGGAGGTGACCGGCGCCGCCGGGCACGGGCCGGTGGCGCCGGAAGACGTCCATCGGCGGTCGGCGCCGCTTGTCGTACGGCGCGAGCGGGTCGCCTGCGTCGACGCGCGGGACAGCGCGCGACGGCTGGTTCGGCGGGCCGGGTCGACTGTGCTTGCCCATGCGGTCGATGGTCTCAGGCCGCGATCGGCGTCGGTCTGGCGGCGGCGAGTTCCCTCGCCCGGGTCCGTACGTCGTCGACTGTGGTGGTCCCGTACGGGCGGGCGGCGTCCAGCAGTGTGTTGAGACGGGACGCGACGAGGGTGGAGTCGATGCGGGCGGCGGCGTCGAGTGCCTCGTGGGCCGCGGCTGCGCCCCGCTCGGCCTCGCCCTCGTCGAACAGCGCGGCGGCGAGGCCGACGCGGTCCATGACCTTCACGCGGTCGAAGCCGGACCTGCGCAGTCGTAGCGCGTCCTCGAAGTGGGTGCTCGCGGACAAGAAGCGCCGCGCGGCCGCCCCACGCCGCAGGTCAACCGGACGCGGGCCGCAGGTTGTTCATGAGCAGGCCGAGGGTGAACTCGAAGCGGTCGGGGCCGGTGCCGGAGATCAGTTCGGCGGCGTGGGCTCGGGTCTGTGGGAACTGCTCGGCCGGCAGGGCCGTGAAGCGGGCCAGCAACTCCTCCTGGCTGAGCACCCATTCCGGATCCTCGTGCCGCTGCCGTTGCCGGACCAGGGACTGTTCCAGGGCGTACGCGCTGACGTAGAGGGACAGCGCGTCGCGGGCCCAGCCGGCCGTTCTCGGTTCGATGCCGCCCGCGAGCAGGATCGCCAGGATTCCCTCGCCGACCCGCAGCGTCTCCAGGCTGGTCGGCACCATGGCCAGTGCGGCGCGTGAGACGCCGGGGTATTTCAGGTACAGGTCGCGGATCTGCGTGTACACCCCGAGCAGTTGCTCGCGCCAGGCGGCCGGGTCCGGTTCGGGGAGCGTGACCTCGGCGTAGAGCCTGCCGATCAGCAGGTCGTCGATGTCGTCCTTGTTGACGATGTGCGCGTACAGCGACGACGGGCCGGTGCCGAGCACGGCGGCGACCCGGCGGATGGTCAGCGCGTCGTACCCCTCGGTGGCTACGACTTCCAGGGCGGCGTCGGTGATCCGCTCGACGGTGATCGGCTTCTTGCGGGCCGCGCGGCGTTGGCGGGGATCACGGGGATCACTGGGATCACGGGGATCAGCGGGCATGCCGACCACCTTACCTTGACACGAACTAAGTTCGTTAAGTAGAACTTAGTTCGTCAGAACGAACTTAGTTCGTGCCGAGGCGCCGAAGCACCGAGGTGTCGAGGTACCGAGGTATCGAAATCCCGGAGGTACGTCATGCGCGTTTCCGTAGTCGGAGCCGGTCTGGGAGGCCTCGCTCTCGCCCAAGGCCTGCGCGGTGCCGGCATCGAGGCCGACGTGTTCGAGCGCGACCCGGGGATCGTCGCCCGGTTCCAGGGCTACCGGCTCGTGCTGAACCCGACCGGGTTCCAGGCGGTGCGCGACTGCCTGCCGACGCGCTGGCACCCGCTGCTGGACGAGATCGTCATGGACGCCTCCGCCGAGCAGCTCATCCTGGACCCCCAGCTGAACGAGATCGGCAGGCTCGGCGCGGGCCGCACCGGCATCGTGGTCGACCGCCAGGTGCTACGACACCTGCTCCTGACCGGCCTCACCGTGCACACCGACGCCGCGCTGACCGGCTACGAGGTGCAGCCCGACGGCACCGTCCAGGCCCGGTTCGCCCACCGCGCCCCGGCCACCGCCGACCTGCTCGTCGGCGCGGACGGCGTCACCTCGGCGGTTCGCGGGGTGCTGTCGCCGCGGACCACCCCGACCGACACCGGCGTCCGCTTCGTCATCGGCCGCACCCCGCTGACCGACGAGTTCGCCGGCCTGTCCAAGGCGTACGGCTCGAAGATCGCGGGCGACGGTGTCAGCCTGCTGCTCGGCGCGATGCGCTTCCGCACCCCGCCGAAGCAGGCCGCCGAGCAGCTGGCCCCCGACGTCACCCTGCCCGACATCGGCGACTACGTGCGCTGGGCCATGATCCTGCCCTCCAACGGCGGCTCGCTGGAGAACCTGACCGCGCAGGATGCCGTGCTGTCCAGGATGGACGGCTGGCACCCGGAGCTGCGCGCGCTGATCGAGCAGGCCGACCCGGACAACAGCACCCTGCTGTCCATCCGGGTGGTCAAGCCCGGTGAGCGCTGGGCGCCCGGCCCGGTCACACTGCTCGGCGACGCGATCCACGCCACCTCCCCGACCGGGGGCAACGGCGCGAACACCGCGCTGCGCGACGCGGACCTGCTGCGCCGCTGCCTGATCGAGGCGGACGGCGGCCGCCGGGATCTGCTCGACGCGGTCGGCGACTACGAGCGGCAGATGTTCGACTACGGCGCCGAGGCCGTGCGCAGCAGCCTCGAGAAGCTGCCCGCGTTCGCGCCCGAGGCGAAGCTGTCCTGAGGCCGGGATGCACCGTGCATGGTGGCGCGGTTGTGGGAGCGGATCGAGCGGGTCCTGGACGCCTACGGCGAAGCCGATCGCCTACGGCACCGGCGGCTGCCGAGCCTGTCGCTGTCCCGGCCCTGACCTACGAGACGGTCCAGACCGCAGGCCGGCGTTCGTCGCCGCTCCGGGTGGCACCGTCACCTTCACCAAGGCGGGCAGCCCCCAGGTGTGGAAGGTGCCGAACGGCGTCCACGGCATCGCCGTCGACCTGTGGGGTGCGGGCGGGGGCGGAGGCGCCGTGGGCATGCCCATCACCTGCAAGCTCGCGGTCCACCCCGGCCTGCCGGTGCAGATCATCGTCGGCAAGGGCGGCGAGTACGGCCTGGTCGTCGGTACCGGCGGCGGGGGCAAGCACACGGCACGGCCGGCAGGAACGGCAGGAACGGCAGCAACGGCGCGGTGATCATCAAGTACTGACCGCTACGGCTAGCCCGCTAGCCCGATAACTAGCTAGCTATCCCGCCCGCCCGGATACGGAAGTCTTCGGGCGGGCATCGTCATGTCCGGTGCGGGGAGCGGCAGTTACGCCGTCGTCGCGATGATCGCCATCAGCAGACCGCCGATGCACATCGCCGTGAGCGCGCCCATCCAGAACGCGTCCTCGCGCAGCGCCCGGGGTGCGCGGAACCGGCGTCGACGCCGGGCGGGTGGGGGTGTGGGGGCGGGTACGGGTACGGCGGGTGGTGGTGCCGGGGGCTCCGCCTGTCGTACGACGGGCAACGGCGCCGTCGGCATGAGCGGGGGCGGTAGCGTCCAGGCCGGGGGGACCTGGATCAGCTGGTGAGGGCGGGGACGGTTCATACGGGGTGGGCCTCGCTGCGGTGTTTGCGGAGCAGGACGTTCGCGTCGGTCTCGGCGCTGTAGTCGCGCGCGGTGCGGGCGGCGGCCCGGACCTCGGCCAGTTCCGCGCAGCCCGCGCAACCGGGGGCGGGTTGCGGCGGTACGGCGACCAGGAACGGGGCGTCGGTGCGTGCGCGGTGGTTCGCCGCGCGGACCCCGGCGCTGATGCGTTCCTGGTCCGTCGCCGGCCGCAACGACCCCGGGTCGGCCTGCCATTCGCGCCCGCCGCCGACCGGGCGCAACAGGGCGTAGGGGCCTGCCTTGTCCTGGTACTCGCCGACCGTGTCGGTTGCCGGGTCGTAGAGCAGCGTTCCGGGTTCCATCGGCGCATCCTCCTCTTCCTTTTTATGCAACTTCCGTACAGAATGCGACAGTTGCACTACTCTGTGCATTCCTGGGTGTGTTACGAGGATGGCCCAGGGCGGAGGCGAATGCAGCGCCAAAGGGCTCAACTTCCGCGCCTGGCGCGCCAAATTCCACAAATTCCACAGGAGGTTGTGATGCCGCAACGGGTTGCTGTGACGGCGCTGAGCCATGAACCCAGGAAGCGGTTTGCCGAAGAGGTGAAGAGGCTGAGGACTGAACGGGGCCTGAGTCTGCGGGACTTGTCGAAGGTGGTGGGCTGGGATCCGTCGCTGTTCGGCAAGATGGAGCGCGGGGGCACGTTGGGTGGGCCCGAGGTCGTGCAGGCGCTGGATCACTACTACGGCACGGGTCGGATGCTGCTCATCCTGTGGGAGTTGGCAGTTGGTGACCCGACTCAGTTCAAGGAGCAGTACCGGCGCTACATGATGTTGGAGGCCGAGGCGGTCAGCCTGTGGCACTACGCGGTGAGCGCTCCGCCGGGTTTGCTTCAGACGGACGGCTACGTGCGCGAAGCACTCGCGGTCGGCTGGATCAGCAGCCAGGAGTTGGACCAGCAGGTCGAAGCACGCGCAGGGCGACGGAAGTTGCTGGAAGGCGAGGACGCGCCCTCGTTCCGAACCGTCCTCTCCGAGGCGGTACTGCGCACGCCCCTCCGTGATGTGCTGGCGTGGCGGGAACAGTTGGAGCACCTGGCGGAGATGGCGCAGCGCCCGAACATCACCATCCAGGTGCTGCCGTTAAGCGTTGGCCCGCACGGCCTGATGAACACCGCCGTGAAGTTCCTGCGGCTGCTGGACGGTCGCACCATCGCCTACACCGAGAACGACCTGCGCGGTGAACTGATCCAAGAAAACGCCTCAGTTGAAGAGCTTCAACGTAGGTACGATTCGGTGCGTGACCTGGCGCTGTCTCCGACCGAGTCGCGAACGTTCATCTTGAGGATGTTGGAGGAAGTCCCTTGCGAGCCATCGACCTAAACGGTGTGACGTGGCGGAAAAGCAGCTACAGCAACACGAGTGGCGGCGACTGCATCGAGGTGTCCGACGACTTGCTGAGCGCCGCCGACTGGCACACGAGCAGCTATAGCAACACGGACGGCGGCGATTGCGTCGAGGTCGCCTCCAACCTCCCCCTCGTCCCCGTCCGGGACAGCAAGAACCCCACCCACGGCACCCTGTTCTTCGGTGTCGACGCGTGGGCGGAGTTCATCCAAGCTCAGTAGACGAGCGCCTGCGTACCGTCGGCCATAACCTCCTGCACGAACACCTGCGCCCCGGCGATCCGAACCCCCTCGATGACATCCTTCTCGGAGATGTCCCGGCGGGCCGCGCACTGTGTGCACAGGGTGACGCGGCCCGCGGCGAGGATCGAGTCGATCAGGTCGGGCAGTGGGGCCGCGTGCGGGAGTTCGAACTCGGCCGCGCGGCCCGGCAGGGCGAACCAGGCGGACTCGCCGGTCAGCCACAGGGAGACGTCCACTCCGCTGGCGACGGCGACCGCGGCCACCGTAAAGGCCTGTGAGCAGCGTTCGGGGGCGTCGGCCCCTGCGGTCACCTTGATCACGAGCTTCTTCGACATGGCCGAATCGTAATCAACTCCCTTACAACTCCTTGCGTTGGCCATGGGTCTCCTGTGCGCGCATATGGAATGCGCACGTCATGTTCCGTGGGGGACGTTTTGGAAGTACCGGAAGAATCCATCGAAGAAGTGCCCGAGCCTGAGCCGGAGTCGGGGCCCGCGCCCCGCCCGCGCCGCCGGGGTCGTACCACCCTCCTGATCGCCGTCGCCGCCGTACTCGGTGTCGTGGCCGGTACCTGTACGGGATTCCTCGTACAGGCGAACCGCGCACCCGACAAGCTGCCCTCGCTCGCGCAGAGCACCCTCACGCAGGCGAAGGGGCCGGCGCCCGAGCCGTTGTCCGCCGCGCAGGACCGCCAGGTCAAGGTCGACGGCGACCTGCGCAAGCTGCTGCTCAAGAAGCCGAGCGGGGCGAAGGACGCCGTCCTGCCCGACGGCATCGACGGCTGGCTGGACCTGGCCGACTATTCCGAGCGGTTCAACGGTCCGGACGAGGAGTTCGGCTACGAGGTCGACCAGGAGTTCCGGCGCGCCGCCATCGCCCAGTGGCGCGACGGCACGCGCGACGTCGACATCGTCCTGGCGCAGTACCGCCAGGTGGTCGGCCTCGGCGCCTCCCAGAACACCACCGACTCCTTCTACTGGGCCGAACGCGGGCCCCACACCAGCAGCTGGCCCATCCCCGGCACGGGCGACGGACGGGCGTACGTCCACGGTGCCGAGGACGGCGTGTACAGCGCCGAGGCCCTCGCCTGGCGCGGCGACGTCTTCGTGGACATCTGGATCTACGACGCGAAGCCGATCCCGAAGAAGAAGATCATGGATCTTGCCGAGCGGCAGATGGAGCGGTTGTGACCGAGAACCAGGTCGGCGAGGTGGGCCCGGTGGAGCCCGTGGAGTCAACTCCCTTGCCCAACGCCGAAGTTGCTCCAGGAGCTGAGGTCACTGCGAAGCCCGTGCGCCGGGGTCGTATCGCCGCGGTCGTCGGCTGTGCGGTGCTCGCCCTCGCCGTCGTCGGCGGGGTCGGCTACACCGTCGTGACCGTGAACGGTGCCGACCGGGACGCGGGCGCCCCCGTGTGGAAGTTCCCCAAGGCCGCGGCGGAGCGGAAGGCTGCGGCGGCCAAGGGGCTGAGCGCCGTGCTCCAGCCGTACACCGCCCACGGGTACGTCCGCGGGCCGGACATCGAGGAGTTCGGGTCCGAGGCCGAGCTCACCGGGCGCGAGGCCACCGCCCTGCGCAAGGAGGACTTCAGCGGCCTGCCGCGCATGCAGCGGCTCCTGGTGGAGAAGCAGATCGACCAGGAGCAGATCAAGGGCCTGGCCATGCGCAGCTACCTCTATCCCGCCGCGCAGGAGACCAACGCGTACACGGTCAAGGTCCAGCTGGTCCAGATGGACGCGAAGGCCGCGCGCAGCCTCGTGACGTACGAGAACGGACTCCTGGGCACGGTGAGCGCGTTCCGCGAAGGGCCCGCCGTCCCGGGCCACAAGGACGCGAAGTGCTTCCTGTCGAAGAAGGTGGCCGGGGAGAAGCTCACCGAGATGCTCTGCTTCGCGGCCGAGGCCGACGCCATGATCACGCTCAGCGCGTCCGGGACCAAGGCGATGGACACGAAGGAGATCGTGTCGTTCCTGAGCGGTCAGCTCGACCGGGTCAAGACAACGGGGGAAGCGGTATGACCGAGCAACAGCAGTCCGTGACCCCGGAGACCCCGGAGACCCCGGAGACCCCGGAGACCTTGGAGGTGACTCCGGAGGTGACCCCGGACGTGGTTCCGGCTGTGATTCCGCCCATGCCGGAAGCGCCCCCGCTGGTACCCCGGGTGCGCAAGGACCGCCGGGTGCTGCGCGCGGCCCTGCGCTGGACGGCCGCCGTCGTCGTGTTCGCGGCGGCCGGTGCGGGAACGGCGTACGGCGTCACGCAGATGAAGCGGACCGACGTACCCGGACTCGCGACCGCGTCCGACGGGCGCTGGGACTACCCGGAGATCACCCGGCCGCCCCTGCCCTCCGGCAGCCCGGGCCCCTTCGCCGTGGGCAACCTCACGAACGCCCACTACGCCGACCAGCGCGCACTGCTCCTCCCGGCGCCGAAGGGCGCGAAGGCCGACGCGTCGCTGCGCGGCACGGACGGCTGGCTGCCGACGAAGACGTTCCTCGCGCAGTACGCCGACACGGCCGAGCGCAAGGAACTCGCCCAGAAACTGACCGACGCCGGCCTCCGCCACATCGCCGCCCGCGGCTGGACCGCGCCGGACGGCACGCACACCCGGATCTACCTGCTCCAGTTCGGCACCGGGGTCGCCGCCGATGAACTGTTCTCCCCGGGCCTCATCTCGTACGACAGCCCGGTCTACGCCCTGGACGGCGCCCCGGCGACCTCCTACGACGACGCGGTCAAGTCCGAGATCCTCGACGATCACGTCAAGGCGTCGGCGTACGTCGAGGACAAGCCGGTCGGCCCGGAGGACGTCCGCCAGGCCTATCTCTCGGCCGGTGACACCCTCGGCCTGATCGTCCAGTCCCGCAAGGGCGTCGCGAAGGCGGTCCCGTTCCGGCAGACGGTGACCCTCCAGAGCCAGCTGCTGGGCTGATGCCCGCGTAGCCGTACCTCACCGTGAGCGCCGGGTCCCAGCCGCGTAAGCTGGGGCCCGGCCTGTGTACGTACCGCTCAAGGAGCACCCGTGTTGGAGATCTTCTTCGAAACCCTGCTGGTCCTGGTCTGCGTCGGCGTCCTCGCCTTCGCCGGACTGAGCGTGAAGAAGCTGTACCAGGGCCAGCGCTGACCCCCACCGAGGAACTGCTGACGTCATGATCGAGATCCCGTCCGACCTCCACAAGGACCTGGTCCCCCTCGTCTTCCTGCTCGGCGAGTGGGCCGGCGCGGGTGTGCACGACTTCCCCGGCTCCGAGAAGTGCAACTTCGGCCAGGAGGTCTCCTTCACGCACGACGGCCGCGACTTCCTGGAGTACCGCTCCCACACCTGGGTCCTGGACAACGACGGCAACAAGGTCCGCCCCCTGGAGACCGAGTCCGGCTTCTGGCGCATCGACGCGGACCGCAAGGTCGAGGTCACGATGACCCGCGACGACGGAGTCGTCGAGATCTGGTACGGCGAGCTGGCCAAGCAGAAGCCCCAGATCGACCTGGTCACGGACGCCGTCGCCCGCACGGCCGCCTCCGGCCCGTACACCGGCGGCAAGCGTCTCTACGGCTACGTCAAGAGCGACCTCATGTGGGTCGGCGAGAAGCAGACCCCCGAGGTCGAACTCCGCCCCTACATGTCCGCCCACCTGAAGAAGATCGTCACCCCGGACGACGTCGAACGCTGGGCGAAGGCCCTCCCGGACGACATGCCGGACGACGGGATCGCTTTCTTCAAGTAGTTCTAGACTCTGAGGTGTGGTGAGCACCCAAGGCACGGACCCAGGCACCGACTGGAAGACCGATCTGCGGCAGCGCGGCTACCGGCTGACCCCGCAGCGGCAGCTCGTGCTCGAAGCCGTGGACACCCTGGAGCACGCGACCCCCGACGACATCCTCATCGAGGTGAGGAAGACGGCGTCGGGGGTCAACATCTCCACCGTGTACAGAACCCTGGAGCTGCTCGAAGAGCTCCAGCTGGTCAGTCACGCGCATCTGGGGCACGGGGCGCCGACGTACCACCTCGCGGACCGGCACCATCACATCCATCTGGTCTGCCGGGACTGTGACAACGTCATCGAGACGGACGTGGCGGTGGCCGGCGAGTTCACGGCCAAGCTCCGCGAGACCTTCGGCTTCGAGACCGACATGAAGCATTTCGCCATCTTCGGCCGGTGCCGGGACTGCTCGCTCAAGACTTCAACTACCGAGTCGTAGGCTTACCGGTATGAAGAGCCCCCTGTTGTCCCTGCCCGGCGCCGTCCCCGCCGAAGGAGTGGACGAAGGCGTCGCCGCCCACTACGGCGACCTGTTCCGTGAGCAGCGCACCCTCGCCGACGGCACCGGTTTCGTCGACCTCTCGCACCGCGGCGTCGTCGCGGTCACCGGCGACGACCGCCTGAGCTGGCTGCACCTGCTGCTCACCCAGCACGTCAGCGACCTCCCCACCGGCGTCGCCACCGAGGCCCTGATCCTCTCCGCGCACGGCCACATCGAGCACGCCCTGTACCTCGTCGACGACGGCACGACGGTCTGGATGCACACCGAACCCGACACCCAGGAGGCGCTCATCGCCTACCTGGAGTCGATGAAGTTCTTCTACCGCGTCGAAGTCACCGACCGCACAAGCGAGTTCGCGGTCGTGTACGTCCCCGCCGGTTCCATCGCCGAGGTCCCGTCCGGTGCCGTCGTACGCGAGACGCCCTACGGCCGCGACCTCTTCCTCCCGCGCGAGGACCTGGAGTCGTACGCCGAGAAGTCGGGCCCCCCGGCCGGGATCCTGGCCTACGAGGCGTTGCGCGTCGAGCACCACCGCCCCCGCCTCGGCTTCGAGACCGACCACCGCACGATCCCGCACGAGCTGGGCTGGATCGGCACGGCGGTCCATCTCCAGAAGGGCTGCTACCGCGGCCAGGAGACGGTCGCCCGCGTCCAGAACCTGGGCAAGCCCCCGCGCCGCCTCGTCTTCCTCCACCTCGACGGCAGCGAGGTCCATCTCCCGGGCCACGGCACGGAGTTGAGGCTCGCGGAGGAGGGCGCGGAGGGCCGGAAGATCGGCTTCATCACGACGTCCGTACGGCACCACGAACTGGGCCCGATCGCCCTCGCACTGGTGAAGCGGAACGTGCCGTTGGACGCGCCGCTGCTGGCCGACAGTACGGCGGCCGCTCAGGAAGTGGTCGTAGAGCCCTAGGGCCGGCTTCCTAGAGGTCCACGACCACCGTGAACGGGCCGTCGTTCGTGAGGGAGACGCGCATCTGGGCGCCGAAGCGGCCCGTCGCCACGGTGGCGCCCAGCGAGCGGAGTTGGGCGACGACCTCGTCGACGAGGGGCTCCGCGACATCGCCGGGGGCGGCGGCGTTCCAGGTGGGCCGACGTCCCTTGCGGGCATCGCCGTACAGCGTGAACTGGCTGATGACGAGCAGCGGCGCATCGACATCGCTGCACGACTTCTCGTCGTGGAGCATGCGGATCGACCAGAGTTTGCGGGCCAGTTGGGCCGCCTTCTCCTTGGTGTCGTCGTGGGTGACGCCGACGAGGACGCACAGCCCCTCGCCGTCGATCGCCCCGACCGTCTCGCCTTCCACGACGACACTCGCGCCGTCCACCCTCTGCACCACAGCTCGCATGGACCCCATGATGCCGTGCGGGCGGGAAGGGCTCCGAGGCGGCCGTAGGAGGGCCTATTTTTGATCCTTAACCCCCCATCTGGGGCCGTTCGGGGGCACTCGGTCACATAGCGGCCAGTTGGGGTGGCACGATGCTGTCCACACGCCGGTCGAGGGGACGGGTAGAGGCACATGAGCACACCGAGTACCGGGCAGCCCCCTGGGCCTGTCTCGCTGATCCGCGCGGGAGGACCGGCCACGCGCCGCCCGCCCGTGCAGCGCGTGGACAGCCCGCTGCTGCCCGCCGAACCGCCCGCACCCGACCTGACCGCGCTACGGCTCCCGGAGCTGCGCGCGCTGCGCCGTGACGCCCAGCGCGACGAGGCGGACCTGAGTTACGTACGACGGCTGCTCCAGGGCCGGATCGACATCCTGCGCGCCGAACTGGCCCGGCGTTCCCCGGCAGGCGCGGCATCGGTGGTGGACCGTCTCTCGGAGATCCTCACCGACGCCCCCGCCCGCCACCGCTCCTCGGCCCGGCACGTCACGCTGGGCACCCCGCACAGCGAGGAGTACCGGCTGCTGGCCGCGGAGATGCTGGCCGAGGTCGAACTGTCCGACCTGGAGGCCCGCACCGACGTGGAACTGACCACGGCGATGGGCCGCCTGGTCCGGTACGAACAGCAGGTGTCCCGCCGCCGCCAGCTCCTCCAGCACACGGCCGACGGCTGTAGCGCGGAGATCGCCCGCAGGTACCGTGAGGGAGAGGCACAGGTGGACGACCTGCTGACGTGAGCGACGTGAGGGGCCCGATGTGACGGCTGAGGGTGCGGGGCATGCAGATGTGTCCCCTCCGGTGCTGGCGGAGGTGGTCCGCTCCGGCTTCGTCGAGAGCCGCCACCGGGGCAGCCTGGTGATCCTGGCGGCGGACGGTTCGGTGGAACTGGCCCTGGGTGACGTGACGACCCCCGTCTTCCCCCGCTCCTCCAACAAGCCGATGCAGGCGGCGGGCGTCCTGCGCGCGGGCCTCGACCTCACCGGCGAACGCCTCGCGATCGCCGCCGCGAGCCACTCCGGCGAACTCTTCCACCGCGATCTCGTACGCCGACTCCTCTCCGAACACGGCCTGGACGCGGGCCAGTTGCAGTGCCCGCCGGACCTCCCCCTCGACCCCGTCGAGCAGGAGACGTACCTGGCGTCGGGCGCCGTACGCGACCGCATCGCCATGAACTGCTCCGGCAAACACACGGCCATGCTGGCGGCGTCGGCACAACGGGGCTGGCCACTGGACTCCTACCTGGACCCCGAACACCCACTCCAGAAACTTATCCACAGGGTTGTGGAAGAAGTCTCGGGCGAGCGGGTGGCGGCCGTAGGCACAGACGGCTGCGGCGCCCCCCTCCTGGCCATCACCCTGACGGGCCTGGCCCGTGCGTACCGCACCTTCGTCCTGGCGGAGCCGGGTTCCCCGGAACGCCGAGTCGCCGACGCGATGCGAGCCCACCCCGAATACGTAGCCGGCACCCGCCGCCCGGACACCTGGCTGATGCGAGCGGTACCAGGCGCCCTGTCGAAGATGGGCGCGGAGGCGGTCCAGGCGCTAGCCCTCCCAGACGGCCGAGCCCTGGCGTTCAAGGTGGAGGACGGCGCGGGGCGAGCGCTGGGCCCGGTACTACGCCGAACACTGCACCTGATGGGCGTACCAACCGGGAAACTCGGAAAGGCGGCCGTACTGGGCGGTGGCCGTGAGGTGGGCGAGATCCGAGCGGTGTTCTAGAGGGCAGGGCTGGGCCACTCGCTTCTCAGCCAGCATCGGCCTCCGCCTTGCCGACCGGGTGTGGTGGGGCCGCACTCGCGCCTCGGGTGGTCCCCAGAAGCCGGGGTCTTTTCTAACTGCTCTCGCAAGCTCTGACTGGTTAGAAAAGACCCCAGCTTCTGCAGAGGGCAGGGTCGGGAGGCGACGGGGTGCGCTGGCGTCTCACCGTCCGCCCATTCCGCTACGTCGGCACCCCTCACCCCGTCCGCTCTTTCAGCTACGTCGGCATCACTCAGCCCGTCCGGCGTTTGAGGACGAGGCCGTTCAGGCCGATGGGGGGTCTGGGGGCGCAGCCCCCAGGGATGGGACGGGTAGGGGCGGCGGGGGCGAGGAAAATCCGCGAGACACCCGCCGGTCGTACACCTAGCGTGATCCCATGACCAGTCACCCCCAGGATCTCGCCGTCCGCCCCGTCACAGAGTCCGAGATCCCCGACTGGATCCGCGCCCTGAACACCGGTTTCCTGCGCACCCCGTACGTCCCGGACGACGAGATCGCCGACCGCAGCAGCTACATCGACCCGTCCCGCACCCTCGGCGCCTTCGACGGCACCCGCTGCGTGGCGACTTTCCGCTCGTTCCCGCAGGAGTTGACGGCGGTGGGTGGCAGAGCGGTCCCGGCCGACGCCATCTCCAACGTCACCGTCACGGTCACCCACCGCCGCCGAGGCCTCCTGACCCGCATGATGGCCCAGGACCTGGCGGCAGCGAAGGAGCGCGGCGACGTCGTGGCCACACTCATCGCCGCCGAGTACCGGATCTACGGCCGCTACGGCTTCGGCCCCGCCACCTCGGCGACCCAGTGGGAGATCGACGTAACGAGGGCAGGCCTGGCCCCCCGCTGGTCCGCCCCGGAGGACGGCGGCCGTATCGACCTGGTGGACGGCGAGGACGTACGCAAGCTCGGCCCCGAACTGCACGAGCGACTGCGCCGCGCGCAGCCCGGCGCGACCAACCGTGACGACCGCTGGTGGCAGATCACCACGGGTGCCGTGCGCCTCACCCGCTCGCCGTGGACCGAGCCCTTCTACGCCGTCTACCGCGCGGCCGACGGCGAGGTGGAGGGCCTGGCCGCGTACTCCTGCGACGACACCTGGACCGACGCCAAGCAGCCGTTCGACACGGCCACCGTGAGGGGGCTGATCGCCACCACCCCGGCCGCCGAACGCGCCCTGTGGCACCACCTCTGCTCGATCGACTGGGTGACGAAGGTGAAGTCGGGCTGGCGTGCCCCCGACGACCTGCTGCCCCTGCTGCTGCCGGACCCGCGCGCCGCCACGATCACGACACAGGCGGACTGGCTGTGGGTGCGGGTCCTGGACGTCGTACGGGCCATGGAGGCGCGGTCGTACGAGGGGGAGGGCACGTTGGTGTTCGAGGTCGTCGACGGGGCCGGACTGGCCGGTGGGCGCTACCGGTTGGAGGCTTCGGCGAAGGGCGCGTCCTGCACGCCTACGACGGAGAGCCCCGAACTCACCCTCGATGTGAGGGAGTTGGGGACGCTGTGGCTGGGGGACGAGTCGGCGGTGCGGCTGGCCGCGCTGGGGCGGGTCCGGGAAGAACGAGCGGGCGCCGCCCGTGTGGCCGACGCCCTGCTGCGTACGTCCAGGCGGCCATGGTGCCCGGACATCTTCTGAACCTGAACGACCTTTCCGCTGGTGCCTGTTGATGGACTGGACTCATCCGTAGCTGTTCAGTTGTGATGGTGGTGCTGTGATGGTGGTGCCGGCCGCCGGGCTCTCGGCTCCCCTCCAGGAGAGAGACCCAGGCGGCCAAGTTAGCCAAGTTGGTGACCAACTCTCTTCTAGTTATCTCCTCTTGGGTACGTCTCATAACCACCTTTCCTTGAACTGCCCAAAGATGGCGGGAAGTTGTAGTGTTTGGTCGTGGACCCGGAACACGCCACCGTCAATGGACGGACGAGGTCACCACGGCCACAGTGGTCACACCGCGAGCTGGCCGACGAGCTGCGCACCCGGATCAGGTCCGGTGTACTGCGGCCCGGCCAGCGCATGCCCACCCAGGCCAAGCTGGCGGACGAGTTCGGCGTCGAGCGCGGGGCCGTACGACAGGCGCTGCGCATCCTGCAGTCCGAGCGGCTGCTCACCAACGTGTCCAAGGGCAGCCCGGCGACCGTGGCCCCCGACCTCAACCTGGCGCTGACCGGCCCGGGAGCCCCGCCGCAGCCCACGATGGTGGGCCTGGGACCGCGCATATCGGAGGCCTTCGCGCAGCCGCACGTCGAGATCGAGGCGCTGTGCCTGACCGCCGTCTCGCTCACGCTGGCCATCGGCGAACCGCTGCGCCAGATCCACGCCGGACGTCTGAAACCGGCCAAGGTCGACGTCCGGGTGCTGCTGCCGAGCAGTGACATCGACCTCGCCTTCCCCTCCCGCGTGGACGCCCCGGCCGACAGCCGGCTGCAACGCCGCTGGCTGGCCCAACGCAACGCCCAGGGACAGGTGTTGAAGCACAACCTGCTCGCGTTACGCGCGACGCACGGCATCGACGTGCACATCACGTTCCGCGCGCTGCCCTTCACCCCGCCCGTGAAGCTGTACCTGCTCAACGGCTCGGAGGCGCTCTTCGCCTACTACACGCTGACCAAGGGCGAGGCGGAGATCGGCCACGAGCAGGTGGAGATGTACGACGCGGAGGGCACCCAGTCGATGCTGTTCGCCTTCGAGCAGGGCGCCGGCCTGCGGGACACGACGTTCGTGGAACAGTCGCACCTGTGGTTCAACGCACTGTGGGAGACGATCAGTTCGGAGCTCACACTGACACCCACGAGCTGATCGCCTCCCGCAGTGGCTGACCTGACGTGACCTTGGGGGCGGCCCTCGGGTCGTACGGTCACAGGGCCGGTCCGGTGACCAGCAGGGCCAGGACGACGGCCCCGATGGAACTGATGGCCGGGCTCTTGGCCTTGATGCCGATGGAGAGCAACAGCAGGCCGATGATCCCGGTGGCGCCGTACTTCCACTGGACGATCTGCTCGAAGCCGACGACGAAGACGGCGGAGAGGAGGGCTATGGCGGGCACGGTGGTTCCCCCTTCGGGCTGTGGAAGCAAAACTTCCACCAACTTGGAAAAGTTGGCAGCCAACTCTGCTTAAGTTGTTCCCGATTGGCACCTACTCACACCTACTTACAATCAGGTTCCAAACAACTCCCCTTAGATGGGGCAGAGTTATACCGTTTGGTCGTGACCCAGGAGAACGTGGCAGTGAACGGCAGCAGAAGCTTCTCGCCCCAGGAGATCGCCGACGCCCTACGCGACCGCATCCGCACCGGCGACCTCAAGGCGGGCGACCGCCTGCCCACCCAGGCCGACCTGGCGGAGGAGTTCGGGGTCGAACGGGGAGCCGTACGCCAGGCGCTGCGCCTCCTCCAGGAGGCGGGCCTCCTGACGAACGTGAGCAAGGGGAGCCCACCACGGATCGCGGAGCCGCCGACGTCGGCAGGAGGCGAGCCCCAGCCGACCATGGTCGGTCTGGCCCCGCGTCTGTCGGACGCGTTCGCGGCGTCGAACGTACGCATAGACGTCGTGTGCCACACGGCGGAGACGCTGATGCTGGCCCTGGGTGAACCCCTCCGCCAGATCCACGAGGGCCGCCTAAGCCCCCAGTCGATCGAGGTCCGCATCCTGGTTCCCTCCAAGGAGATCACCCTCGCGTTCCCCGTTCCGGCCGACGGCAGCGGCGAGGACGATTCGGTCCACCAGCGCTGGCTGTCGATGCGCAACGCCCAGGGCCAGGTGCTCCAGCACAACCTGCTGGCTCTGCGGGCCACCCACGGCATGGACGTCAAGGTCACGTTCCGGGCGCTCCCCTTCACCCCGCCGGTGAAGCTGTACCTCCTCAACGGGCAGGAGGCGCTGCTGGGTTACTACATGCTCACGAGACGCGAGGAGGAGTACGGGACCCAGACCCTGGACATGTACGACGTCCTCGGCTCGCAGTCCCTCCTCTTCTCCTTCCTCCGCCAGACCGGCGAGCGGGACGCGGCCTTCGTGGAGCAATCCCAGCTGTGGTTCAACGCCCTCTGGGAAACCATCACGACGGACCTGACACTCTCCTAGTGACTCCTGATACGGCGCAGACTGAACTGGTGGCAGCAGAGGCAGAGAAAGAGACCGAGAAGCTGCGGGAACTGATCATGCGTGCGCGCGTGGTGCTGTGGGACTTCGACGGGCCGATCTGTCGGCTCTTCGCGGGGCACAAGGCCGAGCTGGTGGCCCGCGAACTCGTGGAGTGGCTCGAGGGCCGCGGTCTCCACGGGCTGCTGACGGACACCGAACGGGAATCCCTGGACCCCCACATAGTGCTGCGCGCAGTGGACCGCCGGCGTTCCGGCAGCGACCTGGTGGCGGAGCTGGAGGAACGTCTCACCCAGGAAGAGATGAGAGCCACCGCCTCCGCGATGCCCACTGCCTACGCCGACCCGCTGATCCGCACCTGGAGAGCGGCGGGCTCCCGACTGGCGATCACCACGAACAACTCTCCCCGGGTGGTCCGCGAGTACCTTGTGAGCCGAGGTCTCGTCACCTGCTTCGCCCCGCACATCTACGGCCGCACCCAGGACCTCCACCGCCTCAAGCCCGACCCGCACTGCCTCAACCGGGCCCTGAGCGCCATGGGGGCCGCGCCGGCCGCCGCCTTGATGATCGGCGACTCCCCCACGGACTTCGACGCCGCGCGGGAGGCAGGGGTCCCGTTCCTCGGCTACGCGCGTAACGAACGTAAGGCGAAGCTTTTGAGGGCGGGCGGAGCAGAGCACGTTGTCGACTCCTTGGAGCCCTTGCTGCTGATGCTCCGAGGGTAGACCGGACGGTACGACTGTTCTGCTTGCCTGAGCGCTTGCCTCGCCTGCGGAGCCATGCCGCCAGGGAGGTGATCAGGCCTATGGTCCAGAACGTCAGCTGGGTCAGATCGTCGAACTGCACGGTGACCCCGAGCACTTGGATGCCGATGACACCCACCCCCTAGTGGCTCAACGAGGTAATCGGTCAAGTTGCCCTCTGGGACGGCAAGTTGACTGCTTGTAGCAGAAATGCCCGGTCAACTTGATCCAGTAACGTGTCAGTTGACTGACCTCTTGCCTGAATGAATGTGGTTTGTCGATCACCCGTCGACGGTACGTACCGTGTGTGACGGGGACAGGGAAGGACGAAGGCGGCGGCAAGGAGTTCCGTCGGGTCGCGGAGGAGCTCCGGGTCCGGATGGCGGACGGGGTGTATCCGCTGGGCTCCTATCTTCCGGCGCAGTCGGCGCTCGCGACGGAGTTCGGGGTCTCCCGGAACACGGTGCAGCGGGTCATCGAGGAGCTGCGCAACGAAGGCTGGATCGAGTCCCGGCAGGGCAAGGGTTCACGCGTCATCAAGAACCAGCGCATACAGTCCTGGTCACCCAGGGCCAGCCGGTCACGCCAGGCACTGACGCTCGGGCCCCTGATAGGAGAAGCCTTCGAACGGCCCGAAGTCACCCTGGACGTCTACACATTGACGTCCGAGTCCCTGGACGCGCACATCCGCATGCAGGCGGAGCGGATCCGCGCCAAGAACATCGCCCCTCGGCGCATCGCCCTGCGTGTGCTGCTGCCCACCGAGTCGATGACGCTGCCGTATCCGCGGGCCAAGGACGACAAGGACGATCCGCGGCTGCAGGACCGCCTGCACCACATCACCAAGCGGCACACGGAGTCCCTGCGTGAAGTGCTGATGGCTCTGGAGGCCGAAAACCTGGTCTCGTCCGTCGAGTTGGAGATCCGGCATACGCCCCTGACGCCGACCTTCAAGCTGTATGTGATCAATGGCGTGGAGGTGCTGCACGGCGTCTACACGCTCATCGAGCGTGCGGTGGTTCTGGACGACGGGAACAAGATCACGGCACTTGACGTGCTGGGGTATGGCGCCACCCTCACGCACCACGTGAAGGACGCCGACCCGACCTCGCCGGGGTCCGTCTTCGTGGAGGGCATGATGACCTGGTTCGAGTCCGTCTGGAAGCACCTGGCCGATTAGCGCTTACGGACATGCGTCGATACCATGCGCCAATCGTGTGAGCAACCGCTCCCGTTCGTGCGTAAGGGATGGCATACAGGCCAACCTTGGGCGACCTGGCACGGATGTCTGGCAAACCACACGTTTCAGCCAGTCGACCGTGAATCTAGTCATGTCGTGTATCGCTCGTGACTGGTGATCCGTGTCTCCCGTACCTGTTTTCCTGTCCCTGTATCTTCCGCGCGAGTACTCCGGAGCGGCCAGTGGGCGCACCGCCTGTCCCCAGGTTTGTGGCTGGGAGACGCCCCACCAGTGTTCGGTCCGACGCCGTCTACGAGGCGTTCAGGTGGCTTGCTGCGGAAGTAGGTCAGGCGAGCAGCGGTTTCCACAACCAGAACTATGTTCTGCCACTGACGGAACCCATGGCCGGTCTGGTGGGCCGAGAGGCCGGAACCTCGGTGACCGTGCGGATCAGACGCCGCGAGGCGCTGCCCGTGGTGATCAGGACCTGGGAGAACGAGGCGGAGATTCTCCGGGCCATCAAGGGCGTGCTGCCCAATGTGCCGGAGTGCTTGGTCGAAGGGGACGGCTTCGCTGTCCACAGCTATGTGGACGGTGTACCGCTTTCCAGCGTCTGTGGAAACGGAAAGCCGGTCGACACGCTGCTGATGAAGGCGCTGGCGGGTCTCCTCGCCCAGATGGCGCAAGTCCGCAGTGGGGCCCTGCCGGCCAGACCGTCGCTCTGGCCCAGCAATCACACGGACAGCCAAGGCTTTCTGCGGACGTTGGCCTCAATGGCGGACCGTCAGATCCGTAAGCCCAACTGGCCGTATTTCGGTGGGCTGTTCGCGGCCCTCGGTATCTCCGAGGACGCCCTGATCCGGTTGGCCGAGCGGGTACCCGCCATGGCGCGGCGACCGTACAGCCTGCTGCACGCGGATCTGCACCGCGACAACCTGATCATGTCGTACGCGGGTGATCCGCCCCTCATCTGCGTCGATTGGGAATTGGCGACCTACGGCGATCCCCTGCACGATCTCGCGACCCACCTCGTCCGCATGCAGTATCCGTCGTACCAGTGGGACGAGGTGGTCGACGCTTGGGCGGAAGCCATGCAGGTGGTCCGGCCCTCAGCGGTCAACGGTCTGGCGAGGGACCTGCGGCACTACGTGGCCTTCGAGCGTGCGCAGTCGGTCTATCCGGACGTCATGCGGGCCGCGAAGTCCCTGGAGGAATCGTTCGACCAGAAGAGCCTGGACGAGGCGACGGCATCCGTCCGCAGGGCTCTGGAGGCGGGAGCGGAGCCGCTCAGGCTCGGCAGTGTGCCGAGCGAGAGCGAGATCGAGCGGATCCTCTTCCGCTGGCGGGCATCCGCAGGGGCCGGCGGGACGGCACGGCGCGGTGCGGTCGGCAGAGCGATCGGCTGGCGGCCGGATCCGCGCGTACCGGAACACCTCGGCTTCCCCTACGACGCCGTCTGCGACGCGCTGTTCCTGGAGGGCGCGGCGCCCGCCAGCCGGGTGTTCAAAGGCACCGCGCACCTCAATACCGTGGTCCGCGTACCGGGCACCGCCTTCCCCGTCGTGGTGCGGCGCAAGGTCGCGAACGTCTGTCGGCGCGAGCGCAGCTTTCTCAGCGAGCACGCCGTGCTGCGGGCCATCGAGCTGTCGAATGCGCCGGTGGCGGCACCGAGGGTCCTGGCGTTGGGCGACAGCCACTCCCAAAGAGCCATCGACATCCAGACGTATTCCAAGGACCCCTTCGCCATCCACACCTACGAGGGTCCCGGCGACACCAGTCAGCAGCCGAATCATCCGGTCCATGGACTGCTGCCGCACGAGGCGGACGGGCTCGTTGCCCAGCTCGGCGCCTTGACGAAGGTGGATTACACCCAGGTCGACCCGCTGGCGGGAGGCGGTGGCTTCTTCAGCTGGCTGAGCGAACAACTCGTCATTCTGGTGCAGGATCTGCCGAAGGAGTCGCAGCAACTGGCCCGGTTCCTGGGACTCCCCGACGCTTCCAGACTCCGGGAGATCCTGTCCCGGTACAAGGTGAGCCACCGGACCTCCACCCTGCTGCACGGAGACCTCAACCCATGGAACCTGGTACGCCGTGAGGACAGCCTGGCACTGACGATCATCGACTGGGAGATGGCGGTGGTCGGCGATCCCCTCTACGACCTGGTCCGGCACATGCACCTCACGCCGACCCGGCCGGAGATCCGCGATCGGATGTTCCGCCGCTGGCAGCGTGACCTGCCCGCCGCGTACACCAAGGACTGGGAAAAGGACTGGCGTGTCTACCGGTGGATCGAGATCGTCCGATCCGCGTACGTGGATCTCGATCGTCTCGTCACCGGAGCGAGCCTGGACGCTCCCAACGTCCGGCGGGCCGTGGACTCGTACGCGATGACTCTGGCGGCGGCCACCGGTTCCCTCGGGCTCACCGTCCGCCGAAGGGCCAACCCCTATCTTGCCCGCGCATTGGCTTAGGGAGAGGATGGCCCGACCGGAGGTCGGTTTGGCCATGGGTCTGTGACGCCCTGTCGGACAACCGACCGGAGGAGGGCGGCATGTCCGAGCGGGGGAGCGGACCGGCCGATGCCGGTCCAGGGCGGAATCTGAAGCGGTATCAGGAACGTTTCGAGCCCATCGTGACACGCGTTCTCCTCCTCGGGATCTTCGTCACGGGACTGTCCGCCCAGTTCGTCAAACCGATCGGCGACGCCCTGGAGGGCAAGGCCTATCTGGGCGGCGCACTGCTCAGCCTGGTCGGCTACGTGCTGTACGACCAGGTGAAGGAGTTGGCCTCGTCGGTCAGGGCGCCGGTGCGCGCTCTCGTGAACTCCAGCCAGCTGGGCACCTTCGTGAGTGAGGCGTTCCAGGCCCGGAAAGTGGAGATCAGCTTCCTCGGCTACACGGGGGAAACCCTTTACAACACCCTGTACCACCGTCTCGAAGACCTCTTGGACAGCCCAGGACCGACCCGCCGCGTTTCGATTCGCATGCTGGTACCGGACTTCGGGCAGCCGATGACTGTGCCCTCCAGGGTGGGCGATGACGACGCGCCCATAGATGATTCCGACTTCCGCATGCGGGTGGAGCAGCGCTGCCGCGAGTACGACGGCATACTCTCGGACCTCGCGGAGCGGCTCACGGCCACCACCAGAGTGGCCGTGGAGTGTGAGTACCGCCTGTACCCGGGCATTCCACGCGACAAGATCTGCATCTTCAACCGAGAACGGGTGCTGCACGGCCTCTACGACCTGTCCGCGCGCATGCGCCTGAACCACCTGGGTCCTGAGTTCTACGACCCCAAGGGGTACCGGACCGACCTCATTGTCTGGTCCAAGGAGGGGACAGCGGCCGCGGAGGCGGCCATTTCCACGTGGAACAAGCACTTCGACGATCTGTGGCTGCTTGCACGACGGCCCCAGTGGCGGCAGGGAACAGCTGTCTGAGACAGCCGTTCTGCCCGCCGCACGCACGGCTTACCTCCACGGCATCGGCACGTGCGTGCAGTCTTCGGCCTGAGAGAGCGTCGAGGTCAGGCAGCGGCGTCGAACAGCGGCACCAACTCCTCCTCCTCGTACGTCAGATGGGCCTCCAGCGCCGCCGTCAACCGCTCCACCTCCGCCCGGACCACCGCCGGATCCGTGGTCGTCGCGAGCGTCCCGCGCAGCTCCTCCACCAGCACCGCGATCCGTTCGTGTTCCTCGCGAAGGCGGGTCAGGGCCGGGGTGGCGGTGGGGTGGTGTTCGGCGATGTGGGGGAACAGCATCGTGTCCTCGCCGGTGTGGTGGTTGTGGAGGCCGTGGCAGAACGTGAGGCAGTTGACGCGGAGTTGGGCGCCGAGGGTTGTTGTGCCTGCGGCCAACTCACCGCGTATCAGTGTCAGTTCGTGGCGGAACGCGTCGTGGACCACCTTGATGGCCTCGCCGAAGGATGTCGCGTTGATGGTTCCAGGGCCGCCCTGCGCCAGGCTGTGGAGGGCTACGACCGGGATGACCCGGGTGGTCTTCTCCTGGTACGTCGCCCAGCCCGCGTCCGCCTCCACCGCCCGGGCGAAGAGCCGGTCGCGTTCCTCGCCGGTGAGGAACGCGGCTCGGGCCTCGTAGGTGAACGTGCCGCTCTCGACGGTGACTTGGGGGCGGGCGACGAGGTTGCGGAACCAGTCCGGGTGGCGGTCGGAGCCGGCCGCCGAGGCGATGACGAGGACCCGGTCGCCGTCGGGGAGGTAGCCGACGGGGGTGGTGTGCGGGGTGCCGGTGCGGGCGCCGGTGGTGGTGAGGAGGAGCAGGCGGGCACCCTCGAAGTAGCCGGTCATCCGGCCCCGGTTGGCGCGGAACTCGTCGATGACCGGTTGGTTGAAGTCGTTGGGCATGAAGGGGTGGTCTCTTCTCTCTGTCGCTGCTGGTCCATGGATCGCGCTGTCGCGCTGAGGTGTTGACTCGACTTGGCTTGGACGCAGTGACAGACGGCGGGCCCCTGGCCCGCCTCGGCCTCACTCGGAGGCCGGGTACCCGACTCGCTCACGGCACAGGGCCGACCCGGCAGTCATGAGGGGGACGGTAGCGTCCGCCGTATGACTGATGCCACCGAATTCGAGGACATTCCTACGACCACCCTCGCCGATCTGCTCGGTCACGAGCAGGTGTTGGACCTCGGCGTCCGGGCGCTGTGGGGGCCGATGCCGCGGCTCGTCGGGCCGGCCTTCACCGTGCGGTGTCCGCCCGGCGACAACCTCATGCTGCACGCGGCCATCTACCGCGCCGAGCCCGGTTCGGTCGTCGTCGTGGAGTCGGGGGACCTGGAGTACGCGCTCGCCGGCGGGAACGTGTGTGCCGTCGCGCAGGGGCGTGGGATCGCCGGGTTCGTCGTCGACGGGGTGATCCGGGACGTGGGGGAGGTGCGGGCGGCCGGGTTCCCGGTGTTCGGGCGGGGGGTCGTGCCGATTCCGGGGGTCAAGAAGGCCGTACTGCCGTTGAACGAGCGGGTGCGGTGCGGGGGCGTCGCCGTCGACGCCGGGGATGTCGTGGTGGCGGATGAGGACGGGGTCGTGGTCGTGCCGGGTGCGCGGCGGGCCGAGGTGCTCGCGGGGGCGTTGGCTCGGTTGGTTCAGGAGGGCGACGAGAGCCTCGACGAGTGGGAGGCGGCGCATCGGGCCAAGGTCGACGAGTTGCTGCGCGCGGGCGGGTTCGAGGGGTGACGCGCGTGGCGTAGGGAGGGAGGAATGGCTGACAGGCGTGGCGTGGGAGAGGAATGTGTCCGATCCTGTTGGCGATGCTTCTTTTCCTCGATGTCGACGGGACGCTGCTGCCCTTCGGCGCGTCGCGGCCCTACCCGGTCTACGAACCGGGCTTCGCGCCGCCGGCCGCCGCCGCCCCTCCGCTCCTGACCCGGATCGACCCCTCGCTCGGGCCGCGGCTCGCCGCGTTGCGGTGCGAACTGGTGTGGGCGACGACCTGGATGGACGACGCGAACGTGTGCGTCGCGCCCTGGCTCGGGTTGCCCCAACTCCCCCTGGTTGACTGGCTCGACCCGGCGGAGGGGAATGAGAACACGACCGGCGGCCGCCTGCACTGGAAGACCCGTTCGCTCGTCGCCTGGGCCGCCGGCCGGCCTTTCGTCTGGGTCGACGACGAGATCCGGGACGCCGACCGCGACTGGGTCACCGCCCACCACCCCGAACGGGCCCTCCTCCAACGCGTCGACCATCGGTACGGGATCACGGGCGCGGACTTCGCCGCCATGGAGGCGTGGCTGGCCGCCAACCGGTAGGGGGGAGTGGGTAGTTGGGGTTCGTGTGGAGGCGGACCGTCAGAACGGCGGTTCTTCGTACGACAGTTGCCGCAGCCACCTCGCGCTCTCCGTCGCCCCCGCTGCCCGCGTCTCGTCGGACGCCCCGGGGAAGTGCCGGCCCCAGGAGACCGCGCGGCCGATGACACCGAGCCGTCCCGCGAGAGTCAGTGCTTGGCGAAGTTCCTTGCTGGTAAGGCCAGTTCCGGTCCAGGGCTCCAAGTAGGCGTCGCGCAGGCGGGGCAGCGCGTCAGGGCCGTAGCGTTCGGTGACACGGCCCGCCGGGACCAGGAAACTGCAGAAGGGGTGCGACACGGCCGCGTCGCCCCAGTCGAAGAAGGTGAAGCGGCCGGGCTCCGGGTTGAACAACTGGCCGTCGTGCAGATCGGAGTGGTCGAGGGTGTCGGGGATGCCCAAGTCGGCGAGTTCCTCGGACCAGTTGAGCAGGCGGGGGCGTAGGGCGTGCAGGGTGGCGGGGTCGGCGTCGGGGGCGGGTTGTCGTAGCGGCGCCGCTGTTCGCTCGGTGACCGAGCGGATGAACTCCACTGTCTCGTCGAAGACTTGGGGGAGGTCCGTCGTCCTTGCGCTGGGGACGCCGAGTTGTTCGAGGTCCTTGGCGTGGGGGACGAGGGCGCGCTGCATCGTGGCGTACTGGCGCAGGGGTTCTTCCCAGGCGCGGGGGTCGGCGGGGGTGCGGTCGAGGACCTGGTGGAAGAGTTCGCCGCCGTCGGGGAGCAGGGACCAGCCGCGGTCGGCGTCGACGGCGAGGGGGTCCAGGACGTGCTCCGGGACCCAGCGGGCGAGGGCGGCGGTGAGCGGGGCCTCGAAGGCGCTGGCCGGGGGATTGGCCTTCAGCCATACGGCGGCAGCGGTGCCGCTGCCCTCGACGGGGATGCGGACCAGGACGGACCAGGGGCGGAGGCGTACGCTCCGGCGGGCTGTGCCGCTCTCCCGCAGGCCCCTCGCCGCGAGTTCGCGGGCGGCCCAGGCGAGGATCTCGTTCCGCCAAGTCGGCTGATCCCAGGGCGTCTTGGCGTTCTCGTACTGGCCCCGGTCCGTGATCACGGGTGTGTCGTCGTGCATCGCGTCATTCCAGCAGCGGGGCCGCCCGGGTTCCATCGATTTCCGCGCGGTAGCGTGCTGATCATGGCGGACTGGGAGCTGCGGCCCGCGTCGGCGGCCGACGTCGAGGCGATCGCCGAGCTGCGTGCCGTCGTCTTGCGCGGTGATCTGGAACGGCTCGGGCGGTACGACGCGCGGCGGGTGCGGCAGCGGCTGCGGGACGGGTTCGAGCCGGGGTGCACCTGGGTGATCGAGGTGGGCGGGGCGTTCGCGGGGTGTGTGGCGCTACGGCCGGACGCGGACGGTCGTAGCCACTGGTTGGAGCATTTCTATGTGGGCGCGCAACACCAGGGGCGCGGGATCGGTTCCGGGGTGCTGGGGGAGCTGCTGGAGCGGTGCGACCGTGAGGGGGTCGGAGTCGGTGTCGGTGTCGTACGGCTGAATGTGCTGCGGGGGAGTCCGGCTCGGCGGTTGTACGAGCGGTACGGGTTCGTCGTCGAGGCCGAGGACGCGGTGGACGTTTTCATGGTGCGGGGGATGCCCACCTGACCTGCTGCTTTGCCCTACGCCGTGACATTCGTGGGGGCTGTGTCGTCGTATCGGTATGAACACAAGAATCCGGTACGTCAGTCTTGGTCTGCTGGCCGTGGTCAGTCTGTACACAGGGGTGTGGGCCTACTTCTCGCCCACGGGGTGGTACGCCGACTTCCCTGGGCTCGGGATGAGTTGGCTGCCCCAGCTGGGCCCCTACAACGAGCATCTCGTCAAGGACGCGGGGTCCATGTTCCTCGCGCTGGCCTGCCTGACGCTCATCGCGCTGCGGCAGGTGCGGAACACCCGGCTGGTGCAGACGACGGGTGCGGTGTGGCTGGTCTTCAACGTGCTGCACTTCAGCTATCACGTGCGGCACCTCGACATGTACGGGACGCGTGACCAGGTGCTGAATGTGGTGTCCCTGGGTGGGTTGCTGCTGTTGTCGGCGGTGCTGCTGGTGCCGGTGCCGGCGCGTTCCGAGCGGGAGGGTGACGAGCGATGAAGGTGGCGGTGGCGGGCGGTACCGGGCTGGTCGGGCGGTACGTGGTCGAGGAGTTGGCCGCGGCCGGGCACGAACCGGTGGTGCTGAGCCGGTCGCGGGGCGTCGACCTCGTCTCGGGCGGCGCGGGGCTCGATGCCGCGCTGGACGGGGTGGACACCGTCGTCGACGTGAGCAATGTGACGACCACCAGCGCGCGGAAGGCGGTCGCGTTCTTCGACGCGGTCGGGCGGAATCTGCTCGACGCGGGGGAGCGGGCCGGCGTACGGCATCACGTGGTGCTGTCGATCGTCGGCATCGACCGGGTCGGGCTCGGCTACTACCAGGGCAAGCTCCGCCAGGAGGACGTGGTGCGGGGCGGGCCGGTGCCGTGGACGGTGCTGCGCGCGACGCAGTTCCACGAGTTCGCGGAGCAGACCCTCGGACGGGTGCCGGGGCCGCTGGCGGTGGTGCCGCGGATGCGGACCCAGCCGATCGCCGCGCGCGAGGTCGCCCAGCACTTGGTGCGGCTTGTGGGCGGTTCCGCGCAGGGCATGGCGCCGGATCTCGCCGGGCCGCGTGTCGAGCAACTCGTCGACATGGTGCGGCAGTTGATGCGGGCCCGGGGGGAGCGGCGGGTGGTGGTGCCGGTGCGGATGCCGGGGGCGGTGGGGGCGGCGATGACGGGGGACGGGCAGTTGCCGCTCGACGACAGCGGGTCTCGGGGTGCGGAGACGTTCGACGAGTGGCTCACTCGGTGTGTGGTGCGGGGCGGTCCGTCGTCGGTACGGGGAGGCTGATCGCCGCTGTGTCCACGTCACCCGGATCGCCGCAGGACCAGAACCAGAATCCGGACCCGGACCCCACCCTCGGTTCCCTCATGGCCGAGCGGCGGCGGCTGCTCAATCTCGGTTACCGGATGCTCGGTTCGGTGCAGGACGCCGAGGACGTCGTACAGGAGACGTATGCCCGTTGGTACGCGCTGTCCGAGGACGCGCAGCGGGCGATCGACGCGCCGATGGCTTGGCTGACCCGGGTCGCCTCGCGGATCTGCCTCGACCAGTTGGGGTCGGCGCGGGCCCGGCGGGAGCGGTACACCGGGGAGTGGCTGCCGGAGCCGGTGCGGCACGGGGCCGGGTGGGCCAGTACGGGCGGTGGTGCGGGTGCCGACGATCCCGCCGACCGGATCACCCTGGACGAGTCGGTCAGCATGGGGATGCTGGTGCTGCTCGACTCGATGACTCCGGCGGAGCGCGTCGCCTTCGTCCTCCATGACGTCTTCGGGCTGCCGTTCACCGAGATCGCCGAGACGGTCGGCCGTACGCCGGCCGCCTGCCGCCAACTCGCCTCCTCCGCGCGCCGCCGCCTGGCCCACCGGCCGCCCGGCAGCGCCACGGCGGCGGAACACGGGCGCGTCGTCTCCGCGTTCCGCGAGGCCTGCGAGACCGGGGACCTCGACGCGCTGGTCGCGCTGCTCGACCCGGCGGTGGAGTCGCGCAGCGACGGGGGCGGCAAGGTGCGGGCGGCCCTGCGTCCGGTCGTCGGCCGCGACAAGGTGGCCCGCCTCTTCCTCGGGCTCATGCGGCGGGAGCCGGAGGTGGAGCTCGTCGAGGAGGACGTCAATGGGTTGCCGGGGGTGGCCGTGCGGATGGGCGGGACGACGATTGCCGTGCTCGCGGTGGGGGTGGGGGGCGGGCTGATCACCGATGTGTGGCTGGTCGTCAATCCGGACAAGTTGCGGGCTTGGAACGGGTACGGCGATGGCGACGGCGATGGGTGAAACGTCGGGGTTGATCAACTGCCCCGCACAACATGGTCGGTTCGCGGGGCGGCGCCCAGCAGCGCGGCGAACACGAGCGGGGCGGCCGTCTGGTAGCCGATCCACACCTCACCTCCGGCACCGCTGCCCTGCCGCGCCATCAGCAGGCCGGCGAGAGCCGTCAGTACCCAGCCGCTGTCGTAGGCGATCATGAGGCGGGTGTAGGTGCGCAGCGGTCGGCTGCGCACATAGCCGATCTCGATTCCGCCGCAGGTCAGCAGGGCCGCGCCGGAGGCGATCAGCAGCCAGGCCGGGGTGTCGAGCAACCGGCCGAGCGGGGCGGCGCCGGCGATGCAGACGGCGGCGAGCAGCAGCTTGAAGGCGCCGTCGGCGATGGGTCCGGCCGTCCGGCGGGACACCCGCGATGTCACAACTTCGGCCATGAGCAGCCTCCTTGGAGCTCGACCCGACTGGTTCCGTAATCAGATTACGGTAATAATAAAACTATGAGAATGACGAGGGCGGAGGCCCGGGAACGCAACCGCCGGGCCCTGCTGGACGCCGCGTTCCAGGTCGTGTCCCGGGACGGGTACCGGGCCCGGCTGGAGGAGATCGCGGAACGCGCCGACGTGACCACCGGCGCCATCTACTCGCTGTTCGGGAGCAAGAACGGCCTGGTGGTCGCCCTGGTCGCCGACTACCTGCGGCCGTACTACGAGGAGATCGAGCGGGTGGTGCCCGCCGGGCTCGATCTGCTCGAAGCGGTCGACGCCTTCGCCCGGCACTACCGGCGCGGCTGTGACGGTCCCGACGCGCTGCCGCGTCTGTCGCTCCAGATCACCCTGCTGGACATGGCTCTGCACGATCCGGACCTGGGGGCCCAACTCGCCACGTCCGTAAGGTCGCAGGAGAGCCATCTCATCGCGTTGTTCACCGGCAGGTCGCACAGCGGCGGCACCGTGACGGCACCTCAGGCCCAGCGCCTGACCACCGCGCTCAGGGCCCTGTTCGTCGGTCTCACCCAGGGCGTCACCCTCGGCCTCGCCCCCGACGCGGACGAGCAGTTCTTCGCCGACAGCGCGCGGGCTCTGGCGTCCGGTGTCGCGGGCGGGACGGACGTCGGCTGATCACCCGTTGCGGGAGCCGGGGGCGGGGGAGGGGCGTGCCGCCGGCCGGGGCGCGGTCATGTCGAGCAGGAGCATGGCGTCGTGGTCGGGGGTGCCGGGTTCGGCGGTGTAGACGACGATGCGCTGGCCGGGGGTGCCCTCCACGTGCAGGGACTGGGGGGTGAGGGTGAGCGTGCCGACCTGCGGGTGCTGGAACGTCTTCTGGGCCGGCTTGCGTCCCGTCACTTCGTAGCGCTCCCACAGGCCCGCGAAGTCCGGGCTCTTGAGGAGGAGTTCGCCGACGAGGTTGGTCAGGTCGGGGGCGTCCGGGGCCGTACCGGCGATGGCGCGCAGGCGGGCGACGCAGCCGGTGATCCGCCGCTCCCAGTCGGTGAAGAGGTCGCGGGCCGCGGGGTGCAGGAAGAGGTAGCGGGCGAGGTTGCGCTGCTTGACCGGCCAGTCGTCCAGGCCCGGGTAGAGGGCGAGGCCGCCGGGGTTGTAGGCGAGCATGTCCATGCTGCGGCTGATGACGTAGGCCGGGTTCGGGCGCAGCGAGTCGAGGAGCAGCTTCAGGTGCGGGCGCACCGTACGGCTGGGCGCGGGCGGTGGTTCGGAGACGTAACGGGCGGCGCGGGCGGCGAGTTCGCGCAGGTGCTGGTGCTCCTGGTCGTCCATGTGCAGGGCGCGGGCGAGCGCGTCGAGGACGGCGGGGCTGGGGCGGGTCTCCTTGCCGCGTTCCAGGCGTACGTAGTAGTCGATGCTGATGCCGGCGAGGGTGGCCAGCTCCTCGCGGCGCAGGCCGGGGGTGCGGCGGAGGCCGGTGCCGACGGCGAGGCCGACGTGCTGGGGGCTGGTCTGGGTGCGGCGGGCGCGGAGATAGCGGCCCAGCTCGGCGCCCTCGCTGTGCGCGCTCTCGGTTGCCATGACTCCAGTCTCACCCGTCCGGTCCGTACCGCGCGGGTGCGTGAGGGGCCCTGTCGTTACCCCTGAAGAGCCCGCCCTGCCACACCGGCGTGATCCGCGCGAAGGTGGGTGAGGAAGACGCCGGTACCCCCGGTCCCCGCGGGCACGATCCGCCGGGGAGATGCGTGTGGGTGCCCGGCGACGCCATGAATCGGAGAGGGCCCCATGCGCTACATCAAGCTGCGTGACGTGGAAGTTTCCCGGATCGGACTGGGCGCCATGGGCATGTCCCACGGCTACAGCGGCGCCGGCACCGACGACGCGGAGTCGGTCCGGACCGTGCACCGGGCGCTGGAGCTGGGCGTCACGCTCATCGACACCGCCGAGATCTACGGCCCTTACACCAACGAGGAGTTGGTGGGCCGGGCGCTGAAGGGGCGCCGGGACCAGGTGGTGCTGGCGACGAAGTTCGGCATGATCTCCCACGGCGGTGCGGGCACCTGGAACGCGGATTCCCGGCCGGCCAACATCCGTACCGCCGTCGAGGGCTCGCTGCGGCGGCTCGGTACCGATCACATCGACCTGTACTACCAGCACCGGGTGGACCCCAACACGCCGATCGAGGAGACCGCCGGCGCGGTCGCCGAGCTGATCGCCGAGGGCAAGGTGCGCGCCTTCGGGCTCTCCGAGGCCGGGCCGGACACGATCCGCCGCGCGCACGCCGTCCAGCCGGTCTCCGCGGTGCAGTCGGAGTACTCGCTGTGGACCCGGGGGATCGAGGAGCGCGTCCTGCCCGTGCTGCGGGAGCTGAACATCGGCCTGGTGCCGTTCTCCCCGCTCGGGCGCGGCTTCCTGACCGGCACCGTCCGCTCCACCGACCAGTTCGACGAGGACGACTTCCGGCGGGGCAACCCGCGCTTCTCCGGCGAGAACTTCCGGCGCAACCTCGCGATCGCCGACGAGGTGCAGGCCCTGGCCGCCGAGGTCGGCGCCACGCCTGCGCAGGTGGCCCTGGCCTGGCTGCTGGCCCAGGGCGACGACATCGCCCCGATCCCCGGCACCAAGCGCGTCGCCCGCGTCGAGGAGAACACCGCCGCCGACGCGCTCACGCTGACCCCCGGCCAACTCGCCCGGCTCGCCGCCCTGCCGCCGGCGTCCGGCGACACCCACAGCGAGGCCCAGGCCCGGCTGCTCGAACGCTGATCTCCCGGGCCGACCGGTACGGCCCCTCATCCCCGAACGACCCGCACGACCCCCTGTTTGGAGCAGACCCCTCATGCGCGCAGCAGTGATGTACGGAGCCGGAGACGTCCGCGTCGAGCACCGGCCCGACCCGAAGATCGTGCGGCCGGCCGACGCCGTCGTACGCACCCTCGCCGCGTGCGTGTGCGGCAGCGACCTGTGGCCCTACGCGTCGATGCCCGCCACCGACACCGGCCGCCCCATGGGCCACGAGTTCCTGGGCGTCGTGGAGGAGACCGGCGCGGACGTGACCGGGCTGACGGCGGGTGACCTGGTCGTCGCCCCGTTCACCTACAGCGACAACACCTGCGACTACTGCGCCAAGGGCCTGCACACCTCCTGCCGCAACGGCGGCCGCTACGGCTTCGACGGCGTCGACGGCGGGCAGGGCGAAGCCGTCCGCGTCCCGTACGCCGACGGCACCTTGGTCAAGCTGCCCGTGGCCGCCGACTCCGCGCTGCTGCCGTCGCTGCTGGCGCTGTCGGACGTGATGAGCACCGGCCACCACGGCGCGGTCACCGCCGGTGTCGGCCGGGGCGACGCGGTGCTGGTCGTCGGGGACGGCGCGGTCGGCCTGTGCGCGGTGATCGCCGCCAAGCGGTTCGGCGCCGAACGGATCGTGCTCGCCGGCCGCCACGAAGCGCGCACCGGCCTGGGCCGCGAGTTCGGCGCCACCGACGTCGTGGCCGAACGCGGCGCCGAAGGCATCGCCCGCATACGGGAGTTGACCGGCGGTGTGGACAAGGTGATCGAGGCGGTCGGCACCCGCCAGGCACTCGACACCGCCCTCGGCGCGGTCCTCGACGGCGGCACCATCAGCCGCCTGGGTGCCCCGCAGTACGAGCACGGACCGCTCGACCCGGCCGGGTTCAGGCGCAACCTCACCCTGACCGGCGGCATCAGTCCCGCCCGCGCCTACATCGAGCGGCTGCTGCCCGACGTCCTCGACGGCACGATCACCCCGGGCCGCGTCTTCGACCAGGAGTTCGCCCTCGACCGTACGCCGGACGCCTACCGGGCCATGGCCGACCGCCGGGTCCTCAAGGCCCTCGTCCGACCCTGATCCCCCACCCATAGACAGCGGCGAAGGGACGCCTGTGCTCGCGCCGGCTCCGGGGTGCCCGCGAACCGCGGCACGCTGTTGTCCGGCGCGTCGGTCCTCGTGGTCAGTCGGAGCTGGCGGCGGGCAGGAGCAGGAGTTTTCCGTGGGCGTGCCCGGTCAGGCTGATCTCCAGGGCCTCGCGCCAGTCCGTGAGGGGGAAGGTTCCGGCGACCGGGACGGTGAACCTGCCTTCCGCGGCCAGCCGCGCGAACTCGGGGAAGGCGCCGAAGCGGTCTTCGTCGGTCCGTATCGGGGGGTCTTCGTGAAAGCTGTCGCGGACCCCGAGTTCCGCCGCGGTGGCCAGGTCGGAGCAGGTCAGCACCCGCCGGGGGTCGCCGTCGACGATCTCGACGAGCTGGGGCAGGGCGCCGTTGGGCGGCGCGGTGTCGAAGGCGACGTCGACCCGGCCGACGCCGAGGGCCTCGACCCGTTCGGCCAGGCCGTCGCCGTAGCCGACCACCGTGGCGCCGAGGGCGCGCAACCGCTCGGCGTAGGTCTCTCCGGCGGTGGCTATCACCCGGGCTCCGCGGATGAGGGCGATCTGGACGGCCGCGTAGCCGACGGTGGTTCCGGCGCCGTTGACCAGGATCGTGGTGTCCTCGGTCAGGCCGAGTCGCGCGAGGTGCCAGGACGCGGTGCTCAGTGCCATCGGGAGCGTGGCGGCCCGGGTGAGGTCGAGCCCCTCGGGTACGGCGAACCAGCGGTCCAGCACGGCCCGGTCCGCCGCGCCCGCGCTCGGCTGGCCTGCGAAGTCGGCGGTGCCGAACACGCGGTCGCCGACGGCCACGTCCGTGACGCCCGCGCCGACGGCCTCGACGGTGCCCGAGACGTCGTAGCCGATGCCACGCGGCAGGGTCCTGGGGAAGAGTCCGCGGCACAGGGCCCAGTCGGCCGGGGCCAGTCCGCACGCGTGGACGGCGATGCGGATGCGGTCGGGCCCCGGCTCGGGCACGGGGGCGGTCTCCAGGCGGAGGACGTCGGCGGGCTCGCCGTTCTCGTGGAAGCGGACGGCGCGCATGGTGTCCGGCGTGGAAGCGGGTGTGGGCATGAGGTCTCCTTCGAGGCTAACCGGAACGTGTTCCGTTTGGCTCGGGGTCTAGGCTAACCCCATGACCGCCTCAAACGGAACGCGATCCGTTTAGAAATGACCGCCGACCCGACGGCAGCCGACCCGTCCCCGGCTGCCTCCCCCCAGCCGCGCGCCGACGCCGTACGCAACCGAGAGAGTGTGCTCGCGGCGGCCACCCGCGTCTTCGCCACCTCCGACACCGAGCCGTCGATGCGCGAGATCGCCCGGCAGGCGGGCGTCGGCGTCGCCACCGTCTACCGCCATTTCCCGACCCGGGAAGCGCTCGTCGACGCCGTCTACCAGGACCAGGTCGTCCGGCTGACGGCCGGGGCGCGGGAGTTGCTCGCCGGCCGTCAGCCCGCGCGGGCACTGCGGCTGTGGATGGACCTGTTCGGGGAGTGGCTGGCCACCAAGCACGGCATGACCGACACCCTGCTCGCCATGGTCGACACCGGCGCGATCTCCCTCGCGCACACCCGCCAGGAACTCCTCGCTGCCATCGCCACGATCCTCGAAGCCGGCGCCGCCGCCGGGGACATCCGCGCCGACGTCCGCCCCGAGGACGTCTCCGCCGGCGTCCTCGCCATGCTCGCCGTCGCCGCCAGGTCCGGAGACCCCGACCAGGCCCGCCGCCTGCTCGACCTCCTCATGGACGGCCTCAGGCCTCACCGGGGTGCCGCCGACGGACTCTCCCGCTGACACGGACTGCTGCCTGCGGAGACCCCGGTGGCGGGGGCGGCTGTCGCTATGCGACGCCCGACGCCTTGGTGAACCGGGTCACCAGGGAGACGAACCGGTCGGCGTCCTGGACGAGCATCGCGTGGCCGGCGTCGGGGAACATGACCCGCTCTGCGTGCCTGGCCCGGTGCGTGATGATGCTCGCGTTCCCGGGCTGGGTGATCTTGTCGAGGGAGCCGTTGGTGATCAGCATCGGGACGGTGCTGGCGGGGAGCTTGTCCCAGGTGCCCTCGAAGGACTCGTAGGCCTGACCGGCCTGGTACTGACGCAGCAGCGTCTCGTCGCCGACCTTCTCCGGCGGGATCAGACCGAGCTGCTCGATGTACGCGGCCCGCGCGGCGGTGGCGTCGGCGGGGAAGAGCAGGTCCATCAGCTGCGGGCCCGTGGTCCTGGGGCTGTTGAGCTCCTTGGCCACGGCGGCCGGCGTGTTGATGGCCTGGCTGCCGCCGAGGTCGCCGCCGGTGCTCACGAGCGCGCTGATCGCACCCGGGTGGAGCGCGGCGACCGTCAGGCCGATCTCGCCGCCCATCGACCAGCCGAGCAGCGCGGGGTGCCGTAGACCCAGTGCCTTGATCAGGCCGACGGTGTCGTCCGCCATGAGCGGGATGGTGTCGGGGACCGAGGTGTCGTCGGTCGTGTAGCCGACGCCGCGGTTGTCGAAGATCGTGACGTGGTAGTGCCGGCCGAGCCGGCTCAGCAGGTCGACCGTCCAGTCGCTCATGGTGCCGGTGTCGCCCATGACCATGACGAGGTCGGGGCCCGAGCCGAACTGGCGGTAGCCAATCTTGATGCCGTCGACCGGGATCTGACGCACCGGCCCGAGGAACGCGCCCTTCCCGCTCGGGGCGGAGTTCGGGACGGGGGCCGACGCTGCGGTGGTGGCGGTGGTGGTGGCGGTGGCGGTGGTGGCGGCGGTGGCGGTGATCGCCGTGGCCTGCGCGCTCGGCCTGCTGCTCGAAGCGCTCGAAGCGCCGGTCGCGTGCCCGCCGCCGGACGAACAGGCCACCGCCGCGAGGGCCACGGTGGCGGCGGTCACGGCCAGCCGGGGCAGGGTGCGGGCACGCGGCGTGCGGTGCGATGCGGGCATGAGGGACCTCCGGGCTGGTCAGGTGCGGGTGGGGTGTTGAGGGGGACGGGTGGGGTGCCGAGCGAGGTGAGTGGGGGTGTGGAGCGGGGCGCGCTGTGGGTGCGGTGCGTGGTGTGGGCGTCGTGCTGCGGGCTGTTGCGGGGGTTGGGCGGTGTGCCGCGGGTTGTTGCGCGGGTCGGGCGTCGTGGTGCGGGATGAGCGTCGTGCCAGGGGCTGTTGCGCGGGTCGGGCGGTGTGCCGCGGGTTGTCGCGGGGTCTGGCGTCGTGCCGCAGGCTGTTGCGGAGGCGGGCGTCGTGCTGCGGGACGACCGTCGTGCCAGGGGCTCTTCCGCGGGTCGGGCGGTGTGCTCGCGGTTGTTGCGCGGGGCGAGCGCCGTGCCGCGGGCCATTGCGAGGGTCGGGCGGAGCGCTGCGGGCCGTTCCCCGGGTCGAGCGGAGCGCTGCGGGCTGCCGCGCAGGATGAGCGTCGTACCCGGGCTGTCGCGCGGCCCAGGCTCAGGCGTAGGCGCCCGGCCGGGATGCCGTCCGCTTCGCCTCGCGGTCGACCCGTGCCTGCAGCAGCTGGCCGCGGACGATGATCGTGCCCAGGCGGACGACGACCTCGCCGACCGCCATCAGGAGCAGGGCTACGACCCAGGCCTGGCCGCTGGTGATGTCGTGCGCGGCGGAGAAGCTGGTCAGGTGCGCGGTGCCGGAGGCATGCGTGGACCACACCGCGAAGCCCAGGCGGAAACCCATGCTGATGATCCAGAGCGCGGCCGCGCTGCGGGTGGCCTTGATCAGCACGTGCCCGCCGGCGTGCCGGACGCGGGTGAGCAGACCGCCGGCGAGGCCGAGGACGACCCCGGTGACCGCGAAGATCACGGCCAGTAGTACGTCGTTGCCGGCGGTCGGGATGTCGGTCAGGTAGTTGCTCGCGGCCCAGGCGATCATGCCGAGCGGGAGCAGGATGGTGCGGGCGGTCAGCCGCTCCTCGCGCAGCTGGCGGAGGACGATGAGCAGGAGCGCGATGTCGATGAGCCAGTCGGTTGTCGTCATGTCCAAGAGCATTCGCCGACGCGCCCCGAACTCCTTCAACCCAGGGGTGTAACCCGGGTTGAGATCCCCGCCGTCACTGCTCGGTGTTGTCCACCAGGCCGAAGCGCCAGGCCCAGGCGATCAGCGCGCCGCGATCCTCCAGCGCCAGCTTGGCCAGGACGTGGTTGAGGTGCGTCTTCACCGTCGCCAGGCTGACGACCATCTCACGCGCCACCTGCCGGTTGTTCAGCCCCTTCGCGAGGAGCCGTACGACGTCGATCTCCCGCCTGGTCAGCCCCTCGGCCTCGGGAGGAAGCGCCGCCGGCGAGGACGCGGGCGCGGCGGCGGGCGCCTGCGGCTCCGTCACGACGAGCTGCACGAGCCGCCGCTGCACGGCCGGGTCGAGGACGGTCCGGCCGGCCGCCACCTCCCGGATCGCGGCCAGCACCGCCTCGCCGGTCGCGTCCTTGGTCAGGTAGCCGAGCGCGCCGGCCCGCAGCGCCGGCATCACCGCGTCGTCGTCGGCGAACGTCGTCAGGATCAGCACCCGTGTCCCGATGCCCGCCGCCAGTATCTCGGCCGTCACCTGCGCCCCGTCGAGCCCGGGCATCCGCAGGTCGACGAGGGCGACGTCGGGCCGCTCCGCCACGGCGAGCCGCACCGCCTCGTTCCCGTCACCGGCCTGCCCGACCACCTCGATGTCCGCCGCCGAGGTCAGCAGCAGCACGACCCCGTCCCGCACCACCGCCTGGTCGTCCGCGACCAGCACCCGAATCGTCACGCGCCCGCCTTCCCGTCTGTCGTCATGCCGCCGATGTCAGTGCTGCCTGCTACAGCGCCGCCTGCCGCGGCACCATCCTCGGAAGCGGTGACCACCCCGGCGCCGGAGCCCTCCTCCACGACCGGCACCCGCAGTGCGATCCGCCACCCCGGCCCCTCGGGCGCGGGTCCTGCGGTCACCGAGCCGCCGACGGCCTCGATCCGCTCGGCCATGCCGCGCAGCCCCGTGCCGCTGCCCTGCACTCCCGACGGGCCGCGACCGGCCGGCAGCCCATGGTCCCGTACGACGGCGCGCAGTTCGGCGCCCTCCCACACCAGGTCCACGTCGATGGCGCTGCCGGTCGCGTACCGCGCCGCGTTCGTCATGGCCTCCTGCACCGCCCGGTACACCGCGTGCCCGGCCTCCGGGGTGAGCCGACCGGCCCGGCCGCTGACGCGCAACCGCGCCTCGCCCGGGAAACCCCTGGTCAGGCCGTCGACATCGGCCACGCCCCGGAGCGGTACGGAACGCAGCGCACCCACCGCCGCGCGGGCCTCCTGCACTCCGTCGCGCGCGAGCTCGGCGGCGCTGTCCAGCGGCCCGGTCAGCGTCGCCGGAGCACCGTCACGCCGTGCGACCGCCCTGACCGCCTGCAGCTGCATGGACAGTCCGGCGAGGCTGTGCGCGAGCACGTCGTGCATCTCGTGGGCGATCCGCCTGCGCTCCTCGAGGGCCGCCGCCTCCTGCCGGGACGCGCGGGACGCCTCCACCTCGGCCAGCAGCGCGACCGCGCGGTCCCGCTCGGCCTGGAGCGCGGCGTGCTCGATCGAACGGTCGGCGAGCAGCCACACGCCGACGGCCGACAACAGGCCCGCCACGCTGCCGAAGATCACCATGACCGCGACGCCGAAGCCGGCCGCCAGCAGCGCGACACAGGCGTTGCGCACCGGCCCGGCCGGGACGCACATCGGCAGCACCGCGGCGGCGGCCAGCACGGGAACCTCGCCGAGCCCCTCGGGCACGAGAGCCATGATGGCGAAGCCGGTCCCGATGGTCAGCGCGACCCCGAACCAGGTCAGCGGCGTCGGCATGGCCCGGCCGCTGAGCACCATGCCCAGCTCCGCGCAGAGCCCGAGCACGGCGACGACGACCTTCAGCGCCACCCCGTCGGCCGCGATCACCGAGACCACCACACAGGCGACCAGCGCACTCGCGCCGATCACGTCACCACGCTCGAATACCCGGCGGCCGCGATCGGCCGCGGACCGGATCACGTCGGGCCCCATACCCACCATTCCCCGCGCTCCGTTCGCCCTCGGCCGACTCCCGCCGTCCGCGCACCGCGCGTCCCACACGCGCCTACGGCTGCGCCACGGCTGCGTCGAGCCCGACCGACGCGGCGCACGCACGGCCGGCGGCGCACGGCGGCGAGCTTATACGTGGCGTCGGCACGCGCCTCGCCGCGCTCGGAGCCCGGCCCGGCACGTGGCATGGCGCACTTTTGCAAGCAGGTGCTTGCAATAGTTAGCGGAGCTGGTGCAAGGTGGAGGCATGGCAACGCTCAACGTCGGCAATCTCGGGGAGTATCTGCGTGAGCAGCGGCGCAACGCGCAGCTGTCTCTGCGGCAGCTCGCCGATGCCGCCGGGGTGTCGAATCCGTATCTGAGCCAGATCGAGCGCGGGCTGCGCAAGCCGAGCGCGGAGGTGTTGCAGCAGGTCGCCAAGGCGCTGCGGATCTCCGCCGAGACGCTGTACGTGCGAGCCGGCATCCTCGACGCCGAGCGGGACCGGGACGAGGTCGAGACGCGTGCCGTCATCCTCGCCGATCCCACGCTCACCGAACGGCAGAAGCAGGTGCTGCTTCAGATCTACGAGTCCTTCCGCAAGGAGAACGGGTTCGAGATCGCCGACGGGGGCGAGGGCATCGACCCCGGTGTCGCCGACGGCGGCGACGGTGCCGCGCCGCACGAGACCGCCGGCTGACCCGCGGACGTACACAACACAAAACCCTCAGCTGATAGCAACCGGGAGGACCATCACCATGGCCATCACCGATGACCTGCGCAAGACCCTGAGCGACCCCACCCCCCTCTACTTCGCCGCCGGCACCGCCGACCTCGCGCTCCAGCAGGCCAAGAAGGTGCCCGGCCTGGTCGAGCAGCTGCGTGCCGAGGCGCCGGCCCGGATCGACGCCGTGCGCGGCACCGACCCGAAGGCCGTGCAGGAGAAGGCCGCCGCCCGTGCCAAGGAGGCCGGTGCCAAGGCCAAGGAGGCGCAGGAGACCTTCCAGACCAAGGTCAACGAGTTCATCACCAGCCTCGACGGTGACCTCAAGAAGCTCAGCAGCAACCTCGACGCCGACCTGAAGAAGTTCGGCGAGTCCGCCCAGGACTTCGCGCTGCGCGGTGTCGGCGTCGCCGCCGAGTACGCCGTCAAGGCCCGTGAGGCGTACGAGAAGGTCGCCGAGCACGGCGAGCAGGCCGTGAAGACCTGGCGCGGCGAGGCCGCCGACGAGATCGAGGAGCTGGCCGTCGCCGTCGAGCCCGACCCGACGCCGGCGCCCGTGGCCGAGCCCGTCGTGGTGAAGGCCGAGACCCCGGCCCCGGCCGCCCCGGCGAAGAAGCCCGCCGCCGCGAAGAAGGCCCCGGCCCGCAAGACCACCGCCGCGAAGAAGACCACCCCGCCCGCGAAGTGACACGTACGGGTGATCGGTGACGGGTCGGGCACTCCAGGAGTGCCCGACCCGTTGTCGGTGTAGCGGGTACGGTAATCGCGTAGGAACAAGCCGAGTCGGGTGGTGGACGTTGTGCTGATGCAGGGCTTCTCGAGTTTTCTGGGGCTGCTCTATCTCGCCATGCTGGTTCTGGCTGTGGTGGCGCTGGTCATGGCCCTGCTCTTCCGCGATGACGCGTACCGGGCGGCCAGTAAGCAGAACAAGGGCTTCTGGCTGATCATCCTCGGTATCGCGGTCGCGGTGAATCTGCTGATCCCGATGCTGTTCCTCCAGCTCGCGGGTCTGGTCGCCACCATCGTCTTCTTCGTCGACGTCCGCCCCGCCCTGCGCCAGGTCTCCGGTGGCGGCTTCGGCCGAAAGGGCGGCTCCAGCAGCGACGGCCCCTACGGCCCGTACAACGGCGGCCGCTGAAGCCCCGGCCGAGGCGTCGGAGCTACGGCGTCCGGTCCAGCATCAGTACCGCCACGTCGTCCGTGAGCTCGCCGCCGTTGAGGTCGCGGACCTCGTTGACCGCGGCCCGGAGCAGTTCCTCGCCCCGCAGGCCCTCGGCGAGCTGGCGGCGGACCATCGCCACCATGCCGTCCTGGCCGAGGCGTTCGCGGCGGCCTTCTCCGACCCGGCCCTCGATCAGGCCGTCGGTGTAGAGCATCAGGCTCCACTCGGCGCCCAGTTCGACCTGCATCCGGGGCCAGCGGGCGCCGGGGAGCAGGCCGAGGGCGGGGCCGTTGTTGTCGTAGGGGAGGAGTTCGGCCGGGCGGCCGGGGCGGGCCAGCAGCGGGGACGGGTGGCCGGCCAGGCAGAGGCCCGCGCGGCGGCCGTCGGGGGCGATGTCGACCGTGCAGAGCGTCGCGAAGATCTCGTCGTCGGCGCGCTCGTGCTCCAGGACCTGCTGCAGCGTGCCGAGCAACTGGTCGCCGCAGAGGCCCGCCAGGGTCAACGCGCGCCAGGCGATGCGGAGTTCCACGCCGAGCGCGGCCTCGTCGGGGCCGTGGCCGCAGACGTCGCCGATCATCGCGTGCACCGTGCCGTCGGGGGTGCGCACGGTGTCGTAGAAGTCGCCGCCGAGCAGCGCGCGGGAGCGGCCGGGGCGGTAGCGGGCGGCGAAGCGCAGCGGGGAGCCCTCCAGGAGGGGGGTGGGCAGCAGGCCGCGTTCGAGGCGGGCGTTCTCCTGGGCGCGCAGCTTGGACTCGGTGAGCTTGCGCTCGGCGCGGTCGGAGCGCTTCCGCTCCACGGCGTAGCGGATCGCGCGGCTCAGCAGCCGGCCGTCCAGCTCGTCGCGGAAGAGGTAGTCCTGGGCGCCCGCGAGGACCGCCTCGGCGCCGCGCCCGGTGTCGCCGGACGCGGTGAGGGCGAGGACGGCGTGGTGCGGGGCGAGACGTAGTACGTGCTTGAGTACGGCCAGCTCGTCGTCGGTGCCGTCCGCGGCCCGGGCGGGGGCGGGCAGCGCGAGGTCCAGCAGGATGCAGTGCACGTCGTCCGTGAGCAGCCGCTCGGCCTCGGTGAGGTTGCGGGCGGTGCGGACCCGGATCGGCTTGCCGGTCGGGTCGAGCAGCTCGGGTACGACGGGGGAGCCGCCGGGGTCGTCCTCGATCATCAGCAGGGTGAGGTGACCGGCGGGGGTGCCGTGGGCGTGGGCAGCGCGGGGCTCGGCGCCGGCCGGGCGGTCGTCCGCCTTGCCGTCGTCGGCCGTGTCCTGCGGGCGCGGAGCCTCCGTGGCTTCGGACACGGCTTCGGGCACGGCCGTGGAGGTGGCCGCGGAGCTGTCTCCGGTGCCGGCTCCGGAACTGTCTCCGGAGGGGCCGCCGATCGCGGGCCCGGTCTGCGCCTGACCACTTTCCGCGGCCGGGACCGCTCTCTGCCGCGGTATGGGTGCGGGCATCGTCCTGGTTCCTTCCCTCCCCCCGAGGGCACGGCGGGGCGAGGGACCTCGACCCACCGACGGGGACCATAGCGGTAGTGGGCGCCGTAAAGGAATGGTGTGAGACAGGTCGCCTGGCAGGCGGCCACTGTCATATGCCGTGATCCGTACGGCAGTTGGGCAGGGTGGCTCTTACCCGGGGATGACGAAGGTCACGCCGGGCGGGTGTTTGGCGCGGAGGGTGCGTGCGCCAGGTCACGTGGCCCGGGTCACCGGCTGCCCCCTGCTCATCAATCGGACGTATTACGCATCCGGTCGCACAACACCCAATATCGGCATCGAACCCGCCCCCGCGACCGTCACCGTCCGCCCCGGCCGCGGGGCGTGGATGATCGCGCCGTCGCCGATGTACATGGCGACATGGCTGGCGTCGTCGAAGTAGATGATGAGGTCGCCGGGGCGCATGTCCTTCACGGCGACGTGCGGGAGCTGCTTCCACTGCTCCTGCGAGGTGCGCGGGATCGGGTCGCCCGCGCTCGCCCAGGCCTGCGAGGTCAGCCCCGAGCAGTCGTACGTCGACGGGCCCTCGGCGCCCCACTCGTACGGCTTGCCGAGCTGGGCCGTCGCGTAGGCCACCGCGGCCTTGCCCGCCGCGGACGCCGTGCCGGTGGCGTCCTTGAGGGCGCCGGTGTCGAGCCAGGCGGTCTGCGCCTTCAGCGCGGCCTGCTGCTCCAGCTTGGCCAGCCGCTCCTTCTCCTGCTTCTCCAGCTGGGACTCGAGCTTCTCGGCCGCCGCGATCTGGGTCGTGACCTTCTTCTGGGCGGCGGCCTTGGCCTGGCGGTTCTTCTCCAACTGCTGCCACTGGGCGGAGGCGTCGGCGGTGTACTGCTTCAAGTCCTGCTGGGTGCGGGTCAGTTCGGCGATCAGGCCCTTGGTGGCGCGCTGGCCCTGGAGCACCCGGCCCGTACCGTCCAGGAACGCCTGCGGGTTGTCGCTCAGCAGCAGCTGCGCCTCGTCCGGGAGCCCGCCCGTACGGTACTGGGAGCGGGCCGCGGCACCGGCGCGGTCCTTCAACTCGTCCAGTTTCTCCTGGCCCTTGACGATCTTCTTGGCCAGCTCCACGATCTCCGCGGACTGCTTCTGGGACTTCTCCTCGGCCGCGTTGTACGCGTCCGTGGCGACGGCCGCGTCGTGGTAGAGCGCGTCCAGCTTCTCGCGTACGGCCTCAAGGTCCTTGTTGGTCACGGGGGTTGGGGACGCGGTCGTCGAAGGCGTCGCCGTCGGAGTCGGCGTCGGACTCGCGAACGCCGTGCCGGGTGCCGCGAGGACGGTGACCGCGCAGACGACCGTGATGGCCGTCGTGATCAGAGCTCGCCTGCCCGCTCCCATACCCCTGCCCCCAGATCTGATTGACCGTCAGTAACTTACGGATGCCTGGGGGATCGTGCCATGTCCCTACAGAAAACGACAGAGGTAGTACTTCCCGTACTTCTCTCCTTTCCTTCCAGGTCATGAGCTGTGACGAACGGCCGCCGGAGATCGTTCCCCGCAGGCCGAACCCGCAACCGGATTCACCCGCGCGGGGCCAACGCCCCCCAGGCCACGGTCACTTCGCCCTGCCGCCAGCGCGCCGGTCCGTCCGTCACCGGCCAGTCGGCGGTGAGATCCCGCACCGCGCGGATCCAGCGCTGGCGGGCGCCGTAGGAGGCGTAGGGCGCGGCGGCGGCCCACGCGCGGTCGAAGTCGCGGAGGAAGGCGTGCACCGGTTCGCCGGGGACGTTGCGGTGGATGAGGGCCTTCGGGAGCCGTTCGGCGAGGTCGGACGGCCGCTCCAGGGAGCCGAGCCGCGTCGCGAAGGTGACCGTGCGCGGTCCTTCCGGCCCGAGCGCGACCCACACGTGCCGCCGCCCGATCTCGTCACAGGTCCCCTCGACGAGCAGCCCGCCCCGGGAGCCCCCGCCGGCCGGCGCGAGCCGCCCGCACAGCCGCGCCCACACGTCGGCGACCTGCGCCTCGTCGTACTGCCGCAGCACGTTCGCCGCGCGGATCAGCAGCGGCCGTTGCGGCACCGGGATCTCGAACCCCCCGTGCCGGAACGCAAGCCCCTCCCGCTCGTACGGTTTCGCCGCCGCGACCCGCGCCGGTTCGATCTCGACACCGACCACGCGCGCGTGCGGGGCGACGGTACGGAGGCGTTCCAGCAGTTCTACGGCCGTCCAGGGCGCGGCGCCGTAGCCCAGGTCGACGGCGACGGGATCGGCGGCCCGCCGCAGCTCGGCGCCGTGCGTCGCCGCGATCCAGCGGTCCATGCGGCGCAGGCGGTTGGGGTTGGTGGTGCCGCGCGTCACCGTTCCTACGGGGCGGGTGGCTGCGCGGGCTGTCATGCCTACGAGGGTAGGCGGCGCGGGGCGAGGGGCGTCGGCCGCGGCTGTCCTCGGCCATGGCCCGGCCCGTTGTCAGTGCCGCCTGGCAGGATCGGAGATCAAGTCGATCGAGGGTGGGGCGGGACCGATGAAGGTGCTTGTCAGCGACGAAGTGCATGTCGACTACGGCCAGGTATTCGTGGCGAGCGGCGAGGCCGACTGCGACCTGCACGACGCCTTCGCCGGGCAGGAGGGCGTCGGGCTCTGCGGCGGCGGGACGGGCGGGGCGCTGTTGCTGCTGACCGGTCTGCGTATCGGCGGCGTCGACTTCACCGCCGAGCTGCACGACAGTCGGCCCGAGCCGGACGAGTCGTGGGAGGAGATCGTCGAGGTCCCGTTCCGGCCGGTGTCGCAGGAGACGGTGCTTCGGCAGTGGAACGGGAAGAAGCGGTGGGAGTTGGAGCTGGAGGAGCGCGACTACCGCGTGCGGTACTCCGCCGTCGGCATGGACGCGGGCCGGAGCAAGGACGTCCGGGAGGACGACGAGCCGCCGACCGACGAGCGGTACCTGCTCCAGATATGGCCCGCCGCGCCCGAACCGGCCCGGTTGCTCAAGCAGACCGGACGTGCGGCCGCGTACTGGCACGCCTTCGCGACGTCGCCGATGGGCTGACCGGCGGACGGGAGGCAACGCACGGAAGGGAGCCAACGCGTCGCACCCTCGAACGGTTGAGCGAAACCCGGCAATGGCTGGGTAAAATCCTCATGCGCCGGAATGAGAATCCGGCCCCCCGATGTTGGCCTCCTTGGAGGGAACCCCACACCCTCCCTCAGGCATGCCCGCAGCGAGGAGGAACGCCACGTGAGCCAGTACGGCAGCAGGCTCGGCCGGCGTTCTGCGGCCTCGTCCGCGCGGCTGCGGCTGCACCGCAAGCCCCGCCGGGTCGCCATGCTCTCCGTGCACACGTCACCGCTGCACCAGCCCGGCACGGGCGACGCCGGGGGCATGAACGTCTACATCGTGGAGCTCGCGCAGCGCCTCGCCGCGATCAACATCGAGGTGGAGATCTTCACGCGGGCCACCACGGCCGCCCTCCCCCCGACCGTCGAGCTGGCACCCGGCGTGCTCGTCCGGCACGTCGACGCGGGCCCGTACGAGGGCCTCGCCAAGGAGGAACTCCCCGCCCAGCTCTGCGCGTTCACGCACGGAGTGATGCAGGCGTGGGCCGGTCACCGCCCCGGGTACTACGACCTCGTCCACTCGCACTACTGGCTCTCCGGCCACGTCGGCTGGCTCGCCGCCCAGCGCTGGGGCGTCCCCCTCGTGCACGCCATGCACACCATGGCCAAGGTCAAGAACGCCAGCCTGGCCGACGGCGACACCCCCGAACCGGCCGCCCGCGTCATCGGCGAGACCCAGATCGTCGCCGCCGCCGACCGCCTCATCGCCAACACGGCGGAGGAGGCCGACGAACTCGTACGGCACTACGCGGCCGACCCCGCCAAGGTCGCCGTGGTCCACCCCGGCGTGAACCTCGAACGCTTCCGCCCGGCGGACGGCCGCGCCGCCGCCCGCGCCCGACTCGGCCTGCCCCAGGACGCGCTCATCCCGCTCTTCGCGGGCCGCATCCAGCCCCTGAAGGCGCCGGACGTGCTGCTTCGCGCGGTGGCGGTGCTGCTGGACGAGCGGCCCGAGCTGCGCTCGAACATCGTCGTGCCCGTCGTCGGCGGCCCCAGCGGCAGCGGCCTCGCCAAGCCGGAGGGCCTGCAGAAACTGGCCGCGCGGCTCGGCATCGCGGACGTCGTACGGTTCCGGCCGCCGGTCGGGCAGGAGCAGCTCGCGGACTGGTTCCGGGCCGCGTCCGTGCTGGTCATGCCGTCGTACAGCGAGTCGTTCGGGCTGGTCGCCATAGAGGCGCAGGCGGCCGGTACGCCGGTGCTCGCGGCCTCGGTCGGCGGCCTCCCGGTAGCCGTGCGCGACGGCGAGACCGGCTTCCTGGTCCAGGGCCACGACCCCGCCGCCTACGCGCGCGTGCTGCGCGATCTCGCCGACGACCCGCACCGCGCGACCCGCATGGGCGAGGCCGCCGCCCGGCACGCGCAGTGCTTCGGCTGGGACACCGCGGCCGCCGCCACGGCGGACGTCTACACGGCGGCGGCGCAGGCCCACCGCCGTCACGTACGCTCGCACCATGGGTGAGGCAGCAGCGGACCAGGAGCGGGCGGCGCAGGTCATCGAGGGTTTCCTCAAGGGCGCCGAACTCGCCTGGGAGCGCCCGGAGTCCGGCGCGTTCGTCGTCCAACTCCCCGGCACCCGCAAGCTGTCGACGACCCTCTCCCTCCTCGTCGGCCGTCACTCCCTCTCGCTCAACGCCTTCGTCATCCGCCACCCCGACGAGAACGAGACCGGCGTCCACCGCTGGCTCCTGGAGCGCAACCTCAAGCTGTACGGCGTGAGTTACGCCGTCGATCAGCTCGGCGACGTGTACGTCACCGGCCGGCTGCCGCTGGCCGCCGTCACCGAGGCCGAGATCGACCGCCTCCTCGGCCAGGTCCTGGAAGCCGCCGACGGCAGCTTCAACACCCTCCTGGAACTGGGCTTCGCCTCCGCGATCCGCAAGGAGTACGCGTGGCGGGTGTCGCGGGGCGAGTCGACGCGGAATCTGGACGCGTTCACGAATCTGACCCAGCGCCCGACCAACTGATCTCGTACTGACCCCTTTCGCTGCGCGAGGGCGTCGTGGCATGCTCACCGCCAGCACATTTCTGAACGTCGTTCACATCCATGAAGAGCCGCGTGGGAGGACGTACGTACATGAGCCGCACCCGTCTCACCAGACGAACCTTGCTCGGAAGCACGCTGGCCTTGGCGGTCCCCCTGCCGAAACGGGGGTCGAGCGGCCAAGTCCCCTCCCTCTGGCGGGAGTTCACCCGCACCCCCTTCACCCACCCGCAGATCCCGTACATCGGGAAGGCGGGCGCGCAGCGGCACCCCCGGCACCCGCGCGTGCTGGACGTCCGCGCGTACGGCGCCAGGGCGGACGGTATGACCGACTCCGCCCCCGCGATCAACCGTGCCATCGCTGCTGCCGGCCGGGCCGGCGGTGGCACGGTGCTCATCCCGCCCGGCACCTTCCGCGTCGACGACGTGATCCGCGTAGGCCACTCGAACGTGGTGGTCAGGGGTGCCGGCAGCGACCGTACGAAGCTCTACGCGACGAAGAACCTGACGGAACTGATCGGCGTCTACGGCTCCCGTTACGGCGGCGACAAGTCGTCCTGGTCCTGGGCGGGCGGCCTCATCTGGCTTGCCCCGACGGCCCGTTGGGACTCCCTGGTCGCCGCGATCAGGGCGAAGGCATGGCCCTTCGAGGGCTGGACCGGCAACAGGCGTGACGAATGGCGGCAGTTGACGACCGTCGAACCGGCCCGGCAGGGCGCGTGGACGGTGATGGTGGCGGACGCCTCCCAACTGCGGCCCGGCGAACTGGTGTTGCTCCGCCTCGCCGACGACCCCGCCCACACCCTCCTGGAGCACATGGCGGGCGGCGGCCCCGGCCCCGAGGCGTACTACTGGGACGACAAGACCAAGCTCCTGTCGTACGTCCCCTACGAATGGCCCGTCCGTATCGCGCACGTCCACGGCCGCAAGGTGATGCTCGAACGCCCGCTGCCCCTCGACCTCCGCCCCGAGTGGAACCCTCAACTCACCACCCACGTCGAGGAGTTGACGGGGTCCGGTGTCGAAGGCCTCACCCTGGAGGCGGTGGAGACCCCGCAGCAACCCCACCTCCTCGACAAGGGCTACAACGGCGTCGTCCTCCAGTGCGCCTACGGCTGCTGGCTCGACGACGTGACCGTCCGGCACGTCGACAACGGCTTCGGCCTGGTGGCGGCCTCGGCGTGCACGCTGCGCGGTACGACGGTGGCCGGCCGGGGCTCCCACCACCCCTACTTCTGCCGCGAGGGCTCGCACGACAACCTCATCGAGGACTTCACCATCGAGCAGCGCACGGTCCCGGCCCCGGCCAACACCCAGCTCCACGGCATCAACGTCGAGGGCCTGTCGTCGTACAACGTCTGGTCGCGCGGCGACATGCGCATGGGCACCTTCGACAGCCACCGCGGGCTGCCCTTCGCCAACGTCCGCACCGACATCACGGTGAACAACGACGGCCGCCACGGCGGCGACGCGAACGCCGGTCCGCTCTTCGGCGCCCGCTTCACCCACTGGAACATCCGCGTCACCAACGGCCGCGCCGGCCTGATGAAGATCGACCAACTCGCCCCGTACAGCGCCACGGTGGGCCTCAACACGGTCACCGAGTTCGACCAGATCGACGTCCCCGACTTCACCGGCGATCTGCACGCTCGGCTGGAGCTCTACGGCACGACGGGCGTCGTAAGGCCGCGGAACCTGTACGAGGCGCAGCGGAAGCTGTGACTCAGGCCTGTCGCAGGACGTCGTAGCCGATGAAGTCGAACATGCGGGTGGCGGTGGGGAGTTGGCGGGGTTCGCCGGTGAAGCGGTGGGCGCCGACGGACTGGGGGATCGAGGGGTCCGAGACCCACAGGCGTTCGAAGCCGCGCTCCTCCAGCCAGGCGCAGACCTGGGGGACGAGGTCGGGGAGCATGTCGCGGCTGCGCGTCCACACCAGCGTGCCGCCCGTCCGGCACAGGGCGGTGCAGTGGTCGAGGACGCGTTCGACGTCGGCGTCGGAGATGTTGCCGAGGAGGCCGCAGACCAGGACCAGGTCGGCGGGGGCGAGTTCGGCGTACTGGTCGGTCAACGCGGCGTCTCCGGCAATGACTTCGACGCCGGGGAGGTCGGCAGCGCGGGCCGCTCGTCTCGCTGCGTCCACGTTCCGTTCGTCCAACTCGACCAGCCGGGCGCGGACTTCGGGGCCGCGGGGGTGGTCGGCCAGGACGCCGATCAGGTCGCGGCCCTGTCCCGCGCAGAGGCTGATCGCGGTGAGCGGGCCCGGCGGGGCGGTGTCGAGGGCGGCGCGGATCCGTTCCTGGATGAGGGCCAGGCGGCGACTCAGGTAGGAGTCGGGGGAGTCGTAGGCGTCGTGCCACTCGTGCCAGTCCATGCGCGGAATCTAGCCGGGGTGCTAGTGCCTGTCGCGTGAATAACGTCCCGGCGTGACCCCCACCAACTTCCGGAAATGCCGGGTGAGATGGGACTGGTCGTAGAACCCGGTCACCGTCGCCACCTCGCCCGGCGGGCGGCCGTCGAGGAGGAGTCGGCGGGCGCGGTCGACGCGGCGGGACATCAGGTACTGGTGCGGTGCGATGCCGTACGCCCCGCTGAACGCCCGTACCAGATGGGCGGGATGGGCGTGCACGAGCCGGGCGGCCTCGTCGAGGGTGATGCCTTCGGTGACGTGCTCGTCGAGGAGTTCGCGGAGGTCGCGGGCGAGGGTGGGGGCGAAGGGGGTGAGTGCGGTGGACGGCCGTAGGTGCGCGTGCAGTCGTTCGGCGATGAGCGTGAGTCGGCTCTCCGCCTCCAGTTCGTCGCCGGGGTGGTCGAGGGCGGTGTGCAACTGGCCCACGCGCAGCCGGAGTTCGGGATCGCGGAGGTCCGGCCGGTCGACGGCGGAGCCGATCAGGTCGTCCGCGAGGTGCGTGCCGTCGAGATAGAGGACGCGCTTGCGGAAGCCGTGCGGGGTGGCGGGGGAGCCGTTGTGCGGGACGTGCGGCGGCAGCAGGGACACGGTGTCGTGCGGGGTGCCGTGCTCGTGCCGGTCGAGGTCGTACCGTACGGCTCCGTCGTCCACGATCAGCAGCGTCCACGCGTCGTGCACGTGCATCGGGTACGCGTACTCGGTGAAGTGCGCGTGGAAGACCTCGACGACACCGGGGATGCGGGGCCGCCACGCGGAGACTTCCTGTTCGGGGCGCTGCGGGGCCATGCAAAGAACGTACAAGACGGAGTCGTGGGGCGGTCGGCAGTCTCGACGTATGAGCACTGACACCACCGCCACGACTGCCATCACCGCCGAACCGGTCCGCTTCGACACCAAGATCGCCGTGCTGCTGCGGGAGGACCTGGAGCCCTGGCAGCGGCTGAATGTCACGTCGTTCCTGGTCAGCGGCCTGGGATCGCAGGTGCCCGAGGTGATCGGGGAGCCGTACGAGGACGCCGACGGGGTCGGCTACCTCCCGATGTTCCGGCAGCCGGTGATGGTCTTCGAGGCCACGAAGGAGGTCCTGGTGGCGGCGCACGGACGGGCGCTGTCCCGCGCCCTGCCGCGCGCCGTCTTCACGTCGGACCTCTTCACGACCGGCAACGACCGGGACAACCGGGCCGCGGTACGGGCCGTCGCCACGGCCGAGCTGGATGTGGTGGGGCTGGCCGTGTACGGGCCGCGGAACGGGGTGGACAAGGTGGTGAAGGGGGCGCGGATGCATCCGTGAGGTCGGCGAGGTGGGGGACCCTACTTCGCGAAAGCGTGACACTTCTGCGGAAAGTGACACACTTTCGCGCCCCACCCTCCCCCTCAGGCCGCGCTGGTCTCGGGTTCGGCCGCAGCCGGTGCTTCCACGGTCGCCGGTCCGCTCGTCGGCAGCCCCCGCATCAGCGCCCCGTACCCCACCGCCGCCCCCGTCCCCACGACCGCGCACAACCCCCACAGCCACTCCGCCCCGAACCGGTCGATGACGAAGCCCGACATCAGCGGGGCGACGAGCGCGGCGACCGCCCAGGACAGGGTGTACATGCCCTGGTAGCGGCCGCGGCCCTGGACCGGGGAGAGGCGGACGACCAGGCCCGTCTGGGTCGGGGCGTTGATCATCTCGCCGAGGGTCCACACGCACACCGTTAGGGCGAAGACGCCGACCGAACCGGCGAACGCGGTGAGCCCGAAGCCGTAGCCCGCGAGGATCGACGAGACCACCAACAGCCGCTTGGCGTCCCGGTGTTCGATGAGGCGGGTGACCGGGATCTGCAGGACGACGATGAGGAAACCGTTGACGGCGATCGCGGTGCCGTAGTCCGCGGGCGTGAACCCGGCCTCGCCCATCGCGACCGGCAGCCCGACCGAGCCCTGCTGGAAGACGAGCGCGACGAGGAAGGACAGCCCTACGACGCTCATGAACCGCCCGTCGCGCAGGACGGTCCCGAGGCCTACGGCGGGTTCCTTGCCGTCGGCACCGGTGGCCGCGACGGTGGGCCGGGACTCGGGCAGCCGTAGGAACACGACGACCGCGCAGACCGCAGTCATCCCCGCCTCCAGCAGGAACCCGGCGCGGTAGCTGACCTCGGCGATGAACCCGGCGGCCATCGAGGAGACGGCGAAACCGAGGTTGATGGCCCAGTAGTTGAGCGAGAACGCGCGGACCCGGTCCTCGGGGCGCACGATGTCGGCCATCATCGCCTGCACCGCCGGGCGGGACGCGTTGCTCGCCGCCCCGACGAGGCACGCCACGGCGGCGATGGCGACGGGGTCGTGCATGAAACCCAGCAGCGCCACGGACGCGGCGGTCGACGACTGCGCGATGAGGAGGGTGGGGCGGCGGCCGATCCGGTCGGTGAGCACGCCCGAGCCGATGGAGGAGGCGACGCCGCCGAGGCCGTAGAGGGAGGCGACGAGGCCGGCGTAGGTGGCGGAGTAGCCGCGGTCGAGGGTCAGGTACAGGGCCATGAACGTCGAGACGAACGCCCCGAGCCGGTTGACGAGGGTGCTGGTCCACAGCCACCAGAACTCGCGGGGCAGACCGGAGACGGTTTCCCGGGCGGCACGTCTCAGGGCGGCGAGTGACATGGATCGTTCCCCCACGGTCGGACAACTGTGTAAGTGGCTCATGCGCTGGGCACAACTTACGAACGGGACAACCCGGGGGACCACTCAATTAACAGAAGCCGTCAACTGTGGGGCTGGGAGGCGGGCGCCAGGCGGTGGCCCGAATGCGTGGATTACGCTCTGGGGCATGGCCGACGCACCGTACAAGCTGATCCTCCTCCGCCACGGCGAGAGCGAGTGGAACGCGAAGAACCTGTTCACCGGCTGGGTGGACGTCAACCTGAACGAGAAGGGCGAGAAGGAGGCGGTCCGCGGCGGTGAGCTGCTCAAGGACGCCGGCCTGCTCCCCGACGTGGTCCACACGTCCCTCCAGAAGCGCGCGATCCGTACGGCGCAGCTGTCGCTGGAGGCCGCGGACCGCCACTGGATCCCGGTCCACCGCAGCTGGCGCCTGAACGAGCGCCACTACGGCGCCCTCCAGGGCAAGGACAAGGCGCAGACCCTCGCGGAGTTCGGCGAGGAGCAGTTCATGCTGTGGCGCCGTTCCTACGACACCCCGCCGCCGCCCCTCGAGGACGGCACGGAGTTCTCCCAGTCGGACGACCCGCGCTACGCGACGATCCCGCCGGAGCTGCGCCCCCGCACGGAGTGCCTCAAGGACGTCGTCGTCCGCATGCTCCCGTACTGGTACGACGGCATCGTCCCCGACCTCCTCGCGGGCCGCACGGTCCTGGTCGCCGCCCACGGCAACTCCCTCCGCGCCCTGGTCAAGCACCTCGACGGCATCTCCGACGCCGACATCGCGGGCCTGAACATCCCGACGGGCATCCCGCTGGCATACGAGTTGGACGCGTCCTTCAAGCCGGTCAAGCCGGGGGGGACGTACCTCGACCCGGACGCGGCCGCGGCGGCGATCGAGGCGGTCAAGAACCAGGGCAAGAAGAAGTAACGCGACACCAGCAAGCCCCCGACCTGCGAGTTCTTCGCAGGTCGGGGGCTTTTTGGTAGGGCTGGGCCGTCCCTGGGCCGTCAGGTGCGGCGACGCCAGCGGCGGATGCGGATGTCGAGGACGATCAGTAGCGCCACGGGGACGGCGATCTCGGCTGGGGTGTCGGCCCAGAGGGCGAGTGCGCCGCCGGCCGTGCCGATGAGCGCGATGGGCACGTCGCGAGGACAGATGTCGACGGTGACACCTGTGCGTGGGAGCATGGATCTCCTCCTGATGGTCCGTTGCTAGATCGATGGAGACAGGGCCGTTCCCATGCCGGGGAACGGCCCTGAATTTTGCGTGAATCCTATTCAGGTGATTCGCCCTTCGGCAAATCTCCAGGTGAGGGCATTCAGGTATTGTGCGGGTGGTGCTTCTAACTCGACTCGCGAGCTCTCTTACGTGGACTCCGGGGCCCCAGCGTTCACCTAGTTGATCTTGGTTACATGTGCATGCGTGCACTTGAGTGTGCATGCGTGCACACCTGGCAAGTGATCGATGTATTGGGAGTGATTAAGCTTCCCTTCGCCTTGTAAGTCGCAAGGCAAGTCATTAAGAGACTCCCCTTGTTAAAGCGGACTACTAACGGTTGTATCTGATCTGGATGGCTAATGCCCTCCTCTAGTTACGTTCCTTGCCTTTATAGGAGTCGCTGCTTTATCTCTGTCTCTTGTCTGTGCTGAAGACTTGTGAGACAGCGTTTCGAGTGCGCTCCCGGCTGGACGGCATCAGGTGCGCGTACACCCGCAGCGTTAGCCCCGGGTCCGAGTGGCCCAGGTACTCGGCGAGGGCCTTGATGTTCTCTCCCGCGTCCAGCAGCACTGAGGCGTAGAAGTGCCGCAGCGCGTGCATGCCGTTCTCGCGCGACTCGACGTACGGCTTGCCCGGCTTCCGCTTGGGGATCACCCCGGCTGAGGCCAGCGCCCGCTTCCACACCTCCTCGTTGAGCGACGTTCGCCAGACGTGACCACCGCGCGGCCCGGTGAAGAGCAGCCGCTTGGTCACCGGAGGCCCGTCTGCCACCTTCCACGGCAACGTGATCTCGACCGGCGGGAACTGCTTCATGTGCGCCCGGAGTGCATCGGCGACCGGCCCGGGAAGCGGCACGTCCCGGAGCTTGCCGCCCTTGGGCGGGGCGAAGACGGCCTTGCTGCGGCTCAGTTTGAGCTGCTGGACCACGTGAAGCGTGTCCGAGGTGAAGTCGATCGCGTCGACAGCGACGCCGAGGATCTCGCCCTGACGAAGCCCGCAGCCGCCGCCCAGGTCGGCCATGGCCTGGAAGCGCTCGGGCATGCCGGCCCGGACGGCGAAGAGCCGTTCCGGCGTCCAGGGGACGATGCGCTTCGTGTCCACGGTCGGCGGCCGGACCGAGCGAGCCGCACACGGGTTGCGTGGAAGGTGCCCGTCATCCACGGCCGCGCTCAGAGCGGCACGAACGTTGGAGTAGATGGTCCGGGCGTACGAGCCTCGCACCCCGTTCTCCTGGAGCTTCTGTACCCAGTGACGGATATGGGCAGGCTGGAAGGAGCCCAGCGGACGCGATCCGAGGTACGGGAAGGCATGCAGCCGGAGTTGCGATTCCATCGAGGCCTGAGTGTTGGGGTCCGAGCCCTGCGTCGCCACCCAGGTTTCCGTGTACTGCTGGAAGGTGATCCGGGCCGCACGCGGGTCGATGTACTGGCCGCGCGCCATGTCCGCCTCGATGTGCGCGAGCCACTGTTCAGCCAGTCGCTTCTGTCTGCCGGCGAAGCTCTTGGACTTCTCCGTGCCGTCCGGACCGACGTAGCGGGCGCGGTATCGCATGCCTGAGCCGTAACGCTCGGTCTTGACCTTGCGCGTCTTACCGTCCGGGCCGAACTCGGTCTTGTACCAGCGGTCTTGGATGTGTCCGGCCATCAGGCAGCCACTCCCTTGCGCTGCGCTTCGACCCAGGTGCGCACGTCCTCAGGGTCGAAGCGCAGGTGCCGGCCGACTCGGAAGCCGCGCGGACCAGTGCGCTTCCGACGCCATTGGTAGACCGTCTCGACGCTGGGCAGCTCGAACATCTCCACCAGGTCCTCGGGCGTCAGATACCGCGCGGGCAGGGCACGCGGTTCGGTGGCCACGTCGGCCAGGGCGAGACGCCGGCTCAGCCACGGGTGGGTTCTCCTTCGGTGCCGGGGGCGGGTTCGAGGGATTCGGCGAGCCAGGCTTCGGTGGAGTAAGTGGCCGCAGAAGCCGAGCATGTGGGCCCAGGCGCGTAGGTGGAGGTGTTCGAGGTCCTTGCGGGCTGGTGCTTCCATCCCGACCACCGTCGACTCAGGCGGAGCCGAGCAGACGCGGCCCCTGGCGTCCAGGTCGTTCCTACAGTGGCGCGCTCCGCCTAGACGCCAGGAACCACGCCCGCTTCACGGTGTGTGGGGGCGACGGCGGACGGGATGGAAGCTGGGGCATGTGCGGGTGGCTACCAAGACTAGGGCGAAGTGCCGGCGGGAGGGTCCCCAGCGGGCGGATGGAGAGCCCTGTCGAAGCCTGCGACCGTCATAGCGAGAAGGAAGATCAAAAGAGTCCAGTACAGAACCCATGACCACCACTGGTCAACTTGATAGAGGAGCCACAGCAAAGGGGCGCCGATCAGATACAGGAAGGCGACCACGAGTAGGGCGCTCCATTCGCGCCTCCTGTCCAGCTCGGCCGCATCACCGACCTTGATCCGAGCGATCTGTCTCCGCAACAGTTGCTCAACATCGTGAGTCTCCTGTTGCCAGTCCGAGCCGCGCTCCCGTAGCTTGTCGACAAGATCAAAGTTTGCGGCGACCTGCGCCCGAAGGCGATCACCAGTACGCACCTGCATGATGCCGCTTACAAGCGGAGTAGCGACAGCCGCCGCGACGACGGAACCAGCAGTCAAGATTGGCACTAGGACGGCTGCCAAATTGCCCCCCTCCTCGTGTAACGCTGTCGAGCTGAGCGGATTCGTGGCGACTCGCCACGTGTGCCCGACACCCTGGACGCTCGCCTGAGGGCCGAGAGGCCCAGTGCTTGGGGGCCTACACCCGCTCCAAGGGCCACGGAGCGGCGGGGAAAAAACGCTACGGGGAACAGCGGGTAGTCACAGGGGCCAGACCAAGAGGGCGCAGGCCAGCCCATTGCCAGGTCAGACGGCTTCTGTATACGCGATCCTCCATACTGGCGACCCTGCGCGAATTTCAGGGCGGTCTGTCGCCCTCATGCAGCTCGGTAGGAGAAGCGGGAGGGGCTGTGGTCGGCGATATGTCGGGTGCATGATGATCCAATGACGTCTTGGCTGAGTACCCGGAGTACACGGTTGCTCGTTGCTCTTATGGGCGATCGCACTGACAGCCGCCCTGATCGGAACTACGTTCGACCGAGCCGTCCTTGAACATCATCCCCCTCTGAGGCCCTTCACCTCTTACCTCCCTATGACGCGATAGGCGGCACTTTCTTCGTCGCCGTAGCCAGTGCCGGGGGGTTGCGCCGCAGGCGACGGCAGTAGGACCGATGAGGTGGAGCCTGTTGCCGTACAGCGGCGAAGTTCAGCAACCGGTGCGACCGCAGCTGGCCATCACTGCACGTTCGCGTCTGGCTGCCCAGCCCAGTGAGGCTCAGCGACCGCCGCGCCCGTAGTTCGCATCCAGGAGCAGCTTTAGACGCAAGGGCTGCATGGGCGCCGTTCTCAACCGATGGACAGCGCCCTGCCTGCTTGACTCTGTCATTGAGGATTTGGCCGGACTACCCCTCATGTAACCCGCCGGTCCGGCAAACTACTCGTGTGCCATCACACCACTAACAAGCAGGAGAACCGATGTCGGACAGTCAGGAACGAGTCAAGATCAGCGTCCTCGAGTCCGACAACAACAAAAAGGGCGATCTATTCGGTCGGGCGATCCAGGACTTGTTTCACGCTCTCGGATATGAGGATTTCTCTTTGAACGTCCACAAGGCGGGAAGAGAAATCGACATTAGTGGAAAGCATAGAACCGAGCAGCGCACACTGATCGCAGAATGCAAGGCGACTAAAGGTGCCACAGGCGGGAGTGATGTCAATAAATTCGCCGGAGCGGTACAGGTTGAACGTTCCAGAAAAAGCGAACTGGAGCTGACTCCCTACTTTGTATCACTCGGAGGTTTTACAGCACCTGCGCGCGAACAGGAAGAGGATGCAGGGAAACGCCTCATCCTGATGGATGCCCCAAAGATTGTCGATGAGCTAGTTAGAGGTCGCGTAATTGTTAGCCGTGAGCAGGCCGCGATTGTCGCATCGACGTGCACGGACCTGCCGGAACGAGCAATGCTAGGACAGCGCTGCTCTCTTGTCATTCACGAAATCGGATGGGTTTGGGCCTTCTATTTTAAAACAGGAGGCCGGTACACGCTTTATACCCTGATTCACGCCGACGGATATGGACTGGATGATGGCCTGGTCGCCAACATCGTCGAGGCTGACGCAAACTCCGCGAGAAACTTCACCGGTCTAACGTATGTTGCGCCACGTGACGTTCCAGATTCATCGCCGAGACAGGATCAGGCAACAGTATCCTACTTTGCATACTTGGAGCGCGAATGTGGGGGAGTCACACTCGAGGGACTCCCTGCGGATCAAGAAGTTGGCGGCAAAAGAATCCGACTCGAATCCATATATGTGCCACTACATCTTTCGACTATCCCAAAGGGGGAAGCGGAGAAGAATAGCAATCCGTCATCGAGTAAGGCAAAAACATCCAGGATTACCGTAAGTGAGACGATTAAATCGCATAAGCATGTAGCAATCCTCGGCGCGCCCGGGGCGGGGAAAACTATGCTGCTCAAGCGATTGGCCGTGGCATACGCTGCAACAGAACGGCGCGATGAAGTGGGCGATGAGCTTCCAGAGACCGATTGGTTCCCGCTTTTTATTCGATGCCGACAACTGGGCGAACAGGTAAGAAAGCCGGTTACAGAGCTAATCCAAGATCTCCCTCGCTTTGCTGAGCTTCCCCATCTCAGGGAGGCTTTTTCCCGTCGTGTCTCAGACGCTCTAAAGCATGGGCAAGCACTCCTTTTGGTTGACGGCCTTGACGAGATCAGCGACCCTGGTGACCGAGCAGCATTCGCAGCACAACTACGAACCTTCATAGGGACTTATCCCGCTGTACGGGTAATTATCACATGCAGGGAAGCCGGTTTCAGGGCTGTTTCAGGGGCAATGTCCTCTGTCTGTTCCCTTTTCCGCATCGCAGATCTCTCGGTGGGAGATATCTTCACTCTTTGCCGGGCGTGGCAGCACGAAGTAGTCGGGGGAACGACGGAATCTGCTAACAAGATCGCTCAGTCGATTATTAGCCAGCCCAGAGTGCTTGACCTGGCTATCAACCCGCTCCTTCTGACCACCCTGCTTCTTGTGCAGAGATGGCTTGGTGAACTTCCGCCAAAGCGTAGTGTGCTGTATGACAAGGCGATCGAAGTGCTGCTGATGACCTGGAACACCGAAGGACATACGCCAATTGACCAAGACGAAGCGCTTCCTCAACTAGCGTACGCAGCCTTCTCCATGATGACTTCTAATCGGCAAAGCATCAGCGCCAAGGGGCTGAGAGACCTATTCGAAGAATCTCGTACCCAAATGCCGGAAGTTCTTGGGTATGCCCGGATGTCTGCCACGGAGCTGATCGAAAGGGTGGAGGACCGAAGTAGCCTGCTCGTGCAGAGCGGCCACATTATCGAGGATGGCCAACTACGCCCGTTGTACGAATTCAAGCACCTAACCTTCCAAGAGTACCTAGCAGCCCGCGCCTGCGTTGAGTCCTGGAACCCTCTGCGTGAAGAAAAGGACGATTACACTCAGATCCTCTTCCCCTATTTGGAGGATGAATCCTGGTCTGAGGTAATTCCGCTGGCCACCGTTCTTTCAGGCAGCCGCGGAGCCAAGCTGATGATTGACATGCTTATCGATTTTCTGGATTCCCCTGAAACGCGCGGCACAGTTGACTCCACTGACAGGGACGAAGAGGCAGAAACGCTGGTCGGTGAAACATTGCTGCAGTGCCTTGTTGATGAGGTGCAAATTTCTCCTCAGCAGGTGCGTAATGCGCTAGACTCCTTGATTCGTAACGTCAACCTGCATGAAATAAATGTAGTTGAGGGTATTATTCAGTCGAAGTTTGCAGCCGAGATTCCTGAGGTTATCTGGTCTGGGTACTTCGCGCACAATGAGCATGTTATGCAGTACGGGTCCGCAATTTCCAGCCTGGCCATTCTGACGGTGCTTAGCGGCGAGGGCTTCTCGCAAGAAGTAGTCTCCCTACTTCGATCCACTTCGCAGAAGGATGTGATCTCGGGTATTGCTTGTGTAATGATTCTCGCTTACTCGAACCAGCAACACGCTGACCGCCCTGAGGGACTGAACGCTGATGATCAGCCGGAGGTTGTTCCCGAAGAGAAGATGCCTTCAGCTGAAATGTTCGCTGAGTACAAGTCATTTGTGCTCGATGTACTGGAGAATAGCGGAGGCGACCCAAGTGTCGCAGCTATGTCTTTCTGGGCGCTTGCCTGGCTAGGCGAGCAAGTTCCGTGGACTGTCAGCGAGCTCCAGAAGGTACTGACTGCGTGCCTTTCGGTTTGGCGTAATAGCGAATATGAGGAGTTCAAGAGAACTGCCGCATGGTGCATCTGGCGGCTCCCCATTACCTTGCATAGGGAAGAAATCTCTGTGCCGCAAGACGGCGAGTTGAGAGAATTCTTGTCCGAGGAGGCCGCAAGATCCACAAAGCGCAACTTCGCAAAGGATTTTGCACGTGCGGCGCTGGTTATTTCATACTACGGAAACTGGGAATTTCCTTATGTTGAGAACACGCTATCTCTAGACGAGGGTGGGAAGTCATCGAAGCAGTGGTCCGAAAAACTGGAAAAGGCTGTTGACGCTGGCTTAAATCCATGATGGGTGGTATGACAAGAGCGCGTCCGTCAGTTTCCGTCTCATCGGACTCCTGCATGGCGACCCCGTGGAGGGCAGAACTCAAGCCCGGAGCAGCAAGAAGGCAGTTGGGGGGCGTTTCTGCGAGCAGCTTCAGAGCCGCCAAGCGACTTCTTTGTCTATGACGTGCACACCCGCTGAACGACGGCATCCATAGCCCATTTATCGAGCGAGACACCACACTGCGACCACAGAGTTATATGTCGTGCCAGAACCATGCCAGATACTGCGGGGAACTATGGGGAACAGCGGTCACCAACCCAGAGACACCCTCAGGTCATGGCGTCGCTCAGCAGCAGGTCGGCGGGACTGTTAACCCGTAGAACCCAAGATTCCCAAGCTGATGCTCTCGGCGCGGTCCTCGCCCTGGTGTCTCTGTCCTCACCGCTACGGGGAGATCGTTCAGGGTGGTGTTGTTCTGACGCGGCCCTGGGGAAGAACTCTGGCGCCCCATCAAAGGTCGGCTGAGGAGATAGGCCCGTGACAGAGCACGACCGAGCGCAGACATCAAAGCTGACAACCGGCTACGCCCAGAAGGCACTGAGTTCTCAGCGCCTTCTCGATGCCCCTCTACCTGAGCTTCTCGCAGAGTTGGACGTCATGTTGGATGAGTCTTCGATCACCGACCCAAGCTTCACGGGTGCCGCTGTCGTCACCCGAGACCGTGTGATCCTTTCGATGAGACCAGGCCAGCAGGACTCGGAGCGCGACGCGGTTGCGCGAGCACTGTTGGGTCACGTACTCGACGTGCCGTTGTCGCCGTTGCCTGAGCCGTACCGCATTAGCGAGGTCTGAAGCAGTCGGCCGTCTGGGCCGTCCCTGGGCCGTCCGAAGTCGCTCAACGTTGGCCAAGGACGACCACCAGGCGCACGAACCCACCGTCCCCGACCAGCAAAACCCAGCTCACCAAGATCCCCGACAACACCCAGGGCAAGAAGAAGTAGCCCCTCTTCTCCACAGAGTCACCCTTCCCGGCAAAGCCCCTCACCTGCGGATTCCCTCCGGTGGGGGGCTTTGTGCTGCGCGGGGGAGGGGACGGGAGGTGCCCCGGCGAAGCCCCCGGGACCCCCCGGAAGCGCATCGGAAGCGGATCGGTCCTGGTGGCGGAAGCGGAGGCGCTGGTGGCATGCAAGGGGTCAATCAGCCTTTTGTGCGGGTTTTCCCGCCGACCCCTTCCCACCGCCCACCTCGTCGGAGCGTCCCATGAACGACCTCGGACCACCACCACCGTCCACCCCCGCCGCACCCAGCCCCCCGGCGCCCTACCGGGCCGGCGGGCTGATACCGCCCGCCGGAGCCGCCCGGACCTGGGGGCTCACCGTGATCGGGGCGCCCCTGCTGGCCGTCCTGCTGCTGGGGCTGGTCGACGGTTCCTTCTCGAGCGGCGGCGGAGCGCAGGCCCAGCCCTGGACCCCGCCCACCGCGTCGTACGCGTACACCCAGTCCGCGACGCAGGACCCGTACAGCGCCTCCGACCCGGCCACCGAGCCCAGCACGACGACGACGGCTGAGGGAGCGAGCGGGTTCGGCGAACCGACGGACGGGACTGCGCCGACGGCCACCGCGTCGTCGGCCGCGGAGCCGGAAGCGGTCGTCACCGCCTACTTCGACGCGGTCAACAACCGTGACTACTCGACCGCTTGGGCCCTCGGCGGCAAGAACCTGGGCGACGCCGACTACGACGCGTTCGTGAAGGGCTACGCCGACACCCAGCGGGACGGCATCAGTCAGGTGTCCGTGCAGGGGACCTTCGTGCAGCTGGTCCTCAACGCCCTTCAGACGGACGGCAGTTCGCGCTCGTACAACGTCACCTACACCGTCGAGGACGGTGTGATCACCCATGGCACGGCAACCCCGATCGGCTGACATCCCCGCACGAGTGGAGCGCTGAACCATCGTGAGCACACAGGCACCGCACCGCTATCCGCCCGGCACTCCGCCCGGAGCGCCGCAGATCCCCCGCGTGTACGCGCGGACCAAGGCCACCCGCCTGCTGTCCGCGGGCACCTACCTCGATCCCGTCTACCGCCGGGCCGTCATCAGAGAGCTGCTCAAGAACCGCTTCAGAGTGGTCGCGCCCTCGTACGGCTACGACGCCGTCTCGGTCCTCGCCCACGCGCTCGCGGCCCGCCGACTGCGCCGTGTCCAATGGGGAGTTGTGGCCGGTTCGGCGGTCGCGCTCCTGCTGCTGGCGATCGGCCCGCTGAGCTTCTTCATCGCCGCCCAGCTCATGTTCTGGGTGCTGTGGGGCGCCGCCTACCTGCGCCGGGTCGTCACCCTGCACATCCTGATGACCCGCCTCAAGGAGACCGGCCCCGCCGGCGGCTTCGACGGCTCCTACCCCGTCGCAGGCAGACTCACCGACGCCCTGATCGGCAAGATAGACCGCGAACAGGCCGGCCAGACCGGCCTCGTCTTCTACGGCGGTTTCCGGCCCTTCGTCGGAGCCGGCGAGCCGCTGCGCGACTGGGCGAACGCCCAACTCCTGCTCGGCGCACCGAAGAACCGCCTCGCCGCCCGCAAGCAGTTCGAGGCCTCCGGGGGCGACCTCGACGAGGTGGAGCGCAAGCCCGTCCTGCCGTTCACCGTCCACGAGATCACCTCGTACGTCGCCGGGAGGATGGGCGCGGAACTGCGCGACGAGGCCCGCTGGGACGAACGGATCGAGGGGCTGACCGTCGAGCAGCGCCGCTACACGACGGCGATCCGCACCAACGACCGTACGGCGGGCACCGGTTGGTCCCAGCTGCCCGGCATGGACGATCTCCCGCCCATCCACTGGCGGGAGGACTACGACTCGGCCCGCGAGTACCTGTGCATCCGCGTCGGCTCCTGGAACGAGGAGCTGGTGACCTCGATCTTCGTCGGCTTCGACCTCAAGGGCGACACCCTGCACACCGAGTTCTACACCTACGTACTCGGGCCGCTGGTAAGGGAGTTCCACCTCGTCGACCGGCTGCCCGACGCGTTCGACGCACGGCTGGCGGTGCGGGTCGCGTGGGACATGGTCAAGGCCCTACCGCGCTGGTGCCTGGCGCTGGCGCTGTGGCCGCTGCGGCTGGTTCCCCGGCGCTTCCTGCCGGGCCGGGTACGACGGTTCGTACGGCCCGCGCGGGGCGGGTGGAGCACCGTCACGTTCACCGGAGGTAGCGCGGAGATCGACACCAGCGAGTTCCAACTCGCGCGCTACGCCAAGCAGTCGGTGGACTGCGGCGCGCTCACCAGCGTCCGGGAGATGGCCACCAGCGACACCTACCACCACTTCTTCCAGAAGACCGACGCCCTCAAGTACACCCAGATCGTCGAGCGCCGGCTGCTGCACACCATCCGCCAGTTCCTGAGCGACCACCACGTGGATCTCGCCGACCACGACCGCGCGCAGACCAACATCCTCGTCGGGGACAACTCCCAGGCGATCCTCGGCGGCCACAACGAGAACTTCGGGTACAACTACCAGCCGCCGGGCCCGAGTTCGCCCGACAACCAAGGAGTTTAGTAGTCATGAGCGAGGGCCATACGTTCGGGGACAACAACCAGATCATCACCGGCGGGAAGAACAGGGGCTTCGGCTACAACTACCATGCGGCGCCCGAGACTTCGGCCGCCGAGCCGGGGACCTCCGCGCAGGCGTCCGGGCAGCCGTCCGCACCGCCGCCCGCCGGGCACGACCGCAGCCGTAGCGTCTTCGTCGTGCACGGCCGGGACGAGGAGGTGCGCGCGGCGATGTTCGGACTGCTGCGCCGGCTCGACCTACGGCCCCTGGAATGGGAGGAGTTGGTGCGGGCCACCGGCAAGACCTCGCCCTTCCTCGGCGAGGTCGTCATGAACGCACCGGCGCAGGCACAGGCGGCCCTGGTGCTGCTCACCCCCGACGACGTCGCCAAGCTCCACCCGCACCTCCTCGGCAACCGCGAGCGGGACGACGAGACCCAACTCACCGGCCAGCCGCGGCAGAACGTCCTGATCGAGCTGGGCATGGTGCTGATGGCCTACCCCGAGCGGACCGTCATCGTCGAGGTCGGCCGGCTGCGGCACGTCGCCGACACCGCGGGCATCAACGTCATCCGGTTCGACGGCACGGAGGCCTCCCTCGCGAAGATCGCCGCCCGGCTGCGGCTGGCCGGCTGCCAACTCGACGACACCCGGCCGGAATGGCGCGAGACCCGGCACTTCCAGAATCTCTCCGCGTATCGCAGGCTCGCCTGAACCGCAAACGAACCGGAAGGGAACCGGGGAGAAAAGGGGACGGGCGCGGGAGCCGTCCCCTTTTTTCGCATGCCGACCGTCCCCCTTTTTTTTATACGCGGTCCAGTCCCGACTTCTATACGCGGTCCAGTCCCGACGCCAGAACCCTCAGGAACGCCCCCACCTCCCGCAGATCGATCCGCTCCAGATCGGCGGGCCGCACCACCACCCGCAACTCCCGGCAGACCGCGCCCTCCCGGGACCGCGCGACGAACGACATCAGGATCAGCCGCAGCAGACTGTCCTGGTCGAGATGGTCCAGCCGGGACAGCCCCGATCCGACCAACGGCATGGCCACCGCCTCCAGTTGGGCATGCCGGTGCAGCGCGTCCCACAGCCGGCCGAGCCCGAGCCAGAGGTCCTCCACACTGGACGCGGCCACGCAGTCGTTGCCGATACGGCTGTACGCGACGCCGAACACCAGCCTCGGCCGGGCGCCCAGGACCGCCACCGTGCCGAGCGGATACCGGTCCAGCTTGCCCAGCGGCTTGCGCTCCCGCTCCTCCCGCCCGACCGGCGCCACGCCGGCGAGCGCCGCGGCCAGTTCCGCGTCCAGCCGCCGTACGTCACCCTCGTACCGGCGGAGCAGCAACTGCCCTTGCACACTGGCCGCGTTGATGACCTCGCCGGCGGCCGACGCGGTGTCGAAGGTGTCGCAGAACCCGACGACGAGATGCGCCGGCTGGTCGAACACGTCGCCCGCCTCGACGACCACCGTGAGGTCGGGGCGCCGGAACACCTGCTCCACCCGCGGCACCGGACGCGCCTGGCCCAGCCCCCACAGCAGGCAGGCGGTCACGGACACCACCGTGACCGTGCCGGGATCGGGAAAGCTGCGGGGGAAGAACTGCCCGACGAACTGAAGGACCGCGGATATTCCGCCGAAAGCCACCATCGTGCTGCGCGCGAAAATCCTGCGTGCACGTCCGGTGCCGTAGAACCGCAGAAATCGAGAAAACACGGTTCCTCCAGGACATCATGATAATCTGCTGGTCACTTCTCGGTGACGCAGAGTGATGAAGCAGGGCGACACAGCGACACAGGAACGCGGCGGGGGCGACGCGGGTGGCCGATGGACGAGTGCGCATTCAGGTCAGAGTGCTGGGGCCGGTCCGGCTCGACGTCGACGGGATCCCGGTCCGGCTGACACCGCTGACCACCCGGCTGCTGGTCCGCCTGGTGGCCGCCGAGGGCGAGGCCGTGCCGGTGCGTCAACTGCGCCGGGACGTATGGGGGTTGGCGGACGGCCCGCGCCATCTGGACCAGCGCAATCGCAACGAGGTGCAGAAGCGCGTCCTGGAACTGCGGCGCGCGCTCGACCCCGTCCAGGACGGCACCGCCGCCCGCGTCCTGCGCACCGAGCAGCAGGTCACCGTGCACGGCCCGGAGACCGCCTACCGCCTGGTGCTGCGGCCCGAGGAGCTGGACAGCGCGCGGTTCACGGCGGTCGTCGGCAGCGCGCTGCTCGCCCCGCCCGCGACCGCCGCCCATGAGCTGGCCGAGGCGCTGGCCCTGGTCCGGGGCAGACCGCTGGCCGAGGTCAACGGCGAGAACTTCGCGGACCCCTTCATCCGCCGCCTCACCGCCCTGCTGGACTCCGCCCGGCGCGAACTGGTGCGCGTGCAGGCCGACTTGGGCCGCCCCGACCTCGCGCTGCCGGTCGCCGAGCTGATCGTCCGCGACCACCCCGACGACCTCGACGCCGCCCGCGTCCTGGACACCCTGCGCGCCGCGCTCCGCGCCCGCCACGGTGCCGAACTGCTGCGCCACAGAGTCCCGTTGGCCGGCCAGCGGGCCGATGTCGTCCTGGTCCGGGGCGACTTGTTCGAGCAGACGGACTGCAATCTGGTGGTCGGCTTCACCGACACGTTCGACACGGAGACCGACCAGGACATCGTCATCAGCCGCGACAGTGTGCAGAGCCAGCTGGTCGACCGGCTCTTCGGCGGCCGGCGCCGGCTGCTGGACGAGAAGCTGAAGGCCGGGCTGCGTACGGTGCGGGCCGTCGGCACGGAGAGCGCACGGGCCAAGCCCCGTGGCCGGCGGGTCCGTTACCCGGTGGGGACGACCGTCGCCGTACCCGTCGACGGCCGCCGGATCTTCGCGGTCGCCTACTCGCGGCTCGGCAACGACCTGGTGGCCAGGTCCGGGAACGAGGATCTGCGCGCGAGCCTGGACCAGCTCTGGGCCTCGGTGGCCGTGCACGGCCTGTTCAGACCGGTCGCCGTCCCGCTCGTCGGCTCCGGGCTGGCCCGGGTGACGGACCTCGACCGCGGCCAGCTCGTGGGCCTGATCGTCGACTCGTTCATCGCCGCGTGCCGGCTGCACCCCGCGCTCACACCCGAACTCCGCATAGTCATCCGCCCGGAGGACCTGGCCAGCACCGATCTCTCCCCGGTCGAACGGCGCTTCCACGAACTGGTCCCGGACCTGGACGACCGGGCGGAGTGACCAACTCCGAGGTGAGACCGGGCAGTTGTGGGCGTCCAGCCCCCGCGCCGACAGGTTCCTCCGCATCTCCGGCTCCCCCATGCGGCCTCGCCCACCGGTTCCTGGCCCGCCACCGCCACCCGGCCTCACCGGACCCCAGTGCACCGCTCCCGCCGCTTCCGCGGGTAGCCACCATCCGCTTCCGATCCGATTCCGACGCCACACGGACGCCGAGCGCCGAGGTGGCCGTCGGCCGCCGGTCCCGCCAACCCATGGCCAAGCCGGGATGAAGTGATGGGGTCGCCCGGTCGTCAAGGGCAACCTCCCCCGCACCTCCTCTGTCTGATGCGGATGAAGTCACCACTCGACGCATCACCCGTGGGGGGAAACCACACCATGCGCAGACGTACCGCTGTGACCGCCGTGACCGCCGCCGCACTCAGCGCGGGCCTGGCCGTCACCGCTCTCGCACTTCCGGCCGCCGGGGCCGCCCAGGACGAGTCGGCCACGACGTTCGTGAACATCGACGTCAACCACAACCTCGACTACACCGTCGGCGTCGAGGCCGCCAAGAAGCGGGTGTTCTCGGTCTCCGCGACGGTCAGTGACCCGTCCGGCGTCAAGAGTGTGTCGTTCGAGCTGTGGCACGGGGAGGAGCGGGCGAAGGCCGACGGGGTCATCGTCGGGTCCGCCCAGTGCCACGAGATCAACGAACTCACCTCCTACTGCGAGGCCCTCGTGACCGCCGACCCGAACGTCAACCTCCGCAGCAACGCCCTCGCCGGGCTCTGGTACATGACCCCCGTGGCCGTCGACGGCGCCGGAAACGTCACCCACGGGGAGGGCGCCTACTTCGCGCGCATCAAGCGCCAGACGTACCTGTCCCAGACCGTCGTCACGCCGGACCCGGTGAAGAAGGGCGCGAACATCACGGTCAAGGCCCGCGCGACGGTGGCCAGTTGGGAGCTGAGGAAGAACGCGCCCCTCATCGGGCACCAGGTACTGCTCCAGTACCGCAAGGGCACGACCGGCCCCTTCGTCACCCTGAAGAAGCTCAAGACCAACCGGAACGGCTGGGCCACGTCCACCGTGAGGGCGACGGCGGACGGCGCGTACCGCTACGACTTCGCGGGCACGAGCCTCACCCCGCCGACGACCGCCTCGGCCGACTACATCGACGTGAAGTGACCCCGGCCCGGTTATTTCTTGTCATTACGTAGATACGGGACGTGACCGGGCGGGAGGATGAACGTCCACACGCACTCTCGGGGGGAAGAGCACCCATGGCGAACCAGTACCCCGGCCCACCTCCGGAACAGCCGCCCGGAAAGCCCGGCCAGAACCCCTACTCCACCCCGGGTCCCGTCTACGGATACCCGCAGGCCGTGCCGCAGCCGTACGGGCAGCAGCCACAACCGGCCTTCGCCGCCCCGCTGTTGACCCTCGGCGACATCGCGGTCAACGGTGACACCATCGTGAGCCCGGCCGGGTCGATGCCGCTCAGGGGCGCGGTGTGGACGGCCACGGACATGTCCCGTACGGAGGAGCGGATTCCGCCGCACGCGATCGTGCTGGCGGTCGTGTTCTTCCTGCTCTGTTTCGTCGGGCTGCTGTTCCTCCTGATGAAGGAACGCGTCACCACCGGTTTCGTACAGGTCAGTGTCAACAGTGGCGGTCGGCACCACGCCACGATGATCCCGGTGCAGTCCCGCGACCAGGTCGTGTACGTCCTCAACCAGGTCGGCTACGCCCAGTCCATCAGCGTCTGAAGCAGCTGAAGCGTGTGAACAGGCGGACGGCCCAGGTGTGTTGCACCTGGGCCGTCTCACGATGGGATGGGATGGGTCAGCGTCGGCTCGCCCGCGCCAGCGCCGGGACGAAGCGCAGCGCGTCCACCGTGCCGACGCCCGTCGCCATGTCGTAGCCGTCGACCGCCGTGTAACCGGTCACGCCCGCGTACGTGTTGTTCGTGCCGTCGTTCACGTCGACGATGCCGTTGCCCTTGGCGCCGTGCTTCGCGAGCGCGTACAGCGCCGAGTTGATGTTGCCGACCCGGTGCCCCGCCGCCTGGTCCGCGAGGGCGATGATGCCCGAGAAGAGCGGGCTGGCCTCGCTCGTGCCGCCGTAGACGTCCCAGCCGACGGCCGTCGGGTCGTAGCTGGAGTAGACCCAGGCGCCGCCGTTGACCGCGGCGGCCATCGACACGTCGGGGGTGGCGCGCTGGGTGCCGACGATGCTCTTCACGCCGTTCTGGAAGGACGGGCGGGCGAACACGTGGGACTGGCCGCCGCCGCCCGCGCCGTAGTCGTTGTAGACGCTGTCCGGCGTGACGCGGTCGCCCTTGGCGTCCAGGTGCAGCTGCGTGCCGCCGATCGACGTGACCAACGGGTCCGAAGAGGGCCAGGAGTTGACGGGCTTGTCGTAGAAGGCCGAGCCGTCCGCGTTGTAGTCGGTGGCGCCGCCGTCGCCGGAGGAGGCGAGGACGGTCACGTGCTTGCGGTTGGCGGCCTCGAAGGCGTAGCGCAGCTTCTTGATGCTGGAGAAGTCGCCCTGGTCGAAGCCGGGGAAGGTGTTCTCGGTGGCGCCGAAGCTCTGCGTGATGACGTCGCCGACACCGTGGTCGATCAGGTACTTCTCGGCGTCCATCATCTCCGGCAGCCCGGTGACGCCCTCGGTCTCGGCCACCGCCGTCTCCACCAGCACGATCTTCGCGTCGGGCGCGACCGCGTGCGCCATCTCGACGTCCAGGGTCGTCTCACCGGCCCAGCCGGTCATGTCGGCGTTCGTCGGGTCGAAGACCGGGACCTTGCCCCACTTGACGACGTTCACCTTGGCGCTGTGGATGCCGAACTGCTTGCTGTACGTGTCGAGATCGTGCTGGATCGTCGGCGAACCGAACGAGTCCACGATGACGATCGTCCGTCCCTTGCCCGTAATGCCCTTCTTGTAAAGGGAGTTGAGGTTGTACGCGGTGCGGTACTGCAGCGGGTTGTAACAGGCGATCTGCCACTTGGCCTCGCACTCCGCGCTGGTGAGCGGGGTGGGCACGTCGCGCGCGAGGGTGTGTCCGGTGATCGCGGGGATCGCCTTCGTCTGCGGTACGGCGGCGGGCGCGGCGCCGGCGACACCGGCCACCGGCGCGGTCGCCAGCGCGGCGACGGCGAGGCCGGCGGAGGCGGCCGTGGCAGCGGCGATGTTCAGTCTCGTGCGGGCTATGCGCATGAATCCCCCCTGAGTGCTGCGGAGTTCGCCCGGCCGTCAGCCGGGCGAATAGGTCTCCGCGCATCTCATCGAGTGAGACATGCACAGGACAAGACTGTTGAACTGTCGATGCCGAACCCTTTGCCCAAACAGCACCAAGGACTCGGACGGTCCTGCCGGTTCAGATCGAGTACGGCACCGCGTGCACCTCGTCCGCCCGGTGCCCCGCGCGCTCGTGGACGCGCTGGACCGCTTCGGGCGACGGCGCCTCCGACAGGCAGTAGACGGTCCCGCTCTCCGGATCCGCCCAGGCCCGCTCGAAGTGGACACCCTCGTCCTTCTCCACGGCGAGGTCCGCCTTGTGGGCCTCCATCAACTGGTCGGCCGTGATGCCCTTCATCCCGTGGTGTACGTCCATGTACTGAGCCATGACCGCGCACCTCCTTCCGTTCCCTCCATGCTGCGCCCGTACGCCGCTCGCGGCACGACGAAGGGGCCCCGGCGCCGTAGCACCGGGGCCCCTCCTGGAATGGGCGGCGGTCAGCCGCACTGGCACGGATTGCCGGACTGGCACCCGCAGCCGCAGCCCGAACCGCAGCCGCAGGCGCCGAAGAGCGGGAGGCTCTTGATCTCGGCGGGCTGCTGCGTCTCGCGCTCCTGCGTCGGGTCCGGCGTCGTGGCGGGGGATTCGGCCATGGGTCCTCCTAGAGGCTGGTGCCTGTGCCCATTGGATGCCCGCTTCGCCGGGCGCATCAACGGCGCATTGAGGCTTCCCCCGCAAGCCCCCGGGTACCTTCCGCAGGCCGGGGTCATTTCTAACCAGTCTCAGACCGAGACAGTGGTTAGAAATGACCCCGGCTTCCGGAGACCCCCGGGCCTACGCGCCCTCGGCCCCCGTGACCGGCTGGATGTCCGGCTGCAGCTCGTCCGCGTGCTCGCCCGTCACCAGGAACACCACGCGCTTCGCGACCGACACCGCGTGGTCGGCGAAGCGCTCGTAGTAGCGGCCGAGCAGCGTCACGTCGACCGCGGTCTCGATGCCGTGCTTCCACTTGTCGTCCAGCAGGTGCTGGAAGAGCGTGCGGTGGAGGAGGTCCATCGCGTCGTCGTCCTGCTCCAGCTGGAGCGCGAGGTCGACGTCCTTCGTGATGATGACCTCGGCCGCCTTGGCCATCAGGCGCTGGGCGAGCTGGCCCATCTCCAGGATGGTCGCGTGCAGGTCGTGCGGTACGGCCCGGTCGGGGAAGCGCAGCCGGGCGAGCTTCGCCACGTGCTGGGCGAGGTCGCCGGAGCGCTCCAGGTCGGCCGACATGCGCAGCGACGTGACGACGATCCGCAGATCCGTCGCCACCGGCTGCTGCCGGGCCAGCAGGGCTATGGCCCGGGCTTCGAGGTCGTGCTGGAGATCGTCGACCTTCTTGTCGGCCTCGATGACGCTCTCGGCCAGCTTCAGGTCGGAGTCCAGGATGGCCGTCGTGGCGCGTCCGATCGCCGACCCGGTCAGCCGGGCCATCTCCACCAGACCGTCACCGATCGAGTCAAGTTCCTCGTGGTACGCGTCCCGCATCAGGGTTCCCTCTCCTACGTTGCTTCGGGGGCTCAGGGGCCCTGGGCCTGTCGGTGTGACTAAAAACCGGCCCTTCCACCCCACGCTCCCACGTTCCCGCTCCTACGCGACGGTTTACGCCACCCCAAATGAATCAATACTGGCTCCAAGGTGAACTCTGGGCGACGAGTGTTCGAGGTCGCACTCCGATGGCTGTGGCCAGGAGGTATCCCATGCCTAACCTGGGGGCATGGACGTGAACGCGGCGGTCGCCGCAGCGGCAGCGATCGCCGGGGTACTCACCGGTGTCATCGCCATGCTGGCGTTCCGCTGGAGCGAACGCGACCAGAAGCGACCGACCAGGACCTCCCTGCATACGGACCCGGTGCTTCCGCCGGGTGTGGACACCGTGCTCTCGGTGCTCCGCTCCTCTGCCGTCGTCCTCGACGAGGCGGACGCCGTGGTCAAGGCCAGCTCGGCGGCGTACGCCCTCGGACTGGTCCGCGGCGGGAAACTCTCCGTCGACCCCATGCTCCAGATGGCCCGGGACACCCGGCGCGACGGCGAGATACGCCAGGTCGAGCTGGATCTGCCCCGGCGCGGCACCGGCCGCGGGGAGGCCCTCGCGGTCTCCGCCCGGGTGGCGCCGCTCGGCTCCCGACTCGTCCTGCTCCTCGTGGAGGACCTCACCGAGGCCCGCCGTATCGAGGCCGTACGACGTGACTTCGTGGCGAATGTCAGCCACGAACTGAAGACCCCGGTCGGCGCGCTCTCCCTCCTCTCGGAGGCGGTCATGGACGCCTCCGACGATCCTGAGGCGGTGGAGCGTTTCGCCGGACGGATGCAGATCGAGGCCACGCGCCTGACCAACCTCGTGCAGGAGCTCATCGACCTGTCGCGGGTCCAGAACGACGACCCCCTCGAAGACGCCGAACCCGTCCGCGTCGACGAACTCGTCGCCGAGGCCATCGACCGCTGCCGGCACCAGGCCGGCACCAAGCAGATCACCATGGCCGCCGGCGGCACCGCCGACCTGCACGTCTACGGGAACCGGGGCCAGCTGGCCGCCGCCCTCGGAAACCTGGTCGAGAACGCCGTCAACTACTCGCCCGCCCGCACCCGCGTCGGCATAGCCGCACGCCGGGTCTCCGCGGGCGGCGGCGACCACATCGAGGTCGCCGTCACCGACCAGGGCATCGGCATCTCCGAGAAGGACAAGGAGCGCGTGTTCGAGCGCTTCTACCGTGTCGACCCGGCCCGCTCGCGGGCCACCGGCGGCACGGGTCTCGGACTGGCGATCGTCAAGCACGTGGCCGCCTCGCACGGCGGGGAGGTCACGGTGTGGAGCTCCGAGGGACAGGGCTCCACGTTCACCCTGAGGCTGCCGGAGGCGGGTGCGGCCCGCGACCGTGCCCACCAGCACCCCGACCTCGACGACGAGGTCGAGGGGTCCCCTGAACCATCCCCGTACGAACCGCTTCCCGCCCCGGAGGTCCTTCCGTGACCCGAGTGCTCGTCGTCGAGGACGAGGAGTCCTTCTCCGACGCCCTGTCCTACATGCTTCGCAAAGAGGGCTTCGAGGTCGCCATCGCGACCACCGGGCCCGACGGACTCGACGAGTTCGAGCGCAACGGCGCCGACCTCGTCCTGCTCGACCTGATGCTGCCGGGGCTCCCCGGCACGGAGGTCTGCCGCCAGCTGCGCGGCCGCTCCAACGTCCCCGTCATCATGGTGACGGCCAAGGACAGTGAGATCGACAAGGTCGTAGGCCTGGAAATAGGAGCCGATGACTACGTCACCAAGCCCTTCTCGTCCCGCGAACTGGTCGCCCGTATCCGGGCCGTCCTGCGCCGCCGCGGCGAGCCCGAGGAGGTCACCCCGGCCGCCCTCGAGGCAGGTCCGGTCCGCATGGACGTGGATCGCCACGTGGTCACGGTCTCCGGCTCCAAGGTCGACCTGCCCCTCAAGGAGTTCGACCTGCTGGAGATGCTCCTGCGCAACGCGGGCCGCGTACTGACCCGCATGCAGCTCATCGACCGCGTCTGGGGCGCCGACTACGTGGGCGACACCAAGACCCTCGACGTCCACGTCAAGCGCCTCCGCGCCAAGATCGAGCCGGACCCGGGCGCGCCGCGCTACCTGGTGACGGTCCGCGGCCTCGGCTACAAGTTTGAGCCGTAAACCGACTACCGGGCCTTAAGCACTGCCTGCGTACGACGAAGGGCGGGACCTCTGTGCGAGGTCCCGCCCTTCGTCGTGTCGTACTACGGCCGCTCAGCCGGTGGTCGTGGCCGACTCCGTGGCCGTCGCACTCGCGGAGGCCGCGTCGGTCGGGGTGGCCGACGTGCTCTTGCCCGGCTTCGGCGAGCCGGAGCCGGTCGCGGTGGCGCCCGCGGCCGGCGTCGAGGGGATGGAGCTGGGGCCCCACTTGGTGAAGTAGCTGTCGGCCGGGACGACGAACGCGCTCAGGCTCACGCCACCGGTCGTGCTGAAGGTGAAGGTGACCTTCTGGGCGTTGCCGTCCGTGATGCCCGAGGGGTCGGTCAGCGCCGCGGAGGCGTTGCCCTTGCCGCCCAGGACGAGCGAGCCGAAGGCCGGGACGACCAGCTTGCCCTTGCCCTTGGCGGGGGTCAGCGTGACCGCGCCGGCGCCGTCGACGCTGACGGAGTCCAGGGTCTGGGGGTCCTTGCTGGTGTTGAACACCGTCGCGGAGATCACCGCCGGGCCCGTGGCCTCGGTGCCGGACTCGGTGAGGGGCTGGGTGATGACGAGCGCGTTCTGCACCTTGATGACGCCCACGGAGACGGCCGCGTTGTCCGGCTTGACCTCCAGCGTCTGTGCGTCGTTGCCGGCACCGCACGCGGCGAGCGAGGCGATCGAGAACGCGATGGTGGCGGCGGCGAGGGCGCCGCGTCGAAGGCTGCTGCTCACGGCGGCGGCTACTCCTTGAACGTGGGCGGAGCAGGGCGGCTCCCGAATAAAGCCGCCCTAAGTGTCTGTCAGCGGCCTTAGGTTACCGAGCCGTTCCCGCACCACCGCACCCGACCCTCCCTCAACCGGGTACCCGTGTGCCTCAAGTGACTCGCGGGTCACTTGCGACCGACACTCGTCCGGCATTCACATAACCAGCTCAGACGTCTGCCGACGGATTTTCGGTGAAGAATGCACGGCACCCCGGATAATTGATCACCGGCAACTCGACGGCCTTCGGTGATCAATTCCGGATTCGTCTCGTACCGGGCTCCGGCCACCGAACGGAGTAGCGGAAGTCGAGCACTTGGAACCAGACATTTAGGGACGTTCGTCCGCTTGGAGGCGCCTCCGGATGTGTGTAACGTACGCGTTTCACCTCGCCCGGAGAGCCGCTCCGACCTGCGAATACCCTCTTCCGCTCGGCCTCCGCAGCACGTTCCTGTTGCTGTTGTCAAGCCCCGAGATGCGCTCTGACCTGCGAAAACGCCATTCAGAACCCGCAGTTTCCGTGTTACCCTGGATAGCCACGGAAGGGGTACCTGTCACATGACGTTCAAGGTTGGCGACACCGTGGTCTATCCCCATCACGGGGCCGCGCTGATCGAGGCTATCGAAACTCGCCAGATCAAAGGCGTGGACAAGACCTATTTGGTGCTGAAGGTCGCTCAGGGTGACCTGACGGTGCGTGTGCCAGCGGACAATGCGGAGTTCGTCGGCGTACGTGATGTGGTCGGTCAGGACGGGCTGGACCGGGTCTTCGAGGTGCTGCGCGCTCCGTATGCCGAGGAGCCCACGAACTGGTCGCGTCGTTACAAGGCAAATCTGGAGAAGCTCGCCTCCGGCGATGTCATCAAGGTCGCGGAAGTCGTCCGTGACCTGTGGCGTCGTGAGCGCGAGCGCGGACTCTCCGCAGGTGAGAAGCGCATGCTCGCCAAGGCTCGCCAGATCCTGGTGAGTGAGCTCGCGCTCGCGGAGAACACGAACGAGGACAAGGCCGAGGCCCTGCTCGACGAGGTTCTCGCGTCCTGACGCAGGCGACTGGTACGCCCTGCTCAGCACACTGAAATGCCGTGGTGCCCGATGACAGCTCCCTTGTCGCCGGGCGCTTCGGCATGTTCGGGGAAATTTTCCGACGCCGACTGCGAGCGACTCCGTCGAGGTCAGGGACTCCGACTCGCTGACTCTGTCGAACGCCGGAGAGACATCCCCCGATAATGGTGTGCCGGGCCCGGGCAGCAGGCTCGACCGGTGTCACGGAAGGGTCCGGTCAAGGCGTCGCGCCCGGCACTCCTGAGGCCATACCCACGTAGGTCGAGCACACAAACCTGACAGGAACCGATGTCTGACGATTCGCGCTCTTCGCAGGCGCAGTCCTCCGTCGCCGCCGTGATCCCGGCCGCCGGACGGGGCGTACGCCTAGGCCCGGGCGCCCCCAAAGCGCTCCGCGCGCTGAACGGCACCCCCATGCTGATCCACGCGATCCGCGCCCTGGCCGCGTCCCGCGCGGTCTCTCTGGTCGTCGTAGTGGCCCCGCCCGACGGCGCGGCCGAGGTCAAGACCCTCCTGGACGCACACGCCCTCCCGGACCGCACCGACTTCCTCGTCGTCCCCGGCGGCGAGACCCGCCAGGAGTCCGTGAAACTCGGCCTGGACGCCCTGCCCCCCGGTCACGACATCGTCCTGGTCCACGACGCGGCCCGCCCGCTCGTCCCGGTGGACACGGTCGACGCGGTCATCGAGGCCGTACGCGACGGAGCCCCCGCCGTGGTCCCGGCCCTGCCCCTCGCGGACACGGTCAAGGAAGTCGAGCCGGCCGCGCACCCCGGCGACCCGGAGCCCGTCGTAGCCACTCCGGAACGCGCCCGCCTCCGCGCCGTACAGACACCGCAGGGCTTCGACCGCGCGACCCTGGTCCACGCCCACGAAACGGTCACCGACAACGTCACCGACGACGCGAGCATGGTCGAGCAGCTCGGCCTCACGGTCGTGGTCGTCCCCGGCCACGAGGAGGCCTTCAAGGTGACCCGCCCCCTGGACCTGGTCCTCGCGGAGGCGGTCCTGACCCGCAGGAGGCTGAACGATGGCTTCTGAGACGTACCCCCTTCCGCAGGTGGGCATCGGCACCGACATCCACGCCTTCGAGGAGGGCCGCGACCTCTGGTGCGCCGGCCTGAAGTGGGAGAACGAGGGCCCGGGCCTGGCCGGCCACTCCGACGCGGACGTCGTGGCCCACGCGGCCTGCAACGCCCTCTTCTCGGCAGCGGGCCTGGGCGACCTGGGCCAACACTTCGGCACCGGCCGCCCCGAGTGGTCGGGCGCGTCCGGCGTCACCCTCCTGACAGAGGCGGCCCGCATCGTCCGCGAGGCCGGCTTCACGATCGGCAACGTGGCGGTACAGGTCGTAGGACCACGCCCGAAGATCGGCAAGAGGCGGGACGAGGCCCAGAAGCTGCTGTCGGAGGCGGCAGGGGCTCCCGTCTCGGTATCGGGAGCAACAACGGACGGTCTCGGCTTCCCGGGCAGGGGCGAGGGCCTCATGGCAGTGGCAACCGCCCTGGTGGTCAAACACGCTTAACCGGGCCGGCGTTTTTAGGGGCGCGGGGAACTGCGCGACCAGCCCCCACCGACCCGCAGCTAACAATCGACCCAACCGTCTGAGGCACAAGGAAACGCCCACTACCCTTGTACCGTGACCATTCGCCTGTACGACACCAGCGCCCGGCAGATTCGCGACTTCACCCCGCTCACAGCGGGCTGTGTCTCGATCTACCTCTGTGGCGCCACCGTGCAGGCCGCCCCCCACATCGGCCACATCCGCTCGGGCCTGAACTTCGACATCCTCCGCCGCTGGTTCGAACACCGCGGCTACGACGTCACGTTCATCCGCAACGTCACGGACATCGACGACAAGATCATCACCAAGTCCCGTGAACAGGGCCGCCCTTGGTGGGCGATCGGCTACGAGAACGAGCGCGCGTTCAACGACGGTTACACGGCACTCGGCTGCCTCCCCCCGACGTACGAACCACGCGCGACCGGCCACGTCCCCGAGATGATCGAGATGATGCGCGGCCTGATCGAGCGCGGTCACGCGTACGAGGCCGACGGCAGCGTCTACTTCGACGTGCGCTCGTACCCGGACTACCTGGAGCTGTCGAACCAGGACATCGACGACCTCCGCCAGCCCCCCGAGGACGGCATCACCGGCAAACGCGACCCGCGCGACTTCGCGATGTGGAAGGCGACCAAGCCGGGCGAGCCCGACTGGGAGACCCCGTGGGGCCGCGGCCGCCCCGGCTGGCACCTGGAGTGCTCGGCGATGGCGCACAAGTACCTGGGCCCCGCCTTCGACATCCACGGCGGCGGCCTCGACCTGATCTTCCCGCACCACGAGAACGAGATCGCCCAGGCCAAGGGCTACGGCGACGACTTCGCGCAGTACTGGGTGCACAACGCCTGGGTCACCATGAGCGGCGAGAAGATGTCGAAGTCGCTCGGGAACTCCGTCCTCGTGTCCGAGATGGTCAAGCGGTGGCGCCCCATCGTCCTGCGCTACTACCTCGGCACCCCGCACTACCGCTCGATGATCGAGTACAGCGAGGAGGCCCTGCGCGAGGCGGAGTCCGCGTTCGCGCGGATCGAGGGCTTCGTGCAGCGGGTCGTCGAGAAGGCCGGGGGAGTCGTCGAGCCCGCCGCCGAGGTGCCGCCGGCCTTCGCCGAGGCGATGGACGACGACCTGGGCGTCCCGCAGGCACTCGCTGTGGTCCACACCACGGTCCGGCAGGGCAACTCCGCCCTCGCCGCCGACGACAAGGAAGCCGCCGTAGCGCGTCTCGCCGAGGTGCGCGCCATGCTCGGCGTCCTCGGTCTCGACCCGCTGGACCCGCACTGGGTCGGCGAGGGCGGCGACCGCGGCGAAGACCTGCACGGGGTCGTCGACACCCTGGTCCGCATGGTCCTCGACCAGCGCGAGGCCGCCCGGGGCCGCAAGGACTGGGCCACCGCCGACGGCATCCGCGACCAGCTCAACCAGTCCGGACTCAACATCGAGGACGGCCCACAGGGCCCGCGCTGGACCCTCGGCCCCCGCTGAACCCACCCCGATCGCACCCGGTCAACGAAGATCGACTGTGCCGCCCGGCCTCCCGGGCGGCACACTGCATAGACGTACGTATTCACCGCACTCCACGACGGATCACACAGACAGGTAGGTCATGGCAGCCAACAACCGCCGCATGTCCGGCAAGAAGGGCGCGCAGGTCGGCAGTGGCGGCCAGCGGCGCAGGGGCCTCGAAGGCAAGGGCCCCACCCCGCCCGCCGAGGCGCGCAAGGGCCACAAGAAGAACCGCATCGCCAACTCCAAGGCCAAGCAGGTCCAGCGCCGTCCCGCGCCGCGCGGGCGTGGCGGCAAGGGCACGTCCGAGATGGTCGTCGGCCGCAACCCGGTCGTGGAGGCGCTGCGCGAGGGCGTCCCGGCGGTCACGCTCTACGTCCAGCAGTTCATCGACAACGACGAGCGGGTGCGCGAGGCGCTCCAGCTCGTCGCCGAGCGCGGTGGCGTCCACCTCATGGAGGCCCCGCGCCCCGAGCTCGACCGCATGACGAACGGCCTCAACCACCAGGGCATGGTCCTCCAGGTCCCGCCGTACGAGTACGCGCACGCCGAGGACCTCGCCAACGCGGCCTACGACAAGGGCGAGGACCCGCTGATCGTCGCCCTCGACGGGGTGACCGACCCGCGCAACCTCGGCGCGATCGTCCGCTCCGTCGCCGCGTTCGGCGGCCACGGCGTGCTCGTCCCCGAGCGGCGCGCGGCCGGCATGACCGCCGGTGCGTGGAAGACGTCCGCCGGTACGGCCGCCCGTACGCCCGTAGCCCGTGCCACGAACCTGACGCGCGCGCTGGAGGCGTACAAGAAGGCGGGTCTCGCGATCGTCGGTCTGGCGGCCGACGGTGACCACGAGGTCGGTGAACTCGCCGCGCTGCAGGGCCCGGTGGTCATCGTCGTCGGCAGCGAGGGCAAGGGCCTGTCCCGACTCGTGGGCGAGACCTGCGACTTCAGGGTCCGCATCCCGATGCCCGGTGGCGCGGAGTCCCTGAACGCCGGTGTGGCGGCCGGAGTTGTGCTCTACGAGGCGGCACGCAAGCGCTCCTGAACGGACGTTCGGCACCGTCCCCCACTCGGGGCAATCTGGGCGCCGGGCACACGCTTGACGCGGTCCGGACACTTCCGGCGAGTCAAAGCAGTGTCCTAAACACACGTCACTCGGTTAGATGAGTGTGGACACCAGAACACCCCGCACACCCACGGGGGACGGCCCGTCGGGCTTCGACGACGCTCCCGCGCTGAGCATGGTGAAGGTGCCGAGCGATCCGGCGCAGATCATCGTCAATCATGCGAGCTTCCGCGTGCAGTTGGGCGCCTCGTCGCGTCCCCCGTCGCCGCGGATCGCACGGCACCTGAGCGCCACCGAGGCCCCCGGCCGGATCCCCGCCGCCGGCGCGCGTCGCCGGCCCGTCGTCTGGAGCGGCAAGTCCGCCCCGGACGACACCGGCGCTCACCGGCTGCTCCAGGCCGTGCGCGGCACGGGCGTCCGCCACGGCGACGAACCGGCCGGCGACGCCGGAGCCACGCAGGTCATCCCCCGTATCGACAGCGGCGGTTACGACGACGACCTGACCGCGCGGACCATCGAGACCCCGGTCGTCGGCGCCCAGCGCGGCGGCGACCACGACACCGGCGAGAACCGACTCCTGCCGCCCATGCGGACGGTGGGCAGCGCCTACGACGAACCCGCCTACGGTGACGGGGAGTTCGAGGACTTCGACGGCACGGAACGCGAGCGTCGCACCCGCCGCAACCCCAACGAGCCCGTACGGCACGCCTATTACCCCGGCCGCCGGATGAACCTCGGGGTCGTCCTCCTCCCGCTGCGCATCTTCCTCGGCTTCATCACCATCTACGCCGGCATGGGCAAACTGTGCGACCCCGTCTACTTCGACGGCGGCAAGCGCGGCTCCATGGTGAAGTGGCTCAACACCCTCCACCCGTGGGAAGTCGCCGAGCCGCTACGGCAGTTCGCGCTCCAGCACCCGGTCGGCTCCGGGCTCGTCATCGCCTTCGCGCAGGTCATCGTGGGCGTCCTGACGATCCTCGGCCTGTGGCAGCGGGTCGCCGCGGTCTTCGGCGCGCTGCTCTCCGCGGCACTGATCGTCACGGTCAGCTGGAAGACCGTCCCGGCCTACGACGCCCCCGACATCATCTATCTCGCCGCCTGGTCCCCGCTGATCATCGCGGGCGCCCCCGTCTACTCCGTCGACGGCCGCCTCGCGGGCAGCGCCTGGCGCCGCCTCGGACCCCGCGCCGACATCTGGGAGTTGCGGCGCTACGTCCTGCGCCGCGGCGCCCTCGTCACGGCCGTCTCCATCGGCCTCACCCTGCTGGTGGGCTCCCTGCTCGGCGGCGCGGTCCGCGACTCCAGCCGCGTGGTCGTCCCCGGCCCCGGCGAGGCCCCGCGCAACGAACTGCCCGGCGCCCCGCTCCCCGGCGAACCGACCAAGAGCCACAGCAGCAGCCCCAGGGCGTCCAAGTCCCCGTCCCGGCCCGCGACTTCGGCCAAGCCGTCGGGCGCCGCGACGACCCCGGGCGCGACCCACTCCTCCTCCGGTACGGCCACCAGCGGCGCCCCCAGCCAGACCCAGGGCACCGCGGGCCGCACCCAGCCCCAGCAGTCCTCCCCGGCCGGCCAGGCCCCCAGCACCACCTCAGGACCCACGTCCACCGGTGGCACCAGCGGCGGCGGCACCGGCTCCAACGGCGGCTCCAACACCGGAGGTTCATCCTCCTCCGGCCAGCCGGGCCTGGTGGGCGGCCTGTTGGGGTAACTGGGCCGGTGGGGGGCTTGCTGACCCGGTCCCCTACCGGCTGACCACCAGTAATGTGAGAGGGCCCGCACTTTTCCAGTGCGGGCCCTCTGCGGTTTTGCTTTTAGGGGCGCGGGGAACTGCGCGACCAGCCACAGCGGACCGGCACTCAAAACACAACCTGACTGACCGTCAACGCCCTAGCGCAGCAAGCTCCTTGGCGGCTTCCCGGAGATCCTTCGCGGTATCGATGGCCCGCCAGTAAGCCCCCTGCGGAATCGGGAACCCGGCCAACCGCCGCTCACGCGCGAGGTGAGGGAACGTCGTCCGCTCGTGATCCCCCCGCTCCGGCAACAACCCGGCGAACTCGGGCGAGAAGACGTACACCCCCGCATTGATCGCGTACTGCGTAGGCGGCGACTCGATGAAGTCAGTGACCCGCCCGAACCCGTCGGTCTGTACGGCCCCCCAGGGAATCCGCGGCCGAGCCAACGCAATCGTGGCGACCGCATCCCGCTCGGTGTGGAAGTCGGCCATGTCGCGCAGCGAGAACCGGGTCCAGATGTCCCCGTTCGTGGCGTACCACGCGCTGTCAGGCCGCGGCAGATGCGCGGCGGCGTACTTGAGCCCACCTCCACGCCCCAGCGGCTCCGTCTCGACGACCGTGGTCACCTCGACCGGCAGATCGGCCGACTTCAGCCAGTCCTGCAGCACCTCGGCGAGATGCCCGCAGCTGACGACGACGTCGGTCACGCCCTCCTCGGCGAGCCAGACGAGCTGATGGCCGATGATCGGAGTCCCCGTGCCGGGGATCTCGACCATCGGCTTGGGCCGGTCGTCGGTGTACGGGCGCAGCCGGGATCCCTGGCCACCGGCCAGGATCACGGCTTGGGTGGGGCGCGACGCGGCGTTCGGATCGGTCATGACCCGAACTGTACGTGGCGGCCCCACCGCATCTTTCGGCTGCAACCGTTCCTTAATCAGCCGTTACCGACCTCCTACTCCGGGCACCGGCTCCGGTCAGCTGTGCGCGGCCATGACCCCGGAGGCGAACGAGGTGTCGCACACGGGGCGGGCGTAGGACTGGGCGCGGGCGGCGCCGTAGATACGGACCGCGGCGCGGCCCAGTGCGCGGGCGATGGAGGTGCAGTGCGTGGCGAGCGACGGGTGGCCGTTCACCGCCTCCTGGAGGTGCGTCAGGACGACGCCGGGGTTCTTGTCCTGGAGCTCGGTCATGAGCTGGTCGCGCAGGATGTCCTGCGGGGCGCGTGCGGCGGCCCGCGAGGAGGCTCCGGCCGCCGTGACGTCCGTCGCGGTGAGCATCGAGCTGGAGGGGCTCCCCGACCAGTTGACCCGGGTGACCGCGAGGGTCCCGGAGAGCACCATGACGACGGGCAGGACGAGGGCGAGCGTGCGGCCGACCCGGCGGGCGGGGCCCCGGCCGCGTCGCGGCTGTTGGTTATTGGAGTGCTTCACGCGTGTGAGGGTAGCGTCCGGTAATGATTTGGCGACATTTAGTCACCAATTCGGGGGATGGATTGGTGCCTCGGATTGGGTAGGGGGTTGACGAACGCTGCTCGAAATGACCGCTCTGCCGGGGTATTTGTCGACACGGTCGGGCGTCCGCGGGCAACGGGAAGGGCCCCGCGGCGATCCGCGGGGCCCTTCCTGGGAACGTTTGATCAGTCGGTGAGACCTGATCAGCCGGTGATGCCCGGTCAGTCGGTGAGGCGCTCGCCCGTGGAGGTCGAGAACACGTGGATCTCACCCGGACGCGGCACCACGTGGAGCGTGGCGCCCTTCTCCGGCACCGAGCGGCCGCTGACGCGGACGACGAGGTCCGTGAGGTTGTCGTCGACCTTGGCGCTGCCGTAGACGTAACCGTCGGCGCCCAGCTCCTCGACGACGTTCACGGAGACGGCGAGACCGGCCGGGGCGTCCTCGGTGTCCTTGGTGAGGGTCTTCGCGGCCTCGCCGTTGTGCTCGTCGATGTCGAAGTGCTCGGGGCGCACGCCGACGGTGACCGTGCGGTCACCCTTGTCGGTGGCGGCCTTGAGCGCCTCGCGGTTGACGGGGACGACCGAGTTGCCGAACTTCACGCCGCCGTCGGTGATCGGGACCTCGATCAGGTTCATGGCGGGGGAGCCGATGAAGCCGGCGACGAAGAGGTTCTTGGGGCGGTCGTACATGTTGCGCGGCGAGTCGACCTGCTGGAGCAGACCGTCCTTCAGTACGGCCACGCGGTCGCCCATCGTCATGGCCTCGACCTGGTCGTGGGTGACGTAGACGGTGGTGATGCCGAGGCGGCGCTGCAGCGAGGCGATCTGCGTACGGGTGGAGACGCGGAGCTTGGCGTCGAGGTTCGACAGCGGCTCGTCCATGAGGAAGACCTGGGGCTCACGCACGATGGCGCGGCCCATCGCGACGCGCTGGCGCTGACCGCCGGAGAGGGCCTTCGGCTTGCGGCCGAGGTAGTCCGTGAGGTCGAGGATCTTCGCCGCGTCCTCCACCTTCTGGCGGATCTCGGCCTTGTTGACGCCGGCGATCTTGAGCGCGAAGCCCATGTTGTCGGCGACGGTCATGTGCGGGTACAGCGCGTAGTTCTGGAACACCATGGCGATGTCCCGGTCCTTCGGCGGCAGGTGCGTGACGTCGCGGTCACCGATGCGGATGGCGCCGGCGTTGACGTCCTCGAGCCCCGCGAGCATGCGGAGCGAGGTGGACTTGCCACAGCCGGAGGGACCGACCAGAACGAGGAACTCCCCGTCCTCGATCTCGATCTCGAGTCCGTCTACGGCGGGCTTCTCGGAACCCGGGTAGATCCGGGTCGCCTTGTCGAACGAAACAGTGGCCATGGTGAAGGGCCCCCTTCTACCGGCAGGAACGTGCCGGACGATCCGTTGTAGGAAGGTGGTGGTGTAGTCCACGCGAGTGAACTGGGTCAGGACAGTACCTGGCGTTTGCCTGGTCTGTCAGTACCTGGACCCATGTGAACTTCGAGGAAATTTTCGACAGGGGGGTGCGGGGACCTGGGTACACTGCACGGGCACGTGATCGCGCGCGCCGCCGCGCACACGCAGGCCTCCTTAGCTCAGTTGGCCAGAGCAACGCACTTGTAATGCGTAGGTCGTCGGTTCGAATCCGACAGGGGGCTCAGTCAAGGTCCAGGTCGGACACCCATCTGACCTGGACCTTTTGCATGCCGTGACCTTGTTTCTGCTGGCGCGTCAGGCCAGAGGTTCTGCCGTGTGCCTGCCTTCCCCTGCGGCGTGAGAGCGCGTCACCCGGGCACGGTCGTCTGCTCGCCCGGGCCCCTTGTGTCACCCCCTTCGCCTGATCTATCGTTTATCGATAGCATCGAAAATCGATAACATCGACAAACGATAAGCGAGGTGCGTGACATGCCCGAGGACCGGAAGATGCTCGAACCCATGGCCACGGTCGTGTCCGTCGTCCTGCGTGTTCTGCTGGCGCTGCTGACGGCGGGGGTGGTCTTCAGTGTGGTTCGGGGCAGTTGGGGAGGCGTCAGTGTCTGTGTCACCGATGATTCCGGCAGCAGCTCGACCGTCCCCGGCGGCTTTCTTCCCGAGAGTGGTGTGCGGGTCGGCTCCGTGCCCCGCTACTGCGCCGAGAACCCGGACGCACAGCTCCGTCTCCTCGACGCGCTCGGGACGCTGCCCTCGACGCTGTTGCTGATCAGCGGTCTCTTCCTGCTGCACCGGCTGCTGCAGGGAGCGGCGCGGGACGGCATCCACACCGTTCGGACCGCGGCCCGGTTCCGTCGGCTGGGCTGGTGGCTGCTGCTGGGGAGCCTGGTCGTCGAGATCGTCGAGGCCAACGCCAGAGCGGCCCTGCTCGCGGAACTCGCCAAGTCCGCGGAGTTCACGGCCGGTGCCTGGCTGGGCCTGTGGTCGACCCCTTATCTGGCCGTACTGACCGGTCTCGGCCTGCTCACCTTCGCCCGGATCACCCTCGCGGGCGCGTCCATGCGCGAGGACCTCGAAGGGGTCGTCTGATGGCCGCGGACGACGATCACGAGGGCCACGAGGGGCACGACATCGAGGTGCACCTCGACCGGCTCCTCAGCGAGCGCGGTATGACCCTCACCGAACTCGCCCACCGCGTCGGCGTGACCAACGTCAACCTGTCCGTCCTCAAGAACGGACGCGCCAAGGCGATCCGGTTCACCACCCTCACCCGGATCTGCGAAGTCCTCCAGTGCCAGCCGGGGGACCTGCTCAGCCACCGCCCCGGACCGCCCTGATCACCCTGGTGACAGGGGCTTTCGTACGGCGTCCGGGAGTTCCCTCAGCGTCGGGTCCGTGATGCGGGACGTGAGGGCCTTGGTGAAGCGGTCGGCGTGGAGGACCCGGAAGGGTCTGGAGTGGTACGGGCGGGTGGTGGGGTCCACGCGGTCGGTCAGGTTCAGTTGGTTGTGGATGCCGGCCACCGCTTCGTAGGCGTAGGCGAGGTGTTTCTCCCTCGTGTGCCAGTCCGTCGCCGCGAGGGCGGCCGTCAGGACCGGGATCAGGCGGTGGCCGGCCGTCGTGCGGGCGAAGGCCGTGCCCAGCCATTTGTTGTACGGGGGGTAGCGGCGGTCCATCAGGAGGCACAGGCGCATCAGGGTCTGGGTCAGGCCCGCGGCGATTGTCGCCGAGCCGAGTTCGTCGCCGACCTCGCCGCAGCGGCCCACGAAGGCCTCCTCCTGGGAGATGTGGTTCCACTGGCGGGCCAGGACGTGGAGCCAGACGTCCCGGGGGTACCAGCCGAGGGTGTGGCGCAGGGGGCCCAGTTCGTGCAGGCCGTCGTGGAAGACCGCGCCGCCCGTGACCTCGGCCAGGAGCTGGGTGGGGGGCGTCAGCCAGTCCGCCGTGGTGATGTCGTGCGTCGGGTCGAAGCCGAGCGTCGCCTCGAACCACGCCGTGGTGTGGGTTACTTCGACCCTGTGGTGGACCGGGCCGGTGGTGGTGCGCATGACGCGGACTTCGCCGTCCGTCGTCGGGGCGAAGTTCGTCGGGTAGCCGTGGAAGGTCTTCGGGAGGTGCTCGGCGAGGTGGTGTCTGATGCGGCCCGCGTGGCGGGGGACGTCCCGGGGACGGAGGAAGAGCTGGAGACGCGGGCCCCATTCGTGGTCCGTCGAGCGGGGGGTGTCGTAGCCGAGGACCTCGGAGCCGCTGCCGATGCGGGCGGCGGAGTGCGGGATGTCGGGGGCCGCGTCCTCCAGGAGGGGGCGGACGGCTTCTGTGTAGAAACGGCGGGAGAGTTCGAGGCCCGGTAAAAAAGTTGGCATATTTGTGAAGCTCATGCCCCGACCCTGCCCAGTCTCCCCATGATCGTGCGCCCCAATTTTCGCCGTCGGCCCTCAACTCCCGGCCACAGACGCCCAGTCGGGCAGGTGGGCAGGTGGACCGCCGGTCACTCGCGCCCGCCCAGCTGTCTCAACGCCCCGTCCGTCAGCCGGTACACCGTCCACTCGTCCTGCGGGCGGGCGCCCAGCGCCTCGTAGAAGTCGATCGAGGGGCGGTTCCAGTCGAGGACGGACCACTCCAGGCGTTCGTAGCCGCGGGCGACGCAGATGCGGGCGAGTTCCGTGAGGAGGGCCTTGCCGTGGCCGGTGCCGCGGGCGGTGGGGCGGACGTAGAGGTCCTCCAGGTAGATGCCGTGGACGCCACGCCAGGTCGAGAAGTTGAGAAACCACAGCGCGAAGCCGATCGGTTCGCCGGTGGTGTCGTCGGTCGCGATGTGGGCGTAGGCGCCGGGGTGTTCGCCGAAGAGGGCCTCGTGCAGCTGTTCCGGGGTCGCCCTCGCCTCCTGGGGTTCCTTTTCGTAGGCGGCGAGTTCGCGGATCAGGGCGTGGATGACGGGGATGTCGGTGGGGGTCGCGGTGCGAATCATGCGGAGAGGGTAGACGGGCTCGGGTCCCTGCCCTGCTCGGCGTGTTCCCTGCGCGGCAGCAGCAGCGGGCTCGCCAGCAGCAGCACCCCCGCGATCGCGATCGCCGTACGGGGGCCGGTGGCCGCCGCCAGCACACCCCACGCCGCCGTCGTCGCCGCGATCGCCGTACTCGTGCTGATCGACCAGGCGGTCAGGGTGCGGGCGACCCGGTCGGGGGCCGTGTGTTCGAGGCGGGCGGTGGCCAGGAGGGGGTTGAAGACGCCGATGCAGGTCACCAGGCCGAGTTGGACGCCCGTGACGAGGAGCATCCCGGGGACTCCGGGGCGGACGAACGCCAGGCCGATCGGCCAGCACGCGCGCAGTGTCCCGGAGACCAGCATCACCCTGCGCTGCCCGAACCGGGCCGCCAGCGGGCGCGCGAGGCGGGAGCCGACGAAGCCCCCGGCGCCGGAGGAGGCCGCGAGCGCGAGGGCGTACTGCCACGGGGAGAAGCCGAGATGACCCAGCAGGAGTACGGCGAGCAGCGGCTCGGCGGCCATGATCAGGCCGTTGACCGTCATCGCGTTGAGGAGCAGCGGGCGCAGGGTGGGGTGGGCGAGGATGTAGCGCCAGCCGTCGAGCAGGTCGCCCGCGCGCAGCCGGGGCCCGCCGCTGCGCTCGGGGCGCGGTTCCGTCCCGCCGATGGCACGGATGCCGAGCGCCGAGAGCAGATGGCTGACCGCGTCGGCCACCACCGTCGTCACCGGGCCGAACAGTCCGATCGCGACCCCGCCGAGCGGCGGCCCGAGCATCGTCGACGTCCAAGTCGTCGACTCGAAGCGGGAGTTCGCGACCAGCAGGTCCTCCCGCGGCACCAGCGCCTTCAGGTACGAGCCGCTCGCCGCGTTGAACGCGATGTTCGCCGCGGCGACGACGACCGAGACCACGAGGAGCTGGGCGAAGGTGAGCAGCCCGAGCGCGAACGCGACGGGGACGGTCAGCAGCGCCCCGAACCGGGTCAGGTCCATCGCGATCATCACCGGCCGCTTGCGGCGGAACTCCACCCACGGCCCCAGCGGTACGGCGACCAGGGCGCCCACCGCCCGCCCCGACGCGGCGAGCACCGCGACCTGGGTCGGCCCGGAGTGCAGCACGAGGATCGCCATGAAGGAGAACGCGCCGAACCCGAGCCCGGTGCCGTACGAGCTGACCGCGAACGACGCCCACAGCCACCCGAACCGGCGCCCCAGCGCGCGTCTCCCCGCCATCCCCGCCCCACCCTCTCCGGAAAAGTGTGACACTTTCCGCGAAACTGACACACTTTTTCCGGGACACCTACCCGCCGGCCGCGGTCACGACGTCGGCCACCGGCATCCAAGCGAGTGCCGCACGCCGAGATCAAACAACCGACTCGCCGGGGAGCGACAACCCCTGGTTGTCCCCGCTGATGAACGGCGATTGTCAGTGGCCGCCAGTATCGTCGCCGACGTGGATCTCGACGCTGTGCGCACCTTCGTGGCCATCGCGGACGCGGGCCGTTTCCAGCATGCGGCCACGGAGTTGTCGGTCACCCAGCAGGCCGTCTCCAAGCGGGTCGCCGCGCTGGAGCGGTCCGTAGGCGTACGGCTCTTCGCGCGGACCCCGCGCGGGGCCGAACTGACCGTCGACGGGCGGGCGTTCCTGCCGTACGCCCGCGAGCTGCTGCGCGCCGAGGCGCGGGCCTTCGCCTCCGTCCGGCCCGGCCACCGCGCCCTGCGCGTCGACGTGATCGGCCGCGGACTCGCCCCGGCCGCGCTGCTACGGGACTTCCACCGCGCCCACCCCGAGGTCGAGCTGGACGTCGTGACCCTCTTCGACGCCGACGCGGCCGTGGACGCCATCCGCTCCGGCACGGTCGACGTGTCCTTCCGCGCCGTCATGGCGACCGGCGCACGGCTCCGCGACGACCTCGAGGTCAGCCGGGCCTTCGACGAACCCGTCCAGCTCCTCACCGGCCCGGCCCACCCGCTCGCCGCCGCCCGCACGGTCACCCCGGCCGACCTCGTCGGGCACCGGATCTGGATGCCCGGCCTCGTGCCCGGCACCGAGTGGGCCGCGTACTACGACGCGCTCGCGGCCGCGTTCGGGCTCACCATCGAGAGCAACGGCCCCGACTTCGGGGTGGAGCCGCTGCTGGACACCATCGCCGGTTCGGCTTCGCTGGCGACCCTCGTCGGCGAGCAGACCCGCCTGGTCTGGCCCGCCGGCCACGACCTGCGCCGTATCGCCGTACGGCATCCGACGCCCGTCTACCCGCACTCGCTGCTCCGGCACCGCGACAACCGGCACCCCGCGTTGGCCGCTCTCGGCGATCACCTCCGCGACGCCGGCGGGTCCGGTCACTCCGACGACACGGAGACCTGGACACCGGCCTGGGCGTAGGCGCCCCGGGTCAGTCGCGCAGGCGCCGCGCGATCTCCAGGTGATCCGGCGCGGGCGGGCTGCCGTCCTCGATCGCCCACAGCGCGTTCTGCAGCACCCGGCCGAGCGTCCAGGCCCGCGCCCGTGCCCGGTCGAGACCCATCACGTCCGTCATCGCGTCGAAGCGCCAACGGATTTCGTCGGCGTCGAAACGGTTGCCCAGCGCGGGGAAGAGCTCGAACCCGGGGTCGCCCGCCAGCGGCTTCGGGTCGATGGCCAGCCAGCGCTCACGGTCGGCGGCGAGGACGTTGTCGTAGTGCAGGTCCCAGTGCAGCAGCCGGTCGCCGGGCTCGGCCGCGACCTCGCGCACCGCCGTCGCGCAGTCCTCGATCAGACGTCGGTCGGCCGGGTCGGAGAGGCGGGGGAGGGCCGCGGGCACCCGTTCCAGCATGGCCGCAGCCAGTGTGCCGAGGTCCTGGCGCAGCTCCGGCGGTGCGGATACCGCCGTCAGGCGCGCGAGCAGGCGGGCGATCACGACGGCTGCGGCGCGGGAGTCCGGTTCGTGCGTGAGGGCGCGGGACGCGTCGAGGCGTTCCAGGAGCAGGGTGCCGGTCCCGTCGTCGTACTCCAGAAGTCGTACGGCACCGTCGCCGGACCAGGTGCGCAGGGCGATCGGCTCGCCCGCCGTCTCCTCGTCGAGGTACTGGAGTTTCAGCGCGGCCCGGGTGCCGTCGGTGCGCAGGACGGGCAGGACCAGGGCGCAATTGCCGTACATCGAGGGGCCGTCGAGCCGTAGTGACCAGCGGTCGAGGAAGCCGGCCGCCCGCTGCGGAAGTTCTGCGACGAAGGCGCGTCCGGCCGCCCCGTTGAACCTCGCCTGGGAGGCGGCCAGCGCGGCCGGGATGTCGATCACGCCTCCGACGATACTTGCGTGCGTGAATCGGCTCATGCGAATTACCCGGGGCCTCCACAGGGTGTGGGCGTATGTGCGTAGTGCCCCCGGCACGTATGTCTGGCTGGGGATCCTGTTCGTCACCACGGTCGCCATGCATCACATGTCACCGGAGTTCGAGCAGGAGTTCCTGCGGCAGCGGTCCACCAACATCCACGAGCTGTCGAACAACCCGGTGCGGGTGCTGTTCGCGAGCGCGATGTGGATGGACGGGGGGCGCTGGCTGCCGTACGCGGCGCTGTACACGGTGTTCCACGCGCAGGCGGAACGGTGGCTCGGGACGGCGCGGTGGCTGATGGTGGTTGTGGCCGCGCATGTGCTGGCCACGCTGATCAGCGAGGGCGCGCTGCTGGAGGCGATCAGGAGGGGCGTGGCACCGCAGTCCGCGGTCAACACCCTTGACATCGGGGTGAGTTACGCGCTGGCGGGGGTGGTGGGCGTGTTGGTGTACCGGATCGCGGTGCCGTGGCGGTACCCGTATCTGGTGGTCGTACTGGCCGTCTACGGGGTGCCGTTGGCGACCGGCCGGACCTTCACCGATCTCGGGCATTTCACCTCCGTGGTGATCGGTCTTGCGTGTTATCCGCTGGTCAGGGGCTGTGGAAAAGCATGGAATCCGAAGGAGACAGTGGCCGCGCTCAGGGGTTAGCGTCCGGATATGAGCAGCTCGGTGGGCGGTGGCATGAGCGGTGTCGTGAACGGCGGCATCTCCTTCTGGTACGCGGACGACGGCCTCCCGGCGCGACGGGAGCCCCTCGCGGGGGACGCCTCCGCCGATGTCGTGATCGTCGGCGGCGGGTACACGGGGCTGTGGACCGCGTACTACCTGAAGAAGGCGGCGCCCTTCCTCCGGGTCACCGTCCTGGAGCAGAAGTTCTGCGGGTACGGCGCCTCGGGGCGGAACGGCGGGTGGCTGTACAACGGGATCGCGGGGCGCGACCGGTACGCGAAACTCCATGGGCGGGAAGCCGCCGTACGTCTGCAGAAGGCCATGAACGACACCGTCGGCGAGGTCGTCAGGGTTGCGGAGGCGGAGGGGATCGAGGCCGACATCCATCGTGGGGGCGTGCTCGAAGTCGCTTGTACGCCCGCTCAGTTGGCGCGGCTGAAGGCTTTTCATGAGCACGAGCTGTCGTACGGCGAGACGGACCGTGAGCTGTACGGCGCGCGGGAGACCGGTGAGCGGATCCGGGTCGCGGACGCGGTCGGGTCCACGTGGACTCCGCATGGCGCTCGGCTGCATCCGGTGAAGCTGGTGAAGGGGCTCGCGGCGGTGGTGGAGGCGCTGGGCGTCACGATTCACGAGTCGACGCCGGTGACGGAGATTCGGCCCAAGCACGCGGTGACGCCGTACGGGACCGTTCGCGCACCCTATGTGCTGCGCTGTACCGAGGGGTTCACCGCGAATCTGAAGGGGCAGCGGCGGACCTGGCTGCCGATGAACTCCTCGATGATCGCTACCGAGCCGCTGACCGATGCGCAGTGGGAGTCGGTGGGGTGGGGCGGGCTCGAGACGCTCGGGGACATGGCGCACGCGTACATGTACGCGCAGCGGACCGGTGACGGGCGGATCGCGTTGGGCGGGCGGGGGGTGCCGTACCGGTTCGGGTCGCGGACCGACCACGACGGGCGGACGCAGGTGGCGACCGTCGAGGCGTTGCGGGAGATTCTTGTGCGGTTCTTTCCGTCGCTCGCGGGGGTGCGGGTCGAGCATGCGTGGTCGGGGGTTCTGGGGGTGCCGCGGGACTGGTGTGCGACGGTGACGCTGGATCGTTCTACGGGGCTGGGGTGGGCCGGGGGGTACGTCGGGTCGGGGGTGGCCACGACGAATCTCGCCGGGCGGACGTTGCGGGATCTGGTGCAGCTGGACTCTGGGCAGGCGGGGGCGACTGAACTGACCGGGCTGCCGTGGGTCGGGCACAAGGTGCGGAAGTGGGAGCCGGAGCCGTTTCGGTGGTTGGGGGTTCAGGGGATGTACGCGACGTATCGGGCGGCGGATCGGCGTGAACTGGGCGGGTTCAGTGGGGAGTCGTCGCGGTTGGCCCGGGTGGCGGATCGGGTGGCTGGGCGGCACTGAGGCCTGAGGCTTGGGCGGTTCGTTGTCGGGTGCGGGTCCCGCGCCCCTGGGTGGGTTGGGGTGCGGGTGCGTTGCGGGCTCAGGTCAGCGACTCGGATGCCGACTCCGGGGTGGGTGACTGTGCCGTCGCCCCGTGCTTGGGCGCCCGTGCCGTCACCATCAACCCCGCGACCAGTCCCGCCATCAGCATCACGGCTACGGCCCACCAGATGGCGACCGTGTAGCCGTGGACGATGCCCTTGCTGGTGATGAGGGCCTTCTGGGCCGGGTTGTGGAGGTGGGCGGCGATGTAGGCCGCGCTGCTGGTGGTGGCGATCGTGTTGAGAAGGGCCGTACCGATCGAACCGCCCACCTGCTGGGCGGTGTTGACGGTCGCGGAGGTCACGCCCGAGTCCTGCGGGGCGACTCCGGCCGTGGCGGTGGCGAAGACCGGCATGAAGATCAGGCCCATGCCGAGGCCCATCAGGATCAGGCCGGGGAGCAGTTCGGTGGTGTAGTCCGAGTTGACCGTCAGGCGGGTGAAGAAGGACATGCCCGCCGCGGCCAGTACCGCGCCCGGGACCATCAGGGTGCGCGGCGGGACGTGGTGCATCAGGCGGGCCGAGATCTGGGTCGAGCCGATGATGATCGCGACCGTGAGGGGGAGGAACGCCAGGCCGGTCTTCACGGGGGAGTAGTCGAGGATGACCTGGAGGTAGTAGGTCATGAACAGGAACATGCCGAACATGCCGATGACCGCGAGGCCCATGGTCAGGAAGCAGCCGGCGCGGTTGCGGTCCTTGACGATGTGGAGGGGGAGGAGGGGGCTGGGGGCCCTCGTCTGCCACCACACGAATGTCGTGAGGAGTACGACTCCTGCCGCGAACAGGCCCAGGACCAGGGAGTCCGTCCAGCCGCGCGGCTCCGCCTCGCTGAAGCCGTAGACGATCGCGACCAGGCCGCCGCAGCCGAGCAGTACGCCGGGTACGTCGAGGCGGGCGCCGCTGTGGCCCGGGCGGTCGTGGAGGAGGGCGAGGGCGCCGAAGACCGCGATGATCGCGATGGGGATGTTGACGTAGAGGCACCAGCGCCAGTTCAGGTACTCGGTGAGCAGGCCGCCCGCGATGAAGCCGATCGCCGAACCGCTGCCCGCGAGTGCGCCGTAGATCCCGAAGGCCTTTCCGCGTTCCTTCGGGTCGGTGAAGGTCGTGGTCAGGAGGGAGAGGGCGGAGGGGGCCAGTACGGCGGCGAAGACGCCCTGGAGGGCGCGGGCGCCGAAGAGCATGCCCGAGGTCGTGGCCGCGCCGCCGAGCGCGGAGGCGCCCGCGAAGCCGATCAGGCCGATGATGAACGTCCGTTTGCGGCCCACCAGGTCGGCGATCCGGCCGCCCAGCAGGAGCAGGCCGCCGAAGGCGAGTGTGTACGCGGTGATGACCCACTGCCGGTTGCCGTCGGACATGCCCAGGTCGCGCTGTGCGGAGGGGAGCGCGATGTTCACGATCGTCGCGTCGAGGACGACCATGAGCTGCGCGAGAGCGATGATCACCAGGCCCCACCAGCGGCGGGGATCGGGGCCGGCAGTCGTCGTTCCGGGTCCACCTGATTCACCTGATTGGGTGACGCTCATCTGCTCAGAAGACCATGAATCGGTAGGTATCGCATCCGCGGTCGTATTCGTGCGTGCGTTCGATGACGGGTTGGGCGATGTGTTCGGTGTGGTCATGGCTCCAGGACCACCTTTCCGGTTGTCCCGCGGTTCTCCAGCGCGCGGTGGGCGGCGGCCGCCCCGGCCAGGGGGAAGCGTTCTACGGCCGGTACGAGTCGGCCCGCGGTGGCCTCGGTGAGCGCGCGCAACTCCAGGGTTCGGATGGGGCTGGGGCCGTCGGCCTTTCGCGTCATCACGGGGCCGAGCACCTGTTCGGACAGGCCTGTGGCGGTGTACGGCTCGCCGCTCGACCAACCGAAGACGAGGTGCTGTCCGCCGTGCCCGAGCAGGCCGACGGTCTGCCGTGCTACGGCCCCGCCCACCCCGTCGAGCACGACCGTCGCGTGCCGCCCGTCCAGCCAGGTCCGTACCGTCCGCGGCCACTCCGGGTCCGTGTAGTCGACGGCTAGATCGGCGCCGTTCGCCTGCGCCAGGGCGACCTTCTCCGGGCCGCCCGCGAGGCCGATGACCGTGGCGCCGGCGTGCTTGGCGTACTGGACGAGCAGGGTGCCGAGACCTCCGGCGGCGGCCGGAACGACGACCAGGGAGTCGCCGTCCAGCTCGGTGAACTGCACGATCCCCATGGCCGTACGCCCTGTCCCGATCATCGCGACGGCCTGTGCGAAGTCCAGGTTCGCCGGGATCTCGTGCACCCGGTCGACATCGGTCACGGCCAGCTCGGCGTACCCGCCCGGCGCGAACCCGAGATGGGCGACCACCCGTTTCCCGAGCCACAGGCCGGCGACGCCGTCCCCGAGCGACTCGACGACTCCGGCGACCTCGCGGCCGGGGATGGTGGGCAGGGCGGGGAGTTCGGGGAGGGGGCCGCGCTCTCCCTTCCGTAGAACGGTGTCCAGGAGGTGGACTCCCGCCGCGGCTACGGCGATACGGACCTGGCCGGGGCCGGGGGAGGGGTCGTCGACGGGTTCGTGGGCGAGGTTTTCGGCGGGGCCGAAGGTGTGGAGTCGTATGGCGTGCATGCGCTCACTCTTCGACCTCAAGCGCGCTTGAGGTCAAGGGCGGGCCGTCCTCGATGTCAGTGGTGGGGTGCAGGATGGGGGGCATGGCGAGAAGAGCGGCGGGCGGGGTCAAGGGGGCGCGGCGGCCGGAGGTGCGGTTGCCGGCTCTGGAGGCTTACGGGGGTGGGGAGTTGGAGCCGGACGGGGACTACGACGGGCTGCAGTTCCGGGACGAGGACTTCGTCGGGCAGGACGGCGGGGGCGCCCGTTTCATGGACTGCGCGCTGACGGACTGCGCGCTGGACGAGACGCGGTTGCATCACGCGCGTGTGCTGGATTCCGTCCTCACCGGCATACGGGGTGTCGGCACGGATCTGGCCGAGTCGACCCTGCGTGACGTCGAGGTGGTCGACGCGCGGATGGGCGGGGTGCAGTTGCACGGCGCGGTTCTGGAGCGGGTGGTGATTCGCGGGGGCAAGATCGACTATCTGAACCTGCGCAAGGCGAAGCTCCGGGATGTCGTCTTTGAGGGCTGTGTCCTTGTCGAGCCGGATTTTCTGGATGCCCGGCTGGAGCGCGTCGAGTTCGTGGACTGCGCGCTGAAGGGGGCGGACTTCACGGGGGTGACGTTCACGGATGTCGATCTGCGGGGGGCCGTGCAGTTGGAGATCGCGCGGGGGGTGGAGCGGTTGTCCGGGGCGGTGATCAGCATGGGGCAACTGCTGGATCTGGCGCCGGTGTTGGCCGTGCAGATGGGGATTCGGGTGGAGGGGTGAGGGGCCCTTTTCAGAGGCAGGAAGCTCAGGGCAACCGGGTGGCTCAGGGCACCCGGGGGAATCTCGCCTGCAACGTCCAGATCGCCGGGTTCTCGCCGAGCGCATCGTGCAGATCGACCAGGTCGGCGATCAGATCGTGCAGGAAGTCCCGCGCCTCGCGCCGGAGTTCGGCGTGCGAGAAGGTCAACGCCTCCTCGTCCCGCCGCATCCAGTCCGCCTCGACCTCCACCCACCCGAACCGCCGTGAGAACAGCATCCGGTCGGTCGACTCCGTGAAGTCCAGTTCCGCCCGCTGCGGCTTGGACGCCCGCGACCCCGCCGGGTCCTGGTCGATCCGCTCCACGATGTCGCACAGTGCCCACGCGAAGTCGAGCACCGGCACCCACCCCCACGCCGTGGACACTTCCCGGTCCGCCTTGGTGTCGGCGAGATACACGTCACCGCAGAACAGGTCGTGCCGCAGCGCGTGGACGTCCGCGCGCCGGTAGTCGGTCTGCGGGGGGTCGGGGAAGCGGTTGGAGAGGGCGTAGCCGATGTCGAGCACGTAGGAGATGGTGTCACGGCTGGAGAGAGCGCTGACGGCGGCCGGAGCGACCATGTACAGCTGAGAAAGTGTGACACTTTCGCGAGAAGTGTCACGCTTTTTGGGAAGGGTGCCCCGGAGCTTCCCTTTCACAGGCCCCCGGTGTGCCCGGCGGCGGCCACCTCCAGCAGGGCCCAGCCGTCGACCTCCGCGGCCCGCGTCTCTCCCGGCCCCGGCACCCACCCACGGTCCGACGCCGCGTCGAGCAGGGCGCGGACGGCGCCGGGTTCGTGGAGATTGAGGGAGGCGCCGCGGACGTACCCCACATCCCCGGAACCGAAGGGGGCTCCGCCCGGGACGAACCGCCCCGGCCCCGCGACGAAGACGATCCGCAGTGCCCCACCAGTGCCGGCCGGCCGGGGATTCAGGGTGAGGGTGTGGACACAGCCCACGGAGCCACTGCCGCCGTGACGGTGACTGTGACGCAGCGACCACATGTACACGCGCCCATCGGCGACAAGCCGGCGGGATTTCTTGGCTGAGCGGGGCATGGAGGTGAGCGTACGAGGGTCGCCGTACTCCGGGGCGAGGAGCCCCGGACTCGTAGGATCGCGCACGTGTCCCGATCCGTACCGCTTGTTCCCACGGCCACCGCGTGCGCGCTGGCCCTCGTCCTGACGGCGTGCGGTGGAACGGGAGGCGTACACGGCACCCCCGGCGGCGCGGGCGTGGCCGACCCGTACTTCCCGAAGGCGGGCAACGGCGGCTACGACGTGACCCATTACGCGCTGACCTTGGCGTACACCCCGGACACTCACGACCTGACCGGCACCGCGGAGATCACCGCCCGGGCCACCCACAACCTCTCCGCCTACGACCTCGACCTCAAGGGCATGAAGGTCGACGCGCTGACGGTGGACGGCAAGACCGCCCCCTGGACCCGCACCGGCCAGGAACTGACGGTCCGCCCACCCTCGACTCTCCCCAAGGGCAAGACGTTCAGGACGACGGTCCGCTACTCCGGCACCCCCGAGACGATCACCGACCCCGACGGCTCGGAGGAGGGCTGGCTGCGCACGGCCGACGGCGCGCTGGCCCTCGGCGAACCGACCGGCGCGATGGCCTGGTTCCCAGCCGACGACCACCCCTCCGACAAGGCGACGTACGACATCACGATCACCGTCCCGAAGGGCCTGCAGGCGGTCTCCAACGGCGAGTTGAGGACGGAGCCGACGACACGGGCGGGCCGTACGACCTACAGCTGGCGCACCACCCACCCGATGGCGACCTACCTCGCCACGGTCGCGATCGGCCACTACGACATCACCCGCACCACCATGAAGAACGGCCTCCCCGTGTACGTGGCGGTCGACCCGCAGGAGGCCGCGGCGAGCCGCAAGGTGCTGGCGAGGATCCCCGAGATCATGGAGTGGGAGGAGTACAACTTCGGCCCGTACCCCTTCTCCTCCACCGGCGCGATCGTCGACCGCCGCGGCGACGCGGGCTACGCCCTGGAGACCCAGAACCGCCCGTTCTTCCCCGGCGCCCCCGACACCGCCACCCTCGTCCACGAACTCGCCCACCAGTGGTACGGCGACTCCGTCACCCCGAAGACCTGGCGCGACATGTGGCTCAACGAGGGCTTCGCGACCTACGCGGAATGGCTCTGGAGCGAGGACCACGACGGCGACACCGCCCAGCAGACCTTCGACGCGCTCTACGACGGCACCTACTACGACGACCCGTCCGACAACGAGGCGATCTGGGCCTTCCCGCCGGCCCGCCCCACCTCCGCCGCCCACATCTCCGACAGCCCCGTCTACGAACGCGGCGCGATGGTCCTCCACAAGATCCGCCGGGCGGTCGGCGACGCGCGCTTCTACGACATCATCCAGGGCTGGGCGGCCGCACACCGCTACGGCAACGCGAACACGGCGGACTTCACCGCGTACGTGGAGAAGATGGCACCGGGCAAGGACTTCAGCGGGATCTGGAAGGCATGGCTGTACGGCGACGGGAAGCCGGCCCGGCCCTGAGTTCCCGGAGGGCTCGTTCGCCCGGACGGGCGGTGGAGAGGCGGATCCGACCGGCCCCTATTCCGCCCTCTCCTCCAACTCGTCGAGCAGTCCGGCGAGTTCGGGCAGCCAGGCGCTGTCGGTCGCCCCGCGCAACTCCTCCCGCGTCCACCACCGCCAGGCGAGGATGCCGTCCTCGGCGTGGGCGGTGGCGAGGTCGGGGCCGGCGGGTTCGCGGTGGGGGCCGTGGACGGCGTAGACGTGCTCGTGCTGCCGGATGTGGTTGCCGACGCGGGTGAAGTCGCGTTCCCTGGTGCAGAGGAGGGGGCCCATGGTCAGGTCGGTCCAGCCGGTCTCCTCCCGCAACTCCCGCAGGGCGCCCTCGCGCGGGGTCTCGTCTCCCTCGATGCCACCGCCGGGCAGCTCCCAGAAGGTGCCGTTCGCGGAGTCGTCGTGCTGGAAGAGGAAGACGGCGCCGGAGGGGTCGAGTACGGCGACGCGCGCGGCACGGCGGAGTTTGCGGAGCTGCTTGCGCAACACGGCGCAGGGGCGGCCGAGTTGGCGGTCCTTGCGGTGGTCGACGACGTCGTATCCGAGGGCGGTCCAGAAGGCGAGGCCGTCGGGGTTGTTGTCAAGGACGGCCAGGCGTACGGCGGTTCGGCCGGACTCGCGGAGACGGTCCTCGACGAGGGTCGCCAACTGCCGCCCGTGCCCCTGCTGTTGCCGCGTGGCGTCGATCATCAGCAGCCCGATCCAGGGGTCTTCGTCGTCCGGGTCGGGATGCGTCCCGAGGGTGATCGCGATCCCGACCAGCCGCCCGGCACTGCGCGCGAGCAGGACTTCGGTGTCCGGGTCGGCCAGTTCGTCGGCCAGCGCGGTCGCCACCTGCTCCGGCCGGATGTCCTCCGGGTCCGGGAAGTCACCGCTCAGGGCGTGGAACGCGTGGTTCGAGGCGTAGAGGGCGGTCAGCTCGGTGAGCAGCTCGCCGGGGAGCGCGCCGGCCTCGGTCGGCGTGAGCGGTTCGAGGAACATGGGGGCACGCTAGCGGCTGGGGGTTCCGGTTCCGGCTCCGCCGAGACGGAAACCCCGGGACCGGTGAGACAGGCGAGGATCTCAGGCTCCGGGCCCCTGGATCCGGTCGAACCCCGCTCGATGGGCCTCGGACCACTCGACGGGGCGCATCGTCTCCCCGCTCAGATTCACGATGGTCCGCGTCCCATGGGCGTACGTGGTGCTGCCGTCAGGGCTGCACACGCGGAAGCCGGCCGTTGCCGATGTCCGGCCCACCCGCTCGGTCCAGAGGTGGACGGCGATCTCCCCGTTGCCCATCACCGGGAGGTCGAACACGATGGTGACCGCCTTAACGACGTAGTGGGTCGGCCTGGCCTCGTCGGAGGCGCCGAATCCCAGACTGATCGCGTAGGTGTTCCAAGCACGTTCGACCATCACGGTGTAACGGCTGTTGTGCAGCATTCCGTAGGGGTCGAGGTCGTCGAAATAGACGTCCAGGGGGATCAGGACGCCGTGGTCGACCGACTCGGACACGAGAAGGGGTGCAGTCCTGTCAGCCATCGTGATTCCTCTTTGCGTCGCTGCTGTTGATCAGGTTCGACTCCACCGTGCGACCTGATCGCCGGTCCCGTCCAATACCTGTTCCGCGCTCTGTGGTGCCCGCGGGGCATGAGCCGTCGCCGGCCCCGCTCCTCCTACCGGAACGGAATGTTCAGCCAGGGACTCCCCGCCTCCGACATGAGGATCCGGTGCGCCGAGACCATGTCCTGGTACCAGTCGCCGAACTCCTCCTCGTCGAAGTGCAGGCAGCGGCCGAGGATGTAGCCGGCGGAGAAGTCGGGCCAGGAGCGGTAGGCGAGGGACGCGGCGCGGCCGGTGCGGATGACGGCGGACTCTGTTTCCGGGAGGGTGGCGAAGCGGGCGCCCAGGCCCCAGCGGGCCATCTTCGAGGCGCGGCCCAGGTCCCAGGCCTCGACCGAGGTGACGTAGCGGTTCTCGTCGAGGATGCCGTCGGCCCGCATGCGGGCCTCGTAGCGGGTGATGCGGCCGATCAGGCGTTGGACGCCCGTGATGCGCGCCTCGGTCTCCGATTCGGGGCGCGGGTCCGTCTTTGTCACGCCGTCCTCCGTGATCACCGTGGCGCCCTCGGAGTTGGCGCGGATCACCGTGGCCACGGCCTGGCGCCAGTAGCCCGTGTCCACGTGGCCGCCGAAGTCGCGGGCGATCGTGCGGCGCAGGCTCAGCGCGAACTCCCATACGGAGCTGGACGCTTCGCAGGCGAGCAGGTTGCGCAGGTGGTGCTGCCACTCGGCGCGGGTGGTGATGCCCCACCACTCGCGCAGCCGCCGGCGCTCGCCGTCGTAGCCGCTGCCGTGCCAGGCCAGCGCGTTCCAGAGGGAGCCGTTGCTCACGCAGAGGAGGGCTCCGCAGGCCAGGCCGTGGGCCACCGGGCCGTGCAGCGGGCCGCCCACGTGGAGTGCGCGCAGGCGCATCGAGGTGTCGGGCGTGCCGACGCCTTCCGCCGCGCGTGACCAGTCCGTCGTGCCCGGGGGGCCGTAGGGGAGGGGCAGTTCGCAGGGGGTGCCGGGGTTGATGAGGATGGCCGGTGGGCAGCGCGGGTTCCAGGCGTCCGCTATCCAGTGCAGGGAGGCGCGGGAGTACACCAGGTCGGGGCGTGGTGCGGGCAGCATGCCCTCGGTGAAGAGTTCCCAGCGTTCCGCGCCGGTGCGGGGGTCGCGGGTGAACGTGCGGTGGACACGGTCGGGTTGGGCGTCGTAGGCCTCGCGCGACATCGCGTAGTAGAGGCGGACCCGGGCCAGTACGTCGTAGTACGCGGGCCAGTCGCCGCGCGCCCGCGCCTCGGCCAGTGCGCGCTCCGTCTCGGTCGGCGGGGTCCAGGCGGGAGGTGGGGGAGGCCCGAAACCGGTGGGGGACGGTCCGAACGACATAGGGCTCGCTGTCCTTCCAGGGGCCAACGGCTGTTGATCCCGGCGCATTCGCGTGCGGGGATCCCGGCACATTCTCATACGGGACTGAGATCCCCCTGTGGACCCCCCCCGCCTTGTTCCGCGGTCCGCACACGCCGAGGCCCCCGGCCGCAAACGCGGCCGGGGGCCTCACACACGGCACTGCACAACGGCACTACATGCGCGGCTTGCGTCAGACGTTGACGCCGAAGTCCTGCGCGATGCCGACCAGGCCCGAGGCGTAACCCTGGCCCACGGCGCGGAACTTCCACTCCGCACCGTTGCGGTAGAGCTCGCCGAAGACCATCGCCGTCTCCGTCGCCGCGTCCTCGGAGAGGTCGTAGCGGGCGATCTCGGCGCCGCCGGCCTGGTTCACGATGCGGATGTACGCGTTGCGGACCTGGCCGAAGTTCTGCGAGCGGGTCTCCGCGTCGTAGATCGAGACCGGGAAGACGATCTTCTCGACGTCGGCCGGGAGGCCGGCCAGGTTGACGTTGATCGCCTCGTCGTCGCCCGCGCCCTCGCCCGTGCGGTTGTCGCCGGTGTGGACGATCGTCTGGTCCGGGGTCGACTTGTTGTTGAAGAAGATGAAGTGACCGTCCGAGTAGACCTTGCCCTCGGGGTTGACCGCGATCGCCGAGGCGTCGAGGTCGAAGTCCGTGCCGGTGGTGGTGCGGACGTCCCAGCCGAGGCCTACGGTGACGGCGGTCAGGCCCGGGGCCTCCTTGGTGAGCGAGACGTTGCCACCCTTGGACAGGCTTACAGCCATTGTTGGGAGTCCTTCCCTCGTTGCGGTGCGGGCTTCGTACTGAGGACGAAGCTACCGGTACCTGTATGAACGCCAAGAGGGGTACCGAAGGTTCCAGGTGACTTTACTTTCTTTACCCGGAACCTCCGGAGTAAATGGCGTGACGTGGACCGGACAGACACGCGACCATGGGGACATGTCCGGTCCCTATCCCGTCCGCGGCTCCGTCTCCCTGCCCGAGGCCGAGCTCATGTGGCGTTTCTCGCGGTCGTCAGGGCCGGGTGGGCAGCACGTCAACACCAGCGACTCCCAGGTGGAGCTGCGGTTCGACCTGGCCAAGACCGAGGCGCTGCCCCCGGTGTGGAAGCAGCGCGCGCTGGAACGGCTGGCCTCGCGGCTCGTCGACGGCGTCGTCACCGTACGGTCCTCCGAGCACCGCTCCCAGTGGCGCAACCGGGAGACCGCCGCCGTGCGCCTCGCGGCGCTGCTCGCGGAGGCCACCGCGCCGCCGCCGAAGCCGCGCCGGGCGACCCGTATTCCGCGCGGTATCAATGAGCGCCGGTTGCGGGAGAAGAAGCAGCGGTCCGACACGAAGCGGGGGCGGAACGGGCGGGACTGGGGGTAGTTCCGGCACCGGCTTGTCACATCCTCGGCCCATGCGTCGTCGAACCAGTGAGGACGACGGATCGCGACGAGGAGCGTTTACCCATGGGCGACGTCGAATTCCCCCGACAAACGGACGGTGAATTCCTCGCCGCCCGTTTCGCATTCCACCGCCCGCGCCTCCGCGCCGTCGCCCACCGCATGCCCGGCTCCTCCGCCGAGGCCGCCGACGCCGCCGACGCCGTGCAGGAGGCCTGGTTCCGGCTGAGCCGAACCGACGCGTTCCTCGCCGGGTGACGGCCGGCGCGCACGCCAACTGCCTTCACCGGCCAGGGAAACCGTCCCCCACCTACCCCAACTGCCGATACCTCCCCCGGAAATACGACAACGGACCCCCCTCCGCACTCCCCACCTCCGCCGTAAGCACCCGCCCGATGACCAACGTGTGATCCCCCGCCAGCACCCGCTGCTCAGTCCGGCACTCCAACGTCGCCAGAGCCCCCCGCACCAACGGCGCCCCGGACGCCTCCCCATGGACGTACGGGATGTCGTCGAAGAGCAACCGGTCGCTGATCCGCCCCTTCATCGCGAAGCGGCCCGCGATGTGGCGCTGGCTCTCGGAGAGGACGGAGACGGCCCACAGGGGCTGTTCGTCGAGGAGGTCGTCCATGCGGGAGCCGTTGCGGAGGCTGACCAGGACCAGGGGCGGGTCCAGGGAGACGGACATGAAGGCGGTGGCCGTCATGCCCACGTCCTCGCCGACCGGGGCCTGGGGGTCGTCCGGGTCGTAGGGCTCCTCGTGCGCGGTCACCAGGACCACGCCCGCGGCCAGTCGCGCGAGGGCGGCGCGGAACTCGTCGTTGCTCACCCCCACAGCATGCCCGGAGGGAACGGTCTCGGTGATCGACGCGGTGTTCAGCACGCCCGAAACGCTAGCCTCGTAGGTCCGCGCACCACATCGGACCTGCGGCCCACCCGGGTCCTAGGACCAATGGCCGACGCGACGGAACATCGTCGTGCATCATGTCCACACACCCGCACAGTTTGCGTTCAGTTAACGCACAGGGAAAATGCAGAAACTCCACTCAATTGTTCATCTTCTGCTGTGACTTGAGTCACAAGGGGTAGTAATTGTTGACCCTGTGTACCGAGTGGGCAGCGCGCTGTGATTCAGTGGCGGGGAAGATGACCCTTGATTCACTGCGAGGTCTCGGGGGGAGGGCGAGTATGGAGACCGAGTCGGAACCCTACGTCCGTCTTGCGACCCTGCGGCAACTGCACACGGTCATGGCGGACATGAACACCGCCCGCAGCCTGGCGGACACCCTGCAGACCGTCGCCGACGGCGTCGTCAACGGTCTCGGGTACGAGCTGGCGTGCGTCAACCTCGTACGCCCCGACGGCGACCTCGTGGTCGCCGCCTTCGCGGGCAACTCCGCCGCCGAGGCCCTCATCACCGGCCGCGTCGGATCGCGCACCTCCTGGGAGCGCCGCCTCGGCATGGGCGAGTCCTGGGGCGACCTGCGGTTCATCCCGCACACCGAGGGCTGGGTCCTCGACGAGGACGACGTACCGCAGTGGTACACCGACGGCCCCGCACCCCGCTTCGAGGACGAGTGGCACCCGTCCGACCGGCTCTTCGCGCCCATGTACACCCCCGGCGTCTCCGGCGGCTCGTGCGGCGAGCTGATCGGCGTGCTGTCCGTGGACCGCCCGCGCAACGGCCGGCGGCCGGGCGCGTGGGGGCGCGAGGCGCTCCAGATGTACGCGTTCCAGGCGGCCATAGCGATCAGCAACGCCCGGCTGCGCGCCAACATGCAGCGCGCCCTGGTCCGCCTGGAGCGCGAGCAACAGGCCCTGCGGGCGAGCGAGGAGAGCTTCCGGCAGGCCTTCGAGTACGCCCCCTCCGGCATGGCGATAGCCGAGATGGGCGGCGACCAGCACGGCCGAATACTCCGCAGCAACGACGCCCTGTGCCGCCTGCTGGGCCGCCCGGCGTCCGCGATGCGCCGCTACTCCTTCTCGGACCTCGTCCACCCCGAGGACATAGGCACGCTCCTCAGAACCTCGGCGGAGGGCGGACGCGCGGAGCTCCGCCTGGGCCGCCGGGACGGCACGTACGTCTGGGTATCGCTCCGCAACTCCGTCGTCGCGGACGCCGCCGACGGACCGCGCTTCCTCCTCTCGCACGTCGAGGACATAGAGGACCGCAAGCGCCGCGAGCTGCAGCTCGCCCACCGCGCCGCGCACGACGCGCTGACCGGCCTGCCGAACTCGGCGGAGCTGCGCACCCGCCTCTCCGCCCGCCTCTGCCAGCGCCCGCAGGCCACCCACCCCGGCGAGATCGAGTCGATCGACGCCGCGTACGGACACGCCGCCTACGACGCGAACGGCCACGGCTTCGACTTCCGCCCCGGCGCCGACCTCCTCGACGCCTACGACCACCACGTCCACACCATCGCCCCCGAGGGCGAGCGGGACGACGGCACGAAGGGGCTCGCGGTCCTCTTCTGCGACCTCGACGGCTTCAAGTCGATCAACGACCGGTTCGGGCACAACGCGGGCGACGCGGTCCTCATCGAGGTCGCCCGGCGGCTCGGCCGGGCGGTGCGCGACGGCGACACGGTGGCCCGGCTCGGCGGCGACGAGTTCGTCGTCCTGGCCGACGGCCTCGGCAAGGCCGACGCCGCCGACCTCGCCGTACGCCTGCGGAACGAGATCATCCAGCCCATCCGGGTCGACGGCCGGGGCATGCGGGTCGGGGCCAGTTTCGGTATCGGGTGGGCCCACTGCGGCATGACGGCGGACGAGGTCCTGAAGTCCGCTGACGAACGGATGTACATCGAGAAACGATCTCGTCCCAAACAGCACAGACGCGCGGGATGATCTCCAGGTCAGCGGTGTGATGCGGTCCGAGTCACCCGTTTGGACGACGTGGAGCGGGTAGGCTCGCAGTTCTCCAGACGTGAACCAGACGTGTCTGAAGCTGACGTATCTGAACCCGCACCTGTTGAGGAGTACCTAGGGATGACGCCCGGCAACAACGGCGCGAGCACGCCCGAGGACGACGACCCGTTCGGCTACCTGTACGAGGACGGCCAGGCTGCCGGCGCCCAGCCGCCGTCCGGTGGTGGCTACGGCTACCCGGGTTCGGTCAACCGAGTGCGCCCGGTGGGCGAGCGCCAGTACGGCGGCCAGCAGGCCGCCGCCCCCACCGCCCAGTACCAGCAGCAGCCGTACGGCCAGACCGTCCCGCAACAGCAGCCCTACGGCGCCCAGCCGAACGCGCACTACCAGGCCCCGGAGACCTTCCCCGGCGGCCCCCCGGCCGGCCAGCAGCCCCCGTCCTACAACAACGGCGGCGGCAACGGCCGAGGCCGGGGCCCCAACACCAAGGGCCTCCTGATCGGCGCGATCGCGGTCGTCGCCGCGGTCGTCATAGGCATCAGCGTCGCCATGATGAACGGCAACGACGACAACAAGACGAACGACCAGGCGGGCTCGACCCCGTCGGCTTCGTCGAGCGCCTCGTCGAGCCCGTCGCCGAGCAGCAGCACGGGGGACGAGGCGGCACTGCCGAAGATCGACGCCAAGGCCCTTCTGCTGGGCGGCGGCGCCACCACGGCGTCCGACGTCGACGGCGCCGAAGCCGCCGGCGGCGTCTATGTGTCGGGGTTCAACGCGGTCGGCTCGTCCGTGACATGGAACATGAGCGGCCTCGCGAAGAGCGGCAACTACCGCCTGTACGTCAACTACGGCGTACCCGGCAAGGACGCCACCGCCACGCTCACGATCAACGGCACGGCCCAGTCCCGCCCTCTCAACCTGGGCAACTTCGCGAAGGCCTCCGAGGGCGACTACGAGAAGGGCTGGACGGAGACCTGGGCGTCCGTCCAGCTGAACAAGGGCTCCAACACCATCAAGATCTCCTGCGAGCAGGGCAACCAGTGCGACGTCAACTTCGACCAGCTGTACCTGGTGAAGGCCTGACCTAGGCCGCGGTGGCGTCCCCCGTCACCGCGACCCGCCCGACCAGTTCCTCGTACGCCGCCCGGTCGAACTCGCCCGCCACCGGAGCCAGTACGGTCGCCGCCGACAGTGCCACGGCCCGTGCCAGCCGGTCCGGCCAGGGCAGCCGCTCCACCAGTCCCGACAGCAGGCCCGCGACCGTCGAGTCGCCCGCGCCGGTCGGGTTGCCGTGGACGCGGGACGGGGGTGTCGCGTGCCAGGTGCCTTCCGGGGTCGCTGCCAGGAGGCCCTTCGCGCCGAGTGAGGCGACCACCGCTCGCGCACCCCGGCGGCGCGCGTCCTGGGTCGCGCGCGACGGGTCGTGGGAGCCGGTGAGTTCGGCCAGTTCGTCGGTGTTGGGCTTGAGGATGTCGGGGCGGGCGGCGACGCCCCGGCGCAGGGGTTCGCCGCTGGTGTCGAGGAGGACGGGGACGCCTGCGGTTCGCGCGGTGCGGATCAGGCCCGCGTACGCGCCCACCGGTAGTCCTGGCGGGAGGCTTCCGCACAGGGCCACCGCCGAGATCCCGTCGGCCAGCAGGGCCTCGTACGCCTCCTGGAAGGCCGTCCACTCCGCCGAAGTGACCGTCGGGCCGGGCTCGTTGAGTTGAGTCGTGTCACCGGTGCGGTCGTCCACCACCGCTATCGTGCGGCGGGTCGCGCCGGAGACCGGGACGAGTGCGTCCAACACGCCTGGGGTGCCCGCGAGTTGGTCCTGGACGATACGTCCGGTCGCGCTGCCCGTGAAGCCCGTCACCGTCACCTCGTGGCCCAGGGCGGCCAGGACCCGGGCCACGTTCAGGCCTTTGCCGCCGGGGCGTTCCGTCACCTCGGACACGCGGTGCGAAGCGTGCGGTCGCAACTCCCGTACCCGGTAAGTGATGTCGAGAGCGGTGTTCAGCGTGACCGTGAGGATCACCGGGCCGACCTCCCCCGAAGTGTGTGTGTCCGCCGTCCGGTTCGGGCTCGATCATGCCAAAGAGGCGGCTGTCGGCCCAGTGTCCCGGGACGATCGCCGCCTCAACAGCAGTACATTTCACCCCAGTTGGGGATCGACCACCCAAGTGCCGCGCCGCATCACGCCCTTGAGGTCGAACGCGGAGTCCAGCAGCACCAGGTCCGCGTACTTGCCCGGCTCCAGCGAGCCGATCTCGTCGTAACTCCCCAGCAGCCGCGCCGGGTTGGCCGAGATCGCGGCGACCACGTCCTCGACCGGCAGCCGGTCGACCGTCACCGCGCGCTTGAAGGCCCGGTCCAGGGTGAGGGTCGAGCCCGCGATCGAACCGCCCTCCACCAGCCGCGCCACGCCCTCGCTCACCTCGACCTCCAGCGGGCCGAGCATGTAACGGCCGTCACCGAAGCCCGCCGCGTCCATCGCGTCCGTGATGAACGCGACCCGGTCCGCCCGCGCGTGGTGGAACGCCAACTCCAGTGCCGCCGGGTGCAGATGCGTGCCGTCGTTGATCAACTCGACCGTGATGCGCTCGTCCTCCAGCAGCGCCGCGATCGGACCGGGGTCGCGGTGACCGAGCGGCGGCATCGCGTTGAACAGGTGCGTGGCGACCGTCGCGCCCGCGTCGATCGCCTCCACCGTCTGCTCGTACGACGCGTCGGTGTGGCCGATCGCCGCGATGACGCCGTGTTCGGCGAGGAGGCGTACGGAGTCGAGGCCGCCGGGGAGTTCGGTCGCGAGGGTGACCATCTTCGCGTGGCCGCGGGCCGCGTCGACCAGTTTGCGGACGTCCGCGGGGTCGGGGTCGCGGAGCAGCGCCTCGGAGTGGGCGCCCTTGCGGCACGGGGAGATGAACGGGCCCTCGAAGTGGATGCCGGCGAGGTCGCCCTGCTCGGCCAGCTCGGAGAGGAGGCCCGCGCGGTGGGCCAGGAAGTCCATGTCGCCGGTGACTGTCGAGGCTACGACCGTTGTGGTGCCGTGGAGGCGGTGGGTGTGGATGCCGTTGAGGACGTCCTCGGGGGTGCCGGAGGTGAACGAGGCGCCGCCGCCTCCGTGGTTGTGGATGTCTACGAATCCCGGTACCAGCCAGTGGCCGGTGACGTCGATGACCTGGGCGTTCTCGGGGGCGGCGCCGGTGATGCGGGTGCCGTCGATGATGAGGCGGCCGTCGCGCACGATTCCGGTCGGGAGGACCACGTTGGCGCCGGACAGGATGAGGGGCGCCTTGCCGGATGCGGAGTGCGCGTCGAGTGTGGCTGGTCGCGCAGTTCCCCGCGCCCCTGGGGGGGTTGCCATCAGCGTGCTACCTCCGTGCGGTCGGTTGAGTTGAGGAGATCCCAAGCCAGTAGGCCTGCGCCCAGGCATCCCGCTGTGTCGCCCAGGGCCGCCGGGACGATCGTCGGCAGCTTCTGGAAAGTGATCCGGTGTTGGACCGCGTCCCGCAGTGGTGTGAACAAGACTTCCCCCGCCTCTGCCAGGCCGCCACCGATGATGATGGTGCGGGGGTCCAGGAGGGTGAGGGCGGTGACGAGGCCGTCGGCCAGGGCGTCCACGGCTTCCTGCCAGACCTTTTCCGCGCGGGGGTCCCCGGAGGCGACCGCCTGCGCGCAGTCCGCCGCGTCGGCGTCCGGGGCGCCGGAGACGGTCGCCCACGCCTCCGTCACCGCCGCCGCCGAGGCGTAGCGCTCCAGACAGCCGACCTGGCCGCAGGGACACGGCGTGCCGCCCGGTCGTACGACGATGTGGCCGATCTCGCCCGCGAAGCCGTGCGCGCCCGCCTCCACCCGGCCGTCGATGCCGATCGCGCCCGCTATGCCGGTGCCGAGCGGGACGAACAGGAAGCGGTCGGCGCCCTTGCCCGCGCCGATGCGGCCCTCGGCGAGGCCGCCGGTGCGGACGTCGTGGCCGAGGGCTACCGGGGCACCCAGCTCCGCCGCCAGGAGGTCGCGCAGGGGTACGTCGCGCCAGCCGAGGTTGGCCGAGTAGGCGGCGATGCCGCGCTCGGCGTCGACGATGCCGGGGACGGCGACGCCGGCCGCCGACGCGGGCTCGCCGTAGTGCTCCTCGCCGTACGCGCGCAGCTCGGCGGCGAAGCCGAGGATGTGCTCGACGACCGCGTCCGGACCGCGCTCGCGGCCGGTCGCCCGGCGGGCCCGGTGGAGCAGCTCGCCCTCCGCCCCTACGAGGGCGGCCTTCATCCCGGTGCCGCCCACGTCGAGGGCGATGACATGTCTCACGGGGGACAGTGTGGCCCGTACACCCGCGAGAGGTCTAGTCCACTCACGTGGTGTAGACCTTATGGGTTCGCGGAGCGAACGTCACGACAGCAAAGGTTGGGGATTCAGCGGTGCAGCGGCGTAGGACAGGAATGATCGCGGTGGTGTCCGCACTGGGCATGACGGCGGTCCTCGGTGGCTGTGGCCTCGGCGGGGACTCGGGTGATGTCACCCTGCGACTCGTCGCGGCGGACTACGGCGACTCCGCGTCCAACAGTTCGCAGAAATACTGGGACGGGCTCGTCAAGGCGTACGAGGCGAAGCACGCGAACGTCAAGGTCGAGGTCAGCGTCTACTCCTGGAACGACGTCGACCGCAAGGTCAAGGAGATGGTCGCGGCCGGCAAGGCGCCCGACATGGCGCAGATCGGCGCGTACGCGGACTACGCGGCCGCGGGCAAGCTGTACTCCACCGCCGACCTGCTCTCCATCCCCGTGGAGGCCGATTTCATGGAGCCGCTGCTGGACGCGGGGCAGGTGAAGCACATCCAGTACGGCATACCGTTCGCCGCGTCCACGCGCGTCCTCTTCTACAACAAGACCCTCTTCACCAAGGCCGGCCTGACCCCGCCGAAGGACTGGAGTGAACTGGGCGCCGACGCCGAGGTGTTGAAGGAACACGGCGTGAAGTACCCGTTCGCGCTGCCGCTCGGGTCCGAGGAGGCGCAGGCCGAGACGATGCAGTGGCTGCTCGGCGGGGGCGGCGGCTACACCGACGACATCGGTACGTACACCCTCGACTCCACGGCGAACATCTCCACCTTCACCTGGCTGCGCGACAACCTGGTCGCCAAGGGCCTGACCGGTCCCGTCGCGCCCGCCAAGCTCAACCGCGCGGACGCGTTCGCGGCCTTCGCCAACGGTGACGTCGGCATGCTCAACGGGCACCCCACCCTCATGCAGCAGGCCGCCAAGAAGGGCGTCAAGTTCGGCACGGTCGCGATGCCCGGCCGTACCGGCAAGGCCAAGACCACGATGGGCGTCGCGGACTGGATGGCCGCGTTCAAGCAGAACGGCCACCGCGAGCAGATCGGCGACTTCCTCGACTTCGTCTACAGCGAGAAGAACGTCCTCGCCTTCTCCCGCGAGTACGACCTCCTCCCGGTGACCAACTCCGCGTCCGAGGCGATGCAGGCGTCGAAGCAGGACCAGGACCTGCGGCCCTTCCTGGAGGAGCTCCCGCTGTCCACGCTCTACCCGGTCGGCAACACCTCCTGGTCCGCGGTCAGCGCGGACATCAAGACGCGGATAGGGCAGGCGGTGGCGGCGAACGGCAGCCCGGGGGCGGTGCTGGGGCAGTTGCAGGCGGCGGCGACGCTGGCGGAGAGCGGGAAGTAGGAGCCGGGCGGCGTCCGAGGGCGTTGTCGGTGGCGGGGGCTACGGTGCAGGGCATGGACGACGACCGGCCCCCGCGGCTTTCCCCGCTGAACCGGAGGGAACAGGACATCCTCGCGCTGGAGCGCCGCGGCTTCCCCGGCCCCGGTGTGAAGGAGCGCGCGATCCGCGAGGAGCTGGGCCTGGCCCCCGTGCGCTACTACCAGCTGCTCAACGCCCTGCTGGACGACGAGCGGGCCCTGGCCCACGACCCGGTGACGGTGAACAGGCTGCGGCGGGTCCGCGAAACGAGGCGTACGGAGAGGTAGCAGCAGGTGTGGGTCCCGGCCCCGCCCGGATAGGGTCGTCGGCATGGGCAGCCCTCAGGACTCCACCGATCCCCTGCACGCACTGCCGACCCCCGTCACCCGCGCCGGACGCGAGGCGCTGGAGGCCATCCTCGCCAAACCGGCCGCCGCGGTGATCGGCCTCGACTTCGACGGCACACTCGCCCCGATCGTCCCGGACCCCGAGCAGGCCCGCGCCCACCCCGGCGCGGTACCGGCGCTCGCCGCACTCGCCCCGAAGGTCGCCTCCGTGGCCGTGATCACCGGCCGCCCGGCCGGCGTCGCGGTCCGCAACGGCGGCTTCGCGGGCGTCCCCGGCCTGGAACACCTGGTCGTGCTGGGCCACTACGGCACGGAGCGCTGGGACGCGGTGAGCAGCACGGTCAGCGCCCCCGCCCCGCACCCCGGGGTCGCGGCGGTCCGCGCCGAACTCCCTGGCTTCCTGGACGCGATCGGCGCCTGGCAGGGCACCTGGATCGAGGAGAAGGGCCGCGCCCTCGCGGTCCACACCCGCCGGGCGACCGACCCCCAGGCGGCCTTCGAAGCCCTCCGCGCCCCCCTCACCGACCTCGCCACCCGCAACGGCCTGATCGTCGAACCGGGCCGCATGGTCCTGGAGTTGAGGCCGCCCGGCATGGACAAGGGCGTCGCGCTCACCGAGTACCTCCGCGAGACCGGCGCCGAGTCCGTCCTCTACGCCGGCGACGACCTCGGAGACCTCCCCGCCTTCGCCGCCGTCGAGAAACTCCGCTCGGACGGCGTCCCCGGGCTGCTGGTGTGCAGCGGCAGCGACGAGGTCACGGAGCTGCGGGAACGCGCGGACCTGGTGGTGGACGGCGCGGCAGGGGTCGTAGAACTGCTGTCGGCGCTCGCGGCTCGACTGGGCTGAGGGGGACGGGGGCTGTTCTGAAAAAGTGTGACGCTTTCGCCGAAAGTGTCACACTTTTTCAGAGAAGGTCCCCCGGCGCTCAGCCCTGGAGCGCGTTCAGCTGTTCCAGGAACCACTGGGCCGGCGGGAGCGCCGTGGCCGCGGCGGTGAGTCGCTTCGTGCGCTCGGCCCGTTCACCGGCCGGCATGGTCAACGCCTCGTGCAGGGCCGCGGCCGTGCCGATCACGTCGTACGGGTTGACCGGGATCGCGTCCTCGCCCAACTCCTCGTAGGCGCCCGCCTCCCGGGACAGGACCAGCACGCAGCCCTCGTCGGAGACGACCGGGACCTCCTTGGCGACGAGGTTCATGCCGTCGCGGATGGGGTTCACCAGGGCTACGTCGGCCAGGCGGTACGCGGCGAGCGAGCGGGCGAAGTCGTCCTTGACGTGCAGGACCACCGGGGTCCAACCCGCCGTCCCGTACCGGGAGTTGATCTCGTCCGCGACCCGCTGCACCTCGGCCGTGTAGTCACGGTAGACGGCCAGGTCCTGCCGGGACGGGTAGGCGAACGCCACGTGGACGACCTTCTCCAGCAACTCCGGGTGGTCGTCGAGGAGTTGGCGGTACGCCAGCAGTCCGCGCACGATGTTCTTGGAGAGTTCGGTGCGGTCGACGCGGACGATGGTCCTGCGGCCCTCGCCGATCTCCTCCCGGAGCGCCACGATCCGCTCCTCCACGTCCGGCTCGTGCGAGCGGGCGCGCAGGAAGTCGGCGTCGGCGCCCAGGCCGTGGACGCCGATCCGGGTGTCACCCGGGCCGCCCGTGAACTCCGTACAACAGGCCGTGAAGGCGTCCGCCCAGCGGTGGGTGAGGAAGCCGAGGCGGTCCGCGCCGAGCATGCCTGTCAGCAGTTGCTCGCGGATGTCGTCCGGCAGCATGCGGAAGTAGTCCGCCGGTGCCCACGGGGTGTGCGAGAAGTGGCCGATGCGGAGGTCCGGGCGCAGCTCGCGCAGCATCCCGGGGACCAGGCACAGGTGGTAGTCCTGCACGATCGCGACGGCGCCCTCCGCCGCCTCCTCCGCCAGTGCCTGGGCGAACGCGCGGTTGTAGGCCTCGTACGACGCCCACTGGCGCCGGAACTCCGCGTCGAAGACCGGCTCCAGCGGGGTCTGGTACAGCATGTGGTGGACGAACCACAGCACGGAGTTGGCGATGCCGTTGTACGCGTCGGCGTGCACGTCGGCCGGGATGTCCAGCATCCGTACGCCGTCCTCGCCGACCCCGCGCCGTACGGCCTCGCGGTCGCCGTCGGACAGCGCCGAGCACACCCACAGCGCACCCGCGTCCGGGCCGATCGCCGACAGTCCGGACACCAGCCCGCCGCCACCTCGTTTGGCGCGCAGCGAACCGTCGTCGACCACCTCGTACGAGACCGGGCCGCGATTGGACGCGACGAGCACCTGAGCGGCACCGGACGCGGGCGAGGAGGACGACGTAGAAGCCATACGGCACAACCTAGCCCGGGCCGGAAACGCTCAAACGTACGGACGGCCGTCGGCGGACTGTACGAGTCCGTATACGACCGTCCGTGAGCGTCCGTAACCGTGCGGTTATGCGACCTTGCGTGACTGGTACTCGGTGATGTCCGCCATCGGCGGGCGTTCCTCCGTGTCCACGGAGTACGTGCGCGGCTCGAAACCGTCCGGGCCCCGCTCGAACTGGGTGAGCGACGGCCGGATCAGATGCCCGCGGGCCAGCCGCAGCTGGGCCGTGCGGTAGATCTGCGCGGCCATCCGGCCCAGGGCCTGGCCGTCCTGGTGGCGGTGCTTGCGCACGCCCACGTCGACCTGGGCGAGGGCGTCGAGGCCCACCAGGTGCAGCGCGTCGACCAGCATGCCCAGTTCGACGCCGTAGCCGACCGGGAACGGCAGCTGCTCCAGCAGCGAGCGGCGGGCCGCGTACTCGCCGCCGAGCGGCTGCACGAAACCGGCCAGCTGCGGCCAGTGCATGTTCAGCAGCGGGCGGGCCATCAGTTCGGTGACGCGTCCGCCCTGGCCGGCCGCGCCGCCGAGCGGGCGGTCGTACATCGCCTTGACGAGGTCGACCCCGGGGTCGGTGAGCAGCGGGCCCACGATCCCGGTGACGAAGTCCGAGGAGAACTCCTTCAGGTCCGCGTCGATGAACGCGACGATGTCACCGCTCGTCACCAGCAGCGAGCGCCACAGCACCTCGCCCTTGCCGGGCACGGCGGGGATGCGGGGCAGGATGTCGTCACGGTGCACGACCCGGGCGCCCGCCGCGGCGGCCACCTCGGAGGTGCGGTCGGTGGACCCGGAGTCGACGACGACGATCTCGTCGACGAGCGGGACCTGCTGCATGAGGTCGTGACGGATGATCGCGACGATCTCGCCGACCGTCGCTTCCTCGTTCAGCGCGGGCAGCACGACGGAGACCGACTGGCCCGTGCGGTGCTTCGCGGCCAGGATCTTGTGGAGCGGCCGGTCGGTCATGGACCAGGAGCGGGTGCTCAGCCAGTGCTCGACTTCCTTCAGCACGTTGCGCGGCTCCTCTGCGTTCTCTCGGCGAGTCGTGGTCACCGTGTGTAGGTGATCCATCTCGCGGTTCGGACGGCTCACTCAACTGTCCTGGCCTTCGGTTACAGTCTTGAACAACGCTGATGACCATCGCATGTCGGGGGTCGGCGGCGTACACAATCGAATACCGCTCATCCAGAGGGGCAGAGGGATACGGCCCGATGAAGCCCCGGCAACCCTCCAGCTGGTTCTTGTCACGTTGACGTGGTGAGGCTCCCGGCTCGGGAAGGTGCCAAATCCGTCTCACGGCGAGATGCGTCGTGAGGAAGATGAGGAGAAAGGGCCTCCCCTCCATGTCTGCGCAGACTGTCGCAAGCACCACGAACCCCGTCAACAGCGTCGATCTCGGCCCCGCCGTCGCGCTGTCCTGCCGCGAGTGCGGCCACCGCGTCCCGCTCGGTCCGGTCTTCGCCTGCGAGGAGTGTTTCGGCCCGCTGGAGATCGCCTACGACTTCTCGGCCTACGACACCGAAGAGCTCCGCAAGCAGATCGAAGCGGGCCCCGCGAACATCTGGCGGTACGCGCCCCTGCTGCCCGTCCCCGCCGACGTGGCCGACAAGCCGAACATCAACCCCGGCTGGACCAAGCTCGTCCAGGCCGACAACCTCGCCCGCGAACTGGGCGTCGACGCGGGCAAGTTGTTCGTCAAGGACGACTCCGGCAACCCGACGCACTCCTTCAAGGACCGGGTCGTGGCCCAGGCCATCGAGGCCGCCCGCGCGTTCGACTTCACCACCCTCTCCTGCTCCTCCACCGGCAACCTCGCGGGCGCGGTCGGCGCCGCCGCCGCGCGGGCCGGCTTCCGCTCCTGCGTGTTCATCCCGCACGACCTGGAGCAGGGCAAGGTCGTCATGGCCGCGATCTACGGCGGCGAGCTCGTCGGCATCGAGGGCAACTACGACGACGTGAACCGTTTCTGCTCCGAGCTGATCGGTGACCCGGCGGGCGAGGGCTGGGGGTTCGTCAACGTCAACCTCCGGCCGTACTACGCGGAGGGCTCCAAGACCCTCGCCTACGAGATCTGCGAGCAGCTGGGGTGGCAGCTGCCGGACCAGCTCGTGGTTCCCATCGCCTCGGGGTCGCAGCTCACGAAGATCGACAAGGGCTTGCAGGAGCTGATCAAGCTCGGGCTCGTCGAGGACAAGCCGTACAAGATCTTCGGGGCGCAGGCGGAAGGGTGTTCGCCGGTTTCCGTCGCCTACAAGGCGGGGCATGACGTCGTGCGACCGCAGAAGCCGAACACGATCGCGAAGTCGCTGGCCATCGGGAACCCGGCGGACGGGCCGTATGTCCTCGACATCGCTCGGCGGACCGGTGGGGCGGTGGAGGACGTCAACGATGAGCAGGTCGTCGACGCGATCAAGTTGCTGGCGCGGACCGAGGGGATCTTTGCGGAGACCGCCGGTGGGGTGACCGTCGGTGTCGCGAAGAAGCTGATCGAGAACGGATTGCTGGATCCGACGCTGACCACTGTCGTGTTGAACACCGGTGACGGCCTCAAGACGCTGGATGCGGTTGCCGGGACCGGGCTCACCGCGACGATTCGCCCGAGTCTTGAGTCGTTCAGGGAAGCTGGACTCGCGTCCTGAGCGTCGTTCTTTGACTGCGGGCCCGTGGGGGCTGGTCGCGCAGTTCCCCGCGGCCCTGAGGGCATCATCTGACCGGAGGTTTTATCGTGAGCGTTAGTGTCCGCATCCCTACCATTCTCCGCACCTACACCGGCGGGCAGGCCGAAGTCTCCGCCGAAGGTGCCACCCTCGCCGAGGTCATCAGCGACCTTGAGAAGAACCACGCCGGGATCTCCGCCCGGGTGCTCGACGATCAGGGGAAGCTGCGGCGGTTCGTCAACGTGTATGTGAACGATGACGACGTGCGGTTCGAGCAGGGGCTGGAGACGGCCACTCCGGACGGGGCCGGGGTGTCGATCATTCCCGCCGTCGCCGGCGGCTGATAATTACCCTCGGTAACGCCGATTACCAAGAGTTCATCGAATTGCCCCCTCCGTGAGAGAAGCGGAGGGGGCAATTCTGTAGGGTTGAGCGGGGTACAGTTGGGGAACCCGCTCCACTCCGCATGCCGGACGCATATGAGTACCCGCTCCGCGTGCGATGAGAAGTAGCCAAAGTGTGCAGACCTTTTGCGCGTTATGTTCCCTTTATCGGGCCCGACTTGCCCTGAAGTCGGACGAATTCTCCGTAAATTCCCGACCGGTCCTGCCCGGAATTCTCGTCGGATTGACCTGTTGCAGACGGCAGTTGGACGGATACATTCGGCCGCGGTCGACGCGTTCCGGCGCACGCCCCCAATCCTGTGGGGGGTGAGGTCTGACCCGGATCCGCGAAGTGCGGGTCCGTGCAAGGGCCAGTAATAGGGGAGTTAGGCATGGCTCAGGGCACCGTCAAATGGTTCAACGCGGAGAAGGGGTACGGCTTCATCGCGGTCGACGGTGGTGCGGATGTTTTCGTCCACTACAGCGCGATTCAGATGGACGGCTACCGCACCCTGGAAGAGGGTCAGCGGGTCGATTTCGAGATCTCGCAGGGTCAGAAGGGGCCGCAGGCGGACATGGTCCGGCTCGCGACCGGCTGAAGCACGCGCCGACGAACAGCAGCGACGTTCTTCGTTCCTCACCGAAGGGCTCGTACTCCTGGGGGGTCACCTCCTGGGGTACGGGCCCTTCGGCATGCCCGGGAGCGGGGCCGGGGTGAGGGCCGGGGTGAGGGCCGGGGTGAGGGCCGGAGTGGGTGCCAGAACCTGGGAGCCGCTTGCACTCGACCATGCCGAGTGCTAATCATTGGCGTTAGCACTCTGAAGGTGAGAGTGATAACGAAGGACCGGGTCGGTGAGGCCCGCAGGCCAGGTGGTGCAAGGAACCACGGGGCAGGCAGGCCGTCCGTCGCGGGCGCCAGCGCGGTCCGGAGCAATCCACCCCAGTCCGGGAGGACCACTTCACATGGCCAAGATCATCGCGTTCGACGAGGAGGCACGGCGCGGTCTCGAGCGCGGGATGAACCAGCTCGCCGACGCCGTCAAGGTCACCCTTGGCCCCAAGGGCCGCAACGTCGTCCTCGAGAAGAAGTGGGGCGCCCCCACGATCACCAACGATGGTGTTTCCATCGCCAAGGAGATCGAGCTCGAGGACCCGTACGAGAAGATCGGCGCCGAGCTGGTCAAGGAAGTCGCCAAGAAGACGGACGACGTCGCCGGTGACGGTACGACCACCGCGACCGTCCTCGCCCAGGCCCTCGTCAAGGAGGGTCTGCGCAACGTAGCCGCGGGCGCCAACCCGATGGCCCTCAAGCGCGGTATCGAGAAGGCCGTCGAGGCCGTCTCCGGTGCCCTGCTGGAGCAGGCCAAGGACGTGGAGACCAAGGAGCAGATCGCTTCGACGGCCTCCATCTCCGCCGCCGACACCCAGATCGGCGAGCTCATCGCCGAGGCGATGGACAAGGTCGGCAAGGAAGGCGTCATCACCGTCGAGGAGTCCCAGACCTTCGGGCTCGAGCTCGAGCTCACCGAGGGTATGCGCTTCGACAAGGGCTACATCTCGGCGTACTTCGCCACCGACATGGAGCGTATGGAGGCCGTCCTCGACGACCCGTACATCCTGATCGCCAACTCGAAGATCGCCAACGTCAAGGACCTGCTCCCGCTCCTGGAGAAGGTCATGCAGTCGGGCAAGCCGCTGCTGATCATCGCCGAGGACGTCGAGGGCGAGGCCCTGTCCACGCTGGTCGTCAACAAGATCCGCGGCACCTTCAAGTCCGTCGCCGTCAAGGCTCCGGGCTTCGGTGACCGCCGCAAGGCCATGCTCGGCGACATCGCCATCCTCACGGGCGGCGAGGTCATCTCCGAGGAGGTCGGCCTCAAGCTGGAGAACGCGACCGTGGATCTCCTCGGCCGCGCCCGCAAGGTCGTCATCACCAAGGACGAGACGACGATCGTCGACGGCTCGGGCTCGGCGGACCAGGTTGCCGGTCGCGTCAACCAGATCCGCGCCGAGATCGAGAACAGCGACTCGGACTACGACCGCGAGAAGCTCCAGGAGCGCCTCGCCAAGCTCGCCGGCGGCGTCGCCGTCATCAAGGCGGGCGCGGCCACCGAGGTCGAGCTCAAGGAGCGCAAGCACCGCATCGAGGACGCCGTTCGCAACGCGAAGGCGGCCGTCGAGGAGGGCATCGTCGCCGGTGGCGGCGTCGCGCTCATCCAGGCGGGCCACGTCTTCGAGAAGCTCGAGCTCGAGGGTGACGAGGCCACCGGTGCCGCGATCGTCAAGCTGGCGCTCGAGGCCCCGCTGAAGCAGATCGCCGTCAACGGTGGTCTCGAAGGCGGAGTCGTCGTCGAGAAGGTCCGCAACCTGCCCATCGGTCACGGCCTCAACGCCGCGTCCGGTGAGTACGTGGACATGATCGCCGAGGGCATCATCGACCCGGCGAAGGTCACGCGCTCTGCCCTGCAGAACGCCGCGTCCATCGCCGCGCTGTTCCTCACCACCGAGGCCGTCATCGCCGACAAGCCCGAGAAGGCCGGTGCCGGCGCGGGCGCCGGTGGCGGCATGCCGGGCGGTGACATGGACTTCTGATCGACCTCTGGTTGATCAACGGTCTTACCGAGGGCGGCACTTCCTGTTCCGGCAGGGGGTGCCGCCCTCGGGCGTGTTCGGGATCACAGGCCGAGGCGTGGTGCTCTCGGAATGAAGGTCTTGGCCGGAAGGTTGTCGTTGACGCATGATCGATGCATACGCACATACCATCCGGTACCCGAGGAGCCCCCACACGTGTCTACGACCGCCCCCGCCTCCCGAGCGGCCGACATCCTCGGCCGTCCGATCACCCTCAACGGCCTGACCGTCCCGAACCGGATCGTGATGGCGCCGATGACCCGGCAGTTCTCGCCGGGCGGCATCCCCGGTGAGGACGTGGTCGGCTACTACTCCCGCCGTGCCGCCGCGGGCGTGGGCCTCATCGTCACCGAGGGCACCTACGTCGGTCACGACTCGGCCGGCCAGAGCGACGACATCCCGCGCTTCCACGGCGCGGAGCAGCTCGCGGGCTGGGCGAAGGTCGCCGAGGGCGTGCACGCGGCGGGCGGCACGATCGTGCCGCAGCTGTGGCACATCGGCATGGTCCGCGAGCAGGGCCAGCCGCCGTACGCGGACGCGCCCGCCGTCGGCCCGTCCGGGCTGCGGATCGGCAGCGACGAGGTCACCGGTACGGCGATGACGCAGCGGGACCTGGACGACGTCATCGGCGCGTTCGCCGAGGCGGCGGCAGCGGCCGAGCGGATCGGCTTCGACGGCGTCGAGCTGCACGGCGCGCACGGCTACCTGCTCGACCAGTTCCTGTACGCGGGCACGAACCGTCGTACGGACGCCTACGGCGGTGACGCGGTCGCCCGTACGAAGTTCGCGGCGGAGATCGTGGCGGCGGTCCGGGAGACGGTGTCCCCGGAGTTCCCGATCATCTTCCGTTACTCGCAGTGGAAGCAGGACGTCTACGGCGCCCGTCTCGCCGAGACCCCGGAGGAGCTGGAGGCGATCCTGACCCCGCTCGCGGCGGCGGGAGTCGACGTCTTCCACGCGTCCACCCGCCGTTACTGGCTCCCGGAGTTCGAGGACACCGGCTCCGACCTCAACCTCGCGGGCTGGACCAAGAAGCTCACCGGCAAGCAGACCATCACCGTCGGCTCGGTCGGCCTCGACGGCGACTTCCTCAAGGGCTTCCGGGGCGAGGGCGCGCCGGTCAAGGGCATCGACGACCTCCTCGACAGCCTGGAGCGGGACGAGTTCGACATGGTGGCGGTGGGGCGGGCGCTGCTGCAGGACCCGGAGTGGGCTGCGAAGGTCCTTGCGGGGCGGGTGGAGGAGCTGGCTCCTTATGACGCGGCGGCGCTGCGCTCGCTGAGCTGACCTTTGGGTGCGGGTGGGTGGGGGTGGCCGTCCCTGGGGGCTGCGCCCCCAGACCCCCATCGGCCCTGAAGGGGCCTCGTCCTCAAACGCCGGACGGGCTGGATATAGCTGGCCTGCGCTGGAAGGCGGACGGGCTGGGTGGAGCGGGCCCGTGTTTCGAGTTGCGGGCGACGGGCTGGATGGTGTCGGCCGGGATTCGGTGACGCCGGAGTGGGCCGACCGGTGAGACCCGTCCCCCGTCCCCTGTTCGGCCACCCCAACTCGGGCTAGCGTTCCCGAACATGAGGATCCTGCACCTGTCCGACACCCACCTGGAACGCACCGACACCCCCAACCGGCACGGGTTCAGCGCGACCGACTCCCTCCGGATGATGCTCGCCGAACTGCGGCACCAGCGCGGGGTGGACGCGATCGTCGTCACCGGGGACCTCGCCAACGACGGGGCGGTGGAGGCGTATGCGGCCGTGCGGGAGCTGGTGGGTGGGTTCGCGCGGTCGATGGGCGGGGTGCCGGTCTTCTACACGACCGGGAACCATGACGAACGCGAGGCGTTCGGGAAGGTGTTGGGGAGCGGGCACCTGGCGGCCGACGGCACGGACCGGGTCGTGTCCGCCGTGTTTCCGGTGGAGTTCGCTTGCGCGGCCGTGAGTGACGTGGGCGGGTACCGGTTCATCACGCTCGACTCGCTGGTGCCGGGGAAGGTGTACGGGCGGCTGAGCGGGGCCCAACTGGACTGGCTGAGGGAGGAGTTGAGCACGCCGTTCGGGAACGGGACCGTGCTCGCCTTCCATCATCCGCCGATCGCCCTCGACGTACCGACCCAACAGGCCTTCGGGCTGCGGAATCCCGGGGAGCTGGCGGACGCGATCCGGGGGAGTGACGTACGGGTCGTCCTCACCGGGCACTTCCACCTCCAGCTCTTCGGCTTCCTGGAGGCGGCGCCGGTGTGGGTCACGCCCGGTGTCGTCAACCGGATCGACCTGACCACCGCGCCCGGTACGGAGCGGGCGGTGCGGGGCGCCTCGGCCTCGCGGGTCGAACTGGGCGGGGAGACCGGGCCGATGTTCCACACGTTCCACGCGCGGGACCCACGGGCACACGAGACGGTGTACCAACTGGGCGTGGAGCAGACCCGGTTGGTCGTAGAAAGGGAACGCGAGCGGGAACAGGAACGGGAACAGCCGGACGGCTAGCGGGACTTGAACCAGGCTACCGAGACGATCAGGGTCGCGCCGATCGCGGCGCCGGCGAGCTCATAGGCCGCGTGGAAGGCCAGGTCGGAGCGGTCGGTGACGGCCCAGTCCGGGCCGGCGTAGAGCCGTATGCCCGTCACCTGTTCTTCGGCGTACTCGAAGGCCAGACCCGTTATCTCACCGTGCCCGCGCTGGCCGCCGGGCAGGCTCCACGTGCCCTCGCACCGGTCGTTCGACGCGCAGTGGACGTACCCTTCCGTGCTCGTCCAGTCGCCGTCGACGAACCGGTGGACGTTCCTCGCGGCGAACCACAACGGCAGCGCGAGCGCGCACAGGCAGACGGCCAGGACCACCCGCTGCCACCACTTGAGCCCGCTCACCACATCCGTGGTCCAGGCCGACGGGCCCACGTCAGAGGTTCCCGAGCGGCTCGATGTCCACGTGCACCGGGGTGCCCCAGACCCGCAGCACCTCGTAGTCCGTGAACTCGTGCACGAGGCGGTACGCCATCGCCGGGCGGGAGCCTCGGCGCGCGGCGTTGATGTACAGCTCGGCCTCGTGGCGGTCGCGGCGCGGGGTGCCGCAGAGCTGCCAGGCCTGGCCGTTCCACAGTTCGGGGAGCCAGCGCTGCTGGGCCTGCGGGCGGTCCTCGCGGACGCCGTAGCGGGAGGGGGTGGTGTCGGTGGGCCGGGTCACGGCGGGGCCGTTGAACTCGGAGCGGCGGGCCGAGCGGCGGCGGGTCTCGCAGAGGAGACACAGGTCGGGGGCGCTCTCGTCGACCGGGCCGTTCGGGTGTTCCGGGCAGCGGGTGGTCGGCGCGGCGCCGCTGACGCTGTCGTCCAGCAGGTCCAGGGCGCGCTTGAGGTCGGCCTTGACCTCGTGGAGCTTGCCGTCGGGGGTGTCGGACGTCAGCGCCTCGCCGTGCTCGCCGAGGAGGCGGAGGGCGCGGCCTAGGGCGGTCTGCTGGGCGTGGTTCATGGTTCTTTCGACCATAGTCGAGCGGGCGGCGGTCCGGTTGTCCTGGTGCGGGTCAGGTGGCCGGGTGTGCCTCCCCTGCCCGGAGCCGGTGGGCGAGATGGCCGAGCAGTACGGCGTTGGCCAGGCCGCACAGGGCCGTGGCGGCGGCGAAGGCCAGTGGGCTCGACGTCGGCAGGAGGAAGGCGAGGAAGCCGGCCGGTGCGGTGGCCATCAGCGGCCAGATCGCGGCGAATGTCGGGTCCGTCAGGATGAAGTCGGCGCAGAGGAAGAACACCAGCGAGGCCGCGACCACGGCGAGGTAGGCACGCGCGGGCCAGTTGTCCACGGCGGGGGCGAGCAGGGTGCGTAGGCGGGCGTGGGCGTGGGTGCGGGTGCTGGTGCGGGTGGGGGGTGCCGTGGTTGTTGTCGTCGTGGATCTCTTCGCGAGGGCGCCGAGTACGGCGGCGTTCACGAGGGCGCAGAGCAGGAGCCATACCGTCCAGGAGCCGACCGCCAGCGCTTGCAGTGACCCCTCGGTGCCGGGGCCGAAGGGCAGGATCACGCTCAGGAGGGAGAGGGGCGCCGTGAGGATCAACGGGCCTGCGGCGACGGGGCTTTCCGGGGCGACGAACATCGCCGCGACCGAGACGCCCACGGCGGCCAGGTAGGCCCGGGCCGGCCAGTTGTCCGTGGCGAGGGCGAGGAGTCGGCGCGGGCGGGAGGTCTGCGGCATCGAGGTGTCGTCCTTCGCGTCGGTCGGTCCGGGTCGGTGAGGACAACGGTGGACCGGGGGGCGCGTTAGGACATGAGTACCGGTACTCAGCGGGAGGGGCGGAAGGACTCACCTCCCGCCGTCCCTCAAGCTGCCGGGTGGGCGGTGAACGTGACTTCCTCGTGGTTGTCGTCGAGGGCGATGTTCAGTGAGGCGTTCAGGGCCAGGGTCAGGCGGCGCAGCAACGGGAGGGTCGGTACGGTGTCGGCGCCCTCGACGCGGGAGATCTTCGCCTGCGTGAGCCCGGACTGCTCCGCGAGCTGTGCCTGGGTCAGCCCCAGTTCCACCCGGCGGTCGTACACGGCCTTGGCGAAGGCCATGGCCAGCCGGATCTCCGCGCGCTCGGCGGCGACCTCGGGGGATTCGGTGTAGTCCTCGGCCGGCCTCCAGCGGGCATGGCTCATCGCGTGTCTCCTCCAGCGGTACGCAGCCGGTGATATTGGTGTCAGGCGTGCTTGAGGTCTTCGATGAACGTGGACCATGTGGCGGTCCGGAACACGAGTTTCGGGCCGAGGGGGTTCTTGGAGTCCCGGACGGGGACGAGGGCGGGGTGGCCGTCGGCGACTTCCAGGCAGTTGCCGCCGCCTCCGCCGCTGTGCGTCGACTTACGCCAGCGGGCTACTTCGAGGCAGTTGTCGCCGCTGCCGCCGCTGTAGCTGGACTTGTGCCAAGTGGCCGTGCTCAGGTCGAGTTCAGGGTTGTTCCTCATGGGCGCCCTCTCCGCGGGGGTGTTGGGAAACGGTCACCGCATGGAGTGATGCGCCGGGGTCAGGCGTGCTTGAGGTCTTCGACGAACGTGGACCATGCGGCGGTCTGGAAGACGAGTTTCGGGCCGAGGGGGTTCTTGGAGTCCCGGACGGGGACGAGGGCGGGGTGGCCGTCAGCGACTTCGAGGCAGTTGCCGCCGCCTCCGCCGCTGTGCGTCGACTTACGCCAGCGGGCTACTTCGAGGCAGTCCCCGCCACTGCCGCCGCTGTAGCTGGACTTGTGCCAAGTGGCCGTGCTCAGGTCGAGCTCAGGGTTGTTCCTCATGCGCGTAATCCTGCGCCATCGCTTCGATCAAGGCCAGAGAGTTCTCCGGGGAGAGCGCACAGGCCGCGAGGAATTCATAGTTGCGCCGATGCAGCCTGACGGTGGTCGGGTCGTCCTCCAGGCGGCCGGTGCCGACTCCCTCGAAGTAGACCAGAGGAGGGGCGTCGTCGAAGTCCATCAGCTTGAGGGAGCCTTCCATCGCCGGGTGCGCTCCGACCTCGAACGGCAGCACCTGCACGATGACCCGGCTTCGGCGGATCAGGCCGACGATGTGGCTCAACGCTGCCGCCATCACGTCGCGTCCACCTGTCACTCGGCGAAGCGCCGCTTCGTCGACGATCGCCCACAACAGCGGTTGTGTTGGGTCGTCGAGGATGCGGGTCCGTTCGATGCGGGCCGTCACCAACTCCTCGATCACCTCATCCGGAGCCGTTGGCTGATAGGCGCGGCACACCGCCCGTGCGTAGGCCGCTGTTTGAAGCAACCCCGGGATCAGGAGGGGTGCGTACTGCCTGATCTCCGTCGCCGAGGCTTCCGCCTCCGCAGCCTCCGCGAAGTGCTCGGGGTACTTGGACTTGGCCGCCGCTCCACAGTTCCGGGTGAAGAAGTCCCCCGTGCCCAACTCCAGGTCCAGCATCCGCGCATACTCCGGCACCATCCGCCGCGTCCCCGCCTCCAACTGCCCGATGAACGACCCGCTCACGAACAACCGCTGCCCCAACTCGTCCTGGCTGAGCCCCGCTTTCTCGCGGGCGTGCCGGAGTTCGGCGCCGAGCAGGGCTCGCGGTGACGACGACGGGTCGAGATCTTTCGGTCCTGCCACAGCAACTCCCTGTCCTAACACCGGAATTTGTTGGGACTCCCCGTATGGCCAGGTTAGACACGTTGCCGCCACGCTGTGTTGCGAACAGTAAACTCTGTGTGGAGGTGTAGGAATGCTGCGGTCGACGGAAGAAATCGTCGCTTCGCTCCGGGACGCGCTCACCGGTGTCGGTGTCGTCCTGCCGTCCCTGTGCGTGGACCCGGTGACGGGTGCGAGCGACGAGAAGTTCGCGCTGGTCATGCTGGGGCGCTGCAACGTCCGTACCGCCGAGAAGCTGGCCTCCGTACTGCGCGGCGAACGGCCCCCGGTCGGGGCGTACGCCGTGGACGTACGGGACGGGCGGGTCGGCGAGGTGATGGGACACGTGGGCGGCAACGTGCAGTTGAGGCCGGTCGCCGGCGGCCGGGAGTGGGACTGCCCACCGGAGTCGACGGGCCCCGCCGGGCAGGAGGAGGTACTACGGGCAAGGGTCCGGGAGCGGAACCGCGAAGCCCGCCTACCCTGAGCCGCCCGCCGTGATCGACTGCCCCCATGCCCCTGATCCCGCCCCGCCTCCTCCGGGCCCTGGAGTCCTTCAACTCGGCCCACCCCTGGAGCCACAACGCCCACTACCACCCTTGGCTGCTACGGCAGTTGCCCCGCAGGTTCGGGCGAGCCCTGGACGTGGGTTGTGGAAGTGGTGACCTGGTGCGGCTGCTTGCCGCGAGGGCGACGGGCCGCGTGGAGGGCATCGACTCCGACCCGCAAATCATCGCCCGGGCAAGGGAGTTGACACCACCCGGTGTCTCCGGCGCCCCCGCGGTCTTCACCGTCGTCGACGCCCGGGCCGGAATCCCCGTCGGCCCCTACGACGTCATCACCTGCGTCGCCGCCCTCCACCACCTCCCGTTCACCGAGACGCTGACCCGTTTCCGGGACCAACTCGCCCCGGGCGGAACCCTGGTGGTCGTCGGCTGTGCCCGCGAGGAGGATCTCGTCGACCATTTCCTGGCCGCCCTCTCGATCCCCCTGAACCTCGCCATGGGCTGGCTGAAGAACCGGGGTCGTAGGGCGGAGTCCCGGCCGGTCGCCATGACCGCCGTGACCCGGCCTCCGGCGATGACCTTCGCCGAGGTCCGCCGCGAGGCGATCCGGGTCCTGCCTCGGGTCCGGCCGCGGCGGTGGCTGTTCTGGCGGTACACGCTGGTGTGGCGGGCGCCCCTGGCATGATTCCGTCCACCCGATGCGCCACCTCGTCGAGAAGGTCAACGGCAGCCGCTCCAGGCGCTGGTGGGCCCGGCGGGGTGCCATCGCTATGCGCCCACGAGCGCGGGTGCCAGCTCTCGCCACGGCTCCGTCGGCACCTCGAACGGGGACTCCATCAGGGCCTGCACGCAGACATGGTCGGCGCCCGCGGCGAGATGCTCGCGCACCCGGGCGAGGATCGCCGTCTCGTCGCCCCACGCGACCAGCGCCTCGGCCAGCCGGTCGGAGCCGCCGCGGACCAGGTCCGTCTCGTCGAAGCCGGCCCGCAGCCAGTTGTTGCGGTAGTTGGGCAGGCCGGTGTAGATGTCCAGGTGGGCGTGGGCCCGGCGCAGCGCGGTCTCGCGGTCCTTCGTGAGTACGGCGCCCATCTCTACGGCCACGATCTTGTCCGGGCCGAGGGCTGCCCGTACCTCGGCGGTCTGGGCCGGTGTCACCAGGTAGGGGTGGCTGCCGTCGGCGAGTTCGCGGGCCGTCTCCAGCATCCGGGGGCCGAGCGCCGCGATCAGGACGGGCGGGCGGGGTGCGTCGGCCTCGGCGGCGTAGAAGGTCGCGCCCGCCATCGCCGTCAGGTACTCGCGCATCGCGGCGACCGGCTTGCCGTAGCTGCCGCCGCGCACCCGCTCCACCAACGGCCGGTGGCTGACCCCGAGTCCGAGCACGAACCGGCCGCCGTACGCCGAAGACAGCGTCCGGGAGGCCGCGTTGGCCGCGACCGCGTCCCGCGCCCAGATGTTCGCGATGCCGGTCGCCACGCGCATGCGGGAGGTCGCGGCGAGCAGCGGCCCCGCCTGGCTGAACGCCTCCCGGCCGTACGCCTCGCCGAACCACAGGGTGCCCCAGCCCTGTTCCTCCAGCTCGGCCGCGATCTCCCCGCCCGCCGCCGGGGCCACGGCGTCCAGGCTCGCGGTCCAGATGCCCACGCGGCCGAGCCCTGCTTCTTCCACCACTGTCATACCGGGACGGTAGGGGGTGGGGGTGGGCGGTTGCCGTGACCGTGCCGCTCAAGGTCCTTGACCCGGGCGTTCGTGGAAGGGGGGTCGCTCAGTCGCCGGGCTGGTAGGAGCGGGGCGCGGAACCCGTCCAGCGTTTGAACGCGCGGTGGAAGGCGCTCGGCTCGGAGAAGCCCAGCCGCCGCGAGATGTCCTCGATGGAGACCGTGCCCGTGGCCAGCGCCGCGATGGCCACATCGCGCCGCAGCTGATCGCGGATCCGCTGGAACGAGGTCCCCTCCGCCGCCAGCCGCCGCCGCAGCGTCTGCGCGCTCACGGCCAGCCGGACCGCGATGTCCTCGGGGTCCGGCATCCGGTCCGGCAGCGACTGCCCGAGCAGTCGGCGGACCTGGGCGGCGGCGGTGCTGCCGTAGTCCAGGCGGGCGAGTACGTCGCCGGGGGCGCGGCGGAGGAAGGCCTGAAGTCCCAATTCGTCCTGGAGTACGGGGAGTTCGAGCAGGGCGCGGTCGAAGACGAGGGCGGTGCGCGGGGCCCGGAAGGTGCACGGGGCGCCGTAGAGGAGGTCGTACTCGAGCGCGTGGGGTGGGGCCGGGTGGCCGAACTCGACCCGGGTGAGGGTGATCCGGCGGCGGATCAGCCAGCCGGCGAAGCGGTGGGCCACGACGGTGGCGGACTCGGCGAGGTAGTGGTCGGGGTCGTCGAAGCCGGTGAGGTCGAAGACGAGCGCCGCCTGCTGTTCCAACTCGCCTGGCCCCTCCTCCAGTTGGAAGCGGGGGCCGCCGGGGAAGAGGCCGTAGAAGGTGCTGCCGCGGTTGATCGCGGTCCGTAGGTCGGGGCTGCAGTGCACCACCGCGTGGCACATCATCGCGAAGGTGCCCACCTTGAGGGGGTGCGGACCGAGGCCCTGGAACTCGTCGTCGAGTGCCTGCCAGACGGCCTGCGTGAGGCGGGCGAACTGCCGCGGTGACACCCGGGCGAGCGGGACCTCCAGCAACTCCGGTGGTACGGCGGCCCGTTCGAGGAGCGCGGTGATGTCCAGGCCGTGCCGCTCGGCTCCGCGCAGCGCGGCCCGTACGTGGTGGATGGCGACCGAGCGGGTGGGCGCGCCGTACGCGTCGCTCTCCAGAGGTGCGGGCATGGCCGCCGATCGTACGGGACACGGAGGTCAACGGCGGTGAGCGCTGCGGTCATGACGGCCCGGCGTGCCGCGCGCCTACCGTCGGGGCGTGATCAGAAACGGATATTTCGACGAGGCCCATGAGGCGTACCGGACGGCCTGGCGCGGCTTCGTCGAGCACGAGATCGTGCCGAGGCAGGACGGGTGGGAGCGCGAGGGGATCGTAGGAAAGGACGTCTGGCGGCTCGCGGGCGCGCGGAACCTGCTCTGCCCGTGGGCCGATCCCGCCTACGGCGGTCTGGGCCTGGCCGATCTGCGGTACGAGCAGATCGCGATCGAGGAACTGGCCGACGCCGCCGAGTCCGGCTTCGCGGTTCCGCTGCACTCCGGCATCGTCGCCCCGTATCTGGCCGAGTTCGGCACCGACGACCAGAAGACCCGGTACCTCACCCGGGCGGTCTCCGGCGAGACGCTGGTCGCCATCGCGATCACCGAGCCCGGGACCGGTTCGGACGTGGCCGCCATCCGTACCCACGCGGTACGGGCCCCGGGTGGGGACGGCTGGCTGCTCAACGGGGCCAAGACGTTCATCTCCAGCGGTGTCAACGCCGACCTCGTCATCGTCGCGGCCCGCACCGGCGAGGGCCATGCGATCGGCCTGTTCCTCGTGACCGCGGGCGCCCCTGGTTTCACGCGGGGCCGCAAGCTGGAGAAGCTCGGCCTGCGGACCTCGGACACCGCCGAGCTGTTCTTCGACGACGTCCACGTCCCGGACGCCGACGTGCTCGGCGATCCGGAGCAGGGATTCGCCCTGCTGATGCGGCAGTTCGCTCTGGAACGGCTGGTCGTCGCCATGGGTGCGGTGGCCCATGCCGGGGCCGCGCTGCGGGAGACGGTCGCCTACACCAAGCAACGCACCGCGTTCGGGCGGCCGTTGGCGCGATTCCAGGACACCCGCTTCCGGCTGGCCGAGATGCGGGCCGGGATCACCTCCGCCCAGGCCTTCGTCGACGCCTGCGTCCTCGCGTACAACCGGGGCACCCTCACCGCCGACGAGGCCGCCGAGGCGAAGCTCGTCACCACCGAACTCCAGGGCCGGGTCGTCGACGACTGCCTGCAGATGTTCGGCGGATACGGCTACCTGTGGGAGTCCGTGATCTGCCGCCGGTACGCCGACGCCCGCGTCCAGCGGATCTACGGCGGGACGTCCGAGATCATGAAGGAGATCATCAGCCGGGCGATGGATCTGTGACCAACTCGCGGCTGTTCCGGGCGACTTGGTCCCGGTGGGGGAAGCCGAAGGCGTACGTCGCCAGGAAGCCGACCAGGTAGCCGGTGAGCAGGCCGCCGCCGTAGATCGCCGCCGTCGTCCCCAGCCCCCGGTTCCCTGCCAGCAAGGGGAACAGTGCCCATCCCGACGGTCCGATCGCCGTCGCCCCCACCTTGTCGCCCAGCATCGCGAAGAATCCGACGAACGCGCCGCCCGCCGCCCCGCCCGCGCAGGCGGTCAGGAACGGGCGGCCGAGGGGGAGCGAGACGCCGTAGATGAGGGGTTCGCCGACGCCCAACAGGCCTGCGGGGAGCGCCGACTTGATGGTCGTACGGAGTGAAGTGTCGTGGTGCATACGGAAGTACACCGCCACCGCCGCGCCGACCTGGCCCGCGCCCGCCATCGCCAGGAGGGGCAACAGGACGGTGTAGCCCTGCTGTTGGATGAGGGTGGTGTGGATGGGGATGAGGGCCTGGTGCAGGCCGAGCATCACCAGGGGGAGGAAGAGGCCGCCGAGGATCAGGCCCGCGAAGGGGCCGGTGGTGGACAGGAGCCAGTTCGCTGCCGTGCCGATCGCCGTGGAGATCTCACCGGCCGCGTACATGAGGCCGTAGAGCGTCGCGAGGCCCGCGGTCAGGACCGTCAGGGTGGGGGTGACCAGGACGTCGAGGGTTGCGGGGACCCAGGTGCGGCACCACTTCTCGACGTACGTGCCGAGGAGTGCGGCGGCTAGTGCGCCGAGTACTCCGCCCTGGCCGGGGGAGAGGGCGACGCCGAAGGCCGTGACCTTCGCGACCCCGGGGTAGACGACGACCGCCGCCACCGCCCCGCCCAGCACCGGTGTCCCACCGAACTCCTGTGCCGTGTTGTAACCGACGAAGACCGCGAGGAGGGTTAGAAACGCGGAGGGGATGACGGCGAGGGTACCCGTGAGTCCCGGGAGCCAGCCCATGTTGATCAGCAGCCCGTTGAGGCCCGCCAGCACTCCGCAGCCGACGAGGGCGGGGATGAGGGGGACGAAGATGTTGGCGACCCGGCGGAGGAGCAGCTTGCCGGGGGTGGCGTTGCGGGCCCGCTGTCCCGCCTTCAACTCGGCGCCGCGCGCGGCCAGTTCGCCCGCGGCACCGCTCACCAGCTTCTCGAACTCCGGGGTCACCCGTGCCACCACCCCCGGCCCCAGCACGATCTGGTACGTGTCGTCGTCCACGACCCCGAGCACGCCGGGCAGCGCCCGCAGAGCCTCCTCGTCCACCAGCGAACGGTCGGCCAGGCCGAGCCGGAGGCGGGTCATGCAGTGGGCGACGGAGGTGACGTTCGCGGGGCCGCCGACGAGGGGGAGGAGGGCGGCGGCGGTGTCGTACGGAGTATCCACCCCCTGAGCGTGCTGGTCAGTCGGCCGCCGCGGTCAGCGCCGCGCGCAGTCGGCCCCCGGACTCCTCCAGAAGGCGGGCGGCCGTCGGGCCGTCGACCCCGGCGAGGACCACGAGGATCGCGTTCTTCACCTCGCCGTCGGTGGCGGCGAGGGCCTGCTCGATCTCCGCGTCGTCCGCGCCGGTCGCCAGCGCGACGATCCGCCGGGAGCGGGCGCGCAGCTTCTCGTTCGACGCCCGTACGTCGACCATCAGGTTCCCGTAGGTCTTCCCCAGCCGGATCATCGTGATCGTCGACAGCATGTTCAGCACGAGTTTCTGCGCCGTTCCCGCCTTCAACCTCGTTGATCCGGTGAGGAGTTCGGGGCCTACGACGACCTCGATGCCGTGCTCTGCGGCTGCGGCGAGCGCGCTGTGCTCGTTGCAGGACAGGCCGATGGTCAAGGCGCCCTTGTCGCGGGCGTGTTCTACGGCTGCGATCGCGTACGGGGTGCGGCCGGAGGCGGAGATGCCGACCACCGTGTCGTCGGGGGTGAGCGCGAGCGCGTCGAGGTCCGCCTGCGCCAACTCCCTTGAGTCCTCGGCGCCTTCGATGGACGTGACGAGGGCGTCCGGGCCGCCGGCGATCAGGCCGACCACCTGGTTTGGATCGGTGTTGAAGGTCGGCGGGCACTCGGACGCGTCCAGCACGCCGAGCCGTCCGGCGGTTCCCGCGCCCATGTAGATGAGCCGGCCGCCGCGTCCCATCCGGTCGGCTACGGCGTCGATCGCGGCGGAGATCTCGGGGAGGCGGTGGGCTACGGCGGCGGCGACCGTGGCGTCCTCGGTGTTCATCAGGCGGGCGATGTCGAGGGTGGGGAGTTGGTCGATACCGGCGAGTTCCGGGCGGAAGGCTTCGGTGGTGAGTGTCTCCAACTCGGCGCGGAGATCACGGGGGTTGGACGTCGAGGTCATTGAGAAGCGGCTCTTTCCGTTCGTTCTTGTCTGCCGGCCGGTGGGGGCTGGTCGCGCAGTTCCCCGCGCCCCTGGGGAGCTGGCGTTCAGGTTGGCTTTTAGGGGCGCGGGGAACTGCGCGACCAACCCCCACCGGGCCCGCGGACGACCACGAAACCGTCAGCGCCTATGCCGATGCGCCAGCGCCTCATAAGACGCCGACAACGCGGGCGCAGCCTGTTCATACGTCCGTTGCGCCACCCCGATGAACAGACAGTCCACCACCAGCAACTGACTCGTCCGGGACGACATCGCCGCGGGCCGAAGCTCGCTCTCCCGAGCCGTGGACGTCGTGAGTATGTGATCGGCGTACTGCGTGACCGCCCCGTCCGGCCGCCCGGTGATCGCAACGGTCGTAGCCCCATGCTCGAAGGCCACCCGCAACGGCTCGATGACGTCGCCGGTGGAGCCGGAGTGGGTGATCGCTATCGCCACATCCCCCGCCTTCAACTGCACGGCGTTCGTGACGGCGAGGTGCGGGTCGCTGTGGGCGTGGGCTATGAGGCCTATCCGGAGCAGCTTCTGGGTGAGGTCCTGGGCGACGAGGCCGGACGCCCCGACGCCGTAGATGTCCGTACGGCGGGCGGACGCGAGCGCGGTGACGGCCGCGCCGAGCTGGACGGTGTCGAGACCGGCCGCCGTGTCCGCGAGGGTCTGCTGCTCGTCGTAGGCGAGTTTCGCGACCACGTCGGCGATCGGGTCGTCGACGGCGATGTCGGTGGTGAGGGCGGGCGCGCGGCCGGACTGCTGCTGGGCCGCGAGCCCGGCGAGGGCGAGGCGCAGGTCGCGGTAGCCGGGGTAGCCGAGGATGCGGGCGGTGCGGACGACCGTGGCCTCGCTGGTGCCGGTGAGTTCGGCGAGGCCGGTGACCGTGAGGGCCGCGCAGCCGGCCGGGTCGGCGGCGACGGTCTCGGCGACGCGCTGCATGGAGCGCGTCATGGAGGGGGCGAGGGTGCGCACCTTGGCGGCCAGTGCGGCGGGTGGCGTACTCCCGGAGGCGCTTCCGAAAATTTCCTTCACTTCCTGGGTCACCTCTGAAAGATATTTTCGCGGCGGTGGTCGGGTCAAGGGTGCGCACAATGGGTGCATGGCATCATCCGACAGCACCCCCGACGACGACCCCATCGCCGAGCCCGTCCCCATAAGCCCCCTGGAGCAGGCGCTGCACGCCGCCCGTGCCCTCGTACTGGCCGATCTGGCCGCGCGCGAGGTCGTCGCGGCGGACGTGGTGTCCATGGTGGAGGAGTCCGTCGTGGAGCGCCGATGGTGGGTGGAGCAGTGGCCGGAGGGCGTCGAGTACGTCGCCGGGCTGGTCGCGCAGGACGTGCAGGACGCGCTGCTGGAGGCGTACGGACGCTGGCCGCTCTGCCCGGTCTGCGCGTCCGGCGACCCGCACGCCCTGGAGGTCGAACCGGAGCTCGGACCCGACCCGCACTGGGTCTGCCACCAGGCGGGCGTGAAGGTCGCGGCCGTGGGGAACCTGGGCTCCCTGTGACCGTCTACATCGACCCGCCGACCTGGCCGGGACACGGCCGCCTGTGGTCCCACCTCGTCAGCGATGTCTCGTACGACGAACTCCACCTGTTCGCCGCCGAGTTGGGCGTACCGCGCCGGGCCTTCGAGCGCGATCACTACGACATCCCGTCGCATCGTTACGCCGACGCGGTGGCCGCCGGGGCGGTGGAGGTCAGGAGCCGGGAGGTGGTGCGGCTGCTGACGGCGGCGGGGCTGCGGCGGCCCAAGGGGCGGGAGCGGTAGGAGGCTCAAGGGGCGGTAGCGGTAACGGAGTTACTCCTTGCGCCCGAGTTCGTAGGCGAACTCCTCGTCCTCCTCGCTCACCTTCCTGAACCCGGCCCGGGTGACGACGGCCTGGGACGCGAGATTGTCGCGTTCGATCGTCGCGAAGACCGTGCGGACGTCGTCGCGGGCCAGCGCCCATGCCGAGAGCGTGCGGAGCGCCTCCGTCGCGTAGCCCTGGCCGCGGGCGGCCGCCGCGAGGTCGTAGCCGATCTCCACGCGGCCCTCCTCGTCGGGGACGCCGTGGAAGCCCAGGCCGCCGACCGCGCGGCCGTCCTCGTGGCGGACGAGGACGAACACGCCGAACTCCGGGCGGTGGACGCCCGATACATAGGCCTTGAGCAGGAAGGTCGCGGCCTCGCGGGTGCCCTCGTACGGGCCGCCCTCGATCCACTCGAACCCGCCGTCGCCGCCCGCGACCAGGTCACCGGCGGCCGCGGGGGTGATGCCCTGGAGGGTGAGGCGGTCGCTGGTGTGGACGAGGTTGTTGGTCCACTTCCAGTCGGTGACGGGGGCGCGGCCGGGGAGGTCGGCGCGGCCGGTCGCCCACAGCAGGGTGCGCCAGAGGTCGGCGGCGGGGCGGACGTGCGGGAAGATCCGGCCGAGGACGAACTCGCTGAGTTCCGGGGCGGGTTGGTAGGTCAGGCCCAGGCCCTCGGCGATGTCGTGCGTGTGCAGCAGCACTTCGGCGGTGCCCATCGCGGCGAAGCCCTCGCGGTTCGCGCTGCGGAACGGGTACGGGTGGAAGGCGCGGGTCTCGCGGGGGGTGGTGCGGATCGCGGCGGCGAGCAGGGCGCCGGTCGTCGAAATCACCTCCAGGGCACCGGAGTTGTCGGTGCCGTCGTCGAAGGTGATGTCGAAGGGGACGTACGCGTGCTGGGCGCGGCCGGCCAACTGGCCCGCGTACGAGATGAGATCACCGGCGATGTGCTCGGCGGTGTCCCGGCAACTCCACTCCAGCCGGCCCGCCTTCGTCCCGTCCCAGTCCCGGTCCGTCGCCGTCCTCAGTACGGCGAGGCAGCTCGCGACGGCCTCTTCCAGCTGGTGTGCGCCTGTGTTCCCCATGCCGGGGAGCATAGGGGCCGATGGCCGGGACCCCGCATTGATTAAAGCATTCACCAACGGCGCATGACGGTGATTTGATCATTCACTCGCCCTGGCTTGGGGTTGGCCTGCTGGGTGGTACCGGCAAAACGCGCATAGTGGGTGATCCGAGTGCACTCTCAATGTCTCCTGAAATGTAACTGACAGGTAGGAATGGAATCCCCTTTGCATTCCTCTCCGTTATTCCAGGGATGGAGAAAGGGGATGCTTGCCGAAATCGTCATTTGCGGGTGATCATTTCGTTGTCGCCGGGCAACCGGGGGCGGAAATGCACATCACCGAAATCCAGGAGGTTCCCCATGGAGAACACCGTCGCGGCCCAGGACATCACGGTCGAGATCGAAGAGGTCGAGTCCTACGAGCCCATGCTGCTTCAGGGCCCGAACGTCGACTAATTCTGTGCCCGCTCCGGTGGCCCGGGGAATTCGCTTCCCCGGGCCGTCGGGGCCCCAGTCCAGGGGTGACCGTGTCTGTACAAGCGAGTGAGTTCATCCGGCTGACGCCCCGACCGGGCGCGGCCGGACAGTGGATCGCCGACGACCTGCTGACCAGGCGATCCTTCAAGCTGGGCGCGCAGGAGGCGGCCGTGCTCGTCCTCGCGGGCCGGCCGCGGGAACGGCGGCTGCTGGCGAAGGAGGCCGCCGTCGAACTCGGTGTGCCGCCCGAGCGGGCCGAGGCGGTCGTCGCCTCGATGGAGAAGGCCGGCCTGATCGTCGGCGACGAATATCTCGACACCCCGCGCTACAAATGGGGGCAGGAGGTATTTCGGCGGTGGGACGAGAAAGGCTGGCGCATGGCGGCCGAATACCATATCGCCGCGCATGATTTCCCCGGCGTCGATTACAGCAAGGGAATCGCGGTCGACCGGGAGCGAATTCACCGGTATCGCGACGAGGAAATCGACGACGACCGTTTCAAGGAGCCCGCGTCGGCGGAACGGATACCGCTCCCCGCACTCTCCCCGGATCTCGCGCCGATGCCCGTCGGTACGGACGCGGGCCGCACCCGGCACCTCGACCGGCCCGGACTCCTCACGATCGCCGCGCTGGCCCTCGGCATCGTGGAGACGACCCGCAGCCGCGCGCCCGGCTCCGCCGACTACCTCACCCGCACCAGCCCCTCCGGCGGCCGACGCCATCCCACCGAGGGCTATCTCGCCGTCCTCGACGTCGACGGCGTCGAACCGGGCTGGTACCACGTGCACGGCGGACTGCACGCGCTGGTCAAACTCCCGGTCCCCGCGCCGGACCCGGACTCCGAGGAGTTCCGCCGCGTCTTCCGCGCCAGCACCACCCGGCCCGCCTTCGACGTGCGCTGCCTGCTCGTCCTGACCTCGGTGTTCCGCCGCAACATGTGGCGCTACCGCGAGCCCCGCACCTACCGCAGCATCCACATGGACGCCGGCCACATCGCCTCCACCGTGACCCAACTCGCCGAGGGTTTCGGCATCCCGGCGTTCCCCGCGTACGGCGATCTGGAGTCCGGGGTCGAGCGGATGATCGGCGTGGACGGGCTGACGGAGGGGCTGATCGCGACGGTGGCGCTCGGTTAAGTCGCCATCCGTACAGCCGAGTTGACCTCAGCCCCTGAAGGACCTGAAAGGAGCAGCCCCATGTCCGATCCGTCCGCCCTCCCACCCCTGCTGCGTATCGGCGGTGGGCTCAGTCCGCGGGACGGTGTGCACGTCCAGGATCTGGCCGGCCGTCGCCGCGGGTACGTCGACCGGCGCACGCTGGCCCGTACGATCGCCGCGGGTGCCCCGCCGGACGGCTCCGGGGCTTTTGCCTCCTGGCTGGCCGGGGCCGAGGCCGCGCCCCAACCTCCGGAGGAACTGGTCGAGTTCTGGCACCGGCGGCGCTGGCGCCCCTCCCTCGAATACCACCTCCTCTCCCGCGATCTGCCGTACGCCGACTCCGGCGCCGACGCCGTGGACACCCGCCGCGAGGTGCTGTCCGGATACGGCGGCGGTGCTCAACTCCCGCCCCGGATACGCCCGGAGGGCCGCCGCGTGCCGCTGCCCGAGCCGGTACCGGGCGACCCCGGCCGCAGCCTCGGCACGGCCCTGCTGACCCGCCGCTCGGTGCGCAGCTATCTGCCCCGGCCGACCCCGGGCGGCGCCCTCTCCCACATCCTCCGCACCGGCCTCGCCACGGTCGCCGCCAACCAGCGCCGCACCGGCGAGGACGACCCCTGGGAACTGCTCCGGTCCTTCGGCACGGCCTTCGACTTCTACGTCCTGACGTACGACGTCGACGGCATCGACCCTGGCGCCTGGCACCTCGATCTCGCCCCCGCCGAACCGGAGTTGACCGAGATCCGCCCCGGTGACCTCCGGGGCGCCATGCGGGAGGTGTTCTACGGTTCGCCCTGGCCGCTGACCGCCGGGTTCACGCTGGTGATGGTCGCGGACTTCGAGCAGTACCAGTTCCGGTACCGGCACGAACGCGCCCTGCGCAACCTGTACATCGAGTCCGGGCATCTGGCGCAGCGGCTGCTGCTGCTCGCCGACACGCACGGGCTGGGCACGCTGGTCACTCCGGCGGTACGGGACGGGCTGATCGAGGAGTTGCTGGGCCTGGACCCCGTCCGCCAGGCGACGATCTACACGCTGACCATGGGACCCGATCCGCGGCACGGCACCCGGACGCGGGTGAAATGAGCGCCGCACCGGACACGGTTGCGCCCGTCTCCCGGGGCGGGCGTCTCCGCCAACAGGCCCGCCCGCTCCTGGAGTTGGCGCTGCCCGCCGTCCTCGCGACCTCCGTGTCCCGGGCCGGTGACCTCATCAGCCTCGCGCTCACCGGGCACTACAGCTCGACGGCGCTGGCGGGGGTCGCCGGGGCGATCGTGGTCGTAGAGCTGGCGCTTGGGGTGTTGCTGGCGGGGGTGACGGGTTATCAGGTGCTGTGTGCCCGGCATCTCGGGGCGGGTGAACGGGACGCCGCCGTAAGGGCGTTGCACGCCTCGCTGCGGCCGGTGGGTGCGCTGGCGGTGGTGGTTGCCTTGGTGTTGGTCTTCGCGGCGCGGCCCTTGGTCGCCCTTACGGTGCACGAGCCTGCGGCGGTCGCGGCCGGTGCGGCCTATCTCCGGGCCCGGGCACTCAGCCTGCCGTTCGCGGTGCTTTCCGCCCTCGGCACGATCACCCTCCAGGCGGCGAAACGGACCCGGCTCACGCTCCTCACCAACTGCGTAGCCATGCCGGTCAATTTGGTCGCGAGCTGGGCCCTGATCTACGGCGTCGGTCCGTTCCCCGCGCTGGGCGCCGCCGGAAATGGCCTCGGGGTCACTCTCTCCCTGCTCTGTGCGGGCGCGCTCCAGGTGGTCCTGCTGCGGCGGGCGGGTCTGTGGGACTGGCTGGGTACCTGGCGCGCGACTCCTTGGGACTGTCAATCGGCGCGGGAGAGCTGGGAGTTGGCGTGGCCGGCGATGGTGTCGATGGCGGTGGACTACCTGGCGTCCTTCGCCTTCTTCGCCGCGATAGGACTCCTGTCACTCACCGAACTGGCCGCGTCCCGTGTGGTGTTCCAGCTCGTTCTCCTGGTCTTCATGCTGTCCAACGCGTTCTCGGGGGCGGCGGGTGTTCTCATGTCCCGGGCGGCGGGAGGGGGTTGCGTGGACGCGGTCCGCACCCACTGGCGGACCAACAGGGTGCTCGTCACGGGCGCGCTCACCCTGACGGGGGTCGGGTTGGCAGTCGCCGTACGCCCAGTGCTGGGTTTGTTCACCGACGACCCGGCGGTCGTGTCGGCCGCCGTGGGCGCGACCTTGCTGGTAGCCGCGAGCCTCCCCCTCGTCGCCGTGACCGTGAGCAACACGGCCGCGCTGCGCGCCCTGCGCGACACCCGGGCCGACATGGTCGCCAACACGGTCGCGTCCTGGGTGGTCCAACTGCCGCTGGCCTGGGCGGCGGTGCGGGCTGGGTGGGGGCTGACGGGGGCGTTCGGTGGGGTGTTGGGGTACTGGGCGATCCGGGCGGCGGTCACGGAGTGGGCGGTTCGGCGGATGATGGGAGTAGGGGCATGAGTACGCCGGGTTGCCGTGTTCGCCCAGGAGGTCGGGGGTTCTGTCCCGGGGCGGCTGCGGGCAGTCCGTGGCTGGTCGCGCAGTTCCCCGCGCCCCTGAAACTGGCCCCGCGTTCCAAAGCCACCGGAACAACGGCAACGAACCCACGACCCCCCGAATCGCACCCCCCAAGGGGCGCAAGCACCCGCAGCTACCCGGATACGGAACCCCCCCCCAAGGGGCGCGGGGAACTGCGCGACCAGCCACAACCCACCCGCAGCTGTCCAGATACGGACCCCCTCCAGGGGCGCGGGGAACTGCGCGACCAGCCACAACGCACCCGCAGCCGCCCCGAAACAGCACCCCCCGAGCTCCTAGGCGGCGGACATGATCACCCCCACCCTCTCCCCGGACGGGCAAGCCGTGGCCTACGTCGACGCGGACGGCACCGTCACCGTGACCGAGGTCGCCACAGCCACCGTACGCACCCTGCACCCCCTACCCCCCGGCGCCGTCCACGCCCTCCAATGGGCCCCGGACAACGAACACTTGCTGCTCATCACGGAGACAAACGGCCGAGAGCGCTTCACCCCGCACGCCCTGCGCGTAGCAGACCGCAAGCTGCTCCCCCTCGCCCCCGCCAACACCCTCCAGGTACGCGGCCTATGGACCTCGCCCACCCACCCGCACGCGATGGTCACAGCCATCCGCCGCCAAGGCGACCCCACACTCCACCCCTGGTACCTCCCCCTGGACCGGACCACCCCCGCCCGCCAACTCGCCCACTGCACCCCCGGCACCCGGGACTGGGCCTTCGACCCCCAACTCACCTGCCGCGCAAGCCTCCTGGGCCTCCCAGACGGAACCCTGCGCCTGCTCACCACGGCGGACGGTCACGACTGGCGGCCGCTCCTCGACCTCCCCCTCGCCGACGCCCCGGACACCCGCCTCCTCGGCATCCACCCCACCTCCGGCGAGATCCTGCTGCTCACCGCGTACGACGCGGACGCCGTCCGACTCGCCGCCGTCGACCCCCGCACCGCCCACCCCCGCACCCTCCTCGCCGCACCACCCCCGTACGACATCACCACCGCCTGGCTCGCCCCGGACGGCACACCCCGCGCCGCCCTCCACCACGCGGCCCGCCGCCATCACACCTGCGCCGACCCCGCCTACGCCCGCGACCTCGCCCGCGCCGCCACCCACATCCCCGGCGACCTCGAACTCCTCGGCCACGACACCGCCGACACCCGCTGGCTCCTCGCCGCCCACGACCCGGCCCGCCCACCACGCCACCACGTCTACGACCGGGAGCAGGGGACGGCCGTAGCACTGCCCCCGGAACCCCAACACCCGGACAGCGAGCCCCCGTTCACCACCGCCCTCACCCTCACCACCTCCGACGGCCACCCCCTCACCGCCTACCTCACCCTGCCCCCGAACACGGTGATTTCGCCGCCCCTCATCCTCCGTGTCCACGGCGGACCGTGGGCCCGCGACCGGTGGCGTCACGACCCCGAGGCCGCCTGGCTCGCCGCCGCCGGGATGGCCGTCCTGCGCGTCAACTACCGCGGCTCCAGCGGCTATGGGCGCGCCTTCCGCGACCTCGGCGACGGCGAGTGGGGCGCCCGCATGCAGCAGGATCTCTACGACGCCGTCGACGCCGTGGCCGGGCGGGGACTGTGTGATCCGGAGCGGGTAGCCGCGTACGGCGGTTCCTACGGCGGCTACGCCTCCCTGCTCGCCCTCACCGACCCCCGTTTCCGCTGCGCCGTCGCCGTGAACCCCCTCGTCGACCTCGCCTCCTCCGACTGGGCGGACGGGCCGTACTGGCGCCGGATGCGGGCCCTGTGGGACAAGCAGATCGGCTGGAGCCGGTTGCCGGAGGGGGAGTTGAGGCGTCGGTCGCCGGTGCATCGGGTCGCGGACATGCGCGGGCCGGCGTTGGTCGTACGCGGTGCGCATGATCCACGCGTCGACGCGGCCGGTATCGAGGCGTTCGTACGGGACCGCCGCGCGGCGGGCGGGGAGGTGGAGGAGCTGATCCTCCCCGACGACGGTCACGCCGTGCGCAGTTCAGAGGGGCAGGACGCCCTCCGCCGCGCCCTCTCCGCCTTCCTCACTCGCCACTTGGACCTGCCGACGCCAGCAACTCCAGCTCCGCCGCCAGGTTGTAGCGAGCCGTGGCCTCCCATTCCGCGGCCCCGTACGGCGTCCTGAAAAGCCTTGGCAGAGAGAGGAGTTGGCGCAGGATCGCCGAACGGCCCTCCCTGAAAGCCTCGTTGGGGACGAAGTGGTACTCCTCGCGGACCGCCGCCGTGTACGCCGCGTACGCCGACGGCGGTGCGGCCAGGATCGCCAGGTCCGCGTCGCACAGCACCTGGCCGTCGTGGTCGTCGTCGGCGGGATCGTGCGTGACGGTGAGCCGGACGAGGCGGGCGACTTCCGCGACCCGGCCCTCCGGCACCCCGGCCTCCGCCAGCGCCCGCTCGGCCAGCCGTGCCGACCGCTCCTCGTTCTCGGAACGGTCGGGGAGGTACACCGCGTCGTGGAACCAGGCCGCCAGCCGTACGACGTCCGGGTCGTCGGCGTGCTTCTCCAGCACGTCGATGTGGTCGAGGACCGAGGTGAGGTGGGTGAGCGTGTGGTAGTGGCGCTGGGGTTCCTGCCAGCGGGTGAGGAGGTTCTCGGCGTAGGGCGACGGGTCTGGGCCGTCGGTGGATGTGCGGGCGCCTTCGAGGGCGCGGGTCCAGCGGGCGCGGAGGGCGTCGAGATCGGGCATGCCCCGTATTTTCCTCCCGCGGCCGTGCCCCTAGCGTGGAACGCATGACTTACGCCGACACAGCACACGACGTACGTGATCCCGAACTGCCCGGACGGCTCCTCGTCACCGAGCGCGACGCGCTGATTCCGTTGCTCCGTTCGCGGCCCGACGAGGACTTCGCGCTGGCGACCCTCGCGTGTCCGGGGTGGACCGTGCGGGATGTGCTCGCGCACTGTTCGGCCGCGCTGACGCGGGTGGTGGAGCGGCGGTTCGAGGAGGGCGTGTTCTCGCCTGAGGCCAACGACCGGGACATCGCGGAGCGGGCCGACTGGACGAACGCGCGGGTCGTGGACGAGCTGGAGCGGGGCATGTCCGAGGCGGGCGCGGTGATCGCCCGCGCGGGCGGCGCGCTGGACGCCGTAGCGCTCGGCGAGTGGGTGCACGCCGGTGACGTACGGGACGTCCTCAGCGTGCCCGGCGCCTATGGTGGCCAGGGGCTGGGGTCCGCTCTAACCCTTCTCGGCCTCGTGACCCGTCAGAAAAACCACCGGCCTCTGCACGCCGACCTCGACGACCTGGACGATCCGCTGCGCCTGGGCGACCTGTCGGGCGAGCTGACCCCGGCGCGCTACATCGGCGACGCGCCCACGCTCGTACGGCTGTACTCGGGGCGGCCGGTGCCGGCCGGCACGGGCTACGAGCTGGCCGGTGCGGAACCGGCGGAGCTGAACATCTTCGGCGGGTGACAGCTGCCCTGTGCCGGGGGCGATCTCGCGGCCCCCTGACCTCCCGCGTACCCTGGATATTGGACTAGACCTGTAGCCGCTCCAGGGAACACGACGGAAGGGGTCCTATGAGCACGCGTGCAGTCCTGGAGGTGATCGCCCTCGGCGCCGAGGACGCGATCGCCGCCCAGGCCGGAGGCGCGGACCGTCTCGAACTGGTCACCGACATGGCGGCCGACGGACTCACCCCGCCGGTGGAGACCTTCGCCGCGATCCGGGCCGCCGTCGACATCGACCTGCGCGTGATGCTGCGCCTCGCGGACGGGTTCGCCGCGGGCGACGTGGACCGGCTCGTCCGGGTCGCCGGGGAGCTGCGGACCGCCGGTGCCGACCAGTTCGTGCTCGGGTTCCTCGACCCGGACGGCCGTGTCGACCTCGACGCGGTGGAGCGGGTCGTCGCCGAACTGGACGGCTGCGCCTGGACGTTCCACCGCGCGATCGACCGCGCCGCCGACCGCGACGCCCTGCGCAAGCAGCTCGCCGACCTGCCGGGCCTGGACGCCTACCTCACCGCCGGTTCCGCGGACGGCGTCGACGACGGCCTTCCCACGCTGCTCCGCGAGGCCGCGCTGCACGGCGAACCCGGCTACGAGCAGCGCATCCTCGTCGGCGGCGGCCTGCGCCTCGACCATGTACCGACCCTGCTCGCCGCCGGAGTCGACGCCTTCCACATCGGCGGGGCCGCCCGGCCCGACGGCTGGGAGCGGCCGGTGTCGGCGACGGCCGTGGCCGAGTGGCGGGCGGTCCTCGACGGAGCCTGAACCGCCCTTGCCCGTCAGGCGAGTTGGGACGGCAGCGGAGCCGTGTGCGTGACGATCAGACCCGACACCGCCCGGGTCAGGGCCACGTACAGGCGCCGCAGCCCGGTGCGTTCGTCCGGTTCACCGTCGACCACGGCCTGCGGCTCGTCGAGCACTACGTAGTCGTACTCCAGACCCTTCGCGAGCGACGCCGGGACGAGCGTCAGACGCGTGTCCACGGTGGTCTCCTCACCCGGGTCGATGTAGCCGATGCCCGCCGCGGTGAGGGCTTCCGCCAGCGCCGGGATCCTGGCGTCGGCGGCGATCAGACCCGTCGACCCCTCGTTGCCCAGCAACTCCTCGCAGGCGGCGACCACTTCGGCCGTACCGGCGACGGAGCGGAGGTCGAAGAAGCCCGGGTTCTCACGCACCGAGGCGACGGGCGTGAGCCCCGGGGCGATGTGGGGGAGGAGCCGGGAGGCGTACGTGATGACGTCCGTCGGCACGCGGAAACCGGCCGTCAACTCCTCGATCACGCCATCCGATTTGCCGAGGTGGGCCAGCGCCTCGTCCCAACTTCGCGTCGCCCAGGGCGTGGTGCCCTGCGCCAGGTCGCCGAGGACGGTAGCGGAACCGGTGGTGCAGCGGCGGCCGACCGCCCGGTACTGCATGGGGGAGAGGTCCTGTGCCTCGTCGAGCACCACATGCCCGAGCGAGTGCGTCCGCTGCACGAGGTCGGTCGCCTCGTCGATCAACACGGCGTCCGGCGCTGACCACTTGGCGGCCTTCACGCTCCGGACGGGCTTCGCCCAGAGGATCGTCTTCTGCTCGTCCTCGTCGAGGATCCCGTCCGCGTGCGCGGCGAGGAAGTCCGCGTCGCTGAGCAGCCGCAGCACGAGTTTCGCCGGCTCGACCGGCGGCCACACCGCTTTGACGGCCGCCTTCACCGCGGCGTTGCGGGCCACGGCGTCCTGCACCCGGTCGTCCGGCGCCTCCCCGGACCGCTCCATCTGCACCAGCACGGCATGCGCGATGCGCTGCGGAAGGGCCTCGCGGGCGGCGCCGTAGCGGATGTCGCGGTCGAGCAACTCCCGCACGATCGCTTCGAGTTCGTACGCCGGGACCCGCCAGCGGCGTGAGCCGCGCACGACCATCACCGGTTCGGTGGGCAGGGTGACGTGCGAGTAGATGGCCTTCCGCAGCACCTCGGCCATGCGGGCGTCGCCCTTGATGACGGCGGCCGGTGCCTCGTCCGTGCCGCGCACCTCGACGCGGGCGACCAGGTCGTCGACCGTGCCCTGGCGGACCGCCAACTCGCCCAGGGCGGGGAGGACTTGCTCGATGTAGTGCAGGAAGGACTTGTTCGGCCCGATGACGAGGGTGCCGGTACGGGCGAGCCGCTCGCGGTGGGCGTAGAGGAGGTAGGCGACCCGGTGCAGGCCGACGGCCGTCTTTCCGGTCCCCGGGCCTCCCTGCACACAGACCGTCCCGCCGAGTCCGGACCGTACGATCTCGTCCTGCTCGGGCTGGATGGTCGCGACGATGTCGCGCATCGGGCCCACGCGCGGGCGCTCGATCTCCTGCTGGAGCAGCTTGCTGGTGGCGGCCGCCTCGGCCGGGTCCATGAGGTGCTCGTCCTCGTACGCCGTGAGCTCGCCGCCCGTGTAACCGAAGCGGCGGCGCAGCGAGACGTCCAGCGGGTCCTTCTTGGACGCCCGGTAGAACGGCTGCGAGACCGGCGCGCGCCAGTCGATGACCATCGGGTCGCCGTCGCCGTCGTGCACATGACGGCGTCCGATGTAGAACTGCTCGCCCTCCGCGCCCTCGGCCTGCTCGACGCCCGGCGCGTGCAGGTAGGTGAGGCGGCCGAAGAACAGCGGGGTGTCGCTCAGGTCGGCCAGCGCCTTGATGCGGTCGCCGATCTGGCGGGCGAGGATCTCGGCGTTGACCCAGTTCGCCGTGACGTCCTTGATGTCGAGCGACTGGACGTCCTCGCGCATGGCGCGCAGCGCGGAACGGGAGGAGGCCAGGTGCGAGCGTTCGCGGGCGAGGGGGTCGTCGAGGGGGTCGGCGGCGGGCGTGGACAAGGGGGTGCCTCCGGAAGACCTGCTGAAGCGGCTGCTGGGTGGGATACCGACCGGTTTCCGTCCGGGCGGTGGCACTCCCTGCGGGGAGGCGGGCAAGAGCGGAGATTCTAGGTCAGGGGGAGCGGAGGAGGCGAATGGTTTTACGGCCGCGCCGACGCGGGCTACCCCTAGGGGACACCCCCTCCACCCAGGAGGGGAACGGGTCAGCCCGGAGGCGTAGAAAGGCGGCCCGGAGGTTGGCTCTCTGGACCGATGCCGACCTTATGTCCCAAGACGCACCATGGAGACATGAGCGCAGCAACCATCACCCCGGTCCCCGTCCGCCCGACCGGCGCCACACCGGCCACCGGCGGCAGCCACCCCCATCGCCTCGGCAATGCCCTGCGCGCGATAAAAGTGTTCGCGGGCGCCGCGTTCAGCGTGGTCGTCCTCGGCGAGTACGGCGAGGAAGCGGGCGTTCGCCGTAAGTGACCGCCCGCTCCGCCCGCTTCACCCGCCGCACCGTGATGCTCAGTTCTCCGCGAGGATCTCGTCCGCGTCCATGATCCGGTAGGCGTACCCCTGTTCGGCGAGGAAGCGCTGGCGGTGGGCGGCGAAGTCCTGGTCGATCGTGTCGCGCGCGACGACCGAGTAGAAGTGGGCCTGGTGCCCGTCGGCCTTCGGCCGCAGTACGCGCCCGAGCCGCTGAGCCTCCTCCTGGCGGGAGCCGAACGTACCCGACACCTGGATGGCTACGGTCGCCTCCGGCAGGTCGATCGAGAAGTTCGCGACCTTCGACACCACGAGGACGCTGATCTCCCCCTCGCGGAAGGCCCCGAAGAGCTTCTCGCGCTGCGCGTTGGAGGTCTCACCCTTGATCACGGGCGCGTTCAAGTGCTCGCCCAGCTCGTCGAGTTGGTCGATGTACTGCCCGATGACGAGGATCTGCTGACCCGCGAACCGCCGCACGATCGCCTCGGTGACCTTCCGCTTCGTGGCGGTCGTCGCACAGAAGCGGTACTTCTCCTCGGCCTCGGCGGTGGCGTACGCGAGCCGCTCGGACTCGGTGAGATTGACGCGGACCTCGACACAGTCGGCGGGCGCGATGTACCCCTGCGCCTCGATCTCCTTCCAGGGCGCGTCGAACCGCTTCGGCCCGATGAGCGAGAACACGTCCGACTCCCGGCCGTCCTCACGCACGAGCGTCGCGGTCAGCCCGAGCCGCCGCCGCGCCTGCAGATCCGCCGTGAACTTGAAGACGGGCGCGGGCAGCAGGTGCACCTCGTCGTAGAGGATGAGCCCCCAGTCCCGGGAGTCGAAGAGCTCCAGGTGCGGGTAGACACCCTTCCGCCGCGTCGTCAGCACCTGGTACGTGGCGATGGTGACGGGCCGGATCTCCTTGCGCGTCCCGCTGTACTCCCCGATCTCCTCCTCGGTCAGCGAGGTCCGCTTGATCAGCTCGTGCTTCCACTGCCGGGCGGAGACGGTGTTGGTGACGAGGATGAGCGTGGTCGACTTGGCCTGCGCCATCGCCCCCGCGCCGACCAGGGTCTTCCCGGCGCCACAGGGCAGCACGACCACACCACTGCCCCCGTGCCAGAAGTTCTCCACGGCCTGCTTCTGATACGGCCGCAGCGCCCAACCGTCCTCGTCCAGCTCGATCGGGTGCGCCTCGCCGTCGACGTACCCGGCGAGGTCCTCGGCCGGCCAGCCCAGCTTCAGCAGCACCTGCTTGATCTGCCCGCGCTCGGAGGGGTGCACGGCCACGGTGTCGGGGTCGAGCCGGTTGCCGACCAGCGGGGCGACCCGCTTCGACCGCAGGATCTCCTCCAGCACGGGCCGGTCGGTGGTGGTGAGGACGAGCCCGTGCGCGGGGTGCTTGCTCAGGGTCAGGCGGCCGTAGCGGTCCATGGTCTCGGCGATGTCGACCAGCAGCGCGTGCGGCACGGGATACCGGCTGTACTCCACGAGCGCGTCCACGACCTGCTCGGCGTCGTGCCCGGCGGCCCGCGCGTTCCACAGTCCCAGCGGTGTCACCCGGTACGTGTGGATGTGCTCGGGCGCCCGCTCCAGCTCGGCGAACGGCGCGATGGCGCGCCGGCAGTCGTCGGCTCGCTCGTGATCGACCTCGAGGAGAAGGGTCTTGTCGGACTGGACGATGAGGGGGCCATTCACGCGCGACTGCCTTTCTGCGGGCCTCGGCCGGGCCTGGAGGACTCGGGACGGCCAAACGTCCAGTGTGCACTACCGGCCGATGATCACGGCGGCGCTCTGCGAGGCTGTGGCCATGGGCGAGCTGAAGGCGGAGGTCATGGGAGAACTGGTGGACCGGGTCGACGAGCAGGACCGGGTGCTCGGGGTCGTGGACCGGGGTGAGGCCATCACGCACCACTGGCTGCACCGCGTCGCGACGATCGTCTGCCGGGACGGGGAGGGCCGCGTCCTGGTGCATCGGCGGGCGGCGGACATGTCCCGCTTCCCGGGGCAGTACAACTTCATGGTCGGCGGCGCCGCGGAGGCCGGGGAGTCCTACGAGGAGGCGGCGGCCCGCGAACTCACCGAGGAACTCGGGGTGCGGGTGCCGGTCCGGTTCGCCTTCAAGTTCCTGTGCCGGGGCGAGATCAGCCCGTACTGGCTGGGCCTTCACGAAGCGGTGGTCGGCGAGGACATCACCCCCGACCCGGACGAGATCGCCTGGCACGCGTGGGTCACGGAGGACGAGCTGCGGGAGATGGCCCGGCGCCCGACGTTCGTGGCGGACTCCGTGGACGTGCTGGCCCGCTATCTGAACCGAGGCGAGGCGGCCCGGGCCGACCCTCTTCCCTGAAAAGTGTGACACTTCTGGCGAAAGTGACACACTTTTTGGGACCTACCCCTCCGCCAGCTCCGCGACCCCGGTCACCCGGTGCAGCGGATACGTCCGTACCTCGTCCGCCGTGTGGTCGTACGCCGTGACGAAGCCGCCCTCCACGCGGATGGGGGCGATCACGCGCTGGCTCGCGGCGCCCTCGGCGTTGACGTAGCCGATCCAGAGGGTGTCGCCGGTGAGGACGGCGGCCTGCATGGTGGCGAGGGTCTCGGCGGAACTGGTGCGGGGGAGGTCACCGGTGGGCGAAGGGGTCGTCTTGAGAGGCGTCGTGGAGGCGCGGTCGCCCGCCCTGATCGCGCGGATCGCCGCCGACAGGAGGGTCGTGTCCGGGGTCGGCGGGCCGTCCGGTACCGGTTCGGGGGCCGTGCGGGGCGGGGTGCGGCGGGCGTGGGCCCGGGTGATGACGACATCGCCGTCGGCGGACTCGGCGGCCGGTGCGAAGCCCATCGCGCGCAGCCCGTCGAGGAGCGCGGCCGGGTCGGCCTGGGCCGCCAGCACGGTCGGCGCGAGGCGGCGCAGGCGCAGGCCCGCGGACCGTTTGTCGGCCAGGATCTCGCTGAGCACCGCGTCGTCGTCGCAGCGGACGTACGCCGAGGCCGCGCCGATCCGCAGATGCCCGTGCCTGCGGGCCACGTCGTCGATCAGGTAGGCGAGGGGCTGCGGGACCGGTGTACGGGAGTGCGCGGTGAGGAAGTCGTGCAGGTCGGAGGCGGACCGCCCCGCGTCCAGCGCCCGGCGCACCGACCCCGGCGTGAACCGGTACACCGTCGCCCCGCCCTTCGACTCCACATCCGCGAGCACGTCCAGCATGTCCGCCAACGGCCGCTCCAACGGGCCCGGTGCCACCGCCGTCAGGTCCGCCTGGAGGAGGACGTGGTCCAACGGTTCGGGCAGGAGCGGGGCAAGCAGCCGAGCGGCGGCGGCACTTGCGGCGGCCTGCTCGGCGGGGGAGAGGGGGTCGGGGGGAGTGGGCGGGCGGTGGTGGTGATGGACGGGGAGCTTGTCGCCGGGGCTGGAGGGGCCGGAGGGAGCGGAGACACCGGGGGAGGAGTCGGCCGCTGCGACACCCCGAGGCCCCAACAACGCCCGCCCCTGCGCCGACAGGGCCCCCCGCCCCGTCACCCCCAGCATCTCCGCCTCGCTCAACGTCCACCGGGCAAGCCGGCTCCGCAGATCGTCGCCCTCTTGAGGACCTGGCTGCGCACCGCCCGCCCCCCGAACCGGCCGCTCCCACCGCAACCGCGCCAACACGGACTCGGCGGACGGCGAGGCGCCCTCCGGCAACCCGGCGAGCAGACCCAGCACCCGGTGCCGTACCTCCGGAGCCGCCGACCGGTCCAGCCCCGGCCCCAGCGCGGACAACGTCCGCTCCTTCGCGTCCCGCCCGCCCACCAGCCCCGACGTCCGGGTCGCCGTCAGCCACGCCTCCGCGAGCCGCGCCCAGCGCTGCGCGGCGGGCAGCTCCAGCCACTCGTCGTGGGCCGGGGTGGCCGCGTACCGTTCGTCGGCGTCACCGTCGGAGGCCAACAGCCCCGCCGCATAAGCGAGTTCGACCCAGAAGGCCGCGACGGGCTCGGCCACGTCCAGCGCGACCGCCGTCCGCTTCAGATCACGGACGCTGAGACCCCCCGCCCGCATCACGGTCGGCCCGCCCTCGTCCCAGTCCTTCAGCAGCTCCTCGACCGTCGCGAGCGCGGTGTACGCCTGCCCGGCCGCCGTGGTGTCCACAACCTGTGGACGGTGCGTCGCCTTCGCCTCGACCGCCGGCGCCACCGGCTCCGTCTCACGGTGCGCGCGCCCGGCCCGCAGATGCAGGGCCACTTCACGCGGGAGTACGACCGTGCCGGGCGCGGTGGGCAGCAGCAGCCCCCGGTCGATGAGCCAGCGCAGATGGGACGCCGGTTCGGCGGTCACCTGGCCGTACGGCGGCCCCCAGACCAGCCGGTTCAGCACCTCCAGGGACTCCTCGGGGGCGCGGCCGAGGAGCGCCTTCATCCGCCGCCTGGCGGTGAACAGCTTGGTCAGTGCCGCCACCGCGGACACGGAGTCATGCGTGGAGGGCAGCCCGGCGGCCGTCACGATCTCCTGGATCCGCCCCGGCGACATCCCCGCCGTGGCCTCCGCGACCGTAGGCCCGAGGCCGGTCGGCGACGGGTGCTGCGGCGAGGGCGCCAGCAGCTCACGCGCTGTCCGCACCAGCCGCAGCCGGTCGTCCGCGCCCCACACCAGCGCCTGCTCGCGCAGCGTCGCGAGGGCGCGCGGCAGCGCGTGCACGACGGCGGCGTCGCGCGCGTCCCCCGCCATCAGCCCGGCCAGCTCGTCGTACGACGCCGGGTCCCCCGCCACGGCCAGCGCCTCCGCCGTCTGCAGCGCGAACCGGTCCAGCCGCTCCAGCGCCCGCACGACCGACCCGCGTGTACCGGCCCGGGTCGCGAGCTGCGTCAGGTCGGTGGGCACAGGCGTGATGAGGTCGGGCCGGCTGCGCAACAGCGCGGCAAGGGAGGCGTCGTCCCTGTTTCGGAGTGCCTCCGCGAGCGAACGGGGCGGCGTGGCCGGGGTGCTCATCCGACCCACGGTAGCGGGTACCGGGGCCGGGCCGGTGTCGCCCGCCCTCACCCCGGCCCCGCCCACCCCCCGATGCGCGGGCCGACACGACGCCCGACCTGCGCTACGGTCGTTCCGGCGGGGTATCCAACGCACCCGCCCCGGAGGGGACTTCGTGGGTATCGAGAGCGACCAGGTCGTCTACGAGTATCTGAGCCGCGTCGGTGACGTGGCGCAGCAACGGCAGCTGCCCTCGGTCACGCGCATGCGGCTCGTGTCCGAGCTGCGGAACGAGATCGACCGGCGGCGGGCCGGTTCCACCGCCGACACCCCGGCCGCCGTCCAGCGCATCCTCAAGGGCCTCGGCACCCCGGACGAGATCGTCGCCGCGGCCGGCACCGGCACCGGTGTCCCGCAGATGCCGACCGCCTCCGTCCCCGTACAACGCGACCACGAGGACGATCTACGGCCGAAGGGCCTGCGCCGGGTCGTACCGCTGCCGCGCACCCGCCTCACCAAATCCGCGCCCGCCCCCGACCCCGCGCCCGACAACTCCGCCTCCTCGCCGCACCTCGCGAGCGCGTCCGACCTCGGCGCGAGCGTGATGCAGCCGGACTGGTGGCGGGTGGAGAACGGCAACGGGTTCGCGCTCGGCGACAGCGTGCCCGGGTTCACGGGCGGGGTGGAGATCCCCGAACTCCTCAAGCCCCCGCCGCCGAAGGAGACCCCGAAGGAGCCGGAGAAGGAGGCGGCCAAGGCGCCGGTACCCGTCGCCGCACCGGTGATCGAGCAGGCGCCGGAAACCCCCGTCCGCCGGCGCCGCCTGGTCCCGCGCCTCCCGGCCGGACGCTGGTCCAACCCCCTCCTCCTGATCGCCGCCGCGCTGCTCGTCGCGGGCGCCGTACTCGGCAACTGGTTCGCCCTGCTGCTGGGTTGGCTCATCGCGTACGCGTCCCGTCGGCTGTCCGACGCCGAGACCAAGGCGGCGGTGATCGGTCTGCCGACGGCGGCCGTCGCGGCCGGCATCGTCTGGCTGTGGGGCCGGAACGACGGCCGCTGGGGCACCCCCATCGCGCAGGGCCACATGAACGACGCGATCTCCGAGACCTGGCCGTGGGTGGTGCGGGGCGCGGCGGTGGCGTCGGCGCTGTTTCTGGTGTGGCGGTCGCAGCGGCGGAGGTAGGGGAAGGGCCGCGCCGGTGGGATTGTCGTAGCGACTGGGCACAATGGCCCATATGACCTCGCGCGCCCAGAACTCCGCCTCGCCCGCACTGACCGTCGGTTTCGACCTCGACATGACCCTCATCGACTCCCGGCCCGGTATCCACGCCTGCTATGTGGCGCTGGCGGAGCGGACGGGGACGTACATCGACGCCGATCTGGCGGTCACCCGGCTCGGGCCGCCGCTCGCGGACGAGTTGATCAACTGGTTCCCGGCGGACGAACTGCCCGCCATGGCCGACCTGTACCGCGAGATGTACCCGTCGATCGCCATCGCCGCGACCCCCGCGATGCCCGGCGCCCCCGAGGCGATCGCGGCCGTGCGCGCGGCCGGCGGGCGGGCGATCGTCGTCACCGCGAAGTACGAGCCGAACGCGAAGCTGCACCTCACGCACCTCGGCATCGACGCCGACGCCGTGATCGGCAACCTGTGGGCCGAGCAGAAGGCGGAGGCCCTGCGCGAGGAGGGCGCGAGCGTCTACGTCGGCGACCACGTCGGGGACGTGCGCGGCGCCCGTACCGCCGAGGCCCTCGCGGTCGCGGTCGCGACCGGACCGTGCGACGCCGATGAACTGCGGGCGGCCGGGGCGGACGTGGTCCTCGGCGACCTCACCGAGTTCCCGCGATGGCTTTCGGACTACCTTCCGGCGCGCGCCTGACGCCGGCCCGCGGCGACCGACTGGAGCACGCCTCCGGCGGCCAGCAGGAATCCGACGCCCATGAGCATGCTCAAGAGGTACATGTACGTCGGAAAAGGCGTCGTGTGGAGCAGCAGCGGTACCACGGTGACGAGTGTGGCCACCGCACCGATGAAAAAGACGATGGCACCGGCACGGATCAGTCGGTCACCGGCCGCGGCGGAATTCGTTTGGGTTTTGTCGCGCACTGGACCAGGGTAGTTCCCTGCGCAAAGGAACAACCCGGCGACGTCTTGTCACCGGCCTGAAGACCATTAGCCTTGGTACCGGCGGGCCCCGACGCCCCGCCGGTCTGCTATCCGAAGCAGTTTTCCGACGAGTACGAGGACGAGGACAGACGTGCCTACCGGCAAGGTCAAGTGGTTCAACAGCGAGAAGGGCTTCGGCTTTCTCTCCCGTGACGACGGCGGTGACGTCTTCGTCCATTCCTCGGTTCTGCCCGCCGGAGTTGATGCCCTGAAGCCCGGACAGCGCGTGGAGTTCGGGGTCGTCGCCGGTCAGCGCGGCGACCAGGCCCTCTCGGTGACCCTGCTCGACCCGACCCCGTCGGTCGCGGCGGCCCAGCGCAAGAAGCCGGACGAACTGGCCTCCATCGTCCAGGACTTGACGACCCTGCTCGAGAACATCACGCCCATGCTGGAACGCGGCCGCTATCCCGACAAGCCCGCGGGTGCGAAGATCGCGGGCCTGCTGCGGGCGGTCGCCGACCAGTTGGACGTGTAGAAGTCCGGGAGATTCAGCGGATCTTCAGGCGCTGGGGAAATTCGAGCGAGTTCGGGCCGAGGGGAGGAACCAGCCCCTCGGCCGCCGCACGGGTGAGCAACCCCCGGATCGCCGCGTAGCCGTCCTCGCCGAGGTCCGCCGTGAACTCGTTGACGTACAGGCCGATGTGCTGGTCGGCGACGCCCGGGTCCATCTCCTGCGCGTGCTCCATGACGTACGGCCGGGAGACCTCGGGGTCGTCCCAGGCGGCGCGGACCGACGCCCGGATCGAGTCGGCGAGCAGGTTCAACCGCTCGGCGCCCAGCGACCGCTTCGCGATGATCGCGCCCAGCGGGATCGGCAGCCCGGTCGTCGCCTCCCAGTGCTCACCCATGTCCGCGAGCTTGTGCAGCCCGTAGTTCTGGTACGTGAACCGCGCCTCGTGGATGACGAGCCCCGCGTCGACCTTCCCGTCCCGCACGGCCGGCATGATCTCGTGGAACGGCATGACCACGATCTCCCCGACCCCACCCGGAATCGTGTCCGCGGCCCAGAGCCGGAAGAGCAGATACGCGGTCGACCGCTCACTCGGCACGGCGACGGTACGACCGGTGAGATCCACGTCCGCCCCCCGGGTGAGGACGAGCGGCCCGCACCCCCGCCCCAGCGCACCCCCGCACGGCAGCAGCGCGTACTCGTCGAGAACGTACGGCAGCACGGCGTACGACACCTTCAGCACATCCAACTCACCGCGTTCGGCCATGCCGTTGGTGATGTCGATGTCCGCGAAGGTCACGTCGAGCGCGGGCGCACCCGGCACCCGGCCGTGGGCCCACGCGTCGAAGACGAACGTGTCGTTGGGGCAGGGGGAGAAGGCGATCTGCAGCGGCTGCTCACTGGTTGTCATACGGGTTCCAACTCTCCAGTACGGGCGCGCACTTCCCGAATCCCTCGGTCAGGGCCGCGAGCGCGTCGCCGATCCGCCAGGCGGCGCGGTCGCGCGGGCCGACGGGGTTGGAGACCGCGCGCAGTTCCAGGACGGGGATGCCGTGGGCGGCGGCGGCCTCGGCCACCCCGAAGCCCTCCATCGCCTCCGCGAGGGCCCGGGGGTGGCGGGCGCGAAGTTCCGTGGCGCGGGCGGCGGTTCCGGTCACCGTGGAGACGGTGAGTACGGCTCCGGTGCGGGCGCCGGTGGCCGCCGCGAGATCTCGTACGAGTGCATTCGGCGGACGGTGGGTGACGGCGCCGAAGCCGAGTTCGGTGACCGGGACGAACCCGTCCGGGGTCTCCGCGCCCAGGTCGGCCGCGGTGATCTCGTCGGCGATCACGAGCGAGCCGACGGGCGCCTCGGGCTGGAAGCCACCGGCGATCCCGGCGGAGACGACGAGGTCGTACGGGGCACCGGCGAGCGCGACGGCCGTAGCGGCGGCGGCTGCGGCGGGACCCACCCCGGCGGCGATGACATCGACCGCGCTGTCGCCGGTGAACGCCCGTGCCACCGCGTCCCGTTCGGCGGGGACGGCGGTGGCGACGAGGATACGGAAGGAGGCCGTGGTCAGGAGTCCTTCTTGAACTTGAAGGACCACAGGCCCTTGACCGTCTTGTCGCCCTCCTTGATGGAGACGACGGTCGAGTTGCCGGTCGCGCCGTACTGGGTGTTGAAGAACACGCTGCCGGGGATCGTGCGGTACGTCTTCTTGCTGGAGTCGGTCAGCGGCTGACCGTTCATCAGGATCGTCCAGCCGTTGTCGGCGATCTTCGGGTCGACACCGAAGCGCACGGTGTCGTCCGGGTCCACCGAGATCGACGTGGAGGCCTTCAGGCACTTCGCCAGGTCCGCGGTCTTCACCGCGTCGCCGTCGTTGTAGCAGGTGGCCTCGGTGTGGACCGAGTTCCTCCCGACGGTGATCGTCGAGATCGGCGTCGGCTTGTCGCACGCCGACAGGACGAGCAGTCCGGCGGAAACGGCGCCGGCGGCGGCGACGGCGCGGCGGCGTCGCACAGCGGATTGCATGGTCATGGGGCGAAGGCTATCGGGCCCGTCCAGTACTCCCCCCACGTGGGGTGCGGCGCGGCGGGCCGGGTGGTCCGGGTTAGGCCACTCGCGGGCGTCCGCCGGCCCCGTGGCGGGCCGAGGCGAGCAGGCCGCGCAGGGTGGTCAGCCAGCCCAGGGCGATGACCGCGGCGGCGAGGGTGAAGCCGAGGGCGCCGTTCAGCGGCATGACGATGCCGATCGCGCCGCCGAGCACCCAGGCCATCTGGAGCATCGTCTCCGAGCGCGCGAACGCCGAGGTGCGCACCAGCTCGGGCACGTCCCGCTGGATCAGCGCGTCCAGGGACAGCTTGGCCAGCGCCTGGCAGAACCCGGCGGCGGCGGCGAGACAGGCCACCAGGGCCGCGCCGAAGAAGATCGCCGCCGTGACCGCCGCGCCCAGCACGACCGCCATCACGGTCACGATGATGAGTTCCGGGGCCCGTTGCCGCAGCCAGGACCCGACCGCCGTACCGAGCGCGTTGCCCACGCCCGCCGAGACCGCGACTATGCCCAGCGACACGGCCGCGCTCTGCCCGGTCATCGGATGCTCGCGCAGCAGGAACGCGAGGAAGAAGGTCAGGAACCCGGAGAGCCAGCGCAGCGCCGCGTTGGCGCCCAGCGCGTGGGTGACGGCGATGCCGACCGTGCGCAGCCCCGGCCGCTTGACCTCCTTGGGATGCGGGCCGTGCAGATGGTCCGCGTCGGCCGCGAGCAGCGCCGTGTCCTCGCCCTTGGCCGAGTCGACCTTGGGGTCCAGGAAGAAACACAGGACCGTACCCGCGACGAAGATCACGAAGGCGCCGTAGAGCGGCCAGGGGTCGCCGATGGCGTGCAGGCCGCCCGCGATCGGGGCGGCGACGCCGGTGGCGAGGAGCCCGGCGAGGGTGACTCTGGAGTTCGCCTTCACCAGCGAGATACGGGGTGGCAGCAGCCGGGGCACCACGGCGCTTCTGACGACGCCGTACGCCTTCGAGGCGACCAGGGCGCCCAGGGCCGCCGGATACAGCTCCAGGCTGCCGCTGGCGACCGCGCCGGAGATGATCAGCGCGAGGAGGGCACGGGCCAGCATCGCGGCGGCCATGGCGGCACGGCGCCCGTGCGGAAGCTTGTCGAGCAGGGGCCCGATCACCGGCGCGAGAACAGTGAAGGGCGCCATCGTGATCGCGAGATACAGAGCGACCCGCCCCCGCGCTTCATCGGTCGGCACGGAGAAGAAGACGGTCGAGGCGAGGGCGACCGTGATCATCACGTCACCCGCGCCGTTCACCGCGTGCAGTTCGATCAGCCGGCCGAGGCCCGACTCGCCCGCGCCGTGGGCGTGCGTGGCCTTGCGGATGCCGCGGGCGGTACCGGTGACGGGGAAGTGCAGGGCACGGCCCATCGCACGGACGGAACCGCTCACCCGGCCCGAACCGCCACCTCGGATGTTCCCCTTCGTGCCACCGATCCCGGTGGCACCTTGGGGCGACCTCGCGGCTGCCACCCCGTCATAGTGCCCCGAGAACGGCCCTAGTAGTGCGGTTACCGCACGTATGGAGGCGTACGGAAGTGGATTCTGGGCCGTTCCACAGGTCCCCGGCCGACCGTTCCACGTGTCTCCGGGTGACCGCCGCGCATCGCCCAAGAGGCCGTCGGTGTGGGCGCATGGCGCGGGAGAAGGTAGCGTGCGTAGCGCGCCGTGGCGATTGTTCTCGGCCGCGCGCCTCTCGGCCATCCCGCAGAATGGATGGCGTAGGCGTGCCCGAGCGCGATCGGGCGCGGACGTCGAAGCGGTAGTCCACCAGTGCCCCCAGGGCCTGGTACATGTCTTTCAGCCGCTCCGTCCGCTCCCTTCGCCACACCAGGCGCACCCGTGAGACGGCGTAGGAGAGAAGCGATACCTGTGAGCGCAGCGACCACGCGAAGCCGCACCCCTGACCGCCTGTGCGCCGAGGCCGTCGACCTCGCCCGTGCCGCAGCCGAGGAGGCCGCCGCGCCCGGCGTGGTCGGCGAGCACGCCGGCGTCGAATCCGACGGCGACCGGGTGGTCACGCACTTCTTCGAATGCAAGGAGTTCGGCTACCGCGGCTGGCGCTGGGCGGTGACGGTCGCGAGGGCGTCCCGCGCGAAGCTGGTGACTCTCGACGAGGTCGTCCTGCTCCCCGGCCCGGACTCCCTCCTGGCCCCCGAATGGGTCCCGTGGAGCGAACGCCTCCGCCCCGGCGACATGGGCCCCGGCGACCTCCTCCCCACCGACGCGGAGGACCTCCGCCTGGAGCCCGGCTACACGGGCGAGGACGAGCCCCCGCCGAACTCCGCGGTCTCCGAGGAGATGGCGGAACTGGTCGAGTCGGAGGACGCGGAGGTGACGGCGGGAGCGCCGTCTGCCCTGCCTGTGGCCCCGACCCGGGGCTCGATCGCCGCGGTGGCCGAGGAACTGGGCATCCGCCGCGCCCGAGTCCTCTCCCGCTACGGCCTCCACGTCGCCGCCGACCGCTGGGAGGACGGCTTCGGCCCGAAGACCCCGATGGCCCAGGCGGCCCCCGCGGCCTGCGTCAGCTGCGGCTTCCTGGTCGCGATCGGCGGCTCCCTGGGCCAGGCCTTCGGCGTCTGCGCCAACGAGTTCTCCCCGGCGGACGGCCACGTCGTCTCCCTGGCCTACGGCTGCGGCGGCCACTCGGAAGCAGCCATCATGCCCAAACCGCCCCAGCCCCCGGCCCCGGTGATCGACGAGACGATGGTGGACCCGTTCCCGCTGCGGCCTTCGGCGGACTCGGGCTCGGTGTCGGTGGGGGCGGACGAGGAAACGGCGGAGCTGGGGCACTCGTAGCCGCTGCGGCGGGGCGGCTGCTCGGCTACGGCGGACTCCCGCAGGCCGGGGTCTTTTCTAACCGGTCATCAGGTCGGACACCGGTTAGATTCACCCCCGGCTTCCGGCGACCCCTCGCCCCCGCGCACCGGACACCCTCCCCGGCAACCCCACCCCTCGCCGCGCGGTACCTTCATCGCGACGCCGATGAGGAGAGTGAACGTACGTGAGTAAGTTCGTGCGGCCCGCCGCCGAGGGTGCCGACCCGTTCGGCACCGCCCGACTGCGGCGTGGGGTGCTCGACGCCTGGGCGACCAGCCCGGCCCGGTTCCGCGAGGACGCCAACGCCGAGGAGGACCTCGTCCTCGGCGGGTACCGCGACCGGCTCGTCGTCGAGCTCGCGCAGAACGCCGCCGACGCCGCCGCCCGCGCGGGCGTGGCCGGCCGGCTGCGGCTCACCCTCCGCGACGGCGTGCTGTGCGCCGCCAACACCGGCGCCCCCCTCGACGCCACCGGTGTCGAGTCCCTCGCCACCCTCCGCGCCTCGGCGAAGCGCGACGCCGGTGACAGCGCCGTCGGACGGTTCGGTGTCGGCTTCGCCGCCGTCGTCGCCGTCACCGACGAACCCGCCGTCCTCGGACGGCACGGCGGCGTCCGCTGGTCCCTCGCCGAGGCCCGCGCCCTCGCCGACGACACCGCCCGCCACAGCCCCGGCCTCGGCACCGAGATCCGCCGCCGCGACGGCCACATCCCGCTGCTGCGCCTCCCGTTCGCCGCCGAGGGCACCGCCCCCGACTCCTACGACACGGTCGTCATCCTCCCCCTCCGCGACACCGCCGCCGAGGACCTCGCCGAGCGCCTCCTCGGCGCCGTGGACGACGCGCTCCTCCTCGCCCTCCCGGGGCTGACCGAGGTCGTGGTCGAGGTCGGCGACCAGGCCCCCCGCACCCTCACCCGCCGCACCGACCGCGCCGACACCGTCGTGGACGACAGCCGCGACGGAACCACCCGCTGGCGTACGACCGCCGCGCACGGGGAGCTGGCCAAGGAACTCCTCGCCGACCGCCCCGTCGAGGAGCGGCTGCGCCCCTACTGGTCCGTGACCTGGGCCGTACCCGTCGACGAGGACGGAACCCCGGCCCGCCCCCGCACCAGCCCCGTCGTCCACGCCCCCACCCCGAGCGACGAACCCCTGGGCGTACCCGCCCTGTTGATCGCCTCGCTCCCCCTCGACACCACCCGCCGCCACGCCGCCCCCGGCCCCCTCACCGACTTCGTCGTGGAGCGCGCGGCCGACGCCTACGTCGAACTCCTCGCCGCCTGGCGCCCGGTGACCACCGGCATCATCGACCTCGTCCCCGGCCCCCTGGGCAAGGGGGAGCTGGACGGCACCCTCCGCCAGGCGATCCTCCAGCGCCTCCCGCGCACGGCCTTCCTCCCGCCCGCCCTCGAACCCCCCACCGACGAACCGGAGTTGCCCGAGGCGCTACGCCCCCGGGACGCCGAGGTCGTCGAGGGCGCGGGCGCCGACACCGTGCGCGTCCTCGCCGAGGTACTGCCCACGATCCTCCCCGCCGGACTCGAACGCCGCGTGGAACTACGGACGTTGGGCGTCGCCCGCGTCCCCCTCACCGACGCCGTCGACCGCCTGGCAGGCCTGGAGAAGGGCCCCGACTGGTGGCGTCGGCTCTACGACAGCCTCGCGGGCGTGGACCCCGACCGCCTCACCGGCCTGCCCGTGCCGCTCGCCGACGGCAGGACGACGATCGGCCCGCGCCAAGTCCTCCTCCCCACCGCCGACTCGGCCCAGGTGGAGCCCGAAGTCCTGGCCCGCCTCGGCCTCAAGGTCGCCCACCCGGACGCCGCGCACCCCCTCCTGGAGAAGCTCGGCGCGCTGCCCGCGACCCCCCGAGCCGTCCTCACGACACCCCAGGTACGGGCCGCCGTGGCCGCCTCCCTCGACGAGGAGGGCGGGGCCATGTGGGACGAAGTCGCCCCGGACAGCGACGAGTTGGCGGAGACCGTCCTCGCCCTCGTCCGGGACGCGGGCCTCGAACCCGGTGACGAACCCTGGCTCGGCGCCCTCGCCCTGCCCGACGAGGACGGCGAACTCGCCCCCGCCGGCGAACTGGTCCTCCCCGGCAGCCCGTTCGCCCAGGTGATGCGGGACGACGAACTGCCCTTCGTCGAGGCCGACTTGGCCGACCGATGGGGCGAACAGCCCCTCGCCGCCTGCGGAGTCCTCGCCACCTTCGCCCTCGTCCGCGCCACCGACGTCGTCCTCGACCCGGACGAACTGGAGCCCCGCGACAGCGACTTCGCGGAACCCGACGACCCCGGCCTGCTGGACTCCGTGGACGTGTGGTCGGAGGACGTCCTCGACCGCTTCCCCGACAGCCCCGTACCCCCGGTCGCCACCGAACTGGTCGCCGTACGCGACCTGGACCTGGTCGACGAGGACCGCTGGCCCCAGGCCCTCGCCCTCCTCGCCCGGCCCCCGCTCCGCGACGCGATCACCCAGCAGGTCCGCGTCCTCCTGCCCGACGGCACCCACGAGCTCGTACGGCCGTACACCGCTTGGTGGTTGCGCGGCCACCCGGTCCTCGACGGCCGCCGCCCGGCAGGCCTGCTGGCGGCCGGCGGAGACCCGCTCCTGCGTGGCCTCTACGACGAGGCCGACGCGACCGGCTTCGACGACGAACAGGTCCTCCGCGCACTCGGCGTCCGCACCTCCGTCGCCGCCCTCCTCGACGAGCCTGGCGGCGCCGCCGAACTCCTCGACCGCCTCGCCGACCCGGACCGCGAGGTCACCGGCACCCAACTGCACGCCCTCTACAGCGCGTTGGCCGACCTCGACCCGGAACAGGTCACCCTCCCGGACGACCTGCGCGCCGTGGTCGACGGCGAGGTGACGGTCGTGGACGCCGCCGACGCGGTGGTCGTCGACTCACCCGACCTGCTCCCCTTCACCTCCGGCACCCCGCTCCTCCCCGTACGCCCTTCCAGGGCGGCCGAGTTGGCCGAACTCTTCCAGGTCCGCCGCCTGAGCGAGTCGGTCACCGGCGAGGTCACCTCCGAGGGCGCCGAGCACGACGTACCGGAATCCGTCCGGACCCTCCTCGGCCCGCTCACCCCCGCGACCTACGTCGAACACGACGAACTCGTCGTGGACGGCGTCGAGATCGACTGGCGCCGGACCCGCGACGGGGTGCTGCACGCGTCGACCCTGGAGGGCGTGGCGGCCGGCCTCGCCTGGGCGGCCGGGCAGTGGCCGCGCCGCTTCGAGGTGGCGGCACTGCTGGAGGACCCGTCGCGGACGGAGGAACTGGCTCGGGACCGGTGGTTCGACTGAGCGGGCCGACGATCTTCACGGCCGTTCCGAGAAAAGTTCACTACTCGTACAACCATTCCCTTTCGTCGCGAATCTGATCAGCTGAGCCAACAGGCTCCACGATCACTTCTCTACCTGGGGAACCCATGCGTATGCGTGTCACCCTCGGCGTCCTCACCGGCGCCCTGGCCCTCTCCGCTCTCGCCGTGCCTGCCGCGCAGGCCGACGAAGGGAGGGGGGACACCGCGATCTCGGCCGTCGTGGTGAACGGCGGCAAGCCGGCCGTCGTGGGCGCGACCGCGAAGAAGACCATCACCGTCAGTTTCACGGTCAAGGACGCCTCGGGCGTCGACTGGGCGCAGGCGATCCTGTACCACGGCGCCGACATCGACTCGTCCGACAGCGGCGCCGTCGCCAACAGCAGCGACGGTCGCGCCACCTGCACCAAGGTCAACGCCACGACGTCGACCTGCAAGTCGACCTTCGACCTGACGCCGCGCTCCAACCTGATCAACTCCGTGGCCGGCGGCTGGAAGGTCTGGGCGGTCGCCAGGGGCAAGGACGGCGACTACGTCCAGAAGGACAACGCGAAGACCTTCCAGGTCCAGCGCCTGTCGAAGCTCACGGTCAACGCCGCCCCGGAGCCCGTCAAGAAGGGCAAGACCATCACGGTCACCGGCAAGCTGACCCGCGCGAACTGGGACGCCGCCACGTACTCCGGTTACTCGACCCAGCCGGTGAAGCTCCAGTTCCGCAAGAAGAGCGCCAGCACCTACACCACCGTCAAGACCATCAAGACGAACTCGGCGGGCAACCTGAGCACCACCGTCAAGGCGACCGTCGACGGCTACTTCCGCTACAGCTTCGCCGGCACCTCGACCACCCCGGCCGTCAACGCCGCGGGTGACTTCATCGACGTGAAGTAAGGCCTGGCGAGGCCGCGCCGACCTGCGGATTCTCCGCACTTCACCATCAGTTCGCAATCCCCGCACAAAATCTGGTTCCGGCGTACAACCCTCACCGGTGGTCGCGAATCAGAACACGTGAGCCAACAGGCTCCGCCATCACTTGGGCCCCGGCGCCGACGACGAGCCGTTCGGAACGACCAGCGCGTCGGGGCCCCCTTTCCCACTTGGGGAACGCATGCGCATAAGCGCCACCGTGGCCGCCGTCTCCGGCGCCCTGGTCCTCTCCGCCTTCGCCGTACCGGCCGCGCAGGCCGCGGGCTCCGACGCCGGCTCGTACCGCTCGGACGTCGCGAAGATCCGTGAGGCCGCCCACACCTCCGGCAGGGCCACCCTCTCCGGCTCCACCGTCGCCACCCCGGCCGACGCCACGCCGTACGCCCTGAACGTCACCTTCGCCAACGTCAAGGTGAACAACGGCAAGCCGATCGTGGCCGGTACCTCCGGGCACCTCTCCGTGCCGGTCACCTACACGCTGACGCACGGCGCCGACGTCGACATCACCGCGTCCGACTTCCTCAGCGGCCCGTACATCTACAAGGGCACCTTCGCCGACCCGTCCAACATGCTGTTCGGCGAGGACGCGGGCACCTGCACGGTCACCTCGGCGACCGCCGCCTCCTGCAAGGCCACGCTCGACATCTACCCGGGCGAGGGCGACCTCTCGAACGTCGACGCCGGTGCCTGGAAGGCCGGTGCCGAGGCCATCGCGCTGAACGGCCAGGACCCGACCAGCGCCAGCTTCGACATCACCAAGGTCGGCCTCGCCGACCAGGGCAACTTCGCCTCCCCGAACGTCACGCGCCTGGCCAAGCTCACGGTCAACGCCGCCCCGGAGCCCGTCAAGAAGGGCAAGACCATCACGGTCACCGGCAAGCTGACCCGCGCGAACTGGGACGGCGCCAACTACACCGGCTACTCCACCCAGCCGGTCAAGCTCCAGTTCCGCAAGAAGAACTCCAGCACGTACACCACGGTCAAGACCATCAAGACCACCTCGACAGGCGCCCTGAAGACCACCCTCAAGGCCACGGTCGACGGCTACTTCCGCTACAGCTTCGCGGGCACGTCCACCACGGCCCCGATCAACGCGACGGGCGACTACGTCGACGTGAAGTAGCACCACCAGCCCCTGAAAAGCAGCTGCCCGCGCCCCAAACCAGGGGCGCGGGCAGCTGCTTTTCAGGGGCGCGGGCTTAAGAGCAGGTACGTGGCGAGCTGCTTTTCAGGGCCGCGCCCTCAAGAACAGGGCCACGCCAGCCGCCTTTAAGGGGCGCGGGGAACTGCGCGACCAGCCACGACGCACCCGCAGACGAACTACAAGCCCTCAAACCGCCCCCCGCCGATCAACCACCCTCCACACCAGCTCCAGCACAACCCCCGCCACCCCCGCAATCCCCACAGCGATCCACGGCATGGTCACCCCCACCAACTTCAGCGCAAAGAAATGCTGAAGCCAAGGCACAACCAGCACAACCACAAACGCCGCCCCCATCGAGGCAACCAGCGTCACCCGCCACCACGTATACGGCCGCGCAATAATCGCCAGCACCCACATCGAGATCAGAAACAGCGTCAACGTAGCCGCACTGGTCTCCGCCCCCAACGCCCCCTTCCCCGCGTACTGGTGACGAGCAATCAGATACGTAACAAAGGTCGCGGCCCCGGCGATAACACCCCCCGGAATCGAATACCGCATCACCCGCCGCACAAAATGAGGCTTCGCCCGCTCCGTGTTCGGCGCCAACGCAAGAAAGAACGCCGGAATCCCGATCGTCAACGTGGACAACAGCGTCAAGTGCCGCGGCAGGAACGGATATTCAACCCGCCAGCACACCACCAGCACAGCCAGCAGCACCGAGTACACGGTCTTCACCAGGAACAGCGTCGCCACCCGGGTGATGTTCCCGATCACCCGCCGCCCCTCCGCAACGACCGAAGGCAACGTGGCGAAGCTGTTGTTGAGCAACACGATCTGCGCGACGGCTCGCGTGGCTTCGGACCCGGAACCCATCGAGACCCCGATGTCGGCATCCTTCAGGGCGAGTACGTCATTGACGCCATCCCCGGTCATCGCGACGGTGTGCCCGCGAGACTGCAACGCCCCCACCATGTCCCGCTTCTGCTGCGGAGTAACCCGCCCGAACACAGTCCCCTCGTCAAGGGACTTGGCCATCTCCCCCTGATCAGAAGGCAGTTGACGGGCATCGACAACCTGCCCACTGAGCCCCAGCTTCCCCGCCACCGCCCCCACGGACACCGCGTTGTCCCCGGAGATGACCTTCGCGTGCACATCCTGCTCAGCGAAATAGGCCAGCGTCTCGGCCGCGTCGGGCCGCAACCGCTGCTCCAGCACCACCAGCGCCGTGGCCGAGGCCTCCCGCACGACCCCGGGATCGTCCAGCTCACCGGAGACCCGGGCCAGCAACAGCACCCGCAGCCCCTCCTCATTGAGCCGCCCGGTCTCCTCAAGGGCGGGATCATCATCGGCGAGCAGCACATCAGGCGCCCCGAGCAACCACGTACTCGACTCCCCGTTCCCCTCACTGAACGACGCCCCGCTGTACTTCCGCGCCGACGAGAACGGCAGCGACTCCACGCACCGCCACTCCCCGCTGTCCGGATAGGCCGTGATGATCGCCTGCAGCGACGCGTTCGGCCGCGGATCCGACTCGCCCAACGCACCCAGGACTTTGCGTACGTACGTTTCGTCGGCCCCGCCGAGCGGACGCAACTCGGTGACGTCCATCCCGCCCTCGGTCAGCGTGCCCGTCTTGTCGAGGCACACCGTGTCGACGCGGGCGAGGCCCTCGATGGCCGGGAGTTCCTGGACGAGGCACTGTTTCCGGCCAAGCCGGATGACACCGATCGCGAAGGCCACCGAGGTGAGGAGGACCAGACCCTCCGGGACCATCGGGACGATCCCGCCGACCGTCCGGGCGATCGAGTCCTTGAACCCGTGCTGTTTGACGACCAGTTGGCTGATCACCAGGCCGATCGCGGTCGGGATCATCATCCACGTCACGTACTTGAGGATCGTGGAGATACCGGTCCGCAGCTCGGAGTGGACGAGCGTGAACCGCGAGGCCTCCTCGGCGAGTTGGGCCGCGTACGCCTCCCGCCCCACCTTGGTCGCCTCGAACGCGCCCCCGCCGGCGACCACGAAACTCCCCGACATGACCGCGTCCCCCGGCCGCTTGACCACCGGATCCGCCTCACCGGTGAGCAGCGACTCGTCGATCTCAAGACCGTCGGCCTCGACGCACTCCCCGTCGACGACGACCTTGTCACCGGGCCCGATCTCGATCAGATCACCCAGCACGATCTCGGAGGTGCTCACCGCCACCGCGGCCCCGTCGCGCCGTACCGTCGGCTTCGACTCGCCGATCACCGCGAGGGAGTCCAGGGTCTTCTTCGCCCGCCACTCCTGGAAGACCCCGATCCCGGTGTTGGCGATGATCACGTACCCGAACAGGCTGTCCTGGACCGGCGCGACGAACAGCATGATCAGCCAGAGCACACCGATGATCGCGTTGAACCGGGTGAAGACGTTCGCGCGCACGATCTCGCCCAGCGACCGGCTGCTGCGCACCGGGACGTCGTTGACCTCCCCGCGCGCCACCCGCTCGGCGACCTCGGCGGTGCTGAGTCCATGGGCCCGCCGCGCCGGGATGGGCACGGGGTGCACAGGATCGAGTTCGGCGCCCGCGTCGGTGTGCGTCATGCATTCGACGGTACGTGCGGTTTTACGGCTTCACCCGCCGAGTGCCCGGAAGATCCGACCAGGGGAGGACGGTTGGCGGGGCGGGGTGATGCCAGGGGTGTAGGGGAAGCTCCTCACTCCGCAGCAGGGGAGGGGGTCTCCGTGGCCGGAGCGGCCGCCTCGGCCGCCATGCGCTTGAGCGCCGCGTCGCGCCCCCGGACGTACCAGATGCCGATCAGCCCGAGTCCGGCCCCGGCCAGGCAGGTCCACACCCACCACAGGTGGCCGTGGTCGTCGAACCAGCCGTAGAAGGGGAGCTGTACCAGGAAAAGGACGAACCAGAGGATCGTGAGGCCGATGATCGTCGGGACGATCGGGCCCTCAAGGGGCTCGGGTGCCTCGTGTGTCGGTGTCCACTTCGCCATGCCCCCAGCTTACGAGGCGGCACAAGGCTCAAGGATCTCGGCGTGTCTACGCGCGGAGATAGCGCCTGACGTCTTCATATGTTCATACTGAAACGGTTTCCGTCTGTCCACTTCTGCTCGTAGGAACATCCAATGCCGACCGCGCTCGACCGTTACTTCAAGATCTCCGAGCGTGGCAGCTCGCTCCCCCGCGAGATCCGCGGCGGCTTCGCCACCTTCTTCGCGATGGCGTACATCATCGTGCTCAACCCGATCATCCTGGGCAGCGCGAAGGACATGTACGGGCACCACCTGGACAACGGCCAGCTGGTCACCGCGACGGCCGTGACGGCCGCGTTCACCACCCTCCTCATGGGTGTCATCGGCAACGTCCCGATCGCGCTGGCCGCCGGACTCGGCGTGAACTCCGTCGTCGCCCTCCAGCTCGCGCCGCGCATGACCTGGCCGGACGCGATGGGCATGGTCGTGCTGGCCGGTCTGGTCGTGATGCTGCTGGTCGCCACCGGGCTGCGCGAGCGCGTGATGAACGCGGTGCCGTACGGACTGCGCAAGGCCATCTCGATCGGTATCGGCCTGTTCATCATGCTGATCGGGCTCGTGGACTCCGGGTTCATCTCCCGCATCCCGGACGCCGCCCAGACCACCGTTCCGCTCCAGCTCGGCGCCGACGGTCACCTCAACGGCTGGCCGGTCCTCATCTTCATCCTGGGCGTCCTGCTCACCCTCGCGCTGATCGTCCGCAAGGTCTCCGGCGCGATCCTGATCTCCATCGTCACGATGACCGTCCTCGCGGTGATCGTGAACGCGGTCGCGACGATCCCCTCCTGGGGCCTGACCACCCCGAAGTGGCCCGGAAACCCGGTCGCCACCCCGGACTTCGGCCTGATCGGCAAGTTCAGCCTGTTCGGCGGCTTCTCCAAGGTCGGCGTGCTGACCGGCGTCCTCTTCGTCTTCACGGTCCTGCTGTCGTGCTTCTTCGACGCGATGGGCACGATCATGGGCATCAGCGACGAGGCGAAGCTGACCGACGGCGAGGGCAACATGCCCGGCATCAACAAGGTGCTCTTCGTCGACGGCATCGCGGTCGCGGCCGGCGGTGTCAGCTCGTCCTCCGCGACCACCTGCTTCGTGGAGTCGACGGCCGGTGTCGGCGAGGGCGCCCGCACGGGCTTCGCGAACGTCGTCACGGGCGCGCTCTTCGCCGTAGCGCTGTTCCTCACGCCGATCGCCACGATGGTCCCGTCCCAGGCGGCCACCCCCGCGCTGCTCGCGGTGGGCTTCCTGATCCTGGCGGGCTCCGTCAAGGAGATCGACTGGGCCGACTACACGATCGCGATCCCGGCCTTCATCACGATGGTGATGATGCCGTTCACCTACTCGATCACCAACGGCATCGGCATGGGCTTCATCACCTTCGTGGTGCTGCGACTGGTGGCGGGCCGGGGCCGGGAGGTCCCGGTGCCGATGTACGTCGTAGCGGCGGTGTTCGGCTTCTACTACCTGATGCCGGCGCTGGGTCTCACGTGACCCGCGCTTCTGCGGGCCCTCACGTGACCCCGTAGAACTTCTCGGTCTCTTCTACGGCGGTCTGGAACCGCTCGTCGAAATCGTCCCGGATGAGCGTCTGGACCACATAGTCCTGGACGCTCATTCCCCTTTTCGAGGCATGGTCGCGGAGCCGTTCGAGCAGCTCCCCGTCTATCCGCAGGCTGAGCACGCTGGTCCCCATGTAGACGAGGGTCCGGGGCGGTTCCGGGCGGTGGGTGACGTTCCGCGCCGGGATCACTCATATGGGTGACGGAAGGGTTCAGTGGCCAGGGTCACGGGCATCTCGGCGTGTCCCCATTGGTCTTTAGCGAGAGTAATGAGTTACGCTAAAGAACATGCCGGACCTTACGCATGGCGACGACGCTGCCGCCGTGAACTCCCTGCGATCAGCCGTGATGCGGTTGTCCCGCCGACTCAAGCACCAGCGGGTCGACGAGTCACTCAGCCCCACCGAGATGTCGGTGCTGGGCACTCTGTCCACCTGCGGCAGCGCGACCCCTGGCGAGCTCGCTCGCAAGGAGCACGTGCAGCCGCCCTCGATGACCCGCATCGTCGCGCTGCTCGAGGCGAAGGGTCTGGTCCAGCTGGAGCCGCACCCCGAGGATCGGCGCCAGAAGGTCGTCACCAAGACCCCCCAGGCCGAGGCGATGCTCGAAGAGAGCCGCCGCAAGCGCAACGCGTTCCTGGCCGGCCTGGTCGACGGCCTCGACGAGGACGAGTGGGCGAAGATCGTCGCCGCCGCCCCCGTGCTGGAGAAACTCGCACACCTGTAAGTCTGTCTATGTAGGAGGCGACCTTTTGAGTTCGGGACCCGGAGCAGACTCCGCCCCCGCGCCAGCCACCCCCGACTCCCCGCCCACCCCTGATCCCGTCGGCAAGTCCTCGATGTTCAGCTCGCTGAAGATCCGGAACTACCGGCTGTTCTTCATCGGCCAGGTCGTCTCCAACACCGGCACCTGGATGCAGCGAATAGCCCAGGACTGGCTGGTCCTCAGCCTCACCGGCTCCTCCGCCGCCGTAGGCATCACGACCGCCCTCCAGTTCCTGCCGATGCTGCTTTTCGGGCTCTACGGCGGTGTCCTCGTCGACCGGCTGCCCAAGCGCCCCACCCTGCTCGTCACGCAGTCCGCGATGGCCCTCACCGGCCTCGCCCTCGCCTTCCTCACGCTTTCCGGCCACGTCCAGGTCTGGCACGTCTACGTCGCCGCCTTCGCTGTCGGCCTCGCCACGGTCGTCGACAACCCGGCCCGCCAGTCCTTCGTCTCCGAGATGGTCGGCCCCGAGCAGCTGCAGAACGCGGTCAGCCTGAACTCGGCGAACTTCCAGTCCGCCCGCCTGGTCGGCCCCGCCGTCGCGGGCGTCATGATCACCGGCGTCGGCACCGGCTGGGCGTTCCTCTTCAACGGCCTGTCGTTCGTGGCCCCGCTGGCGAGCCTGCTCCTCATGCGCAACCGCGACCTGCACTCCGTCAAGCGCGCCCCGCGCGGCAAGGGCCAGCTCCGCGAGGGCCTGCGCTACGTCGCCGGCCGCCCCGACCTGATCTGGCCGATCGTCCTCGTCGGCTTCATCGGCACGTTCGGCTTCAACTTCCCGGTGTGGCTGTCGGCCTACGCGGACGACATCTTCCACGCGGGCGCCGGCGCGTACAGCCTCTTCAACACCCTGATGGCGGTGGGCTCCCTGATCGGCGCCCTGCTCGCCGCCCGCCGCGGCACCACCCGCCTCCGCGTCCTGATCGCGGCGGCGGCAGCGTTCGGCATCCTGGAGGTCGTAGCCGCGGTGGCCCCTTCCTACTGGCTCTTCGCCCTGCTCATGATCCCGATCGGCGTCGCCGGCCTGACGGTCAACGTCACGGCCAACACCGCCGTCCAGATGGGCACCGACCCGGCCATGCGCGGCCGCGTCATGGCCCTGTTCATGATGGTCTTCATGGGCGGTACGCCGGTGGGCGCACCGATCGTCGGCTGGATCACCGACGCCTACGGCCCCCGGGTGAGCTTCGCCCTCGGCGGCGTCATCGCGGCCGTCGCCGCGGCCACGATCGGCGTGATCCTGGCCCGCATCGGCGACCTGCGCCTGTCGTTCGACTGGAACCACGGCCACCCGAGCGTGGCCTTCGTCCCGCGCGAGCGCGAGCAACTGGCCACGGCGGCCTGAGAGTTGAGAGCGCGGCCCGGGGGGTGACGGCTACACCCTCCGGGCCAGCACCTGTCCCGGCCACCGGTCCTCACCGACGACGAACGCCTCGGTCGCGGTGAACCCGTTGCTCTCGTAGTAGGCGACGAGCTTGCGGTCGTCCCCCGCGTAACAGTCCACCCGCAGCAGGGAGACCCCGGCCCGCCGCGTCACCTCCGCCGCGTGCGCGAGCAGCGCGCCGCCGACGCCGTAGCCCTTGAACCGGCGGTCGGAGGCGAGGAGATGGACGTACCGCTCGGGCTCGTCGACGGCTTCGATGTACGGCCCGGGGGAGTCGGTGAGGGTGAGCGTGCCGACGGGGACGCCGTCGACCTCGGCGATGTAGGGCGAGCCCTGCGCCACATACCGCTCCACCATCGCCACGGCCTTCGGGTTCTCCGACCACGGCGTGCTGCCCCACTGCCCGGTCCGCCCCTGCGCGACGAGCCAGGCCACGGCACTGTCGAACATGCCGAGTATCGCGGGGATGTCGTCGGGCCCGCCGTCCCTGATGCTGATGCTGGTGTCGGTCTCCATGGCAGCAGGCTAGGGGTCCGAAAAGGCTGTGCCCTGGACTAACCGTCTTGGGCCCGTCAGACCGGTTAGTCCAGGGCACACAGCTTGTGCGGTGGTGGGAGGCTGCCCCCATGAGACTCTTCGCGGCCCTGCTGCCGCCGGAGCGCGCACTGGCCGAACTCGGCTCGACGGTCGACGAGTTGAGGCGGCTGCCGGGCGCGGACACCCTGCGCTGGACCGGCCGCCCCGGTTGGCACTTCACCCTCGCCTTCTACGGCGAGGTCGACGAGGACGCCGTACCCGGACTGTCGGCCGCCCTGGAGCGGACCGCGCGCCGGACCGAACCGTTCGGGCTCGCGGTGCGCGGAGGTGGGCAGTTCGGGGACGGGCGGGCGCTGTGGGCGGGCGTGGAGGGGGATGTGGCGGCCCTGCGACGGCTCGCGGAGCGCTGCGAGGAGGCCGCGCCGACGGGCGAACACCGGCGGTACCGCGCCCACCTCACCGTGGCGCGCAGCCGGGACGCCATCGACGTACAGCCGTATCTCGACCGCCTCGACGACTTCGCGGGCCGGGCGTGGACGGTGGACGAACTGGTGCTGGTCCGCAGCAACCTGCCGAGGTCGGGCGTCCCGGGGGAGCAGCCGCGGTACGAGGCGGTCGCTCGCTGGGCGCTCGGGGTGGCCGGTTAGGCTCGGGTACGTGGACCCGAAATTCCGGAACCGGATCATGGCCGGTGCGCTTGTGCTGTTGTTCGTTGTCGTGGGGCTGGCGGCTGCGCTCGGTAAGTGAGGGCGGGGCGGGGCGTGGGGGACTGCGCGATCGTTGCCGGGTGCGGGCCGGATGTGGCTGGTCGCGCAGTTCCCCGCGCCCCTGAAGACGGGCGCTTGCCCTAACCGTGCTTACCAGGCGAAGGCCTCCGGAGAGGGGCCCGGGCCCGGGAAGATCTCGTCCAGCGAGGTCAGGATCTCCTCGCTCAACTCCAGTTCCACGGCGCGCAGCGCGGACTCCAACTGCTCGGCGGTGCGCGGGCCCACGATCGGGCCGGTGACGCCGGGGCGGGTCAGCAGCCAGGCCAGGGCGGCCTCGCCGGGCTCGATGCCGTGCTTGTCGAGGAGGTCCTCGTAGGCCTGGATCTGGGCGCGTGAGGTCGGGTTGGCGAGGGTGTCGGCTGCCCGGCCGCTCGCCCGGCGCCCGCCCGAGACCTCCTTCTTGATGACCCCGCCGAGGAGCCCGCCCTGGAGCGGGGACCAGGGGATGACCCCGAGGCCGTACTCCTGCGCGGCCGGGATGACCTCCATCTCGGCGCGGCGCTCGGCGAGGTTGTAGAGGCACTGCTCGCTGACGAGCCCGATGGTGCCACCGCGCCGCGCGGCGATCTCGTTGGCCTGGGCGATCTTGTAACCGGGGAAGTTCGAGGAACCGACGTAGAGGATCTTGCCCTGCTGGATCAGGGTGTCGATCGCCTGCCAGATCTCCTCGAAGGGGGTGGCCCGGTCGACGTGGTGGAACTGGTAGATGTCGATGTAGTCGGTCTGCAGCCGCTTCAGGCTGGCGTCCACGGCCCGCCGGATGTTCACCGCGGAGAGCTTGTCGTGGTTGGGCCAGGCGTCGCCCTCGGGGGCCATGTTGCCGTAGACCTTGGTGGCGAGGACCGTCTTGTCGCGGTGGACGGGGCTCTTGGCGAACCAGTTGCCGATGATCTCCTCGGTCCGGCCCTTGTTCTCACCCCACCCGTACACATTGGCGGTGTCGAAGTAGTTGATGCCCGCGTCCAGCGCCGCGTCCATGATCGCGTGGCTGTCCGGCTCATTCGTCTGCGGTCCGAAGTTCATCGTGCCGAGGACCAGTCGGCTGACCTTGAGGCCTGTGCGTCCGAGCTGCGTGTACTTCATGAGTGTCTAGCCAACGACTTCGAGTGCGCTCTACGCAAGGGGAATCGGTCGCAGGAGAAGCCGCCGGAGGTCAGCGCCGGGCCGATCGCCTCGACGAGGAGTGAGGCGGCCAGTGTTGAGGGCTGTCCGCGGCCGGGTCGTCCTCGCCGTACTCCCCGCCCACCCCCCACGCCTGATGCATCGCCCCCGCGAACGCCCCCGCGATCCGGTGCTCGCCGGCCGCGTTCGGATGCGTGCCGTCGTACGTGTCGTGGTCGACGTCGTACGACTCCGGGAGGGAGGCCAGGAGGAGCGGGGAGCGCGGGTCGTCGAGGTCGGCGACCGCCTTCGCCTGGAGTTCGTTGAAGAGGGCGACCTCGGTGGCGAAGGGGGCGTCCGTGCGGGCGCGGACGTTCGGGATGACCGGGAGGAACACCATGCGGACGGAGGGTTTCGAGGCGCGGGCCTCCGCCACGAACGTGCGCATGTTCTCGGCCGTCTGGGGCGCGTTCGTGTAGAAGCCCAGGTCGATCAGGCCGAGGGAGACGAGGAGCACGTCCGCCCGGTGCGCGCGCACCGCCCCGCCGATCAGCGGGGCCATGTGCAGCCAGCCCTCGCCCCAGCCGGCCAGGTGGAAGTGCGGGAAGTCGGGGTCGGCGTACTCGTACGACGTGGGCGAGTCCGTCGCCTTGTCGTACAGCGTCTCGCGCGGGCCGACCACGGCGAACGGGCCGCCGTAGGTCGCGCGCAGGTGCTGCCACATCCGGTAACGCCATGTGTGTTCGCCCGCGCTCCCGATCGTCATGGAGTCGCCTACGGGCATGAACCTGAGCATCCGCTCATGATGGACGATCAACGGCCGTTCACTGGAGCCGATGGGATGTGAGGCCCGCCACGATGGCAGGCTGGGGGCATGCGTCGCTTCCTCGCGTTCCTCGGCGCCGGCCTCCTCGTCGGCGCGCTCGCCCTGCCCGCAGCCGCAGCACCCTCCGACGACGGTGACGGCAAGGGCGACAAGGGGTTCACGATCACGGACTCCCGGATCACGGAGTCCAGCGGGCTCGCCGCCTCACACCTCCACCCCGGCATCTACTGGACGCACAACGACAGCAACGACGGCCCGTACATCTACGCCGTCGACAGCAGCACCGGCAGGACGGTCGCCACCGTCACCTTCAGCGGCGTCGGCAAGCCGCGTGACGTCGAGGCCATCTCCATCGGCCCGCACAACGAGATCTACGTCGGCGACATCGGCGACAACCTCGACGGGACCTGGCCGTACGTCTGGATCTACAAGCTGCCCGAGCCGAAGGTCCTCAAGAACCAGACGATCCGGGCCACGCAGTACGTCGTGAAGTACTCGGACGGCGCCCGCAACGCCGAGTCGCTGATCGTGCACCCCAAGACCGGACGCGTGTACATCATCGACAAGAAGGAGGACGGCGGCCATCTCTTCGAAGGCCCCGCCACGCTCTCCTCCTCCGGCACCAACTACTTCAAGCCGATCGCCGCGATCGACCTCTGGGCCACCGACGCCGCCTTCTCGCCCAACGGCCAACAGCTCGCCGTACGCGGCTACTTGGGCGGTATCTACTACGACTGGAACGGCGGGAAGATCAAGCGCGAGGGGCGCCTCGACGTGCCGTTGCAGGGGCAGGGCGAGTCCGTCAGCTACTCGGCGGACGGCACCAAGCTCATGTACGGGAGCGAGGGCACCGACAGTCCGGTACAGGCGGAGGACGCTCCCGGGGGCGGTTCGGACTCCTCCAAGTCGCCCTCGGGCGGCGGGAGTTCGGCGAGCGGCGACGACGGCGGCTCGGGGAGCAACGTGAAGATCGGTGCGGTGGCCGTCGTGGTCGTCCTGGGCGCGCTCTTCGGGCTACGGCGCCTCACGCGCCGCCGCTGAACTCCCCTGCCGCCCACCGCTGTCGGACCACGACCTCAAGACCGTCCAGGATCCGCCCGAGCCCGAACTCGAAGTGGTCGAAACCGGCGGTGAACGTGTCGGGGGAGAGGGACGCGAGCGTCGGGTACGCGCCGGTCGCCATCGCCTTCTCCAGCGCCGGGACTTGAGCACCGTAGAACTCCGCGTCGGTCAGGCCGGTGCTGCGGGCCGCCTCCTCCTGGTGGACCTGGGTGCGCGCGGCCCCGACGACGTACCCGTCGATCATGACGACCGTCGAGACGAGCTCCGGGTCGGTCAGGCCCATCGGGCGGATGCGGCCGAGCAGGTGCTCCAGGGTGGCGAGGGCGCGGGGCCCCAGCAGCGGGCGGGACTGGTTCACGCGCAGCAGCCAGGGGTGTCGGCGGTGCACGGCGAGCGCGTCGCGGGCGGCCGCCTCCAGCGCCGCGCGCCAACTGTCGCCGCCCGCACCGTCGTTGGGCCGGTCCGGGAAGCGGACCCGGTCCAGCATCAGGTCGAGGAGCTCGGCCTTGCCGGGCACGTACCGGTACAGGGACATCGCGCCGGTGCCGAGGTCGGTGGCGACCCGCCGCATGGATACGGAGTCCAGCCCCTCCTCGTCCGCGATGCGGACGGCCGCGTCCACGATCCGGTCGACGGACAGCCCCGGTTTCGGCCCGCGGCTGGGGCGGGGGCCGGTGTCCCACAGCAGTTCGAGGGTGCGGCCGATGTCACCACTGCCGCTGGACTCCGTCGAGGTCATGCGGGGGAGTCTAGGTCGCCGGGCGAAAACCGAGTACACCGTACGCGCCATCGGATACGGTGCACGCAGTTCGAACGCCCGGTACAGGAGGGAGGGATGAGGACCCATGAGCGGTGACACCCACGTGGTGGAGGCCGAAGGGCTCGAGAAGCGCTACGGCGACAAACACGCCCTCGACGGCTTCGACCTGGCCGTCCGCGAGGGCACCGTGCACGGTCTGCTCGGCCCGAACGGCGCCGGCAAGACCACCGCCGTCCGCATCCTCTCCACGCTGGTCCGCCTCGACGGCGGCCGGGCGACCGTCGCCGGTCTGGACGTGGCCCGGCAGCCGCGCAAGGTGCGTTCGCGGATCGGGCTGACCGGCCAGTACGCGGCGATCGACGAGATCCTCACCGGCCGGCAGAACCTGGAGATGTTCGGCCGCCTCTTCCATCTCGGCCGCAGGCGGGCCAAGTTGAGGGCGGCCCAACTCCTGCGCCAGTTCGACCTGGAGGCCGCCGCCGACAAGGGCGCGGGCGGCTACAGCGGAGGCATGCGCCGCCGCCTGGACCTCGCCGCGTCGATGATCCTGGCCCCGGCCGTCCTCTTCCTCGACGAACCGACCACCGGCCTGGACCCGCGCAGCCGGGGCGAAGTCTGGGAAGCGGTACGGCAGTTGGTGGCGGAGGGCACCACAGTCCTCCTGACCACTCAATACCTGGAGGAGGCCGACCGCCTGGCCTCCCGCATCACCGTCATCGACCAGGGCCGCGCCATCGCCGACGACACCCTCGACGGCCTCAAGAACCGCGTCGGCGGCGACCGCATCGAGGTCGTACTGCGCGAACCGGCCCACATCCCCTACGCGTTGCAGGCGGTCGCGAGGGTCGCCCACGGCGGTCAACCCGAGGCGGACATGGGCGAGTTGCGGGTGCACGCGCCGGTCGCCGACCGGGTGGGCTCGCTGACCGAGGTCGCCCGCTACCTCCACCACTACGGCATCCCGGTCGAGGACATCGGCCTGCGCCGCCCGAGCCTGGACGACGTGTTCCTACGGCTGACGGGCCGCCGTACGGAAGAGGAACCGCCCACCCAGGAGCCGGAGTTCGAGGCTCCGGAGACCGAGGGGGCGGCGGCGTGAGCGGCAACGTCTCGACGGCATCCGAGGGCACCGGCCGCACGTACCGCAGACGCCCCCAACACGGCCGCCTCTTCTGGACGATCGCCGACTGCTGGAACGTCGTCCGCCGCGGCCTGACCCACTACCGCCGCCAACCGGTCAGCATCCTCTGGCAGTTGGGCTTCCCGATCCTCTCAGTGCTGCTGTACGGCTACGTCTTCGGCAAGGCGATGCGGGTACCGGGCGGCGGCGACTACAAGGCGTTCCTGATGCCGGGCATGTTCGTGATGACGGTGGCCATGGGCTTCGTCTCCACGGCCACGATCTTCGTGAACGACGCGAAGAAGGGCGTCATCGACCGGTTCCGTTCTATGCCGATGGCGCCGTCGGCGGTGGTCGCGGGGCGCGGCGCGACCGATCTCATCGTCGCCTGCGCGGAGTTGGGCATCATGATGGCCACGGCGTACGGCATGGGCTGGCGCCCGGAGTTCGGCGCGGGCCCCGACCTGGGCGCGGGCCTGGGCGTCGACATCGGCCTCGGCCTGGACTTCGTGAAGGCGGTGGCCCTGCTCCTGGCCCTCCGCTTCGCGCTGATCTGGGTCGGCGTCTGGCTCGGACTCCTGCTCCCGGGCCCCGAACAGGTCGGCGGCCTCTTCGCGATCGTCTTCCCCCTGACGATGATCTCCAGCATCTACGTCTCCCCGACCCAGATGCCCCACTGGCTCGGCCAGGCCGCGCTCTGGAACCCGCTCTCGTCCACGGCGGGCGCGACACGGGCGCTCTTCGGGGCGCCGACCGGGCAGGGCACGTCCTGGCCGGAACAGCACGCGTTGCTGCTGGCGGGGGCGTGGCCGGCGGCGCTGACCTTGCTGTTCCTTCCGCTGGCGGTGCGAAGGTTCCGCAGGCTGAGCCGGTAGCCGTGGACGACTGTCGTTGCCCATTGCCTTGACGTGTCCACGTGACATGGCTTCCATGGAGGGTGCCGGGTGATGGGAGCGCTCCCACGAGTTCCGGACCCGCGCCTCCCGAGAGGAAGCAGCGACATGTTCCGCAGCTTGAGAAGAGCGCTGGGGGTTGTTGCCGCGGTGCTCGTGCTGCCGCTGGCCGGTGTGCACCCGGCGCAGGCGGCTGGTCCGGCGGGCGTGGCGGGTGCGAAGGAGGTGGCCGCCGACGCACCCGGAGCGGGCTACTGGCACACCAGCGGCCGCCAGATCCTCGACGCGGCCGGGCAGCCGGTCCGTATCGCCGGGATCAACTGGTTCGGCTTCGAGACCGCCAACTACGTTGTGCACGGCCTCTGGTCACGCGACTACAAGAGCATGATCGACCAGATGAAGTCGCTGGGCTACAACACCATCCGCCTCCCCTACAGCGATGACATCTTCAAGTCCGGCACGGTCCCCAACAGCATCGACTTCTCCAGCGGCAAGAACGCGGACCTCCAGGGCCTCAACTCGCTCCAGATCATGGACAAACTCGTCGCCTACGCGGGCCAGGACGGCCTGAAGGTCATCCTCGACCGGCACCGTCCGGACGCCTCGGCCCAGTCGGCGCTCTGGTACACCTCATCGGTACCGGAGTCGACGTGGATCGCCAACCTCCGTTCCCTGGCGACCCGTTACGCGGGCCAGTCGACGGTCATCGGCATCGACCTCCACAACGAGCCGCACGATCCGGCGTGTTGGGGCTGCGGCGACATCGCGACGGACTGGCGCCTGGCGGCGGAGCGGGCGGGCAACGCGGTGCTGTCGGTCAACCCGGACCTGCTGATCTTCGTGGAGGGCGTGCAGACGTACGCCGGTGTATCGGGTTGGTGGGGCGGCAACTTGATGGGCGCGGGCCAGTATCCGGTGGAGTTGAACGTCCCGAACCGGGTCGTGTACTCGGCCCACGACTACGCGACGAGCGTGGCCCAACAGCCCTGGTTCACCGACCCGACCTTCCCGGCGAACATGCCCGGGGTGTGGGACAAGTACTGGGGCTACCTCTTCCGGCAGAACATCGCGCCGGTGTGGGTGGGCGAGTTCGGCACGACGCTGGCGTCGACGGTGGACCAGAAGTGGCTTGCGGCGCTGGTGAGTTACCTCCGCCCGACCGCGACGTACGGTGCCGACTCCTTCTCCTGGACCTTCTGGTCGTGGAACCCCAACTCCGGTGACACGGGCGGGATCCTGAAGGACGACTGGGTGACGGTGGACACGGTGAAGGACGGATACCTGGCGAGCATCAAGGCGGCGGGGTTTCCGGGCACGGGGACGGGTGGGGGCGGCGGAGGAGGAGGCGGTACGGCCACCTGTGCCGCCACGTACACCGTCACCAGCGACTGGGGTACCGGCTTCAACGCCGACGTGACGGTGGCGAACACGGGCACCTCGGCCCTCAAGTCCTGGCAGGTGAAGTGGACTTGGTCCGGCACCCAGCAGATCACGAACATGTGGAACGCGACGTACACACAGACCGGGACGAGCGTCACCGCGGTGAACGCGGATCACAACGGGAGTGTGGGGGTTGGGGGTTCGGCGAGTTTCGGGTTCGGGGGAGCTCCGGGGGGTGGGAGCGCGCCGAGTTTGAGCTGCACGGCGACGTGAGGGACTGAGGGCGCCGGGCCGGGTTGCCGCTCAGGCCGACGGCCCGGTCTGTCCGGCGTGTGTCGTCAACGGGTGGACGGCGTTCATCGCCTCGTCGAGGAGCGTGGGCAGCGGGAGGCGGCCCTCCTCCTGTACCCACGCCTCGATGGCGGCGTCCAGGCAGCTCAGGGCGCTGGCGATCAGGGCGGAGGCGGCGGGGTCGGGGCGGGACGTGACGGCTGGTGTGATGCGGCGGGCGACTTCGGGGAGGAGCAGTTCCCGCCAGCGCCGGTTCCGTTCCTGGAGGCGGGCCCGGACGGACGGGGACTCCACGATCACCCGGGCCGTCTGGAGGGCGGCGTCCAGGTCCTTGGCGTGCTCGCGGACGGGGGGTTCGAGCGCGTGCCGCAGCGCCGTCCACACCGGTTCGTCCGCCGGGCGCCGGATCAGAGCCTCCCGGGTCTGTTCGGCGAGGTCCTCGACCAGCGTGAGGACGACGTCCTCCTTGGTGGGGAAGTACCGGAAGAACGTGGCGCGGGACATGCCCGCAGCCTTGGCGATCTGGTCGGTCGTCGTCCGCTCGAAGCCGTCGGTCAGGAACAACTCCAGCCCGATCTCGGCCACTTGAGCCTTCACGGCCTGACGGGCGCGGGAGCGCACGCTCGGCGGCTGGTCCTTGACGCCCTCGGTGTCCTTGGCGTCCTCGGTGGAAATCCCCATGGCTTCACGATAGCTTGCCTCGCGACTGAGACTTAGTCTCAACAGTGAGATGTGCTATCAATAATGAGGTCAGGCCTCGCATCGGTGAGGCGAGAGCGGAAGGTGTGCACCATGACGAATGGACTGGACGGGAAGGTGGCCGTCGTCACCGGCGCCGCGAGCGGGATCGGCGCGGCCACGGCACGCGTCTTCGTGCGCGAGGGAGCCCGGGTGGTCCTGGGCGACATCAACGACGAGGCCCTGGGCGAACTGGTCGCGGACCTGGGCGACAGCGCGATCGGGCTGCACGCCGACATCACGCAGGAGGAAGGCGTACGGAGTCTGGTGCAGGCGGCGCTGGACACCTTCGGGCGCCTGGACGTCCTGGACAACAACGCCGCCGCCGAGGTGCCCGAGGACACCGGCACGTCCACTTCCGGCGACGAGGCGTGGCGGCGGACCTTCGACCTCAACGTCATGGCCGCGGTCTGGGGCGCGCGGCACGCGATCCCGGCGATGCTGGCAAGCGACGGCGGCGGCTCGATCATCAACATCTCGTCCGGCGCCGTACGTCACCCCACCGCGACGAAGGCGGCCTACGGCGCCTGCAAGTCCGCGCTGGAGACCTTCTCCCTGTACGTCGGCGCCCAGCACGGCGCGGACGGCATCCGCAGCAACGTCGTACGACCCGGGTTCGTCCTCACCGAGGGTGTCCGGGAGATCTTCGATGAGGAGCAACAGCAGCGGTTCGCGGACATGCTGGCGCTCGGCCGTGTCTGCGAACCCCGGGACATCGCCGAGACGGTCGCCTTCCTGGCGTCACCGGCGGCCGGTTACGTCAACTGCGCGGTCCTCGACGTCGATGGGGGCGGGGCGAAGCCGATGGTCTCCTGGTGATGTCCCCGACGAGAGTCAGGCGCCGGCTTCAGGGATCCCGGCGATGACGTCGATCTCCACCGCGGCGCCCAGGGCCAGTTCGGTGACGCCGACCGTGGTCCGGCTCGGCAACGGGCCGCGGAACCAGGTCCGGTACGCCTTGTTGAAGCTGTCGAACTCCTCGAAGGAGGTGAGGTAGACGCGCAGCATCAGCACGTCGTCGAGGGTCAGTCCGAACTGCCCCAACACCGCTTCGAGGTTGCGCCGCACCTGCTCCGCCTCGGCCACCAGGTCACCGCCGCCGACCAGTTCACCAGTCGCGGGATCGGTGGCCAACTGTCCCGAGAGGAACACGTTGGAGCCCCACCGCGTCGCATGCGAGTACGCCCCCGCCGGCGGCGGAACGGCATCCCCGGTGAAGGAAAAGGTCTCCTTCCGAACCGGCTTGCCCGGTTGAACCGGCGGTACTGGGTGGGGGCTTGAAGGCGTCATACGTCAACCTCTCCAAAGCTGTCGACCATGGACCTGAGCTGTCGACCACGGACTTGCGCACGCTATCCGAACGCCGAGCACTTGATCCACAAAAAGCACGGAGGATCTCAACCGTCCAAGGGACAGGGCAGGTTGGGCCTGGCGCGGTTCGGCGCGCAGGTGACGAGCGCGAGGGACAGATAGGCCGGCCGTTCGAGATAGAAGCCGTACGACGAGTCGACGCCGGAGGTCAGCCGTTCGGCGGCGGAGCGGACGAGGGCGTCGAGGTGACCGGCGTCGCGGTGTGCGTCGGATGCGAACCGGGCCTGGTGTGCGGCGAGTTGCTCACTGAGCCAGGCTGCTGCGGCGGCTGGGGTCGGCCATGTCCCGCGTACGAGTTCACGCGGCTTGATGAGCCAGTACGCCGTTTCCAGCGGGGGCAGGTCGGAGACCGGGAACTCGGCGGCGACTTCGCGATATCGCTGGATCAACTCGGGGCGGCTGCCGGGTGGGGGTGGTTCGGGGTGGGGTGGTCTGCGTAACGCCTCTTGGTCGAAGCGGGCTTTGGGTCCGGTCCACAGGTAGGCGTGGTGGTGCACCGGTGGGGGTCCTGTTCGGGGTGGGCTTGGTCTTGGCGGTGGTGAAATCCCGGCCGGAGAGGGCGAGCTGGGGTCACGCGCCTGGTCCCGGCCGGGATGGGGGTCTGGCTGGGACTCTCAGATGGTCAGGCCGAACCGTGCCGGGTCGATGCCGGCCACGCTCAGTTCCTCCGTGCTGAACCGCAACGGCTCCTTGTCCGGCCGCTTGCTGTCGCCGAGGGCCCAGGAGTCGTCGCCGATCCGGGCGAGGGTGACGCAACCCTCGGTGCAGGGTCCGCCGCAGGCCTGCGTGAACGAGGCGGCGGTGATGTCGAGTTCGTAGAGGTCGGTGCCGTTGAGCATGGGGGTGCCTTCCTGTCAGTTGGAGGGGCTTGCTTGCAGATGGCGAGCCGTGCCACGGGAGGGTTCGCCGCCTCGCCGGGGTGGTGTCGTCGGTCTTGACGCTAGGGCCCTGGTGGTCGCCGTCTCCAGCGATGTTCATGAATGTTCACACCAGTACATTGGCCCTGCTCATGGCTGAATTTTCTTCTTGACCAGGCTTCTTTGAATCGTCAATGTGGTGCACATCTGCGGACGACCAGCATGCCGGAGGCGGCCATGGCGTTACGGTTCATCGGGATCGACCCGAACACTGACACGGGCGAGAGCCCCACCGTTTGGGTCGACGAGGGCAAGAACGAACTGGTCATCCAAGGGTGGAAGCCGGACAGTGAACTCGAAGCGCAATGCGCCGCGTTCGAGGCGCCCGGCCATGCGGTGGGAATCCCCGACCACGAGAGTGTTGTCCGCGTCCCAGCCCGTATGGTGCCGATCCTGAGGAAGGCGTGCGATGTCGCGGAACGTGCCCAGCTTCACTGAACTCCTGGACGGCGCACGGCACTCGGCTGTCCACCTGGAGATGCGAGACGCATACGGAGTCGCCGGTGAGGCCGACGACTTCGGCCACTGGCAGCGGACGGGAGAACGGGACAACGACCCGGAGTCGCCGCACTGGGGCCCTTGGACGAGCCTCATCCGCCGTACGGTTGCTCGTGGAGTGGTCGTGCGCCGTGCCCGTATCGTGTCGGAGCCGGTCAGCGACTACATCCGCTACGAGCACGCGGGCACGCGGGTCAACATCGAGGCAGGCGAACAGGTGCGGTGGCTTCCGCGTCGGCAGGCCTCCGACATCGCACTGCCGGGCAACGACTTCTGGCTCCTGGACGACCGGTTGATCCGCTGGAATCACTTCACCGGGGACGGCGTGTCCGGCGGCGGAGAGATCAGCGAGGATCCCGCAGCGGCGAAACTGTGCGCCGAGGCGTTCGAGGCGGTGTGGGAGCGAGCGATCCCGCACGAGGACTACAGGATCGGCTAGCGCGCAAGGATACGGTCAGCTCGTGCCCAATTCCCCCTCCTCCTCGGCCCAGGCCGCGCGTGAACGTGTCGCGCAGCGTCTGCGGGATCTGCGCGCGGACGCGGGTATCACCGGGAGTGAGCTGGCCGAGCGCTGTGGCTGGACCCACCCGAAGACCTCCCGCCTGGAGAACGCCCGCACACCGCCCACGCCCGACGACATACGCCGTTGGTGCGCCGCGTGCGGTGCGGACGACCAGGCCGCGGACATCATCGTCGAGTCCAGGGAAGCCGAGTCGCAGTACAGCGAATGGCGACGCAAGGCCCGCGCGGGCCTGAAGCGCCTTCAGAACAGCTACGTGGAGCTCTTCCGGTCCACCGAGCTGTTCCGGATCTACTCGTCCACCCTGGTCCCCGGTCTTCTCCAGACCGAGGGGTACGCCCGTGCCCTGCTCTCTGCCAATGCCCGGCTGCTCGGCATCCCCGATGACTCCGATGCGGCAGCGGCGGCACGAGTCGAGCGGTCGAAGATCATCCACGAGCGCGGGCACCGTTTCGTCATGGTGATCGAAGAGGGCGTTCTGCGTCACCAGTTGGGCGACGCGGACGCGATGGCGGCGCAGCTCGGATACCTGCTGACGGCCGGGGCCCTGCCTTCGGTGTCGCTGGGCATCATCCCCAGTTCGACCCCGGAACGGGTCCTGCGGCCACAGGAGTTGTTCCACATGTACGACGACACACTCGTCTCGGTGGAACTGCTGTCGGCCCGGGTCCGCGTCACCCAGCCCTCCGAGATCGCCCTCTACCTGAGCGCCTTCGAGCAACTACGGAGCATGGCGGTGTACGGGGCGGAAGCCCGGACCCTGATCGTGAAGGCCATCGAGGCGCTGCGCTGATCCGGGCGCGGCGTCTGGCAGACCGACCGCACGGCGCGCACCGCCTACTCCTGCAGCGCCCTGTGTCGCCACGCCAGCAGATCAACGCACTCACGCAGGTCGGGCCGCGGCGGGTCGGCGTGTTCCAGCATCGCCATGATGGCCGGGATGGTGCGGCCGGCGGCGACGAGGCCGTCCACCTCTGCTCGCGCCTCCGCCGACAGCCTGTTCCACACCGCGTTGTCCACGTGTGGATCCAATCAGGCGAACGGCCGTGGCTCGCGAGCCGGTTGATGCAACTCCTCGTCCTGTTGCCGTGCGGGGGGAGAAAGCCGCCGACCCGCTCCCTGCCGGCCAACTACTCTGCGGACGCGCCGCGTTACCCAGTGCGGTCGGTGGAGGAGGAATCCTGTGTCAGCGTCCTGTGACCCCGCGTACGCCCCCGTCGGTGATGTGGGTGCCGCGCTCATGATGGTCGACTCGCGGCTCAAGGCCGTTCATGCCGGGAAGTTCGCGTCGGATCGCGAACAGCAGGAGTTGATGGAGCAGTTCCTCGCGTCGCTCGGGCCCAGCGGGCTGGACGACCTGGTGGACGGCGCGTGCACGCTCATCTATATGTTCATGACGTGGCTGAGGAAGGCCCACGAGAGCGAGGGCAAGGACGTCGTCGAGTACGTGGTGCCCACCCTTGTCGCCACGATGCGGATGATGCCCAGGAGTTGTCCCCCCGAGGTCATCCCCATGATGGTCGGCCTGGTGATCGCCGCCGGTACCGAACTGAGCCCCAACCTGTGGCGTCAGCGGTACGGCGACTGGACCAAGGAGGAGATGACTCCGCTGGAGGCCACGGCGTTCCTGCTCGCGGAACACATCAACCGCATCGCCGACAACCCCGACTTCGCCACCCGCATGATCCTGGACGCGCTGACCAATGCCCGTGGGGGAGGAGAGGGCTAGAAGTCGCGGCGTGGGAAGGGGAGTTCAGGGTGTGCGTGCGCAGCCAGTGGCGGGCCCCCGCAAGGAGTTGGCGGTCACGCGGTGGAGGAGCGGGCGCGGTCGAGGTAGGCGGTCAGGTCGTGCCAGGCGTCGGCCGGGGCCGTCGGGTCGCCGGACATCGCGGCCGGCTCGTGCCGCCAGGCGGAGCGCACCGCGGCCGAGACACCGCTGTCACCCCCGGTGAACAGCGAACTCAGCTCGTCCATGCGTTCCACCAGCTTCCTCACCCGGGGTGCCGTCGGCTCCACCCCGGCGGTCCGCAGCGCCTCGGCCCTGCGGTACAGCTCCGGCCACTCGACCTCCAGGAGGTAATGGGCGGCGGGGCCGAGTACCGTCGCCCGGTCGTGCAGCGTGTGTATCTGGTCGTCGTCGAGATGGCGCCGCAGCGCCTGCCCGCTCTCCGGTCCCGCGCTGACCATCGTCCGGAGCGCGCCGATCAACGCGGAGACGTCCGGCGCCCGGTCGGAGGCCAACTCGTCGTGGACGTAGGCCAGTTGTCGCCTCAGGGATTCCAGGGACGCGATGGAGGCCTCTACGGCGGCCAGGTGCTCGTTCACCAGCCGGACCGGGTCTACCCCGACGTCCAGGCAGGTGGCGATGGTCTCCAGTCCCAGCCCGAGTCGGCGCAGCGCGAGAACCTGATACAGGCGGATCACATCCTGCTCGGTGTACTCGCGGTGCCCGGCGGCCGTACGCCTGGACGGGCCGAGCAGCCCGATCCGGTCCCAGTGATGCAACGTACGAACAGTCAGCCCACTCGCCTCGGCGAGCGCTCCGACCTTCCATGTCTGGTCGATGCCCATGCGTCAACGATGCTCCCTGACGCCGTGTGAGGTGCAAGCCCGCGGGATCGGCCTCTCGCCTCTCAAGGGGCGCCGAGTTCGCCTCGGTCATGCCTCCATGGACGCGCTGTCGGCCCGAGTCGTCACCGTGCCGGGCTCGGGCACGTCACCCGAGTCACCCATGTCACCCACGCCGCCGTCCCGCCTCGCCCCCACGCACAACCACACATAGACCAGGTCGAGCACGCTGCACATGATGCCCAGGCCGAGCAGGAACCCGTCGTGCTGGAGGGCGCCGAACAGGATCGTGGGCGCGAGTGTGCCGAGCCACTTGGCCACGGCGATCGTCACCGACTGCCCGCGCAGGCCGCGTCGCGCGACGAACATCGCGATGAACAGGGCGGACATCAGCAGGTTCTGGAGGAACGCCGAGTAGCCGGCCCCGTCCTCCGCGCCGAACTTCGCCAGGAACAGCCACTGCACGGCGAACGACATCCCGAACAGCAGCACGCTCAGCCCGGCGAACATCCGGGGCGTGACGAACGAGGGGAAGTCGGCGCGGCCGTAGCGGAAGAACGTGTAGACGATGACCGCGTCGGCGATGCCCCACACCAGGTTGATGCCGCCCTGCACGGACGGGTCGAAGACCAGGTTGTGCACCGCGTACGTCCACTCCCAGGCGAAGTTGAGACCCAGGGCTACGGCGGGCATGGCGTAGGTGCGTTCGCGGAACCCGATGCGGATCGCTTCGATGTACACGATCGTCCAGGCGATGCCGCTCGCGAGGATGAGGGCGATGTGCATCTGCGTCTCCTGTCGCGGATCTTCGAGGTGCGGATCTTCGAGGGGTCGCGCGGACGCTAACAGACAGGTTCGGGGGTGTGGGAGATGGCCGTCTTACGGAAGTGTGACGGGCGGGAGCCGCCATACGTAGGGGCAGGCGTCCGGACTTCTTGGGCAAGTTCCGTAGTCGGCTGCCAGACCTGGCAGTGGGTCACCGCGTTGGTGTCCGCGACAGCAAGCGCCCGGAAGACGGCGCCCCCCACCCGGCCCCCTACCCCACCCTCCCCGCAAAAGTGTGACACTTCACCGCGAAGTGTCACACTTCCACGGCCCACCCCTCCGGAGGCTGCGTCGGGAGGCTACTTGCGGGGCAACGACGTGTTGGTGATCGGGAGCTTCTGGACCGCCCCCGCCACGTACAGGTCCGTGGGAGCCGTGCGCAGCGTGAACGTGTCGTCGTAGGACGAGACACGGACCGACATGACGAAGAAGCCGTCGTCCTCCGCGGTCACCTTCACGTGGGACTGCTGCTCCCAGTACGTCTGCAGGAAGACCTCCGTGCCCTGGGGCTCGACGCCCTGGGGGAGGGTGACCTTGCCCTGGACGGTGAGGATGTCGCCGGCCTTCACCTTCTTCTTGTTGACCGAGTAACTGACCGAGCTGGAGCGGGCCTTGGTGGCGACCGTGGTCTCCGCGAAGTAGCCGTCCTGCGGGGTGTTGAGGTCGCCGTCCTCGTCGTAGAGGGCGGTGATGTGCACATCGCGCTGGACGTTGAGCAGGCTGCTGCCGCCCGTGCGGTCGATGTCGACGTCCGGGACCGTGAACTTCCCGTTGGCGTCGGTGACCGGCTTGCCCAGGTCGCGGGGCTCGTAGTAGTTGGGGTCGATCGGGTCGCCCCACGGGTTCCAGGTCGTGAACTGGACGACTTCCTGCAGGGTGACGGGGATGTTCGCCGCGGGGGTGCCGTCCGCCTTGGTGACGGTGCCGGTGACGTCGACGTGCCGTTCCTGGTAGTTGGTGCTGGTCGGGTTCGTCGTCACGGTCAGCACGTACGCGTCGCCGGGCGCGGCGTCCGAGGGGGCCGCGGAGGCGGCCGGTGCGGACAGGGCGCCGGTGGCGAGCAGCAGCGCGGCGGTGGCGGCGAGCCGCGTCGGCAGGGACTTCCTGGGCATGGGGGCAACTCCAACTTCGGTCGGGAATCGAGGAGTTGCGCCGCAGGTGTGCGACGCATCGGGTTCGACCGGCGGGGTGGGGTGGGAGTTGTCCCCTGTGTGTTCGCTGTTACGCGGCTGTGGTGTGCGGGGGGTTTGTCCGGGTTCCGGGTTCACCTGGACTTCGGACGCAGGCTGCCCCGCATTGCCCAACGCACCAAAAAGCGCCCCGCAGTTGACCCGCGGGGCGCCCTTCGTCGTCGTAGAACTGAGTGCTACTGGACGGCGACTACAGCTTCTCGATCACATAGTCGATGCACTTCGTCAGCGCCTCGACGTCCGCCGGGTCGATCGCCGGGAACATCGCCACGCGGAGCTGGTTGCGGCCGAGCTTGCGGTACGGCTCGGTGTCGACGATGCCGTTCGCGCGGAGGACCTTGGCGACGGCCGCCGCGTCGATCTCGTCGGCGAAGTCGATCGTGCCGATGACCTGCGAGCGCTTGGTGGCGTCGGACACGAACGGGGTCGCGTACTTCGACTCCTCCGCCCAGCTGTACAGGCGGCTCGACGAGTCCTTCGTGCGGGCCGTCGACCAGGACAGGCCGCCCTGGCCGTTGATCCACTCGAGCTGCTCGTTGAGGAGGAACAGGGTGGACAGGGCAGGGGTGTTGTACGTCTGGTTCTTGCGGGAGTTGTCGATCGCCGTGGGGAGCGAGAAGAACTCCGGGACGTGGCGGCCGGACGCGTGGATGCGCTCGGCGCGCTCGATCGCGGCGGGGGAGAAGACACCGATCCACAGGCCGCCGTCGGAGGCGAAGGACTTCTGCGGGGCGAAGTAGTAGACGTCCGTCTCGGCGATGTCGACCGGGAGGCCGCCCGCGCCCGACGTCGCGTCCACGAGGACCAGCGCGCCCTCGTCGGCTCCCGCGACCCGCTTGATGGGGGCCGCGACGCCCGTCGACGTCTCGTTGTGCGTGTACGCGTACACGTCCACGCCCGCCTCGGCGGCCGGCTCGGGGTGCGTGCCGGGGTCGGAGGAGATGACCGTCGGCTCGGCCAGCCACGGCGCCAGCTTGGCCGCCTTCGCGAACTTCGAGCTGAACTCGCCGAAGGTCAGGTGCTGCGACTTGTTGTCGATGAGCCCGTGGGTCGCGACGTCCCAGAAGGCCGTCGAACCGCCGTTGCCGAGGACGACCTCGTAGCCCTCGGGCAGCGAGAACAGCGCGGAGACGCCCTCACGCACCTTGCCGACCAGGTTCTTGACCGGGGCCTGGCGGTGGGACGTACCCAGCAGAGACGTACCGGTGGCGGCCAGCGCGTCCAGCGCCTCCGTCCGCACCTTGGAGGGGCCAGCGCCGAAACGTCCGTCGGCGGGCTTGATGTCAGCGGGAATCTGGATATCAGCCACGAGCCGGAGCGTATCCCCTCGGTGAAACCGGACGGAAACGCGTCCGTTCGATGAGACGACCGCTCCGGCCTGTGGACAGACGGTGATCTACGGCGATCTACGGAGCGAGCCGCACCGGCAGTTCGAAGATGTCGTTCTGCGTCACCACCGGCTTGTTGCGGAGCTCGCTCGCCGGGACCGCCAGGTCCAGGTGCGGGTAGCGCTCGTAGAGGGCCGGGAGCGCCACGTCCGCCTCCAGGCGGGAGAGGGCCGCGCCGGGGCAGACGTGCGGGCCGTGGCCGAAGGAGATGTGGCGGTTCTCGCTGGTGCGGGTGATGTCGAACTCGCCCGCCGTCGGGCCGTGGGCCTCCTCGTCGCGGCCGATCGCGGCGTACGACACGATCAGCGCGTCCCCGGCCGGGAGGATCTTGTCGCCGACCTGGACGTCCTCCGTGGCGAAGCGGATCAGAACGTGCGAGGTGGGCGTCGAGTGGCGCAGGGTCTCCTCGACCACCGAGGACCAGTCGGCCTCGCCGGCCAGGACGAGGGCGCGCTGGACGGGGTGCGTCGAGAGGTTGACGACCGCGTTGACGATCAGCGAGATGGTCGTCTCGTGGCCGGCCGCGACCATCAGCTGGAGCGTGGAGACGATCTCCTCGTCGGTGAGGTGGTCGCCGTTCTCGGACGCCGCGATCAGCGCCGACGTCAGGTCGTCGCCCGGCTCCGCCCGCTTCGCCGCGACCGTCTGCGCCATGATGCCGGCGAGCTCCGTCAGCGTCGCGATGACCTCCGCCGGCGGCGTCTGCGTCGAGAAGAACTTCTCGAACAGCTCCTTCAGGCGCGGGAGTTGGTCCTCCGCTATGCCCATCAGGTCGGCGATGACGTACATGGGGAGCGGGTACGCGAACGCCGCCTTCAGATCGACCTCGTCCGCGTCCCCGTCCAGGCCGTCGAGCAGGCTCTGCGTCCGCTTCGCGATCCGCTCCCGCATCTGCTCCACCCGGCGCGGGGTGAGCGCCTGCGCGACCAGCGTGCGCATCCGGCGGTGGTCCGCGCCGTCCACGGTCAGCATCGAACGGCCCGGGTTCGCCAGCCCGATCAGCGGCCAGTCCGCGGGGATCTCACCGCGCTGCCAGGCGCCCCAGACGTTGATGTCCTTCACCAGCCGCGGATCCGTGAGCAGCTGTTTCGCCTCGGCGTGCCGCGTCACCGCCCACACGGGCACGCCACCGGGCAGCTCTACGGCGGCCAGCGGACCGGCCGCGCGCAGCCTGGCGCTCTCGCCGTCCAGGTCGCCGACGAAGGGGTCGAGGACGATACGGGTCTCTTCGGTACCGGTGCTCATACGGGAGTTCCTCCAAGGGCAGGGGTGGGGTACCGCGTCCTTCCGGGGGTCGGGGTCAACTCCCGGGCGCCCGGCGGGCGTTGTGGTGCCGCCGGGGTGACGCAGGATCGGTGCTGGAAGCTCAGAGCGCGGGCACGGGCGTGAACCGCACCGGCAGTTCGGTCAGGCCCCGCAGCCACGGCGAGGGCCGGCGCGTGAGGGACTCGGCCGGTACCGCCAGGTCGATGTCCGGGAGGCGGTCCAGGACGACCTCGATGCCCGTCCGCGCGATCACCTCGGCCACCTCCTGCGCCGGGAACGGACACCGGTGCTCCCCGTGCCCGAAGGAGAAGTGCGCGTTGTTGCCGCCGGTGAGCGCGGAGCCGTCGGTGCGGACCTGGGGGTCGGAGTTGGCGCCCTGGAGACCGAGGAGGAGCAGGTCGCCGGCGCGGATGCGGCGGCCGCCGAGCTGGGTGTCGCGGGAGGCCCAGCGCCCGGCCACGTTCTGGGTCGGGGTGTCCTCCCAGAGGACCTCGTTCATCGCCTCGGCGACACTGTTGCGGCCGCCGAACAGCGAGGCCGCGAAACGGTCGTCGGTCAGCATCAGCCGCAGCGAGTTGCCGATCCAGTCGGCGGTCGGCTGGTGACCGGCCGCCATCATCACCATCAAGTCCTGGGCGATCTCGATGTCGTTGAAGCCGGACTCGTGCGTCAGCATCCTCGATACGACGTCGTCGGCCGGCGCTTCCTTCCGGTCGGCCAGCAACTGCCCCATGGACGTGGCCAGATGGGTCTGCCCGGCGATCGCGCGCTCGCGCCCGTCGATCATGTCGTTGAGCGCGGTCACCAGCCCCGGACCCTGCTCGTCCCGGAAGCCGTAGAGCCGGGCCAGGACCCGTACCGGCAGCAGCATCGCGTAGTCGCCGACGATGTCCGTCTCGCCCTTGGCGCAGATCCCGTCGATCAGCTCGTCCGCGAACTTCTCGGTGTACGACCTGAGTTCGGACGGGTCGACGGCCTCCAGCGCGTCGCTGATCATGCCGACGCGCTCGCGGTGCCGCTCGCCGACCGTGTAGAGGATCGACGGCTGCCTACGGCCGATCATCGGCAGCAGCGGCCAGTCGTCCGGGATGCCGTCCCACTGGTTCCACAGGTCGGAGTCACGGCTGAACAGCACCGGATCGCCGGTGACTTGGTGCAGCTCGCGGTAGCCGAGCACCAGCCAGGCCGGGATGTCGCCGTCCAGCACCACGGGGGTCACGGCGCCGTGCTCGCGCCGCATCTCCCGGTACAGCCGCGCCGGTTCGGTCTGGAACCTGGGTCCACTCAGCGGTACGGGCGCGGTCACAGGGCCAACTCCTGGTGGGGGGAGGGGACTTCGAGGCGGGCGGCGCCCTGACCGTCGTAACGGCCCCTGGTCTGTTCGTTCTTGACGTGCTCGACCAGGGTGATCAGCACCTGTTTCGCGGACGCGCGGGAGCGGGCGTCGCAGTCCAGGAGGGGGACGTGCGGGTCGAGGTCGAGGGCCTCGCGGATCTGCTGCGGGGCGTAGGTCGGGCCGCCGAAGTCGTTGCAGGCCACGATGAAGGGGGTGCCGTGGTGTTCGAGGCGGTCGATCGCGTACCAGGAGTCGCCGATCCGACGGGTGTCGACGAGGACCACCGCGCCGAGCGTCCCGGAGAAGAGCCGGTCCCAGAGGAACCAGAACCTCTCCTGGCCGGGGGCGCCGAACAGGTACAGCACATTGCGGGCGTCGAGCGTGATGCGGCCGAAGTCGAAGGCGACGGTGGTCGCGGACTTGCCGCGCACCTCGCTGATGTCGTCGACGGCCTCGCCGGCCTTCGTCATCGTCTCCTCGGTGTTGAGGGGACGTATCTCGCTGACCGAGCGGACCAGCGTGGTCTTGCCGACGCCGAAGCCGCCGACGACCACGATCTTCAGGCCGTTGTCGGCGGAGGCACCCAAGGGGGTGCGCGCGTCAGAGGTTGCGGAGTCCAACGAGCACCTGTTCCAGGACGTCGGGATCGAGATCGGCCTTGCGCGGATGGCGGGCGCTGACCCGGCCGGCCGCGAGAAGGTCGGAGAGGAGGATCTTGGTGATGCTCACCGGGAGCTTCAGCTCGGCCGCCAACTCGACGACGGCCGTGGGGTGTTCGGTGATCCGCAGGATCGCCGCGTGCTCCGACTGCATCCCGGCCGCCGGATCGCACTCGGCGACCACGAGGGTCACCAGGTCGAACGGGCTGTCCGGGCCGGAACGGGCGCGGCCTCCGGTGAGCGTGTAGAGGCGGTCGGGTGAGTCGTCCCTGCCGGGGCGGCTCATGACGAGCGGGGTTCCGCGCGCAGGTGCTCGCCGAGCTGTTCGACCAGCTCGCTCATGTTGTGCCCGATCAGCCCCGCGTCCGCGTCCTCGGTGGTGACCAGGGCCAGGTGCGCGCCCTCGCCCGCCTCGACGATGAACAGCACGCCGCCGTAGAACTCCGTCATCGCGGAGCGCACGCCCCCGCTGCCGTCCCCGAACTCCACCGACGCGCCGTGCGACAGCGACTGGATCCCGGCGGCGATCGCGGCGAGCTGGTCGGCCTGGTCGACGGAGAGTTCGGGCGTCCGGCACAGCTTCAGGCCGTCCCGCGACAGCACGAGCGCGTGCCGCGCGCCCGGGGTGCGCTCCAGGAGGCCCTCGATGAGCCAGGTGAGCTTCTCGTCGGCGGTCGTCGTGCCGGTCATGAGGTGGGGTTGCCTTCCGAGTGGGAGAGGGAGGGGGTGGGCTCTGCTGGTACGGGGCTGTCCGCGTCGGTGCCGGACGCGCGCGTGCCCCCCTGGTCGGTCGCCGCCTCGCGTACGGCCTGGCGGAAGCTGTTGAAGCGGGCGGTGCGGGCGAGGGTGTCGTCTGCGGAGGGGGCGGGGCGCGGTGTCTCGGGGGCCGCGGACTCGGCACGCGCGCGTGAGCGTTCGGCCTCCGCGAGTGCCTGACCCCGGCGACGCTTGGGCAGGCCTTCGGGCAACGTGTTCGCTACGTCCGTCACCGCGTCGGCGAGGACACCGCGCTCCGGCGACTCGTGCGTGGGCACCGGGTCCGGGTCCAGGTCGGCGAGGGTGCGGCCGGCGGCGTAGGACATCCACGGATGGTCGCGGACGGAGGTCGCGGGCTCGGCAACCTCCTCCGGATCCAAGGGTGTCGAGGGCGACGCCGACGCCTCGGGGAGGTCCGGGGAGACCTGCGGTGCCGGCGCGTCCTGGGGCACCAGGATGTCCTGCGGTACGAGCATCAGGACGCCGGTGCCGCCCCGCGCGGAAGGCCGGTACGACACCTTCAGGCCGTACTTGCGGGCCAGCCGCCCGACGACCGCGAGGCCGAGCCGGGTGCCGGTGAGACCGCCCAGTTCGGCCGAGTCACCGGAGACGGCGCGTTCGGCGCGGCGCAGCTGGATGTCGCCCATGACCAGGCCGCTGTCCTCCACCGAGAGGATGACCCCGGCGGGCACCTCTTCTACGTAGACATGCACTTCGGCGCTCGGCGGCGAGAAGTTCGCGGCGTTGTCGAGGAGTTCGGCGAGCGCGTGCATCACGCCCTCGGCCGCGTGCCCGGCGACGGCGGTGTCGCTCGCGGAGTGCACCCGCACGCGCTGGTAGCCGCTGATTCGGCCCATCGCGCCCCGCAGGATCGACTCCATGGCGATCGGGCGGGCCCAACGGCGCCCGGAGCGCGCGCCCGTGAGGACGGCGACGGAGTCGGCGAGCCGGCCCGCCTGCGCGGTGCGGTGGTCGAGGTGGAGCAGGTCGGCGAGGACGTCCTCGTCCGAGTGCCGCTCCTCCATGGCGCGCAGGTCGGCGAGCATGCCGGTGGCCAGCGCCTGCATCCGGCCCGCCGCGTTGGCGGTCGCGGAGAGCGCGGCGGCCCGCTCGTGGGAGTCCCGGCGGGCGCGCTCGGCCAACTGCTTGTTCTCGGCGGCGAGTCGGGCGCGCTCCAGCTCGCTCTCCTCCGTGAGGCGGCCGCGCTCCTCCGCGAAGGAGGTGGTGAGCCGCATCCGCTCCTGGGAGAAGTCGGAGGTCAACCGGGCGCGTTCCTGCGAGAGTTCGGCGGTCAGCCGGGCCCGCTCGTGGGTCAGCTCCTCGGTCAGCTGCACGCGCTCCCGGTCGAAGTCCGTGCTCAGCCGGGCCCGTTCCTGCAGCAGGCGTCCCGCGTCCAGGGTGACGGCCTCCAGGCGGCGGCGGGTGATCCGGGCCGTCTGGTACGCGTGCGTGGCGAGCGCGACGGCCGCGCACAGCAGGAGCGCGCCGGCCCCGGCACCGCAGGCGACCGCGAGGCGCTTCGAGCCGGGTGTCACATAGACCGCGCCGGCGACCGCGAGCCCGGCCAGCACGGCGGTGAACAGGGGGACGGGGGCGACGGTGCGGAAGGTGGGTCGTTCGCCGGGAAGTATGGGGGCGGTCATGAAGGGGGTCCTCGGTCGGGTCCTCGGGCGTCTTTGGTCGTGGTCCTCAGTCGTCCTCGGTCGTGTCCTCGGGGGGTGCTCGTCGGGTTCCTGGGCGAGAAGCGACTCCGGGTGCTCAACTGTCGGTCACTATATGAGAATTAGTGATCGAACTGGGTGGGTTCTGGATGCGTTTACGGAATCGGTGCCCCGTGGGCGCGAAGCATCCCGGAACGATTCGCCCGATGCCGGACGGTCACTGTCAGTGGTCGGGTGCATGCTGGGGGCATGGCGGATCTTCAACCGGGCCTGGTGGATGTCCAGGCGGAACTGCGCAGGACCGTCCGGGGCGAGGTCGGTTTCGACGTCACGTCCCGGGCGCTGACGACCATGGACGCGTCCAACTACCGACGCGTCCCCCTGGGTGTCGTAGCGCCCCGTGACGCCGACGACGTTGCGGCGACGCTCGCGGCCTGCCGGGCGCACGGGGTGCCGGTGGTGGCTCGCGGCGGCGGCACGTCGATCGCCGGCCAGGCGACGGGCACGGGCGTGGTCCTGGACTTCACCCGCCACATGAACGGCCTGGTGTCCCTGGACCCCGCGTCCCGTACGGCGGTCGTGCAGCCCGGCCTGGTCCTGGACCGCCTCCAACAGGCCGCCGCGCCCCACGGGTTGCGCTTCGGCCCCGACCCCTCGACCCACAGCCGCTGCACCCTCGGCGGCATGATCGGCAACAACTCGTGCGGCTCCCACTCGGTCGCCTGGGGCACGACGGCGGACAGTGTGAGCGGGCTGTCGGTGATCACCGCGCGGGGGGATCTCTTGCACCCCGGCCGCGACTGGAGGGGCGCCCCGGAAGGCCTGCGCCCGCTGGTGGAAGCCGAGTTGGCCCGCCTGCGCACCGGCTTCCCGGACCTCCCCCGCCGTATCTCGGGGTACGCGCTGGACGCCCTGCTCCCCGAGAACGGCGCGGATGTCGCCCGCTCCTTCTGCGGCAGCGAGGGCACCCTGGGCATCCTCACGGAGGCGGTCGTACGCCTCGTCGAGGCACCCCGCGCGCGTGCGCTGGCGATACTCGGTTACACCGACGAGAGCGGGGCGGCGGAGGCGGCGGCAGGCCTGCTGGTCCACGGCCCGCTGACGGTGGAGGGCATGGCGGCCGACCTGGTCCGCTCCACCGCCGACCTCCCCCGGGGCGGCGCCTGGCTGTTCGTCGAGACCGGCGGCGACACGGAGGCGGAGGCACGCGCGCGTGCGGAGACGATCGTCCGCGCGGCCGACGTCGTCGACTCCCTGGTGGTGACGGACCCTTCGGCTCAACGGGCCCTGTGGCGCGTCCGCGAGGACGCGAGCGGTACGGCGACGCGCATGCCGGACGGCTCGGAGGCGTGGCCGGGCTGGGAGGACTGCGCGGTGCCGCCGGCTCAACTGGGCCCGTATCTACGGGACTTCAGGAGCTTGCTCGGAACACACGGCCTACGGGGCACGCCGTACGGCCACTTCGGGGACGGCTGCATCCATGTCCGCATCGACTTCGACCTGCTGACGGAGCCGGGGGTGGCCCGCTTCCGCCGCTTCTCGGAGGAGCTGGCGGAGTTGGTGGCGGCACACGGCGGCTCGCTCTCCGGCGAACACGGGGACGGCCAGGCACGCGCGGAACTCCTCCCGAAGATGTACGGCGCCGAGATGGTGACCCTGTTCGAGCGCGCGAAGGGAGTCTGGGACCCGGACGACCTCCTCAACCCCGGGATGCTCGTGCGGCCCGCCCCGCTGGACACGAACCTCCGCTTCTCGGTGCTCCCGCGCGAGCCGGTGGACGTGGTGTTCGGTTACCCGGCCGACGGCGGCGACTTCTCGGCGGCGGTCCGACGCTGCGTCGGGGTGGCCAAGTGCCGTACGACAGAGGTGAATGGCTCCGCCGTGATGTGCCCGTCGTTCCGGGCGACGGGCGAGGAGGCGCACTCCACGCGCGGGCGTGCCCGCCTCCTCCACGAGATGCTCGCGGGCGAACTGGTCACCGACGGCTGGCAGTCGACGGAGGTCCGTGACGCGCTGGACCTCTGCCTGTCCTGCAAGGGCTGCCGCACGGACTGCCCGGTCGGGGTCGACATGGCCACGTACAAGGCGGAGTTCCTGCACCACCACTACGAGGGGCGGCGCAGGCCCGCGGCCCACTACGCGATGGGCTGGCTGCCGCGCTGGCTACGGCTGGTGGCGCGCACGCGCACGGCGTGGCTGGTCAACTCCCTAGCCTCCGTAGGGCCGTTGGCGGCGCTGGCGAAGAGGCTCGGCGGGATCGCGACCGAGCGGAGGATTCCGCGGGTGGCGGGGGTGACGTTCACGAGGGCGTGGCGGCGGCAGGCCAGAGCGGAGGCGCGGCGGAGCATGCGGGCGGGGGCGGAGTACGAGGAGACTCCCACCCGGGGCCGTGTCCATCTGTGGCCGGACACCTTCACGGAGCACCTGTCACCGTCGGTCGGCCACGCGGCCGTGCGGGTGCTGGAGGCGGCAGGCCTGGGCGTACTCCCGGTCCTGCCGGTGATGAGGGGGAAGCAGGTCTGCTGCGGCCTGACCTACGTCTCGACGGGCCAACTGGACCGCGCCCGTGCGGTGTTGCTCCGGACGCTGGACGAGATGGACAAGCTCCCGGGCATGGGTGACGTGCCCATTGTCGTCCTGGAACCGAGCTGCGCGGCGGCCCTCCGCACGGACCTCCCGGAGCTGCTGCCAAACGACCCGAGGGCAGCCCGCCTCTCCGCCTCGATCCTCACCTTCGCCGAAGCCCTGGAGCAGCTCGCCCCCGACTGGACCCCGCCCGGCGTCGACCGCCCCGCGATCGGCCAGACCCACTGCCACCAGCACGCGGTCCTGGGCGACGCCCCCGACCGTCGCCTCCGCACAGCAGCGGGCCTGACGGGCGAACTGGCGGGCGGCTGCTGCGGGTTGGCAGGCAACTTCGGCTTCGAGAAGGGCCACTACGAGGTGTCGACGACATGCGCGGAGGAACAACTCCTCCCGGCGGTACGCGAGGCACCGGAGGACGCGCTGATCCTGGCGGACGGCTTCTCGTGCCGCACACAGCTGGAGCAGCTGGCAGGCGTACGGGGCCGACACCTGGCGGAGATCCTGGCGGACGCGCTGGAGGGAGAAGAGAAGTGACCGACGAACCGGCCCGGGTCGCCGTCCTCTCCGACATCCACGGCGTACTCCCCGCCCTGGAAGCGGTCCTCGCCGAACCGGAGGTGGCCGCCGCCGACCGCGTCGTCCTCACCGGCGACATCACGGCGGGCCCCCAACCGGCGGAAGTGGTGGACCTGTTGAGAGCCGAGGCCGACCGGGTCCTGTGGATCTCGGGCAACGCCGACCGCGAACTGGTCGAGTACCGCAGAGGCGAACGCACCGAGATCCCCGACCCCATCGCCCCCTACGCGGCGACCGCCCTCCGCCCCGACCAGATCGACTTCCTGGCCACCCTCCCCAAGACGCTCACCCTTCCGATCCGTGGCCTGGGCAGGGTCCTGTTCTGCCACGCGACTCCCCGCGACGACGAGGAAGTCGTCCTGGTCGACTCCCGCCCCGCCCGCTGGACGGAGGTCCTCACCGGCCTCGACGACGACATCCGCACGATCGTCTGCGGCCACACCCACATGCCGTACATCCGCCTCGCGCACGGCCGCCTGATCGTCAACCCCGGCAGCGTCGGCATGCCGTACGGCCGCCCCGGCGCCCACTGGTGCCTGCTCGGCCCCGGCACGGACCTGCGGGTGACGCCGTACGACATTCCGGCGGCGATCGCCCGCCTCACTCGCGAGTCCGGCTACCCGGAGATCGCCCAGTGGGCGGACTACTTCCTCAACGCGCGGGCGTCGGACACGGAGGCGCTGGAGGTGTTCGGACCCCGGGACGGGCGCGGGTGACTGCCTAGGCTGGCCGTTCGACCACGCTTTCGATCCGTCAGGGAGCCCGCGTATGACCAGCCTCCGTCTCCGCCCCATCACCCCCGCCGAACACCTCGCGTTCATCGCCGCGCGCCCCTCCGCCAGCCATATGCAGGTGCCGTCGTGGGGTGCGGTGAAGCCCGACTGGCGGGCGGAGAGCCTGGGGTGGTTCGAGGAGACGAGCGGGCAACTGGTCGGTGTGGGGCTGGTGTTGTACCGGCCCGTGCCCAAACTCAAGAAGTACCTCGCGTACCTGCCCGAGGGCCCGGTGATCGACTGGCACGCCGCCGATCTCGACCGCTGGCTCGACCCGATGCTCGCGCACCTCAAGTCGCAGGGCGCGTTCACGGTGAAGATGGGCCCGCCCGTCGTCGTACGCCGCTGGAGCGCGGACGCGGTGAAGGCGGCGATCGCCGACCCCGACGCGCGCCGGCTGAAGGACGCCGCGCCCACGTCGTACGAACCCCGCGCCTACGAGGTCGCCGACCGCCTGCGCCGCGCGGGCTGGCAGCAGACGGAAGCCGGGGGAGAGGAGGGCTTCGCGGCCGGCCAGCCCCGGTACGTGTTCCAAGTACCGTTCGCGGGCCGCTCGTTGGACGACATCCACCGCGGCCTCAACCAACAATGGCGGCGCAACATCAAGAAGGCCGAGAAGGCCGGCGTGAAGGTGGTCCAGGGCGGCTACGACGACCTCCCCGCCTTCTACGAGCTGTACGCCGAGACCGCCGAGCGCGACCGCTTCATCCCGCGCCCGCTGCCCTACTTCCAGCGCATGTGGACCGCCCTCACCGCCGAACACCCCGACCGCATGCGCCTCTACCTCGCCCACCACGACGGCGAGATCCTCGCCGCGGCCACGATGCTGACGGTCGGCCGGCACGTCTGGTACTCCTACGGCGCCTCCACCAGCCGCCGCCGCGAGGTGCAGCCCAACAACGCGATGCAGTGGCGCATGATGACCGACGCTCACCAACTCGGCGCGGCCGTATACGACTTCAGGGGCATCACCGACACCCTGGAGGAGTCCAACCACCTGCTGGGGCTGCTGCGTTTCAAGGCCGGCGCGGGCGGAGAGGCCGTCGAGTACCTGGGGGAGTGGGACTTCCCCCTCAACCGGCTGCTGCACAAGGCGCTGGACCTCTACATGGCGCGCCGCTGAGGGCTCCGTCTGAGGGCGGAAGCACAGGTTCATTAAGGCTGCTCTCAGCTTTATCAGAGAACTCTCAGGTTGGCGGCCGTAACTCAGGATTCACAAAGGTATTCACAGCCCATGTTTGCCGATCGCTCGACGACTTTGCTGCGACTTGGCTACAGGGCCGTGTAAGTTTCTGGGTGTCGGGAATTCCCCGGGCGGTAAAACGCTCGACTTTGACGCACAAATTCCACTGCACAACCTAGGAGTTCGGAATGGGCCTCAACAAGCTCGCCCCGCTGCCCAAGCCCAAGAAGCAGCAGCTGCCGCCCCCGCCCCCGAAGCCGCGCAAGAAGCACGAGCCCAAGCCGCTGCCGAAGCCGCTGCCCGGCCAGGACAGCTGAACCGGCAGTAGAAGAGGGCCGACCCACGCAGTCGGCCCTCTTTTCTTTCCCGAATTCGAAAATCCAAAGAATTCTGATGACGGAAAGCGAAGGGGACAGTGGACATGGATACGGACGAGGAAGACCTCGAATACGACGAGGACTACGGAACTCCCACCATTCCCGCCCGCACCGCTTTCCGTCGTTTCTGGCCGCTGACCCGCGGTCTCAGACGCTGGCTGGTCCTCGTCTGGGTGTGCACGGTGATCGGCGCGCTCGCCGAGACCGAGGCCATCCTCCTCTTCGCCGACCTCACCGACCGCGCCCTCGCGAAGGGCTCACTGAGCGCGTTCTGGAGCCCCGCCGTGAAGTGGCTGGGCGTCGCGCTCGTCGGCGCGCTCGTCTCGTACGCCGGCAACTCCCTCGCCGCCTGGGCCACCGAACGCTTCGTCATGAGACTGCGCGAGCATGTCTTCGACCACGTACAGCAGTTGCCCCCGCACTTCTTCCAACGGCACCGCCAGGGCGACCTGTTGTCCCGCCTCACCAGCGACGTCGAGGCGATCGAGACCCTCGTCGTCTCCGGCGTCATAGGCACCGCCTCCGCGCTCTTCTCCGCCCTCTTCTACGCGGCAGCCGCGTTCTGGCTCCGCTGGGACCTCGCGGCCGCCACCTTCGTCCTCGCCCCCCTCTTCTGGGTCGCGGCCCGCCGCTTCTCCGGCTCCATCAAGGACGTCTCGCGCGAGGGCCGGGTCGCCGACGGCGCGATCACCTCGGTCGTCGAGGAGTCCCTCGGCAACATCGTCCTCACCCAGGCCTACGGCCGCCGCGACGCCGAACGCCGCCGCCTGAACGAGGAGGCCGGCGCCTGGTTCCGCGCCTCCGTCCGCTCGACCCGGCTCAACGAGGCGTACGAGCAACTCGTCTCCGTCATCGAGACCGTGTGCGTGCTCGCCGTCATCGGCATCGGCGCGTGGGAGATCTCGACGGGCCGCATGACCCTCGGCCAACTCCTCGCGTTCTCGGCCTTCTTGGGCTACCTCTACCCGCCCGTCCGCGGCCTGGCCCAACTCGGCCTCACCATCACCGCCGCCACCGCGGGCGCCGAACGCCTCATCGAGATCCTCGACGTCCGCCCCTCCGTCACCGACCCCGCCCGCGACTCCGAGACCGGCCGCCCCGACGGCACGGTCGAACTCCGCGACGTCACCTTCAGTTACCCGGGAGCCGACCGAGCGGCCCTTGAGGGCCTCTCCTTCACCGTCAACCCCGGCGAACTGGTGATCGTCACCGGCCCCAGCGGCGCCGGCAAGTCCACCGTCTCCAAAATGCTGCTCCGCTTCTACGACCCCGATGCCGGCGATGTCCTGCTCGACGGCGTCCCCCTGCGGGACCTCCCCCTCGCCCGCCTGCGCGAGTACGTCACCCTGCTCCCCCAGGAGACCCTGGTCCTGCACGACACCGTCCGCGCGAACATCGCCTGCGGCCGCCCCGGCGCGAGCGAGCAGGCGATCATGGACGCGGCTGTCGCTGCCGACGCCCACGAGTTCATCCTCCGCCTCCCCGACGGCTACGACACGAAGGTCGACCCCAACTCGGCCCGCCTGTCCGGCGGTCAGCTCCAGCGCCTGGCGATCGCCCGCGCGATCCTGCGCGACGCCCCGGTCCTGGTCCTCGACGAACCGACCACCGGCTTGGACTCGATGGCCGCCCGCCGGGTCGTGAAGCCTTTGCGCCGACTGATGGCGGGCCGTACGACCATCATGATCACCCACGACCTCAACCTCGCCCCCGACGCCGACCGCATCCTGGTCGTGGACCGGGGCCGGATCGTGGAGACGGGCCGGCACGCCGAGCTGATGGCGCTGGGCGGGGCGTACTCGCGGCTGCACCGGTCGCAGAACAACGCGGTGATGGACACCGGGGAGCTGAGGCTGCCGTCGTTCGCGGAGGCGGGCGTGGGTTACGGCTACCCCGCGGCGCCGGTCTTCGTCGAGAGCTGGGCGCCGCAGACGTACGAGCCGCCGTACGGGTCGACGTATCAACCGGCCTACCCGCAGCCCGAGTACCCGGAGTACTCCGATCCCCTGTACTCCGATCCTCTCTTCGGGCCCATGCCCACCACCCTCCCCGACGGTAGGCCCCTGTTCCGGGACTAGCCTCAATGACAGTTGCATAAAGGGTTCGCACACCTGTCGAAGTCCATTACCATGGACCGAGCAGTGCATCGTGATGGACGAATGCGCGCTGAACCGAGCCCTGGAAGCCCCCGTGAGCATCCCCAGTACGACGACCCCCGTCCCCGTGGCCACTCCGACCAACGCCCCGCGCCGCAGGGGCTCGCTCGGGCCGGTGGGTCTGGTGCTGGCCGGGGGTGTCTCGGTGCAGTTCGGCGGTGCGCTGGCGGTGACGCTGATGCCCAGGGTGGGGGCGCTGGGTGTGGTGACGCTGCGGCTGCTGGTGGCCGCGGTGGTTCTCCTCGTGATCTGTCGGCCGAGCCTGCGGGGCCACTCGCGGGCCGACTGGGGCACGGTCGTCATCTTCGGCATCACCATGGCCGCGATGAACGGCCTCTTCTACCAGTCGCTGGCCCGCATCCCCCTGGGACCGGCGGTGACGCTGGAGGTACTGGGCCCGCTCGCCCTCTCGGTCCTGACGTCCCGGCGTGCGCTGAACGCGGTCTGGGCTGGACTTGCCCTGGCCGGCGTCTTCCTCCTCGGCGGCGGAGGCTTCAGCAGCCTGGACCCTGTAGGCGTGGCCTTCGCCCTAGGGGCCGGAGCCATGTGGGCCACGTACATAGTCTTCAGCGCTCGTACGGGACGCCGCTTCCCGCAGGCCGATGGGTTGGCGTTGGCGATGGTTGTGGCGGCGGTGGTTTTTCTTCCGCTCGGCGTCGTGGAGTCAGGCACGAAGCTCCTGAACCCGGCGACGATCGCCCTCGGATCCGCGGTGGCGATCCTGTCTTCGGTCCTTCCCTACACACTTGAACTCCTGGCGTTGCGCCGCCTCCCCTCCTCGACCTTCGCCATCCTGATGAGCCTGGAACCGGCTGTGGCGGCAACCGCGGGCTTCCTGATCCTTCATCAGGCGCTGTCTGTTCCTGAGGCCATGGCTATCGCGCTGGTTATTGCGGCGAGCATGGGGGCGGTGCGGACACAGGTGGGGCGGGGGAAGGCGAACGTAGAGGTGTAGGTGAACGTTGGGCCACTCGCTTCTTGGCCAGTGTCGGGCTTCCGCGGCCCGAGTAAAGGGCGCTCCCTGCGGTCGCGTCGCCTTCGGCGATTCCGCTTCGCTCCACCCTTGACTAGGGCCGCTCCAGCCCGTTTGAGAAGCGAGCGAGTGGCCCGGAGGGATGGGTGGCCAGGCAGACATCCCCCTGTCTGAACTGAGTTGCCGGCCGGTGTGGAGGGGCCGCGTCCGCGTCTCGCCTGCACGCCGGGTGGGCTTAGCGGCTATCTGCCGGTGGGGTGTGGGGGTACGAGCGTGCGCGCTGCCGTCTCGCCAGCACGCCGCCTCGGCTCAGCGGCCAGCCCCCGGTGGGTGGTTGCTGGAAGCCGGGGGAAAATCTAACCACCCTCGCAGGCTTTTACTGGTTAGGAATGGCCCCGGCTTCCAGAGAGCGCGGGGGGGCGGGGCCGGGGGTGGGTGGGGCTGGGGAGGGGGGA
>NZ_JNXE01000008.1 GCF_000716605.1 Streptomyces sp. NRRL F-525 | reverse complement strand
GGCGCATCTTCCGCAGATCCCGGTGCAGCCCGAATCGAATGACGTCAATCGCCGCCGCCGTCCTCACCCTGGAGCGGCAACGCTGAAAGAGCTCACTGTCAATTCTCGGCCGTGCGCGTGAGTACTGCTCAGCTCCCCCGACGGCAAACCGCCTTCGCCGATCATCGCTCGATCTCCAAGAGCTTCCGCTGGTCCGGGCGGCGGTATCGCGGCACTCGCGACGGCACCCTTACCCGCGGGATCTCTTAACTGCTTGCGGCGACAAGGGCAACGACAGCACGGCGAAGGAAAGGGTCGCTCACCGTTCCTCCACTCTCATTTTCTCGCGCTCCGATGAAGGAGAAGGCATCGTTTGACGCACCGTTCTGCCGGGCCGCTCAGGGGCGCAGCACAGGCCCTCATCAGCGATGCGAGACAAGCGTGTCGCCGAATCCGAGGCCGGCCAAGCGGGCCACCCGACACTCGACGACACGGCCACGTCCTCCTGCTTCGCTACGGCAGGCCCCACGCCGGTCCCGATTCGCTGACGGCGACGGGCGCTATGACGAGATCGGGACGGGAGCCGGAGTGGACCAGGACCTCACGCCCCCGGGGAAGGTCGATGGCGAGGGTGCCGTTGCCCAGGTCGTGGGTGTGGGCGGGGGTGCCGTCGTCCAGGAGCACGGTGAGGGTTCCGGTGAGACCGTGCCGGAGCTTGAGCGGCTCGCCCGCCAGGCTTCTGATCCTGATGAATCGGGTCACCCCGGCCTTGCGGACGGCGCTGACCAGGAAGGCGCCCTGGGTGCGGAAGTCGTGCAGGGTCACGTCCGGCCAGGAGGAGGGGACGGCCGGGAAGACGCGGATCACGCCGCCCCAGCTCTGGCAGAACATGTCGTGCAGGGACTGCGAGGCGGACAGCGGAGTCTCGATGACCGGGCCGGCCTCGGTGTAGTGCGTGTTGGCACGGCACGGGTAGCGCGTGGTGGGATCGAAGAACTTCCGCAGGTACGTGATCGCGGTGTCTCCGTCGCCGGTCATCGCGTACATGGAGGCGGCGCCGGTGTAGCTGTAGCCCCGGTGGGCGCCGGTCAGCGCGTGCCAGTGGGTGACCGACTTCGTGATCAGGTCGCGGCTGGCGGGCTGGTCCCAGTTCACGAGGTGCAGCGGGTACACCATCAGCAGGTGCGAGTAGTGCCGGTGGGACTGCGCGTACGGGGTGTCGGCGCCGATCATGAAGCCGTTGTCGTCGACCGGGTACGGCGTGAGCCTGGCCAGCGCCTCCTGCCAGCGCGGGATCAACTCGTCGTCGACTGCGAGCAGTTGGGCGGACTCGATCAGGGTCTGGCAGCCCCATCGGATCAGGGCCAGGTCGTAGTTCGTGTCCTGTGGCGGCACGACGGGGTATTCGGGCGAGAGCGTGCTGGGCAGGTGGAGTCTGCCGTCGCTGCCCGGGGTGAGGAAGTGCAGGTAGTAGTTGAGCGCGCGGCGCAGTACGGGATAGATCGTGTCGCGCAGCAGTGCCTTGTCCATGGAGTGCCGGTAGGACAGCCACACGTTGTGCAGTGCCCAGGTGAGGTCGCCGGTCTCGGCGCCTGTTCCCGGTCGGCCCACTTCGCGGTTGGCGAACATGTCGGAGCTGCGGCCGATGCCGGAGCTGTCGGCCCGGTAGGCGGTGGGCACGTTGGCGGCGAGCTGTTCCTGGTTCTGGCGCAGCGTGGTGGCGAGCGCGTCCAACTCCGGGTGGTTGAAGCCGTGGATGAGCCAGTACTCCAACTGGACGTTGAGGTTCCACCACACCGCGGGCCAGGGCGTGGGCTCCAGCCACGGCCCGGAGGTGGCCATGACGGGGCCGCCGGCGCGGCTGGCGGAGGCGACCTTGTAGAGCTGGATCCAGTGGAAACTCTGCAGGCGCTGGTCGGGGAACGAGACGAAGCTCTTGCGGTAGAACGCATGCCACCACTGCGTGTGCCGTCGTCTGAGGGCGGTGTACGAGGCCGCGCGCCGGAGATTGCGCAGCGAAGCGGCTGCGGCGGCGGTTTCGGAGGGCGAGCTGTGTCCGACGCTGAGCAGCAGGTCGTGGCCGGTGCGGCGGTAGGCGGTGGCAGTCTGTCCGCCGGTGAGGGGCTGGAGCACCTGCTCGGTGCCGTCGGCGGAAGTCCGGGTGGTCCAGGGCGGGTTGACGGTGTAGCCCGCGGGCGGAGCTTCGCTGATGCGCCGGGGGCTGAGCGCTTCCTCGGGGTGGAACGTCCAGGTGACCCGTTCATCGCCGCCGGCCGTCACGCGGGCGGCGAAGACCTCGTCGTGGATGAGAGCGGAGAGGGTGAGCGTGCCGGAGGTGGTGGTGACGGTACCGGTGAGCTCGGCGTTCCACAGGCTCAGCCGCCAGTCGACGGAGGTGATGGTGCCGACCGGTTCGAGGGTGAGGTGGCCGACCGGCAGGCGACAGGTGCCCCAGCCGCTGCCGAACTCGGGGCGATGGTCCTGGACCCGGCCGTGCTGGATGGTGAAGCGGAGCTTGTTGGCTCCCGGCTCCTGGTACACCATGCTGCCGAGCAGGCCGTCCCCCAGGAACGGCCCCTCGTACCAGAGCGTGGGCAGTCTGCTCCACAACAGATCCTGGCCCCGCAGAAATTCTTCCCAGGCACCGTCGGCACGCATGGTGTCGCGGAGTCTCCAGGGGCTCCTGCCGGCCCGGGCCGCCGGCACGACGTCGGCCGCCCCCTCCGCCCGTACAGGCTCGTCGGCGTGGGCCGTCCCACCGGGCAGGGCCGCGGCCGCGGCTCCTCCCAGCGCGGTGCCGAGTAAGACTCTGCGGGGCAGCGGCGAGTGGTTCTCCGACTGCGAGGTCATCATCGTCCTCCAGAGCTGACGGTCATTGATACATCGGGTGTATCGAGGAACCTAGGCATACCCTGAGTGCCTGTCAATGACCTCGACCGATAGCCATCCACGCCGAACTAACGGCTATTTTCCGCTATTTGGGAAGACGTACGTACATCAGCAATCCCGCCCTACGTTCTTGACTCATCCGATGTATTGCGGCTACCTGAGTTCGCGTTCTTCACCGCGCATCCCGCGTGCGGCCGGCGCGATCCTGCGAGTACGGACACCAACCTGCTGGGCAGCCTGTACACGCCCCACGACTCGGGCTCGGCGGCGTATCACCGCTCCGCCTTGCAGACCTCGTTCCTCGCCCTGGACGGTGATCACACGCCCGAGCCTGATCGTCGTGGAGGCCATCCACGGCAATCCCGTTCAGACGGATCCCGTGACCAGCTGCACCTCGATGACGCCGGGCCGCAGGCGACGAAGCTCCACTCCCCCACCGGAAAGGACACCCACCTACAGACCGTCAACCACTGGTCGTGAAGTCGGTGAAATCGTCTTCGCTCGGGTAGCCCGGGCTGGCAGCGGTGCCGAAGAGGCCAACGTCCTGGGTAGGGGCGGCGGAGGGAACGTTCGCCGTACTCAGCTGGGTCCAGTTGGTGCTGTCGGTGGAGTAGTAGCCGGTGAAGGTGGTGCCAGAGCGGACCAGCCGGATCCAACTGGGCAGGACGGGCTTGCCGACGCCGGAGCCGTTGGGTGCGGTGCCTGCGTCGAGCCGCCCGTCGCCGTCGGTGTCCCACTGCATGAAGTAGCCCTTCTTCGCGCTCACGCCCACCGTCACGAAGCCGGGCGAGTTACTCGCGGCGGTGATGTCGTTGCGCACCATGATTCCGGTCTTGGCCCCGGAGCTCTGGTACCGCTGCCAGGTGACACGAACCGTCGTGACGGAGCCGTCGTGCTCCGCGCCGGGGACGTAGAGCGAGCCGTATTCGTTCTTCGGTCCGTAGACGTCGGCGCCGGCCGCGCGAATGCCGAGGGCGGAGCCGACCTGTGAGAAGTTCGCGGGCTCCGGCGAGGAGGAGAAGGTGCGGAACGGGGCCCGAACGGACTCGCCGAGCAGCACGGACGTGTGTCCGGCGGCCGAGCCGGTGACCCGTGCCCCGGTGCCCGTGCCGGTGTTCCAGCGGAAGTGGGCGACGGCGTCGAGCCGGACCGTCGGGAAGAGCTCGGTGATGGACGCCGGTGGAGTAACCCGGTAGGTGGCGCGGACGGTCGCGCCGGGCGCGACGGAGGCGAAGGCGGTGGGCGAGACGGGGGTGGCTGTCCAGCCCTTCGGGACGGGCAGGGCCACGTGGACACCGGTCGCGACGGCGGTGCCCCAGTTGGTGAAGTCCGCGTTGGCGGTGGTCTGTTGACCGGTCTCCAGGGTGCCGGGGGCGGTCACGGTGAGGCCGGTCTGCGGGCGCCCCGGCGCCTTGCCCGCGGCCCACGGACGTACCCGGAACAGTGCCGCGCCGTGCACGGGGACCGAGGCGGCGACGGTGGCGCCGGAGGACCGGGTGACCTCGTGCGTCCACAGGTTGTCGAGGCGGTACGAGGAGGACGCGGGCAGGCCGGCCGTGACCGCGGCGATGGAGACGGTCTGTGCGACGGACCCGGTGTTGAACAGCCCCAGGATCACATCGCCGTTCGGCTCCGTTTTCGCGAAGACCTGCGCGGTCGCGCTCCTGCTCACCCGAGTGGCGTTGACGGTGTCCTGGTCCACGGCGATCACGTCACGATTCGCCAGCAGCTTCAGATCGGCGGCGTCGAGCCTGGTCAGGTCAGTGCCCAGGAGCAGTGGGGAGGAGGCCAGCGACCACAGGCTCAGCTGCGTCTGCCGCTCGTCGGGGGTCAGCCCGCCGTCGCTGCCGTTGCCGACCTCGATCGAGTCGTAGTCGTTGAACGCGCCGGAGCCGCCGAACGGCTGCCAGGCCGCGACCTGGTCGAACCGGGCCGACGTCCGCTGCCAGCTGGTCAACGGGGTACTGGATCCGTTGACGCTGCAATAGCACTCGATGTCGCCGCCGGTGCGCCAGCCGTTGCTGGTGGCCTGCCAGGTGGCGGCGTCGGCGATGCTGAGCGAGTTGGAGAGCTCCAGGTGCATCGGACGACCGGTGGCGACGATCGCCTGGTGCCACACCCGCATCTCGGGGCGGTTGTCGGCGGGGACGAGGCCGCCGCCGGGGCCGACGAAGTCCATCTTGATGTAGTCGACGCCCCAGGAGGCGAACAGGTCGGCGTAGCTCTGCACGTACTCCTCCGCTCCAGGCTTGCTGAAGTCGATGCGGTAGGAGTCGTTGTGGGTGTTGCCGGGCTGTGTCGGGTCCGCGATGTCCTGCATGTGGTACGCGGTGCCCTCGACCGGCAGGTTCTTCTGATACGCCTCGATCGGGATGCCCGGCGTGAGGTAGATGCCGAACTTGAGCCCCAGGCGGTGCAGATACGCGGCGAGGGCGGGGATGCCATCGGGGAATCGGGCGGTGTCCCAGGCGTTTCGCCCGTAGGCGTCCAGGTGGTCGGACCAGCCGGCGTCGATGTTGATGTAGCGGTAGCCGTAGCGCCGCAGCTTGTCGTGCATGACCCGCGCCTGGGCCTTGATCCCGTCCTGGGTCAGGCCGCTGCCTTCGCGCAGTGCGCTCCAACTGCTCCAGCCCATGGGCGGTGTGGGCGGGATGGGGGTGGCCACGTCCGTCGGGGCCGCGGATGCGGATGCGGGCGCGGCCACCGTGGGCGACGTTCCCGTCGCCAGCCCAAGGAGAAGCAGTAAAGGCAGCAGACATCTGATCAATCTCGCGCACATCGAACGGCTCCTCAGAGTGGCCAGCGGAAACTTGCCTTGTCCTCACCGGTCGAACCGCACATGTTCTATGCGCGATCCACTGCTACGTCAACACATTCATCCGATGAATCACGAAGTGGCCCCCGTGAGGGCCGGGGCGGCCGGATCGCGGGCTACCCCACCGGCGTGGCCCTGCTGGACCGACAGGGCGCCACCGACTTCAGGCGGAGCGGGGGCGCGACGTCAGCGGCCCGGAACTCCAACTCCAGTGACAGGACGGCTGGTTCGGGGCAGGGACGCACGATCCCACACAGGCCACGCGACCGCCCCGCCGTGCGCACCGGTCCCGCAGACCCTCGGCGCACCGGGCAACCCCCGTCGCCGATCCGGTCCGCAACCCCGCGTACGCAGTCGGCCGGATTTCAACTATGCCGTTCCTTGTCGCTCGCGTATCAATGGGGATCGCAAGTTCCGACGGACCGTCAGATTCGATCCCCCGCAGTGTGCCCGCACCCACTCGGCCCGGGGTCTCCATCCCACACATGGCACTCCCACCACCGGGAAGGGACCACGATCCCCATGAAGCGATTAACCACAGGTGCGGCACTCACGGCTGGAGTCATCGCCGCCACGACGCTGGCCTTCGCGCCCTCCGCGTCCGCCGCGGTCACTCCGAGCTCCGCCACCATCACCGCCGCCTGCGGCATCTTCGGCGGCGGCACGGCCACGCTGACCGCGACCCAGGTCAGCAGTACTTCAGCCACCATCACCCTCAATTCCTCCGCCATCACCACGCCGCTCGCCCTGTCGGCAAACTCCATCAGCTCCACGCTCACCATGACCAACTCCACCGGTGCCAACCGGGTGTTCAGCGGCACCGTGAACCCGGCCATACCCGCAGGCGGCGCCGTCACCGTCGGCCCGCTTCCCGGCACCGTGGCTGTCGGCGACAGCCTGGACTTCTACAAGGGCTCGCTGAAGATGGTCATCTTCGGCATCTCCGTCACCTGTACGTCGAGCGCCGCGCAGTCGCCCAGCCCCTTCGTCTTCAGCTGAGCCTGCCGTGAGTGAGTGATTCGTTCCCGATGCCGCAAGAACCGACGGACCTGATGATCCGTCATGTTCTTGCGGCATCTCCACCGACTTCCGCACCACGGGAACGCACATCGGCGAACTCCCGGCAGCCACACGGCCGGCTGTCGCTCGCCTCAGCGGGATGCGCGGCCCGGCATCGATGCCGTCATCCCACACGTCCCCGAACGCACCCCCTGCCGCCCGGCGGCGCAGGACTCGATGCCGGGATCTCCAGCTGATCGACGAACTCGCGACGATCTACGACGGCATCCTGGTCGATGACGATCTGGATACCGGAGTGCTCACTGTCAGCAGTGCGTCAGCGCACGGGATGTCCGTCACCGCTCAGTCCCCGACCCGTACCAGCCCGCTCTCGTAGGCGAAGATCACCGCGTGGACACGGTCCCGGAGGCCGAGCTTGGTCAGGATCCGGCCGAGGTGGGTCTTCACGGTCGTCTCCCCGACGAACAGGCGGCCCGCGATCTCGCCGTTGGCCAGGCCCCGGCCCACCAGCCCAAGGACGTCCCGTTCCCGCTCGGTGAGGACCGCCAGGCGGCCACGCTGGGCGGACACGGACGCGGGGGCGTGCAGGATGAAGCGCTCGACCAGGCGCCGGGTCAACGACGGCGCCACCATGACCTCGCCCCGCAGCACCGCGCGGACGGTCACCAGGATCTCCTCGGCGGGGGCGTCCTTGACGAGGAAGCCGTTCGCTCCGGCCCGCAGGGCCGCGTAGGCGTACTCGTCGAGGTCGAAGGTCGTGACGACGAGTATGAGGGGCCCGTCGGGCTGTGCGCAGAGGTGTTCTGTCGCTGCGAGGCCGTCCAGACCGGGCATGCGGACGTCCATCAAGACGAGGTCCGGCTTCAGGGCGGCGGCCTCCGCGATCGCCGCGGCGCCATCGGCGGCCTCGCCCACCACGGTGAGGTCGGGCTGGCTGTCGACGACCATCCGCAGCCCCATCCGGATCAGCTCCTGGTCGTCGCAGATCAGCACCCGGGACGATGACACGGTGCGCTTCGGAGTCGGGGCCGGGTCGCTCACGGGGTCACTCATGGGGTCGCCCTGGTGGGCCTGGCAGGGCGCAATGTCGCGGCGACCCGGTAACCGCCCTCGGGTGTGGGCCCGGCGTCGACACGCCCGCCGTACAGGGCGGTACGTTCGCGCATGCCGATTAGTCCGCGACCGGACGGGAGCAGCGGTGCGGGACGCCCGGCGGCTCCGGCCGAGTTCTCCACCTTGACGCGGATCAGTCGCCCGGGCTCCTGGCTACCGGTGTCGACCCGCACATGAACCGTGGCGTCCGGCGGCGCGTGCTTGACCACGTTGGTGAGTGCCTCCTGCACGATGCGGTACGTCTGCACCATGAGATCCGCCGGCAGGCCACCGCGCTCTCCGCGAAGGTCCAACAGGGCGCGCCTGCCGCCCGTGTTGAGGCGTTCGACCAGCCGCCGCAGATCGGCCGCGAGGTGTTCGCCGGCCGCACCGGAGCCGGAGTCGCCGATCGCGGCGTCCGCGTCGGGAGTACGCAGCACCTCCAGCAAACGGCGTAGTTCGCCCAGTGCCTCACGGCCGGTCGCGCTGATGACGCCGAGCGTGCGATCGACGACGGCGGGGTCGACCTGCCGCATCAGCTTGCCGCCCTCGGCGTTCAGCACCATCACGCTCACACTGTGCGCGAGGACATCGTGGATCTCCCGGGCGATGCGCGCCCGCTCCTCGGCGACGGCGACCTTGGCCAGGGCGAGGTGTTCCGACTCGGCGAGCACGGCCCGCCGCTCGAACTCGGCAATGTAGGCGCGCCGGGCACGGACGTACTCGCCGAACACCCAGGCCCCGGCCAACAGGAGCCCCACCGCGAGCGGAGTGAGCAAGGCCCCCCGGGCGCCCGGGCCCTCGTAGTCCCGCTGCCACGCTGGAATCCACAGCAGAACACAGCCGGCGGCACACACCACTGTCGCCGCGGCGGCCATACGCAAGCCCCGCACCGTGAGGGTGGCCAGGACCGCGGCCAGGGCGACGGCGCCGCGTCCCGGTTCCTGTCCCCACACCTGTCCGAGGAACTGCGCCCAGAAAGCCGCCGTCACCAGGGCCGCGACGAGCACCGGCCGACGGCGGCGCCACAACAGGGGCAGCACCAGGGCCAGGTAGACGCCCGCCTGCACCCAGACCGGCCGCCACCCCGGCTCGGGGCGGATCACCGGGGGCACGGCAACCAGCACGATCAGCAGCAGGTCCGACAGCCACGGATATCCGCGCCGCAGGCGGGACAAGGTCTCGATCAGCTGTTGCACCGCCTCACGCTACGGCCGGAGTCCGCCCGCCGGCATCGTCCTGGCGGGCGTCACGGGGTCCTCCCCCAGTCGTACGGACACCGGCCAGGGATACGACGTGCGGCCACCCGGGGCGTTTCCACCATGGCCGCCATGTCGATGACCACCGAGTTCCTCAGACGCCCCCTCATGACCGGTGCCATAGCGGCCAGTTCACGACGGCTGGCGCACGCCATGACCGAGGGCATCGGCCTGGAGCGGGCCCGGACCGTTGTCGAACTCGGCCCGGGAACCGGGGTGTTCACCGACTCGATCCTCGCCCGGCTCGCACCCGACGCACGACTCGTGGCGATCGAGCTCAACCCGGTGCTCGCGGCACGGCTGTCGGCCACCCGGCGCGACCCACGCCTCACCGTAATACGGGGTTCGGCCGCCGAGTTGACCGCGACGGTCGGCGAACCAGCCGACGCGGTGGTCTCCGGACTGCCCTGGACGGTCATGCCGCGGGAACAGCGCGGGCACATCCTGGACGCCGTGGCCGAAGTCCTCACGCCTGGCGGCCGGTTCACAACCTTCGCCTATCTGCACGCGGCCTGGACACCGCCCGCCCACCACCTCACCGCCGAACTCGCCTGCCGCTTCGACCAGTTGGAGCGCTCGAAGGTGGTGTGGGCGAACCTCCCGCCCGCCTTCGTGCACCGAGCCACCAAGAAGCACTAGCGAATGGGGACCACACAGCGTCGGGATACTGGGCCGGTGAGCAACGCCATGACCAAGTACGAAGTGGATATTGAGCAGTTGACGCGAAGGGTCTACCTCGGCCTGCGCGAGGACAGCCTCAACCCACAGGACGTCGTCGCCCTCGCCTGCGAACTGTTCGACTGGTTCCACCGCACCGACGCCATCCTGGAGGTCGTCGAACGGAACCCGGCCGAGGTGCCGCCGGCCGAGATGGCAGCCCTCGCCCAACGCATACTGGACGACGCGGACTTCGATCCCGGTTTCGACCTCGCTCCCGAGCGTTTGGAGATCTTGCGCGCCGCGCTTCGGATCGTGACCCGCGACCTGCCCACGCGCGGGATCGAGGGCGAACCGGAGATCGAGATCCTGGAGGACTGGTTTCCGGCGGGAGCCGGTGTCCGCCTGGCCGACGGCGAACAGCTCAACTGGGGCGGCCCCATCCTGCCGAACATGTGCGACGACCCGAGCACGGCACTGGCCAGCCTGGCGATCCTGATCCAGGAGAGCCTGCTCGAATGGACCTGGCAGGTCTGGCCGGTATGCCCCCGCCATGGCCTCGGCGTGCACGGCTCGGAGCGGGAGCGGGAGGCTGTGTGGTGGTGCGCGGGCGATGGCGGACACGTGCTTGCGCCGGTCGGTGAACTCACGCGCGCTCTCGGCCGCCGTCGTCCCAAGTAGGGCTGGCGGTGGCGCAGTGGACGAGACGTGACGGGCGTCGCGGCCACGTGCGGCAGCGGCCTCTCAGAGGTGGCCGTCCAGGAACTTCCGCACCTCGGAGATGGTCATGGGCCCCGTGCCGTGCGCCACCGCCTCTCCCTCCTTCAGCAGGACGTAGGACGGGGCTCCGGTGATCCCGTACCGCTCGGTCGCGGCCGGACACCGCGTGATGTCGGCGCGGACGACCGTCAGGCGGCCCGTGCAGTCGTCGGCGATGCCACCCACGACGAGGTCCATCACCCGGCAGGGCTCGATGGCCTTGGGCCATGTCCCGGTGAAGTAGGCGAGGACCGGAACTCCGCTCATCCCTAGGATGAAATTGAACTCCGCGTCCTCACGGGGTCGGTGAACCCGCGTCGCCATAGAAGCTCCTCACCTCACATTCCGTCATTCCATCCCCATCATCCCTCGCGCGGATTGCCAGGAGAGCCCCCCAGGCACGGTTCCTGGACCGCTCGGGGGCGCGGTCGTAGACGCTCGAGTACGCGTCAGTCGACCCGCAGACCGACCGCCAGCGTCAGTTCGAGGACCCGGTGCGGCGATGCGAGATCCGGAAACAGCTCCCGCAGCTGCGACATCCGGTACCGGACCGTCTGCGGATGGACGAACAACGCCGCCGCCACCTCGTCCCGTCTGCCCTGGTGCAGCAGCCACTCCCGCAGCGTCTCCTCCAGCCGCCGTGCGGTCGCGACAGGCAAGGCCCGCAGGGGGGCGAGAGCTCGGGCACGCAGGTCTGCGAACGCGTCCGCGTCGGCGCTCAGCACCAGCTCGGGCAGGTAGTCCTCGGTGTCGCGGATATCGGCGGAGAGGGAGCGCGCGCGTACGGCTCGTGCGTACGAGGCGGACGCGCGGGTCCATGGCCGGGCCGGGCCGGCCACGGCGGTGCGGTCGGTCAGCTGCCGCAGGAGATGCGATCGGTCGGCATCGGGGACGAGCAGCACACCGGTGGCGTCCGGCAGATCGTCGAGGACGAGGGTGCCCGGGTCGAGCGCGCGGTAGGCGGGCCGGGCCTGGGCGGCGGGCAGCAGGACCGCGGTCAGCGCGACCGGAGGCTGCCACCCGGCCCGTTGGGCGGAGGCCAGCAGCACGTCCGGGCTCGCGCCGGCGAGGAGGTCGCGGGCCAGGTGTTCCAGGTGGCGTTCCTGGTCCCTGCCCCGGGCGGCCAGTTCGTCGGCGTGGCCCGCGGCGCTCGCGGCGGAGAGCTCGTCGATGTAGGCGAAGGTCAGCTCGGCGAACTTGGCGACCTCGGCGGCGGGCAGACCCGCCGGTACGGCACCCGCCGCCAGGCCTCGCCAGGCCACGCGGGCGCCGACGCGGTAGGCGCTGAGCAGGGCGTCCATCGAACGCCCGTCGCGCACCTCACCGCGGCCCAGCTCGTAGGCCGCGTCACCGGCGTCGCCGCCTGTGGCGTTCCCGCTCGCGAGGTCCAGGTAGTGCCCCAGGGCGGTGCGCACGGCCCGGCGGATGGTGGCGCCCATGCGGCCCGCAAGGGCGTTGGCGTAGGGAGGGACCTCGTCGATGATCGCCTCGACGACCTCGTCGGCGGTGGTCCTCAGCACGGCCCGAAGCGCGGTGACCGTCGTCTCGTCCAGGGCCAGTTCGCTGGCCCTCCGGACTGCATGGCTCATGTTTTGTTCCCTGCGAACAATTCGGCGGACCAGATTTACGTCCTGCGGTCAGGACTTTACGCCTTGAGGCGCAGCAAGCTGGAGCCATGACGAGTGCAGCCCTCCGCAGCAGGGCGTGGAAAATGCTGGAGATGGTCACGACACCGCTGCTGCCGTCGGACTACCTCGACCTGGTCAGCCCGCTGCGCGCGGGCGCCGACCTGCGGGGACGCATCGAGGCCGTGCACCCCGAGACGGGGGACGCCGCGACCATCGTGATCAGACCGGGACGGGGCTGGCGCGGCCACACAGCCGGTCAGTACGTGCGGATCGGGGTCGACGTCGACGGGGTGCGCCTGTGGCGTGCCTACTCCATCACCTCGCCGACGAACCGTCGGGACGGCCGCCTCACGATCACCGTGAAGGCGATCGAGGACGGCAAGGTCAGCAACCACCTGGTCCGCAGAGCGAAACCGGGCACGCTGATCCAACTCGACCAGGCGACCGGTGACTTCGTGCTGCCGCAGGCCAAGCCCGCCAAGGTGCTCTACCTGACGGCCGGCAGCGGCATCACGCCCGTGATGGGCATGCTGCGCGACACCGAGTTCGACGACGTCGTCATGGTCCACTGCGCGCCACGGCCGCAGGACGTGATCTTCCGCAGCGACCTGCACGACCTGGTCGCGGACAAGAAGCTGCGGCTCGCCGAGGTGCACACCGACACGGACGGCAAGCTCGACATCGCCCGTCTCGACGAACTCGTGCCCGACTGGGCCGAGCGCGAGACCTGGGCCTGCGGGCCCGCGGGCCTGCTCGACGCCGCCGAAGAGCACTGGGCCGAGCACGCCGTACAAGAGCGCCTGCACACCGAACGCTTCCGCCCGAGCATCGTCGTCGCCGGCGACGGCGGCGAGGTCACGTTCAGCTCCACCGGCAAGACCGTCGACGCGGACGGCGCCACGCCGTTGCTGGACGTCGGCGAGGAGGCCGGCGTGCTCATGCCCTCCGGGTGCCGCATGGGCATCTGCTTCGGCTGCGTCACGCCGCTCAAGGCGGGCGCCGTCCGCGACCTGCGCACCGGCGAGATCACCGAGGCCGAGCCGGGCGTCCTCATCCAGACCTGCGTGTCCGCCGCCGCGGGCCCCTGCGACATCGAACGGTAGGAGCACCTTGACCGCCACCGACCCCACCGCCCACCTGACCGCGGAGCAGATCGAGGAGCTCGGCCGCGAGCTGGACGCGATCCGCGACGAGGTGATCGCCGGCCGCGGCGAGAAGGACGCCGCCTACATCCGCAAGGTCATCTCGGCGCAGCGCAGGCTCGAACTGGTCAGCAGGGGCGTGCTGTTGTTCTCGCTCTTCCCGCCCGCGTGGCTGGTCGGCACCGCCGGTCTGTCCGTGGCGAAGATCATGGACAACATGGAGATCGGCCACAACATCCTGCACGGCCAGTGGGACTGGATGCGGGACCCGAAGATCCACTCCACCACCTGGGAGTGGGACCACGTCTCGCCGTCCGAGCAGTGGAAGCACTCGCACAACGAGCTGCACCACACGTACACGAACGTGATCGGCAAGGACAACGACCTCGGCTACGGCATCATGCGCGTCGACGAGGACCAGCGGTGGCACCCGTTCCACCTCGGCCAGCCGCTGTGGAACTTCCTCAACGCCTGCTTCTTCGAGTACGGCATCGCGGCGTACGACCTGGAGCTCGGCAAGAACCTGCAGAAGCGCCGCCGCAAGAACCCGGAGTTCCGCGAGCGGGCCAGGGCCGTGGGCCGCAAGATCCGCAAGCAGGTCCTCAAGGACTACGTGATCCATCCGCTGCTCTCGGGCCCGTCCTTCCTCCCCACGCTCGCCGCCACGTTCACCGCGAACCTGGTCCGCAACGTCTGGACCCACTCGGTGATCATGTGCGGGCACTTCCCCGAGGGCGTGCAGGTCTTCGAGCGCCGGTCGATCAACGGCGAGACGCGCGGCCAGTGGTACCTGCGCCAGATGATGGGCTCGGCGAACATCAGCGGCAGCAAGGCCATGCACTTCATGACCGGCAACCTGTCCCACCAGATCGAGCACCACCTCTTCCCCGACCTGCCGAGCAACCGGTACGCCGAGGTCGCGGTGAAGGTGCGCGCGCTGTTCGAGAAGTACGAGCTGGAGTACGTCACCGGGCCGCTGCCCAAGCAGGTGTTCTCCGCGTGGCACAAGGTCTTCCGGCTCTCGCTGCCGAACAAGAAGCCCAAGGTCAAGACCCCGGACCGCGAGCGGGAGCTCGTCGCGGCCTGATTCCCGGTATCGGTACGGATCTCTCGGCGGAACCCGGCGGCACGGCCGGGTTCGGTGAGCAGCCGGGGTGCCGGTCAGCACGGCGAGACCCGGGGAGTCCGTGGTGGTCTCCGCGTCGGGGCGGGGCCGCCCTCACGGTTCGAAGCGGTGTGCCGTCCCGTCGTCCGTGATCAGTGTCAGGACGATTCCCAGGTCGCGGGCGGCGGTGTCCGCGGCGGTCTCGGTGAGGAGGTCGTCGCGGTCCGCCCAGCGGCGCAGCAGCCGGTAGCGCTGCGCGAGCGTCAGGGTGAGGTCGCCGAGCGGGAGCGCGCCGGTCAGCGCGGCGAACGCGGCCTGGTCGGGGGTCGGGGTCTCGCCCACCGCGGCGAGGTCGTCGAGCGACACCATCGTGTGCGCCGGACCCGCCCAGTCGGCGGCGGCCAGGCGGGGCGCGCGTGCTGCGGCGTCCGGGGCCGCGAGCCGGAACTCGGTCCAGCGGTGCAGCGCGTCGGACGGATCCGGTCCCCCGAGAAGACCGCCGAGCCCCGGTCGGCCGAACGGGTCCGACCCCGTCTTCCTCAGGGCGTCGACCAGCGCGGCCGGCAACCAGTCGCCGCCGTCCGCGGGCTGACGTAGCGTCACAGGAACGGAAGCGGACCGGTTGCCGGTTTCTCCGGCCTTCGACTCGGGTGCCTTCGTGGCGCTCGACTTCACCTGGTCCGGGGCGACGTGGACGCCGAGGCGGTCGGTGAAGAGTCCGGCGACGTTGTCCAGCCAGCCGGCCGCGACCGCGGGGTCGATGTCCGGCCGTACCGACTTGCTCATGTAGCGGCCGGACTTGTCGTTCACGGTCCACGTCCGCAGGCTCTCGCTCCAGCGGAACTCGCCCGACACCCGGCTCGCGCCGGGCCGCGTACGACCGCCTTCGTCGAACACGGCGGCGATGCCGGTGTGTCCGAGGCCGTCGATCTCCGCCCGCAGCGACTTCGCCGTCACCTCGGGGCGCCGGGTGCGGACGCCGGCGAGCAGCGCGTCGAACCGGTCCTGCGCCATCACCCGCGAAGGTGCCTCGCTGCCGAGCAGGACACGGCCGTCGTCGGTCACCGTGTACAGCCACACCGCGTCGCGGTTGCCGGTGATCAGCAGGTCGGGATCCACCTCGTCGAGGGGGATCCACAGCGGGTTCGCCCGTACGTCGCCCTCGTCGTCGCGCTCCTCGTCCTTGACCCGCTTCGGCATCACGGGGTCGCCGAAACCGGCGGTGAGGTCACCGCTCGGACCGTGCTGCGGCGCCGTGGGCAGCAACGTCTCGTAGTGGTCGATGCCGTTGTAACTGACGTACACCGTAGGCCCGTTGGCGTCCTCGGAGAGGCGGTGCATCAGGGATCCGCCGTGGCCGTCGGGCTGGACTACGACGAGGTCGATGCCCAGCGACTGGGTGAGCAGCAGGGGTACCTCGTCATAGAAGGGCGTGTGCCACAGGTCGGCCGAGCGGATCGCGCGGTCGACCAGCCCATGCTCCCCCAGGGTGGCGGTCTGGGACGGGGTGGCGGGCACGGCGGTCGGCAGGTGGTCGCGGATCTCCCGCCACAGGGCCCGCGACCTCGCCGTGGCTGGGCCGTGCAGGGTCCGCAGGACCAGTTGGCGCACGTTGTTCGCGTGCGCCCGTCCGGTCAGCGTGTGCCGTCGGGCGTCCGCCTCGGGACCCGTGGCGTTCTCCAGCCCTTCGTCCTTCAACTGGGCCTGAATGCCCGCCTGTTGCGTAGCAGTCAGCGGGAATTGCCTGCGCGGGCCCAGCAGGGCGAGCAGGGGCTGCAGGCTGCTCAGGTCCGGGTACCTGTCGTGGACGATCGTGTCCAACGGGTCCCGCGCCGCGTGCTGGTGGGCGGCAGCGGACGTCCTGTACCAGTCGGCGGTGTCGTTCCGCAGGTCGGCGACCGTCATCGTGTCGACGGTTCTGCCCCGCACGGTGTGGCCGGGGTGCTGGGCTCCGAGGCCGGCGATGATGGCGGTGAACAGGCAGTTGCCGTCGGGAGCCACGTTCTGGAGGGTCATCTGCCGGCCGTCCACGAGGACGGTCCGGGCGGGCGGCGGCTGCTTGTCGCCAGCGGACTTGCCTTGTGCGTCCGAGTCGGGCTTGCCCTTGGCCTTCGTCTCCTTGGCCTTCGCCTCCTTGGTCTTCGTCTCCTTGGCCTTCGTGTCGTCGGCGTCCTTGTCCCCCGGCGGTTCCGTGCCCCGAACGGGCGGCGCCGGTACGGGTGTTGCAGTCCGGGGACGGGCCGACAGGTAGCTGTCACCGCGCCGGTAGACGGTCACCTGCCGGAGCGGGCCGGCCGTGGGATCGGCGGAGCCCGGGAAGAACCGGTAACTGCCGTCCTCCCCCACGACCGTGATGTCCACTCCGAGGGAACGCGCCGCCAGGTCCGCGGCGAGGTCCGCCGTCGCGTCGTCCCAACGGCGGGCGCGCTGTACGTGCAGCCGTACGAGACTCTGCCGCTGGGCGGGGGTCAGTGCGGAGAGCAGGGTGTCGGGCAGCCGGCCGCCGTTCTCCTCGACGGTGCCGGACAGGGCGGGGTCGCGCCGGAAGTGCTCGCCGAGCCTGCTGGTCAACTCGGCCGTACGGAAGACTGCTTGAGGGTCGAGCGTCACGTCCGGGGGCATGTCGATGCTCCTGGCCACGCGGCCGGCCAGTGCGGCACGTCGGGCTTCCGACACCGCCGTCGGGCCGCCGCGATCCGCGACACCGAGGATCGCCGTGAAGAACCCGTTGCCGTCACCGTCCGGTTCGTGCAGGTCGTAGACCCAGCTCTGGCCGTCGGGATCGGTGGCGGTCAGGGTGCGGTGGTCCTGGGCCGCGTCGAACCGGCGCAGCGACGGGTCCAGGGTTCCGGCCGTCTCCCACGGCGGACGGCTGAACGCGGGGCGCAGTTCGGCGTCGCCCGCCGCCTCGTCCCGCTCCCCACCGTCCTTCTTGTCGCCGTCCTTCTTGTCAGTCGTCTCGGTGGTCTTCTTCTCCGTCACCGGTCCCTTCGCGGTGCCCGGTGCCGCCGGGGCCCGGAAGACGACCTCGTCCGGTTCCGGGGTGGCGCCGAGCTGGGCGCGTCCCGCAGGTGTGGCCGCGAGCTGGTGCCAGCGGGTCAGGCGGTCGGCGGCTTCCCGGACGCGCGCGTACTCGTCGGCGAGCGCCTCCGCGAAGGCACGTCGCTCGCCCAACTCCGCTGTAAGGGCGTCCAGTTGGTCGCGTGCCGTGTCGCGGGTCGCACGGGCCGCGGTGACCTCGTCGGCGGCCGCCCGCAGCAGGGCCGTCACGCGGTCGTGTGCGGCGTCGCGTTCCGCGTCGTGGAGTTCCGCCCAGCCGTCGTGGGCGGGTTCCGCGCCGTCGTTCTCCTGTTCCAGGCGGGCGAGTTCGCCCCGTGCGGCGATCACCTGGGGCAGGGTCTCGGGGTCGCGTGCGGTGAGGGTGGTCAGCAGGTTCTCGGCGTCCGTGAGCGTGGTCTCGCGGCGCGGACCCTCGTCACGGCGCAGCTCCCAGTACTTCTTGTCGGCGGCCGTCCACTCCTTGTCGGCCTTGGTGACCGCGTCCCACGCTTTGGCCGCCACCGGCGGGAATCCGTCGTCGGCTACGAGGCCCAGTTCACGGGCGACGTCCTCGCGGACCCAGGCCAGGACGGTGGTCTCGGTCTCGCGTGCCTGCGGGGCGCGCTGCGGGTTGCCGAACGGGCTGCGCATCGCCCGCACCGGCGCGGAGTCCTTGACGTGGTGGTGGACCGCGGCGACGCTCAGCCAGGTCGTGGGGATGGCGAACAGGAACGTGCGGGTGGTGTTCGGCTTGACGTTCACCGATGCGAGGCGGTCGCCGGCCGAGGCGAGGGTGTCGGACTCGGTCGAGACGTCACCCGGTCCGGAGGCGCCCATCTGGTTGGTGCCGGTGGCGGAGGACGACGTGGCGGGACCGCCGCCGAGCGACGACTCGGTCTGCCCGACGCGCCCGGCACTCGCGCCACCGCCCTGCACATGCCGCTTGGGTGCCTCGTGCTTCATGCCGTCGGTGACGGCGAGCAGCCGGGCCTGCCGGAACTGGGGGCGCGAGTACAGCCGGAGGTCGGCGTCCGCGCCGCCGAAGAAGCCGCGTTCGGTCAGGCCGGCCACCTCGTAGCCGCCGGGGTCGAGGGTGCGGTCGTAGAAGGCGCTGAGGGCGCCGTTGCCGGTGGCGTCCTCCAGGTTCTGGGCGGGCCCGGTGCCTGCGCGGGTGAGCGGGGTGTCCTCGGCGCGGGCGATCAGGTCGTCGTCGGCCGTGTCGGTGAGCGGGAAGGACGTGTCGTAGGCGGAGGCGAGGACAAGGGAGTTGGCGGTGTGGAGCTGGTCGACGCCGACGATCCTGCGGACCTTGAAGCCGTCCGGCGGCATGGTGAACGGCTTCATGCTGTCGTCGGGGTGGAGCGTGTCGAGCCAGCCGCCGGGGCCGGTCGTGGCGGGCGGTGCGACGCGGCGGGAGGGTCCGGGGGCGTCGAGGGGGGCCGGGGCCAGTGGGTCGTCCCGTTCGGCGGCGGGGTCGACGGGGTCGGGGCGCATGAGGCTGAGCGGGTAGTGCTCGACGAGTTCCCCGACATCGCCCTCGGAGCTGACGCGCAGCAGGCGCCGGCCGGAGACCCCTCGCCAGGTGCGGTGCGCGGCCCGCTTCACCCAGGCGGAGGCGCCGGTGCCGGTCTTGGGTTCGCGGGTGTCGGTGACCTCCAGGGTGAGCCGCATCCGGTAGCGGGTGACGTACTCGGCGTGTCCCTGGGTCGTCGTCGCGGTGGCGATCCGTACGGTGCCCTCGGACTGGTTCTGGGCGGCGGTCTGCTGGGTGGAGCCGACCTCCGCGTACGTCGGTCCGGCCATCCGCACGGTGTCGTTGCCGGTGTGCGCGCCCTGGGCGACGGTGGTGCCGACGCTGGCGCCGGACGCGCGGCCGCGGCCCTCCTGCGTGGTCTCCACGGCGTGCCGGTGCTCCTCGAACTCCACGCTGTGGCCGAGGCCGCCGAAGCCGCTGCCGTCCGGTGCGGGCCTGTCGACGGGCACCTTCACCGGGATCAGCTCGGCGCGCGCCCGCACCTTGCGGCTGCCGATCCACAGGTTGGCGGTGGACGAGCCCCAACGGCCCACGCGGGCGGGCACGGAGGAACTGCCGCCGGTCATCTCCTTGCCGAGGGCGCGCACGACGCGTTCGGACATCAGCCGATGCACCGTGTCCCGGTCGCTGGACGTCAGTCCGAGCGGCCTCAACTGCCGGTCGAAATCGTTGAGTACGGCCGCGGTGTCGAGCGCGGTGAGCGGGAAACTGCCGAACGGGTTGTCCAGGAGCCAGGGTTGGGGCGACCACCGGCGCCGGGTGTAGAGCGGTACGTCGCCCCAGCGGTCCCGGAGCAGGCCCATCCGGTAGGCGCTCTTCTCCGGAACGTGCCCGACCCAGCCGTCGTTGACGAGGACCCGCCGCCCGGACGCGCCGGCGAGCCAGCGGGGCAGGCGCCGTACGCCCGTCGCGCGTTCACCGACGAGGGTGGAGGTCGCGGCGATCTCGTGGTCGACGTCGGCGGTGACGAGTACCTGCCGGCCCTGGTCCTTGCGGTTGATCTCGGCGAGCGCGGTCCGGGAGACGGCCCGGAAGCGGGACTTGTCGAGGCGGTAGGGGCTGGCGACGAGACCGTAGTTGCCAGTGGTCCCGGTGCCGGTGTCGTGCGAGTGGAGGTAGACGAGCTGGCCGCCGAAGAACAGCGTGCTGGTGCTGGTGTGGCGTCCCGAGGCCTGGGTGGCACCGCCGACGGTCGTCTCCGCCTCGATCGGGATGGCGCCCGTCACGGCGGTGAGGCTCCCGGGGCGCAGGCGGCTGCGGTGGGCGAGGACCGAGGAGCGGTCCAGGTAGGGGGCCTTCGCCCACAGCCCGGAGGCGCGCCAGCCGGTCGGGGCGGACGACTGGTCGAAGTTCGCGGTCAGGAACTGGCTCTGGAACACGCGCAGCGCCGCGTCGTGGACGGGGGCTCCCTGGTTCGTCAGCATCCAGGAGTTGCCCGACGACTCCTTGAGGACGTCCTCGGCGGCCCGGCCGAGGGCGGGGTCCGCGACGACCGCGAGGGTCAGGTACGGGTGGCGCCGGTACTCCTCGCGACCCCGGCGGCCGGCCCGCTCGAACAGGCCTCGGGTGGCGAGCGCCAGGTCCCGGGCGGCCTGCCCGGTGGTCGCGAGGGGTACACCGTGCAGGGGGTGGTGCGGGCGTGAGGTGTCCCGGGCGGGCGTGTGCTCGACGGGCACGCCGAGCAGCACCCGTCCGACGGAGGGTCCCTTGGCGGCCGGGCCGGGCGCCGGCGCACCGACCGGGCCGATGAGGTTCTTCTCCCGCTCGGTGAAGACGAACGGCCGCGTTCCCAGCAGGTTGAGGAAGAGGACACCCCGCAGCAGGCCGCGGAACCGGCGGAAGCCGCCGCGCCGCGCGGTCAGGGTGACCTCGTAGCTGTACAGATGGGTGCCCTTGGTGCCGATCGACATGGCCTCGTGCGTGACGGCGGCCCCGTAGCCGCTCTCCGAGTCGCTACGGCCGCCCCAGCGCACGCCGAGCGAACCGGTGCCCGCGTGCAGCGGGCCGCCCGCGCTGTCGGTCGCCGCGTCCCGCAGCGACAGCAGCCCCTCCGCGCCGATGTGCGCGCCGCGCGCGCTGTTCTGCCGCCCGCCGAGGTTCTCGCTGCCGGGTGCGCTGAACCGCAGCCGCAGATCCTTCTGCGTGCCCTCGAAACGGCGGTCGGTGAGGGCGGCGTCCACCCACACGTACCGGTGCGCGCGGGTGGCGCGGCGGGAGTCGACCAGGGAGATCCGCAGCCCCGTGGTCATCATCGTCTCCAGGTTCCCCGCCATGCTGTGGAAGGCGAGGGTGTTGAGCACCTCCAGGGTGTTGGAGACCGCCATCTGGAAGTGGTCGGCGTTGCGCCAGCGGGGATTCGCGGGATCGAGTTCGGACAGGGGCGCGACAAGGTCGGGGTAGGCGCGCGCGACCTCGTCGAGGACCTGGTCGCCGAAGTGGTCGAGGAACGTGCGGTCCTCGCCGTCGATGTCCCGTACGTAGGAGCCGTCGGCGAACGTGAACTCCTCGACCCTGCTCATGCCGAGGGTGGGCGGCGCGTCCTGGGTGAGGTACGGCGGCACCCTGGGCGGGGTGCCGGGCGCGGGGCTCGCCTCCCCCGCGAGGCGGCGTGCCTCGGTGCGGGTGAGTCGTTCCACGGCCCAGGTCTGGAACGTACGGGTGCGCGGTGCCTCGCTCCAGATCCGCGGGGGGTTCTTGCGCAGCTTGCCGGGTGTCGAACTCGCGTCGTCGCGCCTGCGGTCGGGCAGCGGTGCCTTGGTGTCGGGGGGTGCGGTGACGGTGACGGTCTTCTGGACCAGGTAGAGGCCCGTGGGATCGCCCTTGGCCTGCCCGGCCGACTTCACGGCGCCGGTTCCGCCCGTGACGGAGGCGCGGTTGCGGGAAGCGCCGTAGCGGAAGTTGAGACCGGCGAGCAGCCGCAGGTCGAACTTGCCCTGGTCGATGCCGAGGAGTTGGAAGGCCGGTCCGAGGGCACCGCCGATGTCGACGCCCGAGGATCTGCCGGTGGTCCGCTCGTTGCGGACCGTCGTCTGGGAGATGTCCCGGAGTTCGGCGGCGGTGGTCTCGCTGATGAGGACGGCCTCGCCGGGCTGCACCCGGACCGAGAAGACACCGAGCGGTTCGCGCCCCGCGTCGTCCTTGAACAACGGCGGCGACGTGACCGTCCCGGCCGCCATGACCCGGCTCATGCGGTGGAACCCGTCGGTGGAGAAGAACGAGTTGATCTGCTTGCCGGCCATGCTGTCCGTGTCCGTGCCGACCTGTTGGAGCGCCCAGTCCCGGATGTGTGCGACGGGGCCGAAGCTCTCCGTGTTCATCATGCGGTAGTTGGAGCCGCGGTCGAGCCGCATCCGCGGCGGGAGCCGGTCGGCGGGGGGCTTGGGCCGGGTGAGGCTGTCGGCGATGCGCACGAACAGCCCGTCCCTGACGGCGAACCCGAAGGCGACCTGACCACGCGTGCCGGACGTGGGCCTGATCGCCTTGCCGGTCCGGTCCACGGGGCGTCCGGCCGGATCGGTGACCCTGAACTCGTACCAGACGTCGTCGAGATGGGCGTGCGAGCCGTCGGTCGTGCGGGTCTCGTTCTGGTTCACGACGAGGTTCTGCATGTTGTACTCGACCCGCTTGGTCCAGGAGAACTGCGCGAAGACCCGTCCCCAGGGCGCGAACAGCGTCTTCACCGGTCCGAGCGGCGCGGTGGGCGCGAGGGACCCCGCCGTGCTGTTCACCGCGACCCGGCCGGTGAGGGCGGTGTTGCGCTGCATCGTGTCGATCTTCACGGGGTTGGCGTAGCCGAAGGTGAACCTCTCCCACTGCCCGTACGGGCGGGCCGTGACCGTCAGAACCCGCGACTTGCCGTCCACCGTGCGGTAGTTGAACTGCTGCCCGTCGCCGAAGAAGCCGCTCGGGTTGTGCACGAGGGAGTGCCGTACGTCGTCGAGGAGCCCGTCACCGGCGCGGTTGCCGCCGGGGCGCGCGGGACGGGGGCGGACGCCGGGCGGCTGGCGGAGGTTGAGGTCGAGCTGCTCGACGACGCGGTCGGCGCCGCGCAGGACGCGGTCCCCCTGGCCGAGGGCGTAGGACCGGCGCAGCAGGTTGCGCGGCAGGCCGCGTAGCAACTCGCCGATGCCGCCCATGTAGACGGGCAGTCTGGCACCGTCGGTGAACGACGCGGGTCCGCCGCCGCTGTACGGCGCGGGCGGCAGGTCGAGGTCGACGCGCGGCGGCCGACGGGAGTCCAGGTCGTGCACCACCCAGGTCGGCCCCGGCGCGGCGGGCTTCTTGACCGGCGGGGCGGTGAACTTGGCCTCGGTGTCCTCGTCGATGGCTTCGAGCAGGGGGGTACGGCGGTTCGGCGGGGCGCTCTTGCGGGGCGGGCGCTGTCGACGGGGCTTCTCCGGGGAGTCGTCCGGACCGCGAGGAGGTTCTGAAGTCGGCCTGTCGCCCGCGGAGTTGAGCAGCCCGTCGAACGGCACCTCCGTGATCGTGGTCGTCGAATCACTCGTGGTGGATGTCGTCGCGACGAGGGGTGTCCCGCCGCTCACGGTGACCACGGGCTGCGGAACGTCGGAGGTCTCCTCGGGCTTGGGGGCACCGCCCCGCAGCCGCTGCGGCAGCCCGAGGCCCCTGCGGAGACCGTCGGCGCGCGCGATCGCCTCCGCACGCGTCCCGCCCGCGGCCAGCACGTCGGCGACCTGACGTACGGCGCTTCGGTACGACTCGATCGCGTGCCGCGAGTCCGCGAGCACGGGGTGCAGTTCCAGGGGCAGCACGAGCACGGTGGCGGTGTCCCACGACTGCCGTGCGGTGTCCGGAGCCACTCCGGGCGTGGCCAGCGCGAAGTCCGAGAACGCGTCGTTCCACAGACGCCTGCTGGCCGTGGCGGCGGCGGTGTCGAGGTGCCCGGACCACGGACCGGGCTGCAGCATCAGCGCCTTGGCCTGCTGCAAGGGCGTGAGTCCGGTCTCCAGCAGCGACAGTCTGCCGCTCCCCATGACCGCCTGGGTCTGCTGCTCGACGGTGAGGACCGTTCCGGTGGAGGACAGGGCGGCTACGTCCACGTCTGCGTCGCCGGCCGGGAGGCCGGCGGCGGAGAAGTCCTGGGGCAGGTCGTCCTCGGTCAACTGCGAGGCGATCCAGTGCCGTTGGGCGTCGGAGCGGTCCACCACGGGGACAATGGCGGAGGGCTGCGCCGACGAGTCGGAGCCGAGGTCCAGGGCGGCGTCGGCGTGGGAACGCGGCACCTCGCCCAGCTCACGCAGCCGCGTCTCGGTCCGCGAGAGGTCCGCCTGGGCCTGCCGCACCGTGTTGTCCGCGTCGTGCAGCGCGGTGATGTCGCGGCTTGCCCCCTCGCCGGTTTCGACCCGCACGCGGAGCCGTTCGGCGGTGTCGACCGCATGCTGCAGCGACCGAACGGCGTCGGCATGGGCGTCGTGGGCCGCGCCTGCGAGCGGAGCGGGGTGGGTGACGGGGGCGGGGACTGGGTCTGGGGCTGGGTCTGTGGCGTCCGGTGTCGGTGGAGCCACGGCCTTTCCCTTGCCGGTGCCGGTGCCCGTTCCCGTGCCGGTGTCCGTGGTCGGGGTGCGGGTCGGAGTCGGGGCTTGGACAGGGTGCGGGGCTGGACTGCCGCCGCCCGTGTCGTTGCTCGAACTCCCCTGTGCAGGAACGTCGTTGTGGGTGACTGCGGGTGGGACGGTGGTCCCGACGGCGGGGGTCACGGGACTCAGGGCCGGCTCCGCCTCCGGAGAGTCCAAGTCGCCGTTCCGCGCTAGGGGTTCGGTGTCATGGCCTGTGTCGGTGCTGCCGTGCGTCACGACGGGCGGCGCGGGCGCCCCGACCACTGGCGGAATGACGGGCGTTGAAGACACCGCCACCGGCGGAATGACCGGGACGGACGTATGGGGCGGCGGGTCGAGGTCGCTGAGCGGGGGCACCTTCGTCGATGTGTCGGCGTCCGTGCCGAAGTGGGTGTCCGAGTCCGGACCCGCGACCACGGGCGTGTGCGGGCCGCTTCCCGCAACGGACTTGGTGCCGCCGCTCCTGCCCGGGCCGGTGTTCGGACCGACGGTGTCGGCGTCTCCGGTGCCGGTGTCGGGGACCGATGTGGAGATCGTCGGCGGGTTGCCGAAGTTCTTGAGCCAGTCGGCGCTGTTGGTGACCGCGTGCTCGGCCCCCGCCTCGAACCGCTCGCTCAGGCCCGACCCGACGAACGTCTGCCAGCTCGGCGTGAAGTCCCCGAAGAACGCGCCCATCACGAGGGACTCGGCCAGCGTCTCCGACGCGCCGTCCGCGATGAACTCACCGCTCTGGTCAAGCGCCTTGGCGGAGAAGCTCTCGTCACCGTGGGGTGTCGGCGTCACATGCGGGGTGACAGTGGGGGTCGTCTTGGGGACGTGGGTCCCGGGTCCCGGCGTCGGACCGGGCTTCGGCCTGTTCTTCAGGTTCAGGTCGGTGGGGTTCGGCTTCGGTGCCTTCGGCCCGACCAGGTTGATGTCGTCGAACTTCTTCCCCAGGTCACCGATGTTCTTGAGGTTGTTCGTGACGTTCTTCATCGTCTTCGCGAAGATCGGCGCGAGGAACCCCGCGACGGCGCCGAACGCGGCGCTGAGACCGATGTCGCCCCAGTCGATCGACTTCGGCCGTTGCCCCTTGGGGGCGCCCGTCATCATGGCCAGCCGGACCGCGAGCGTCATGAAGGCCTCCTCGGCGGCCTCCAGGAAGCTGGGCAACAGGTGCGTGCGGCGCGAGAGTTCGAGCAGCACCTCCAAGATGAACACACGGCTGCGGGCCCGTGCCACCGCCGCCTCACTCGCGCTGGCGCCGCCGGTGAAGAAGGACATCACCGCGAGGATCGCGAGTTCGATGAACAGGCGGATGAGCTCGGCGATGATGTTCCACTTCGCCTCGCGGATCTGCATGGCGATGTTGACCTGGTTCTTGGTCACCTTGTCCAGGTCGGCCTCGAACTGGTCGAGATAGGGCAGGACTTGGTTGATCGCCCCGATGAACTGGTCGGCGGTGCCCTTGGGGAGGCCCTCTCCCACGGCCAGTACCGCTTGTTTCGCCCGTGACTTGAGCGCGCCGACATGCTGGCGGAGCTGGTCGAACGACTGGCTGGTGTCGTAGGCGTGGTCCTCGTTGGCCTCCAGGAACTTCTCCCCGATGAGGATGAAGAACAGCCAGTTGAGCTTGGGAGGGACGACGATGGCCACGTTACGGTCGGCTCCCGGTGCGCCCTTGTTGTTCGTGGATGGCGTCGAGGATCCCGCCCTGGGTGCCGCGGATCGAGCGCAGGTTGTCGAGGGTGCCGTCGCCCACGGCCGAGATGCCCGCGGCGATGGCGTCGATGGTGGCGAGGACGGAGTCGCGGGTCTGCACGAACTCCTTCCTGAGCTGCTGCCCGTAGCTGTCGTTGCCGGTCCAGTCGGTGTCGGCCAGGGCGGCGTGGGCGGATGCGCCGACCTCGTCGGCGTACCTGCCGAGGTCCTCGATGACACGGCTGCCGCCGATGATGGCCGCCGGGTTCGATGTGTAGGACGGGCCGGTCATCGGATGCCTCCGTCTTCCTCGTCGTCGGCGATCTCGTCGTGCAGGCGGGTGCGGGCGGCGGGCCTGGCGGAGCGGCTCCGGGCGGGGGCGGACGGGCCCGTGAACCGGGCCCAGTCGATGTCGAGTCCGGCGAGTTCGGGCACCTGCGGGCCGGGGGTGTCGAGCGGCCGTAAGTGATGGGCCGCCTCGCGTCGTGCCTGATCGCGGCCCGCTTCGACCGCCTCGATGATCGCCGCGCCGAGTTCCGCGCTCGACATCTCACGGAACTTGTCGCCCAGGAACCGCAGGTCGCTCAGTTCGCCCCGGGGTCCGACGGTGACCTCGACGGAGCCGTCCTTGGAGACGGTGGCCGAGGAGAAGTCGGCCATGCCGGCCTCCGCGCGTGCCGCGTCCCGCTCGGCTGCCGCCAGTTCGGCTCTGGCCCGGGCGAGGCGTCGCTCCAGCTGTTCCTCGTAGCCGTCCGGGCCGGACTCGGGCTCCTGGGTCATCCGGTCTCCATCTTCCTCGTACTCCACTCACCGGAGGCGGCCACCCCGCGGACCGACGCCAGCGCCGGGCCGTCCGTACCGGCGGGGCCCGCGTCGACAGCACTGACACGTACCGGCGGCGGTCACCTCAGCGCGCACCGGAGGTCCCGTCCGTACGCGCCCGGGGGCCCGCATCACTCGCCCTGAGACAGGACGCGCGCGGCTCGGGCCCACAGACATCCGATCATGGCGGGGCTGGTTGACGTCCGCCCCAACGGCACATGACGAGCGATGGATGAAGATCCGCATCCGCATTAACTTCGCCTGAAACAGGGCGACTTGAAGTGGCGGCGCGAGCGCGGAGAGAGACCCGGCGACGGCCCGACACCAAGGGAAGGCGACGGCCCTCCTGTCCCTTGAGCGGGGCCGTCGTCCCTCACAGGTCCACGCGGACGCCCCAGCCCCGTTCGAGCGCCACGTCGTAGGCCACCCGGACCGCCGCGACGTCGAGGGCGGCGTGGCCGGTGGACTTGAAGACGGTGAGGGTGTCGGTGTCCCCGCCCCGGCCCGGATGGGATCCGTCGAGGACGGATCCGAGGAGGGTCACCGGCCGGCCGGGGGCGAGGCCCTGGAGTTCATGGGCGCCCGCCGGTGGTGGTGCCGCGGCCGCGCCGGTCCACTCGGTGAACAGGACCGCGTCGCGGACGGTGTCCGGGTCCAGTTCGGGCCCCTGGGAGCCGCCGACCGACGAGACATGGACGCCGGGAGCGAGCCACTCGCGTCGGATGACGGGTGCGGTGGCGCCGGTGCAGCAGAACACCACGTCGGCGTCGCGTACCGCCTCTTCGACACCGGCGGCGACCCGCGCGCCGGGATACAGCGCCGCCGCCGCGCCGGCCCGTACCGGATCGCGGCCGGCGACCGTCACCTCGGCATCCGGCCGTACCGTCGCGAGCAGGGTCAGCTGGGCGCGGGCCTGCGCGCCTGTCCCCACCACCGTCACCCGGCCGAGACCGGGGCGGACGGCCAGGGCCAGCGCGCTGCGGGTGGCGACCGCCGCCGTGCGGGCCTCGGTCAGCGACTCGCCGTCGACGAGCGCCAGCGCCCGCCCGTCGTGTTCGTCGAACAGTGCCACCAGTCCCCGGTGGAAACCGCGTCCGGGGTGCCGTGGATCGGCGGTCACGGTCACCAGCTTCGCGGCCAGTCCGAGCCCGGGGACGTAGCCGGGCATCGCGCCCAGCAGTCCGGTCGGGGTCAGGGCGGCGATCCGCGGCGGGACGGAGACCTCGTCGCGGGCGATGGAGACCAGGGCCCGGCCCACCGCGTCGAGGACGGCGTCGGGCCGCAGCGCGGCGGCCGTCTGCCGACGGTCCAGCACCAGCAGGCCGCTCACCGGCCGGCCTCCGCCGTGCCGGCGGTCAGGGCCGTCCCCAGCTCGTCCGCCGCCGCGCGCAACTCCCGCTCCACGGAGGCCAGTTCCGGCCCGTCGAACTCCGCGTCCGGCCCAACGACCGTCAGTGCGCACACCGGAGCGCCGGGGTCGGGCACCACCGCCCGGCTGACAGAGGCCACCAGCTTGTCGTTACGACCGCGCTCCACGGCGACGCCGGTCCGTTCCACCTCGCTCAACTCCCGTGCCACGTCGGCGGCTTCATCGCCGAGTCCATCCAACCACCGTGTCCTGGCGTCCGGTTCGAGGGCGGCGACCAGGGCCAGCGGACCGGCGAACCGCCGGACCGGCAGCAGCTCGCCCCTCAAGTGACTGATCATGGCCAGCCGTTCGGGCCTGACCACGTCGATCACCCGGGCGCCGCCCTCCTCCAGCACCTGGAGGTTGACCATCATCGAGGTCGCGGCGGACAGCCGTTCCAGCACCGGACGGGCCAGCGCGGTCAGCGAGTTGCCCGCGGCGGAGGCAGACATCCGGAGCACGGCGGCACCGGGCAGATAACGGTCACCGGCCCGCAGCACCCAGCCCCGCCGGACCAGGTCCAGCAGGATCCGGTAGGCGGTGGCGCGGTGCAGGCCCACCTCGGCGGCCAGATCGGTCAGCCGCACCGGGTGCGGTGCGCGCGAGACGGCCTCGACCAGGTCGAGCGCCTTGTCCACGGCCGACCTGGGCGGCGCCGGGGTAAGGGGGGCGACGGGCATGGCAGCGGCTCTTCCTTCTCGTCCTGTCCGGTTCGGGTCCTTGCGGTGATCCACCGGTCACGGAGTACAGTATCCACGCGTTTTCATCACACGATACAGATGTTACCCAGAGCGCAACAACGTACGACCTCGCGGACTGAAGGTGACCATGACCGATCTGCCCCCGGGTGCCCCGACCCCCTGGGCCGCACCGCCCGCCGGAACCGTCACGGTCTACCGCGGCGCCGCCCTCTTCGACGGCACCGGCGACCGGCCCCGTGCGGACACCACGATCGTCACGGACGGCGAGCGGATCCACGCCGTGATCGGCGATAGCGAACCGTTGCCCCCGCTCGCGGCCGACGCGCCCCGCGTCGACCTCGACGGCAGGTTCGTCGTCCCCGGCCTGATCGACACCCACCAGCACCTGGCCACCCCGCCAAACCGGCCCGTCGCCGAGGCGGTGCTCAGGCGCCTGGTGCACAGCGGGGTCACCGCAATCCGCGACATGGCCGACGACCTGCGGCAGATCGGCGACCTCGCCCGCGCCACCCTGGTCGGCGAGATCCCCGGCCCCGACATCCGCTACGCGGCGCTCATGGCCGGACCCTCCTTCTTCGACGACCCGCGCACCCACGAGGTCTCCCGGGGCGCCACGCCCGGCGCCGTCCCCTGGATGCAGGCCATCACCCCCGACACCGACCTCACCATCGCCGTCGCCCTGGCCCGTGGCACCCACGCCGCCGCGATCAAGGTCTACGCCGACCTGGACGCCGCGACCGTCGCCGCGATCACCGCCGAGGCGCACCGCCAGGGCATCGCCGTCTGGGCGCACGCCACCGTCTTCCCGGCCGCGCCCGGCGAGGTCGTCGCCGCGGGCGTGGACAGCGTCTCGCACGTCACCCTGCTCGCCTTCGAGAACCCCACCGAGCCGCTGAGCAGCTACAAAACCAAACCGCCCGTGGAGCACGACCGCTTCGCCGCCGGCGACGACCCGCAACTGGCCGCGCTCTTCGCCGAGATGCGCCGCCGGGGCACCGTCCTCGACGCCACCGCGTCCATGTGGACCAGCGACGAACTCCGGGGCGACACCGCCGAATCGACCGAACGGGCCCGCCGCAACACCGAGTTGGCCGCCACCGTCACCGCCCAGGCACACCGCGCCGGAGTCGGCGTCTGCACCGGCACGGACTTCGAGACCGACCCCGACGACCCGTTCCCCGCCCTCTACGGCGAACTCGCCTTCCTCGCCGACCAGTGCGGCATGTCCAACGCCGACGTCCTGCGCTCGGCGACCCTCATCGGCGCCAGGGCCGCCGGCACCGAGGCGGACATGGGCAGCGTCGAGGCCGGAAAGCTCGCGAACTTCGCGGTCCTGGACGAGGACCCGCTCCGGGACATCGCCAACCTGCGCACCATCACCCTCACCGTGAAACGCGGCCGCCGCTTCGACCGCGCCGACTTCGAGAAGGACGCCCAGTGACCACCGCCGCGCACCCGATGATCGTCAACGCGCTGGGGCAGCTCGACAACCCCAACACCCCCGCCGCCCGGGCCGCCGCCACGCAGCTCAACCCCGCCAGCGCCCAACTCGCGGTCGACGCCCGGGCGATCGCCGAGGCCCGCGCCTCCGGCCTGACCGCCGTCAACATCACCCTCGGCTACACCATGGGCGACCTCCCGCCGTACGAACACACGCTGGACGAGATCGCGGTCTGGGACGGCATCCTCGACGCACACCCGGCCGACCTGCTCAAGGTCCGCACGGCCGACGACATCCGGCGCGCCCACCGGGAGCGGCGGATCGGCGTCATCTACGGCTTCCAGAACGCCGTCGCCGTCGGCGAGGACCCGGCCCTCGTCGAGAGCCGCGTCGCCGGGTTCGCGGAGGCCGGCGTACGGGTCGTCCAGCTCACCTACAACCAGGCCAACCACCTCGGCGACGGCTCCATGGCCACCGCCAACCGGGGCCTGACCCCCTTCGGCCACCGGGTCGTCGAGGCCCTCAACGACCACCACCTGATGGTCGACCTCTCCCACAGCGGGGAGAACACCTGCCTGGACGCCGCCCGGCACTCCCGGCAGCCCGTGTCGATCAACCACACCGGCTGCCGTGCCCTGGCCGACCTCCCGCGCAACAAGACGGACGAGGAGCTCCGCCTGGTCGCCGACCGGGGCGGGTTCGTCGGCATCTACTTCATGCCCTTCCTCAACCCGACCGGCCACGCCACCGCCGCCGACGTCGTCGACCACATCGCGCACGCGGTCGACGTCTGCGGCGAGGACCACGTCGGCATCGGCACCGACGGCAGCGTCACCGCCGTGGACGACCTCGACGCCTATCGCACCTCGCTCGCCGAACACGTCGCCGCCCGCCGGGCGGCCGGTGTCGGCGCGGCGGGCGAACGGGCCGACACCTACCCCTTCGTCGTGGACCTGCGCGGCGTCGACCAGTTCCGCGACCTGATCCGCCTCCTGGAGAAGCGCGGCTACCGCTCCGGACGCATCGAGAAGATCCTCGGCCGCAACTTCCTCGACTACGCCGACCGCGTCTGGGCGTCCTGAGAGAAGACGAGCGGGCCGCCAGATGCGCGATTCTGTCGTGACGGGGCGGATCGGGGGCACCCCACCCCTATGACGACAGGTGTGACGCTCGGCGTCGAGGAAGAGTTCCTGCTGCTCGACCGTGAGACGGGACTGCCGACGCCGCGCATCGGCGAGGTCCGTGCCGCCGCGGGACGCGAGCCCGGGGTGCGGCGGGAGGACATCGACACCGAACTGCTCCAGGCGCAGCTGGAGGTCGCCACGCCGGTGTGTTCCGACCTCGACGAGGTCGCCGCGCACCTCACCCGCTTCCGGCGCGCGGTGGGGAGCGCCGCTCGCCGCGCGGACTGCCGGCTCGCGGCGACCGGTGGCGCACCGCTGGCCGGCGCACCGCTGGTGCCTGTCACCGCGCAGCAGCGCTACCGGACCATGCGGGCCGAGGCCGCTCGGCTGGTCGACGAGCAGCTGATCTGCGGCATGCACGTCCATGTCGCCGTGCCGGACCGGCAGGCCGGTGCCGCCGCGCTGGGCCGGCTGAGACCCTGGCTGCCGGTGCTGGTGGCCCTGGGCGCCAACTCCCCGTTCTGGGAAGGACGGGACACCGGCTTCGCGAGCTGGCGCACCGTGGTCTTCGGCCGCTGGCCGATCAGCGGCTCGCCGCCGTTCTTCACTGGCGCCGCGCACTACGAAGAGCAGGTGGCCGCGCTACTGGCCACCGGCGTCGTCTCCGACCGGGGCCAGCTGTACTGGCACGCCCGGCTGTCCGACGACTACCCGACCCTCGAAGTACGCGCGCCCGATGTCCAGTTGGACGTCGACAGTGCCGTCACCCTCGCCGGGCTCACCCGCGCGCTGGTGGTGACCGCACTGCACGAGGACCGTCGCGATCTGCTCCCCCTGACCCCCTCGCCCGAGATACTGCAGGCCGCCGGATGGCACGCGGCAAGGCGCGGCCTGAGCGCGGATCTCGTCGACCCCCGTACCGCCACGTCCTCCCCAGCAGCCGTGGTGGTGGGCGCCATGCTCGACCGCCTCACACCCGCGCTCGAGGAACTCGGGGACGTCGACCGGGTGACCTCCGGTGTGCAGCGGCTGCTCGATCAAGGGACGGGAGCCGCACGGCAACGCGCCGCGCTGGCCGCAGGCGGCACGAAGGCGCTCTTGGATCTGATCGCACCCCAGCCCGCGCAACCCGCCGCCGCGGTGGCCGCCGAGAGGTGACAGTCGCCGCGGACCGACACGGCGCCCTCTCGGGCACTGCCCAGCCGGACGTGCCGTCGGGCTGGACTGCGATGTGGTGATCGCCGTCGCGGACGGTTCCCAAGTCCCCGTCTCTATCGACAAGTTGGACGACACCGGACGGCATTCGAGGCCACCGGCGATGGGGCTGCGCACCTGTCAGGCGTCGCCACCGGTCTGCGTGTGGGACGTCGTCGGCACAGTCTCCGCCGGCGTCCGGGCCGGTGAGGACGTGATCAGTGTGGAACTGCCGGTCTCACGGTCCGTGAGGCCTGCGAGGAGGGCGAGGCCGAGGCCCGCCGCGGCGAGCGTCGCGCCCACCAGAGCCGGTGAGGCCCAGCCCCAGCCGGCGGAGATGGCCAGGCCGCCGAGCCAGGCGCCGCCGGCGTTGGCCAGGTTGAAGGCGGAGTGGTTGGAGGCCGCGGCCATCGTCGGGGCGTTCTTCGCCTTGGCCATGAGCAGCATCTGGACGGGGGTGGTGACCAGGGCGCCCATCGCGCCCATGAACACGAGGGTCACCAGGGCGGGAACGGTGCTGTGCACGGTGAAGTAGAACGCCACGAGCGCCGAGCCGAGCAGGAAGAGACCCCCGTACAAGGTCGGGCGCAGGGCCCGGTCGGTGAGCGGGCCCGCGATCAGTGTGCCCAGGGTCATTCCGATGCCGTAGAGCGCGAGGACCCAGGTGGTGGAGGAGTCGGTGAGGCCGGTCACGTGGGTCAGGATCGGCACCAGGTAGCTGTAGACGGCGAAGAAGCCGCCGAATCCGACGACGGCGGTGGCCAGGCCGAGGGCGACCTGCCGGTTGCCCATCGCCCGCAGTTCGTGCCGGATCCCGGACTGGTTGCCGCGGGGCTGATGGGGGACGAAGGCTGCCAGCGCGGCCAGTGCGACGAGGCCGATGACGGCGACGGCGCAGTAGGCGTACCGCCAGCCGAGATGCTGCCCGAGGGCGGTGCCGGCCGGGACGCCGACGATGTTGGCGACGGTGAGTCCGAGGAACATCCTCGACACGGCACGCCCGGCGCGTTCGGGGGCGACCAGCCGGGAGGCCACGACGGCGCCCACGCCGAACAGTGCTCCGTGGGGCAGGCCCGCCAGGAACCGTGCGGCGAACAGCAGGCCGAAGTTCGGGGCGAGGGCGGACGCGACGTTGCCGATCACGAACAGCGCGGACAGCAGGAGCAGGAGCCGTTTGTGGGCGATGCGCGCGCCGATCCCTGTCAGGATGGGCGCCCCGACGACGACACCGAGGGCGTAGGCGGAGACGAGGTTGCCGGCGTGCGGCACGGACACGCCGACGCCGTCGGCGATCTGGGGCAGCAGTCCCATCGTGGCGAACTCGGTCGTACCGATTCCGAACGCGACGAGGGCAAGGGCCAGCAGGGCCAGTGGCATGGAGCGTAAGTACCTTTCGCGGGCGGCGGTTTGCGTACGGATGCGGGGGAAGCGGGCAGGACCGTGGTGCGTCCCGTTCGCCCTGTTTCTGTAGCCTGTCGCGCCGGCCACCGTTGCCCGATGCGCCCCTCAGGGCAGGAAAAGTCTACGGGCGCTACAGCCGCGGCACGCACTCCCGCATTCCAAGACCGGACGACGGGAATCATGGCCTGCGTCACAGTCGGCCGGCCTTCCGAAGGTGAACGAACTGGAGCATCCCCGCCCGTCGGCCGACCGGTGTTCACACGGCGGCGTTCCCGCCGCTCCGCTCGACCGGGATCCACAGCTGGGAGTGGGTCTCCTCGCCGATCGCCACCGGCCGCGTCCGCAGGAGTTCGGGACCTGGCCGGCTCGTGTACGGATTCGAGGGGAACCACTGGGTGAACACGTCCCGCCACAGTTCCTGGAGCGCACTCGGATAGGGCCCGTCGTTGTCGAAGACCGCCCAGGTCCCGGCCGGCACGTCGAGGGTGTCGAGGTCCCCGACGACCGGCTCCGGGCCGGTGGCCACGCCGATCCAGTAGTCCGCCTCGGCCCCCTCCTCCCGACTGTCGGTCAGGTACACGGCCGCCGACAGAATCCCCTCCGGCTCCAGGTCGGACAGCTCCTTCATCCGTACGATCGCCCGCTCGTCCAGGGTTTCCAGGTGCGCGGCGGCGTCCGCGTTGACGCCCTCGTGCACCAGCGGGACCCGAGCCTTCCGGCCGACGATCCGGAACGCCTCCCTCTCCACGATCCGGTACCGCATCGTCGTACTGCCTTCGACGACGACCCGGAAGGACATACGCGGCTGTGCCGTGAGCAGCGCGCCCTCGCGCCGGGCCTCCCCCGGGCCGATGCCGTGCACCGACCGGAACGCCCGGGCGAACGCCTCGCCCGAGCCGTAGCCGTACCGCACCGCGACATCGAGCAGCGTGCGTTCCCCGGCCAGCACCTCGGCGGCGGCGAGGGTCATCCTGCGGCGCCGGACGTAGACCGGGAGCGGCATCCCGGCGAGGGCGGAGAACAGCCGCCGGAAGTGGTACTCGGACACCGCGGCGATCCGGGCCGCCTCGGCCACGTCGACCTCCCGGTCGAGGCTGGCCTCCAAGTGGTCCAGTGCCTGATTCAGCCGCTCCAGCACGCGTGTCCGTCCCTAGGTGTGGAAGTGATTGTGCAGGTGATTCATCCGCGCCCTGCCCGACAGAAGCCGTACGGGAATTGTCGGGCCGCGAGCCTCGGCCCTGCCTGAGGCTTGCGCACATGACTGATCTCAAGGGGCTGTGCGAGCCCCAGTTCGCCGAGGTCGAGGCGGCCCTCGCGGCTTCGCTCGGCAAGGACGACGTGGGTGCCTCGGTCGCCGTCCACCTCGACGGCGAACCGGTGGTGGACCTCTGGGGCGGGTCCGCCGACGCGGACCGCACCGTCAGCTGGGAGCGGGACACCCTCACGTGCGTGAACTCGACGACCAAGAACATGACCGCCTTGTGCGCGCTCGTTCTGGCCGACCAGGGCCGGCTCGACCTGTCCGCGCCGGTCGCCGCCTACTGGCCCGAGTTCGCAGCGGCGGGCAAGGAACGTCTGCTGGTACGCCACGTGTTGTCCCACACCGCGGGGCTGCCGGACCTGCCCGGGCCGACGGCGGTCGACGACCTCTACGACTGGCAGGGCGTGACGGCGGGGCTGGCCGCGCAGGCCCCCGAATGGGAACCGGGCACGGCCGCCGGGTACCACGCGCTCACCTTCGGGTTCCTGATCGGTGAGGTCGTCCGCCGCATCACCGGCCGCAGCCTCGGCGCCTTCTTCGCCGAGGAGGTGGCCAAGCCGCTGGGCGCGGATTTCCACATCGGGCTCTCCCCCGACGACGACCACCGCGTCGCACCGCTCATCGCGCCGCCGTCGACGACCGACGAGTTCACCGCCGGCGCACCACTCGGACCGGACGGCACACGCCGGGAGCACACCGGTGTCACGGTCCGGGTCAGGGATGCCAACTCCGTTGCCTGGCGTCGTGCGCAGATCCCCGCGGTGAACGGCTTCGGCAACGCCCGGTCCGTCGCCCTCGTCCAGTCGGTCCTGGCGAACCGGGGTTCGGCCGGTGGCGTGCGGCTGTTGTCCTCTCAGGGCTGCGAGCCCGCGTGGCAGGAGGTGTTCCGCGGTGAGGACCGGGTGCTGCGGAGCCCGATGTCCTGGACCGTGGGCTTCGGCAAGTTCGGCAACATGTTCGGCTGGGGCGGATGGGGCGGCTCGCTGGTCGCGAGTGATCCCGACGCACGGATGACGGTTGCCTACGTCATGAACCAGATGCTCGACCGGGAGCGGCACGAGGACAACCGCGGCATGGAGATCATCATGGCCGCCTACAGCGGACTGCGCTGACGATCCGCGGAAAGGCGCGCACGCGCTCACGGAGTGACGGTCTCAAGCCCCTCCCGCCCCTCAGCCCAGCACGCCCGGGTGGTCGGTCAGGTCGAGGTGGGGTTCGAAGGCCCGCAGCAGGAGCGAGCGCATGCGGTCCGGCCGCATCTCGGTCGAGCTGGCGAGGATCTGGATCGCCAGGCCGTCGACCATCGCGGTGAACCGGTCGGCGAGGGCTTCGACGTCCGCCTCCGGTGCCAGGCCCTCGGACCGGCACTCGTGCAGTACGTCCACGACGACCCGGTACCAGCCCGAGTAGATCCGCCGCTGTGCGGGCCGCAGGCGGGGTTCGAGCATCGCCTGGTTCCAGAACTGGATCCACACCGACCATTCGTCGATGTCCTCGGCGGCGAGCGGGAGTTGGACCTCGATCAGGCGGCGCAGTTTGTCACGGGCGGACGTGGCCCGGCCGAACTCCTCGTCGAGGCGGGTGCGGAACCGTTGGGCGTAGTACTCGAGCGCCGCGTGCAGCGTGGCTTCCTTGCTGGGGAAGTGGTAGTGCACCGTCGCCGTGCTGGTCCCGCAGTAGCGGGCGATGTCCGAGACCCGCACGTTGTGGTAGCCGCGGCGGGCGATGAGGACGGTCGCCGCCTCCAGGATCTGGTCCCGGCGTTCCTGTGCCGTCACGGGCTGCGCCCGGTCGCGTCCGGTCTCGGGCGGGAGCACGGGCTCGGGACCGACGCCCTCGACGAGATACGCCGTGGACACCCCGCAGGCCTTCGCGATGGCGGCGATCTCCTCGTCGCGCAGCCGCCGGTTTCCGCGGAGTGCCTTGGACAGGGCGGTCGGGTCCATTCCGATCCGGTGGGCGAGCTCGCGCTGGGAGACGGCGGCCGCGCGGATCGCCGTACGGACGCGCTCCGGCAGAGTGTCGGCGGTCCCGGCCGGCCGCTCTTCGATGCTGGTCATAACCCGATCAGTATGTCAGGCAAGGCGGTTCACCCCGGGTGGACGACGGCCGCCAGGGCGCTGATCACCTCGGCGGCGGCACGCTCGCCCGACGAGATCGCCCCGTCGATGTAGCCGTTCCACACCGAGGCGGTCTCGGTCCCCGCCCAGTAAACGAGCCCGGTCGGCTCGCGCCATCCGTCCCTGCCGTGCCGGGTCCAGCCGCCCGGGGTCAGGAAGCACTCGTAGCCTCCGACGGTCCAGCCGGTCCGCGGCCAGATCTTCTCGACGTAGTCGACGGGCTGTCCGGCCCGGGGTCCGACGACCGCCGACAGTGCGGCCAGCACTCCGTGGCGGCGCTCGGTGTCGGTGCCGGCGGACCAGCGGTCGAGTCTGTCGCCGTAGACGAACGCGACGAGTACGCCGCGCGAGGCGTCCTCGGGTGAGTTGTCGAAGACGACGCCGGCCGGGCTGTCGCCGTAGAGCGTCGCGATCCCGGAGCGTCCCGCCGCGCGCCAGAAGGGTTCCTCGTAGACGGCGTGCACCTTGGCGACGCGTCCCATCGGGGAGTGGCGTACCCAGCCGCGCCGTGCGGAGGGCAGCGGCGGGTCGAAGGCGATGCGTTCGATCACCGCCGGGGGTACGGCGACCACGGCCCGCCGCGCGCGGACGACCGTGCGGCCGGTGTACGCCTCCACCGCGTGCGCGGTCTGCCGCAGGGAGAGCACCGGCTCGCCCAGCCGGACCTTGTCGCCCAGCGATTTCGCGAGCGCGTAGGCCACCGCGTCGGCCCCGTCGGCGAACCGGGCGTCCTGGGCGCATCCGCGGGTTTCCATCAGCTGCTCGTAGCCGCCGCCCGAGGCCAGGTAGAACAGCACGTGGAAGAAGGAGATCTCGCGCGGTTCGGCGCACCAGACGCCCTGGATCGCGAGCGCCAGCCGCGCCAACGCGTCCTCGTCGTCGGTCTGCGCGCGGAAGAAGTCCTCGGCCGACAGAGCGTCGAACTCCGTGAACCGCGGGGTAGACCACGGCAGTTCGAGGTCGACGGTACGGGCGAGCTCGTCCAGCAGGGCGGTGACGCGTTCGTACTCCTCGATGCCCGGTCCGGCGTCCGGTGCGCCGCCCGCGTAGTCCACGCGCGTGCCGTCGGCGCGGATCTCGGCGTGCCGGCCGGCCTCCCAGGTCGGGAACGTCCGGCAGCCGAACCGGGCCGCCAGCGCCTGGAACCGTCGCTGGCTCGGCCCGATCCACTGTCCTCCGTGGTCGACGCGCACCCCGGACGGGGTCACCTGGCTGAACACACGGCCGCCCACGCGCTCGGCGGCCTCCAGTACGACCACGTCGACGCCGGCCTCGGCCAGCCGCCACGCGGTGGTCAGTCCCGCGTATCCGGCGCCCACGACCACGACGTCGGTGTCCACGGCAGAAGTTTCGAGTGGTGTCACGCCGGTTACCGTGCCGCAACATTGACTCACCAGTCAAGACACTCCACATAATTGCGATCGAGGCCTTGACAGCATCTCCCGCCACAGCCAGTCTGACTCGCCAATCAGTCATTGCGTTTGTTCGTCGGTACCCGTAGACCAATAGATCGGGAGTGGCAATGACCTCGGATTCGCAACTCCAAGTGCGCGAGGCCCAGGCGGACAAGGGGCTGCGCTCCGGCGCGCTCTCCATGGCCACCAGCCTGATCCTCGCCGTGGCGTCCGCGGCGCCCGCCTACAGCCTCACCGCGACGCTGGCATTCGTCGTCGGCTACGTCGGCTTCCAGGCCCCGGCCGTGGTGGTGCTCGCCTTCGTCCCGATCCTGTTCGTCTCCTTCGGCTACGCGGCGCTCAACCGGCGCGACCCGGACTGCGGCACGATCTTCACCTGGGCCACCCGCGCGCTGAACCCGAACCTCGGCTTCCTCGGCGGCTGGGCGATCATCGCCTCGTTCGTCCTCGTGATCGGCAGTCTCGCCCAGGTCGCCGGGCAGTACGTGTTCCTGCTGTTCGGCGCGGAGAACATCGGTTCCGATCCGGCGGACTGGCGGGTCCTGCTGGCCGGCCTCGGCTGGCTCGCGCTGATGACCCTGATCTGCTACCGCGGTATCGAGATCGCGGCCGCGGTCCAACGAGCCCTGCTGTTCCTGGAGTTCAGCATGCTCGTGGCCCTCTCGGCCGTCGCACTCGTCAAGGCCTACGGCGGCTCCGCGCCGGCCGGGGCCCGGCGGCCGAGCCTGTCCTGGCTCAACCCGTTCGAGGGCGCCTCTCTGAGCGCGTTCGTCAGCGCGCTGGTGCTGATGCTGTTCATCTACTGGGGATGGGAGACGGCACTCACCGTCAACGAGGAGACCACCGACCGGCACCGTGTCCCCGGCCGGGCCGCGACCTGGTCCACGGTGCTGCTGGTGGCGCTGTACCTCCTCGCCACGTTCGCCGCGCTCTCCTTCGCCGGCATCGGCGCCACCGGGATCGGCCTGAACAACCCGGACAACTCCGGGGACGTCCTGTACGGCTTCGGCACCGCGGTGTTCGGGTCGAGCGGTTTCGGCTCGGTGCTGTGGCACCTGCTGATCCTCATGGTCCTCACCTCGGCCGCCGCCTCGACGGAGACGACCGTGCTGACCCTGAGCCGCACGATGCTGTCGATGGGCGACCAGGGCGCGCTCCCCCGCGCACTGGCCCGGGTGCACCCGCGCTTCCGCATCCCGCACGTGGGCACGATCGCGGTCGGCGTCGTCGGCGCGGTGGTGTACGTCGCGCTGAACTTCCTCGGCCACGGTCTCGTCCTCGGCGACGCGGTGTCCGCCTGCGGGGTGCTGATCGCGTTCTACTACGGGCTCACCGGACTCACCTCCGCCTGGGTGCACCGCGCCGGGCCGCGCGCCAAGGCCTCGGACCTCTGGCTGGCCGTGGTGCTCCCCGCGATCGGCGGGGTCGTCCTGCTCGGCGCGGGCGCCTGGAGCCTGGTGCAGGCATGGGATCCGATCAACAGCGGTACGAGTTGGACCCTGCCGTTCTCCTCGGGATCCCGCGTCGGCGGCACGTTCGTGATCGGCACCGGGACGGTCGTGCTGGGACTGCTCGCCCTCCTGGTCTGCCGACGCCTGTATCCCGCGTTCTTCGCACGTCGGCCGAGCCTCGCGGCCCGCACCTGAGTCCGGGCCAGCTGCCCCAACTTCCGCCGTCCGCCCGGGAATTCCTCACCCGCGCCCCGCATCCGGGAGATCGTCCGTGTCCTTTCCCCAGGCCTTCGTCGACCCCTCGTCCGTCGCCGTCGTCGGTGCCACCGAGGACCGCGCCAAATGGGGCTACTGGCTCGCCACCGGCGCCCTCGCGGGGGCCGGTCGGCGACAGGTGTGGCTGGTCAACCGCCGTGCCGCACAGGTTCTCGGCCAGGCCTGCCGTCCGACGGTGGACGACCTGCCACAGGCCCCCGACCTCGTCGCCCTGTGCGTGCCGCCGCGACACGTCCTGCCCGTCGTCCGGGACGCGCTCGCCAAGGGGTGCCGCGCTTTCCTCTCGATCACGGCGGGACTCGGCGCCGACGAGGCCGAACTCGCCGCGCTGCTGCGCGAGTCGGGCGCGCGGATCATCGGACCGAACAGCCTCGGGTTGTTCAACGCCGCCGCGGAACTCCGGCTCGCCTGGGGGCACTTCACACCCGGCAGGCTGGCGATCGTCTCGCAGAGCGGTCAGCTCGGTTCCGAGATCGCCGGCCTCGGCGCACGGGCCGGGCTGGGTGTGTCGCGCTTCTACTCGGTCGGCAACCAGCTCGACGTGGGAGCCGTCGACGTACTCGAATCGCTCGTCTCCGACGAACACACCGGCACCGTGGCGCTCTATCTGGAGAGCTTCGCCGACGGAGCACGGATCGTCACCGCCCTCCAAGCCCTCCGCCGCGCCGGCAAACACGCGCTGCTGCTCACCACCGGCGCCAGCGAGGGCAGCCGGCTTCTCGCGCGGTCCCATACGGGTTCGATGACCTCGGCCCTCGACGTCGTCGACGCCGCGTGCCGCGCGGCCGGAGCCCTCCGGGTGGCGACGCCGCGCGAACTCGTCGACGCCGCGCGGTTGTTGGACGCGACCGCGCCACCGGGCGGACGCCGGGTCGCGATCATCAGCGACAGCGGCGGACAGGGCGGGATCGCCGCCGACCTCGCCGCCGACCGGGGTCTGCGGGCACCGGTCTTCACCGAACCGCTCCAGGCGCGCCTGCGTGATCTGCTCCCCGCCGCAGCGGCGGTGTCCAATCCGGTGGACCTCGCGGGCGCGGGAGAGGCGGACCTGCAGGTGTACGCACGGGTCACCGAACTGGTGGCCGCCTCCGGCGAGGTCGACTCGATCGTCCTGTCGGGATATCTCGGCCGCTACGGCGAGGACTCACCGAGCCTCGTGGACGCCGAGTCCGCCGTGATCGACCGCCTCGGCCGACGTCCGCGGACGGACGTGGCACACGTGCCCCTGATCGTGCACAGCATGAGCGCCGCCTCGCCCGCGGTCGCCCGGCTGCGGGGGCACCGCGTCCCGGTCTTCGACACCGTCGACGCGGCCCTGGGCGCGCTCGGCCACGTGACCCGGCTGGGCGCGCGGCCCCGCCCCGCTCCGGCGGCCGGGCGGATCGAGGCGGCCGTGCCGGCGCCCGGCTACTGGGCGGCCCGGACGTTCCTCACGGACCTCGGCATCGCGATGCCCGAGGCGAGACGGGTCACCGACGCGGCCGGGTTCGCGGAGGCCTGCGCGTCCCTGCGGCCGCCGCTGGTGCTCAAGGCCGGCTGGATCGAGCACAAGAGCGAACACCGGGCCGTCAGCACCGGCTTGGACCCGGCCACCGCCGGCGCGGTGTTCCGCGAGATGTACGACCGGCTCGGACCGGGCGAGTACGTCGTGGAGGAGCAGGACACCCGGCCGGGCGTCGTCGAGCTGCTGATCGGCGCCCGCCGGGACCGCGACTTCGGTCCGACCGTGACCGTGGGGCACGGCGGAGTCCTCGCCGAGCTCTGGCACGACGTGTCCGTGGAACTGGCACCGGTCGACCGGCGGACGGCGGCCGGGATGCTCGACCGCCTGCGCTCGCGCCGGCTGCTGGACGGCTGGCGTGGACAGCCCGCGGTCGACCTCGACGCGCTGATCGACGCCGTCGTCGCCGTGTCCGAGGCGATCGCGGCCACCCCCGGCCTGGCGGACATCGAGGTCAACCCGATCCGGGTCGGGCCCGAGGGCGCCCTGGCCGTGGACGCGCTCGTCGTCCCGCGCGCCGAGGACGTCGTACCGCAAGCCGTATGTGAGGCAACCGGGGCGCACCGCCACCGGGAAACCACCGAGGAGCAGGAGACATCACGTGAGCACGTCCACTGAGCCCTGGCCGCTGACCGATGAGCAGCGGGCGATCGTCGGCCTGTGCCGGGAGTTCGCCGCGAACGAGATCCGGCCGCGCGGACGCGAGGTCGACGAGCGGGACATCGAGTCGCCGCTGGACATCTTCCGGGCCGCGGCCAAGGTCGGCATCACCGACTTCATGCTGCCCGAGGAGTACGGCGGGGGCGGATTCACCGATGTCGTGACCCAGTGCCTGGTCCAGGAGCAGATGTGCTGGGGCGACCCGGGCATCGGCAACTTCGTCTGCTCCAACGGGTTCTTCGCCGACCCGCTGCTCGCGCTCGGCACCGAGGAACAGAAGGCCGAGTGGCTTCGTCCCCTCGCCGGTCCGACCCCCCTCTACACCGCGCTGGCGACGACCGAGCCGGAGGCGGGTTCCGACGCCGCGTCCATCGCCACCACCGCCGTCCGGGTCGAGGGCGGCTACGCGATCAGCGGGCAGAAGGTGTGGATCTCCAACGCGGGCCTGGCCGACCAGTACGTGGTCTTCGCCAAGACCGACCCCACCCGCGGTTCCTCCGGGGTCACCGCCTTCCTCCTGCGCAAGGGGGCCGAGGGGATGACGTTCGGCGAGCCGATGCGGAAGATGGGCCAGCGCGCGATCGTCTGCCGCGAGATCTTCTTCGACGAGGTCTTCGTGCCCGAGTCCGACCGTCTCGGGGACGAGGGACAGGGCTTCCGCGGTCTGATGAGGACCTTCGACATCTCCCGGATCGTGCTGGCCGCCGCGGCGACCGGAGCGGCCCGCGCGGCCTACGAGTACGCGCTCAACTACGCCCGCGAGCGCAAGCAGTTCGGCAAGCCGGTCATCGAGCACCAGGCGGTCGCGTTCCGGCTGGCCGACATGGCGACCCGGATCGAGTCCGCGTGGCTGCTCACCCTGCACGCGGCGCGGCAGATGGACGCCGGAGCGGACGCCACGAAGGTCGCCGCCATGGCCAAGCTCCAGGCCTCGGAGACCGCGATGGCGGTGACCTGGGGCGCCGTCCAGACCCTCGGCGGCTGGGGTTATTCGCGCGAGTTCCCGGTCGAGCAGTGGATGCGCGACGCCAAGTTGGAGGAGATCGAGGAGGGCACCTCGGACATCATGCGGCTGATCATCTCGCGGCGCCTGTGACACCTCTGTCTCTGCTATGCCAACAGGAGTGACATGACCTTTCGGAACGAGTTCACGGAGCTGTTCGGCGTCGAACATCCCATCGTGTGCGGCGGAATGCTCGCGGTGGGCACCGCCGAGCTGATCTCGGCCGTCGCGAACGCCGGCGCGCTGGGGTTCCTCAGCGCGCTGACCCAGCCCACCCCGGAGGCGCTCGCGAAGGAGATCGCGCGCTGCCGTGACCTGACCGACAGGCCGTTCGGCGTCAACCTCACCATCCTGCCCACCATCGAGCCGGTGCCCTACGACGACTACCGGGCCGCCATCATCGACTCGGGCGTGCGGGTCGTCGAGACGGCGGGCAGCAACCCCGCACCGCATCTGCCCGCGTTCCGGCGGGCCGGTGTGAAGGTCGTGCACAAGGCCGTCGCCGTCCGGCACGCGCTCAAGGCGGAGGCACTGGGCGTCGACGCCGTCAGCATCGACGGGTTCGAGTGTGCCGGGCACCCGGGTCAGGACGACGTCCCCGGCCTCGTCCTGATCCCGGCCGCCGCCCGCAGGCTGCGCATCCCGATCATCGCGTCCGGAGGTTTCGCCACCGGCTCCGGCCTCGTCGCGGCCCTGGCGCTCGGGGCGTGCGCGATCAACATGGGGACCCGGTTCGAGGCGACCGAGGAGGCGCCGGTCCACCCGAACGTGAAGGCCCGGATCGTCGCGAACGACGAGCGCGGCACCCAGATCGTCTTCCGGGAGTTCGGCAACACCGCCCGGGTGGCGCGCAATGCGGTCTCGCAGGACATCGCCCGCATCGGCGCGCGCCCCGGGGCCGCCTTCTCCGACGTCGCCGAACTCGCCTCCGGGAAACGCGGCAGGCAGCGGGTGCTGGGTGAGGGCGACGTCGAGGGCGGCATGTGGTGGGCCGGTCAGGCGCAGGGTCTCATCGACAGCGTGGAGAGCTGCGAGACGGTGGTCCGCACCATCGTGGCGGAAGCCGAGGACATCGTCCGCGACCGCCTGCGGCGGCAACTCGCGCCCACGGAACCGGAATTGGTCTAGACGAATCTTGCCCGGATCCCTTGACGCCGCCCGACGCGGCCAGCCACCCTTCGTAGCGCACGCAGAAGTAAGGAAAGTTTCCGATTAACTTCACGACTCGCCGTTCGACGGTTTCCCCCTGCCACATCCCGCCCTGATCACGTCGCACGGCTCCTCCCCACCCGCACCTCTCCACCGTGCGACGGGCGTGCAGGGCACCGCAATCCGCGTACCGGCGCGACGCCGTGCGCGGCCTCGCCCCACGGAGGAGCATCCGCATGAGACGTGCGTCGCTGCGCGCCGCCCTGACCGCCGCCCTGATGGTCGGCGGCATGGCCACGACCGCCACCCCGGCCGCCCACGCGGCCGACAACACCGGTCTGATCGCGTCCTTCGGCATCACCTCCACCTGGGGTGCCGGCTTCGAGGGCGGCTACACGGTCACCAACAGGTCGACCCACACGGTCAGTTCATGGACCATCACCTTCACCCTGCCCGCCACCGAGGCCGTCACCAGTTCGTGGAACGGCACGCTCACCCACAGCGGGACGCAGTACACGATCACCTCCCCCACCTGGGAGGCCCCACTCGCCCCCGGTGACTCCGCGCCCGTGGTCGGCATGGACTTCAGTTACAGCGGCTCAGTGGTCGCGCCGAGCGCCTGCCTGATCAACAACGGCCCCTGCGCCGGCGTCCCCGCCGACACGGTCGCGCCCTCGGTCCCCTCCGGCCTCGCCGTCCGGGCCACCGGCCCCGGCAGCGTCACGCTGGGCTGGAACGCCTCGACCGACAACGTCGGTGTGGTCGGCTACCGCGTCTACGAGGGCAGCACCGTCATCGCCACCACCTCCGGTACCGGCACCACCTTCACGGTGAGCGGCCTGCTCGCCGGCAGCAGCCACAGCTTCACGGTGACCGCGCTCGACGACTCCAACAACGAGTCGGCACACTCCGCGACGCTCACCGCGACCGCGGGCAGCGGCACGACTCCCGGCGTCGCGGCACCCTTCATCGACCTCGGCGCCTACCCGACGCCGAACCTCACGCAGATCGCCACGAACACCGGGCTGCGGCAGTTCTCGCTCGGCTTCATCACCGCCGGGTCGACCGGCTGCAACGCCAGCTGGTTCAACTCCTTCGACCCCGGCGCCGCTTGGGACCGGGCGGACTTCGACTCACTGCGCGCGATGGGCCGTGACGTACGACCGTCCTTCGGCGGCGAGGCGGGCACCGAACTCGCCCTCGCCTGCACCAGCACGACCGCGCTCCAGGCGCAGTACCAGAAGGTCGTGGACGCCTACGCCCTGGACCGCGTGGACTTCGACATCGAGGGCGCCGCCACGGTCGACCACGCCTCGATCGACCGGCGCTCGACAGCCGTCGCCGCCGTCCAGGCCGCACAGCGCGCCAAGGGCCGCGACCTCAAGGTCACGCTCACCCTCCCGGTCCTGCCCAGCGGCCTGACCGCGGACGGCCTCTACGTCCTCGACTCCGCCAAGTCGCACAACCTGAACGTCGACACCGTCAACCTGATGGCCATGGACTACGGCGACAGCGCCGCGCCCAACCCGTCCGGAAAGATGGGCACTTACGCCATCCAGGCCGCGACCTCGACCCGCGCCCAGATCGCCTCGGTGTGGCCGAACCTCACCACCGCCCAGACCTGGGCGATGGTCGGACTCACCCCGATGCTCGGCCAGAACGACACCGCCAGCGAGGTGTTCACCGTCGCCGACGCCCAGCAGGTGCTCACCTTCGCCCGCCAGAACCACCTGGGCGAGCTGGGCTTCTGGGACGTCACCCGCGACGGGAACGCGTGCACCGGCGCCCTGAGCGAGTGCACGAACATCCCGCAGACCCCGTACCAGTTCTCCAAACTGTTCGCGGCCTACGCGGGCTGAGCCCACGAGGTCACCGGCGTTCCGATCGGTGAGGCCGCCGGGGTCTCACCGTCCCGTCCGACCCTCCCCGCTCATCGCACCGGTCAACGCGGTCCGCGCCAGGTCTCGTAGCCAGATGTGTGCGGGGTCGGTGTCGTAGCGCTGATGCCACGACAGGTAGACCGTGGCCGGTGGAAGGTCGAACGGGAGCGGGAGTTGGACCATGCCGAGGTCTACGGCGGCCGAACGCGCCGTGGACTCGGGGGCGGTGACGACGAGATCGGAACCCCGCGCGAACTCGAACGCGGCGCTCTCCGTGGGGGCGGTGACCACCACGCGTCGCGTGAGACCGAGGCTCGCGAGACCGTCGTCGAGGCGGTTTGCGAGCCTGCCGCGCCGCGAGACGCTGACGTGGTCCGCCGCGGCGTACCGCACGGCGGTGACGGTCTTGACGCGGGTGAGCGGATGCCCTCGCCGTACGACGACGACCTGCTGGGTCTCGGCCACCCGGTCGGCGTGGATCTCGGGTGCGGTCGGGCGGTCGGCGTTCGCGGCGAGGTCGACCTCGCCGCGGCGCAACTCGGGTGTGTCGATGCTCGATTCCGCGATGAAGCGCAGCCGCACGCCGGGAGCCTGCTCGCGCACGGCGGTCAGCAGCGCGGGCCCGCTGAGGGCGACCAGCGCGTCGTGCCAGCGGAGCGTGAAGGTGCGTTCGAGCGTCGCCAGGTCGAGTTCACGGCTCGGCGCCAGCACACCCCGGACCTGCTGGAGCAGGTCGTGCACCTGTTCCCGCACGGCGATCGCGTACGGCGTCGGGGTCATCGTGCGTCCGGTGCGCACCAGGATCTGATCCCCCGTCGTACGCCGGATCCGGCCGAGGCTGCGGCTCATCGCGGGGGCGGTGACATGCAGGCGGTCGGCGGCGCCGGCCACGCTGCCCTCCTCCAGCAGGGCGTCGAGCGCGGCGAGCAGATTCAGGTCCAGTTGCATGGGAGTCATCCTAGCCGTGCTTCACATGCACTTGCTGTTAACGATGGCCTCTCCTACCTTCGAACTGCGGGCAAGGACGGACTCGGTTCTCGCCCGGTCGACCTCAAACCCCCTGCTCAGATGGGAGTACCGCCATGCCCGAATCGATGCGGAACACCGGCACCACCACAGCCTCCGTCGCCTCCGACGCCGACCTGCTCGCCCAGACCGAGATCGCCGTACGTACGGCGGGTGCGGCTCTGCGGGACCGCTTCGGGGACGTGGTCCCCTACCGGAGCCGCGAAGAGCTGATGCGCGCGCTCGCCGGGAACGACGACACGGTCCTCGACATCCTGCGCCCCCGCCTCACGTCCCTGCGCCCCAACGCCCGCTGGGTGGAGGAGGAGTTGGCGGGCGGCGCCCTCCCGGCCGGCGAATGGTGGGTGGTGGATCCGGCCGAAGGCAACGTCAACCATCTGCACGGCCTGCCGGAGTGGGCGGTGACCGCGACCCTCGTGCGTGACAACCGGCCGGTGCTCACCGTGGTCCACCTGCCGCTGACCGGCGAGACGTACACCGCGCTCGCGGGCGCCGGCGCTCACCTCGACGGCCGGCCGCTGCGCGTGTCCCGGACCCCGGAACTCGGTCTGAGCATCGTCGCCACGAGCCAGGCAAGGCCGGACGAGGACGAGAAGGTCGTGCGGCGCGTCGGCGCGTCGATCACCGAGATGCTCGTCGGCGCGCTCGTGGTGCGGACGTCCGTACCCGCCACCCTGCACCTGGTGAATGTCGCCGCCGGCCGGATCGAGGCCTTCTGGCAGTTCGCCGGAGCCCGCGCGGACCTGCTGCCCGGGGCCCTGCTCGTCACCGAGGCCGGCGGACGGGTCACCGACGTCGAGGGCCGCCCCTGGACTCCGGAGAGCGAGAGTTTCCTGGCCGCCGCACCCGATGTGCACGCCGACGCGGTCGCCACGCTCTCCCCCGCCGCGCACTGAACGCTTTCGAGAGACACAACGACCAGGAGGACCGGATCAGCATGAGTGACATCACCGTTCTTGGCGGCGGCCGCGTCGGTGGCGGACTGGCCACCGCCCTCACCCGGGCCGGGCACGAGGTGACCGTGGCGACCCGCTCGCCGGGCGCAGCCGCCGACGCCGTACGGACAGCGAGCATCGTCATCAACGCCACACCGGGCGCCGGCTCGCTGGAGAGACTCGCCGCACTGCGCGCGGAGTTGCGGGGCAAGATCCTCGTGGACGTCTCGAACGCCACCGTCGACGGACCGGACGGACTGCCCGCCGATCTGCTCTACCCCGGGTCAAGTCTCGCGGAGCGGCTCCAGGAGGCGCTGCCCGAGACGCTCGTCGTCAAGACGCTCAACACGATGCTTCATTCCGTGATGACCGCGCCCACCACGCTCGCGCAGCCGCCCACCGCGTTTCTCTCCGGCACGGACCCGGAGGCCAAGCAGATCGTGCGCGGACTTCTCCTGGACCTCGGCTGGCAGCAGGAGTGGATCACGGACCTCGGCGGGATCGAGACCGCCCGCGCCGTCGAGGCCGCGATCCTCTTCGTACCGCACGTGATCCGGGCCGGCGGATTCGCGCCCTTCGCGATCTCGATCGCCCGCTGATCCGCGCACGGCGCCGCCCGCGATGATCAGGCGTGCTGGCGCTCGGCCCGTCGCCTGACCAGTTCCTCGACCGCGCTCGGCAGGGTCGTCTCGAAGTCGATCAGCTTCACCCACGTCGGCGTCACCACGATCCGGACCATGCCGTCGTAGAGCGAGCGGACCTCGGCCTCCCACGCGACCCGCTGCTCGGGCGTCATCTCGTAGGAGCCGTTCATCCGCAGGTACTCCTCCGGGATGCCGTCCACGACATCCAGCTCCGCCCGACCTCGGATCAGCAGGATCCTGGGCGGATGCACCTCGGTGTCGATCGTCAGCGCGACCATGGGGTTTTCCCGCAGGGCCGGGAGCTTCGGGGCGTTCTTCGTCGTACACATGACGATCTCCGAGCCGTTCCAGGTGAACGCGATCGGGATGTTCCGGGGCGTGCCGTCCTTGGCGATGTACGCCAGCCGGGTCACGTCACGCGCCAGCAGCTCCCGGCTGACCGGCCGGTCCAGGATCTCGGTGATCTCACTCGCTCGCATAGCCGTCCTCCAGGGAAGTCGTCGCCATCTGCCCCGGGGACGGAGCCATCGCGACGATCTCGACATCCACCGGCCCCCGACACGAAGCTGTTCTCATGGTGCTGCGCTATCGGACCAACGGTCCGGAGTTCGACTTCCCGCCCTTCACCGGTCTGCCGCCGGTGCGTTACGTGCTCGCGTCGACACCCCGGTGCGGCAGCAACATGCTCGCCCGCGCCCTGTGGCACACCGGGCTGGCCGGCTTCGCCGAGGACTACTTCGCCGACGCCTTCGTGCTGGACTACTTCGAGCGGTGGGGATTCGACTCCGATGATCCGCAGGAGTTGGCGGCGGGCTATGTGCGGCGGCTGATGACGTACCGGACCAGTCCCAACGGCGTGTTCGGGCTGCGGATCCACGCGGGGCACCTCGCCGGCCTGGAGGTCGACCCGTACGACATCCTCCAGGCACCCCGGTACATCTGGATCCAGCGCGGGGACCGGTTGCGGCAGGCCGTGTCGTACACCATGGCCGAGCAGACCGGTGTGTGGATCCTCGACGGGACCTTCCTGCCGGAGGGCACCGCACGCACCGCTCCCCGATACCGGTACGAGGAGGTCCTCCGGCATCTGCGGATGCTCGACCGCGACGCGTCCGTCTGGGAGGACTACTTCGAGCGCCACGAGGTCGTCCCGCACACCGTCGTCTACGAGGACATGGTCACGAACTACGAGGCAGGCCTGCTGAGTTGTCTCGACTTCCTCGGTGTCGGCGCGCCCTCCTCGGTGCCCGCTCCGGGGATCAGGCGTCAGGCCGACGAGTTGACGGAGGAGTGGGTCGAGCGGTTCCTACGGGATCGTCGTGCTGAGCGGCCAGCGTCGTAGGCGGTACGGCGTCCACCAGAGGTGGCGCCCGGCGCGATGGACCAGGTTCTCGCGCAGGTGACGCTCCAGGACCCGCTCCGTCGACGCCGACGCGACCACCGGAACGCCGTCCAACAGCCCCTGGAACGCCGTGCTCCGGGGTGCCTGGACGACCAGCCGCCGGAAGGATCCCCAGCGGTGGTCGCGGATCTCCAGGAAACCGGGACCCCGGCGGTAGCCGCACTTCGCGATGTGGAAGGAGCTGCGCCACGCGGCGACCACGTGTTCCTCGTTCTCCGCTCCCGTGGAGCCGCGGTGGATGCCCGCCGGTGGATGCAGATGACTCAGCGCCCGCCACTGGGCCGGGTCGGCCATGCGCAGGGTCCAGTCCACCGCGATGCCGTGGCTGGTGAGTTCCCGGACGAGGAGGAGGACCGCGACCGCGGACGAGCCGTCCGGATCGGTGAGGTCCACGGGCTCGTGCACCTGGGCGAACTGGACGCCGGCGGACGCGAGTTGCGCGACGGCGGCCACCGGGTCGTCCGGCGGTCCGTCGAGGGTGCCGCAGCGCATGCCCGGCAGGAGCATGGCCGCCGGATCGCGGTCCTTCCACAGCGTCAGCTCCGGCCTCATCGGGTGTCTCCCCCGGCCGGGACCGCCAGAGCGGGGACGAGCGACGCGCCGGTGCCGTGCAGGCCCGTGCCGTCGAGCCGCAGCAGGTCCTGGTTGGCGACCGCGGGGGCGACCTGCACGTACTGGCCGCCCTCGGCGAAGACCAGGCCGAGGGTGCGCCAGCGTGCCAGCAGCTCGGCGAGGTGCTCCTCCGTCACCTCCCCGGCCGGCTCCCCCGCGTCCGCGCACCGGGCAGCGGTCTTGCGCAGCAGCGCCGCCGGGCTGTGCGGTGTGTCGAGCAGCCGGAACACCGTGACCTCGACCGGGTCGGTGAGGTCGAGAAGCCGCCAGGAGAAGCCCGGCCGCGTGTCGACCAGGACGATGTGGCCGCCGAGGTCGCAGTGGGTCAGGCGGCTGCGCGGGTACGCCAGCGTCCAGTCGGCGACGGCCGTGCGCAGCCGGTCCAGGCAGGCGCCGGCGATGCCCTGGTTCGGTGAGTCGAAGATGTAGACCAGGTCGGCGAGTTCGTGCTCCGGCAGGTCGTAGATGTGGTGGTAGTGCGAGGCGGGGCGCAGGTCGCCGAAGCCCAGTTCCGGCCGGTCGAAGTAGGGGCTGAACCGCTCGACCTTCAGGCGGGTCGAGTTGGCGGGCGGTGCGAGGTGGTGCAGCGCGGGGAGCTGGTCGACGATCTCGTCGTAGTCCGGTTCGGTCTCGCCGGGGAAGCCGTAGAGGTAGTTCCAGCTGAGGTTGATCCCGGTGGTCTCCGCGTCCCGCAGCAGCCGTACGTTCTGACAGCCGGTCACTCCCTTGTCCATCAGCTTCAGCACCCGGCTGCTGAGGCTCTCCACGCCGGGCTGGACGTAGCTGACTCCCGCCGCGAACAGCGTCGCCAGCTGGTCGCGGCGCAGGTTCGACTTGATCTCGTAGCACAGCCGCAGGTCGTAGTCGGCCTCCTGGAGGAGCGGGGCCATGGAGGTGAGGTAGGCCATGTCGAGGATGTTGTCGGTGACCCATACGTCGAGCACGCGGTGGCGCTCGACCAGGCCGAGGATCTCGTCCACGAACCGCCGCGGGTCCTTGCTGCGGAACTCCATGAACGACCCGTTGAGGCCGCAGAAGGTGCAGTGGTGCTTCTCGCCCCACCAGCAGCCGCGTGAGGCTTCCACCACCAGCCGGGGCTCCACCCAGCCGCCCGCGGTGGACCGCGCGTGCCGCTCGAAGTAGTCGCCGTAGTCCGGGGTGACCAGTGCTCCCGGGGGCAGCGGGGCGGCGTCCATGGGACGGGCAACGGAACGGCCGTGCCCGTCGCGGCGGCACAGGCCGGGGATGGTGGCCAGGCCGTCGGCGTCGCCGTCGCGGAGTGCGGCGAGCAGACGCGGGAACGCGATCTCGCCCTCACCGCGCACCACGAAGTCGACCTGGGGGAAGTTGCGGTGCAGCGCGGCGCCCTGCGGGCCGTCGCAGTTCGCGCCGCCGAAGACGGTGACGGTGTCCGGGGTCAGTTCCTTGACCTTGCGGGCCGCCGCGAGGGCCGCCGCGTTCTGCGCGAACGTGGTGGTGAAGCCGACCACGTCCGGTGCCGTGGCGGCGATCTTGGCGACCGTCTCGTGCACGAACAGCGGCGCCAGTTCGTGCAGTTCCAGCGCCTTGGCCAGCATGTGCTCCGGCATCTTCCCGCCGAAGTGCTCGGTGAACTCGGCCACCCGCCACCGGGGTTGACCATTGAGCGCGGCCGAGAAGATCCACTCGCTGTGTCCGGAGAAGTACGAGGTCGAGCAGAACTCGTACTCCGCGAAGCCGTACTCCGTGCGTGCGGCCACCCAGTCGGCGAAGCCGAGGTTGGCGTGCACCACCTCGACGTCGGCCGCGCCGTCGGGGAAGACGTCGAGGATCCGGCGTTTGAGAATGCCGAGTGCGAGGGACGGCGCATCGAGCGACGACCACGGCATGTCCACCAACACGATGTGCACGGCGGTTCCTCTCCCCGTCACCACAGTCCGCGACGGGCCAGCGCCCGCCGCGCGGTCTCGCGCCGGTCCGATGGTTCGGCCTCGAAGGCCGCCGCCACCCGCCCGGACACCACGCCGTGAGCCAGCCCGGCGGACGTGGTGAAGTACGCGTAGTGCACGGCTTCCGCGTCCGCGGAGTGCTCCACCGAGGCGGCCGCCCAGGTGGCCGCGGATGCCGCCGCGTACGCGCGTACGGCGGCGTGGCCCCGGTCGGTGCGGACGATTCCCTCCGCCTCGATCACGAACGACAGCGGCTGCTCGCAGGTCAGCGCGGTGAACAGGGCGATCATCAGCTCGTGGGTCACGGTGTTGCGCAGCGCCCCTGACCCGGCGGCGGCATCGAGCAGATACGACGCGAACGCCTCCTCCACCGACAACCCGGGGGCGGTGTACGGGATCAGCCGGAACCGGGCGAAGTGCGGCGAGCCGAGGAAGCCGGTGAGCAGGTCCGACTCCGTGGCACCGGCGTCCCGCAGCAGACGCAGGCTGCGGGGGAACGTGGTCGCGAGGCCGCCGCCGCTGCCCGGCCGCCACACCTGGGAGCGCAACCGGCGTGCGGTGGTGTCCAGTTCGGCCAGGTCGACGGAGGCCAGGCACTCCAGCTCGCCCTGATTCGCCGCCACGGCCTCGGCGCCCTCGTCGGCGAGCCGGGCCCGCAGGTCCGCGTCCAGCAGCAACCGCATGAGCAGGTCGGTGAGTTGCTCGCCGTCCAGGGACGCGCCCGGCTTCACCGTGGTCACCCGGCCTCCCCGCGCTGCCAGGCGGCGACCAGGTCCCGCAGCCGCGCGTAGTTGGGCCGGGACTTCTCGACGAGGTGTCCGTCCTCGCGGTACATCGGGTCCTCGTAGGACACTCCGCGGAGGTTCGGGCAGCGGGGCAGCAGGTACGCGGTGAGCTCCAACTGCTCGTCCAGCAGGACCCCGTGGTGCAGGTCGCGGAACTTGCCGCCCACGATCTGGCAGCCCGACAGGTGCAGTTCACGGCACCGGGTGAGGGGCAGGGCCTCGATCCCGTCGTACATGCTGCTTCCGGTACGTCCTCTCAGCCACTGGTAGCTGAGGAGATGACCGACGTCGAGCGTCACGGACACATCGGCGTCCTCGGCCAGCCGGGCGAAGTAGTCGAAGGCGTCCATGTGCCCCAGCACGAACGAACCGCCCTCGGTGAAACCGGGGAACTCCACATGCAGCGGCGGATCGAGCAGCCGGGCCGCCTCCGCGACGTTCCGGGTGGCGATCTCCAGGCCGGGTCCGGTCAGCGGCGGCGGGAGCGGATAGGGCATCGGTATGCCGCGCAGGCTCCAGATGCCCAGGTCCTCGACCACCCAGGAGAAGCCGTAGCGGGCGGCCAGTTCGTTGGTGAACTCGGCGGCCGGGCGGCGGTCGTAGCGCTCGGGGGTGCCCATGTTCAGCTCGGTCTGGTGGAAGGCGTGGGCCGATCCGGCGGGCAGCTCCTCGAAGAAGCGGTCGTACGCGCGCACGTAGTCGGCCGTTTGTACGCGGGCGCGTGAGCGCGGCTGGAAGGCGAGGGCCGAGTAGGCGAAGTCGCCGCCGTGGCGGTGCAGGAAGGCGCGGACCCGGTCGGTGATGTCTCCGCCGCCGTCGTCGCTCTCCACGAAGCCGATGCCGCGTCTGCCGAGGCGTCCGCCGCCCCACGGCATGTCCATCAGGACGCCCAGGCCCATCCGGGTCGGAGCCTGGGTGACGGCAGGGGCGCCGCCGGGTGCGGTGCGCGGCGGTCGCGTCATGACGTGCTCCTGGCTGAGGGGGCCGGGTCTGCCGGATGTGCCGGGTCGGGGGTGCCCGCCGCCGCGTCGGCAAGGCGGGCCAGCAGTCGGCGGCCACGGTCGGTGCGGGCCGTGAGCAGGCCGTCGGCGCGCTGTTCGATGTCGTCGACGGGCAGGGCGTAGAACCGCTCCTTGACGAGGTCGGCGAGGGTGACGCGGTCTTCCGAAAGGTCGTCGGCGTACGCGGGGACAGTGCGTACCCAGGTGTGCGGGCGCAGGGCCGCAACGGCGGGTGCGCGCGAGGGTGCCGAGCCGTTCGCACGGCCGGGTCTGACGGTGTGGAAGATCCGGAGCAGCCGGTCCAGCGCCTCGGTGCGCGTGGGGCCGCCGCGGACCGCCAGCGGGTGGCCTACCCGGCCGGCCAGGTAGCTCAGCTCGGGGTTGCCCGCGAGGCGGTCCGAGGTGTCGAGGGCGAGTCCGTAGTCGTCCGGGCTGCCCGTGAGTCTGCTGCCGGGCTCCGCCACCATCAGCTCCAGCGCGTCGATGCCGATCCGCCGCTCGTTGTCGACGAGGAAGCGCAGGGACGCCTCGAACTCGTCCGGTGTCTCGTCCAGGACCTGGCCCATCACGGTGAACCGGACGGTGATGCCCGCCGCGTCGAGGTTGTCGAGGATCCGCTGGTAGTCGGCCGCGCGCACGCCCCGGTCGACCCGGTCCAACAGGCGCTGCGAGGTGCCTTCGTAGCCCACCGCGATCATCGCGCAGCCGACCGCGGCGAGGTCGTGGCAGAACCCCGGGTCGGTCAGGGCGGGCTCCAGACGGCTGCGGACGCCGAAGCGGACCCGTATGCCGCGTTCGCGGGCCGCGCGCATCGCCTTGAGGATCAGCCGCAGGTTGGTGTTCTCGTCCGCGACCGACACGTACCGGGTGCCCGTGGCGCGGACCACGGCCTCCACGGCGTCGGCGATCTGGGGCGCGGTGCCCTGCTGGTAACTCCCTTGCGGGAGCGACCGGTTGCCGTACGAGCAGAACGCGCACCGCCCCCAGTAGCAGCCGACGCACGAGACGATCGCGAGTTCCAGGGCGTCGTTGAGATAGGAGCGGAAGGGCAGTCCGGTGAAGTCGGGTGGTCCGAGGTCACGGAAGCGCAGGGTCACCGCGGGCCCCGTGCGCGGCCCGCCCTCGGCGCGTCGCAGCCAGGTCATGCCGGGCACGGCGGCGAGTGGGACCGTTCCGTCCAGGGCGTCCAGCCAGCGTTCGAGCGGCTCCTCGCCGGCGGTCGGGCAGAGTGCGTCGACCGTCTCCCGGACTCCGGGCAGCCGCGCGAGGCTGTCGTGGCGGAGCATCACCTGCTGGCCGCCCAGGCAGATCCGGGTGTCCGGCGCCAACTGCCGGACCCAGGAGGCGATCAGCAGCGCGGGCGCGAGCTGGCTGAAGAACGCCACGGACAGGCCGACCACCCGGGGGCGATGGCGGCCGAGCAGCCCGGTCACCAGGTGGTGCAGCGATGCGACCGGTACGCCCGACGCGACGGGCGGCCGGTCGGCGGCCCCGCGTACGGCGTCGTCGAGCCGGTCGAGGTTGTCCCAGGTCCGCACCAGGAAGGTGTCGCGGACCAGCAGTTCGAGGGCCAGGGTGGCGAGCCGGACCGCGCGGTCGGGGCCCAGCTCGCCGGCCGGCGCCTTGTCCAGGACATGGGCACGCAGCTCGCCGATGTGCGCGGCGAAGACGTCGGCCATCTCATGGCGGTACCAGTCGCTCACGGCCTTGCCGTCGGCGCCCGTGTCCTGCGCGCGGACCGCGTCGGCCAGCAGTGCGGGGCACCGCAGCAGTTCGTGGAGCACCGCGATGTTCAGGTCGGCCTGGTGAACCCGCCGGCCCCGGCGGCGCAGATGGCCCGTCAGGTACGGCAGACTCAGATACGGGAAGAACCTGGCCTCGGTCTGCGGCGGGAAGATCAACAGGACGTCGGTGCGGGTACCGTCCGTCGACTGGCTGGACGGCACGACCCACCTCCTCGTCTCACCGGTCCCGTCCGTCGGAGCGCTGCCCGGGCTCCCGGGCGTGCTACTCGGGGATGTCCTCCGTGCTCTCCGCCGCGATGTAGGTGTACGTGTGGTACGCCGCGCCGAGCTTCAGCTCGCTGGAGTCGATCACCTGGAGTTCTTCGAGCTCACCGAATTCCTCTTCGGCGAGTGCCTCGGGAGTTGCAGCAGTCATGGTTTTCTTCCCTCCGCGGATGTGATGGGAATGTGCCGCTTGCCGTGTATGGCGCCCACGCTAGCCAGCCCGGACGCGCGTCAACAGCCCATACGTCGTCGTTCGGGCTGGACGACATTCAGCCAGGTCAGCGGCTGGTGCAGACTCTTCGGCACCGGGGTGGCGCAGCAGCGGCCGTAATGACCATGACTGGTAATCGCCCTTGGTGCCGGGCGGTTCGGGAAAATGGGCGACAACGCCGTTGTGCTGCTGGAGGGCCCGTTTGTACCGCCATGTCGATGCGGCCGTGGTTCGGGCGGCGGTCCGGTCTCCGGACCACCCGGTGGCCTGGCCGGACCTGACCAGCCCTTCCGCGCACGGGGAGTCGTGGCGGGCATGGCTCCAACAGGCATGGCAGGCAACCGATTTCGCCACCGCGGTCGAGTTCTCCAGCCCGGATCTGGCGGCACGGGTGCGTCAGATCCTCGTCGGCGAGCCGGTGCCGGACCCCGCCGTGCGGCGCGCGGTGCTGTCGGTGGTGCGCTACCTGCTGCGCGCCCGTTCACGTGCCACTCCGTTCGGCCTGTTCGCCGGTGTCGCGGCCGCCCGCACAGGGCCAACTCCCTTGCTGCGCACGGGCACCGGACACCGGGCGGTCACCAGACCGGACGCTGCTTGGACCGCGGCTCTCGTCGACCGGCTGGAGGAACTCCGTGCGCTGCGGCCCGGTTTGACCCTGCTCGCGTCCAGCCTCGCGTTCGAGCGCGACGGACGCCTGATGATCGAGCACCGCGCGAGCAGCACGCGCGACGGCGACCCCGTGCACGTCGGGATACGCGCCACCAGGCCGGTCCGCACCGTCATGGACGGCGCCCGGCGGCCGGTGCTGTGGGCAGATCTCACCGGAACGCTCTCCGCCGCTTTTCCGGCCGCCTCCCCCACCGCGATCGAGAACCTGCTCGCGAACCTCATACGACAGAGATTCCTGATCACGAGCCTGCGTCCCGCGGTGACGGCGTCCGACCCGATCGCCGCCCTGCTCGGACACGCACGGCACCTGCCCGAGCCGGAAGCCACCGAGTTGCACGAGGTCGCGGCGGAACTGGCACGGCACGACGGCGCGACCGCCGCCCCTGCGGGCGCCCGCGCCGAACGCGCACGGGTGACGGCCACGATGAAACGACTCTGCCCCACCGCGAAACCCACGCTCGCCCTCGACCTACGACTGGACTGGGACCTGGTGATCCCGGACGCGGTGGCCGAGGAGGCGGCGGCCGCCGCCGAGGTGCTCACGCGCCTGGCACCGAGGGCGGCGCTGAGCCCCGGGTGGACCGCCTGGCACCACCGCTTCCTTGAGCGCTACGGCCCGGGAGCGGTCGTCCCCGTCCTGGACGCCATCGAGTTCCTCGGCTACCCGTCCGGCTACCTCGGGTCCACCGCCGCATCGACGGACCCGACGCTGACCGCCAGGGACAGAAGACTGCTGCGGCTCGCGTACACCGCCGCGACGCGACGCCGACACGAGGTCCGACTCGACGAGGCCGCGATCGACGAACTGGCGGTGGCACATCCCGCCGGGCCCGTGCAGCCGAGCACCGAGGTGACCGTACGGATCCACGCCGCGAGCGTATCCGCCCTGGAACAAGGGGAGTTCACGCTGCACGTCCTCGGAGTGGCCCGCGCGGCCGGAACGTCCACCGGACGCTTTCTCCACCTGTTCGACGCCGACGACCGCCGCCGGATGACCGAGGTCTACGCAGGCCTGCCCGGCGTGCATCAGGGCGCGCTGATCGCCCAGATCGGCAGCACCCCGCTGTACATGCGCTCGGTGAACGTCGCGCACGCCCCGCGGGTGGCGGAGTGGGTGATCCCCCTCGGCGACCAACACAGCCCGGACATGGGCCAGTTGCCCGTGACGGACCTGGCGGTGACCGCCGACGCCGAGCAGGTGCACCTGGTCTCGGTCTCCCGGCGGCGCCCGGTGCACACGCTGCTGCTGAACGCGGTGGATCTGACCCACCACACCCATCCGCTGGCGAGGTTCCTGATCGAGGCACCGGTGGCGCTGGCCGTCCCGTGCACCGGGTTCTCGTGGGGAGCCGCCGTCTCCGGCCTGCCGTTCCTCCCGGCACTGCGCCACGGGCGCACCGTACTGACCCCGGCCCGCTGGACACTCGGCAACGACGACCTGCCGGACGCGCGGACGCCGTGGCCGCGGTGGGACGAGGCCCTGGCCGAGTGGCGTCGCGAGGTCGGCCTGCCCGAGCACGTGTACCTGGGCGACGGAGACCGGCGCATGAACCTGGACCTGGCGGAACCCTCGCACCGGGTCCTGCTCCGTACCCACGTGGAGCGCGACGGCAAGGTGCTGCTCCGCGCCGCACCGGAGCCCGGGGACCTGGGCTGGACCGGCGGGCGCGCCCACGAGATCGTCATCCCCCTGGCTGCGGTGGATCGGCCCCGCGCACCGGTCCGTGGCTCAGGCGACGTCGTCACCCGCGAACACGGACACCTGCCGGGCTGCGGGAACCCGCTCTCCCTGAGGTTGTACGGGCACAGGGACCGGCAGGATCCACTCCTGACCCGGCATCTGCCGTACCTGCTCGGGGAGTTGGGAGAGTCCCGCTGGTGGTTCGTCCGCCACGACGATCCCGAGGACCACCTACGTCTCCGTCTGATCTGCGCGCCCGGTTCGCTCGGCACCGCTGTCGGGCAGACCGGCGAGTGGACCCGGCGGCTTCGGCATGCGGGCCTGATCACCCACGCGAGTCTGGAGACCTACTACCCGCAGACCGCGCGCTTCGGCGGCCCCGCCGCGATGGAAGCGGCCGAGGAGTATTTCGCCGCCGACTCGGCCGCCGTCCTCGCCCAGTTGACCGCGCAGCCCGGCCGGGGCGCCCCCGACGCCCGTGCGGTGACCGCAGCGAGCACGGTGGACATCGCCGTCGGCCTGCTCGGGGACGACGAGGAGGCGATGCGCTGGCTGGTCGGACACACCCACACGGACACGAGTGCACCACCCCGAGCGGTCTACGACCAGACCATCGCCCTGACGACCGCCTCCCACACGCCCCAGGCCCCCGGCACCCCGGTGCTGGACGCCCACGTCACCGCGAGCTGGTCCGCACGCCGCACCGCGCTGGCCGTGTACCGCAGCGCGCTCGAGAAGGCGGGAACGCTCGCCCCGGAAGACGTACTCCCGGACCTGCTGCATCTCCACCATGTCCGTATGCGCGGGCCGGGACTCCCCGAGGAACGCGCACACCTGCACCTGGCCAGAGCCGCCGCGCTGAGCTGGACGGCACGAGCGAGGAGAACATGAACGCCTCGCCATGAGTCCACGAGCACCTTCAACACCCCTCATTCCCAACGGAGTTGAGAGACAGGGCCCCGTCAAGTAAACGGTCGGACACTGGGCACCGCGAACAGACCGAGGGATCTCGACACGGGCGATCGAATCGCGCGACGCGATATCCCGGCGAACCGGGGTAGCCGCCAGACACACGGCGGTTGGACGCCCACCCTTCAAGGAGACCAATGTTCACACTCACGTCCCGTCGTCTGCGCGGCACCGCCCGTCGGGTCTTCGGCTGGCAGCACTTGCGCCCGGCCCAACTGAGCGCGATGAAGGCCGTGATGAAGGGTCGTGACGTACTCGCCGTCATGCCGACCGGCGCGGGCAAGTCCGCCGTGTACCAGGTGCCCGCGGTCCTGCTCGGCGGTCCGGTCGTGGTCGTCTCGCCGCTGATCGCGCTTCAGCGGGACCAGATGCAGAGCCTGCTCGGATCCGGCGCGCTGCGCACCGCCGCCATCAACTCCGCGCAGCGGAAGAGCGACAACGAGACGTCATGGGCCCGCATCAGCGCCTCCTCGGTCGACGTGATCTTCCTCGCCCCTGAGCAGCTCGCCAAGCCGGAGGTCACGGACCGGCTCGCCGCCGTCCGTCCCCGGCTGCTGGTGGTGGACGAGGCGCACTGCGTGTCGTCCTGGGGGCACGACTTCCGGCCCGACTATCTACGGCTGCGCCACGCGCGCGAGCGGCTCGGCAACCCGCCGGTGCTCGCCCTGACCGCCAACGCGGCGGCCCCGGTACGGCGGGACATCGCCGAACGTCTCGGCATGACCGACCCGGTGGAGATAGTGGCCGGCTTCGACCGCCCCAACATCCGCCTGGAGGTGTCGGCCTTCCAGGACGCGGCCGCCAAGGAGCGGTTCGTCGTGGAGCGGACGGCCGTCGAGGAGAAGCCGGGAATCCTGTACGCGGGGACGCGGAAGGCGGCGGACAGCTACGCCGAGCAGTTGAGCGACCTCGGACTGGCCGCCGCGAGCTATCACGCGGGCCTCTCCGCCGCCGAACGCCGCCAGGCCCAGGACCGGTTCAGCTCCGGTGAGCTCGACGTGGTCGTGGCCACCTCGGCATTCGGGATGGGCATCGACAAGGCGAACGTACGGTTCGTGCTGCACGCGTCCGTCCCCGGCTCGCTCGACGCCTACTACCAGGAGATCGGCCGGGCCGGCCGCGACGGCGCACCGGCCAGGGCGATCCTCGCCTACCGCACTCAGGACCTCGGCATGCAACGCTTCTTCGCCGCCGGCGCTCCCGACGCCGACGCGCTGCGCCGCGTCATCGAGCGCCTGCGCGGCGACGCGGGCGCCGTGAGCGCGACCCGGCTCCGGGCCGACTGCGAACTCGGCGCGACCGCCCTGTCCGCCGTACTGAACCTGCTGGAGGAGGCCGGTGCCGTCCGCACCGGACGGGACGGCAGCCGCTTCACCGGCACCGACGGCGCCTCCGCGGATGACGATGTCGACGCCGTCGTGCAGAGCGCCCTGGCCGTCCACGCCACGCACCGCAAGCTCGAACAGTCCCGGATCGACATGATGCGCGGCTACTCCGAGACGACCGACTGCCGGCGGCAGTTCCTCCTCGGCTACTTCGGCGACTCCGCCCCCGTCCCGTGCGGGGCATGCGACAACTGCGCGGACCCGGCGACCAAGCCCGCGAGCGGTCCGAGGCGCGAGCGGTCCGGAGACGCCGGACGGCCGCGCAAGGCCACCGCGCGCCGACGCCCGTGGACCCGGACCGGTGCACGCGCGGACGTCGCCGCGGGTACCGCCGGCACGACGGAGACCGTCGTACGCCCCACGGCGGAGAACCACACCTACCTGCCGGGCGTCCGCGTGAGCCATGACCAGTGGGGCGAGGGCGAGGTCATGAGTGAGGGCGACGGCAAGATCACGATCCTGTTCGAGTCGGTCGGCTATCGCACCCTGTCGCTGGCCGTGGTGACGGACAAGCAATTGCTCGTCGCCCTGCCCGACACACCGCGCTGACGCTCGACCCACGCCTCTCTCCAGCCGGTACGGCGTTCCCCGTGAGGGCTGACAGCCCTCCGGGTCGCCAGCAAGTGGATCCTGCGAGCCGGCCTCTCCCCTACTTTCGTCGCGCGCCCTGGACGGAACTGGTGGTACCGGTTGACAGAGCCTGCTGATAGACCGTCACCAACACACCGTGCACGGGGTCGCCCTCCGCGTCCTCCTCGGCCTCGTCGACCAGTTTGGCGAGCGCCTCGCCGAGTTCCTCTGCCTTCGCGGGGCTGAGACGCAGGTGGCGCAGCGTCAGTTGGGGCTCGGTGGGAGAGAGGTCCAGCTCCTGGGCGATGGCGGCGAGCATCGCGGCGGTGCCTGCCGCCTGGGGTTCGGCGACGACCATGTGGCGGGCCGTGCGCTGGTAGTACTGCTCGGTGCCGCCGCGCACCTGGCGGGTCTCGGCGACGTGGATCAGCCCGGCCTCGCGGAGCACTTTGACGTGGTGGGCCACGTTGCCCTTCTTCGCGTCGAGCTGCGCCGCGAGCTGGCTGATGGTGGCGGGCCGGTGGCCCAGGGCGAAGAGCAGCCGCTGACGCAACGGGTGGGCGAGCGCCGCGAATTGGTCGGGCGCACCGATCTCCAGAACGTCCTCGGGGGGCGGCGGGTGGGAAGGCTGATCACGCATACCGAAAGTGTCTAATCTCGTTGACGCTTTCGCAAGGGCGGTGCTCTACTCCCAGCCATGACAACTCTGACGCAGCTTCAGCCCGCCCCCGTCATCGACGAGACAGCCCGGCTCCTGACCGAGCACTACGTCTTCCCCGAAACAGCCGAGCAGCTCGCCGGCCTGCTGCACCGCCGCCTCTCCGAGGGTGCCTACGACGTCGACGACGCCGAGGAACTCGCCCGGCTGGTCACCGCGGACCTCCAGTCCGTCAACGGCGACCGGCACCTGAGACTCAAGCACCACGCCGACCCCGTTCCTCCCAAGCAGGGGGCGGCCACCCTGGCCGCCATCCGCCGGGACTTCGACACCTCCCTGGGCGGTGCACCCCGCGTGGAGCTGCTCGACGGAGGGGTCGCCGTGGTGGAGCTGGCGCCGATGCTCTTTCCGCTGGAGTGGGCCGCCGAGCCGCTGAGCGCCGCGCTCACCCTGGCCTCCCGCGCCCAGGCGCTCATCGTGGACCTCCGCGCCAACCGGGGCGGCGACCCGGACACGGTCGCCTTCGTCTGCAGTTACCTACTGGACGAGCGCACCCACCTCAACACCATGTACTGGCGCGCCGACGAGCGCACCGAGCAGTCCTGGAGCCTGCCGCACGTCCCCGGCACGCGCTTCGGCGGCACCAAGCCCTTGTACGTGCTGTCCAGCGACAGCACCTTCTCCGCCGCCGAGGAACTGGCCTACGACCTCCAGCAGCTCGGCCGCGCGGTAGTCGTCGGCGAGCACAGCCGCGGCGGCGCGCATCCCTGCGAGGGCTGGACCGTCCACCCCCACCTGGAAGCCACCGTCCCCGTCGGCCGCGCAGTCAACCCCGTCTCCGGCACGAACTGGGAGGGCACCGGCGTACAGCCGGACGTCCCGTGCGCCGCTGCCGACTCCCTCAGCCGGGCACACGCCCTGGCCCTCGCCCGACTGGCAGGCTGACGGCAGGCGCCCTGTGCGGGTCAGTTCCGCGTCGCAGTGATCGAGCGGGCGTAGTCGGTCGGCGTCCGGCCGTAGTGCTTCTTGAAGGCCCTAATGAAGTGGCTGCTGTCCGCGAACTGCCAGTGGGCGGCGAGTTCGGAGACGCTCAGGCGGCCGGAGGGCGCGGTGAGGACGAGTCGGGCTTCTTCCAGGCGGCGTTGGCGGATGTAGGCGGTCACCGATTCCCCCGCCGCGGCGAACGCCCGTTGCAGGCTGCGCACGGAGACATTGAGTTCACGGGCCAGCATCGTACCGGAGAGTTCGGGATCGGTCAGGTGGTTGTCCGCGAGGTCCTTCGCCGCCTGGGCGAGCGCCAGGGCCAGTTGGGGTTCCGCGTCGTCGACCCGGCGCCTGGCCACCGCCTTGGCCAGCTCGATGAGCGCGCTGTGCGCGGCCTGCATTCCAACCGGACCGAGATCGGCAGCCGTCTCGTAGATCATGTTCGAGTGGGCCACCAGCAGGCGCACCTCGGCGGAGTCCGCCGGTCCGCTGACGCTCTGCCGCTCCCCGAGCAGTGGTCGTAGCGTGGCCGCGGGCAGGACGAGGACCTTCGCCCTCGTGTCGGGCACCGTCTCGAAATGCAGGGGCCGTCCGATGTGACGGATGAGGAACTGCCCTGCCGGCACGGTCTGTTCGTCGCGGGCGAGCGGGGCGCCCAGGGACCAGGAGCCACTCCGTACGACGTACATCCGCACCTGGTCCTCGACCCCGTTGAGCGGGCCCTCGGTCCGGATGGCCGACGCGCCGTGGAGGTCGGTGACCGCCACGTCACCCACCTTGGTGGCGCGGCTCCTGACCCGGAAGTCACGCGTCGTGGCCGGGCTGAACGTCGGCAACGGAAACCCGTCGCCGATCTCCGTCTCCCAGCCGTCGCGGAAGGCGTCGAACGCTCCCGGCCCTGCGCCCGAGGAGCCGGAGTCCCCGGAGGGCGCACGAACCGAACCGTCGGCCTCCACTCCAGTGCGGTCCGTCACCAGTCGTCCCCAGCTTTCGTCGCTCCGGCGTCATCTGGCGCGGATGTTCTGCCGGGATGGCGCTCTGGTTCAAGCCTGTGCTGCAGCGATCTTCCTAGGCTTGATCGGCAGGGACAACCCCCGGCCCGAGCCCGGCAGTTGCGCAGGAGGAGGTTCTCGTGAGCGGCGGAACGCGTCGCCAACTGCCTTCGATGGCTTGCGAGTTGCGTCCGCCGGGGCCTCGCAGAGAAAGGTAGTGGCGTGATGGCGCAGGAATCCCACCAAAAGCCCGACCAGGCAACCGACTTGGCACCCGACCAGCGATCCCAGGCAGCCCGTATGCGGTACTTCGTCGAGCAGGTGCAGGAGAAAGGGCGGCTCGACCTGATCGACGAACTCGTCCATCCCGAGTTCCGGAACCACACCGCCGAACCGGGACAGCGCGACGATCGGGAGGGGGTGCGCGAGACCATGGCGGCTCTGCACGGGGCGTTCTCCGACCTGCGGGTCGAGGTCCTGCACTGCGTCGGGGACGGAGATCTCGTGGCCACCCACAAGCTGTTCCGCGGCCGTCACACCGGCGCCTGGTTCGGCGTCCCGCCGTCCGGCAACCGGGTCGAGTTCAGGGTGATGGACCTGGTCCGGTACCGGGACGGTCAGCTCTTCGAGCACTGGGCCGTCGCCGACGGGGTGAGTCTGCTGCGCCAGACCGGCGCCCTGCCGTAACCACACGCCACGCAAGTATTCAACACATCTCGACACATGAGGAGTTGACGTTCCGTGATGACTGAGAACACGTTCACCGGCAAGGTCGTCATCGTCACCGGCGGCGGATCGGGCATCGGCGCGGCCACCGCTCACCGGTTCGCCGCCGGGGGCGCCACGGTGGTGATCATCGGCCGTACGAAGGCGAAGCTGGACCAGGCGGTGTCGCAGGCGCCGACGGGCTCGACGCTGATCGCCCGGGTCGGTGACGTCTCCGACGAGGAGGGGATCACCAGGCTGGTGAACGCCGTGGCCCACGACCACGGCCGACTGGACACCTTGGTGAACAATGCCGCGACCGTAGAGCCGTTGGGCACCGTGTCCGACCTCGACGCGGCGGGCTGGCGACGCGTCATGTCCACCGATGTCGACGGGGTCTTCTACGCCTCCAGGGCCGCGCTCCCCCATCTCCGCGCGGTGGGCGGCAGCATCGTCAACGTCGGTTCGGCCTCCGGGCTCGGCGGTGACTGGGGCCTGGCCGCCTACGACGCCGCCAAGGGCGCGGTGACCAACCTGACCAACGCGATGGCGCTCGACCACGGCGCGGAGGGCGTGCGCGTCAACGCCGTACATCCCAGCATGATCTCCACCGACATGACCGCGGGATTCCTGCAGAGCGACGAGATCGTCGCCGCCGCGCTCAACCGCGTACCGATGCGACGCTTCGGCGAACCGGCCGAGGCGGCTTCCGTCATCACGTTTCTGGCCAGTTCGGCGGCGAGTTACGTGAACGGGGCCCATATCCGCGTCGACGGCGGACTCGGCGCGTCGAACGGCAATCCGCACCTCGCCTGACGCAAGGACACACCCTGAGGAATCGCACCCGAACACCAACTCTCATCATGAGAGTTAACTTGCACGAACGGGTCGACTCGCCTACATTAATGAGAGTCAACCCCAACGAGCACAGCACACTCTCTTACACGGAGGCTCAGATGACAGACGTCTCAGTCGTAGGTCCGGACGCCGGTGAGTCGATCCAGCTCGGCCCGACCCGCATGCGGATCCTGGAGGACGGCACCACGACCGATCACCGCCTCGGCATCGGGGAGATCACGCTCGCTCCGCACACCGACGGCCCGCCGCAGCACCGGCACGCCCGGCACGACGAGGGCTTCTACGTCGTGTCCGGCGCGGCCCGGTTCACCGTCGGCGAGACCGTGTACGACGCGCCCGCCGGAACGCTGGTCATGATCCCGCCCGGCGCCCCGCACACCTTCGCCAACCCGACCGACGGCACAACGGTCCTGCTCAACACGTTCACCCCGGACCTGTACGTCGACTACTTCCGGGAACTGCGCGACATGATCGCCGCCGGCCGACCTCTGACACCCGAGGCGACGATCGAGGCGATGAGCCACTACGCCACCGAGCCGTCCACCGACTTCGCCTGAACACCCGCACCCACACTGACCAGTTGACCCGCCCAGCCCCCGAACCAATCAAGGAGAAGCAGCCCATGGCAACCACCACTCGATACACCGTCAGCCTCGACGGAGTCGGCCCGGTCGAGGTGTCCGTGGCCGGATACGGGGACGAGGACGGTCAGCCGTTCCTGCTGCTGCACGGCGGGGCCGGCCCGCAGTCGGTGACGGGGTTCGCGGAGAAGTTCGCCGCCGCTCACGGCGTGCACGTGCTGGTCCCGACCCACCCGGGTTTCGGCGGCACCGAGCGCCCCGAGGCACTGACCAGCGTCTCCGGCCTGGCCACGCTCTACGGCGCGCTCCTGGACCAGTTGGCGCTCACCGACGTCACCGTCATCGGCAACTCGATCGGCGGCTGGATCACCGCCGAGATCGCGCTGCTGAAGTCGCCGCGCGTCAGCGGCATCGTCCTGATCGACGCGGTCGGGATCGAGGTGCCGGGACACCCGGTCGCCGACTTCTTCTCCCTGACCATGGATGAGGTCTTCGGGCTCACCTTCCACAACCCCGAGCCGTTCCGCATCGACCCGACGACCCTGCCCCCGGCGGCGCAGGCGATCGCCGCGAGCAACCGGACCGCCATCGCCGTCTACGCGGGCTCCGCCATGGCCGACCCCACCCTCGTCGGACGTCTCCGCTCCCTGGAGATCCCCACCCTCGTGCTCTGGGGCGAGAGCGACGGAATCGTCGACACCGACTACGGACGCGCCTACGCCGCCGCGATCCCCCTGGCCCAGTTCCAACTGCTCCCCGAAACCGGCCACTCCCCGCAGCTGGAGACCCCCGACCAGGTCATCAACGCGATCTGGGACAGCGCCGACACGGACTTCTCCACCTTCGCCCGCTGAACCTCGACCGCCTGTCTCCCCCGACCTGGCCCCGAAGACCAGCGTCCGCATCGTCGAACTCGTCCGCGAGGTACGCAGCGAACCGAGCTGCGTCACCTTCACCGCCTACGAGGCAGGCGACGTCCCCGGACGTTTCTACCTCTACGAGGTCTACACGGAGGCCGCCACCTTCGCCGCCCGCCCCCGCGCCAAGCACGTCCACCGCTTCATCTCCGCCATCCCCACACTCAGCACCGGCGCCCGAGCAGCCTCTTCCAGCTCGACGAACTCCCCATCGCCTAGCAGCAGTTGATCCACCCGCCCCCTGACATCGCACCGCCACCTCAGGAACCGGCGAAGACACACAGGATCCGGCTCAGGCAACCCGCCCACCGCTACGGCGTCACCCCGCCGAAGTACGAGCGAGCGCCAGTCACCCCGTTTCCCGGCGCCGCCTTCCGGCCCACTCCGCAGCCCGGCGACCAGCACGAAGCCGCAACCCAACCTCCGTGCCACACCGCGCCGTTGGCGACTCCCACCGCCGGACACCCCGCATGCAAGGGCCGCGGACCGCACCACCCCTGACCGAGGAGAACGAACATGCCGTCGCACACGCCCCTCCCCAACGGCACCCGTCAGCGGGCGGGGCTCATCCTCGCGGTGTGCTGCCTGAGCCTCCTGATCACCGCCCTGGACACCACCGCGGTGAACGTCGCCCTGCCGGCCATAGGCCACGACCTGCACGCCCCGGTGACCGGCCTGCAGTGGACCGTAGACGGCTACACCCTCGCCGTCGCCGCCTTCATGATGCTCGCCGGATCCACCGCCGACCGGATCGGTCGACGCAAGGTGTTCCAGGCCGGCCTGGCCCTCTTCACCGCCGGCTCGCTGGCCTGCTCCCTCGCTCCGAGCCTCGGCTGGCTGATCGCCTTCCGTGTCACCCAGGGACTCGGCGCCAGCATGCTCAACCCGGTCGCGCTGTCGATCATCACGCACGCCTTCCCCGACCCCCGCGAACGCGCCCGCGCGATCGGCCTGTGGGGCACCACGGTCGGCCTGTCCCTGGCCGCAGGACCGGTGGTGGGCGGCCTGCTCGTCGCCTCGGCCGGCTGGCGCTCGATCTTCTGGATCAACATCCCGATCGGGGTGGCCGCCCTGGCGCTCGCCGCAATCCTCATCCCCGAATCCAGGGCCGCCGCGCCCCGGCGCCCCGACCCGGTCGGTCAGATACTCGTCGTCACCATCCTCACCTCCCTGATCTTCGCGATCATCGAAGGCTCCCACCAGGGTTACGGCAGCACCCCCATCATCGCCCTGTTCACCCTGGCCGCAGCAGCTGCCGCAGCACTGCCCGCCTACGAACGCCGGCGCCAACAACCGCTGGTGGACCCGGTGTTCTTCCGCTCGGTCCCGTTCACCGGCTCCTTCGTCGCCGCCGTCACGGCGTTCGTCGTACTGTCCGGCTTCCTGTTCCTCAACACCCTCTATCTGCAGGACGTACGCGGCTGCAGCGCACTGCAGGCCGGCCTGCTGACCATGCCGATGGCCGCCGGCACCGCGCTCGCCTCACCGCTGTCCGGACGCCTCACCGCCACGCGTGGCCCCCGCCCGCCACTGGTCGCCGCCGGCCTGCTGATCGCCGTCGCCGCACTGACGCTGACCACACTCACCCCGACCACGCCATGGGCGACCCTGCTCACCGCCTACATCCTCCTCGGCATCGGATTCGGCCTGGTCAACGCCCCGATCACCACCACCGCCGTAGCCGGTATGCCGCGCGCCCAGGCCGGGGTCTCCGCCGCGATCACCACCACCGGCCGCCAGATCGGCAACAACCTCGGCGTCGCGATCCTCGGTTCGATCGTCACCGCCCGCACCCGCACCCCGGGCGGCCCCGGACTCGCCGCCGCCAGCCACCCGGGCTGGTGGATCCTCGCCACCGGCGGCCTCGTGATCACGGTGATAGGCCTGGCGACCACCACGGCCCGCGCCACCGCGACCGCGACCCGGGTCGCCGCTCATTTCCCGTCCGATCCGGCGACAGCACCGACCCCGGCGCCCGCAGTACACGGCGCCGCCCAGACCTGACCACATCAAAGCGCTACGGCGTCCAGGGCGCCCGACTGATGCCAGACAGGCCCCCGTCACAAGCAGACCGAGGCCCAACACCCCTACTCCGGCCCGGCGTTCGACCCCAGGAAGTCCGCACCGGGCCCTTCCCCCGCACAACCCCACCCGGACAAACCAACACGCACAGAAACCCTCAGCCGCAAGGGTTGACAACGATGTCGGCCAGGAGCAGATTCCACCAGGCGCGAACGGGAACCGGCACACCTCCACCACAGGCCCAAGTGGCCCCACTCCAGGACGGAGCCGTCCGTGAGAAGACGATCGGCGTCACGCACCACACGCATGCCGCGAAGACGCGTCACGGTCCTCGCCCTCATCAGCACCCTCGCCGCCATGCTCGTGACCGGCACCGGAGCGGCCTCGGCGAACGTGGCGGCCAACCACCGTGCCGCGTCGGTGACTTCGGGCAACGCACGCTTCCAAGTCCTGTCCCCGACCCTGATCCGCACGGAGTACGCGCAGGACGGGAAGTTCACCGACAGCGCGACGTTCAACGCGATCGGCCGCACCGCGTTCACGCCTCCCCCGTACACATCGAGTACGTCGAACGGCTGGCTGACCATCACCACGAGCGCGCTCACCCTCAAGTACCAGGTGGATTCGGGGCCGTTCGACGCGCAGAACCTCTCCGTGCACCTGTCGGCCGGCGGGTCGGCGGTCGACGCCACCCCGTGGCACCGGCTCACCTGCGGCCTGGGTGCCCTGTGCGAGGCCGAGCAACTGCCCCACAGCGGGGCCGGTGTCGCCACGGACCACACCGGCTACACCGGGTCCGGGTTCCTCGCCGGTTTCGAGGGGACGGGCGACTCCGTGTCGGCGGACGTCACCGTCGGCGCGGCGGGGACGTACACGTTCGACGCGCGCTACGCCAACTACGTCGGCGGGGACGGCCAGAACACCACCCGCACCCTCACGCTGTCGGTGGACGGCGGCCCGAGCCGTACGGTGAGTCTGCCGAGCACCGGCAACTGGGACACCTGGGGTCTCGCGAGCAGCGCGGTCCAACTCGGCGCAGGACAGCACACGTTGACGCTGACGAGGACCGCCGCCGACTCCGGGGACGTCAATCTCGACAGCGTCGCCGTGGTGAACCAGGGCAGCGGATTCCCGTCCACCTCCACCACCGCCATCACGAGTTGCGGATACGGCGTCACCTGCGAGGCCGAGGCCGGTCGCGTCTCGGGTACGGCGATCACCGCCACCGACCACACCGGGTACTCCGGCAGCGGCTTCCTCGCCGAACTCAACCAAGGCTCAAGCGCGTTGACCCACATGGTCGGCGTACCGGCCGACGGCACGTACGCGTTGCAGGTGCGCTATGCCAACGCCACCGGCAGCGACGGGCTGTACCAGACCCGTACGGCGACGGTGTCGTCCAACGGCACCACGCGGACCCTGTCGCTGCCGGTCACCGGCAACTGGGACACCTGGAGCACCGCCTCCGTCCCCGTCACCCTCAAGGCCGGGGCGAACGACATCACCGTCGGCTGCCCGGACACCGCGAGCTGTCACGTCAACCTCGACACGGTCTCCGTCACGGCGGCCAACTCCCCCGCCCCGCAACCCCACTTGGCGCTCGGCGGCTACCGGCGCAGCCTCGACGGCGTCGACGGCAACAACGGGGCGCCGGCCACCACACCCGGCCTGCTCTACAAGGACGGCTGGTACCTCCTCGACGACACCACCTCCGCCCTGTACGACACCGGCACCCACCAGGTGACCCAACGCCCGTCCCACGGGGGCGCGCCGTACCAGGACGGCTATGTCTTCGGCTACGGACACGACTACCAACAAGGTCTGACCGATCTCGCCACCCTCACCGGTCCGCCCGAGCTGCTTCCCCAATGGGCGTACGGCGTCTGGTACTCGGAGTACATCGACCGCACCGCCGCCGACTACGAGAACCGAATCCTGCCCGCCTTCCGCGCCGAGGGCGTGCCCCTCGACGTCCTGGTGACCGACACGGACTTCAAGTCGCCGAACACGTGGAGCGGTTGGGAGATCGACCAGTCCAAGTTCCCTGATCCGAAGGGGTTCTTCGACTGGGCCGCGTCCCAGGGGCTGCACAACACGCTCAACATCCACCCGAGCATCCTCAGCAGCGACCCGCAGTTCGCGCAGGCCCAGGCGACCGCCAAGGGCAAGCTGCACAAGGGTGGTTGTGCGCCCGCCGCGAGCAGTGGTGCCGGTGACTGCTACACGTTCGACTGGGGCGACCCCGACCAGCTCAAGGCGTACATGGATCTGCACCAGACCATGGACCAGCAGGGCAACGACTTCTGGTGGCTCGACTGGTGCTGCGACAACTCCCAGTCCTCGCTGCCCGGCGTCACCCCCGACGCGTGGATCAACCAGCAGTACGCGACGGACGCCGACAAGACCATCGGCCGGGGTTTCGCCGTCTCCCGCGCCTACGGCTCGCTCCAGGCGGGCGGTTACAGCGGCCAGCAGGGGCTGCCCACCGGGCCGTGGGCCGACAAGCGCACGACCGTCCACTTCACCGGTGACACCTCCTCCACCTGGGGCACCCTGAAGGCCGAGGTCGGCTACACGCCCGGTGAGGCGGCCGCCACCGGCATGTCGGCGATCAGCCATGACATCGGCGGCCACAACGACACGACGAAACTGACCGGTTCGGAGACCTACACCGCCGACGGCACGACCCACACCACCTTCAAGCTCCCCGACGACATGTACGCCCGCTGGGTCCAGCTCGGCACCTTCCAGCCCATCGACCGCCTGCACAGCAACCACAGCGACCGCCTGCCCTGGCAGTACGGCACGGCGGCCCGCGCATCGGCCGACAAGTTCCTCAACCTCCGCGAGAACCTGGTGCCTTACACCTACTCCCTCGCGCAGCAGGCCAACACGACCGGCGTCCCGGTCACCCGCCCGATGTACCTCCAGTACCCCAACGAGCCGCAGGCGTACGCCACTTCGAACAACGAGTACTTCTACGGCCCCGACCTGCTCGTCGCCCCCGTCACCACGCCCGGCACCACGGCGACGACCTCGGTGTGGTTCCCGCCGGGCAGCCAGTGGACCGACTACTTCACCGGGCAGACCTACGCCGGCGGCACCACCCAGAACATCACCAACGGCCTCGACACCATGCCGGTTTTCGTCCGGGCGGGCGCCGTCATCCCGACGCGGACGAGCAATGTCACCAGCAACGACAAGGCCCCGCTGAACAAGGTCACGCTCAACGTGGCCGCGGGCGCCTCCGGCACCTCCACCCTCTACGAGGACGACGGGACCGCCCGCACCGGGCGCGGCCACAGCGCCGTCACGAAGATCCGGTACCGGGAGAACGGCACCCGGCACACGGTGACGATCGACCCGCCGACCGGGACCTTCCGCGGCCAGATCAAAAACCGGCAGTGGACCGTCTCGCTCCTCGGGGTCACCACCCCGGGTACCGTCCGAGTGGGTGGGGCCCAACTCCCCGCCCACGCCTACCACTTCGACAGCAAGACCCACACCCTGACCGTCCCGCTCCCAGCGCGGAGCGCGCGCACTCCGGTGACCGTGACGTACGGCTGACCGGTCTCAGCCCTGCGAAGGAGACTTCGTCAGGCTCTCCCGTCCCGGGCTCCCCGGGACGGGAAGCGTGCGGGGCAGGTCCCGGTCTCCGGGCCCGACCGACGCGAGGCGCTTGAGCAGCACCGGCGTCAGGCGTCGGTACGCGGCCGGGTCGACCGGGCCGAGCCAATGGGCGGCGCGGACAAGCGGGTTGATGTTGAGGTCCAGGTCGCTGAGCACTTCGTCGGCGTTGTGCATGGAGAACGGGATGATCTTGGTGCCGCGGCAGTGGTGGGTGTCGGTGGCGAGGTCCATGAAGGCCAGTTGGTCCACGACCGCGTCCCGCATGGTCTCGGTGTCGGGAGTCGTCAGCGCACCGGCGAGGCCGGCCGCGATCCACAGCGCGGCGAGCTCGGCGTTGAGCGGGCTGAAGAAGGAGGAGTTGTAGCCGTTGAAGTACAGGCCGGGGATCCCGAGGGGCAGGATCTGGCGGTAGAGCATGAAGTTGCCGCGCTCGTCTAGGAGTTGCTCCTGCACCTTCTCGGGCAGGAACGGGACGCCCTGGGTGAAGCCGGTCGCGCAGACCACCAGGTCCGCGGGCAGCACGGTGCCGTCGGAGAGACGGGCGGAGGGCTTGCCGTCCACGACGAGGAGTTGCTCGATGGTGCGGTCGCGGCGGACGGTGATGGCGCCCGCGGTGACGGCCTCGAAGAAGCCCTCGGTCGCGAGGCCGATGGCGCCGCGCACGATGTCCTCCATCGTCCCGCGGGGCACCAAATCGAGTCGCTTGAGGCCGAGTTGGCGTATCGACACCGTGCCGATGGAGTTGATCATCCGGCGGCGCAGGCCGTTGCCGGGGCCGTGCAGGAAGCGTTCGAAGCCGCGCGGGCGGATGTAGCGGAAGAGCCCCTCGCCGAGGCGGGTGAGCAGCAGCATCTTGAAGTTGAGTCTGCCGCCGATCTTGCGCGGGACCTTCCACAGCAGTTGGCGCGCGATCACGTCGGTGCGGGCGGCTACGACGCTGATCGGAACGGCCACGTCGCAGGCCGACTTGCCGTAGCCGACGACCAGGACGCTGCGGTCGCGGGCCTGTTCGGCGTCGTGGAACTCGGTGCCCGCGCACACCTGGCCCCCGGCCGCGGTGAACTCCGCCAGGCCGTCGAACTTCGGCACCGCCGGTTCGCAGAACACCCCATTGGCGACGACGAGCCGGTCGTAGGTCTCCGTGCTGTGGGTGCCCGCGGAGTCGCGGTACTCGACGCTCCACGCGCCGTCGGCGGTCGGGCGGGCCGAGAGCACCTCAGTGCTCAGGCGCAGGACGGGTTCGAGGCCGAAGTGCGCGGTGTAGTCGGCGAGGTAGGACTGGATCTGGGCGCCGTCGGGCCACTCGGGGAAGTCCGCGGGCATGGGGAAGTCGGAGAAGGAGTACTGCGCCTTCGGGCTCTGGGTGGTGACGCCCGGGTAGCGGCGGGTGCGGCTCCACACGCCGCCGACGTCGGGGGTCTTGTCGAACACGTCCGTCCGGTGTCCGGCCTGGGTGAGCACTTTGGCGGTGACCAGGCCCGCGACACCGGCACCGATGATGGCGATCCTCATGATCAGGCGACCTCGGGCGGCAGTTGGAGCTCGATGCCGAAGTCGCCCATGATCTTCTTCATGAGCCCGATGTCCTTCGGGCCGGGCGGCATGTCCGCGAGCGTCTGGTAGTAGGCCTCCAGTCCGGCCGGCGAGACGACGGAGATGACGCGCGACTCCTCCTGGTAGGGGTTGCGGAAGGCGTGGATCACGTCGCGCGGCAGGTAGAGGTAGTCGCCGTGTTCGAGGACGAAGTCCTTGCCGCCGAGGTGCACGTCGAGCCGTCCGGACAGGCAGATGAAGGACTCGTCCTCACGGGTGTGCAGGTGGGGCGGCGGTCCGTCGGTCTCCGGCGGGACCGTGTACTCGAACAGCGAGTACGCGTCGTGTGTCGCGGCACCGTCCGCCTTGAGGGTGATGCCCAGCCCGATCGCCGCGATCTTGTGTCCGTCGCGGGAGGGCAGCATGTAGCCACCGCCTAGAGTCACCGTCGTCTCCTTCCGGTCGCCACCGTGGCCGACCGGCCACGGCGCTGGTCTGCTGCGCCCAGCGTGGGTTCGGAGCGGTCGATGCGCAATGATCCAGTCCCACGCGCTGGGACTTTTTCACCGGCGGGTGCTGTAGGCCCGGGAGGCGGCCGCGGCGGCGAGCCGTACCGCGGGCCCTGCCCGGTCGGCGCGGACCAGGGCGGTGGGCCCGGTGACGGACAGCGCCGCGGCGACGTGGCCGGACGGGCCGAAGATCGGGGCGGCGACGCAGCTCACGCCGATGTTGCCCTCCTCGCGCTCCACCGCCCAGCCCCTGGCCGGCACGGCGGTCAGCTCCCGGATCACGGCTTCCTTGGTGGTCAGGGTGCGCGGGTTGCGCGGCGGCGTTCCGGCATCGAGTACGGCGTCGATGGTCTCGGTCTCGCTGTAGGCGAGGATGGCCCGGCCCAGCGCCGAGCAGTACGCCGGGATGATTCCGCCGACCTGGGAGAGCATCGGCATGGGGCGGTGGCCGGTGATCTTCTCGACGACCAGGATCTGCGCGCCCTCCAGGACGCCGAGCTGCACGGTGGTCCTGGTCGCGCTGTGCAGGTCCTGCAGGCAGGGCAGCACGGCCTCGCGCAGTTCGAGCCGGATCGGCGCCAGGCTGGCGATCTCGAAGAGCCGGTTGCCGATGCGGTAGTGGCCGTGGGGCTTGTCCAGCCAGCCGAGCCGGATCATCCGGTCAGCGGTGCGGTGCGTGGTCGAGCGGGGCAGCCCGCAGCGGGCCACGAGCGCGGAGAGGGTCAGCTCGCGGTGCGCCGCGTCGAAGGCGCCGAGGATCGCCGCCGCGCGCTCCAGGCCCGAGGCCTCGGTCTTGCCGTCCCGCGCAGTGGGACTCTTCTCTTGTTCCCCGGGGGTCATGCCGGTCACGCTAAGGCTGTCCCCGCCCGGCGGACAAGGGGAGGGCTCGGCCACGCCCCTCCCCGCCGGCGGACAGGGGGCGGACTCTGGAGGATGCCAACATCATGCGGACAGCATTGGTCGGCGGCGGTGCGAGCGGTATCGGCCACGCGGTCGCCGAGCGCCTGGCGGGTTCGGGCGACCGGGTGGTGATCACCGGTCGGAGGGCCGACGCCCTCGAAGCGGCGGCCGCGCGGCTCGGCGGCGCGCCGCGCGAGGTGCACGCCCTGGTCAGCGACATGGCCGATCCGGACTCGGCCGTAGCCGCGATGGAGGAGATCGACGACCGGTACGGCGGCCTCGACGTGCTCGTGCTCAACGCCGGCGGTCCGCCGCCCGGCGGGATCCTCGACCTCGACGACGCGCGGTGGCGGGAGGCGTCCGAGCTGTTGCTGCTCGGCCCGCTGCGGCTGGCACGCCTCGCGATGCCGGGCATGGCGAAGCGGGGCTTCGGACGGGTGGTGTTCGTGACGTCCACGGCGGTACGGCAGCCCCAGCCCGACCTGGCCGCGTCGGTGGTGCTGCGCTCGGCGGTCACGGCCGCGGCCAAGCTGCTCTCCCGCGAGTTCGCGGCCCAGGGCGTGACCGTCAACTGCGTTGCCCCCGGCGCCACTTCGACCGAGCGGCGGACGCAGATCCTCACCAACCGGGCACGCGCCGCCCACCGCGGCTTCGACGAACTCGACGCGCAGGACCTCGCGCACATTCCGGCCGGGCGGGCCGCGCTGCCGGCGGAGATCGCGGCGGCCGTGGCGTTCCTGGCCTCCGACGAGGCGGCGTACATCAACGGGACCGTGCTCACGGTCGACGGCGGAAGGACGGAGACGATCTGATGGCGGACTCAGGATCCGGCTTCACCATGGGTGATTTCCTCGGCTCGATCCACGACACCGTGCAGCCCGGTGCGGCGCGTCCGGTGGTCGTGCACGCCGACGAACTCGCGCCCCTGCCGGCCGACCAGGTGCACAACCCGACCGTGCTGGCGATCGCCGGACTGCTGCCGACGGCCAGTTTCGAGCTCTTCCGCCAGACCATCCCGGCGGGTCTCAGCTCGGACATGCAGCGCCACCATCACGAGACGGTGCACTTCGTCATCAGCGGGAACGGCCACAGCGAGATCGAGGACGACACCGAACCCTGGGCCACCGGCGACTTCATCTACACCCCGCCCTGGACCTGGCACCGCCACTACAACGACTCCGACACCGAGCCGGTCGAGTTCCTCACCATCGAGAACTCCCGCCTGCTGAACCTGCTGGGCGTCGGACGCCGGCAGAGCGCGGGCCTGGTCACGGTCGCGGAGGCCCGCGCACGATTCAAGGAGGAGCAGGCATGAGCCCGCTGCCCGCCCACATCGGCATCTGGGGCGAACTGTCCGACGTGGAGCACGAGTTGCGCTTCGTCGACGTCGCCGGCGTCCGCACCCGCGTCCTGCGCGCGGGGTCAGGCCCCGACCTGATCCTGCTGCACGGCACCGGCGGACACCTGGAGGCCTACGCCCGGGACATCGCCGGGCTCGCCGCCGACTTCCGGGTCACCGCCTACGACATGGTCGGCCACGGCTGGTCCGACCTGCCGGACCGGCCGTACACGATCGACGTGCTCTCGGATCATCTCCTCGGCCTGATGGACGAGTTGGGGATCGACGCGGCGCACCTCTCCGGCGAATCGCTCGGCGGCTGGGTCACCGCGTGGACCGCGGCGTACCACCCCGACCGCGTCGAACGGCTCGTGCTCAACACCCCCGGGAACATCGCCAACAAGCCCGAGGTGATGGTCAAGATGCGCGAGAGCACCCTGGCCGCCGTCCGCGACCCGAGCGACGAAACCGTGCGCCGCCGCGTCGAGTTCCTCTTCCACGACACGTCGATGGTCACCGACGAGCTGGTGAACCTGCGCCGCGCGGTCTACGGCCGCCCCGGCTTCCTGCGCGCGATCGAGAACACCTTGGTGCTCCAAGACCCGGAGGTACGCAAGGAGTTCGCCTGGGACCCGGCCTGGGTCGGCCAAGTCACCGCACCCACCCTGCTGTTGTGGACCGACCACGACCCGACCGGCGGACTCGACGAGGCGGCGATGCTCCAGAGCTGGCTCCCCGACGCCCGCCTGCACGTCATCGAGGACGCGGGCCACTGGCCGCAGTGGGAGAAGCCCGCCCAATTCCTGCGCGCCCACCGCGACTTCCTCCTCCTCGGCAAGGACCCGGTATGAGCGACATCCTCGGCCTGGTCGCCCTGTCCCACTCCCCGTTCGCCACCCTGCTGCCGCCCGACGGCCCCGAACAGCCCGGCGGCCGCTTCCTCGCGGAGGCGGCCCGGCTCTCCCGCACGGTCGCCCGGCTCGCACCCGACGCGGTCGTGGTCATCGGCCCCGACCACTTCCACGCGAACTTCTACGACGCGATGCCGCCGTTCCTCATCGGCGTCGAACACGCCGTGGGATTCGGCGACTTCGGCAGCAGGCCGGGCCCGCTGCCCGTCGCGCGCGACCTGGCCTGGTCCGCCTACGACGGGCTCACCCGCGCGGGCTTCGACCTGTCGCTGTCGTACTCGCTGACCGTCGACCACGGGCTCGTGCAGAGTTACGAGATGGTGTGCGGCGGCGCCGACATCCCCATGGTGCCGCTCGTCGTCAACACCGCCGCTCCCCCACTGCCGACCATGGAGCGCTGCATCGGCTTCGGCCGGGCGCTCGGCGACGCCCTGCGCGACGACGGCGCCGCCGGCCGGGTCCTGCTCATCGCGAGCGGCGGACTCTCCCACTGGCTGCCCACCAACGACCCGCGCGATCCGGCGATGGCCGAGGACCGCCGCCACTCGGTGATCCACGGCCGCGAGGACGCCCAGGCCTTCGCGGCCGCCCGCGAACCCCGGGTCCGGGCGATGGGTGGCGACCCGCACGCGCACGTCAACAGCGCGTGGGACCGCTGGTTCCTGAAGCAGTTGGGGACCGGGGAGTCCGAGCCGATCGCGGCGCTCGGCGACGCGGGTCTTGAGGAGCAGGCGGGCAGCGGCGGGCACGAGATCCGTACGTGGCTGATCGGGCAGGCGGCGGTACGGGCGCCGCTGGTGTGGAGTGCGTACGAGCCGGTTCCGGAGTGGATCACCGGGATGGGGATCGGGGCGACCTTCGAGGTGGAGTGAGGTGCCCGGTTCGGCGGCGGCGTCGCGGGCTGGTCTCAACTGGGCTTCGCTCAGACCGAGTTGGACGTGCCCGGGCGTGGCGCCCGGCCTAAGATCGACACGACGGAAGTGGAGAAACGAAAGGAAACCGCGTGTCCGCGTTCCCCGACAACCTCCGGAAGGCGATCTCGACCCATGATCTCGAAGCGCTGGTCGCCTGCTTCACCGAGGACTACCGCTGCGACATGCCGACCCACCCGGCGCGGAGTTTCGTGGGACAGGAGGTCGTACGCAAGAACTGGACCGGCCTCTTCGCCCGCGTCCCGGACATCGAGGCGCGCGTGCTGCGGTCCGTGCGGGACGGGGACGTCGTCTGGAGCGAGCGGGAGATGTCGGGCACCGCTGTCGACGACACGCGTTTCCTGGTGAGGGGTGTGGTCGTCGCGCACACCGAGGGCTCCCGGGTCGCGCAGGCGAACTTCTATCTGGATCCGGTCGAGCGGGACGGTGCGTGAACTTCCCGCCGGTCAGCGGAAGATGGAGGGATCACGCTCCGAAAATCCGTGCCCGCATCCGTACCTCTCAGCGACCGCCGAGCCGTTCCGCCTGGCGCAACGGCCCTTCGCCGGAGTCCATGGAGAGGCCGCCGAATCGATACACCCTCGACGGCACTTCACTCCGTCGGCCACCACAACCGTCCGATCGAATTGTTGCCAACTCCGATCACTTGTGACCGTTTCCGATGAGGGGGTTTAGGCGCTCGTCCGGGCCGTGCAGGATGGGACCGTGTTAGGCAATCTCCCAGTGATGACGACCAGCTTTGTCGGCCGCGACAGCGAACTCGACACAGTCAAAACGGCGTTGACGCGGCAGCGATGCGTCACGCTCACCGGTGGCGGCGGGGTCGGGAAGAGCCGGCTGGCGCTGCGTGTCGCGGAGCAGGTCCGGGGGCAGTACGCCGACGGGGTCTGGTGGGTCGACCTGTCCAACCTCTACGACGACCGGCTGTTCACCGCGACGGTCTGCGACGCCGTAGATCTCCTGGACCACAATCCGCGCGCCCCGGTCGAGGCGCTGTGCGAGTGGCTGACCGGCCGGCAGATCCTTCTCGTCTTCGACTGCTGCGAACGCGTGTTGGCCTCCTGCCTGCTCCTGGTGAGCGAACTCCTCGCCGCGGCACCGCAGTTGACCGTGCTCGCCACCAGCAGACAGGCCATCGGGGTCCGGGGGGAGCACCGTGTCGAGGTGGCTCCGCTCTCCATGGAGGAGGGTGGCAGCGGAGACGCCGTACGGCTGTTCCGGGAGCGCTGTGCCACGGCCGCGCCCGCGCTGTCCCTCGACTCCCCCGGTTCCGCCGAAGCCGTCGATGCCATTTGCCGCCGGCTGGAGGGAATCCCGCTCGCCGTCGAACTCGCCTGCGCGCGCCTGCGGGAGAGCAGCCTCGCGGAGATCGCCGAGCGACTTGGCTCGCGGCTGGACACGCTCGTGGACGAGACGGTGTGGCCGCGGCGGCACCGGGCGCTGCGTACGGCGATCGGTTGGAGCCATGAACTGTGCTCGCCACTGGAGCGGTTGCTGTGGGCCAGGCTGTCCGTCTTCCGCGGCCCCCTCGACGTGGCCGACGCGCAGTCCGTCTGCGCGGGGGGTCCGCTCATCGCGGACGACATCCCGTGGCTCCTCGAGCGGCTGGTCGACCAGTCGGTGCTCCAACAGGTGGGCACCCGCTTCCGGATGCTCGACACACTGTGCGAGTACGGCGCCATGTGGCTCGCGGAACTCGGTGAGGAGGACGCCCTCGCCCGGCTCCACGCCGAGCACTTCGCCGCGATGCTGGCCGAGGCCGAGGCCGGCTGGCTCAGTGACCAGCAGGTCGCCTGGTACGCGCGGATCTCGGCGACCCACGCCGACGTACGCGCCGCACTCGACCACCTCATCGAGGCGGATCCCGACGCCGCCGTCGAGATGGCGGGCCGCACGGGCCTGTTCTGGCCCTGCTGCGGACACCTCCACGAATCCCGCGACTATCTCGAACGCGTCCTCGCCCTCGACACCCCCAAAGGCCCGTCCCGCACCCGCGCGCAGTGGGCCCTGGGCATCACGCTCACCCTCCAGGGCGACCACCGGACCGCCCTGCGCATCGGCGAGGAGTGCACCGAGGCGGCACGGGAGGACGGCACCCCGCAGTCCGAGCTCTTCGCCGCCCACACCCTCGGCCTCACCCACCTCATGGCGGGCCGCCCCGAGGCCGCTTACGACGTGTGCGACCAGGCGCTGATCAGCCACGGCACATCACCGCCGTCGGGCGCGCCGCAACTGTGCTGCATGGTGATCCGGACCTTCGCCCACTCCGCGCTGGGCCGCCTGGCCGAGGCCTACGAGGCGGCCATCGCCCTGCGCCGGCTCAGCGTCCGGTACGGCGAGCACTGGGCCCGGTCGTACGCGTTCCACCAACTCGCCTTCATAGACCTCCTCCAGGGCCGCGCGCACGACGCCGAACTCCATGCCCGGGCCATGCTCACCAGCAAGCACAACCTCAACGACAACCTCGGCATCGCCCTCGCGCTCGACCTCCTCACCGGGGCGAACGCGGTCCAGGGCAACGGCATCGCGGCCGCGCGCACGTCCGGCACCGGGAACACGTTCTGGCGCATGCTCGGCCACCCGAACCACGGCACCCCCGAACTCTCCGAGGTCCGCGACCAGTGGGAGCTGCAGGCCCGCAAGTCGGTCGGCGACGACGCCTACGACAAGGCCTTCACCAACGCCCTGAACGACGACGCGGAACAGGGCCTCGCCCTGGTGATGCAGGGGCCGCTCGCCTCCTGACCACGGGCTTCGCGGTCAGGAGGCGAGCGGGAGCCTGCCGTGCGCCACGCAGGAAGCCGAGGGGAGAGCATCTGCTCCTATGCCCTGTGCGGCTTCCGCGATGGGTCACACGCGGTTCAGGGGTAGCAGCGCGAGCGGATGTCGATACGGATACCGTTCACGTAGCCGTAGGGCGGGATGCTCAGATAAGCCCGGCGTCCCGGTTCGACGCAGCTGGTGTAGCCACGGCTGTAGTGGAAGTACGCGGCACCGTAGCGCCGGGCGTTGTAGGCGTACGTGACGTCGGTACGCCGGAAGGGCTGCCAGTAGCCCGCGTCTTTGTAGTTGCCCACCATGATCTGGCCCGAGTACACGCAGACGTACGGATGCCAGCATGGACTGAGCGACGAGGATGAGGCCTGAGCTGCCGGTCCGGCCACCAGACCTGCCCCTATGAGCAGAGTGGCCGACGCGCACAGCACGGCGAACCGTTGCGCAAGACGATGACGCATGTCGTTTTTCCCCCCCAGTTGTTCGGACGACGAGCTCATCAGTGCTCGGCCTCGAACAGGAGGGCGTGCGCGGGTGGTTCGGAGGTGTGCGTACGGGAGGCGGCCGCCCCCGCGCCCTGCTTCACGCCAGTGCCGTGCGGAAGGTGTTGACGGTTCGTCACGCCTGCGACTGGTCCGTCGCCAGCAGCAGGGCGAGCGTGCCGAGCGCGGCTCCCGTGACGTACCGCTGTATCCGCAGCCAGGCGGGGCGCGCCGCGAGGAAGTTCGAGAGGGTGCCCGCGGCCATGATGATGACCAGGTTCGCGCACACACTCACGGCGACCTGGATGCCGCCGAAGGCGAAGCCCTGGAGGAGGACGTGGCCCGCCCGGGTGTCCACGAACTGCGGCATCAGGGAGAGGTAGAGCAGGGCGATCTTGGGGTTGAGGAGGTTCGTGACGAGGCCCATGACGAAGAGGCGGCGGGTGGAGGTGTCCGCCATCTCTCGCGGGGCGAAGACGGATGCGCCGTCCGATCTGAAGGCCTGCCAGGCGAGCCAGCCCAGGTAGGCGGCGCCCGCGATCTTGAAGGACGTGTACAGCACGGGGACTGTTCTCAGCACGGCCATCAGGCCGAGGTTCGTCACCACCACGAAGACCAGGGCGCCGACCGCGACCCCGCCCAGCGACACCACCCCGGCCCGGCGGCCCTGGGCGATGCTCCGCGAGACCATGTACATCATGTTCGGCCCGGGAGTGATCACGACGCCGAGGGATATCGCGGCCACGCTGATCCCGTTGCCCAGGTTCACCGTCGGTGCTCCGCGCCGGCGTCGGAAGGCCGCGCTCCACCCCGGTGAACGGGCTTCCAGGCCAGTTTCCCGGAGTCGTGCACGACCGCGTTGCCGGTGATGCGAGCGGCCGTCGAGGGGAAGTCCTCGCGGTGGTGCGCTCCGCGCGACTCCTCGCGGAGCAGCGCGGCCTCGACGATCAGCCGGGAGGCCAGCAGGAGGTTCTCCAGGTCGAGACACGTCTGTACCTGGCCCGCGGCCCGGGGCCCGGAGGCGATGTCCAGCTTCTCCCGGCGCTCCTCCAGCGCCGCGACCGTGTCGGTCATCGCCAGGAGGTCACGGGCCGTACGGATCGGGCCGGCCTTCAAGTACATCTCCCGCCGCAGGAGTTGGAGCAGGGCCTCGGGGCAGGCGCCGTCCGGCGAGACGTCCATGCGGTAGGGCCCGGTGACCCGGATGTGTTCTTCCTTCCGCCCCGTACCACCTCCGAGGGCCGCCGCGTGCCGACCGGCGATGCGACCGAAGACGAGGGCTTCCGACAGACCGTTCCCGCCGAGGCGGTTGGCACCGTGGACGCCGCCCGCGGTCTCGCCCGCCGCATACAAGCCGGGGATCGTGGTGCGGGCCGAACTGTCGGTCCGGAGTCCGCCCATCAGGAAATGCGCGGTGGGACGGACGGCGAGTACCGACGCGTCCGCCGAACCGAATCCGGGGTTGATCAGGCAGAGACGTTCGTACAGGGCCGGATAGCGCTCCGGGATCAGATGCGCGCAGGCACCGAGATCCAGCCGGACCGTTCCATCCGCGAAACCGCGCCCCTCCATGATCTCGCGGTACGCACCGCGCGACACCTTGTCCCGGGTGGCCTGTTCGCCCAGCGGGTCGTAGCGCAGCATGAACCGCTCGCCGTCACGGTTGAGCAGGGTCGCGCCGTCGAACCGTACGGCTTCCTCGACCGGCATTCCGTCGTACGTCGGTACGTCCGACGCGAGCCCGGTGGGATGGAACTGGACGTACTCCATGTCGATGGCCTCGGCGCCGGCCCGCAGGCCGAGGGCGAGACCGTCGCAGGTCTTGTCCGTGGAGGCGGCCGACGGCGCGTACATCGAGGTGCCCCCGCCACTCAGCACTCAGCACTCAGCCGAGAGAAGCGAGATACCCCTGAACCCGCCCGAGCGCCCACACCTCGCCGATCTTGTGTCTGATGTCGAAGAGGTTCGCCGCGTGGATGTCGGGATCCCGGTCGCCCACGGCCTCCTCGACCACGACCGGCACGAACCCGTACTGCATGGCGTCCAGCGCGGTGGCCCGGACACAGCCGCTCGTCGACAGTCCGCCGATGAGCAGGGTGTCGATGCCGTTGGCCGTGAGATGCGCGGCGAGTCCGGTGTCGAAGAAGGCGCTCGGGCACTGCTTCGTCACGGTCAGTTCGTGCGGCTCCGGCGCCAACCCGTCGATGAACTCGCCGAAGGGGCTGCCCTCCGCGAACACCCCCAGGACCGGCACCTTGCGTAGGAACAGGCCGCCGTCGCTCCCGTCCGCCCGCAGCAGCACCCGCGTCACGATCACCGGGATCCCGGCCCGGCGTGCGTCGGCCAGGAGGAGCCTCATCGCGTCGGCCGCCGGTTCGACGCCGGCGTAGAGCGGGCAGTCCGGGTCGACGTAGGCGCGGGCGGGGTCCACCAGGATCAGGGCCGGGGACGTGCCCGGGGTGAGCCGGCCGTCGAAGCCGGCGCGCTCATAGTCCTCCTGTGCGGAACCGGTCATGTCGATGCCCTTCGTGAAGTGGCGGACTCCGGTGGGGAGTTGACGACGGCCGCGTCGGCAGTACGGGGTGCCCGCAGCGATGTGGGAAACGCCAGGCAGATCACTCCCCCGACCACGACGATGCCCGTGAGGACGAACCCCGTGGCGCGGATGTTGGCGACGAAACGGTCCAACTCGCCCGAGCCGAGGACGTTCAGCGTGTTCAGTGTCCCGTCGTACGCGGCCTGCCGGGCCGGTTCGCTCAGCCCGGTCGTCGTGAACGCGAGCGCGAGGGCCGTACTCAGGAGGTAGCCCACGTTCTGCGTGGTCGACCGCAGGCCGTTGGCCATGCCACGCCGGTCGGCCGGCGCGGACAGCATCAGCGCGCTCGTGCTCGGCGTCATGAACAACCCGGTGCCGGCCCCGACGAGGAAGAGGAACGGGGCAACGGCCAGGAACGGCACGGTCGTCGTCGAGAGTGTCAGCGAGAAGCCCAGCAGTCCGCACGCCGTCACCGCCATGCCCGTTGTCGTCAGGGCGCGCGGGGTGAAGCGGTCGAACAGCGAACCCGCGGCGGCCGAGGTGAGCAACGTGCCCACCGCGACCGGTGTCACCAGCACCCCCGCCTCCAGGGAGGTGGCGCCACCGACCGCCTGTTCGTGCAGGGACGCCAGGAGGACGACGGCGTAGCTGCCGACGGCGTTGGCGAGGACGGCCGCGAGCACAAGGGCGATCGCGCGGGTGCGCAGCAGCGCCACGTCGACCAGGGGATGCGCGCGGCGCGTCTGGACCGCGACGAAAGCCGTGAACAGGGCGAGGGTCGCGGCGCCGCAGGCCCACGGCAGCCAGGAGGCGACAGTGGACGTGACACCGGGTGTGAGGGTGAGGACGAGGGCGGTCAGCATGGCCGTGGACAGCAGGGCGCCCGGCAGGTCGAACGGTTCACGGGCCCTGCCGACCCGCTCCACACCCGCCGGAACCGACAGGACCGACGCGCCGATCGCGACCAGCCCGATCGGTACGCAGACGACGAACAGCCCACGCCAGCCGAGGAGTTGGGTCGCCGCGCCGCCGACGACGGGTCCGGCGACCTGGGCCGTGGCGGCCACGGTGACGTTCCAGCCGAGGGCCCGGCCCAACGTGCGTGCTGGGAACACGTCGGTCAGCAGGGCCGTGTTGTTGGTGATCACGGCGGCGGCGCCCACGCCCTGCACGACCCGGGCCGCGATCAGGAACCCCGCCGACGGGGAGAGCGCCGCGAGCCCGGTCCCGGCGGTGAAGACGACGAGCCCGGCGAGATACAGGCTGCGGCGGCCGACGATGTCGGCGAGCCGGCCGAAGACGAGGATCAGGGCGGTGGTGACCAGCATGTAGCCGAGCAGGATCCAGTCGGCCTGCCCGGGGTCGGCACCCAGCTCCCGGGTGATGGTGGGCAGCGCGACGGCGAGACCGCTCATGTTGAGGAACACGGCCACCACCCCCACGGCGGTGGCCGCGAACACCCGCCACGGACTGCGGCCGACGGTCACGACCGCCCGCCCGGACCGTCCGGAGCGACGGTCACCCGGCCTGCGACCGTGACTTCATCAGCGGCTGGATGCGCGTGCCGAAGTTCTCCAGGCCCACGAGGAAGTCGTCGAAGACGAGCATGATCCCCTTGGTGCCCTCGACCTCGGCGACCTCGTCGAGCAGCTTCGCGACGGTCTCGTACGAGCCGACCAGCGTGCCCATGTTGAAGTTGACCGCGCCCTCGGGCAGCACGATGGTCCGGGCGGTGGAGGTGTCGTCGGCGGTGGTGTCAGTGGCGGATTCGCCGGCCATGTACGCCAGCGCCGCGTGGTCGGCGTTGTCGTGGTAGTCCTGCCACTTCGCCCGGGCGGCCTCGTCGGTCTCGTCGGCGATGATCATGAAGAGGGAGAGCGCGCCGACGTCACGGCCGGTCCCCTCCGCCGCGTCCACGAGCGAGGCCACGGTGTCCGACAGGGCAACGGGGGTGTTGACCCCGCTGCCCAGGATGAAGTTGTACTCGGCGTGCTCGGCGGCGAACCGGATGCCCGTGGGGCTCTGCCCGGCCGCGACGATGTCGATGTGCCCGTCCGTCGGGCGCGGCGAGAGCACGCAGTCGTCCATCTCGTAGAACTCGCCCTTGAAGTTGCTGACGCCCTCGCTCCACAGCTCCTTCATCACCGTGACGTACTCGGCGGCGCGGGCGTAGCGGTTGCCGAAGTGTTCGTCGCCCGGCCACAGGTCCATCTGGGAGTACTCGCCGGGTGCCCAGCCGGTGACGATGTTGATGCCGAAGCGGCCGGGGGCGATGGAGTCGATCGTGGTGGCCATGCGCGCGACGATCGCCGGGGGCAGGACGAGGATCGGGGTGGAGGCGTACAGCTTGATCCGTTCCGTCACGGCGGCCAGGCCCGCCATCAGCGTGAACGACTCCAGGTTGTGGTCCCAGAACTCGGTCTCGCCGCCGAAGCCCTTGAGTTTGATCATCGACAGCGCGAAGTCGAGCCCGTGCTCCTCGGCCTTCTGCACGATGGCCTTGTTGAGCTCGAAGCTCGGCAGGTACTGGGGTGAACTCTTCGATATGAGCCAGCCGTTGTTGCCGATGGGGATGAATACGCCGATGTCCATGCCGCTCCTGTGTGACGGGTGGGCGGGGGTGAGTCTGACGGGGTGACAACGTCCGGACATGATCAAGGGGTTCCATACCCCGTTCACGACACCCCGTTCCCCCGGATGCCGAGTATTGTCACCCGAGCGAACACGGGTGGACGACCGGGGCAACTCGGTCTGGACCGCTGCCTGTTGAGAGCCGTGTGCGAGAGCGGGAGTCAAAGGTGAGAGTCCTGCGCAGCACCGCGTTATGTGAGGCGGGAACGGTAAAATTTACGGTATGAACGCACGTCTGGCCCTGCTCGGCACCGTGGACCCCGGCGTCACCGAGAGCGAGGTCTTCCGGCTGGCACTGCAGCACGCGGTGGGCGAGCTGGGCGCGCTTGGGGGAGCGATTCATCTGCGCGGCCCGATGTCCGCGCTGCGGCTGGTGTCGTCGACCGGTCTGCCGCCCGCCCTCACCCGCCCGTGGGAGATCATCGACCAGGAGGGCCCGACGGCCCCGGCCCGGGCCCTGCACCAGGGCAGCGGGGTGTGGGAGCCCGTGTCGTCCGCGCCCACGGGGCGCGATCTGACCTGGCCCGGTACCGGTCTGGCCGCCGTACCGGTGTCCGGCGGGGACCGCAGCATCGGCACGCTCACGGTCCTCATGGGGGACCAGGGCGAGCCCACCCCGCGGCAGTGGAACTTCCTGCGGGACCTGGTCGCCTGGACCGAAGAGCGCATGCGCCAGGCACCACCGCCCTCGCGGCCCTTCCAGCCGGAGCTCAGCGGCCACCGTGACCGGCTTCGCCAGGCGCTGAAGGAGGTCAGCGTCGGCTCGTGGGACTGGGACATCCAGGGCGGCGAGCTGATCTGGGACGAGGCGGCCCTGGAGCTGTACGGCACCAGGCCCGAGGACTACACGGCCCGGGTCGAGAACTGGATGGCGTGCGTCCACCCCGACGACCTGGCGCCGACGCTGGACGCGGTGGACCGGGCGATCCGCGAGCACGGCGTGTTCGAGGCCGAGTACCGGGTACGGCGCCTGGACGGCACGTACGGCTGGACGCAGGCCCGCGGCCGGGCGACCTACGACGAGCAGGGCGAGCCCCTCCGGATGATCGGCGTGGGCTGGGAGAGCAACGAGTCCCGCACCGCCCGGGACGCGCTCAGCCGGGCCCTGCGCCACATGAGCGACGGCTTCCTCGCCGTGGACGACGAGTGGCGGATCACCTTCGCCAACCTGGAGGCGGAGCGCACGCTGGGCCTCTCCGAGGAGGAGCTGTTCGGGCGCCTGCTGTGGGAGCTGCCCACCGTACGGAACGTCCCGGGTCTGGAGGACCGCTGCCGGAAGGCCGCAGCCGAGGAGACGCCCGTCGGCTTCGACGCGCAGTTGGAGGGCACCGGCCGCCGTCACCACCTGCGGCTGGTCCCGGGTCCCGACGGAGTCACCCTCTACCTCACCGACGTGACCGAGAAGCGGCAGCACGAGGAGGAGCGCCGGGCGTCCGAGCTGGCGGTGGCCCGACGGGCGGTCCGGATGGGCGAGTTGACGGCCGCCCTCGCCAAGGCGACGACCTCGCAGGACGTGGTGGCCGCGGTCGCCCGCCGCGTGCTGCCGCCGTTCGCCGCCGCCGGGCTCCTGGTGCAGGCCGTCGAGGGCGACCGGCTGCACACCGTGGGCGCGGACGGTTACCCGGACGACTTCCTGGCCACCGTCGACGGCCGTGTCCGGACACCCGGTGAGCCGGGCTGGGACGTGATCGCGACCGGTCTGCCGATGTTCCTCTCCTCGACCTCGGAGTACGCGGCCCACTACCCCGAGCTGGCCGCCAGACCGGAGCGGGCGGGCAAGGAGGCGTGGGCGTTCCTCCCGCTGACCGCGTCCGGCAAGACCTTCGGCGTCTGCGTCGTCGCCTTCGACCGCGCCCGCCGCCTCACCGACGAGGAACGCACCCTGCTGACCACGATCAGCGCCCTCGTCGCCCAGGCCCTGGAACGAGCCCGGCTCTACGACGCCGAGCACACCCGGTCCCGCGAACTCCAGCGCAGTCTGCTCCCCCGGGCCCTGCCCGAGCTCCCGGCGTGCACCGCGGCCGCCCGCTACCTTCCCGCGGGCCAGGGCATGGACGTCGGCGGCGACTGGTACGACATCATCCCGCTCTCCGGCGGCCAGGTGGCCCTCGTGGTGGGCGACGTCATGGGCCACGGCCTCCCGGAGGCGGCGACGATGGGCCGCCTGCGCACCGCGCTGCACACCCTCGCCGACCTGGAGCTGCCGCCCGACGAGATCATGAGCCACCTCAACGAACTCGTCGCCGGCATGGGCGAGGAGTCGTACGTGACCTGTCTGTACGCGCTCTACGACTCGACGACCCAGATCTGTTCCATCGCCGGGGCCGGTCATCCGCCACCGGCGGTGGTCCACCCGGACGGCACCGTGCACTTCCCGCAGCTGTCGGCCGACCCGCCGCTCGGCGCGGCTGAACCCCCTTTCGAGACAGTCGAGTTGAAGGTCCCCGAGGGAAGTCTCCTCGTGCTCTACACCGACGGTCTGGTGGAGTCGTCGAAGCGCGAGATGGACGAGGGCATGGCGGACCTGGCCCGCCTTCTGAGTACGGCGATCCGGTCCGAGTCCGGCGCGGAGGCGGACCTGGAGGACCTCTGCGACACCCTCACCGCGGGCCTCCTCCCCGCCGAGCACTCGACGGCCGACGACGCCGCCCTCCTCGTCGCCCGCCTGCACGCCCTGACCAGCGACAAGATCGCCTCCTGGCCGCTCCCCCAGGACCCACGCGCGGCAGGCCAGGCCCGCCGTCACGTCCGGGAGCAGCTGCGCACCTGGGGTCTGGAGGACCTGACCCCGACCACGGAACTCCTGGCCAGCGAGCTGGTCGGCAACGTCGTACGCCATGCCAAGGGCCCGGTCAGCCTGCGCCTCCTGCACGGCGCCGAACTGATCTGCGAGGTCTTCGACGGCAGCCTGACGATGCCCCGTATCCGCCGCGCCACGGAGACGGACGAGGGCGGTCGCGGTCTGCAACTGGTCACCGCCCTCTCCCAGCGCTGGGGCACCCGCTACACGCCCACCGGCAAATGCATCTGGACGGAACAGACGCTGGCCGCTCCCGGAGCCCGGCAGGAACTCCCCGACGACGCCCTGGAGTTGATGTTCCCGACCGCCGTGGACTTCACCGGGGACCTCGACTCGCTGCCGTTCGGGGACGAGGACTGACGCGGGTCAGGCATGCAGGCGGCTGCCGTTGACGGCGACCCGGCGGCCCTCGCGGGTGTGCGGGAAGTAGTCCCAGACGGCGTGGTGCTGGACGCTGCGGTTGTCCCAGAGGACGAGGGTGCGCTCCTGCCAGCGGACCCGGCAGTGCAGCAGCGGAGTGCGGGCTATGTGCGCGTACAGCATCTCCAGCAGGGCGTCGCTCTCGACGCGGGACAGCTGGGTGATGTGCGAGGTGTAGGGGGCGTTGACGAAGAGGAGCCTGCGGTCGGTCTCCGGGTGGCGCGCGATGACCGGCTGTTCGGTGCGCGGCACCTCGTACTCGGGCGGCGGGGTCTGTCCGGCGGCGGTCCAGGGCAGGGCTCCGTCGTGGACGGCGGTGAGGCTTTCGAGGAAGGTCCGCATCGCCGGTGAGAGCAGTTCGTAGGCGAGGTGCATGTTGGCGAAGACGGTGTCGCCGCCGCTGCCGCCCTCGGGGACGGTGGTGATGTACAGCAGCGAACCGAGGGAGGGTTCGGCGTCGGCGGTCCCGTCGGCGTGCCAGCCGTTGCCGGCCACGGCCTTGGACTCCTTGGTCGCCTTGATGTCCAGGATGTACGGGTCCGATCCCTCGGGCGCGAGGGCAACGGGGTGCAGTTCGCCGAAGACGCCCGCGAACCGCTTGTGTTCCTCGGGAGTGATGTCCTGGTCGCGGAAGACGAGCACGTGGTGGGTCTGGAACGCGTGCTTGAGTTCCTTCTCCTGCTGGGGTGTCAGCTCCTGGGAGAGGTCAAGGCCGGTGACCTCGGCGCCCAGCACCGGGGTGATCGGGGCGACGGACAGGGTGTCGTAGGGCTCGGCGGGGCGGGTGGTGATCCGCTCGACGGCCTTGAGTGCGTAGTCCTCCATGAGGGACCTCCGGGGCATCGGTGGGGGCGGGGGTGAGGGGGAACCGGTGCGGGGCTGCCGCACGGTGACCTCCTCAGGATCTTCCGGCGGGGTGGGGCAGGGCGGCGACGGCAGCTCGGGTGTGAGGTGGGGCCGCTGCTAGCGCGGCAGCAATCGCTTCCACGTGGGGTTGCGCGACCAGTTCGTAGTGGGTGGCGTCGACGTGGTGGAGGCGGACGGGGCGGGTCAGATGGGCGTCCCACGCGTCGGGGGCGGTCGGTTCCGGGGCCAACACCCCTTCTTCTACGGGGCGTTGGGCGAGCCATACCTCGGCGGGCGTCCGGTGCAGTCGCGGCAGCCGGTGTTCGGCCATGGCGGCGAGGTTGGTCCGGCAGCACTGCGCGAGGCGTTCGGCGTAGGCGCGGCCGGACTCGGACAGCTCTCCGCCGTCACCGCCGCCGTTGCCGCTCAACTCGCGGGCGAAGACGGCGTCCACCTGTTGTTCGTCGTACGCGGCGAGCCGTCGTCCGGCGCCGGGTGGCGGCGGGTCGAGGAGATGGACGGCGTCGATGGGTCGGCCGTCCGCCTCGGCAAGTGCCGCCATGGACAAGGCGGTCCAGGCACCGAACGACCAACCCGCAAGGCTCAGGCGGTGGTCGGGGTCCGGGAACGCGGCCCGGACGGCTTCCAGGTAGTGCGCGGCGCGGTCGGCGATCGAGCGGGCGGGCTGAGCCGGGTCGCGTAGTTTCGGGTCGGCGATGAGGCAGACGGTCAGCTCGTCGGGCAGGGCCGCCACCAGAGGCCGGTAGGCCTGGATGTCGCCACCGACCGGATGGACCAGGCACAGCACGTCCGGACCCGGTCCGCGCTGCCACACCTCGACGTCCACCGCGGCGGCGGACGCGCGGGTGCCGGTGTCGAGGTGGCCGAGGATCTCGGTGAGGCTCACCCGGTGGCTCAGCCGGGACAGGTCGATGTCGGTGCCGTAGCGGCGTTTCACCTCGTCGATGAGTTCCAGCAGGGCGAGCGAGTCGGCGCCGAGGTCGTACAGCGCGGCCTCCGGGTCGACGGTGTCCACGCCGAGCAAGTCGACCAGGATCTCGGTGAGTTCGGCCGTGGGGTCGCCCTGCACGGGGTGCGCGGAGGGCACCGGCTCGTGTCGGGAGTCGGGGTCCGGCTCGTAGAAGTAGCGAGCCTCAGTCAAAGGCGTGGTGTTGACCATCAGGTGCGGCAACTGCAGGTGCAGGGCCCGTTCGAAGATCGCGGCGCCGTCCTCGGGGGTGAGCGCCACCTTGAGGTGTTCCTGGTGGCGGGCGTCGGCGGTCAGGGCATGTTGCGCCATGCCGACGTCCCGCCAGGCGTCCCAGCCGATGCTCATACGGACGGTGGTGGCGTCGTCGCCGGGCGGAGCGTGGTGGGCGTAGGCGTCGAGGCAGGCGTTGGCCGCCGCGTAGTCGAACTGCCCAACTCCCCCGAACCGGGCCGCCATTGACGAACAGTAAGCCGCGTAGTCGGGATCGTGCTCGGCGATGAGCCGTTCGACGAGCAGGGCGCCACGCAGTTTCGCGGCCGTGGCGCGGCGGGCGGTGGCGGGGTCGCGGCGGGCGAGGAGTCCTCCGGCGGCCGTGCCCGCGGCGTGGACGATGCCGGCGAGGCCGTCCAGATGCGGGGCCAACCGGTCGGCAATCGTGGTCAGTTCGTCCGTTGCGAGGTCGGCGTGTACCAGTGTGACGCGGTCCTGGTACGGCCGTAGCGCGGGCGGTGTCTCGGTCCCTCTGGCGACGAGGACCACGTGGTTGCCGGGGTGCTCCAGGAGGCGTGCGGCCAGGGTGGCGCCGATGCCTCCGGTGCCGCCGAGCACCAGGTGGGTGCCGGGGGCGGCCGAACGGACGGCGGGTGGCGGGGAGTTGAGGACCGGGACCGGTTGAAGTGTGCGCTGCCACCAGAAGCCGTCGCGCAGCGCGGTCGCCGGTTCGGTGATCGTGTCGTCCAGGAGGAGGTCGGGCAGGTGGGCCGCCCAGTCGGCCGGGCGGGGTCCGGGCAGGTCGGTCCAGCGCAGGGTAACGCCCAGTTCCTGCCGGGGTACTTCGACAGCGGCGGCGAGCAGGCCCGCCTCAGGGGTGCGGACGGGGCCGGTGACCGGTTGCGCCCCGTGGGACAGCAGCCAGGCCCGTGGCCGTACGGTGTCCGGTACGTCGGCCAGGGCGCGGGCGAGCGCCGCGACGGTGTCGAGGCAGGCCAACTGGGCAGCTTCCAGGGCGTGTTCATCGAGGCTGCCGTCGAGAGCCAGCGGCAGCGCGTGCAGCCAGTCGACGCCGGGGCCGCCGGAACGGGTGACCCGCTCCAGCACAGCGGCGAGTTGCCCGGGGTCGGCGGGATCGGCCTCATAACGGTCCTCGTCGTGACGGGCGAAAGTCTCCCCGGCGCACACGGTCACCACCCGGGCGTAGTGCCGCTCCAGGAACCGCCACGACTCGGCCCTCGCATCCGTGACCACCACGGCGGTGCGGCGCGGTTCGTGCGCGCCGGTGCGGGCGCGGCGCAACCGCGTCCACTGCGGCTGGTGCAGCCACTGGTCGGCGGGCAGCCGCTGCGGTCCGGTCGGCGGCGCCAACACAGGCGTACGCGGGAAGTCGTACTCCGCCGTGTCGAAGGCGGGCGGCGGGAAGTCCCAGGGCGCGGACGCGGAACCCTCGGGCCATACGAGGGTGTGCCCGGCGGTCCATGCCTCGGCGAGGGCGTGCGGGTCCCGGTTCTCGGTCGGGCTGCCGGTCAGCGGGTGCGGGGCCGTGATGTCGGAGAGCGCCTCGAGCCACGCGACGGCGGAGTCTGCGTCCGGGCAGACCGCCGCCGCCCGGTGGCCGAGCGCGGGCCGTCCGGCCTGGAGGTGGCGCAGCACCTGCGGATAGGCGTCGGGCCGCGCCCTCAGGTAGGCGGCGATACGACGTCCGTCCGCGCGTACGGCGGCTTCGGAGCTGCCGGACAGCACCAGGCACGGCACCAACTCCTGCACGGTATGCGCGACTTGGGCCGCATCCGGGTGTTCGAGGAGCAGGTGGGCGTTGGTCCCGCCGATCCCGAAGCTGCTGACGGCGGCGACTCGCGGCCCGTCCTGCGGCCAGGCTTCGGCAGCGACCGGTATGCGGAACGGGCCGTCGTCGATCTCGGGGTTGAGCCGGTCGAAGTCCGCCGTCGGCGGGACGATCCCGTGGTGCACGGCGAGCACGGCCCGCACCATTCCCACGACTCCCGCGGCGGCGCCCAGGTGTCCGATCTGGCTCTTCACCGAGGACAGCGCCACGCGCGCGTCGTCCGCCAGTCCGTACGCCTGCCGCAGCGCGGCCGCCTCCACCGGGTCGCCGAGGCGGGTCCCGGTGCCGTGTGCCTCCACATAGCCGAGATCGGTGCCGCTACGGCCGCTGCGGTGCAGGGCGGTGCGGATCGCGGCGCGCTGTCCGGCCAGGGCGGGGGCGCTGTAACTGAGCTTGTCCGAGCCGTCGTTGTTGATGCCCGAGCCGGTGATGACGGCGTAGACGGTGTCCCCGTCCCGGCGGGCGGCGGCGAGGGGCTTGAGGACGACGACGCCGGTTCCGCTGGCCCCGACGGTGCCGGCGGCGTCCGCGCTGAAGGGTCGGCAGTGGCCGTCCGGGGAGAAGATGTGCTGCGGTCGGTAGGTGTAGCCGTCGGTCAGTTCGGTGTCGACGAGGACACCGCCGACGAGCATCACGTCCGCGTCGCCCTGCCGCAGCAGCCCGGCGGCGACGTGTACGCCGACGAGCGAACTGGAGCACGCCGACTGCACGGTGAAGGCGGGGCCGGTCAGGCCGAGGTGGTAGGCGGCCTTGGTGGCCAGGAAGTCCTTCTCGTGGTGCAGCGCGAGCCGGAAGGCGTCCGGCAGTTCGGCCGACTCCGCCTCGCGCAGCATGCGTTGGAAGTAGGTGTTCTCCCCGCAGGCGGCGAGAAGCCCGACCCGCTCGGCCGTCGGGTCTCCGATGCCGGCGTGGGCGAGCGCCTCGACGCAGTTCATCAGGAGGTGCCGTTGCTGGGGGTCCATCAGCCGGGCCTCGTGCGGGCTGATCGTGAAGCGGCCCGGGTCGAAGGCGAGCATCCCCGCCAACTGGCTGCGGGCGCCGACCCGGCCGTCCGTCGCCGGGAAGTGCTCGATGCCCCGGCGGCCGGAGACCACCAGGTCCCAGAAGGCGGCCAGGTCAGGGGCGCCAGGCAGTCGTACGGCCATCCCGATGACGGCGATGGGTTCCTCGGTCCGCTCCCCGGGCAGCTGTGGGGCATGCGGGACGACGACACCCTCCGTTGCGCGTCCCTCCACAAGGCGGGCCAGCGCGCGAAGGCTGACGTGCTCGAACAACTCCGGGACGGTGAAGGCGAGTTCACCCTCGCCCGCGCAGCGGAGCTGGAACCGCATCAGGTCCAGGCTGGTAGCGCCCGCGTCGAAGAACCGCTGTTCCACACCGATCGCCTTGCCGGTCACCGTCTCGAACAGCGTGGCCAGCCGTGCTTCCAGCGGTGAGACGGCCGGGGCGGTCATGCCGACAGAGCGCAGGTCACGGCCCGGCGCGGTGTAGGCCGCCCGGCGGTCCAGCTTGCCGCTGGGCGTACGCGGCAGCTCCGTCAGGCGGCGGAAACGGCTGATGCGCACGTAGGACGGCAGCAACCCGGCCAGGTGGTCCGCGAGTTCGGCCGGATCGGGGTCGCCGCCCCGGCATTGCAGGCAGGCCACCAGCTGCCCGCCCTCCACGGCCGCGACCGCGTGGGTCACACCGGGATACTGCAGCAACGCCGCCTCGACCTGCCCCAACTCCAGCCGGAACCCGCCGAGTTTGACCTGGCTGTCGTCGCGGCCCGCGTAGTGCAGCAGACCCTGCGCGTCGAACCGGGCCAGGTCGCCGGTGCGGTAGAAGGTCCCGAGGTCCGGGTCGTCGGTGAAGCGGTCACGGTTCGGCATGTCGTCGCCGTCACCTTCGCCGACGTAGCAGCGGTTGGCCATGACACCGCCGATCAGCAACTCGCCGGTGACGCCGGGCGGGACGGGGAGACCGCCCTCGTCGACGACGCGCAGGACGGCGTTGGCCACCGGACGCCCGATCGCGGGGCGCAGCGGCCAGTCGGCGGGGTCGCCGTCGAGGCACAGGCCGCTGACGACGTGGGTCTCGGTGGGGCCGTAGTGGTTGAACAGCCGGGCGTCCGGCAGTCGGGCGAACCAGCGGCGGATCGCGTCGGTGCACACCAACTGCTCGCCAGCGGTGACGACTTCGCGCAGCCTGGACGGGAACTGCCCGGTGCGTACTCCATGTTCGGCGAGGAGTTGCAGCGCGACATATGGCAGGAAGATCCGCTCCGCTCCCCCGGTCTCCAACTCTCGCAGCAGGGAGGGGACATCGTGCCGCCAGCCGGGTTCCACCAGGCGCAGCAGGCCGCCGGAGCACAGGGTCGTGAAGATCTCCTGGAAGGAGACGTCGAAGGAGAGCATGGAGAACTGCTGGGTGACGGCGGGCCCGTTCAGGCCGCCGTCGGTGCGCTGCCAGGTCAGCAGATTGCACAGGGTCCGGTCGGGGACCTGGACGCCTTTCGGGGTGCCGGTGGAGCCGGACGTGAACAGGGTGTAGAGCGGGCGCAGCCCCTGATGCGTGGGCAGTTGGGGTACCGCGGCGGGGGTGTCGGCGAGGGTGAGGACGTGCCGGGGCAGGGACGGTGGTGCGATCGCGGCGAGGAGGTGTTCGTCCTCGGGGGTCACGAGTACGCACAACGGGTCTGCCTGGTCGAGCACATGCTGTAGCAAGGGTGGCGGGTACGCGGGGTCGAGGGGTACGACGGTGAGGTTGAGGCGGGCCGCCGCCAGAAGCGCCACGACATGCTCGACGGAAGGCTGGAGGTAGAGCGCCACGGCGGCCGGGGCGGCGGGATCGGCCGGGAGGCGGGTGCCTAGTGCGGGCGCCAACTCGGCTGCCTGTGCGTCGAGTTCGGCATAGGTGAGGGTGGTCTCGCCGGTGGTGACGGCCGGGGCGTGCGGGGTGCGGGCCGCCTGGCTGGCGAAGCCGTCGGCGACTGTGGTGAAGTCCGGTGCCCGCGTGGGGCCTTGGCCGTGGTCGGGCAGGGTGCGGCGGTAGTCGGCGACCAATTCGTGCAGGGTGATGTCGGTGTCCGTGTCGCCGATCAGGTGGTCGAGGGTCTGGCGGAAGAGACGGGCCGCGGCCTGGGCGCGTTCGGCGCCGATGTCGTCGCGGTACTCCCACAGGCAGTCGAACCCGGCCGCGTGCTCCACCACCGACAGCGTCAGGGCGCACTTGGCACCCAGCGGCTCGGGCCACAGCGGCCGCACGTCGCAACCGTCCAGGCGCAGTGCCGAGAAGTCGGTGTTCTCCAGGACGAAGAGGTAGTCGAACAAGGGAGTTCGTTCGCGGAAGGCGGGGTCCGCGAGGAGGTCGGCGAGGGCGACCTCCTGGTCCTGGAGCACGGTGCGCACGGCGTCGGAGTGGGCCGAGAGCTGAGCGTCGAGTGAGCGGTGCGGCTCCAACGGCAGGTCCAGGAGGACGGTGTTGGCGAACATGCCGACCGTGTCCGCGAATTCGGGGCGGGGCCGGTTCACCACCGGCGTGGCGACCAGCGGACGCCCCTGACCCGTCACGCCGTACAGGCTCGCGGCGAACGCGGACACCAGCAACTGGAACCGCGTCAGGCCGAGTTGTGCGGCGCGTCGGTCCAGCGCGCTACGGCGGACCAGGTCGAGCGAGGTGCGCAGCAGGCGGGCTCGGGGCACCTCGGGGGCCGGCAGCGCGGGTGACGGTTCCCCGTCATGGCCGTAGTGGGAGCGCAGCCGGGCGCGGCGGTCCTCGTAGGTAGGGCTCGTGTGCCAACTCCGTTGCCAGCGGGCGAAGTCCAGGGGGGTGAGGGCGGAGTTCGGCCGGGCACCCTGGGCAGCACAGGCGTCGGTCAGGTCGCGGAGAAGGAGGTTGAGCGACCAGCCGTCCACGGCGACATGGTGCAGGTGCAGCAGGAGCAGCCCGCCGTCGGCCTGTGCCACCCAGGCAGCCCGCAGCATCCGGGCGTCGCCGAGGTCGAAGCGGTGGTCGAAGAACCGGTCGGCGGTGTCCTGCCACTGCTCCCCGGGACGGGCTTCGAGACGTTGCCAAGGGTCGTACGGATCGCTGGCCTCTTGGAGCAGCCCGTCCGGCGTGGGGACCAGCCGGGTGCGCAGGGCAACATGCCGTTCCACCAGCGTGCGCACGGCGCGGTGCAGGGCCTCCGCGTCGGCGCGGCCCTCGACGCGGAAGGCCAACGGCACGTCGTAGGAACGGTTTTCGGGCTCGCGTTGATGCAGGAGCCAGAGGCGTTCCTGCTCGCTGGTGGCCGGTGCGGTCGGTTCGGCGGAGGGGGCGGGCACGGGCGGGTGTTCTCCCGCCGCCGTCTCCGGGGCGTGTACGGCGTCGGCGAGGGCGGCGAAGTCGGCCCGCAGGACGAGGTCGTGCGGCAGGTCGACGGCGAAACGGTCGAGGATCTCGAAGCGGAAGCGCAGCGCCTTCAGCGAGTCACCGCCGCTCGCGGCCCAACGGTCACCGGGGCGAAGGCCGTTGACGGCGAGGATGTCCTCGGCGACCTCCAGCACCCGCCGCTGCTCGGCGCTCACGGGCACGTCGCTCTCCTGCGCACCGCGCCACGGGGTCCCGGCGTCGCGCAGAAGGGCAGCCTGGTCGACCTTGCCGTTGGCGTTTCGCGGCAACTCGGCGACGAGGTAGGTGTGGTGAGGGCGCATGTACGAGGGCAGGGCGGCGGCGAGGTGACGGTCGTAGGTGTCGTACGAGAGTTCGTCGCCCAGGACGAGGAAGGCGAGCAGTTCGCTGCGGTCCGCCGCGTCGCGTCGGGTGCCTATGTAAGCCTGGCGGACGGCGGGTTGGGCCAGGATCTGCCGCTCCACCTCGCCCGGTTCTATGCGGAAGCCGCGCACCTTGACCTGGCGGTCGGCCCGGCCGACGTAGGTGATCCGGCCTTCGCCGTCCTGGCGTACGAGGTCGCCGGTGCGGTACCAGCGGCGTTCGCCGTCGTCCTCGTGCGGCAGCCGTACGAAGCCCCGCTCCGTCTGTTCCGGGAGGTTGCGGTAGCCGAGGGCCAACGCCGGGCCGGACAGCAGCAGTTCGGCGACTTCGCCCGGCTCGGCTACGCGGTCGTCCTCAGTGCGGAGCAGTATGGCGGTACCGGGGAGCGGGGTGCCGATCGGGATGGTGTCGCCGGCGAAGTCGCGTGGGATGGGGCCGCAGAGGGCGAAGGTCGTCGCCTCCGTCGGCCCGTACACGTTGTGCAGGACGGTGCGGGACGCGGAGTTGGTCTCGTACCAGCGGCGGACGATGCGCGCGTTGAGCTGTTCACCGCCGACGAGTATCTGTCCGAGGCCGGCGAAGCAGTCGGGTACCTGCTCAACCACCGCGTTGAACAAGGCCGTTGTGATGAACAGCGTGTCGACGCGGCGCTCGCTGAGCACCCTGGCGAACCGGGGCGCACTGTGCACCTCTTCGTCGTCGAGTACGACGCAGACGCCGCCGGTCAGGAGGGGAACCCACACCTCGAAACTCAACGCGTCGAAGGCGGGGTTGGCCAGGCTGGCGAAGCGTGCGCCGGGCCGTAGGTCGAGGTAGCCGGGGCGGGCCAGGCGTAGCACTCCGCCATCGGTGACCTCGACACCCTTGGGGTTCCCCGTACTCCCGGAGGTGTAGAAGACGAAGCCCACGGCCGTGTCGCTGGGCTCCCCCGGAGGCACGGCGGGCGAGACGGGACCGTCACCGGTCAGGAGCAGGTGGGCGTCCAACCCGGCGGTGCACTCCGGCAGTTGGGGTATGTGCCCGCTGTCGTGGACTACGGCGACGGCGCCCGAGTCGTCGAGGATGTGCCGTTGCCGGTCGGGTGGGCTGAGTCGGTCGAGGGGGACGACGGTGGCTCCGGCGCGGCGGATGCCGAGCATGACGCAGACCAGTTGCCAGGAGCGGGGCAGGTGTACGGCGACCGCGTGGCCGGGGCGAACTCCGGCCGCGTGCAGGCGCGTTGCCACCCGAGCGCTGGCTCGTTCGAGTTCCGCGTAGTCGAGCACCCGGTTGCCGTCCTCGACGGCGATGGCGGTGGGAGTGCGGCGAGCCTGGCCCAGTACGGCCTCGGCGAGGGAGACGGACCGCGTAGGGCCCGGGGAAACTCTGTGGGCATGGCGGAGGTCCATCACGCCTCCCGTATCGGCAGAGCCAACTGGGCGCCGTGGTGGGCGAGTTCGGCGGCGAGCAGGGTGCCGACCTGAGCGGCTCCAACGCCCTCCAGGATCTCCCAGTGGTCGCATTCCATCGTCTCGACGCGGTAGTCGCCCTCGGCGCGGCGGCGCCAGAAGTCACGGACCTCGGCGTGAAAGGGGGTGTCGTCGCCGTCCGGTACGGCCTGGGCGAGAACGACGCGTGCCGGGGAGGCCGCCGGGAGGTGCTCGCGGGCGGTGAGGCGGTTGTGGTTGTAGAGGTGGAAGTAGCGGTCGACCTGGGCGTCGTCGATGCCGGGGTACATCCCGTTGAACCTCACGAGTTTGTCGCGGAACTCGGCCGCGTCGACGGCGCCGATCTCCGAGCGTGCGGATGCGTCGTCGGTGGCCTGGGTGTCGAGGAGCACGACGCTGACGGCCCGGTGTCCGGCGCGGGCCAGCAGGCGTCCCATCTCGTGGGCGACGAGGCCGCCGTAGGACAGGCCGGTCAGGACCAGGGGTGATGCGCTGTCGGGTCGGATCAGTCGGAGGTACTCCTCGGCCATGGCCTCCACACTCGGGAGGAGGTCCTCGTCGGGGTTCACTCCCGGGGACTGGATGCCGTACAGGCCGACGCTGTCGGGGAGGAGGGTGGCCAGGGGGAGGTAGCAGAAGGCGGTGCCGCCGGCGGGGTGGACGCAGACGACGCGCGGGCCGGTGCCGGGGCGGAACTCGATGAGGCTGCCGGGGGCGTCGGCTGTGCCGTCCTCGCGCAGCAGCGCGGCCAGTGACTCGATGGTGGGGCGGGTCATCACCTCGCCCACCGGCAGACGGCGGCCGAACGTCTCGGTGACGGCGTGGGCCATCTTGATGGCGGAGAGCGAAGTGCCGCCGATCTCGAAGAAGTTGTCGCTGACGCCTATGTCGGGGTGGAGCAGGATGCGCTGCCATATGCGGTACAGGCCGTGCTCTATGTGGTCGCGCGGGCTGGCGGTGTTGACCTGGGTGGAGGTCGACTCCTGGGCCAGGCGCAGGAGTTGGGGTCGGTCGAGCTTGCCGCTGCGGTTGAGCGGGAGGGTGTCGAGGTCGAGGAAGACGGCGGGGATCATGTAGTCGGGCAGGCGGCGGGCGAGGGCGGTGCGCCAGTCGTGGGTGGTGCGGGCCGGTGCGGTGCCGCGGCCGATGCCGGCGAGCAGGCGGGGCTGGCCGCTCGCGTCGTGGTCGACGAGGACGGCGGCTTCGCGGACGCCGGGCAGCGCCATGAGCGCGGCCTCGACCTCGGCGGGTTCGATCCGGAAGCCGCGGAGTTTGACCTGGTCGTCGGCGCGTCCCATGTAGTGCGCCTGGCCGTCGGGCAGGCGCCGGGCGAGGTCACCGGTGCGGTAGATCCGCTCGCCGGGCTCGAACGGGTCGGGCAGGAAGCGTTCCTTGGTGAGGTCCGGGCGGCCCAGATAGCCGCGGGCCAGCGAGGCTCCGCCGAGGTACACCTCTCCCACCACGCCGGGCGGGACAGGTTCCATGCGGCCGTCGAGGAGGTACATACGGGTGCCGGGCAGCGGGCGGCCGATGGGGCAGGGCCGGTCCAGCGGGCGGGGGTCGTAGTACGCGGTGCTGTAGAGGGTCGCCTCGGTGGGGCCGTAGCCGAAGCAGATCCGCAGGCCGGGGAGGTGCTGTGTCATGCGGTGCAGGGCGGCTTCGGTGAGCGACTCAACTCCCGTGAGCAGCGTGCGCAGTTGGAGTCCGCGCAGGCGTACGGCCGGGTCCTCGTCGATCCACTTGACGTAGGCGGGTGGCAGGAAAGCCTGGGTCACGGCGTGTTCGCGCATCCATGCCAGCAGCTCATCGGGGTCGCCGCGCAACTCCTCGGGGACGATGTGCAGTTCGCCGCCGGTGGTCAGGGGCAGCAGCAGTTCGTGGATCGAGGCGTCGAAGCCGATGCTGGACCAGGCGGAGCCGACCTCGCCGGGGGCGGTGCCCATGCGGGCGTACCAGGTGGCGAAGAGGTTGAGGACGCTGCGGTGCTCCACGGCGACGCCCTTGGGCCGTCCCGTGGATCCGGAGGTGAAGATCACGTAGGCGAGCCGGTCCGGTGCGGGATCGATGCCTGCGGGCGGTTCGTGGCGGGTTGCCCCCTCGGCTTCCACAGCCCTCAAGTCGAGCCATTCCGGGGCGCGTTCGGCGCTGTCGTGATCGCTCAGGACGACGGGGCAGGCCGCGTCCTCGACCATGTTCGCGAGGCGTTCGGCGGGCTGGCCCGGGTCGAGCGGGAGGTAGGCGGCGCCCGCCTTGAGGATGCCCAGGATGCCGACGGCCAGGTCACAGGACCGCTTCGCGTGGAGGCCGACGACGTCGCCGGGGCGGACGGAACGGGCGACGAGGGCGTGCGCGAGGTGGTTGGCGCGGCGGTCCAGGGCCGCGTAGTCCAGCGAGCTGTCGCGGTCGACGACGGCGGTGCGGGTCGGGCGCTCGCGGACCTGGGTCTCGAAGAGCTCGACGAGTCCGGAGGCCGCGTGCGGAGCGGGCCCGGAGGTCTCCGACCGCGTGGCGTCGCCGTCGAGCAGCTCGCGCAGGCGTTCCTGAGGGGCCATCAACTCCAGGGCGCGGACGTCCCGTTCGGGGTGGTGGGCCATGTCGGTGAGCAGGTTCCGCAGATGGCCGGCCCAGCGCTCGGCGGTGGTGTGGTCGAGGAGGGCTGTCGCGTAGTCCAGGTACCCGGTGATGCGGCCGTCGGACTCGGTCGCCGAGACGGCGAGGTCGAACTTGGCCGGGGCGTGGGCGATCGGCAGCGGCTGGGCGTCCACTCCGGGCAGGTGCAGCAGGTCCCGCCGTTCGGGCACCCAGGCCAGCATGGTCTGGAACAGCGGGGTGCGGGAGGCGCTGCGCGGCGGGTTGACCAGCTCGACGATGCGCTCGAACGGCAGGTTCTGGTGGGCGAGTGCCTCGCGCACGACGGCGCGGGTGCGGGCGAGGGCCTCGGACACGGTGAGGGAACCGGACAGATCGATGCGCAACGGGAGGGAGTTGACGAGGAAGCCGATGAGACCGGCCGCGCCCGGGCCGCGCCGGTTGGCGAAGGGGCTTCCGACAACGATGTCCTCCTGCCCGGAGAGCCGCGACAGGAGAATCGCCCAGCCGGCCAGCACGGCCACGAAGGGGGTGGCACCGTGCTGTCTCGCGAGGCCGCGGAGACCGGCGGTGACCTCGGCGTCGAGGCTGAACTCGGCCCGGCCGCCCCCGTATTGCTGTTCCGTCGGCCGTGGCCGGTCGGTGGGCAGGTCCAGGACGGGCGGCGCGTCGCGCAGCGCGCGGCGCCAGTAGTCCTCCTGGGCGGCGAGCCCACCGTCGAGGACGGCTTGTTCCCGGGTCTGCGTGTGGTCGGCGAACTGCACCGTGAGCGGGGGCAGCGGGTTCGGGGCACCGGCCGCGAACGCCTCGTAGAGCTTGCCGAGTTCGTCCATCATGACGTTCATCGAGACGCCGTCGTAGATGCTGTGATGGAACGTCAGCAGGAGGACGTGGCGGTCCGGTCCCAGGGCGAGGAGGCGTCCGCGTCCGAGGGGGCCGGTGTCGAGGTCGAACGGCCGTTGTTCCTCGTCGAGTTGGCGGGCTTCGACGCGCGCCTCGGGGTCATCGGCCCCGGTGAGGTCCTCGAAGGTCAGGGCGAATCCGCCGCCCGGTGGGTCGATGTGCTGGTGCACCTCCCCTTCGGTGGCCACCAGCCTTGTGCGCAGCGTCTCATGACGGTCGGTCAGCTCGTCGAAGGCTCGGGACAGCAGGTCGACGTCGAGCGGGCCGGTCAGGGAGAAGGCGATCGTCTCGTTGTACGCGGCGTTCGCGCCCGGGAGTTGGGCCAGGAACCACAGTCGCCGCTGGGCGAAGGAGGCCGGTCGGACGCGGGGCGCCGACTCGGTGCCGCCGGTGGCCGTTCCGGTGGACGCGCGTGGAGTGGGGACAGGGTGGGGGGTGTTGTGCACCGGCGATACCTGGCCTTCCCAACGATATGGGGCGGGGGTGACATCGAGCGCGACAGGCCGGGATCACCGGACTGCCGACGGGCCGGAAAGGACGCGCTCGCCGTCGAGCGGGCGTCGTGGGAGCGGAGCGCAAGGCCGGTGGGATGAAGGGGTCGGTCCACGGGGTGAGGCGGCCGAAAGCGGCCCGGTGATTCGATAATTCGATTCCCGAAATCGTCGGCCAATTACCTGGTCACGTCGTTTTCCTGCTCACTCGGATTCCCTTCCGGAGCTCCGTGACACAGCCGTAATCATCGATCACAGGCTCAGGACATGTCAATACTCGACATTCCGCAACACCTCACAGAACACCCACAGCGAAAAAGAGTCCCATGAAACTCCCATATAGGAATAAAGGCTCCACAACGTCGCACGTTTTCCCCCGGAGTGCGGCGAAACGCCATTACGGGCAAAGAAGGCCTCATGTTCCGGCGGGCGAACTCGTCCGCTCTTCCTCCTGCGGTACGGCGTATCCAGGCACGGAAGGCCAGCGCACGGTCAGTACCACGGACTCGTCCTCCGCGGTCCAGGAGTGGTCCACTCCCTGGCCCCAGACGACATAGTCGCCCTGTTCTTCCAACAGCACGCTTCGACCGGGGAACTCCATACGGAAGCGACCTGAGATCAGGACCAGGAGAGCCGCGCGCACTTCGCCCTTCACCCACTGCGCCCGCTGGTCGCCACGCGGGTGTACGCCCCATTTGACCTCCACAGCATCGCTGTGGAGAGGACTGCCTTCCTCTTTGAAGTGGCCGAGCAGCCACCCCCGGTCCAGTGCCGCGTCTTTGCCCGCATTACCCACGTACACGCTGTCTTCCATGCGCCGGAACGCTAGCAGCGGACCACCGCGGCAGTGACAGGGTGCGTCCCGGGCCTGCCTCGCTCAGCGGATGGCGTCGAGCAGCAGGTTCGCGGCCACCGCCGCTCCATCGGTGCGGATCCTGCTGCCCAGAGCCCTGGCCCGGGCCCGTGTCTCCGGTGCCAGGGCCGTCTTGAACGCGACGTTCAAGGACTCGGTCGTCGGCGCCGGACTGTCGAGTGCCGCCCCGAGATCCAGGGCTGCCACCTGGCCGGCCCAGTAGGGGTTGTCCGCCAACTGGAGAGGCACCACCACTTGCGGCGCACCCGCCCGGGCGGCCGTCAGCGTCGTGCCCGCACCGCCGTGGTGGACCACCGCGGCCACCCTCTCGAACAGCAGCTGATGGCTGACCTCGCCGATGGCGAGGCAGTCGTCACGGTCGTCGCCCAGGTCCAGATCCGCCCAGCCGCGGGAGACGAGTACGCGGTGATCCTGTGCGCGGATCGCCTCGACGGCCCTGCGGGCGATGTCCGGGGACGGGCGCACGCTGCCGAAACCCACGTAGACCGGCGGCGCGCCCGCGTCCAGGAACGTCAACAGGTCGGCCGGCAGCGGGCGTTCGTCCGGCAGCGTCCACGCGCCCGTCTGCGTCACGTCGAGGCCCGGGGTCTTCCGCCACGGTCCCAGGACCGGGTCCGCCGCCAGCCACGGCCGGTCGGTGAAGACGTGATCACGGACGTTGTCCACCGGCGGCAGACCGAGAAGCGCCCGGTGGCCGTTGAGCGGCTCGGCGAACTGCGCGTTCACCTGGCCGACGTCCAGCTCCCACAGCGTCGGATTGTCGTGCGCCTCCGGCTCCGGCCAGCCCGGCCGCGGTGGCGGCGCGTGGTACGGCGACGGCAGGTTGACCGCCGAATAGCTCGTGTACACGTAGCGGACGCCCGCGGCCTCGGCCACGGACCGCGCGGCGATCTGCGCCAGGCCCGCCGCCACCAGCGCGTCACATCCGTCGAGCGCCGCCGGGAAGATCTCGAACTGCGCGTCGAGCATCTCGGACCGGTACCGGGCCAGATCCGCCGCCGACGGCAGCGTCGACCCGCTCATCAACGCCCGTACCGGTGGCCCGACCGGCACAAGTTGCACCCCGAGACCTGCCAGCCGCCGCGCGAACTCCTCGTCAGGCGGGGCGCACATCCGCACCTCCACGCCGCGCTCCCGCAGCCGCACGGCGAGTGCCACCAGCGGTTCGACATCGCCCCGCGTCCCGTACGTGGACAACAGCACCCGCATTCCGCGTCCTCTTTCGCTCGGTCTTCCGGTGCGTCCCGGCCGGTGCCCGCCCCGGTTTCGAGCGGTTCACGTCGACGGCGAGGGGTCGGCGGCAGCAGTGTACGTCGCGTGATCCTCAACGCGGCAGTGGTCCTCGAACACCGGGAGCCGGTACCCGCGACGCCTCGTCCTCGCCCGGGTGCACACGCAAGTCGGCGCCGTCGTACCGGACTTGGAAGCGTCGGGCTCCGCCCGAGTTCGGCAACGGCGAATACCCAGCGGGCACCTTGGGGACACTCTCGTCGATCAACGTTCGCTCCCTCTCACATGGAGCCGTCGTCGGTGACACAGTCTGAGAGCCACTCCATGCATAGTTCGTCCGTGCCCGTTCCTGACGTTTCGATCATCTTGCCCTGCGCCGGGTTCGCGACGCGTTTCGGGGCGCCCTACTCGAAGGAGCTGCACTGCCTGGCTCCCGGGGTCACCGTGCTGGACCGCAGCCTGGAGACCGTTGTCGAGCTGGCCAAGAGCGGACTCAACGTGCGCCTGGTCGTCGTGTTCGGGGCACACAAGCTGGACACGGTGAGTTATCTCGCGCGGTACGCCGAGACCTTTCAGCTGGTCTTCGTCTACCAGGACCATTCGCTCGAACCGGATCTCGACGGCGCGATCCGGTCCGCCCTCCCGATGACGCAGGGGCCGGTGGCCCTTGTCCTGCCCGACATCGTTGTCTCCGGCGCGGGCAGTACCGGCAGTCTCCTCGCCGCACTGCGCCATGCAGAGGTCGCGGGTTGGAGCGTCGTGGCCGCCGAGGAGCGGAACCCCGACACCCTCCGGCAGATGGGCGCGCTGGCCGTGGTCGAAGGGGACGGCAACATGACCGTCCGGGCGGCCACCGACAAGCCGTCGGATCCGTCGGGCTACAACGCGTTCTGGGGCATGGTGGCAGTCGCCGAGGAGGAGGCACACCGGCTGCCCGACGTGGCGAGCAAGGGGGCGGACAGTCCACTGGCCGGTGCGGTCGCCCTCATCGTGGAGCGAATCGTCAACTACAACACCACCGCGGGCTGACTCCCGGGGCACCGACTTGAGCTCGATGGGAGAACCCGCCACCCCGGCGCCTTCAGCACCGATAGACCCGCGCGGGGTAGCGGGGTAATCGCACCCTCGGCCGGACCAGCCCGACCAACCCCACCGCCACGGCCACTGCGATCCGTCACGCCCTGGAGTCGTCCCGGCCCTCCGCCCGGATGAGCCGCTCGTCCGGGATCACCGCGACCCCCAGGATCTCGATCATCGCCTCCGGCTGCCAAAGCGCCGTCGTGCCGATCCCGGCCATCGCCGGATAGACCGGCCCCGCGAGCTCGCGCCAGACCTTCCCGATCTCCTTGCCGTGCGCCTGGTAGTCGGGGATGTCGGTGAGGTAGATCGTCAGGCTCACCAGGTCCTCGGGGACACCGCCGGCCGCCCGCAACGTGGTGAGCACGTTGCCGAACGCCTGCCGGAACTGCTCGACGATGCCCCCGGGGACGATCCGCATGTCCGCGTCCAGGGCCGTCTGTCCGCCCAGATAGAGCGTGTTGCCGCTCAGCGTGCCGTGCGAGTAGCCGCTCGGCGCGGGGAGCGAGGGCGGGTTCACCGGGATCGGAGTCATTGAGGGGTTCCTCCTCGGGGGGATCGGACGGGGCGACGCAAGCAGCGTAACTCATCTATTGACTGTTTTCGACGGTCGTGAAAATCTCGCTATAACGCACCCCGGACATCCCGACCACCCCGGTCGCTGCGCCCGCCGCCATCACCCCGAGGGAGAACGCCCATGAAGCTCGCCACCGTGACCCACGGAGGCCGCACCACGGCCGCCGTGCTCGACGGCGACCGCTGGCGGGCGCTGCCGGCCGACGACCTCTCGGCACTGCTGGCGACCACGGCGACCGACCGCATCGCGGATCTCGCCGGGGCCGAACTCCCCGGCGCCACCCCCGTGTTGCCGCTGCCCTCGCCCCGCAAGGTGATCTGCTGCGGCCTCAACTACGCGGACCACATAACCGAAATGGGACGCGAACTTCCCGCCCACCCCACGCTCTTCGCCAAGTACGCCGACACGCTCACCGGCCCCGACGACGACCTGGTCCTGCCGCCCGGCCTCGACGTGGACTGGGAGGCGGAACTCGCGGTCGTGGTCGGTGCCCGGATCCGGAACGCGGACCGGAACACATCCGAACGGGCCATCGCCGGATACACGGTCGCCAACGACATCAGCGTGCGCGACTGGCAGAAGCGCACGCTGCAGTGGTTCCAGGGCAAGGCGTGGGACCGTACGACTCCCCTCGGCCCGGTGGTCGTCACGCCCGACGAGCTCGACCCGGTCGCGGGCGTCGAGGTGATCTGCCGGGTCGACGGCGTCGAGCGGCAGCGCGGAAACACGAGCACGCTGGTGTTCGACGCCGCCGACCTGCTCGCCTACGTCTCCACCTTCACGGTCCTGCGCCCCGGCGACATCGTGCTCACCGGCACCCCCGGTGGCGTGGGCTCGGGCATGACCCCGCCGGTCTTCCTCGCCGACGGCGATCTCGTCGAGACCGAGATCCCCGGTATCGGCACCCTGCGCAACCGCTTCCGTCTCACCGACTACCGCCTCACCGACTCCAGGAGCTGATCATGGAACCCGATTTCTCCAAGTACGTCCTAGAGGGCGACAACTCGTCGTACGCCAACGAGTCCGGCCTGGTCGTACCGGTCGTGACGCGCGGTGGTCTGGAGGTCGGCGCGACCGGTCAGTCCGCCGGGGCGACCCGGATCTCCGGCGTCTCCGTACAGCACACGCCGGCCACCAAGCTGTGGTTCGGGAAGGTGAGCAACGAGTCGGGCTACCGCTCGGTGCCCCACCACCACGGCGAGGCCGAGACCGGCGGCTACGTCCTCTCCGGCCGGGCCCGGATCTACTTCGGCGAGCGCTTCGAGGACTACCTCGACCTGTCGGAGGGCGACTGGGTCTTCGTCCCGCCGTTCATGCCGCACGTCGAGTGCAACCTCGACCGCAACAACCCGCTGACCTGGATGACGACCCGCACCCCGGAGAACATCGTGGTCAACCTGGCCGAGGTGGCCGACGCCGACCTGCGCGACTGGCTGGACCGGCCGTGAACGACACCCAAAGCACCAACGCCGACTCCCGCGCCACCGGCGCCGACCTCCGCTCCGTCCCGACCTCGGCCGCCTTCACCGCCGCGATCGCCCTCACCCCCGTCGAGCCCGAGCACTTCGACCTCGCCTTCACCGCGACCACCCAGCCCTGTCCCTGGCCGAAGGCCTACGGCGGTGACATGGTCGCGCAGGCCACGGCCGCCGCGATGCGCTCGGTCGAGGGCAAGACGCTCCACTCGATGCACTCCTACTTCCTGCGGCCGGTCGACATCGGCGCCGAAGTCCGTTACGAGGTCGAGCTGTTGCGCGACGGGCGCGGCTACGCCACCCGGCAGGTCCGCGGCTTCCAGAACGGCAAGCCCGTCTACACCTGCCTCGCCAACTTCGCAGCGGGCGAGCCGGGCGCGACCTTCGCCGCCGAGCCCCCCGCCGGTGTACCGGATCCCACCGAACTCCCCAGCTCCGCCTCGTACTTGCGCGACATCACCGCCCCCCGGGGCACGATGACCGACACCTCCGAGGAGTACTGGAGCGGCGGCCGCAGCTTCGACATGCGGCACGTGCCCGGACCCGTCTACCTCACGGTCGAGGGCGAGCGCGTGCCCCAACAGGCGGTGTGGGTAAGGCCGTTCGACACATTGCGTCCCGTCGAGGGCCTGACCGACGAGCAGCGCGACCTCGCCGCGCTCGCCTACGTCTGCGACTACACGATCCTCGAACCCGTCCTGCGCGTGCTGGACCTGCCGTGGGCACTCCCGGGACTCATCACCGCGAGCCTCGACCACGCGATGTGGTTCCACCGGCCCGCCCCCATGGACGGCTGGCTCCTCTACGCCCAGGAAGCCTTCGCCGCCGACGCCGGTCGCGGCCTCGCCGTCGGCCGGTTCTTCACCCCCACCGGTACCCACCTGGCCACCGTCGTCCAGGAAGGCCTGATCCGCAGCTCTTGACTCCCACGCAGCTCCTGATCCCTGCACGGCCCGCCCCCGGCCTGCGGAAAGGACCCTCCCGATGGACCAGTTGGACCAGAAGGGCCTCTCGCCCTCCGCCTATCCGGACACGTTCGCCCGCGACCACCTCCCGCCGCGCGCGCAGTGGCCGGTCCTGGAGTTCACCACCGACGAGCTCCGCTACCCCGAACGCCTCAACGCCGGCGCCGAGTTGATCGACGTCCCCACCGCCACGTTCGGCCCCGACCGCCCGGCCCTGCGCACACCGGAGGGCGAGGTGTGGACCTACGGCGAACTCCTGCTCCGCGCCAACCAGATCGCCCACGTCCTGACCGAAGACCTGGGCCTGGTCCCCGGCAACCGCGTCCTGCTCCGCTCCCCCAACAACCCCTGGGTCGTGGCGTGTTGGCTCGGCGTCCTCAAGGCCGGCGGCATCGTCGTCACCACCATGGCGGCCCTGCGCGCCCGCGAACTCACCCCCGTCGTCGAGAAGACCCGCCCGACCGTCGCCCTGGTCGACCACCGCTTCACCGCGGACGTCGAGACCGTACGCGACACCGTGCTGCCGGACCTCACGATCGTGGCCTACGGCGGCGACGCGCCCGACGACCTGACACGCCAAGTGGCGTCGAAGTCAGGGGAGTTCACGGCCGTCGACACCGCCGCCGACGACGTCGCCCTCTTCGGACCCACCTCGGGCAGCACCGGCGTACCGAAGATCACCACCCACTTCCACCGCGACATCCTGTCGATCGACAACACCTTCGGCCGCCACACCCTCCGCCTGAAGCCGGACGATCTGGTGTCGTGCACGGCCCCGCTCGCGTTCACCTTCGGGCTCGGCATCCTGGTCGTCTGCGCCCTGCGTGCCGGTGCGTGCGCACTGCTGACGGAGGCCGTGGCGCCGGAGCCGCTCGCCGAGTTGGTCGCCGAGGCGGGAGTCACCGTGCTGGCGACCGCCCCGACGGCGTACCGGCAGATCCTCAAGGCCGGGAAGGCGGACCGGCTGCACGGTCTGCGCGGTGCGGTCAGCGCCGGGGAGCACATACCGGAGGAAGTGTGGGAGCAACTCCGCACCGAGACCGGCATCAAGGTCATCGACGGCATCGGCGCCACGGAGATGATCCACATCTTCATCTCCGCCGCCGGTGACGACATCCGGCCCGGTTCGACGGGACGGCCGGTCCCCGGGTACCGCGCCACGGTCCTCGACCTGGACGGCGAGGAGGTCGGCCCCGGTGTCGAGGGGCGGCTGGCCGTGATCGGCCCGGTGGGCTGCCGTTACCTCGACGACCCGCGCCAGGAGAACTACGTGGTGAACGGCTGGAACGTCACCGGCGACACCTTCGTCCGCGACGAGGACGGCTACTTCTACTACCGCACCCGCACGGACAACATGATCGTGTCCTCCGGCTACAACATCGGCGGCCCCGAGGTCGAGTCCGCGATCAACACCCACCCGGACGTCGTCGAATCGGCGGTGGTCGCCAAGCCCGATCCCGAACGCGGCTCTGTCGTCTGCGCGTTCGTCGTCCTGGCCGAGGGCGTCGTCGGCGACGAGGCCAAGGTCAAGGACATCCAGGACCACGTCAAGGCGCAGCTGGCGCCGTACAAGTACCCCCGGGCGGTGCGCTTCTGTGACGCGCTGCCCCGCAACACCAGCGGAAAGCTACAGCACTTCCTGCTGCGTCGGCTCGTAGAGAACGAGAAGGAGACCCAGGCATGAGGATCGCGATCGTCGGCGGTGGGCCTGGTGGGCTGTATCTCGCCGCGCTGATGAAGCAGCTCGACCCCGCGCACGAGATCACCGTGTGGGAACGCAACGCGCCCGACGACACCTTCGGCTTCGGCGTGGTCTTCTCCGACGAGACCCTCGGCGGCATCGAGAACGCGGACACCGTCGTCCATGACGCGATGGAGAGCCGGTTCGCCCGCTGGACCGACATCGACATCGAGTTCGACGGCCACCCCTTCACCGTCGGCGGCCAGGGCTTCGCGGCGATGGCCCGCAAGGACCTGCTGCACATCCTCCAGGAGCGGGCCGCCGAACTCGGCGTCACCGTGCACTACCGCACCCTCGCCCCGGAGGTCGACGAAATCCGCGGCTCCTACGACCTCGTGGTCGCGGCCGACGGCATCAACTCGGCGGTGCGCACCAAGTACGCCGACGCCTTCGTCCCCTCCCTCGACCAGCGCACCAACAAGTACATGTGGCTGGGCACCGACCGGGTCTTCGAGGCCTTCCAATTCCTGGTCAAGCAGACCGAGTTCGGGACCATGCAGATCCACGGCTACCCCTACTCCGACTCCGGTTCGACGTTCATCGTCGAGATGGCCGAGGACGTATGGCGGAAGGCCGGCCTCGACGCGACGGAGGGCACCCAGTTCCCGCCCGGAGTCAGCGACGAGCGGTCGGTGGCCCGGATCCGCGAGATCTTCGCCGACGAACTCGCCGGGCACAACCTCCTTACCAACAACTCCCGTTGGCTCAACTTCACCACCGTCCGCAACGAGCGCTGGCACCACCACAACGTGGTCCTGCTCGGCGACGCCGCCCACACCGCGCACTTCTCCATCGGCTCCGGCACCAAGCTGGCGATGGAGGACGCCCTCGCGCTCGCCGCGTGTCTGCACGAACACAGCACCGTGGGCGAGGCGTTGACGGCGTACGAGTCCGAGCGCCGCCCGGTGGTGGAGTCCACCCAGCGCGCCGCCCAGGCCTCGCTGGAGTGGTTCGAGAACATCGGCCGGTACGCCGACCAGGACCCCGCGCAGTTCTGCTTCAACCTGCTCACGCGCTCCCGCCGGATCACCTTCGACAACCTCAAGGACCGCGACCCCGGCTTCGCCGACCTCATCGAGCGCGGCTTCGCGGAAGCCCAAGGCCTCACCGAATCAGTCCCGGCGATGTTCCAGCCGTTCACCATCGGCGGCCTGGAGCTGAAGAACCGGATCATCGTCTCACCGATGGACATGTACTCCGCCGTCGACGGAGTGCCGGACGACTTCCACGTCGTCCACCTCGGTTCCAAGGCGCTCGGCGGCGCCGGCCTGGTCATGACCGAGATGGTCTGCGTCTCCCCCGAGGCCCGCATCACCCCGGGCTGCACGGGCCTGTGGAACGACACCCAGCGCGACGCGTGGACCCGGGTCACTGATTTCGTCCACGGCCGCAGCACCGCCAAGATCGGTCTCCAGCTGGGCCATTCGGGCCGCAAGGGCTCAACTCGCCTCATGTGGGAGGGCATTGACGAGCCCCTCACCGAGGGCAACTGGCAGGTCCTCGGCCCGTCCCCGCTGCCCTACGGCACGGGCTGCCACCTGCCCCGCGAAATGACCCGGGCCGACATGGACGCGGTCGTGGCCGACTTCGTGTCCGCGGCCCGCCGGGGCGCCGAAGCAGGCTTCGACCTCCTCGAAGTCCACGCCGCCCACGGCTACTTGCTCTCCTCCTTCCTCTCCCCCGTCGCCAACCACCGCACCGACGAGTACGGCGGCGACCTCACGAACCGGCTGCGCTTCCCGCTGGAGGTCTTCGACGCCGTACGGTCCGCGTTCCCCGCCGACCGCCCGGTGACGGTCCGGATCTCGGCCACCGACTGGGTGCCCGACGGCAACACCGAACACGACGCGATGGAGATCGCGCGGGCGTTCGTCGCGCATGGCGCGGCGGCCGTGGACGTGTCGTCCGGCCAGGTCACCAAGGACGAGAAGCCAGCGTACGGCCGCTCGTACCAGACCCCGTTCGCCGACCGCATCCGGCACGAGGTCGCCGCTCCGGCGGGCGCGGCCGTGATCGCCGTAGGAGCGATCTCGTCGTACGACGACGTCAACTCGATCCTGCTCGCCGGGCGGGCCGACCTGTGCGCGCTCGGCCGTACGCATCTCTACAACCCGCAGTGGACCCTCCAGGCGGCCGCCGAGCAGGAGTACCGGGGCCCGGGCGCCGACTGGCCGACGCAGTTCGCGGCCGGTCGCCGCAAGCCGCCCACCTCACGCACCGACGCGGTCCGTCCGCGGCTGGCGCTACTGCGCGAGACCCCACGGGATGCCGTGCACCTGCGGTGGACCCCGGGCAGGGCGGCGGAATGAGCGGGCCGTTCGGCGTTCACCGGGCCCGGGTGGAGTGGATCGACACCGACGCGGCCGGGATCTACCACAACACCACCGTCGTCCGGTTCGCCGAGGCGGCGGAGGCCGAGCTGATGCGCGCGTACGACATCCCGGGCTACTTCCCGGTCGCGCCTAGGGTGCGCTACGAGGTCGAGTTCGAGGCGTCGATCCGGTTCGGCGAGGAGGTCGAGACACGGGTCGAGCTGATCCGCCTCGGCCGGTCCTCGATGACCTTCGGCTTCGAGGTGTGGCGGAACAGCACGGACGGCAAGCCGAACTGCCGTGCCGCCCACGGCAGTTACGTCACCGTCCACGTCCCCGACAAGGCGACCGGCGGCAGCGCGCCCTGGCCGGACGAATGGCGTACCGCGCTGGGCGGCCGGGCGGAAGCGGACGCCGGACATGCGCACTGAAATACTACGATCGTGACGGCAAGCGATCTCGAAGACGACAGCCCGGGCCAGCCCGCCCCGCCGCGATCCCTGATCGTGACGGTGTACGGCCTCTACGCGCGCGAGGTCGGCGGCTGGATCGGCGTGAGCACCCTGATCCGGCTGCTCGCCGAACTCGACGTCGACGCCCAGGCGGTCCGCTCGTCCATCTCCCGGCTCAAGCGCCGCGAGATCCTGGTGTCCGAGCGCCGGGACGGCCGCGCGGGCTACGCGCTCTCGCCGTACGCCCGTTCCGTCCTGGAGACCGGTGACCGGCGCATCTTCGAACGGCACGCCGTCACCGACGACGGCTGGGTCATCGCCGTCTTCTCGGTGCCGGAGAGCGAACGCCAGCACCGGCACCAACTCCGGTCCCGGCTGGCCTGGTTGGGCTTCGGCACGGTCTCGTCCGGGATCTGGATCGCCCCGGCCCACGCCCTCGACGACACCCGCGACCACCTGCTCCGACACGGCCTGGACCAATACGTCGACCTCTTCCGCGGCGACTACGTGGCCTTCGGTGACCCCGCCGAACAGGTGGGCCGCTGGTGGGACTTGGAGGCACTCCAGAAGCTCTACGACGATTTCGTCGCCGAGTTCACGCCGATGGCCGCGCGCTGGGCCGGGCCCGGCAAGGGGTCCGACCGGGCGGCGTTCATCGACTACGTCCAAGTCCTCACCGCCTGGCGCCGGTTGCCCTATCTCGACCCGGGCCTGCCCAGCTCCCTCCTCCCCGCCACCTGGTCCGGCACGACGGCGGCGGACCTCTTCGCCGAACTCCGGCACACCCTGGCGGACCCGGCGCACGCCTTCGCCCGGAGCCTGCTGGACGACGACCCCTCGTGATCCAGCGAGGTCAACTCCCGAACGCCTGGCGGAACTTGGCGATGTCCTCCGGTGTGGCCTCGATCGCGGCGCACATCGGGACGAAGCCGTCCTCGGCGCCGATGATGTAGTGCCCGCCCTCCGTATACGTCAGCGTCTCCGAGACCTCGGTGTCGCTGCTGAGGACGACCGTCTCCGCGTCGCCGCCCTTGAACCACCGGTCCACGTGGAACGTGGCCGTCGAGCCCTTGACGGAAGTGGCCGTTCCTTCGAAGAGGGTCGGGTACTTGCCCAGGGTGTCGACGCCGGGCACCATGCACTTGCCGGACCCGCCCTCGGCGGTGAGCCGCAGCGCGCCGGCCGGGGCCACCGTCTTGGCCGAGGCCGAATGACCGTTGCCGTCACCACTGTTGGCCATGATTCCTCCGGCGACGCCGCCTCCCAGTACCAGTAGTCCGGCCGCCGCGAGTCCGAAGAGATGACGGCGTCCCCAGCTCGCGGTCGCGATGCCGGCGGCGGTGGTCGCGGACTGCAGCGCGGTGTCGGTGTTCAAGGTGTCCTCCACAAGGCGGTCGATGTCGGGCGGCGGAGCAACTCCGGTCAGTGCCGGGTCCGCGGACTTCAGCCGGGCCAGCAACTCGTCGTCGTTCACTGACTGCTCCTTCCTTCATCCCTCTTGTGTCCGGTCGGTTCGGCATCCTTTCGCCCCAGCCGGTCGGCGAGTCTCGCCTTCGCCCGGTGGAGCCGGATGCTCACCGCGTTGGACGTCAGCCCGGTCGCCTCCGCGATCTGCCGTGGCGCCAGCCCCTCCCACGCCCACAGCCGCACGACCTCGCGGTCCAACGCCCCGAGGTCACCGAGCGCGGCATGCAGCTCACTGTGATCGGCGGCCCCGGCCGGAGCCTCCTCCTGACTCCGGATCAGCCGCTCCACCAGCCGGAGCCTGCGTCCGTCGGCCCGGCGGGCGTTCGCCAGGCACCCCCGCGCCACCCCGTAGCACCACGGCAGCACGTCCCCGGGTTCGGGCTCGGCCCCCTCCTCCAGCCCAGGGACATCGTCGAGTCGACGCCACAGCACGAGCATCGTCTCCGACAGCACGTCATCGACCATGTCGGCGCCCGTCCTTCGCAGCAGATACCGGTGCAGCGGTTCCACCACCAGATGCGCCAGTCCTTCGAAGCGCGCCCGCCGCATCCGGCGCGCCTCCTGTTCCGTCATGGATTCCACACCCCGTACTGTCCGGCAGCCGCCGGTTCCTTTCCGCCGTCGACATTGATTCCAGCTACACGTAAGTGCATAATGTCGTTATGCATAAGCGGGTTATGGATCCAGCGACACCGGCGGTCCCCGAGGCCTCACACGAGACATCGCCCGAGGACCTGATCCTCGCCGTCGAGAGGATGGTCCGCTACGTCCGCCAGAGCGCCGTCACCGGCGGCCTGAGCATGGCCGCCTCCGCCGTACTCGGACGCCTGGGCCGCGAGGGTCCGTGCCGGCTGACCGATCTGGCCCGGGCCGAGGGCGCCACCCAGCCGAACATGACGCAGCTCGTCACCCGGCTGGAGCGCGCGGACCTGGTACGGCGCACCGCGGACCGCAGCGACGGCCGGGGCGTGCTGGTCGAGGTGACCGACACAGGCCTGGAGATCTCCCGACAGCGGCGCGCCGAACGCGCCCACGCCCTCGACCAGCTCATCGCGGAATTGAGCGAGCCGGAACAGCAGGCGGTGCGGGTCGCCCTACCGGCCCTGGCCCGCGCGATCCAGGACCGCCAGGACCGCTCCTGACGTCTCCGCATCCCCTTCAACTCCCTGGAGGACAAGCACACATGAGCGCACCACACGGAAATGCCGCCAGCCCGTTCCGGCAGCCCAGGGCCGTCTGGGCCGTCGCGTTCGCCTGCGTCATCTCCTTCATGGGCATCGGCCTCGTCGACCCGATCCTGCCCGCGCTGGCCGACAGCCTGCACGCCACGCCGAGCCAGGTCTCCCTGCTGTTCAGCAGCTACCTGATCGTGACGGCGGTGGCGATGCTGTTCGTCGGCTGGTTCTCCAGCCGCTTCGGCGCCAAGCGCACCCTCGTCATAGGCCTGGCGGTCATCGTGGTCTTCGCCGCGCTGGCCGGCACCTCCGGTTCCATCAACGGCATCGTCGGCTTCCGCGCGGGCTGGGGGCTGGGCAACGCCCTGTTCATCGCCACGTCCCTGGCCGTCATCGTGGCCTCGGCCAGCGGCGGGTTCGGCGGCGCGATCATCCTGTACGAGACGGCGCTGGGCCTCGGTATCGCCGTAGGGCCGCTGCTCGGGGGCGAGTTGGGCGGCATCAGCTGGCGCGGCCCGTTCTTCGGCGTCGCCGTCCTCATGGCCATCGCGCTCGTCGCCACGGCCGTGTTCGTCCCGGACCTGCCCAAGCCGGAGCGGGTCACCTCGCCCCTCGCGCCGTTGAAGGCGCTGCGCCACCGCGGTCTGCTGACGATGGGCATCATGGCGCTGCTCTACAACTGGGGCTTCTTCACCATGCTGGGCTACGCCCCCTACCCCATGGAACTCAGCGCCCACCAGCTCGGACTCGTGTTCACCGGGTGGGGCCTGCTCGTGGCCGCGTTCAGCGTCTTCTTCGCCCCACGCCTCCAGGCGCGCTACGGCACCGCGCCCGTCCTGTACGTCAATCTGGCCTGCCTCTCCGTGGTGATGGCCGTGATCGCCGCCGGGGTCGCCACGCCGACGGTGGTCATCGTGGCGGTCATTGTCAGCGGCGCGTTCATCGGCATCAACAACACCCTGACCACCCAGGCCGTCATGCTGGTCTCGCCGGTGGAACGGCCCGTCGCCTCGTCCGCGTACGGCTTCCTGCGTTTCATCGGCGGCGGTCTGGCCCCGTACGTGGCGGGCAAGCTCGCCGACGCCACCGATCTGAGCGTCCCGTTCTATCTGGGCGCCGCGACCTTCCTGCTCGCCATCCCGGTTCTCGCGAGCGGCCACAACCTGCTCCGCGAGGCCGAACAGCACGCCGACGAGGGCGAGTCGGTCGCGCCGACCCTCACCCCGGTCGGCAAGGTCGTGAGCGGGAGCACGCCCCGGATCATCGTCGCCGTATCCGCCCACGACCGGGCCCCCGCCATCGTCGACGCGGCGGCCCGGCTCGCCCACGACACCCGCAGCCCGCTGGAGGTCGTGCACGTCCAACTGACCGCCGTGGTCGAGGAATTGGCCGCCGAAACGGAGACACGCGACCAGGCCCGCGCGGCCGTGACCGCCCACCTCGACCGCCTCGCCGAGCAGGGCGTCCCGGCAACCGGCCAGATTCTCACCACCGTCGGCGACCACTCCGCGGCCGGGCGCGTACTGGCCCGGCACGCAGCCGACACGGGCGCCCGCGCCATCGCCGTGGGCCGCTCACCGCACGGTCCTCTCACCCAGTTCGCGGAAGGCAGCTTCACCACCGCCCTCACCCATGCGGCCACCTGCACCGTCGTCCTCGTCGAACCCGACAACGCGCCACGGCAACTGACCTCGGCCACCCTGCCGGCGCTGCGCGACGGAGCCGCCTGACCACCACCGCACACACCGACCTGTGGCGGGCCCGGCAACCGACGGGCCCGCCACAGACGTGTGCGGGCCCTCGCGACAAGCACCCGGGAGCCACCGGTACACGAAGCCGAGGTCAGGTCGCCGGTTCGCGATCTCCCTGACGGTTCGTCATGAAATAACCGTGTTAACTCGGCGCGCGAACCCTTGCCAAGCAGAGATAGTACGTGCTCGGATTATCTCTGTCGGGCGGTACCCCACCGTCCCGAATCCGCTGCTCAACCATGCACCGCGGGGCCTGTTCGCCCTGCCTCCGCTCCCTGACTCTCCCCCTCACCCCTCCCCTCTCCCTCCCTCGCTCCCCCTTTCCTTCACCGCGCCCGGAGCGTGTCCGCGGCATGCCCGCAGCCCTCCGAAGGGCGCGATCGGTACCCCCGGCGACACCTGGAGAAGCCCGTGTTCGATCTCTCGTCCGTCGACCTCCTCGACGCCTTCACCCGCGAGTTGAAGCTCTGCAAGCTGCGCAGCGACGAGCACGTCGTGGTGCTGTCCGAGCCCGGCAGCCGTGGTGACTACGTCGCCGCCGCCTTCGGCGCCGCCAAGGCATGCGGCGCTCACGTCATCTCCGCGACCGTGCCCGGCGGCAGCCCCGCGCCGATGCCGAGCACCCACACCGGTGCGGGTCCCGGCCTGGTCTCCGTGCTCAACGACCGCACCGCGCAGGACCTGTTGAAGTCGGCCGACCTGGTCGTCGACCTGACCCGCGAGGGCTTCATCCACGCGCCGGTCCAGCAGGAGATCCTGCGCGCCGGCACCCGCATCATCTTCGTCTGCGACGCCCCCGACGTGCTCATCCGCAACCTCCCCAAGGAAGGCGACAAAGCAGAGGTGTTGGAAGGCGTCGACCTGCTCAAGCGGTCATCCGTCATGCGGGTCACCTCGGACGCGGGAACCGACCTCACCGTCCAACTCGCCGGTTCCAAGCCGGAGTTCCAGTGCGGCTTCGCCGACGACCCGGGCCGCTGGGACCACTGGCCCAGCACGATGGTGCTGTGCTGGCCGGAGATCTCCGACGGCCAGATCGTGCTCGCCGAGGGCGACATCCTGCTCCCCTTCAAGGAGTACGTCCGCTCCCCCGTCACCCTCCAGATCGCGAGCGGGCACATCGAGAAGGTGTCCGGCGGCGCCGAGGCCGAACTGCTGTCCACGTTCTTCGAGGACGCCCGGGACCAGTGGGCACGCAGCCTCTCCCACATGGGCTGGGGCCTGATGCGCACGGCCGACTGGTTCGCCACCGCGATGTACGGCAAGGACGACCTGATGGGCATGGACGCCCGCGCCTTCGCCGGCAACTTCCTCTGGTCGACGGGCCCGCACCCGGTCCTCGGCCGTGAGTCGTACGCCCACCTCGACATCGCGATGCGCGGCTGCACGGTCACGGTCGACGACATCGAGGTCGTCACCGCCGGAAAGCTCACCGACGGCTGACCGCGTCACTCCTCTCCACCGAACCACCCATAACCGCACGCGAGTTGGAGGAAGTGTGGCGCCCAGCCAGTCGTACGAAGTCACCGTCGTCGGAGGAGGTCTCGGCGGGCTCACCACCGCGTTGGCCCTGCGGCAGCGCGGCCTGCGGGTCACCGTCCTGGAGCAGGCGTCCGAGCTCGGCGAGGCCGGCGCGGGCATCCAGACGGCGCCCAACGCGAGCCGCGTCCTGATGGGGCTCGGGCTGCGCCCGCAGATGGAGGCCATCCACACCGAACCGCTCGACCAGGTGCGGCGGCGGTGGAAGGACGGCCGGATCATCGGGCTGACCTCGCTCGGGCAGCGCTGCAAGGACCAGTTCAACGCCCCGTACTGGCACTACCACCGGGCCGATCTCCACCGCGTCCTGCTGGACGCGTGCGTCGACCCCACCGGCCCCGGCCCCGTCGTGGACGTACACACCGCGAGCAAGGTCGTCGAGTTGGACCGCACCGACCCCGAGCGTCCCATCGCCGTCACCGACGACGGCCGCCGGTACGCCGGTGACGTACTCGTCGGCGCCGACGGCATCCGCTCCCGCACCCGCGATCTGATGGGCGCCCCCGACACCCTGCAGTTTTCCGGCGAGATGGCCTACCGGGCTCTGATCCCAGGGGAGTTGATCGCCGCCGACCCGGCGACGCGCTGGCTCGTGGACCGCTTCCAGAGCACCATCTGGTACGGCCCCGACCGGCACCTCGTGCACTACATGATCCGCGGCGGCGAGTACCTCAACGTCGTGGCCTGCGTGCCCTGCACGGACGAGGTCGCCGAGAAGTGGAGCGTGTCCGCGACCGCGCAGGACCTCGTGGACGCCTTCCCCGGCTGGGACGACCGCGTACCGGCCATGCTCTCCAAGGCGAAGGAGGACGTCTCCGCCTTCGCGCTCCACCACCGGCGCCGCGACCCCGTGTGGACCGACGGCCGGGTCGCCCTCCTCGGCGACGCCTGCCACGCGATGCTCCCCTACCAGGCACAGGGCGCCTCGCAGGCCATGGAGGACGCCGCCGTACTGGCCGAGGAACTCGGCGCGGTCACGGCCGCCGGAGTCGAGGGAGCGCTGCGCCGCTACGTCGACCGGCGCGCCAAGCACGCCGGCATGGTCCAGGACGCCTCCCTGCGCAACAAGACCTTCTACCACCTGCCCGACGGCCCCGAACAGCGGGCCAGGGACGAGAAGTTGAGGAACTTCGACGGCGAGTCCGACCTCTCCTACGACTGGCTCTGGTCGGGCACGCCGCTCAACGACCCGGATCTCGGCGCGTTCTCGTACCAGTTCGCGCGCTGAGTCCCCTCCCCTCTGAAGAGTGCCCATCCGGTCCGCACGCCGGAGCCCCGCGAAAAAGCGCGCCCGCAATCGTGCGGCACGTACCAGACACGCGACACCGTGGAGCGAACGTGAAAACAGGCGATCAGATAGTTCAGGAACTCCCCTGGAAATGGCCCGTCCAGGGAAAGATCTTCATCATCGGCGGCCTCGGGTACCTCTTCGACGCCTACGACATCGCCCTGAACGGCTTCCTCATGCCGCTGGTGGGTGCGCACTTCGACCTCTCCCTGAGCGATCGCGGGTACGTGGCCACGGCCAACCTCGTCGGCATGGCCGTGGGCGCCATCGTCTGGGGCTCGGTCGCGGACCGGATCGGCCGGAAGAAGGCCTTCAGCGTCACGCTGCTGATCTTCGCCCTGTTCTCCGTCCTCGGCGCCCTCTCGCCCACGTACCCCGTCTTCCTCGCGCTGCGTTTCCTCGCGGGCATCGGCCTCGGCGGCTGCATCCCCGTGGACTACGCGCTGGTCAGCGAGTTCTCACCGCGCAAGTACCGGGGTCGGGTGCTGACCGGGCTCGATGTGTGGTGGCCGGTGGGCGTGACGCTGTGCGGGTTCGTGTCGACGGCTCTGCTGTCGGTCGACGGCAACTGGCGCTGGATGCTGACGACAATGGTCCTGCCCGCGCTGCTCCTGTTCTGGGCCCGCCGCGGCATCCCGGAGTCGCCGATCTACCTGGCGAAGAAGGGCCGCGAGGCGGAGGCCAGGCAGGTCATCGACGACCTGGTCGCCCGCACCGGAGCGCCCACCGTGCTGTACACGATCCCGGAACCTGTCGCCGAGACCGGCCCGCGCGGAGTGGCCGCCGCGGCCGAACAGCTGCGCCGCGTATGGCAGTTCAGCCCCCGCATCACCTCGGCCGCGTGGCTGCTGTTCGCCACGATCATGCTGGTCTACTACGCGGCTCTGAGCTGGATGCCGACCATCCTCAAGGACGAGGGCCTCGGCGACACGGCGGCCTTCATGAAGACCACATTGATGAGCGGGGTCGGCATCATCGGTGTGCTGGCGTCCACGGCCCTCGTCGACATCGTCGGCCGCAAGTGGCTCATCGGGATCTCGGCGCCGATCGCCTCCGCCGCGCTCGTCGTGTTCGCGCTGGTGATGAAGATGCCGACGGGGTCCGTCGTGGCCATCGGCGTCTTCGGCTTCCTGATCCAACTCACCATCCCCGCCCTCTACGCGTACGCCTCCGAGCTGTATCCCACCGAACTGCGGGCCAGCGGCTTCGGCTGGGCCTCGTCGGTCAGCCGGGCGCTCACCGGATTCGCCCCGATGCTGTTCGGCTCGCTCATGTGGCCCGCGCTGGGACTGGCAACAACCTTCGCGGTCCTGGGAGTTGCGGTCCTGTTGGCCGTCGTGTGGATGGCGTTCGCGGCACCGGAGACGAAGGGCCGGGTCCTGGACGCCGACGAGGAGGAGCCGTCGGCCCTACCCCGGCTGAGCGTCGCCGAGCAGCCCGCGCTCTGAGGCACGGCCCGCCCGACACCTTACGGAGGACCATGAAGCCCGCCCCCTTCCAGTACCACCGAGCCCGCGATGTCGACGGCGCCGCACGGCTGTTGGCCGAACTCGGCGACGAGGCCAAGGTCATCGCCGGCGGCCAGAGCCTCGTCGCGATGATGAACTACCGGCTGGCCCGCCCGCGCCACCTCGTCGACATAGGCGGCCTGCGCGAACTGGACCGCATGCACCGGACCGCCGACGGCGGACTGCGCATCGGGGCGCTCACCACCCACCACACGGTGGAGACCGACCCGGCCGGGGTGCTGGGGGCGGGCTTCGAGGTCCTACGGCAGGCCATGACCTGGATCGGACACCTCCCGATCCGCACCCGTGGCACGGTCGGCGGCAGCATGGCGCACGGCGACGCCACCGCCGAGTGGTGCCTGCTCGCGGTGACACTCGGCGCGCAGTTCGTGGCACGCGGTCCGCAGGGTGAACGGACCATCCCGGCCGGGGACTTCTTCCACGGCTACTACACGACAGCCCTCGACCCGGACGAGATCCTCGTCGAGATCGTGTTCGCCCGTCCCGCACCGCACGCCGCACTCACCGAATTCGCCGAGCGGCGCGGGGACTTCGCCCTCGTGGCCGCCGCCGTCGACCTCGATGTGGAGGACGGCGAGGTACGCGGGGGCCGGGTGGCACTCGGCGGGGTGGCGTCCGCCGCCGTCCAAGTGCCGCAGGCAGAGGCCGTGTTGGCGAACGGCGGCTCCTTCGAGGCATGCGCGTCGGCTGCGGCGGAGGCTGTGGAGCCACCCGCCGACGCGTCCGGCAGCACGCACTACCGCAAGCAACTCGTACGGACCCTGGTCCGGCGCGCCTGCGAGGAGGCGGTGTCCCGATGAGCAAAGCCCCGGCGCGCGAAGTCCCCTTGAACAAAGGCAAGTTGGTGGGCAAGGCGGTCCGCCGTCGCGAGGATCCCCGCCTGCTCGCCGGGCGCGGCCGTTTCGTCGATGACATCGCACTCCCCGGCATGCTGCACGCACAGTTCGTACGCAGCACGGTCGCCCACGCCGAGCTGGCTTCGGTGGACGTGTCGGCGGTTCGCGAAGTCCCGGGCGTCGTCGCGGTGTTCATGGCCGAGGACCTGTCGTTGGGTGACATCGTCGCCCAACTGGGGCGCCCCCTCTCGGAGTTCGTCCCGACCGCGATGCCGGTCCTGGCCCGCGACAAGGTCCGCTACGTCGGTGAGCCGATCGCGATCGTCGTGGCCCGGGACGCGTACGCGGCGGAGGACGGCCTGGAGGCGGCGAAGGTCTCGTACGCCACGCTGCCCCCGGTCATGTCCGAGGAGGCGGCGTTCGCGGACAGCGCCCCGCTCGTCCACGCCGAGGCCGCGCGCAACACCCTGGTGGACGTCTCCCTGTTCGCCACGGAGGGCATCGACGGGATCTTCGACTCCGCGCCCTGTGTCGTGGAGGTCAACACGAGGACCGGTCGCCAGAACGCGCTGCCGCTGGAGACCCGGGGCGCGGTGGCCCACTGGGACGACCGCGAGGAACAGCTCGTCATGCACACGTGCACCCAAATCCCGCACCAGGTAAGGACGGTGGCGTCCCGCTGTCTCCGTCTCGACGAGCGTGCCGTGCGGGTCGTGGTCCCCGACATGGGCGGCGGGTTCGGCCAGAAGTGCGTCGTCGGCCGCGAGGAGATCGCCGCAGCGGCGGCAGCCCTACGGCTACGGCGCCCGGTTAAGTGGATCGAGGACCGCAAGGACGCCCTGTCCGCGTCGTTCCTCGCCCGCGAGCAGCACTACCGGGCGCGGGCCGCCTTCGACGCCGAGGGCAGGATCCTCGCGCTCGACGCGGACGTGGTCTGCGACATGGGCGCCTACTCCTGCTACCCCTTCACTGCCGGCATCGAGCCGCTGATGGCGTCCGCCGAAATGCCCGGCGTCTACCAGCTCCCCGCGTACCGGGTGCGGGGCCGCGCGGTCACCACCAACAAGGCGCCCACCGGGCCTTATCGCGGGGTGAGCCGACCGCAGTACGTGATGGTCGTGGAGCGGCTCTTCGAGCGTGCCGCGCGCCAACTCGCCCTGGATCCGGTCGAGATCCGCCGCCGCAACGTCATCACGGAGTTCCCGTACAAGGGCGTCAACAGCATCACCTACGACCCGGGTTCCTACCTGGAATCGCTCAACCTCTGTGAGCGGTCGGTCCGGGAGGAGGGTTGGTACGAGCAGCAGGCCGCGGCGGCGGCCGAGGGCCGGCACATCGGCATCGGGTACTCGTGCTTCAGCGAGCGCACCGGCTACGGCTCGGCGGCCTTCGCGCAGCGCAAGATGCAGGTGGTGCCCGGCTTCGACATCTCCGAGGTGCGGATGGACACCAGCGGCGCGGTCACGTTCACCACCGGCACGATGAACCACGGCCAGAGCCACGAGACGACCATGGCCCAGATCGTCGCCGACGAACTCGCCCTGGACATCACCAAGGTGAGGCTCCATCAGGGCGACACCGACCGCATCACCTACGGCTTCGGCACCTTCGCCAGCCGCTCCATCACCATCGGCGGCAGCGCCGTGCGCCTGGCCGCCGCGAAACTCGGCGACAAGCTGCGCGCGATCGCCGCGTCCCGCTGGGGAGTTGCCCCCGAGGAGGTGGAACTGTCGGACGGCGCCGCCCGCCGCCGTGGCACCCAAGACGTCCTCACCTACGAGGAGATCGCCGATATCGCCTATCTCCGGGCCCACTTGCTGCCGAAGGACATCGAGCCGGGGCTGTCCGTCACCGCCACCTTCGACGTCTTCAACGACGGCACCTTCTCCAACGCCACGCACGCCTGCGTCGTCGAACTCCACGCAGGTACAGGGCAGGTGGAGATCCTGCGGTACGTGTGCGTCGAGGACTGCGGGGTGGCCATCAACCCGCAGGTAGTGGAGGGGCAGTGCCGGGGCGGTATCGCGCAGGGCATCGCGGGCGCGCTGTTCGAGCAGGTGACGTACGACGCCCAGGGCGAGCCGTCGGCGACCGGCTTCATGGACTACAAGGTGCCCACCGCGCACGAGATCCCCGACGTGCTGATCCACCACCTGGAAACGCCCTGCGCGTTCACCGAGACCGGCGCGAAGGGCGCCGGCGAGGGCGGCACGATCGGTGCGCCCGCCGCCGTACTCAACGCCGTCAACGACGCCCTGCGCCCGACCGGCGTCGAACTCGACCACACACCGATCACCCCCGAGACCGTGCACCGCGCCCTGAACGGCGCCCTGAGCCTGGAGTCGTCCCCATGAACACCGACCCCGTGGTGACCCACCCGGACCTCCAGCTCATCACCCTCGACGTCAACGGCGAGCGGCAGGACGTGATCACCGAACCCCGCCGCACCCTCGTCGACGTACTCCGCCACGAACTGCGCCTCACCGGTACCCACGTCGGATGCGAGCACGGCATCTGCGGCGCCTGCACGGTCCTGGTCGACGAACAGCCCGTCCGCGCGTGCCTGATGTTCGCGGCGCAGGCCGAGGGGAGTCGGATCCGTACGGTCGAGTCGCTGGCAGAGACCGGCGGGGGTGAACTCAGCGATTTGCAAAGGGCGTTCAGCGAACACCACGCGCTGCAGTGCGGGTTCTGCACGCCCGGGTTCCTGATGCTCGCCGAAGGGTTCCTCGCCGAGCGGCCCGAGGCGACGAAGGAACAGATCCGCGAGGTGGTCGCCTCGAACCTGTGCCGGTGCACCGGCTACCAGACCATCGTCGAGGCGATCGACGCCTGCGCGACGATCCGGCGCCAGACCTGCGCCAACCCCTGCAACAGCCCCATCGGCAAGGAGCACTGACGCATGCAGCTCACCAACACCGTGCCGGTCAAGGCCTCCCCCGACGACGTCTTCGCCCTGATGAACGACGTCGAACGGGTCGCGTCCTGCATGCCGGGCGCCGCGCTCGACGGGCAGGACGGCGACACCTGGCGGGGCCGGGTGAAGATCCGGGTGGGTCCCATCAGCGCCTCCTACGCGGGTACCGTCCGCTTCCTGGAGATCGACGCCGAGCGGCGCCGACTGCGGGTCCACGCGCGCGGTACGGACACCCACGGCAGCGGGGACGCGGAGGCCGAGGTCTCGCTCGACATCCTCGCGGCGCCCGAGGGAGCACTGCTCCAGCTCTCCACGGACCTGGTGATCCGCGGCAAGATCGTCCAGTTCGGCAAGGGCGCGATCGTCACGGTGTCGGACCGGATCATCCAGCAGTTCGCCCGGAACCTGGGGAGCCTGCTGGACCAGGACCGGGCCGTAGGAGCCACTCCTGCGACGCCCATGATCACTCCCGTCACGACGCCACCGGCCGTCGTACCGGACTCCGATCTCGACGGCCTGGCCATGCTGTTGGGCCCGCGAGCCGCGAAGTACGGCCTGGTGGCGGGGGCGTTCGCCGTCGGTGTCCTGGAGGGCTGGCTGCTCGGTCGACTCGGCGCCCAGGCACGGGAGTTGCGCACGCTTCGGAGGTCGTCATGAGCGACGCTCAGTACGGTCGGGAGACGCAACAGACCTACCGGCGGGCGGGGTTCGGCGCGCCGGTTCGCCGCGGCAGCCGACCCGCACTCGTCGTGGTCGACCTGACGCGCGGCTTCACCGAACCGGCCTTCCCCTCAGGGGCGGACCTCACCGAAGTCGTCGCGGCCACCGGCGAGTTGGTCGCGGCGGCACGCCCGGCTGCCGTACCGGTGGTGTTCACCGCGATCGCCTACACACCGGCCGAGGCGGCGGGCGACGCCGTCACCTGGCTGCAGAAGGCACAGGGCATGCGGAGCCTGGTCGAGGGCGGCGAGGAGGTCGCGCTCGACCCGCGGCTGCCTCGCTCACCGCAGGACCATCTGATCGTGAAGAAGGGCGCGTCGGCGTTCTTCGGGACGTCCCTGGCCGCCCTGTTGACCGGCCTCGGCTGCGACACGGTCCTGGTGTGCGGCGCGACGACGAGCGGCTGCGTACGGGCCACCGCCGTGGACGCCGTGCAGTCCGGTTTCCCGGTGCTGGTGCCGAGGGAGTGTGTCGGCGACCGCGCGCAGGGTCCGCACGAGGCCGGCCTCTTCGACATCCAGGCCAAGTACGGCGACGTGATCGACCTCAAGGACGCCGTCGGCTATCTCGACGGACTGCCGAGGACAGCCCCGTAACCCCTACTACTGCTCTGCCCCCTTGGAGAACCCATGCCCCCACCCACTCGCCTACTGGCCCAGTCCGCGCTCGCCGATCTCGCCGACGTCCCTGCCACCAGCCGCTGGATCCGCTCGGGCGGCACCCGCCTGCACGTCCTGGACTACGGCGGTGACGGCGTCCCGCTGGTCGTGCTGCCCGGCATCACCAGCCCAGCCGTGGCGATGGACTTCGTGGCCCGTGAACTGACGCCTCTGGTAAGGCCGTTGGTGGTCGATGTCCGTGGGCGCGGGCTGTCCGACGGCGGCGGTGCGTACGGTCTGGAGGAGTACGCCGAGGACACCGAGGCCGTCGTCGCGGGCCTCGGGCTGCACCGGCCGGTGCTCTTCGGGCACTCCATGGGCGCCCGGATCGCGGCTGTGACCGCCGTCCGGGCGAAGGTGGCACTGCGGGGCACCGTGCTCGGCGATCCGCCGATGAGCGGCCCCGGACGCGGGTCCTACCCCACGCCCCTCGACGCCTTCCTCGACCAACTGGCTCAAGCACGGCGCGGTACCGACGCCGACGAGGTGGCCCGGTCCTGGCCGCGCTGGCCGCGCCGCGAACAGGAACTGCGGGCACGCTGGCTGGCGAGCTGCGACACGGAGGCGGTCACCGCCACGCACCGCGGCTTCGAGAGCGAGGACTTCTTCGACTGGTGGCCCTCGGTTCCCGGGCCCACGGCGCTCCTCCACGGCGCGGACAGCCCGGTCGTCACCGCGCAGGGCGCCGCGGAGGCGGTCCGGCTGCTGCCGTCGGCCGTACTGGCGGAGATCCCGGACGCCGGTCACATGCTGTTCTGGGACAACCCGTCCGCCGGGCTCGCGGCCCTGCGGCAAGTGCTGCGGCCGATGCTGGTGTGACGCCGGCGCGCGGGTTCCCCAAGATCGCCGGTCCGGCTGCCGAGTCGGTCTAGTGCCGTGCTTAAGTGGGCTCCATGGGTGACGAAACCGCAACCCCGACGTCCACGCCCGCCGGACCGCCCCCGGCGCTCACCGCCGCGCCCGGCTACCAGGTCCGCCGTCTGTACCAGGCGTATCTCGCGGCCTGGATCCGTGCCGTCGACCCGACACTCACCGGGCCCCAGTTCGCGGTGCTCCAGGCAGTGGAGGCGGCGCCCGGGAGCGATCAGCGGTCCATGGCGGCCGCGGTCTCCCTGGACACGTCGACGATGGCGGACGTCGCGCGGCGGCTGGAGAACCGGGGTCTGATCGTGCGCAGGACGGCCGCGGACGACGGCCGGCGCAAGCTGCTCCATCTGACGGAGGAGGGCGAGCGGACCCTCCACGACGCGAACCTCCGCGCCCGCAGCCTCGACGAACGGCTCCTCGCGCCGTTCGGACCGGAGCGGCGCGAGGACATCATGCATCTGTTCACGTCCCTCGCCGATCACTGGGAGGGACTGGCCGAGGAGTCCTGACCCCGCGGTGGCGGTCGGCGGCCCCTCGGTCTCCGACAAGCGCGGGCAGCTCACCCGCGCCGCACTCCCCCGGAGGACTCCATGCCCGATCACCACATCGGCATGATCGTGCCCAGCTCGAACCTGACCATGGAGACGGAGCTGCCGCGCATGATGCGGCAGCGCGAGTCCCTGATCCCGGAGAACAGGTTCGTCTTCCACAGCAGCCGGATGCGCATGCGGCACGTGACGCCCGAGCAGCTGCGCGCGATGAACGCGCAGACCGGGCGCGCGGCACTGGAACTCGCCGACGCCCGGCCCGACGTGGTCGTCACGGCCTGCCTCGTCGCGATCATGGCGCAGGGGCCGGGCTACCACTGCACCGCCGAGGACGAGATCACCGGTGTGCTGCGCGCCGAGGGCTCCCGGGCCCCCGTGGCATCGAGCGCGGGCGCCCTCCTCGACGGCATCGAGGCCCTGGGCGCCCGGCGGGTCGCGATCGTCACGCCGTACATGAAGCCGCTCACGCGGTTGGTGGCGGACTACATCGAGGACGCGGGCGTCGAGGTGGTGGACGCGCTGAGTCTGGAGGTGCCGGACAACCTGGCCGTCGCCCGCCTCGACCCGGCCGACCTGCGCGAGCACTGGCGACGCCTGGACCTGTCCCGGGCCGACGCGCTCGTCCTGTCGGCCTGCGTCCAGATGCCTTCCCTGCCGTCGATCCAGCCGGTGGAGGACGCGTGCGGGCTGCCGGTGCTCTCGGCGGCGACCGCCACGACGTACCGCATCCTTGCCGAACTGGGCCTGTCCACGGTTGTTCCCGGCGCGGGCAGGCTGCTCAGTGGTGAGGTTGGGGCCTGAGGGCGGAGCGGGGAAGATCTGGGGCTGCCGCGAAGGACGACCGGACTGGAGACTACTCAAGAAGGCCCATGAGAGGTCAATCTCCAAGCTGAGACCACCGACAAGATCGTGCTACGAGCCTTACGTTCTCGGCAGCCTGCGCGGCTTGCGCGGTCTGCCCCAGCTGCCGTGTGGCCGGTTCCGCGACTGGGCCCTGTCGGTCACTGCTCGCGGTTCAGGTACGAGCACGGTCGCAGTCGACGTCCACGGCACCGCCGAGGCCCAGCCGACCAGCGGCATGGTCTCGTCGTAGTGCGGAGCGAACTCGGCGACGGTGATGGTGGGCATCTGATGGTTCAGGCCGCGGACGTGCTCGACGAACACGTCGGGCAGCGAGACGTGGTGTGTCTCCAGGTAGTGCGAGAAGTCCTGGCGCCACAGCCACGCCCCGTCGGTCACCAGGGAGGAGCATCCAGCGGAGTTCCGGTGGGCGTCGCCGGTGATGACGTCGTGTCCGGCTTCCATGACGTCGATCAGGACGTGCCCGGCGTCCAGGTAGGCCACCAAGTCCGCCTCGTCCGGCTCGCCGACGGGTCGGACGGCAGCGTGTATCGATCCGTTCGGTCGACCGGAACGGTTGTCGAACTCGTCGTAGAAGCCCAACAATCCCAGCACTGCGTCTCCTTCGGCGTCTTCGCGTCCTGCCGGCACTCGTGGATACGGCCACTATTGATCATCGGTGCACGAGGTCGGGCACTCACGCGATGATCGCAGGTCACAGCGTAGACATGATCCGGCCCCACAAGGTCGGGTCCAACTCCGGCCCGGCGATGGTCAGTTCGAGAGGCCGGACCGGCGGCCGTTCGGAGGGCGGGCTCAGAGGGGTGCCATCTCCAGTTCCCCGATGACCCGCAGGCCGACCTGTGCCGCCAGCCAAGGAGCCCGTTCGGCCTGGACCTGCGTCACGTGGACGTACAGCGTGTGGTCCGGTGTGGGTTCCTCGAGGTCGAGGTCGCGCGCGTTCACGCACACCGTCACGTAGGCGCCTCTGGAACCCCCGCAGCCGAGGCCCACCTCCGGAGCCTCGGGCCAGCCTCTGAAGTCCCAGCGGACCATGGCCGGGACATTCCCCGTCGCAGCCAAGAACGCGTCTACAGCTTCCGGGGCCATGCACCATCTGCGCATGAAGATCGGGAGGCACTCCGACGGAACGCCGCCATCCCTTGAGGAGCCGTGTCGGTCGGCTCCGTAGGACCACCACTCGGCATCGGGCATCACCCCGCTCAACCGCTCCAGCTCTCCGGGCGTGGAGACCCTTGCCTCGAAGTCGACTTCGAGTTCCGTGGTGTCGGCGAGTTCGAGCAGTCGCCCGGCGGCGCGCAGTGCCTCGGCAAGATCCGTTGTCCTCAGCACTGCCTGCGCATACGAGTTGGCCATGCCGAGCAGTCTGCCAAGTCGGGCACCCTGCCTGCCGATCATTAATGACCGGACTCCGGCGTCCGAAAGGCAACGCCAGAGCAGCGCCAACCTGTGCGCAACATGAGAATTTGTGTGATCCGCGCAGTCGTGGGCAGACGCCGCCGTTATGAGCACCCTCCATCGGAGCACGGTAGACGAGGCCACGGAACAGAGCCCTGACGTGCGGGCGGCGCCGCCGCTCGCGCCCGCGTCCGCGGAACGCGGCAGAGGTGGCGGGCGGGGATTCTCGTCGGCGCTGCGTGGTGGTGGGCGGGTCGCGGGGCTGGACGGACTGCGGACGGTCGCGGTGGTGCTGGTGATCGTCTACCACGTGGAGCCGGACCTGGTGCCGGGCGGCTCGGTGGGTGTGGACGTGTTCTTCACGATCAGCGGTTTCGTCATCACGCGGCTGCTGGTCGGCGAGTACGCCCGTACCGGTGGCATCGGGCTGTGGTCGTTCTACCGGCGCCGGTGGGTACGCCTCATGCCCGCCCTACTGGTGATGTGCGCGGTCACCGCGCTGCTGTCCGTGACGTTCGCGCTGCCGCTCTTCCGCGGGGCGTGGGTGGCCGCCGCCCTGGCCGCGGGATCGGTGGTGAATCTCGTGCGGGCCGGGAACGACGGGGCGTACTCCGATCTCACCGCACCCCTCAGCCACACCTGGTCCCTCGGCGTGGAGGAGCAGTTCTATCTCGCCTGGCCGCTGCTCCTGCTCGTACTGCTGCGGCACGCGACGGCACGCGCGGTGCTGGCCTGCGTGGCGGTGCTCTGCGTCCTGCCGGTGCTCTGGCGGACCATGCTCTGGGACCCGACAGCGGCACACCGTATCTACAACGGCCCCGACACCCGCGCCGACCAACTCCTCATCGGCGCCCTGCTCGCCCTCGTCCTGGCCCGGCTGCGCGCCGACGACCCCCGCCTGGCCTCGCTGCGCCGCTGGGCGAGCCGGCTCGTCTGGCCCGCGCTCGCGGTGCTCGGGCTGATCGCCTGGCAGATCCCGATCACCGAGGTCAGCGGGTGGAATCCCGTCTGGTACACGGTCGGTTTCCTGGCCGCCGCCCTGCTGACGGCCTGTGTGGTCGCCGCGCTGGCACTGTGCCCCGACTCGTGGCCCACCCGCCTGCTGTCGCTGTCCACGATGGTCTGGATCGGGCGCAACCTCAGTTACGGGATGTACCTCTGGCACTACCCCGTCATCCGGCTGCTGCACGACCTCGGCGTGCGCGGCGACGCCCTGCTCCAGACCGGCCTCGCGGCCACGTTCGCCGCGGCCCTCGCCTCGTACGCCCTCGTCGAACGGCCTCTGCTACGACGGGACCGGCCCCGCGCGAGCCGGGTGGAGCCGGTTGCCGCCTCGGGACCGCGTTCACCGGTCCTGTGACCGACGACCGGCTGCCCCCTGCACTACACCGGGTCCGCCGCCGCGGTGCTCGGCGCCTGCGTCCCCGTACCGCCGAACCGGATCCCCTTGGCCTCCTTGCCGACCGCGCTCAGCACAATCACCAGGACCAGAGCGGGAGTTACGGTCCACGCCATCGCCACCGGATAGCCGTGATGGTCGGCGATGGCCTCCTGGATCGGCAGGTTGAGGGCGGCGATCAGGTTGCCGAGTTGGTAGGTGACACCGGGATAGAAGCCCCGGATCGTGTCCGGGCTCATCTCGGTGAGGTGCGCGGGGATGACGCCCCAGGCTCCCTGTACGCACAGTTGCATCAGGAACGAGGACAGCATCAGCCAGCCCACGGCGGTGGACAGGACGAAGAAGGGCACCACGACCAGGCCCGCGGCCGCCGCGATCATGATCGTGCGGCGGCGCCCCAGCCGCTCGGAGTACGCCCCGAGCACCATGCCGCCGATGATGGCGCCGATGTTGTAGACCACGGCGATCGCGATCGCGGTGTCCGGGGACAGGCCCAGGCCCTTCTTCACGAAGGTCGGGTAGATGTCCTGGGTGCCGTGCGACATCCAGTTGAAGGCGGTCATCAGCGCGACCAGGTACACGAACCGCCGTAGGACAGCGGGGTTCTTGAACACCTGGTAGGCGGGCGTGCGGTTGAGTTTGACGCTCTTCTCCCACACCTCGCTCTCCTCCACCCGGGCGCGCACCCACAGCGAGACGAGGGCGGGCACCAGGCTGAAGGCGAACAACCCCCGCCAGCCGAAGGCGGGTTCGATGACGAAGAACGCCACCGCGGCGAGCAGATACCCCAGCGAGTAGCCGCTCTGCAGCAGCCCCGACCAGAAACCGCGCCGCTCGGCCGGGATCTTCTCCATGGCCAGCGCCGCGCCCAGGCCCCACTCGCCGCCCATGCCGATGCCGTAGAGCAGGCGAAGTACCAGCAGCACGGCGTAGTTCGGGGCGAAGGCGCAGGCGAATCCGATGACCGAGTAGAAGGCCACGTCGACCATGAGCGGGGTGCGGCGGCCTTTGCGGTCCGCCCACAGGCCGAAGAGGAGGGCGCCGACCGGCCGCATCACCAGGGTGGCCGTGGTGAGGAAGGCCATGTCGGTGAGGGAGACATGGAAGTCGTCGGCGATCTCGCTGTAGACGAGGACGACGAGGAAGTAGTCGAAGGCGTCCATCGCCCAGCCCAAGTAGGCGGCGACGAAGGCGTTGCGCTGATCCTTGGTGAGTCCCGCGGCCTGTTCCCGGACGGTGTTCAGCATCCCGACCCTCCCATGGTCCGCAGGTCAGGGTAGGTCGGAGTGGTGGAGTGGACAACGCAAGGACCGGCAAAACACCAGCCACAATTAGCCAAAGGGAACGCCGTGACACGCTCGCGCAAAGCGAATGCGTCACGGCATCACACGGGCGAGGTCAGTCGCCGCGCCGCTCGCTCACGAAACTGTGGTCGCCCGGGCCCAGGTTGGACACGGTGACCGTTCCGTCGGCCACGCTCACGTCACGGCTCGACGCCCGCCGCCCGTCCCACAGCGTCCGCCGGCCGACACTCACGCGCAGACCGCGCGCGTCACCGGGGAGGACGACCGAGCCCTGCGTGTGCCGGGGCACGTGAACCGTGAGGCGGAAGACACGGCTGCTGTTCTCCCACTCCACGCCCAACGGGCCGTGCGGGGTGGGGAGTTGACCTGTCGCCCAGTCGACGTCACCGGGTTGCGGACGTACCTCCCAGGTGGCGAACCCGGGTGAAGTCGGGCGTGCGCCCAGCAGGTTGTTGGTCAGCGCCGGCAGGACACCGGTGGACCAGCCGTGGGCCATGCTGGTGTAGGCGTCCTCGTACAGCGAGCCGCCCGGGCCGATGCCCTCCCAGTGGGTGATGCCGGGGTCGTTCTTGTCCATCCAGCCGTACATACGGCGGATCTGGTCCAGCGCGGACCCGGCCTGCCCGCTCAGGAAGCGGGCCTCGATCTCCGGGTACGAGGTGAAGGCGTAGACCCGCTGGGACGCCTGGTCGAAGATCGTGTCGTTGTCCATGAAGGCGTTCCCGTACGGCCGTTTCGTCGTCGCGTCGAGATGCGCGAGGGCCGAGGTGGCGCGGGCCGCGTCGGCGATCCCGGTGACGACGGCCAGGGAGTTGCCGTCCTGGGCGTGCCGTACCGCGCCCGTCCCGGAGTCGAGGTAGGCGCCCGCATCCGCGTCCCACAGAAGGGAGTTGACGGCCTGCGCCACTTTGTCGGCCCGCGTGCTCCAGCGTGCGGCGTCGGCCTGCTGCCCCAGCAGGCGCGCCAACTGGGCCGCGTTCTGCAGGGCTTGGACGTAGAGCGCGTTGTAGTAGGTGACGCGGCCCGTGCGGCCCAGGAAGGCGTAGTCGCCGTATCCGCCGGTGCCGTTGAGGCCCTTGCTCAGCAGGCCGGCGTCGTCCGTGACGCTCGGGTACCAGGTGTCCAGGACCTTCAGCAGGTTGGGGTAGTAGCGCGTCGCGTACTGCCGGTCGCCGGTGTAGAGGACGTAGTCCCAGCTGCAAGTCACCCAGTACAGCGGGTAGTCGAAGAGCGGGAGGGTGTAGTTGCCGATCGACGCGGGCGGGATCCAGCCGTCGGCGCGCTGGTGGTCGGCGAGGTCGGCGAGGACGTTGCGGGCCGCGGCGGCCGCGTCGTCGTGGGTCAGGTAGAGGGTGCGCGCGGAGACGGCGAGGTCGCCGACGTACGGGTCGCGGTCGCGCTTGGCACCGTCCTGGAGGACCAACTTCCCCTCCAGCGTGGCGCTCCACGCGTTGCGGGGGTCGACGTCGTCCTGGCGGAAGGTGTCGGTGACGAGTTCGTTGGTGTACGCGGCGCCGTACCAGTAACGATTCAACTCGTTGTCGGAGCACAGGAACCAGCCGCGGTAGGTGCTCGGCGTGCCCACGTACGCCGTGAACTGGAGCGCCACGGAGTCGATTTCGACCGTGCCCCAGGGCTGGGCGGCGGGGCTGTCCGAGGCGAGTGCGTCGAGGCTGATCTTGAGGTACCGGAATCCGTGCAGGCCGTCCGCGAAGACCTTGTCGCCGGCCTGGAACCCTTTGTGGTCGGTCCAGTTGGCACCCTTGGCGGGGACCGCGAACTGGTCCGTGCCCCCTCCGGCGCCGCCCGCCTGGTCGGCGCGGGTGAAGTCCGAGCGGTCGGTGAGGAATTGGCGGGTTTCGGAGAACGCCACCCGCACACCGGGCGAGTTGGCGGAGGCCGAGGTGAACTTGATCTGCGGGTATCCGACGACGACCTTGCCGAAGTCCACGGTGACGGTCGGTATCGGGATCGGCTCGACCGGTGCGGGCCAGACCTCGTTGATCCGGGTGAAGTTGCCGTGCGAGGTGTCCTGGGCGTGGGTCACCGTGATGCGGACGCGGTCGGTGCTGACCTTCTCGGTGAACGGAACGGCCTTCTGCACCGCGTCGTTGGCGGTGACCGTGGCGGCGGTGTGCCAGTCGCCGTCGCTCCACACGTCGACGGTGTAGTCGGTCGGCACGCCGTCGCTGTTGGAGATCACCGTGATGCCCTGCAAGGACGTGACCTGCGGCGCGGTGATGGTGAGGACGTCGGGGAAGACGCCCAGGGTGTCGTCGTTCCAGAACGTGTCCGGGTTTCCGTCGATCGCGTTGGAGGCGTCGTAGGTACGCGGCTGGCCGTCGTTGCCGTTGTTGCCCGCGTGGGCCGAGGACGCCTCGGCGGTGGTCCCGGCGGGCCAGGCCGGAGCCGCCGCGGGCTGTGGGCGCCGCAGGACGGATCTGGCTCCGCCGGGCTTGAGCAGCGCGCCGGGGTTCTTCACGTCTCCGGTCGACGTGGTGATCCGCACCGGGCGGACCGTGCGCGAGGACGGGCCCTGGACGTAGCGGTGCCAACTGCCGGAGCGGCGCGACGGGTTGCCGGTGAGGGAAGCGGAGGCGTCCGCCGCGGGGAGTGCCTCCGCCGAAGGGAGTCCGGTGGAGAGGGACACCGCGGTGAGTCCGACGGTGCCGGCTGCTGCGAGAGCCACGCGACGGGAAATGCCTTTGTCAGGTGTGTTGTTCGACGCCATGCTGTCCCCTTGAGCGCAGTGGATTGAATCGTTTCACTCAGCAGCTGCGTGGTGACGCTATCCCGAACAGCGGATGCCCGTACAGCGTTGGGACAGAAGTAGTCGGCGATGCGCACGGTCCGGAACGAGGTGCCGTGCAACGGGAGGGACACCAGACAGGACGCTGATCGGTCGCTGACAGGATCTTCATACGGGGACGGCACGTTGCCGGCATGTCCTCCTCCACCTCTTCCCTCCGCAACGGCGTCACCGCTCCCCTGCTGACCGTCGTCGCCTCGGGTGCGACCCTCGTGCTGCTCGGCGCCTGCGGTGGTGGCGGGGGCGGTATCCATGACGAAGGTGTCGCCGCCGTCGCGACCCCCTCCGCGCACGCGGCGACCACGGCCGGCCCGGACACCAGGCACCTACGGATCCGGCTCGACATGGGTCTGCCCAAGTTCGACGAAGACCGGGTCCAGTGCCGGGTCGAGTCCTTCAGGAACGGCGGCTGACGGACGAGGACGGTGCGGGGGCGAGCCCGCGTGAGGCGCGGACCGTACGACTTTGGTCGTTCGTGGATGCGACGAACGGATGCTGTGCGCGCGGGCATTGGTGCATACCGTTGGCGCGTGAACGCGAAGACGATGGCCCTCGATGTCCGGAGCCGACTGGGCGCGGCAGGTATGTGGTCCCGGCGGCAGATCGTCGGCGAGACGGTGCTGACAGTCGTCCTGGGCCTGGGCATGGCCATGACCCAGGTGAGCGAGGGCGCTCTGCGGATGGTCGCCGTCGGGGTGGTCTCCGCGGTGATCTCCCTGCTGCGGCGGGCGTTCCCCGCCGGCACCCTGCTCGCCACCGGCGCGATCTCCGGGGTGCTCGGCGGTCTCGGATTCGTGCTGATCGTGGTGAGCTGGTCGGCGGGCGCGCGGATCGAGGCGCCGCGTCGGGCACTCGCGTTCTTCACGTCCGCCTACGTCCTCTACGCCGGGCTGTCCCTCCTTCATCCGTCGCAGCCGCTGTTCGCCGCACAGACGCTGGTGTTCATCACGCTCGGGTTCCTGGTGACGGCGGTCGTGCCCGGCCTGGCCAGCCGCAACCGTGCCCAACGCCGCACGCTGCTGCGGGCGTTGCACGAGCACAACGCCCAACTCCTGCGCGAGCGCGAGATGATCGCGTCCCACTCACGCCTGCGCGAACGCCAGCGCATAGCGCAGGACATGCACGACAGCCTCGGCCACCAACTGGCCCTGATCGCCGTCCACACCGGCGCGTTGGAGGTCGACCGCGAGCTGACGAACCGACAGCGCGAGGTGGTCAGCGTGCTACGGGAGGCGTCCGTGTCCGCGATGCACGAACTGCGCGAGGCGGTCGGCATCCTGCGTGACGGCACCCCCGATCAACTGCGGGACAACGAGGGCGAGTTGGAGGCCCAGGCCAGGGGTGTGGCGGGGATCGACGGCCTGGTGGAGGCATCACGGGGCGCGGGGACGGTCGTAGCGCTGCGGCGTACGGGCCAGGCACGTCCGCTGGCTCCCGCGGCCGACCACGCGGCGTTCCGGATCGTGCAGGAGGCGCTGACCAACGCCCTGAAGCACGCGCAAGGTGCCGCGATAGCCGTCGAACTCCGTTACGAGCCGGACTCCTTGGTTGTCGAGGTCGCCAACGGGCCGGTACCCGCGCTGACTTCGGCCGTACGGCGGACCGTGGTGAGCGGCGGGCAGGGGCTGACGGGGCTGCAGGAACGGGCCCGGCTGGTCGGGGGCATGGTGCACGCGGGGCCCGGGGCGGACGGCGGGTTCCGTATCGCGGGCGTGCTGCCCTACGGTCCCGGGTCGCCGCGCGCGTCGGAGGGCGGCCGGTGGCCGGCGGACCCGGGGCCGGACGGAGCGACCTTCGTCGATGCGGCGAACGACTTCCGGGGGCAGAGCGAGGGGGCGGTGCCCGGCGACGGTGGTGCGGACATCGACTGGTCCGGTGCGCCGGACAGGCAGAAGGAGTTCGACATCGCCATGGGACGCAAGAAGAAGGGCTTCATGATCGGGTGCGGCAGCGCCGTGCTGGCCTTCGTGGTTCTCGGGGTGCTCGCCGTCGTGCTGGTCGTCAACCTGGTGGGGAAGGAGGGCGACAGGATCATGCTCGATCCGAAGGTCTACGAGTCGGTGAAGGTCGGGGACTCCGAGACGGCCGTACGGGACAAGCTGCCGCACGGGAAGGCGTACCTGGGGCCGGCCCTGGACGACCAGGCGCCCGCCAAGCCGCGGGGGGCGACCTGCTCGTCGTATCTCTCCAAGAAGGACTGGCCGGCCGAAGGAGGGCACATGCCCGCCTTCCGCTTCTGCTTCAAGGACGGCAGACTGATCGAGAAGCGGACCTTCGTGACCAAGTCCTAGTCCTGGGCCGCCCGTCGCCCCCGTCGCACGTCCTGCAGGAGAATCGTGATCAGAGTCCTCGTCGCGGATGACGAACCCCTCATCCGGGCGGGCATCAGGATGATTCTCACCTCCGCCGACGACATCGATGTCGTGGCGGAGGCGGCCAACGGCCGTGAGGCGGTCGATCTGGTCCGCGCCCACGCCGTCGACGTGGCCCTGCTCGACATCCAGATGCCCGTGCTGGACGGGCTGTCGGCACTGGCGGAGCTGCGGCGGGCGGCACCGTCCGTACGTCCGTTGATCCTGACGACGTTCGGCGAGCGGGAGAACGTCCTGCGGGCGCTGCGGCAGGGCGGCGCCGGATTCCTGCTGAAGGACTCGGCGCCGGCCGAACTGATCCAGGCGGTACGGGCGGCCGCGGCCGGGGACGCGTATCTGTCACCGGCCGCCACCCGTCACGTGGTCGACCAGCTCGCCTCGGGCCGGGCGGCGGCGCGCGGCGAGGAGGCGCGCCGGCGTCTGGAGTCGCTCAGCATCCGGGAGTTGGAGGTGCTCGCGCTGCTCGGCGAGGGCCTGTCGAACGCCGACGCGGGCGAGCGGATCCATGTGAGCGAGGCGACCGTGAAGACGTACGTCAGCCGGATCCTGACGAAGCTGCGCTGCGAGAACCGGGTCCAGGCGGCCCTGTTGGCGCGGGACGCGGGGCTGGGACCGAGCTGATCCGCGGGCCGTCAGCCGCCGGGCCTCGCTCCCAACTGCTCCATCAGGGAGAAGAGGTTGGCCACACCCCAGTGCTCGGTGATCCTCCCGTCGACCACGCGCATCGCGTCGACGGTCTCGAACTCGATCGCCTTGCCGGTGGGGGCGATTCCGAAGAACTCCCCTTCGTGCGTGCCGTGGTAGGTCTTGTACGTGGTCACGAGGTTGCCGTCGGCCGCCTGCCAGTGGATCACCGCGTGGAAGTCGGGGAACGCGGCCCGCAGCACCTTGTACAGCTCCAGGGCACCGGCCTTGTCGGGGGTACGGCCGGGCTGCGGGGTGTGGTCGACGAAGTCGTCGGCGAACAACTCGTCGTACAGCGCGTAGTCACCGCCTCCTTGGACCTCCTCGGTGTTGCGCCGGACCACTGCTTTGGCGGCCTCGCTCACGTCGGTCACGGTCATGGAGCTCTCCTGGTCGTGGGGGGGGGAGATGAGGGGGTGAGGTGCTACCGCTTGCCGACGGTGTACGTCAGGTGGGTCACCCGGGACGAGGCGTACGCGCGTGTCTGGTCCAGCGCGAGGCGGTCGGGGTCCACGTGGTCGAACAGGCGGATCCCGGTGCCGAACAGCACGGGCGCCAGCGCGATCGAGAACTCGTCGATCAGGCCGCCGTCCAGGTACTGCTGGATCGTCTCGGCGCCGCCGGCGATGCGCACGTCACGGTCACCGGCGGCCTCGCGGGCCTGGTCAAGGGCGCTCTCGATGCCGTCGTCGACGAAGTGGAAGGTGGTGCCGCCCGGCCGCTCCCACGGGTCACGCCCGGTGTGGGTGAGGACGAACACCGGGGTGTGGAACGGCGCTTCCTCCGGCCAGGCCAGCTCGCCTGCGTCGAACATGCGCCTGCCCATGACGCTCGCGCCGGTGCGCTCGAACGTCTCCCGCGCGATGTCGTTGTCGCGGCCCTCCTCGCCGCCGTCGCCCAGGTTCAGGTTCTCCCGGAAGAACCGCAGCGGGAACACCCACGCCTGCAGCTCCGACCACTTCGCCATCCAGCGCTGGACCCTGGGGTCGTTCTGGCCCCCGGGTGAGAAGACGTCCTCGACGGGCACGGCGTCCGGCGCCATGAAGCCGTCCAGGGACATCGTCACGCTGAAGAACACCTTTCCGGCCATCAGCTCTCAGATCCCTTCAAGTCGGTCTCGTTCCGGGTGAGTTCGGCGACGTAGGCCGCGAGGTTGCTCAGCGTCTGCTCGCCGCCCTCGATCGCGTGGTACTTCTCCACGGCCTCGTCGCGGAGTTCCTTGGTGGGGAAGAGGGTGCGCATCACGATCCGGGTCCCGTCGCCGGCCGGCTCGAAGGTCAGGAGCGACTCGAAGGCGTTGGGGTCGTCGCGGGACTCGCCGTGCAGGAGCGCGATCCGCTCCGGCGGGACGATCTCCCGATAGGTGATCCACTCCTGGTAGTCGGTGCCGTCGGGCCCGTGCATCACGAAGTCCCAGGCGCCGCCGACGCGGAACTCGAAGGACCGCGTCGTAGTGGTGAAGCCTTCCGGTCCCCACCACCGCGACAGGTGCCGGACTCGCGTGAACGCCTCGAACACCAGCTCCCGCGGGGCGCCGATCAGCCGGGAGATCACGATCTCGCGGTCCGCCGCCAGGGGTGCGGCCTCGCCGCCGCTACTGGTCGTCGCCATCGTCTGGTCCCTCCTGCTTCTCCCGCTTCAACTCCTGCACGTACTCGTCCAGCCGGTCGAAGCTCCCGCTCCAGAACCGCTCGAAGCCGCCCACCCATTCGTGGACCGGCCGCAGTCCGCGGGCGTCCAGGTCGTACAGCCGCTGCTTGCCCGCCCCGCGCACCCGCACCAGCCCGACCTCGCGGAGGACCCGCAGGTGTTTGGACGTCTGCGGCTGGGTCATCCCCAGGTCCCGCGCCAGGTCGTTCACCGGCCGCTCGCCGCCCCGCAGGAGCAGCAGGATCTCCCGCCGCTGCGGTTCGGCTATCGCGTTGAACGCGTCCGAGGTAGTCGCCGCTCGTGCCATGCCGTCATCGTATGCCTATATCGGAATGTGTCAACGCGCCACGGCACGACTACCTCAGAGAAAATGCACACTTGTGCATTTATTCCCACCTGTATAACGTGCTGGCATGCAGCTCGAACCACTCCAGGAATCCGGCACCCAGGACAGAAGGGTCCGCCGCTCCCGCGCGGCCCTGATGGCGGCCGCGGTGCGTCTCGTGTCCGAGCGCGGCACCACGGACATCCCGGTCACCGATCTCGCCGAGGCGGCGGACGTCAGCCGGCGCCTCGTCTACCTGCAGTTCGGGGACCGCGACACCCTCCTCACAGAAGCCGCGATCGACCTGGTGAGGCGGGAGCTGCTCCCCCGGGCCGGAGACGGTGGCGACACCTCCGAGGGGGTAGCGGCGCTGGCCCAGCACTTCGCCGCACACCGCTCCTTCTACCGCCCGATGCTGACCGGCTCCTGCGCCTTCGCCATGACCAGCACGCTCAACAAGCTCTTCGGCTCCCTCAACAGGCCCGCCGTCCGCGAGCTGTTCGGCGACCTGGACCGGCAGACGGCGGACGACCTCTCGGAGTTCATCGCGGGCGGGGCAGCCACGCTCGTCAACAACTGGGTGATCGACGGCACGGACCCCCTCGACCCCGAGGACTTGACGACCCGTCTGCTTCGCCTCGCGTCCACCCTCACCTTCAGCCACCGAGCCCCGGCGGACGGAGACCACCCCCGATGAACCTCCGCAGCCATCTCGCCCAGCGCCTCCTGCACCTGCCCCCGCCCTCCACCAGAGACCTCACCGTCGAGCACGAACTACGGGTCCCGATGCGCGACGGAGCCGTCCTCCTCGCCGACCGCTGGACCCCGGAATCCGGCCCCGCCGGCCTCCCGACCGCGCTCATCCGCATCCCCTACGGCAGGGCGGGCATGATCGCCGCGCAGCTGGCCAGGCCGCTGGCCGAGCGGGGATTCCAGGTGCTGATCCAGAGCACCCGCGGCACCTTCGGCTCCGGCGGCGACTTCGACCCCCTGCGCCACGAACGCGAGGACGGCCTCGACACGGTGCGCTGGCTCGTCGAGCAACCCTGGTGCGGCGAGGCGGTCGTGCTCTACGGCGGCAGCTACTTGGGGTTCGCCCAGTGGTCGATGGCAGGCCAACTCCCGCCGCAGGTCAAGGCGTTGATCCCCTCGGTCTCCGAATCCGCCTTCACCCTGGAGTTCCTCCGCAAGGATTCGTACGGCCTGGAGGCGACCTTCGGCTGGGGCCTCCAGGTCGCGGGCCAGGAAAAGCGGGGAGCGATGCTCCGCCAAGCGCTACGGCTCCGGAAGGAACGGCGCGCCTGGTACACGTTGCCGCTGAACGAGGCCGACACGGCGGTGATCGGCCGCCGCTCCGACTACTTCCAGAACACCCTCGACCACGACGCCGACTCACCGTTCTGGTCCGTGCTCGACCACAGCTCCCGGGTCGCCGGCCTCACCGTGCCGGTCAGTACGGTCGGCGGCTGGTACGACATCTTCCTGCCCGGCCAACTCCGCGACTTCCAGGCGCTGCAGGACGCGGGACGTGAGGCCCGGCTCACGGTCGGACCGTGGGCGCACATCTCCATGGGTGTCGGCGTGACCGCATCCGCCGAGGCCCTCGACTTCGGCCTGGCCCATGCCCGCGGCGAGAAACCGTCCGACCGCGCCCCAGTGCGTCTGTTCGTGATGGGCGAGGAGACCTGGCGCGACTTCCCGTCCTGGCCGCCGCCGGGCTACGCCCCGCAGCGCCTCCACCTCCACCCCGCCGGCGCCCTGGCCGCCGACCCGCCGGACGAGTCCGCCCCGGACACCTACCGCTACGACCCGGCCGACCCCACGCCTGCCGTCGGCGGCGTCCGCATGGCTGTCGGCGTCAAGTCGGGGCGCGTCGACAACACCGGTCTGGAAGCCCGCGCGGACGTCCTCACCTACTCAACTCCCGCCCTGGACAAGGACGTAGAGGTCGTCGGAGAGGTGAGCGCCGAGATCTGGTTCCGCTCCAGCCTGCCGTACGCCGATGTGTTCGTCCGTCTCTGCGACGTGGACGGGAAGGGCCGCTCCACGAACGTCTGCGACGGCCTGATCAGCCTCACCGACGCCGACGACACGACCTGCGCGAGGGTCCAACTCTGGCCCACGGCCTACCGTTTCCAGCGCGGCCACCGCATCCGCGTCCAGATCTCCAGCGGCGCCTTCCCCCGCTACAACCGCAACCTCGGCACCGGCGAACCCCGGGCGACCGCCACCACCCTCCGGGCCGCCGACCAACAGGTGCTGCACACCCCGGCCCACCCCTCCGCGGTGATCCTGCCGATCGGGCGACCGAACTGATCCAATCTGGTGGGCTGTTGGCGTGCTAGGGGAGATACCGGAGATACGTTCCGGGCATCCCTTACGACCTCAGGCCGATGTGGCTCGTGGGGCCGATGGGCTTCAATGGCCACCTCGTCAGAATGTGACCAACTCCCCGAACAGGTACGGAAGATGCCCGAACTACAGCCGCTCCGCGCCGAGCACGCCCCGGCGGTCCTCGCCTTCGAGGTGGCCAACCGCACCTACTTCGCCGGCACGATCTCCGACCGCGGCGACGCCTACTTCGACGAGTTCACCGCCCGGTTCGACGCGTTGCTGGCCGAACAGAAGGCCGGCGTCTGCGCCTTCTACGTGCTCGTCGCCGAGGACGGCTCGGTCCTCGGCAGGTTCAACCTGGTCGACATCACCGAGGAGCACATGGCGGTACTCGGCTACCGGGTGGCGCAGCACGTAACTGGTCAGGGCGTGGCGACCTCGACCGTCAAGGAACTGTGCCGACTGGCAGCCTCCCAGCACGGCCTGCGCACAATCAGAGCGGCCACCTCCCACGGGAACATCGCATCCCAAAGGGTGCTGACCAAGGCCGGCTTCAGCCCGGACGGCCCTGCCCACCCCTCGAACCTCGGCGGCAAGCAGGGCACTTGGTACCAGCGCGACCTCTAGACGACCGCGGTCAGCCCGCGGCGAGGAGTTCGAGCGTGTCGATCACACGGTTCGAGAAACCCCACTCGTTGTCGTACCAGGCGACGACCTTCACATGGCGGCCGTCGACACGGGTGAGGGCGGAGTCGAAGATCGACGACGCCGGGTTGCCGGTGATGTCCGAGGAGACGAGCGCGTCTTCGGAGTACTCGAGGACACCGGCAAGGGGGCCCTCGGCCGCGGTGCGGTAGGCGGCGAGCACGTCCTCGCGGGTCACGTCCCGGGAGACGGTGGTGTTGAGCTCGACGATCGAGCCCACCGGTACGGGCACGCGGATCGAGTCGCCCGACAACCTGCCGTCCAGGTTGGGCAGTACATGGCCGATCGCCTTCGCGGCGCCCGTCGTGGTCGGCACGATGTTGACCGCGGCGGCACGGGCACGGCGGGCGTCGCGGTGCGGGCCGTCCTGGAGGTTCTGCTCCTGCGTGTAGGCGTGCACCGTGGTCATGAAGCCGTGCTCGATACCGGCGAGTTCGTCGAGGACCGCGGCGAGGGGTGCCAGCGCGTTGGTCGTGCAGGAGGCGTTCGACACGATGGTGTGCGTGGCCGGGTCGTAGGCGTCGTTGTTGACCCCGAACGCGAGGGTGACGTCGGCGCCGTCCGAGGGCGCGCTGACGAGTACCTTGCGCGCGCCCGCGTCGAGGTGGGCGCGGGCGGCCTTGGCGGAGGTGAAACGGCCGGTGGCCTCCAGCACAAGGTCCACTTCGAGCTCGGCCCAGGGCAGGTCGGCCGGTTCGCGCTCGGCCAGGACCTTGATGCGCCGGCCGTCGACGACAAGGGTGTCCCCGTCGACGGTCACGGGGCGGCCGAGCCGCCCGGACGTCGTGTCGAAGGCGAGCAGCCGCGCCAAAGTGGCGGGCTCCGTAAGGTCGTTGACGGCGACGACCTCGAGGTCGGTGTCGCGTTCGAGCAGGGCGCGCAGCACATTGCGTCCGATGCGGCCGAATCCATTGATGGCAATGCGAGTCATGAGGTAAGTCCCTTCGGTTCCCCACCAGGCTCGCGCGCGGCGACCGTCGCGGACAGTGGCGCGATCGCCATGGTTCAAAAGGATCCCGCCACACCGCGGGACAGGGCCGGGCTACTCCCCCTGCGCGAAGGTCCGCCGGTATTCGCTCGGCGTCGTACCCAGAAGCCGGTGGAAGTGCAGCCGGAGGTTCGCGCCGGTGCCGAGACCGACGTCGGCGGCGATCTGCTCGACGCTGCGCTCGGATCGTTCGAGCAGCTCGCGGGCCATGTCGATACGGGCGCGCATGACCCACTGCATCGGCGTGTAGCCGGTCTCGTCGACGAAGCGCCGCGAGAAGGTGCGCGGCGACACCGCGGCCTGTCGCGCCAACGTCTCCAGGGTGAGGGGCTCGCCGAGCCGGTGCAGTGCCCACTCGCGGGTGGCGGCGAACCGTTCACCGAGCGGCTCGGGCACACTGCGCGGCACGTACTGCGCCTGACCGCCGCTGCGGTAGGGGGCCGCGACCAGGCGCCGGGCCGCGTGGTTGGACGCGGCCACTCCGAGGTCGCCGCGCAGGATGTGCAGGCACAGGTCGATGCCCGAGGCGGCGCCCGCCGACGTCAGCACGCTGCCCTCGTCGACGAACAGGACGTTCTCGTCGACCTGGACGAGCGGGTACTTCGTCGCGAGCGCCCGCGTGTAGTGCCAGTGCGTCGTGGCACGCTTCCCGTCGAGCAGCCCCGTCGCGGCGAGCGCGAAGGCCCCGGTCGAGATCGCGGCGAGCCGCGCGCCCCGGTCGTGCGCGGCGATCAGCGCGTCGAGGACGGCCGTCGGCGGATCCTCGCGGTCCGGAAAGCGATACCCGGGCAGGAAGACGATGTCGGCCCAGGTCACCGCGTCGAGACCGTCGGCGACGTGGTACGACAGCCCGTCGCCACCCGTCACCAGCCCGGGCGCCGCACCGCACAACCGCACCTCGTACGGCATGCTCGCCCGCGTGGTGAACACCTGCGCGGGGATCCCGACGTCGAGCGGCTTGGCGCCTTCGAGGACGAGGACGGCGACGCGACGCAGACGGGCGGTGGACACGGGGACAGCCTACGCAGGTGAACGAACGGCCCGCTGCAGGTCAGACCTTCCAGGAGCGCAACTGGTCGGCGACGGCGAGGACTCCGACACGGGTGTCGCGGATCTTGCGCACGAGGTCGGAGAGGGCGCCGTAGGGCGGGTCGATCCCCTCGCCGGACTGGCCCATGTACTGGGCGGCGACGAACGCGGCGTAGAGGCTGTTGCGGTGCGGCAGCGGCTCCAGGCGCACGATGGTGTGCATGAGCGCGGCAGCCCGCCACGCGGCGTCCGGGTCGGCCGCGGCGAGGGTCGGCAGTTTGGTCTTGTGCCGCGATACGGCGGCCACGAGCGCGGAGTAGTCGGAGACCGACATGTCCTCGCGGCCGAGGGCGGCCTCCTGGACGTCGAGCAGCCAGGAGACGTCGATGTACAGGTGCATCAGGCGGCCGCGGCCCCGTCACGCTCGGCGGGCGGCACCTCGTCGGGGAAGGCGTCGTCGAACTCCCCGCGCAGCCGCTCGGCCCACACGGAGGCCCCGGCGACGAACTGACCGCGCTGCATCTCACGCACACCGAGGTCGTGCAGATACTGCTTGAGACTCTTCCCCTCGGCGGCGGCGGCCGCGCGCACTCCCTCGAGTTCCTCTTCGGTGAAGGACACATTCAGTGATGGCATACCGCGATGGTACCTAGTTGGTGCCACCGGTGCGAGGGCCCTGCCGCCCGTAGCGGTCGCGCATGGCGTCGCTTGCCGCGGGGCCGGCCGTGAAGACGTACGTGTCGCTGTCGTCGAGCCGGCGGCCCGTCCTGGCATCGACCACGACGGGCTCGACCTCCTCGCCGCTCCGCGCGTCGACCAGGATCATGCTGCGATCCTCCGGCGCGAGGCGGGAATTGCCCCACGCGGCCAGGGCCACGACCACCGGCCGAAGGGAGTGTCCGAGCCCGGTCAGCACGTACTCGTGGCGGACGGGGTTGGTCTGGTACGGCCTGCGCTCCAGCAGCCCGTCCTCGACGAGGGTCCTCAGCCGGGTGGTGAGCATGCTGGAGGAGATGCCCAGGCTCTCCTGGAACTGGTCGAAGCGGCGGTAGCCGTCGAAGGCGTCGTGGAGGATCAGCAGCGTCCACCACTCGCCGACATGCTGCACCGTCGTGGACAGCGGGCACTCCCGGTCCTCCAGCCTGATCCGGCTTGCCACGGCGACCATCCCCTCAGTTACTGCTAAAGTCGAAGTCAGTAGCTTCTATTTTAGCAGTAACACCTGGGCCGACCCCACCGTCCGAACCCGCCACCACCGTAGGGACCGTCATGTACGACGACCGACTGCAGGACATCGCCCCGAACGCGCTGCCCCCGGCGATCACCCGCTACCTGAACGCACACCGCGCCCACGACACCGCCTCCGCCGTCACCGCGTTCACCCACGACGCCGTGGTGATCGACGACGGGAACACCTACGAGGGCATCGCGGCGATCGAGCGGTGGCTGGGGCGAGCCGCGTCCGAATTCACGTACACCATCCGTCTCACCGGCGCCCAGCAGGCCGACGCCGCCCACTACGTCGCCACACACCACCTCGAAGGCAACTTCCCCGGCGGCACCGTCGATCTGCACTACCGGTTCACGCTCCGCGACGACCTCGTCGAACGCCTCGTCATCGAGCCCTGAGCACGGCCGGAACAACAAGGTCGCCGATCGAGGAGCCACCTCCTAAGCTGCCGGAATGATCTCCAGCGACTACCTCTCCGAACTCTTCTCCCTGGACGGCCGGGTCGCCGTCGTCACAGGCGGCAGCTCCGGCATCGGCCGGGCCGCCGCCGGAGCGCTCGCGCGGGCGGGGGCCCAAGTGGTCGTTGTGGCACGCAGGGAGAAGGAACTGGCCGCCACGGTCGACGAGTTGACGGCGGAGGGCTGCCGAGCGGCGTGGGTGAGCGGCGATCTGGCCACCCGGGACGGCGTCCGAGCCGCGGCACAAGCGGCAGCCGAGGTCTTCGGCGAACCGGACATCCTCGTGAACAGCGCCGGCATCAACCTGCGCCCGCCGATGGGCGAGTTGAGCGACGAGGTGTGGGACACCACGATGGCCCTGAACCTGGAGGCGCCCCACCTCCTGGGCCGGCGCTTCGGCCCCGGCATGGCCGAGCGGGGCTTCGGCCGCATCATCCACATCACCTCCCAGCAGGCCCACCGAGCGTTCGCACAGAGCGGCGCCTACGGGGTCTCCAAGGGCGCGTTGGAGTCCCTGGCCCGCTCCCAGGCCGAAGCCTGGTCGCCGCACGGGGTCACCTGCAACACCCTGGTCCCGGGTTTCGTGATGACCCCGCTCAACGAACGGCTGTCCTCCGACCCGGAGATGGTGAGGGCCCTGGCCGCGCGCACCCTGATCGGCCGCAACGGCCTTGCCGAGGACTTCGCGGGCGCGGTGGTGTTCCTGGCGAGCCGCGCCTCCGCCTATGTCACCGGGCAGTCGGTGTTCGTGGACGGAGGATTCTCCGCCCACTAGCCCAACCCCGGCTCCGCGTCGGCAAGTTGGAGCCCGCCGCTACGGCGTTCCGCTCCCCCGCCGCAGGAACCGGATCACCGGATGCCCGGGGTCGTGGCCGACCTCGGCGCGGACCCCGTAGACGTCCTTGATGAGGGCCGGGGTGAGGACCTCGGTCGGGGTCCCCTCGGCCACCGTGCGGCCGGTGTCGAGGACGAGCAGGCGGTCGCAGTACATCGCGGCGAGGTTGAGGTCGTGCAGGGCGATCACGGTGGTGACCGGGAGGTCGGCGATCAGGTCGAGGAGGTCCAACTGGTGCTGGATGTCCAGGTGGTTGGTCGGTTCGTCGAGGAGCAGTTCGCGGGGTTCCTGGGCCAACGCGCGGGCGATCTGGGCGCGTTGGCGTTCTCCTCCGGAGAGGGTGTGCCAGGACTGGGCGGCTCGGTCGGCCAGTCCGGTGCGTTCCAGGGCCTCGGTGACGGCGCGGGCGTCGGCGGCCGACGCCGGTGACCAGGCGCGGCGGTGCGGGATGCGGCCGAGGGCGACGACCTCGCGGACGGTCAACTCGGTCTGGGTGTGGGTGTGTTGCTCGACGGTGGCGATACGGCGGGCGGTCGCGCGGCGCCCGACCTCGGGGAGTGGCCGCCCGTCCAGCGTGACGACTCCGGTGGAGGTCGGCAAGACACCGGCCAGCAGACGCAACAGTGTTGATTTTCCTGACCCGTTGGGGCCCAGGAGGCCGACGGTCTCTCCAGGGCGCAGGACGAGGGTGACGCCGTCGACGATGAGTCGGCCGTCGGTGCGGCGGGCCACCCGGTCCGCGTGCAGGCCGGTGTCCGGAGCGGGGGTGCTCATGCCTTCCTCCGGCCCCGGTGCAGCACAACTACGAACGCCGGTACGCCGATCAACGACGTCACCACCCCCACCGGCACCTCCTGGGGATCGACGACGGTACGGGCGAGGGTGTCCACCCACACCAGGAAGACGGCTCCGGTCAGCGCGGTGACCGGCAGCAGCCGCACATGCCCGGAACCGGTCAACGCCCGGGTCACGTGCGGCAGGACCAGGCCGACGAAGCCGATCGCCCCGGCGCAGCTGACCAGGACGGCGGTGAGCAGTGCCGTGGCGCAGAGCAGGATCAGCCGGGCGCGGGCGACATTCACGCCGAGCCCTGCTGCCGCCTCCTCGCCGAAGGCGAACGCGTCCAACGTGGTGGCATGGCCCAGGCAGACGACCAGCACGAGCGCCAACGCGCCCGCACACAGGGCCACTTGCCCCCAGTCGGCGCCCGACAACGAGCCGAGGAGCCAGAACAGCACACCCTTGGTGGTCTCGGCGTCAGCCGAGGTCAGCACCGTGAACGAGGTGAGCGCGGAGAAGAGTTGCATGGCCGCCACGCCGGACAGCACGACCCGGTCCATGCTCGCGCCGAGGCTGTGGCTGAGCAGCATCACCAGCCCGAAGGAGAGCAGGGCACCGACGAAGGCGCCCGCCGACAGCGACACGGCCCCGCCGCCCACCCCGAGCACGACGACAGCGACCGCCCCCGTGGATGCCCCGGAGGAGACGCCGAGCACGAACGGATCGGCGAGCGGATTGCGCAGCAGGGACTGCATGACCGCACCGCACAGCGCGAGCCCGGCGCCGCAGACGGCGGCGAGCAGCGTGCGGGGCATGCGCAGGTCCCAGACGATGCCGTCCCGCAGCGGGGCGAGCGAACTCTCACCGCCACCGAGGTGGGCCGCGACCGACGCCCACACGTCGGCCGTGGAGATGTCGGCGGGTCCGATGGTCACCGCGAAGGCCACGGAGACCAGCAGCGCGACCAGGCCGCCACCCGTCAACAGCAGGGTGCGGACGGTCACTTGGCGAGTCCGAAGTCGCGCAGGCCGGCGGCGACCTGCTCGATCCCTTCGACGGTGCGGATGGAGGGGTTCATCGCCTGGCCGCTGAGCAGGATGTACCGCTTCTTCTTGACGGCGGTGAGGTTGCGGGTCGCGGCGTTGGTCTCCAGGAAGTGGATCTTCGCCTCGGCTGTCTCGGCGGTCTGCGACTTGCGGGTCAGATCGCCGAGGACGATGACGTCGGGGTCGCGGTCGGCGACGGTCTCCCAGTTGATCTGGGGCCACTCGTCGTGGGTGTCGGAGAAGGCGTTCTCGGCGCCGACGGCGCGGGTGATGGCGCCGGGGGCGCCGCAGCAGCCGGCCAGGTAGGGCGACTGGGAGTTGGCGAACCAGTACATGAGGGAGGTGCCGGAGGCGTCAAGTCCCCTGGTGGCCTTGGTCACCCGCGCCTTCAACTGGGCCACGAGCCTGTCGCCGCGCGCCTTCACGCCCATCGCCCGGGACAGGTCGCGTATCTCGCCGTAGACGCTGTCGAGCGTGAGCGGTGTGCTGCGCGAGCCGTCGCCGCCGCTGTCGTTGTCCTTGCCCGCGCAGTCGGACGGCGAGACGTACGTCGGCACGCCCAGCTTCTCGAACTGTTCGCGGGTCGCGACCCCGCCCTTGCCGAGCGTCGAGACGAAGGAGGCCGTGACGAAGTCGGGTTCGGCGTCGAGGACCTTCTCGAAGGAAGGCGCGTTGTCGGCAAGGCGCGGCACCGTCGCATTCGCCTTCGCCAGGCCCTTGAGCACCGGGTCGGTCCAGGTGGCGGTACCGGCGATACGGTCGGCGAGGCCGAGCGAGAGCAGGATCTCGGTGGTGCCCTGGTTGAGGGAGACGACCCGCTCGGGGGCCGACTTCAACGTGACCTTCTGCCCGCAGTCGGTGAGGGTGAGCGGGAAGCCCGCGGCGGACTTCTCCGTCTCGCCGTCGGCACTGTCGCCGTCGGTTCCGCCGCACGCAGTGAGCAACAGGGCGGGCGCGACGAGGAGGGCCGCGGTACGGCGGCGCAGCGGGACGGGGGCGGTACGGATCACGGGCATGCCTTGCCTGTCGGGGCTCGAACGCGGAGCCTGGCCTACGAACTCCCCCTCGCCGAGGGCGAGAAGGCGCCAGCAGGTCTTCGGACTCGGGTTCGTCCGGACGGGGCGCCTTCCCGGCGCGTCACGCCCGGCTCCTTCGGCCGGCCCGTGTCGCCCCAGTGGCGTCTGATGCCCCGCCCGTCCCCCTCACCGCTGCGCGTCAGTTCCGGATTCCCACCGGATTCCCTGGCCTCGGTTGTGGCACGACTGGCCCGCACAACGTATCAAGATCGGCGCTCCGCTCCCGCTGCGGGGTGCGGCACGCAGGTGCTCCTGAGCCGCTGCCGCTCTGTACCGGTACCGCTGGACTTTCGTCCGGTTGTGTCCAACCCCTGTGCGGCACGCCCCGCACGGCGGATCGTGGAGGCCTCCACTCGCCCGCACGGAGGTCCAACGGCCATGCCCCAACTGATCGTTGTCGGTGTCGACGGTTCCGCGGACAGTCGCGTCGCGGCCGACTGGGCAGCGACGGAAGCCGAGTTGTGCGACCTTCCCCTGCGAGTCGTGCACGTCTCGACGCTCCCCGACGACCAACTCCTCACCACCTGGCCCTACTTCCGCGAGCCCTCGCCCGACGCCCTCCTCACGTCACTCACGAAGGACCACCCCGAACTCCGGGCCGAGGTGATCACCCTCACCGGAGAGGTCGTACCGGCCCTGCTCCCCCTGACCGCCGAGGCCGACCGCACGGTCCTCGGCCTGCGCGGTACGGGCGGTTTCGCGGGCCTGGCCCTCGGTTCCGTGGCGCACGGGGTCGCCGAGCGCTCCGAGGGGCCGGTGGTGCTGGTGCCGAGCGGGTTCGTCCACCATCACCGCGGGCGGTCACCGTACGGCGTGACACTGGGCGTCGACGGCGGTGAACTGCCCGGCGCCGTCGTCGGCTTCGCCTTCGACGCCGCCCGCCGACGCGACACCGGCCTGCACGTCGTACACGCCTGGCGACTGCCCTCGCCCGCCGAGCACTGGATGCCGTACGCACCGCCGGAGAAGGACCGGGGACGCTGGGAGGACCAGGAGACGCAACGCTTCTCGGACGCGTTGCGGCCCTGGCGGGAGAAGTACCCGCACGTGGGTGTCTACGAGGATCTCCGCCTCCAGAGCCCGGCGGCCGCCCTGGTCCAGGCGTCGGTCTCGGCGTCGGCGGAACTGCTGGTGACCGGCCGCGCGGGCCGGACACTCGGCCCCACCCTGCACGCCGTACTGGAACACACCGCGTGCCCGGTGGCCGTGGTCCCGCACCACCTGTGAGGACAGCTCCGCCCGTTACACTCGCGGGCCTGAACTCACCTCGTGACAAAGGCCGTTGGGCAACAGGAGAACCGAAGTGACGGACGCAGGATTCAGCGCGGACGACGTGGACACCGGCAAACCCCAGTCGGCCCGCATGTACGACTACTTCCTCGGCGGCAAGGACAACTACCCCGTCGACTGGGAGGCCGCCGAGAAGGTCATCTCCTTGTTCCCCGCCGTCAAGCAGATGGCGCGGGTGAACCGCGACTTCATGCACCGGGCCTCGCGGCTGCTGGCGGAGCGGGGAATCAGCCAGTTCCTGGACATCGGCACCGGAATACCCACCCGGCCGAACCTGCACCAGGTGGTCCAGGCGATCAACCCCCGTGCCCGCGTGGTCTACGCGGACAACGACCCGATAGTCCTCAGACATGCCGAGGCGCTTCTCCACAGCACGCCGGAGGGCAGCACCACCTACGTCCAGGCCGATGTGCGCGAGCCGGGAAAGATCCTCGCGGCGGCGAGGGAGCAGCTGGACTTCGAGCAGCCGATCGCCCTGTCCCTGGTGGCCCTGCTGCACCTGGTGGCGGACGAGGACGATCCCCATCGCATCGTGGGTGAACTGCTCGACTCCCTGACGTCCGGGAGTTACCTGGCCCTGTCCCACGCGACGGGAGACTTCGATCCGGAGACCTGGGCGCGCGTCGTCGAGGTCTACCGCAGGGGCGGCACACCCGCCCAAGTGCGCTCACGCGGCGAATTCACCAGTTTCTTCGAGGGACTTGAGCTGGTCGCCCCCGGCATCGAACTCGCCGCGGGCTGGCACCCCGAGCCCGGAACACAACCCGGCGAAGCCGACCGGATCCCGCTGTACGTCGGAGTCGCCCGCAAGCCGTGAAGCCCAACTCACGGACCGAGCGCGGTGATCGCATCGATCACCGCGCTCGCCGTGGAGGACGTGGAAGAACCAGTTACGCCGCGACGGGGTCCGGCTCCTGCGACGGTGTGGTGGCGTCGGGGCGCGCGGGGTTGAGGAGGCGTTCGGCGAGGGGGGCGAAGATCAGGCCGAGGGCCGTCCAGAGGACGAGCTGGGCCGCGACCGAGTAGAAGCGGAAGTTGAAGAGCACGTCGGCGGGGAAACCCGGGTAGACGATGGTGCCCTTGTCGTCCTTCAGCGGGAGCGGTGTCTCGGTGGCCTGGTTGCCGAAGTTGGCCTTGTTGTACGAGAGATGGCCCAGCTGCGGCAGGAGCAGCATGACGATCCCGATCGCGACGACGAACGCGGCGCCGGCGAGGAGGGTCGCGTTCCAGTTGCCGAAGCGTGCCTGGAGGTGCTTGCCGAGGTAGACGGCTCCCGCGAGGAAGGCGACGGAGCACACGACCATGATCAGGTACAGGGCGCTGCGCTGCTGGATGGTCTCTTCGTGACCGATCGCGGGCGGGTTGGCCGGGTACTTCAGGAACGGCACCAGGTACATGCCGAGGAAGCCCCCGCCGGCGACGAGCAGAGCCAGGTTGCGTGCCCGCAGCCCGCCGGTGCGGCCCAGGCAGACGGCGTAGGCGACGGCGAACAGGGCGCCCATCGCCATGCCGAAGAAGATCATGCCGACGCCGATACCGACGTTGGCCTGGATGGTGCGGCTGAAGAGTTCATGTTCGTGACCCTCGACGGGCAGGCCGGCCGCCTTGTCCAGGGCGTTCTGGGCGGCGTCACGGCCGCTCTCGTAGTCGATGGCCTTGGCGATCTGCGGCTCGGCGAAGATGCGCGCGAACACGAAGGCGAGCAGGCCCGCGACTGCGCCGGCGAGTATGCCGCGCAGTATGAGCTTCTTTTCCATGTCGAGTTGTCCGTACGTCCGGGTGCCGGCGGAGGGTCAGTGGCAGGGGAAGCCGAGGAAGTGGCGGGCGTCGTGGACGAACTCGTGGACGTGCATGTCGTTGCCGAACACCGACACGGCACCCTGGTCGACACCGACGAAGTAGTAGACGGCCAGCGCGATCAGCGCGGTGCCGACCAGCCAGACGATCGACTTCGAGACCGGCAGGACAACCGGCGTGGACACCGGACGGGTGGTGGAAATGCTGCTGCTCAAGGTGAGCCCTCCTTCGGGATCGTGCGTCCCTTGCGTGTACGGGCGAGTGAAGGTTCAGTGTCTGACTCGCCCTCCACCTTCCGGCGGCGGGCTCACAGTGGCGCGACCGTGCTGGAATTCCACCAGCTTCCTTATGCCATCACTACAGGGGGAGAGTACGGCGCGTCTCTCCGGGGCGTCAATCAGGCCCGTTGCCCGTACTGCTCCTGACAGGCCGTCCCCGCGTGGGGAGTTGCCCGGCAGCGCCCCTCTCGTCACCGCTTCGACGTGAGCCTCAGGTCGACCTCCTGTTCCTGGTCCCCGGACGCCGTGCCCTGCTCGTCCACGGCGAACGTGACGCCCAGCGCCTCACGCAGCTGGCCGACGGCGACGTAGCCGCCCTGGAGCGTGGCGGAGACCGAGCCCTCCAGGGGGATGGGGTCGGTCGGGATCCATTCCTGCGTCGGTTCGAACTCGGCGGTCCATACGGCGGCGCGGTCGCCCGGCTGTTCCTGGGGCACGTCGTCGGCGGGCCGGTCGGTGGGGAACGCGGTCCGCAGCACGCCGAAGACGGTGGCGGCGTCCTCCTTGGACGCTCCGGTGAGGGACACGGTGGCCATCGGGGTCACTCTCCTTGGGGTCATCGAGTAGGGCGACGGTCGGCCGGATTCAGTAGCCGAGCGCCTTCGCCAGTTGCTGCTTGTTCATCGACGAACGGCCGTCCACACCGCGCTTCTTGGCCTCCGCGTAGAGCTGGTCCCTCGTCGGTCCCCGCGCTCCGCTGTGGGAGCGCTCGCCGCCGCGCTGCGGGGCGGACTTCGGGTCCCGGGTGGACGTCCTGCTCGCGGTCGCGGACTCACCGGCGCGGGCGCGCTCCTTGTTCACGGTGCGGGCGGCGATCTCCTTCGCCCTGCTCTCGGAGACGCCTCGTTTCTCGGCGCCTTCCTTGATGTGCTCGTACTGACGCTCGCGCTTCGCGCTGGACCCTCGCGGCACGGCGCTCACCTTCCTTTCCTCGCGGGTGGGCCCGGCTCGGCCGTACCCGACCCGTTTTCCGGCGATTTCCCAGGTACCCGCCGCCCGGCGCTTCTCACGCGGCCCCCGCGACGCGCTGCTCCCATCAGATGTGCGGCCCGTGCGCGGTGCGAGCAGACGGCCACCGAACGGATGAGCGTGCGGGCCCCGGGCCGCGGGCCGGGGTCACACGGGTGGCGTACTCGCGTGGCGTGGTGGCGGGCGGCCGCCTAGTAATGGACTGGATCAGCTTGTTCATCGCGCATCGGGGGGCGATAGCAGCATCACCCTCTTCATGGAGCCGAGCATGACCATCCGCTCTTTCTCGCCCAGCCCGGACCAACCCGACATACCTCACGGCACTGCGGCCCACGGGTTCGAGCCCTCCGACGGAGGGCCGGCCGACCCAACGCCGCCGACGTCACGTCCGACGCAAGAGGGTCCCGCTCCAACCGGCCCCGAGGGCGAGAACGTCGATCCGATGCACCGCCTGGTGCATGCCGCCGTCGCCGACCGGCCGCTCGACGAGGTGCTCCAGCTCATCACCTTGCTGGAGCAGTCACCGAAGTACGCGCAGGCCACCGTCGACGCCCTGCGGGCGGTCGGTGAGGACCGGTCGGTGGAAGACGTCACGCGTCTTGTGACGCTGCTGACCCAGCCGCCGCGCAGTCCCGACTGCGCCGACGAGGCGATCCGCGCGGCCGCCGAGAACCGGCCCGTGGAGGACGTCACCCGGCTGATGGCCCTGCTGCAGCGGGCTCCGCTGGAGCCGCACTGCGGCGAGGAGGCGGTACGGGCCGCGGCCGGCCGGCCCGTCGAGGACCTCGTCCAGTTGATCGGCCGCCTGGCCGAGGAACAGGACGCGTCCGCCCGGGCCCCGGGACCGGCCGCCGACAGGTCTACGGCTCCGCTGCACGAGGCGTCCGGCCGGACCCCGGCGGACACGCACGAGCCGGAACCCGCGGGTGACCGCCCGGCCGCTCGTCAGCGCCGCGCGCGACGCCCGCGTACGACGACCCGCCGCGGCACTCCCCCGGTCTGGCCGAGGCTGATCGCGTCGGCGGCGCTCATCCTGTGCGGGCTGTCGTACTTCCCGCTGCACCGTGACGGAGCCTCCGCCACCGCCTACGGGTTCGCGCTCGGTGTCTCGATCCTGTGCGTCCTGCTGGCACCGGCGCTGGTCCTCCACGGCGGGCTGTTCGTGCTCGCGGTGTCCGTGGTGGTGCCGGCCGCGCTGGCCGCCCTCCAGTTGTTCGACGGGCGGTTCCACTCCTCACGCCTCTCGCAGGCGTTGCGGATCACGGCCGCGCCGCCCTGGTTCGCGGGGCTGATCGCCGTACTAGCCGCACTGGCGGCGCTCACGGCACTGCTCGCGCTCCTCGCCACGCGGAGGTTCGGCCGCCAGCTGGACCTTCCCGGCCCTCCCGATCACCGGGCGCTGGCCGACGCGAACCAGACGCCTCAGTAGGGTCGGCCCCGCTCAATTCGCGGTGGCGTCGGAGGTGTTCTCGACGTCACCGCTCGCGGACGGCACGCTCGACGCCGAGGCCACGGGGCTGGAAGCGGCACTGTGACTCGGTTTGGCACCGGAGCCGGCGCTGTTCTCCGGCTCCGCGCTCGCGGACGGCGAGGCGGTGCCGCCCGAGTACGACCCCGTGCTGCTGGACGTGAGCGGTGTAGGTGTCGGGCTGTGTGCGGGGGCGCTCTTTCCGGCCGAACCGCCGCCCAGCGACGTTCCGTTGCCGGACTCGTTCCTGACCGCGGCCGCTATCGGCTTGCCCAGGATGAGTTCGCCCGCGGTCACGGTGACCATCGCCAGGGCGAACACCAGGCCTGTGGCGAGGGCGTACCTCTTCCAGCCGATGGACCTCCAGAAAGATCCGGACGTGGTCCGGTAAGTGGTCACCGACTCGTCATCGGCGGGATCGTCGGAGGGGTCGTCCGCCGTTGTCGCCGCACCGGTCGAGGTGCCGTCCCGTAAGGCGAACGCCGCCCGGGCGTCCGCGCGTTGGACCTCCCGCTCCTCACTCGGCGTCAGGGCCATGGCCACCGACGGCACCCTTCTGCGGATCCCCTCCCCCGTCCGTCGGAAGGCGTGCTGGAAGACCGCGGCGCCGGTGGTGGCGCTGGCGCTGACCACCGCGGCGCCGATGATCGTCCCGGCCACCCCCAACAGGGACGCGATCACCGCGCCCACCACGGTGGCGAGCGCACTCGCCACCACCTGCACAGCGGTCAGATCGAGCACCTTGCGCTTCGGCTCCTGCTTCTTGTCATCCTTTTTGTGACTCTCCATCAATGTCCTTCAATATCCTTTGACAGTTCCGGAGCACGACAGCCATCGAAGAGGCATGTGCAAGGTGTCGACTGCCCTGTCGGCGGTGTTTCACCTCAACTGGAAGCAACAGGGCTGGACTTCGCCGGTGCCGTCAGTCCGACGACTGCCCCGTGAGCGCCTCGGTGAACGGTGTGACCGGGCGCTCCACGGCGTCTCCGTCCACGAAGATGTCGACCGCCTCGTTGTAGAAGGCGAGCAGATCCTTCACGGCACCGACCGCGGGCAGCGGCTCCGGGTAGCTCCAGACGATGTTCGGCGGGACACCGGGAACGCCGGTCCGGCCGCGCCACGACCAGTACGTGGCGGTGCCCTTGTAGGGGCACCCGGTGCTGTGGTCGGTCGGCTCGAACAGGTCGAGGCGGACGTCTTCGCGCGGGATGTAGTACCGGGTCGGCAGGCCGGTCTCGAAGAGCAGGACCGGACGGTGGGTGTCCGCGACGACCGTGCCGTCGATCTCGACCCGGACGTGGCGGCTGCTGGGGATGGCGTCGACCCGCTTGTGCGGGTCACGGGGGTGGATGAAGATCTCTTCCTCCTCCTCGTACCAGTGGTCCAGGCCCCGCCCGACCCGCCGGAACCACTCGAAGGCGATGTGCCCGGCCAGGTCGTCGGCGGGGTAGGTCCAGGCCGCGTTCTCCACCAACTGGCCGGCAATCTCGAGGTCGTAGAAGATCCGTGATCCGGTGTGCGCGCCGGTCGGCGGGTTCTTCGCCGGGCGGAGCAGGTCCTCGCGGACCTCGTCGTGCGGGAAGGCGTACGTCGGTACGGGTACGGCCGGTTCCCATACGAGGACGGGGTGCCTGCTGTCCACGACGGTGGTGTCGCCCTTGCGGCCGCGTACCCAGCGTGGGCACGGCTCCCAGAGGAGGCCTTCGGGGGTGGTCCTGACGTCTCGTGCGGTGGGGAAGGTGCTCATACCGTTGCTCCCTGATCCGTGGGTTGTGCGGCCGGCCGCTGCTTGCCAGTTTCCGGTGGCGGAGGGTTCACTGGTCGGGTGCCGACCTTCACCACCACGCTGACGGGCTTCTGGCCCTCGCGTCGTGTCCACGTCTTCGACGTGTTCTGTCGCCGTGCGCTGTCGTCCCCGACTCCCGCACCGCACCTCTGAGAACACACGAGACGAGAACCGAGGTCCACCATGTCCGTGACCGATGAACTGCTGGCCAACAACGCCCGTTACGCCGAGACCTTCGACGGCCCGCTGCCCCTGCCGCCCGCCAGCCACCTCGCCGTCGTGGCCTGCATGGACGCCCGCCTCAACGTGTACGCGATCCTCGGCCTGAACGAGGGCGAGGCCCACGTCATCCGCAACGCGGGCGGTGTCGTCACGCAGGACGAGATCCGCTCGCTAGCGATCAGCCAACGGCTCCTGGGCACCGAGGAGATCATCCTCATCCACCACACGGACTGCGGCATGCTGACCTTCACGGACGACGGCTTCAAGGCCGCGGTCGAGGAGGACACCGGTATCCGCCCGTCCTGGGCGGCGGAGGCCTTCACCGATCTGGACGCCGACGTACGGCAGTCGATCGCCCGCATCAAGGCCGACCCCTTCATCGTGCACAAGGACCGCATCAGGGGCTTCGTCTTCGACGTGGCGACCGGGAAGCTCAACGAGGTCGGCTGAGAACCGTCCAGCCGACCTGATCGAAAATGATCGAAGGGGAGATATGGCGCCCTTTTCGACCCTGAAAAGGATCGGCTCGCGACGGAATTAGGCGCCCCCTGACCGCGATGTTCAGTACGCAGAATGACTTTGCATGGAGGGCCGGGACAGCTCAACTGCCCGGCCCTGCGCGGTAGTTTCCTTTCGGGGCCACAGCGGACCCGTCCGGGAAAGTGCTCATTCACATCCCGGGGGACGAAGCAGATCGACAAGGAAACAACGAAATGGACCAGCCGATTCGTCGAGGGCGTGTCTTTCCCCCTTTCCGCACCCGAAATCGCGGCATTGCGCACCGGGATCGACTCCCCGTCATCGGCGGTTGATCCGGTGATCGCGGACCTCGGTTTCGCGGCCTTCGCCGAACGGAACCGCCCCCGCTACACGCTCTACACCCGGGCTCGGCTGTCCGCGGTGGCCCGTTCCACGGCTGTCGTGGAGGCCACGCTGGTGTCCGCCCACGAACGCTGGCAGTGGCTGATGTGGCAGCCCTGCCCCGCGGCCGAGGTCTGGGAAGAGCTCCGCCGTCAGGTAGAGCGGCGGGGCGAGCGTGCCGCGGCGCAGGACCCGGTTCTGGCCATGCTGTACCAGCGGCTCCCCAACGCCTGCGCGGACAGCGTGGTGTTGTGCCGCCGACTGGGCTTCTCTCTCGCCGAGGCCGCCGAGTTGATGGGTGTCGAGCCGTCCGCGGTCGAAGCTGCTCTCGCCGCCGCGCGGCGGACCTTCCCCCAACTCATCGGTGCGGAGGCGCCCTTGAGGCGTCTCTGACCCCGCCGGTATCCCTCCCGGCGTACGCGGTCTCCTCGCGGACGCTCCGATCCGCCACCTTCCGCCAACCTGCGCCACGGTTCACCCGAACCAGCGGTGGTGCGGCCGTATGCCGCCCTCCTAGGATGGGCAACTCCACTTCGGATGGGGCGGATTCGGCGAGGGGACGGGCCGTTGGTGGAGCACAATCATGTCGATCTGTCGTTGCCCAGCGCGGCGCGGATGTACGACTGGCTGCTGGGCGGCAGCAACAACTTCGAAGCAGACCGGAATGCCTGCGAGTTATTGCTGGAGGTGGCACCCACCTCGCGTGAGATCGCGCTGAACAACCGGTGGTTCCTCCAGCGCGTGGTCAGAGTGCTGGCCGAGCAGCACGGGATAAGGCAGTTCATCGATTTCGGCTCGGGCCTTCCCACGCAGCGCAATGTGCACCAGATCGCGCAGGAGGTCGATCCCGAGTCCCACGTCGTCTATATCGACAACGATCCCGTGGTCCTGTCGCTGGGCCAGTCCCTGCTGAACGAGAACGACAACACGGCGATCCTGTCGGTCGACATGACGGACACCGACACCATCTTCGGCCACCCGGACTTCACCCGGCTCATCGACTTCGCCGAGCCGGCGGCCGCCCTGTTCATCTCCGTACTGCACTGTCTGCCGGACAGCGCCGAACCAAAGGCCTTTGTGGAAAGGGTCGTTGACCAGCTCGTCCCGGGCAGCTTCGTCGTCCTGTGCCAGCTCGTGAGCGACGACGCCAAGGTCCGCGACGACGTCACCGAGCTCATGCGGGTCCAGACCGGGGGCAATTGGGGCAGGGTCCGGGAGAAGGCGGACGTCGACGAGATCTTCGAGAGGCTCGTCGTGGAGGACCCGGGACTCGTCGACGTGACCGACTGGCGGCCCGACTCCGAGCTCCAGCAGCGCCGGCGCAGCATCGAGTGGACGGAATACGGCGGGCTGGGGAAAGTGCCGCCCCGGCGATAGGGCCGGCCCAACTCAGGGACAGCGCCTAGGAGTACCGCGCGACGGCCTCGTCCAGCATGCGCCGGCTTTCCATGGGCGAGGCACACGCCTCGCCCTGGATGCGCAGCAGGAGCTGGAGGTGCCGCTCGAAGTCGTTCTCCTTCGTCGGCCAGGGCTTCGCCCGCTCCTCGGCGCTCAGCGCGGGCTTGTTGTAGTAGTCGGCCTTGCGGTAGCCCTCGACGTAGACGAGGTCGGGCAGGCCGCCGCGGCCGAACTGGAGGTGGGCCATGCCACCCGCCATCGACGCCTCGTTGCCCGCGATCATCCGGTCGAGGAGCACGAACCGGACGGTGATGTGCGGGAGTTGGGCCATCTCCCGGAGGTGGAGCATCTGCTCGCGCATCACCTGGTCCGAGCCGGCCCGACGCAGCAGGACGGACTCGTCCATGAGGAACACGCAGCGCGGCGGCTCGGCCTGGCCGAACACCCGCTCCTGCCGCTCCCGGCGCATGGCGACCCTGAGCTCCATCTCGGGACTGTCCCACTCTGTGAGGTGCAGGCCCGTGCGGAGGATGCAGCTCGCGTACTCGGGAGTCTGCAGCAGGCCCGACACCAGGCGTACGTCGTACGTGGTGAGCCCGATGGCGACGGATTCGAGGCCGAGGAGCCGCCGCAGGTAGTCGGGGGTGCAGTCGTCGAATCTGTTCTGGAACCATTCCGGTTCCTGGGCGCGGGAGAACAACATCGCCAAATTGTTCCGTGCCGACTCGTCGAGTTTCAGATATGTCATCACCGCTTCGACCGTGCGCCCCTCGGGCGTGGAATCGGCATTCTCCAGGCGGCTGATGGTCGAGTTCGAAACGTGGGTGGCCTTCGCGAGTTCTTTCTGTGTCAGACCGGCTTCGTCGCGCAAATCCCTGACGGCGAGGCCGAGCATGATGGTGGCCGCCGTCTTTGTCGTGTCCGGCCCGGCCGTATGCCGGGCCAGACGATTGATCGGAATCGGATCCGGGGACACGCCTTCTCCTCACAACGGGCAGTCACCTTCACATGATGACACGCCCGGGCCGGAGGCGTTGCCCGAACTTATGTACTCCGACGCCTAGTTGAGAGTACCGAGGCCGTCGAACTCCCCCTTCTTCGCACCGTCGAGGAATGCGCTCATCTCCTCGGCGGTAAAGATCAGCGCGGGTCCGCCGGGATCGGTCGAGTTACGTACGGCCACTCCGCCGCGGGGCAGCGCGGCCACCTCGACGCACATGCCGTTCGCTTCGGACATGCGGCTCTTCACCCATGTTCCCGGGATGTGGTTGGCGGACATTCCGTTCGTGAAGTTCTGCATCAGAGACGAACCCTCTCCGTTCGACAAAACCACTTTTCCGACCGTTTCCATCGCGGCCTCGAAACCGTACAGGTGGAAGCCCCATGAAATCCCGTCATGCAATTTCATGGATCGACGTGAAGGAAATGCTAGCGGCTGGAAATCGAACAATGCCGTCCCACGTACGGGTGGACGGTGGCCCGCCGGGTGGTACGGGGAGCGGAGGAGCGCGCGGTGGTCCGCACCCGGTGCGGCCCGACATGAAGCTGTCACACATGGACCGGAATCCCCCGCCGGGCGGCCGGGGTTGGCACTGGTACGACCCCGCTTCGAGGCCGGGCCCCGCACGACGAAGGAGCGACGACCATGACCGTTGACCTGACCACGACCGACCTCCAGGCCTTCACCCAGGACTGGCTGGAGTGGTACCGCGGGCAGGAGGAACGGCTCGCCGCTCCGCACGGATTCCTGGCGATCACCGGGCTGCACTGGCTCGACGACCGGCCGCAGCGCTTCCCGGACGCGCCCGGCGCCTGGTGGACCGACGCCGACGGGGTCGCCGTAGCCCTCGACGAAGGCGAGGAACTCGTCGTGGACGGAACGCCGGTGCGGGGTGAGCACCACTTCGGTGTGCTGCCCGAGCGCGGCGGGGTGAACGCGGTCTGGGGTGACGCCGTGATCGAGGTGGCCAGGCGGGGCGGGAACGACATCCTGCGGCCCCGGCATCCGGACGCGCCGCTGCGCACCGACTTCGCCGGTACGCCCGCCTACGCGCCGGATCCCCGCTGGGTGGTCCGGGGACGGTACACGGCCTTCGAGACGCCGCGTCCGACGACCGTGGGCGCGGCGGTCGAGGGGCTGGAGCACGTGTACGACGCGCCGGGCCGGGTCGAGTTCCAGTTGGACGGGCAGTCGCTGGCCCTGACCGCGTTCCCCGGACGGGGGCCGGGCGGACTGCTGGTGCTCTTCACCGACGCGACCTCCGGGGTGACCACGTACGCCGCGAACCGGGCCCTCGCGCTGGCCCCACCGGACGCCGACGGCACGGTCGTCCTGGACTTCAACCGTGCGACGAACCTGCCCTGCGCCTACACCGACCTGGCCACCTGCCCGCTGCCGCCGGCGGAGAACCGGCTGCAAGTGTCCATCGAGGCCGGGCAGAAGACACCCCGTGAGCGGGGAGGGCTGGCCTGACCGTCGCCCCGGCAGCAGCCGGGCTCATGGAACCCGGCTGCTCGCCGACACGCGGTACGTCCATCCCTTTCCCGTCGACAACCATGCGCACCCCTCAGTCGTCCCCATTAATGACGCGCTGGTTTCCGCGCGGCCGTACCCCCCACCGACACTGCGCACGGACGACGCGCGGGAAAGAGGCCGCATGCTCCGTATCCACTTCACCTCCGAGGACCTGCAGAGCATCCGGGTGGCCCGCCAGCCCCACGCTCTCTGGGAACTCGTGTGCGGTGTCTGCCGGTTGGACGCGCGGCAAGGGGCGCTGGAGTTCGGGCACTGGCGCCGGTCGGTGCGCGAGGGGCTGGCGAAGGATCCGCGGGCCAGGCGGGCTCTGTTGCCCTTACAGACGCTGATTCCTCCGGTGGGGTACATCCCCGACTTCCTCACGCCGTCGGTCACGGGCGGCGGGCTGGCCGTCGGCCTCGACCAGGTGCGGTCCACCTCCCGCACCCGGCTGACCCATGAGCTGTCCCGGCTCGCCGAGTCGCGTCCGCTGCCGTCCTGGGTGTCGACCCTCGACAGACCGGGACCGGGCGCCAAGGCCCTGGGGACGTTGGCGCGGGCCCTGGAGCTGTCCTGCGAGACGCTGCTGGAACCGTACTGGCCCCGCATCCAGACGGCCGTCGGCGACGACGTCGAGCTGCGGACGCGCGCGCTCCTCGACGGCGGCACCTCCGCGCTGCTCAACGCGCTGCGCCCGCACGCCCGTTGGCACGCTCCGGTCCTCGAGGTGGACTATCCGGTCGACCGCGAGCTGCACCTCGACGGGCGCGGCCTGCTGCTCATCCCGTCGTACTTCTGCTGGCGCAGGCCGACCGCCCTCGCGGACCCCACGCTCGGGCCGGTGCTCGTCTACCCGGTCGCCAAACAGCCCCTGGAGATCGTCCGGGCGAGCAGGGACGGGCTGGAGCGGCTGCTGGGCCGTACCCGGACGGTCGTCCTGGCGGATCTGGCCAGCCACGGAGCGCGGACGACGTCCGAAGTGGCCACGGCGGCCAACATCGCGCTGCCCAGCGCCAGTTACCAGCTCGGCGTGCTGCGCGACGGAGGCCTGGTCGCCAGCCACCGCCAGGGCCAGTTCGTACGGCACTCCGCAACTCCGCTGGGCCTGCGCCTGCTTGACGAGCGGTGACCGGGCAAACCTTCCCGGTGTCGATTAGAGGGGTTTCTAATTCATTGCCGCCATGTGCCCCTCGCCGCCATCGTTTGTGACGGTCGCCGTGGGGGTCACGGCGACGCCGGGCCGGGACGGCCGGGCGCGGTGGCCACCGGACACAGGGGGACGGTGGGCACCGCGTCCGCGGTGTCGGGGACTCAGCCCGTGGTGGTGCGGTGGGTGAGGGGTGCGCGCAGGTTCAGGTGCTCGCGCAGGGTCGTGCCGGTGTACTCGGTGCGGTAGACACCGCGTTCCTGGAGTGCGGGGACGAGGTGGTCGACGATGTCGTCGAGGCCGTCGGGGATCAGGTACGGCGTGACGTTGAAGCCGTCGACGGCGCCGTGCCGGACGAAGTGGGCGAACTTGTCGGCCAGGCCCTCCGGGGTGCCGACGTGGCCGCGCTGGGGGCCGAGCGCGATGACGGTCTCGCGCAGGGACCAGCGGTTGGCGTCGGCCTTCTCCCGCCATTCGGCGACGACTTGGCGGGGATCGGCGATCCGCCGCGCTCCGAAGGAACCGTCGTTCTCGGCGACGACCGGGTCCTCCTTGGGCAACGGCCCGTCGGCGTCGCGGCCGGAGAGATCGATGCCCCAGAGGAGTCCGGCGATGCCCAACGCGGTTGCCGGGGTGACCTGTTGGAGGCGGATCCAGCGCTTCTTCTCCAGGGCCTCCTCCTCCGTGGCGCCGATGATGATCTCGGTACCGGGGAGGATGCGCAGGTCGTCGTCGGGTCGGCCGACGGCCCTCAGACGGCGCCGCAGATCGTCGGCGAAGGCGAGCGCGTCGTCGAAGTCGTTGCCGTGCGCGGAGAAGATGACGTCGGCGTTGCGGGCCGCGAAGTCCCGGCCCTCGCCGGAGTCCCCGGCCTGGAAGATCACCGGGTGTCCCTGGGCGCTGCGCGGCAGGGTGGGTGCGAGGTCGACGTCGAACTGCGGTCCCTGGTGGCGGACTTGGCGTACGGCATCGGGTGCCGCCCAGGCCGGGGCGTCGGCCGAGCCGGACACGGCCGCGTCCGCCCAGCTGTCCCAGATCGCGCGGGCGACGGTGAGGAACTCCTCGGCGCGACGGTAGCGGTCGGCGTGGTCGAGGTAGCCGCCGCGACGGAAGTTGGCGCCGGTCCAGGCGTTGTCGGTCGTCACCACGTTCCAGCCGGCCCGCCCCTCGGAGAGCAGGTCGAGGCCGGAGAGACGGCGGGCGAGGTCGGCGGCTTCGTTGAAGGTGGTGTTGGACGTGCTGACGAGACCGATCCGGTCCGTCACCGCTGCCAGCGCGGCGAGTTGGGTGATGGCGTCGGGCCGCCCGGCGACGTCGAGGTCGTGGATCTGGCCGTCGACCTCGCGCAGCCGCAGCCCCTCCCCCAGGAAGAACGCGTCGAACAGGCCCCGCTCGGCGGTCTGCGCGACGCGTCGGAAGTTGGCGGGGTCGATCTGGGAACCGCTGGCCGGGTCCGACCAGACGGTCCAGTGGTTGACGCCCTGGAAGAAGACACCGAAGTGGAGTTGGGCGTCGGGGCGGGGGACGTCGAGGGGGTCGGTGCGGGTCATCGGACGTCCTCCTGCGCGGCTGCCGCGACGGCGTAGCGGTTGGCGGGCCGGTCGAGACCCAGGTGGGTGCGCAGGGACGCACCGGCCAACGGGCGTACGGCGTCCCGTCGTTCGAAGAGATGGGGCAGGACGAGCCGGGACACTTCCGGGAGATCCTCGTCCAACACCAGCGGGTGCAGGCGCACTCCGTCCACCACGCCCCTCAACTCCCCCAGCAGCGCGGCGAGTCCGGCGGCGGAGCCGATGTGGCGCAGGCGTCCCCGGTCGCTCCACGTCCCGTGCTGCTCAAGGTCCTCGACGCGTTCCTCGGCCGTGGCGTGGGCGGTGTCGAGGGCGACTTCGACCTCGGCGAAGGTGCGCGGTGTTCCGGCGGCGGACGCGCTCGCGGTGACGGCGGCGAGGTCGCGGCCCTCGACGAAGGCCACGTCGAGTTGGTCGGCGGGGACGCGCTCCGGGCTGCCGAGCACGACGAGTTGGCCCTGTGGTGGACGCGGCACGATCGCCGGGCCCTTCACCGTGTAGGTGTCGCCGGTGAAGTCGACGTAGTGCAGCCGGTCGCGGTCGAGGTAGCGGCTGGTGGCGACGGAGCGGATGACCGCGTCGTCCTCCCAGGAGTCCCACAGTTCGCGGACGACCTCGACCCCGTCACGCGACTCGCGGGCGCGGGCCGCGGTCCCGTCGACGAGCGGGCGCCCCCAGACGGAGGCCGCCTCGGGCCGCGCCTCCTCGCTCACCACCCACCCGGCGCGTCCGACCGAGATGTGGTCCAGGGACGCCAACTGGCTTGATACGTGGAAGGGTTCGGCGTAGGTGAGCGGCACGACCGGCGCGATGCCGACGACACTCGTCGACGCGGCGATGAACGCGGCCCGCTCCACCGCGCCGATCCGGCCGACCACGTCGGGGCCGCTACCGGGCGGGAGCGCGCCGTCGTCCAGGGTGAGCAGGGTGAACCCGGCGTTCTCCGCGGCGGCGGCGACACGGGCCACCCGGCGCGGGCTCAGCAGCTGGTCGGGAGAGTGGGCGGCGCGGCGCCAGGCCGCGGGATGGGCGCCGTCGCCGTCGCCGTCGATTTCGAGGGCGAGCCGCAGGGCGGGGCCGGACATGGGAGTTCCTTCCGAGAACACGTCGAGACGGCCGGCCCGAGGGGGCCGACAGGGGTCAGGGGCGTGCGGAAGGACAGACGGCGGAGGCGGTACGGCAGTAGTCGACATGCCGCCGGATGATCAGCCACGCGCCCGGGACGGCACCGTGGGGTACGGCGTCGCGTACGCGCATCGGGGCCTCCACCCGTCCGGGAACGATCGCCTCAACCTTGGGCGTCGGCCCGGGAAGATGTCAAGAACATTAGATGTACGCGCATGCAGCAGCGCCGAGACGGAAAAGCGTTGGCAGCGACGACAACCGTGCTGCTACCTTGCCGTTGGCCGTGACACCGCATGAGGAGGTGAGACCCATGAACGCAGTATCCAGGTGGGTGCTCCCCCTCTTCTCCACGGTTGGGCCAGCGGCATAGGTGTCGCCGGGAGCGCCTCACACGAAGGCGATCCCGAAAGGCAACACCATGGAACTCCCCCAGCATTCACCGCACTTCACCGCTGAGACATCGTCGAACGGTGTCCTTGTCCGCGACTTCGCCGTCGGCGAGGTCACCGGCGCGCTCTGGTCGCCCGCAGCCGCCGCCTCCGTACGCGCTCCCCTGGTCCTGATGGGCCACGGCGGCGGCAACCACAGCAAGGCACCGGCCATGGCGGGCCGTGCGGAGCGCCTCGTGAACGGCGGCGGCTTCCACGTCGCCACCATCGACGCCCCCGGCCACGGCGACCGACCGCGCACACCGCACGACGAACGCGAAATCGCCCTGATGCAAAGGAAGATGGCGGCGGGCGAACCGGTCGGCGAGATCGTCGTCCGCTACAACGCCCACCTCGCCGAGCGCGCCGTACCGGAGTGGCTGGCGACCCTGGACGCCCTCCAGGAACTCCCGGAGATCGGCACCGAAGGACCCGTCGGCTACTACGGCCTCAACATGGGCACCGCGATCGGAGTACCGCTGACGGCCGCCGAACCCCGCATCACCGCCGCGGTGTTGGGCCTCTTCTGGTACGACGAGTCCCTCGCCGAGTCGGCGCGGCGGATCACGGTCCCGATCGAGTTCGCGCTCCAGTGGGACGACGAGCACATCCCGCGCCCGTCGGGTCTCGCGCTGTTCGACGCCTTCGCCTCGAAGGAGAAGTCGTTGCACGTCAACTCGGGCTCACACAAGGAACTGCCGAGGTTCGAGGCGGACAGCGCGGTCCGCTTCTTCGCCCGGCACCTGACCGTCAACGGCCTGACGGTGTAACGCCTCAAGGCTGCCGAGGCCCGGCGCCTTCTCCGAAGTCCATGCCCGTCATGAGTTCGGAGAAGGCGCCGGCCGCGGCAGCGGACGTGAAGAGCCGGTCGAGCTGGGCGCGGGCCAAACTGCGGTGAAAAGAACCGGAGTTGGTGGCGTCACCGGCGTCATGGAGCATGCGGGTCATCCAGTGCGAGAACTCCTGGTCGCTCCAGACGCGGCGCAGACACCGCTCCGAGTAGGTGCGCAGGGCGGTGTCGTCCTGGTCGTGGACGGCGTCCCGTACGGCGCGGGCGAAGAGATCGGCGTCGTAGAGAGCGAGGTTCATCCCCTTGCCGCCCATCGGCGAGACGATGTGGGCCGCGTCGCCGACGAGGAAGAGGCGGCCGTACTGCATCGGGTCGTGGACCAGGCTGCGGAGCCGGAAGATCTCGCGGTCGGTGATCGGGCCGGAGACGAGGGCCGGGTCGCCGAGCCGGGTGCGCAGCGCGTCCCAGACGCGGGCGTCGGACCAATCGTCGGGACGGTCGTCCGGCGGGCACTGGAGGTAGTAGCGGCTGGCGTACGGGCCGCGCGGGAAGTGCGCGGCGAAGCCCTGCGGGCTGACGGCCAGGAGCGGGTGGGCGGGCGGCGGCGCGTCGGCCATGACCGTCAGCCATCCGATCCCGTGATCGAAGGCGTACGGCGTGAGGGCTCCGTCGGGAACCGCGCCGCGGCTGACGCCGTGGTCGCCGTCGCAGCCCGCGACGTAGGAGCAGGCGATCGTACGGAGGCCGCCGTCCGCGGTGCGGTAACGGACGGCGGGGTGGTCGCCGGCGAGGTCGTGCAGGGAGACGTCGGCGGCCTCGAAGCGCAGGTCGCCGCCGTCCTCCAGGTACGCGGCGGTGAGCTTCTGGACCAGCATCTGCTGGGGGCAGAGGCGGGCCGTAGGGCCTTCGGAGCCGTCGTAGTCGTTGACGAGATGCGTCTCGCCGTCGACGCGGAGCTCCAGGATGCCGTCGTGCGGGGCGCCGCCCAGGACGCGGTCGGCCAGGCCCCAGGAGTCGAACATGCGCACGGCGCGGGTCTCGACGATGCCGGCCCGCTGACGCTGTGCCACGTACTCGCGGGTCCGGCGTTCCAGGACCACGCAGTCGATCCCGCCGCGTCGCAACAGGTTCGCGACGGTGAGCCCGGCCGGGCCCGCGCCGATCACCACCACGGTCGTGGATTCCGGCGGCTCGCTCAACTCCCGCACTCTGTCGGTCACTTGACCACCTCCGGAATCACCCTACCGACGCGACCCGCCGCAGGGTCACTTCACCTCGATCGTCACCTTCCAGGTCTCGACGAGCAGGGGGCAGAGGCTGCCGGGGTCGGGGACGCAGCGGCGTTGCGCGGTGACGGTGGCGGCGCCGGCGGATGCCGCGTGGAAGACGGCGGTGGCGTCTCCGGACGGGTAGGTGGCGTCGGAAGCATGCCCGAGCACCGCGGAGTTGCCGGACTCCGGAGCGGTCCAGGTGTAGGTGAACCCGCGCTCGCGGGTGTGGGTGAGCCGGATCTCGACATCACCGCCCGAACTCGCGGGCACCGTCCGGCCGTTGTCCGTGTTGGTGAGGACGACGCGTCCGGCCAGGTGTGCGTGCGGCGTCCGCCCCTGGGCGGTGGCCGATGCCGCGACGGCCACGAGGACCAGTCCCGCGGCTCCAAAAGCCGTGGACCACTTCGTTGCTCCCATGATTTCCTCTCCTCGCACCCGCCGGGTGGGCGGTCTCCGGAAGCGGCGAGCGTGCCGCCCAGCGGCACAACGTGGTGGAGGAGGGCGGGTCACAGACAACCACCCGTTCGTGCGGACCTGTGCCCAGACAATGCGTGTGTTATGAATCTTCACGCGTGACCGATATGACAAGACCACAGACAACCGTTCGACCGGCCCCACGGGTGAGGACCGGTCGGGGTCGCCGATGCCGGGGTCCGCTCCCCGGGCTGCGGTGATCTTCCTTCCCAGGAGGACCTCCCGCATGTTTCGACGTATAGGCACCGGGGTCGTCAGACATCCCGTCTGGACCATCGTGGCCTGGCTGATCGCCGCGGTGGCGATCGTCGCCACCGCGCCCGGCCTGCCCTCCAACAGTGACGAGAGCAGTTTCCTGCCCAAGAGTTACGAGTCCATCAAAGCTGCGGATCTGCAGGTGAAGGCGTTCCCCAGCGCCTTCACGCCGTCCGCGATCGCGCTGTACCAGCGCACCGACGGCGGCAAATTGACCGCCGCCGACAAGAAGGATGTCTCCCGGATCACGACCGAGCTGGGCAAGAAGCACATCGACCAGGTGCAGAAGGTGGTCCCCGGCCCGCCGTCCAAGGACGGCAGGTACACCATGACCCTGGTTCAGATGGACAGCAAGAAGGCCGGTCAGCCGGTGCAGGCGGACGCCGCGAAGGTGTTGCGCGACGACGTCAAGCAGCTGGCCAAGGGCACGGACCTCGACGTGAAGCTGGGCGGTTCCGCCGCGCAGGCCCTCGACCAGCAGGACTCCTCGAAGCGCGGCGAGGCGCTGATCGGCATCGGGACCTTCCTCATCATCCTGGTGACCTTGCTGATCATCTTCCGGGCGCCGATCCTCGCGTTCCTTCCCCTGGTCCTGATCGGTGTGGTGGCGTCCATCGCCAACGGCCTGATCGCCTACGCCACCAAGCTGTTCGGTCTCCAGGCCAACAGTTCCGTCTCGTCGATCCTGATCGTCGTGCTGTTCGGCGTGGGCACGGACTACTTCCTGTTCCTGATGTTCCGGTACAGGGAACGGCTGCGGGCGGGTGACGAACCGAAGCAGGCCATGGTCAACGCGGTCGCGCGGGTCGGCGAGGCCATCGCCTCGGCCGCCGGCGCGGTCATCATCGCGTTCCTCGCGCTGGTGCTGTCCACGCTGGGCTTCCTCAAGCAGATGGGTCCGGCGCTGGCCATCTCGGTCACCGTGACGCTCATCGCGGGCCTGACGCTGATCCCGGCCGTGGTGTCGCTGATCGGGCCGAAGGTCTTCTGGCCCTCCAAGTCCTGGCAACAGGAGCCGCAGAACGCCCGGTTCGCCGCCCTCGGCCGCGGTGTGCAGCGCCGCCCCGCGCTGACGGCCGCGCTCTCCGGGCTCGTCCTCGTCGCGCTGTCGCTGGGCACCCTCGGCTACAAGGCCACCTTCGACCTCGCCTCGGGCTCCATGCCCAAGACCAAGGAGTCGATGGTCGTTCAGGACGAGATGCAGAAGGCGTACTCGGCGGGCGCCGCGGCCCCCACCGACGTCTACCTCTCCAGCACCGACGGCAAGCCGCTCGACAAGTCCGCCTTCACGGCCTACGCCGAGAAGCTCGGGGCCGTCGACGGTGTCGCGAACGCCCGTATGAGCCAGGTCAACAAGGACGGCACCACGGCGGACTTCACCGTCACGCTGAAGTACGAGGCTTCCACGGAGAAGGCGATCGACGCCGTGGGCCGGGTGCGGGACGTCGCGCACTCCTCGGCGCCCGACGGCACCGAGGCGCTGGTAGGCGGCATGTCCTCGATCTACAAGGACATCAACGCGGCGGTCAACCACGACTACCGGACCGTGTTCCCCGTCGCCGCCCTGCTGATCATGCTGATCCTGGGACTGCTGCTGCGCAGTGTGGTCGCGCCGTGGTACCTCATCGCCTCGGTGGGTCTCGGCTTCGGCGCCACCCTCGGCGCGACCGTCTGGATCTTCCAGGACGCTCAGGGACACCCGGGGCTGATGTTCATGCTCCCGGTGATCATGTATCTCTTCGTGGTCGCCATCGGCACGGACTACAACATCCTCATGATCGCCCGGCTCCGCGAGGAGGCCCGCGAGGGCCGCGATCCACGCGAGGCGGCGAGCATGGCGCTACGGCACGCGGGACCGACCGTGGCCGCGGCCGGTTTCATCCTCGCGGCGACCTTCGCCACGATGATGCTGGCCGGCAACGCCCTGCTCACGGAGATGGGTTTCGCGGTCTCCTTCGGCATCGCCGTCGCCGCCTTCGTCATGGCGATGTTCTTCACGCCGAGCCTCACCGCCCTGATCGGCCACGCCGCCTGGTGGCCGGGCCACGCCGACCGCGCCCAGGAAACCCCGGGCGGCACCGGTTCCGACACCTCCGGGCCGGCCTCCGGCACAGGGGACCAGGACTCGGTCAGCCACGGTCCGGCGGGCCGTCGCAACTAGCAACTAGCAACTAGCAACTAGCAATAATGCGGGGCCTGTTCGCCGATCACTACGATCGGCGGGCAGGCCCCGCACCCATATCGGTCAGCCGTCAGCGTGCCCGCGCAAGCAATCGATCAGCGTATTCAGGGACGCTTCGAGGGCGAAGCGGTCGGGGTCGATCCGGCCGGGCAGTTCACCGCGTGCCCGCATCGCGCGCAGCCCGTCCCGCAGCGCCCCCTCCCAACGGCTGAACCCGGCCAGCAGATCGGCCCGCGCCTCCGGGGTGGACCGGGACAGTTCGCTGCTCAACCTGCCCATCGGACAGCCCCTGACCGACGAAGAGCTGGACGCCAACCGCCGTGACGCCACTGCCGACTTGCTGGCCCACCCGCTCAACGGCCGGTTCTACAGGGCACGTTCGGCGGACCTGCCGAAGATCACCGTTCCGCTGCTGTCGGCCGCCAACTGGGCGCACGGGTTGCACAGTCGGGGCGGCTTCGAGGGCTGGGCGCAGGCGTCGTCGGTGCAGAAGTGGCTGGAGGTGCACGGCCTCGGGCACGTCACCGAGTTCTACACCGCGCACGGACTGGAGCTGCAACGCCGGTTCTTCGGGCACTTCCTCAAGGGCGAGGACACCGGCTGGGACCGGCAGCCGCCCGTCCAGCTCAACGTCCGCCACGTGGACGGCGGTTTCGAGCAACGCGCCGAGCGGGAATGGCCGTTGGCGCGCACCGAATGGACGAGGTCCTATCTGGACCCCGGTGACGGTTCGCTGACCACCGAGCTCTTCGCCGAGCCGACGGAGATCACCGGCCCGGCCGCGGCACGGCTCGTCGTCGCGTCCAGCACCACCGACGCCGACCTCTTCCTCACTGTGCGCGTCCTCGACCCGGCCGGTGTCGTCGCGCACGGCTGGCTGCGCGCCTCGCACCGGGCCCTGGACGCCGAGCGGAGTCGCCGTACCACCCCTGGCACCCGCACGACCGCCTCGACCCGCTGACCCCGGGGGTGGCCGTCCCGCTGGACATCGAGATCTGGCCGACCTCGGTGGTCGTCCCGGCGGGGTATCGCCTCGCGGGGACCGTCCAGGGCCGTGACTTCGAGTTCGCCGGGGAGGGCCCCTGGCCCAGGTCGTTCGGCGTGGAGATGAAAGGGCACGCGGTCTTCCTGCACGACGATCCCGACGACCGGCCGACCGATCTCTTCGGTGGCGTGACGACCCTGGTCTCCGGCGGCGACGAACCCTCCTATCTGCTCCTGCCGGTGGTCCCGCAGAGCCCGGAACGCATCGAGGGCGTGCGTCGCGGCCCGGTGCCCGAACGCGCCTGAACTGCTGGACGGGGCAAGGCACATCGCGCGGGCCGGATTCGTCTCGGACCGTACGCCGGATCTGTTGCGGACCCTGCACCGGACCTGTTTCGGACCCTACGGACGGGGCACAAGCGTGCGCAGTCCAGTGCTTCGGCAAGCAGGCACGCTTTCTTCCCGTGCGAGGAGTGTCATCGTGCCCTTTCCCTCTTGTCGCGACCGCGTGTCGACGAGTCCGGGTTCCGCCGAGAACGTGGAGGCCTGACGTGATCGTGCCGAACCCGGCAGTACTGCAACAGGCGGTCGACCGCTACCTGGCCCTCGCGGCCGACGGGGACATGGCCGTCGCCGTCCCCCTCCAGAACGCCGCTTACACCCTGTGCGTGCTGACCGGCACCCGCACGGTGGAGGAGGCCATGGCGGCCGTACGCCTGCTGGACTCCCCCGGTGCCTCACACGGGCGGCGGACGTTCACCGCCTCCTCGGGCGGAAGCGCGCCCGGGGAACGGGAGTTGGTGTCATGACGGAGGGCTCGGGCGGTGTTCCGCTGCGGGTCGGCACGACCGGGTTCGTGGTGCTGGCCGATGGTGAAGGAGCCATCGTCGCGGCGGAGTTGGTGTACCGGCCGGACGACTGTCTGGCGGTGCGCCTGGTGCTGCTCGGGCCCGACGGTATGGAGGTCACCTGGACCTTCGCCTGGGAACTGCTCGCGCTGGGGCTGATGTTCCCGGCGGGCGACGGGGACATCACCGTACGACCCGCGCCGGGGCCGCTCGCGGGCGTCGAGGTGATCCTCGTGTCACCGTCCGGAGCGCGCGTGTGGCTGCCCGCGGAGAAGGCCGCGGACTTTGTGCGGAAGGTACGGAAAAGAGTCGGTCGCGACGTCAGCGGTATAGCCCCTGCGCTCGACCTCGAACTGGCCGCGATCACGAGCGAGGCATAGGAGACGCCCCGCGTCGGCACGGCCTACGCGCTCGGGTCCCAGGCCAGGAGCAGGTCGAAGAGACGCGGGTCGCCGTCCACCTTCAGGGAGTTGACCGGGATCCGGGCGTACAGGGCCAGGACCAGCTCACCGGCCGTGCCCTCGAGGGTGGCACCGGCCGCGTCCGACCCGGTCTCCGTGGCGGGCACGGGGAGTTCGGTGGCCCGGGCGCCGTCGGCGGAGAGCGCCAGGCGCCAGGAACGGCCCTCCGTGGCGTGGTACTCGACGGCGGCGGGCTCGTGCGGCCAGGGGTCCGTGCCGGCGCAGCAGGTGGACAGGAACTCGTCGATGCCGTCGAGTGCCGCCTCGTCCGGCAGCGGCCGCGGGGCACCGACGGTGATCTGGGCGTCGTAGGCGTGCACCATGAGCTCCTGGACCTGGTGCCGGCCCACGGCGCCGGAGGTCTGCGGAGACTGCGAATCGCCCCACCAGGTCCAGCAGCCGCGATCGGGGCCGAACTCCCGCAGCGAGCCCAGGAGTTGCTCCGTGGACTCGGCCGACCAGGCCAGCAGCGCGGCGCGCTCCTGCGGCGCCTCCGAGACCGTCACGTCGGGGCGGGCGTCGGCGGGCCCGGCGGCGACGATGGCGGCCCAGCTGCGCTGTACCCCGCCCAGGTGCTGCACGAGGTCGCGCAGCGTCCACTCCGGGCAGGTCGGCACCTGTGCGTCGAGGCTCGGCGCGGAGGCGACCGCGGCCCGGAACGCCTCCGACCGTTCGTCGATCAGCCGCAGCAGGACGGGGAACTCCAGGGTCTTGGTCACCCGGAGTGCCTATCACCGTGTCCTGACAACCCGCCAGCGGATTTCACGGCAGCCCCGACACCCAGCACGCTCTCTCCCCCCAACGGTCAGCTTTCGAGGGCCTGTTGGACCGTCGGGTGGCAGCCGATGAATCCGTCGATGCCGACGAGCTGGATGATGCGCAGCACAGGTGGGGCGGCCCCGGCGAGCCGCAGCCAGCCGCCCGCTTCCGCGAGAATCGTCTGCACGGCGATGAGAATGTTGATGCCGCTGGAGTCCATGAAGGAGACGTCGCGCAGGTCGATGACAACGCGCGGTGCGGCGCCCTCCGGCAGCTTCAGCGCCTCCCTCAGTGAGCCGCCCGTCTCCTGGTCGATCTCTCCGGCAACAGCCACGACCAAGGTGCCGTCGACGACGTCGGTCCTGACCGACAACCGCCCCGGCTGCCCCGCGTGTTCGGTGTCCACCATCTGTCCTCATACACAAGTCGGTGAGCGCTACGGATCAGGAATTTCATCCGAAGTGCTGCCCCGCATCGTACGGTTGATGCTTGTGTCCGGTGGAGCTCTCCGCTGGACCCGGCGGAGATCGACGGAGTGCGCGTTGCTTCACGGGGTATGCGCCGGGCACGCGGAAGGCGGTGAAACGATCCGGATGGAACCAGATTCATCGGAGGACGACGACGCAGCGCCGCAGGCCCGGGCCCTGCGGTCGACCGTGGCGCTGGACGGGGACGGCTCCTGCATCGCCGAGGCCCGTCGGCTGGCCGCCACGTTCCTCACCCGGGCCCAGACCGAATACGGGTTGCCGGTGTCGGCCCGTGCCATGGATCTCACACAGCTGGTCGTCAGCGAGTTGGTCACCAACGCCCGTAAGTACGCGCCCGGACCGGTGCTGATGGATCTACGGATCGTCGGTGCCTTGGTCGAGGTGGAGGTGTGGGACTCCGACCCGGTGCTCCCGGTCGCCCGTGCCGCCGACGCCCAACGGGTGGGGCAGCACGGGCTGGAGATCGTACGGGCCGTGGCGTGGGGCTTCGAAGCACAGCGCGAACCCGTCGGCAAGCGGATCACCGCCCGCATCCCTTTGACGGACGCCCCGGACACCCCGGACGGCGCGGCGGGTGGGACGCACATGCCGTAAGTACCCTTTCGCACCGCCCAGTTGAGGCGGCTACGGCGTCGGCGGCACGCGGTAGACGGAGACGTGGTCGCGCGACTCGGCGGTGAACTCGGCGCCGGACCAGTCCCCATGCCTGCTCTCCAGCTCGAACCCGGCCAGCTGGGCCATGAGATCGAGCTCGGCAGGCCAGATGTAACGGTGAGGGCTGCGGTACAGCCGCGCCTGCTCGGTCCCGTCGATCCGGAAGTGGTGCGACACGGCGTGCTGCCGCAGGACGTCGTAGGTGTCCAGGCCGATGTAGTCGGAGTCGGTCCGCCAGACAGTGGCCTGCCGCCCCGGCGGAAGCGTGCGCAACTCCGGAACCCAGAGCTCGATCACGAACCGTCCGCCAGGCGTGAGATGCCGGGCGGCGTTGCGGAAGCACTCGACCTGCTCGGCCTGGGTGAGCAGGTTCGAGATCGTGTTGTAGACGAGATAGACGAGGCTGTACGTCCCGGGCGCGACGGTGGTCGCCATGTCCCCGATGACGACGGGGATCGTCGCTTCGTCGGCCTTGGTGCGCAGTCGCGCCACCATCGGCTCCGACAACTCGATCCCGGTGACCGGCACGCCACGCTCGGCGAGCGGCACGGCGACCCGCCCGGTCCCGATGGCGAACTCCAGCGCGGCCCCGTCGCCGGCGAGATGCGCAAGGCGGTCCACGGTCGGCCCCAGCGTGCCGGGCGCGAACATGCCGGTACCGGGCGTGTCATAGCGCTGGGCGGCGTCAGCGTCCCAAAGCGTCTCCTGTCCCATTCCGACAACGCTGGCTGCCGACCGAAGCGTTGTCCAACGAATTCCCCACCGCGAGGCCAACTCCGGCGCCTGGGTGGCACCCCGGGTGCCCGTCCGCAACTACCTTGCCTGCCCGGCGAGTTGAGGGGCACCCCCGTCAGCAACCGCTGCAATACCCCCTTGCATACTGACGCCCATGCAGACAACGGAGCACACACTCAAACGCGCGTGGCAGACCACAGCGGCGGGCTCCGACCTGCTCGACGACGCCATGTTCCCGCCCACCGGCACCTCGCGGGACCAGTACATGCAGCGGGTGAGCCGCGTCGGTGACCTCTTCCTCGTGGTGGACGAGGACGGCACCGTGCGCGGTCACCGCGGCTCCGGCCGGGAGGACTTCGCCACCCGGGACCACGACCAGGTGCTGTACTTCGTCGCGGAGCAGGCGGTCCATGATCTCGCCGAACACATCGTGGCCCACTCCCCCGGCCGCGGGCCCGCCGTCAATCTGGTCAGCGGGCAGGCCGAGTTGCTGGACCGGATCAACCCCGCGTGGGGAAGCAGATACCGCGACGGCGGGATGAGCGACCTGGACGGTACGCGGACGGACCGGCCGTGTGGACGTGACCCGCTGGAGCGCTTCGCCTGGGTCGCCCGTGAATGGCGCGACCAGGACCCCTACACCGTCCTCGCCTTCTTCCGCGGCGAGAACGTCAGCGCCGAGCAGATCGCCCTGCTCCACGGAGCCGACCCGGATCAAGTCGCCACCGGGACCCGCCTGTTGGACCTGCGCGACAGGGACGACTTCGGCCGCGAACACTGGGAGACCGCCTGGGAGACCTTCTGCTTCGGGGAGGCGGGCGGTTGGGCATTTCTGCTGTACAACGAGACACCGGACGGCGTTGAGGCCGACAGCGCGGCTCTGGCCCGACTCGGAGTCACGGAGACCGTGGAGCTGACCGCCACCTCCGCGAAGGCCATCTACACCTTCGACTACGTACGCGACGGCCGCCGTGTCGACGACGACCGGGGCGTGCTGGAGTTGATCTGGTACAAGCGGGGCCGAGCCCCCTACTACCGGGGCGGCCAACTCGACTTCTTCAACAGGGCGTTGCGCCGAGCCGAACTGGACCACCCCGAGCTGTTCCACGACTTCGAGCTGTACTTCCACGCGTTGGAGGTCTCACTGGGCCTGCAACTCCCCCGGCAGGACATCAAGGAGGGAACGGTCCGGGCCGCGCAGTGGGCACGCGACGACGCGGACCGGCGTTGACGCTCAGGCTGTCACCTTCTCCACGTGGTGCACGAACTCGCTGATGCGGTCGGCGAGTTCGGGCCACAGTTCCTGCGGAAGGCTGTGGCCCATTCCCTCCAGGATCACCAGGTCGGCGCCGGGGACGGCGGCGGCCGTGGCGCGACCGCCGCTGACGTCGCACACGATGTCGTCGGCGCCGTGCACCACCAGCGTGGGCACCCGCAGTGCCCGCAGCCGTTCGGTGCGGTCTCCCGTGGCCACCACCGCGAGGCCCTGACGCTGGATGCCGAGGGCGTCGTAGCCCCGGTCGAAGACGCGTCCGGCCCGCTCGGCCGCGGCGGTCGCGTCGAAAAGGAAGCCGGGGGACGCGGCGAGCCGCAGGGCGCGCACCTGCCACTCGACGAAGGCATCCCGGTCCTGCGGCGGTGCTCCCAGTCCGGCGAAGACGGAGAAGTCGGCCTCGCCGACGCCGGGCTCGCCGGTCGTGGACATCATCGAGGTGAGCGAGCGGGTCCTCTCCGGGTACTCGATCGCGATCATCTGGGCGATCATTCCGCCCATCGAGGAGCCGACGAGGTGCGCCCCGGTGAGGCCGAGAGTGTCGAGCAGGCCCACGGTGTCGGCCGCCAGGTCGGAGAGCGTGTAGGACGCCGTGGAGAGGTCACCGGCCAGGGCCGCCGGGAAGTCCGGTACGGGTGCGCCGGGGAAATGGGTCGAGCGGCCGGCGTCCCGGGTGTCGAAGCGGATCACGTGCAGACCCCGGTCGGTCAGTGCCTGGCAGAATTCCTCCGGCCAATTGATCATCTGGGCACCCGCTCCCATGATCAGCAGGACCGGCGGTGCCTCGGGATCACCGAAACGTTCGTAGGCGATCTCGATTCCGGACGGGCCGACGTTCCGTGCTGTCAGTTCTGGCATGGCCGAAACGGTAGCCATAGCACGGGCGCGAGAGATCGAACCACGGTCTGACGTTTTTCGCCCCGCCCCCGGGTTACGGTGGAAGCGGCCGGGAATTCGCTCGACACGCGGAAGTGCCCGGCCTCCCCTAGAGTGTTGTGGTCGACGTGCTCATTCCGGTCGCCTCTCGCCGCTGACCCTTCGCCGTCGTCGAATCTCCGTATGACGTACTCAAACAGTTCGATCATTTCGGGAGGAACACACCATGCCTTTCGCCACCAGTTCGGACGGCACGCAGATCTTCTACAAGGACTGGGGATCGGGTCAGCCGGTCGTCTTCTCCCACGGCTGGCCGCTGACCGCCGACGCGTGGGATCCCCAGCTGAAGGTGATGGCCGACAACGGCTTCCGGGCCGTGGCCCACGACCGGCGTGGAGGCGGGCGTTCCGGTCAGCCCTGGGACGGCAACAACCTCGACACGTACGCCGACGATCTCGCGTCGGTCATCGAAGCCCTGGATCTCCGTGACGTGATCCTGGTCGGGCACTCGACCGGCGGCGGCGAGGTCACCCGCTACCTCGGCCGGCACGGTTCCGGCCGGGTCGCCAAGGCCGTCCTGCTCGGCGCGATCCCGCCGCTCATGCTCAAGACGGACGCGAACCCGGAAGGGCTGCCGATCGACGTCTTCGACGACATCCGCAAGGGCGTCGAGACGGACCGCTCGCAGTTCTACAAAGATCTCAGTGCCGCGTTCTACGGCGCCAACCGGGACGACTCCACCGTCACCCAGGGAACCCGCGACGAGTTCTGGCTCTGGAGCATGACCGTGGGAATCAAGGGCGCTTATGACTGCGTCAAGGCATTCTCCGAGACCGATCTCACCGAAGATCTCAAGAAGATCGACGTTCCGACATTGATCGTGCACGGCGACGACGACCAGATCGTTCCCATCGTGGCCTCCGGCGACAAATCGTCGAAGCTCGTCAAGGACGCGATCTACAAGGTCTACCCGGGCGCCCCGCACGGCCTGGCGATGGTGCCGAAATTCGCGGAGCGGTTCAACGCCGATCTCCTGGAATTCGCCCGGAGTTGATCGCACGGTCCTGGTGCCGAGTCCACCCGGCGGAGTTTGAGTCCGTGCCCGGCGGGGACCCGAACGGTTGGCTCAAGGGACCGCACATTTCACACAGAGAGAGAAGTTGAAGCGCCGTGACCGCGCGCACCGCGAAGAAGGAAGACCTGCAACTGCCGCCCGAGACCGGTTGGGCGAAGGCCCGTCGCCACAGCGGGAAGGCCGTACGCACCTGTATCCCGCCCGTCGACGACAGCAGCGTGACACCGCCTCCGCAGACACTCACCGAGGGCAACATCGTCAGAGGAGACGACTGACGAGTCGCGGGGACAGGCCGGACAACGGGCCGGAGGCCGAGGCTTCCGGCCCGCGGCATGTCGTGGGGGCGACTTCCGGGGTACCCGTAGGCCCGTACCGGACGGACATCCCCCACCGGAAGGACCCCGCCCATGGCCACCAAGGTCTCCGACCACCTCCTCGAGCGCTTGCGCGAGTGGGACGTCACCCACGTCTTCGCCTACCCGGGCGACGGCATCAACGGCCTCCTCGCCGCCTGGGGCCGCGCGGAGGACAACCCTCGCTTCATCCAGGCCCGGCACGAGGAGATGTCCGCGCTGGAGGCCGTCGGCTACGCCAAGTTCTCCGGCAAGGTCGGTGTCTGCGTGGCCACTTCGGGCCCCGGCGCCATCCATCTCCTCAACGGCCTCTACGACGCGAAGCTCGACCACGTCCCCGTCGTCGCGATCGTCGGGCAGACCAACCGCAGCGCCATGGGCGGCAGTTACCAGCAGGAGGTCGATCTGCTGAGCCTCTACAAGGACGTGGCCTCCGACTTCTGCGAGATGGTCACCGTCCCGGAGCAACTGCCCAACGTCATCGACCGAGCCATGCGCACCGCGATGGCGCGCCGCTCGGTGACCGCGGTGATCATCCCGCTGGACGTACAGGAACTCGACTACACGCCGCCCGAGCACGCCTTCAAGATGGTGCCGTCCAGTCTGGGCATGCCGCACTCCACGGTGGTGCCGGACGACGACGATCTGCGGCGGGCCGCCGACGTGCTCAACTCCGGTGGAAAGACTGCCATCTTGATCGGGCAGGGTGCGCGGGGTGCCCGTGCGGAGGTGAAGGCGGTCGCCGACCGGCTCGGTGCCGGGGTCGCCAAAGCCCTGCTGGGCAAGGACGCGTTGGACGACGACCTGCCCTATGTCACCGGCTCCATCGGGCTGTTGGGCACGAAACCGTCGTACGAGATGATGCGCGAGTGCGACTCGCTGCTGGTGATCGGGTCGTCGTTCCCCTACGCGCAGTTCCTGCCGAAGTTCGGGAAGGCGCGGGGCGTGCAGATCGACATCGATCCGCACATGGTGGGGCTGCGCTATCCCTTCGAGGTGAATCTCGTCGGTGACGCCGGGGCGACGCTGCGCCGGCTGCTGCCGTTGCTGGAGCAGATGGACGACCCGTCGTGGCGGATCAAGATCGAGGCCAATGTTGCCAGTTGGTGGGAGGTCATGGAGCGGCGGGCCGCTGTCGAGGCCGATCCGGTCAACCCGGAGTTCGTCGTGCACGCGCTCAATGGTCTGCTGCCGGACGATGTGATCCTGTCCGCCGACTCGGGTTCGGCCGCCAACTGGTATGCCCGGCACCTGAAGTTGAGCGGTGCGATGCGCGGCTCGCTGTCGGGGACGCTCGCCACGATGGGTGCGGGGGTGCCGTATGCCATCGGTGCGAAGTTCGCGCACGGTGACCGGCCGGCCATCGCGCTCGTCGGGGACGGGGCGATGCAGATGAACGGCATGGCCGAGCTGGTCACCGTCGCCAAGTACTGGCAGGAATGGGCGGATCCGCGGCTGATCGTCGCCGTGCTGAACAACCGCGATCTGAATCAAGTGACGTGGGAGATGCGGGCCATGGAAGGCGCTCCGCAGTTCCTGCCCTCGCAGTCGATCCCGGACGTCGCCTACGCCGACTTCGCCCGCTCCCTGGGTCTGACCGGTATCCGGGTGGAGAAGCCGGACGAGGTGACCGGCGCCTGGGAGAGCGCGCTCGCGGCCGACCGGCCGTGCGTGCTGGACTTCGTGACCGACCCCGCCGTACCGCCGATCCCGCCGCACTCCACCCTGGAGCAGATCGAGGCCGCCGCGTCCTCCGTCCTCAAGGGCGACAGCGATGGCACCGCCATGGTCAGGCAGGGGTTCAAGGCGAAGATCCAGGATCTGCTGCCCGGCGGACGGCACTCGGGCCATTCGTGACGTATCGCTCAGCGACGGGATGTCTGACCTCGCCGGACAGGGGCACCCGTGAGCAGGTAAGGAACCGCACGCTCCACCCGATGACCAGAGGTGAACCATGACCAAGGAGATCAAGGACCTGACCCCGAAGTACACCGTTCCCGGGATCCAGCGCGAGGCCGCGGGCCGGCTGATCGGCGTGCTGCGGCTGCGGCTCCACTCGCTGAACGATCTCCACCTGACGCTGAAGCACGTGCACTGGAACGTCGTCGGGCCGCACTTCATCGCCGTGCACGAGATGATCGACCCGCAGGTCGACCAGGTACGCGAGATGGCCGACGACGTGGCCGAGCGCATCGCCGCGCTGGGCGGCATCGCGCCGGGCACGCCGGGCGCGATTGTGGCCGAGCGCACCTGGGACGACTACTCGATCGGGCGGGCCGACGCCATCGCGCATCTCGGCGCGCTCGACCTCGTCTACACGGGGCTGATCGAGGACGTCCGGGCCGCGGTCAAGGAGGCGGGCGACATCGACCCCGCCACCGAGGACCTGCTGATCGGACAGCTGCGCGACCTGGAGCAGTTCCAGTGGTTCGTGCGGGCGCACCTGGAGAGCGCGGGCGGCTCGCTCGCCACCGGTGACGCGCACTCCGAGTCGGAGGCGGCCGCGAAGGGCGCCGAACTCGGCTGACCGGCCTCCCAACCTGCACCGAACCTCCCCCGCTCGACCACACGTCGGCGTCGACACCCGTGAAACTTGCCGTTTGACAACTATGGCCATGAGGCAAGAAAGTAGCGGGTGTTGTCGCAGCAGGGGGAAGGATCTGGGATGTCCCGGTCGGCGGAGGCCACTCCGTGCACCGGCCACGAACAGCGGACAGCCGCCCACCGGGCGGCTGTCGGGCGGCTCGGTCAGGCGGTACGGCTGCCGGAGGAGTCGTCGTGGTCGTGTATCTGCGCCGCGGCCACCGCACAGAACGCCTCGAGGCCGGTGAGGAGCGCGCTGCGCCCGGCGGCCGGCATCTGCTCCAGCACCGCCCCGAGCGCCTCCTCGCGCCGGGCCCGCAGGTCCGACAAGAAGGAACGCCCCAGGCTGCTGAGGTACAGACGCACCTCGCGCCGGTCCGTGGGGCTCACCTCGCGGTCGACGAAACCGGCGGCCTGCAGTCGGTCGCACAGCCGGCTGGTCGACGGAGGCGTCGAGGCGAGGTGGTCGGCGAGGGTGCGCAGATTGATGCCCTCGTGGTGTTCCAGGATGAACAGGACCCTCAGCTGCGAGGCGGACGCCGGCGCCGTCGAGGCGCGCCCCCACAGGACTTCCAGCAGTTCCGCGGCCGTAGAGGTGACGCGCGCGACCTCGTCGGGTTCGGGGCGGGGGTGGAAGGACGTCACGGTCACACTCTCGCAGGCACAGGGACGGGCCCCAGCCTACTAGGCGCGCGCAACGGACACGGATGGACGAGACGACACACGGCGCCGGGGCCGTACGGCCCACCGCAGAGCGGGCGACGCGTGCCTCGGGTGAGAGATTGGCATACCTACGATCGTGAACAGATTCCTGGCTGTCGAGCGCGCCCTGCGCACGGCGGCCCCCCATGAGCTGCCCGACGTCGTCGGCCGCGAACTGGGCAGGCTGTACGGGGCTGACTCCGTGGACCTGCTCATGGCCGACTACGGCCTGACCGTGCTCCAGCCGGTGACCGACCTGCCGCACACCCTGCCGCCGGTCTCCGTGCACAACACCCCGGCGGGCCGGGCCTTCGGTGCCCAAGAGCCTTTTGTGGAGGGCAACTTGGGCGACGGCAGTGTGCGTGTGCACCTGCCGATCAGCGTGCGCGGTGACCGTCTCGGCGTGCTCTCGGTGACGCTGCCCGGCGGCGAGCACGTACGCGAGTGCCTGCCCGAACTGACCGAGCTGGCCGAGGTGTTGGGGCACGAGGTGCTGGTCGCCGAGCGCGACACGGACCTGTATCTGCGGGCCCGGCGCAAGGACCGGCTCACGCTGGCGGCGGAGATGCAGTGGCAGCTGCTGCCCGGCCGCTCGTGCTCGCGCTCCGAGTTCGACCTGGGCGCGCAGCTGGAGCCCGCGTACGCGATCCACGGGGACAACTTCGACTGGTCCGCCACCGCCGACCACCTCACGCTCTACGCCTCGAACGGCATGGGCGAGGGCATAGAGGCATCCCTCCTGACGAACCTGACGGTCAACGCCCTGCGCAACGCGCGCCGGGCGGGCATCCCCCTCGCCGACCAGGCGGCCCTCGCGGACCAGGCCGTGTACGCGCACTACCAGGGCCGTAGCCACATGTCGGTGTTGATGTTCGACTTCGACCTCACCACCGGGCGGGCCCGGGTGGTGGACGCCGGATCGCCGCAGACAATGCGGCTGCGGGACGGAGTGGTGGAGCGGATCGAGTTCGACGCGCAGCTGCCACTGGGCATGTTCGAGGAGACCGACTACGTCGAGCAGGACTTCCTGATCGAGCCCGGGGACCGGCTCCTCTTCGTCAGCGACGGGGTGTACGCCGTCGCCTCGCCGAAGGGTGAGGCCTACGGCGACGCGGCGCTGGCGCGGGCGATCCAGCACACGAGGCTGCTGCCCGCCGCCGAGGTGCCGCGGGCCGTGCTGCGCGAGCTGACCGGCCACCGCGGGACGCCGACTCCCGACGACGACGCCTTGGTGGTGTGCCTGGACTGGCGGGGGCGATGAGGTGCGCCCTGTCGTAACCCGCACCCACCGGCGTGACGCTAGTGTGAAGACACTGAGCCGGAAGGGTGAACGCCGTGAGCACCTCTGAGTCGCTCCCGTCCGTGGAGAGCGAGTTGCGGTCGGCCCCGCCCAACGCTCTGGTGGAGACGGCCCGGCGCCTGCTGGGTGACCGCGCCGGAGCCCGGGACGTCGCCCTCCTCCTCGCCGACTACGGCCTGCGCGTGCTGCGCCCGGTCGCCCCGCTGCCGGACACCGCCGAACCCCTCTCCGCATACGACGGTCCGGCGGGACAGGCGTTCACCATGCAGACGCCCGTCGTCGAACCGGCCGAGGACGCGACGGCCACCGTGTATGTGCCCGTCACCGTGCGCGGCGACCGGCTCGGCGTCCTCTCCGCCCGCGTGCCCGCCGCCGGTGCCGACCCCGCCGGGGTGCGCGGGCTCGCCGAGTTCGCGACCGCGCTGGGCCATGAGATCGCCACGGCGGAGCGCGACACCGACCTGTACCTCCTGGCCCGCCGTACGCGACGGCTCACGCTGGCCGCCGAGATGCAGTGGCAGCTCCTGCCGGGGCGCGGCTGCGGTCGCCCGGAGTTCGTGATCGGCGCCCATCTGGAGCCCGCGTACACCGTCGGCGGCGACAACTTCGACTGGAGCACCGACGGCAGCCGGCTCACCGTGACGGTCACCGACGGCATGGGCCGCGGCATCGACGCCTCGCTGCTGACCAGCGTGACGGTGGGCGCCCTGCGCAACGCCCGCCGGGCCGGCGTGAGCCTCTCCGACCAGGCCCGGCTTGCCGACCAGGCCGTGTACGCCCAGTTCGGCGGCAAGGTGTACGCCTCGACCCTGCTGCTCCGCTTCGACCTCGCGACGGGCACCGTCCAGGCCGTCGACGCGGGCTCGCCCCGGCTCTACCGCCGCCGCGGCGACACGGTGAAGCAGATCGAACTGGAGGCACAGCTCCCGCTCGGCATGTTCGAGGAGACGGCCTACGAGGAGCAGATCTTCACCGTACGGCCCGGTGACCGGCTCGTGGCGGTGAGCACCGGCGTCCACGGGGCCCGTTCCCCGGAGGGCGCCCTGTTCGGCGAGGACGCGCTGCGCCGGGCCCTCGACGCGGCGCCGACGCAGGCCCCGCAGGAGGTCGCGCGCTCGGTGGTGGCGAGCCTGGTCGAGCACTTCGGCAGCACCGACCTGACCGCCGACGCGGCCGTGGTCTGCCTGGACTGGAACGGGCGCGGCACCGACGCGTCGTGAGGCGTGCGCTCACCCGTCCTCATCGGGCGGCGGATCCCTGAGCGTCGCGACGAACGCCCTCAGCCCCTGCTCCAGGGCCGCGCGGTCGTCCGGTTCCATCCCCCGTACGACCTCGGTCAGCGCCCGGGACCGGAGCTCGGCCACCTCGGCGAGCACATCCCAGCCGTGCGTGGTCAGGCGCAGCTGTATTTCCCTGCGGTTGTGCGGTGCGGCCTCCCTGAGCAGCAGCCCGGCCGCCTCCAGCCGGTCGCACAGCCTGCTCACCGTGGGCAGCCCGGCTTCGAGCCGTTCCGCCAGCATGGTCAGGTTCGCGCCCGGGGTGGCCTCCAGGGCGTGCAGGGCGCGCAGTTGATGCGGGGAGAGCCGGACGGACGCCTCGGCCGCCGCCGTGGTCCACAGGTCGGCCAGGCCGTCCACGGCATCGGCGATCCGGCCCGCGACGGCGCCCGTGCCATCCGCCTGCGCCGGTTTCCGGTCCGCCTCCCCGTGCGGTGCCACGCGTCCGACACCTCAGAGAAGTCGGCAGTGTGGTGATTCGCCGCTCATGGGGTTGGCCTACCCGAGATTCCTACCCCCAAGCAGCCCCGTCTCCGGGACCTTGGCCGCCCGCTCAGTCGCGGTCGGGGTACAGCACCGCCGAGATCCGCTGGTGCAGGTCGTGCTGGGGTCGGCCGGGTGCCGTGGGCGCGGCCTCGCGCACGGACTGGGCCAGCGTGCGGAGTTTGACGTTGGCGTACTGGGAGTGGCGGCGCAGGACGCGCATCGCGACGTCCGCGTCGATGCCGTAGAGGCCCATGAGCACACCGCGCGCGAGGTCGATGTCCTCCTGCGAGACGCGGGCCCGCTCGATGTCGGAGTCGGCGGTGCGCCGTGCCTCCTGCCGTACGGACTTCGTCACGTCGACGGCGAACCCGCGCAGCACGACCACCTCGCCGTCGTCTCCGGTACGGCCGTCGCCGACCAGCACGACGCTGCGTTCCTCGTCCGGTGTACCGACCACGCGGAGGTAGCAGCTGAAGGGGAGCCCGGTGGTCCTGCCGTGTTCAAGGGCGCTGTCGAGGCCGGTGTGGTCCTCGGTGTGGACGTGGCCGCGCAGCAGCTTGGCGGTGGGCGTGACGGCGTCGGGTTCGTAGCCGAGCAGGCGGAACATCTCGTCCGACCACCACCAGGTGTCCTCCGGCAGCCTGTGCAGGAACACCCCGGTGATCTCGTCGGCTCGGTCGTCCTCCGACACCATGACCCTCACCAACTCGACGCCCGGTCCATCACCTCGTACGAAAACCCTAGCGCCTCAGCCGAAGCGGTGGGGCAGCCGGACGACCTGCACGAAGAAGTCGTCGATCTGCCGGACCGCGGCGATGAACTGGTCGAGGTCGACCGGCTTGGTGACATAGGCGTTGGCGTGCAGTTTGTAGCTGCGCAGGATGTCCTCCTCGGCCGAGGAGGTCGTCAGGACGACGACGGGGATGTGCGCCAGCTCAGGGTCGGACTTGATCTTCTCCAGGACCTGGCGGCCGTCGTACTTGGGGAGGTTGAGGTCGAGGAGGATGAGGTCGGGCTGCGGGGCGTCGGTGTGGTCGCCGCGCTTGTAGAGGAAGTCGAGGGCCTCCTCGCCGTCCCGGACGACGTGGAGGGTGTTGCCGATCTTGTTGTCCTCGAAGGCTTCGCGGGTCATCAGTTCGTCGCCCGGATCGTCCTCCACGAGGAGGACGTCGATTGGGGTCGCGCCGGGGAGGGTCATGTAAGGGCCTTCTCGTCCGTGGTGGTGTCGGCGGTGGCGTCGTCAGTGCTGCCGCCGGCTTCGGTGGTCTCTTCGCCGGTGGGGAGCGTGAAGCAGAAGCTGGTGCCCTCGCCGACGCGGGATTCGATCCAGATACGGCCGCCGTGGTGCTCGACGATCTTCTTGCACAGGGCGAGTCCGATGCCCGTGCCGCCGTAGGCGTCGCGGCTGTGCAGCCGCTGGAAGATGACGAAGACCTTGTCGGTGAACTCCTCGGGGATGCCGATGCCGTTGTCGGTGACGCGCACGCGCCACATGCCGGGGCTGTCGGGGTCGGGGTCGCAGGTGACGGACACGTGCGGGGCACGGTCCGGGTGGCGGAACTTGAGGGCGTTGCCCACCAGGTTCTGCCAGAGCATGGTCAGCAGCGTCGGGTCGCCGACGATCTCGGGCAGGGTCTCGGGCCGGTCGATGCGGGCCTCCGACTCCTCGACGGCCGCCGCGAGGTTCCGCAGCGCCTTGTCCAGCGCCGGGCCGAGGCCGACCTTCTCCCGGGTGTCGTCGAGGCGTCCGACGCGGGAGAAGGTGAGCAGGTCGTTGATGAGGACCTGCATGCGTTTGGCGCCGTCGACGGCGAAGTCGATGTACTGCAGGCCGCGGTCGTCGAGCTTGTCGCCGTAGCGCTTCTCCAGGAGCTGGCAGAACGAGGCGACCTTGCGCAGCGGCTCCTGCAGGTCGTGCGAGGCGACGTAGGCGAACTGCTCCAACTCGGCGTTGGACCGGCGCAGTTCGACGGCCTGGGCGTCCAGCTCGGCGGCCTGTCGGCTGAGGATCTCCTCCTGGCCCCGGGAGGCGTCGAGTTCGGCGACGATCCGTCTGCGCATGCCCTCGACGGCTCCGGCCACCGCGGTGAGGTCGACCGGGCCGTCCCCGGTGATGCGGTGCCCGAAGTCGCCGCCCGCGACCTGTTCCGACGCCTTGCTCAGCGCTTCGAGGGGCCGGGTCACGAGCAGTCGTACGAGAACGGCGAGGGCGATGCCGGTCAGCAGGAAGGCGGCGACCATGGCGCTGAGGACGGAGTTGCGGACCGTCCGCTGGTGGGCGAGGTGGGCCCGGCCCTCCTTCACGGCTTGCGCGAGGTCTGCGTTCTGCTTGGCCCAGAGGGTGCGCAGGTGGTCGAACTCGCGCTTGCCGCTGTCCACGGTGGCCTGGTCGACGGCGCCCGGCCGGCCGGGGGTGACGGCGGCGGCGAGGGGCTCGGCGTAGTCCTGCCGCCAGGTGGCCGCCCCGCGCTCCACGGCCCGCAGATCGGCGAGCAGTTCGGGCCGGTCGTGGAGTTGTGCGCGCAGCCGCGCGGCCGAGCGGGCCTCGTCCTGCTTGCCGCCGGTGTAGGGGGTGAGGAACTGCTTGTCGGCGGCGATCGCGTAGCCGCGGATGCCGGTCTCCTGGTTGACCAGGGCGGCCTGCAGCCGGTACGCCTCGGTCTGGGAGGGCTGGACGCGCAGCAGCAGATCGTCGGTGACCCGGGCCGTCTGGCTCAGCAGGTTGGCGCCGACCGCGGTGCCGATCACCACCAGCAGCACCATGAGCGACAGCGCCAGGAAGAACCATCCCTGCACCGTCAGCCGACGCCCGATCCCTGTACCGCCTGCCATGTACCTCACCGTTCGTCTCGTTTCGACACCCTCTCGTCCCACCTGCTCGTTTCCGGCGCGGTGAATCACGTCCGGGGCAGGTGCCTTCATGTCCAGTGCAGGTGCAGCACGGCCACGTCGTCCGCCAGGCCGCCCTGCGCCTCCGCCAACCCCTCGGCGCGGGCGATGAGTTCGTCGACGAACGGCTCCGGCGCCAGTCCGGCCCGTTCCCGTGCGAGCCGGAGCAGTCCGTCCTCCCCCAGGCGCTCCGAGCCGCGCCCGACATGCCCCTCGAAGAGGCCGTCGGTGAACAGCACCACGGCCGCGTCCGTCGGTACGGCGAGTTCCTCGACGGGCCAGTCGGCGTGGCCGGGGACCACGCCCAGGGCCGGGCCGCCGGGCACCTCGACCCACTCCACGCGGCCGCCGTCCCGCATCAGCAACCCGTGGTGTCCGGCCCGCACCACGCGGGCCGTGCGGGCGCCGGGTGCGACCACCAGGCTGACGAGGGTGGCGAAGACCTCGCTCCGGGCGCGCTCGGCGACCAGGAGTTCCTCCAGGCGGGCCACCTGTTCGGCGCCCGTGACACCGCTGAGGACCAGCGTGCGCCAGGCGATGCGCAGCGCGACACCGAGGGCGGCCTCGTCGGGCCCGTGCCCGGAGACGTCACCGACCACCGCGTGGACCGTGCCGTCGACGCTCTGCACGATGTCGTAGAAGTCGCCGCCGAGCAGCGCCTGGGCGCGTCCGGGGCGGTAGCGGGCCACCGCTTCGACGCCCTCGCCGCGCAGCAGGGGGCGGGGCAGCAGTCCTCGTTCCAGGCGGGCGTTCTCCTGGGCCTGCATGCGGCTGGCCTGGAGTGCCACGGCCGCGCGCTCGGCCTGCTTGCGCTGGATCGCGTAGCGCACGGCCCGGCCGAAGAGGCCCGGCTCGACCCGGCCCTTGACCAGGTAGTCCTGTGCGCCGGCGGCGACGGCGGCCAGTCCGGTCTCCTCCTCGGCGAGGCCGGTGAGAACCACGACAGCGGCCCGCTCGGCGCCCGCGCGTACCCGGGAGAGCGCCTCGAGTCCCTGGGCGTCCGGCAGGTGCAGGTCCAGCAGGACGCAGTCCGGTACGTCGTCCGCGAGCACCTCGGCGGCCTCGGCCATCGACCGCACCCACTGCAGACGTATCTTCAGCGCGCTGTCGGCGACCAGTTCCTCCACCAGCAGCGCGTCACCGGCGTCGTCCTCGACCAGCAGGACGGCGGGCTGCCAGGCCACCCAGGTCTCCGGGCCGACCCCGTCGGCGCCCACCGACAGCAGGTCGTCGGCCCGCGGCTGTGGCACCACCATGGCCCTGCCCTCCCCACCGAACCGTCTCGCGTGACCATAGTTGCCGTCAGACAACAGTCGAGAGCATACCGGTACGCCGGGACGTCCCGTACGCACGCGCCCCGACCGTAGGCGGAGCGGCCCAACAGGCCCTGTGTTCCGCGTAGTTGAGGGTACGACGGTCACCTGGGAGCCGGCGAGGAACCCCCTTCCTCACCGGTCTGTGACCACACGGACACAGCGGGCGGACGACACCCCTCCGCCCGTCCGCGATTCCGTGCGACGCGTCGCCCAGTGGGCCGGTTGTTGTTTGAACCGGCCTCAGCCCGGTAGTCCGAAGAGGGCGGCAAGCTGCCCAATCGCTCCCGGGAGGGTTCGGCAGTGAGCCCGCCACCGGCCGCCCCAGGAGCGACATCGCGGGGCGGCCGGCCTCCCCTACCCGGCGCGGCTAGGCGGCGTCGGCCAGTACGCGTTCGCGCACCGTGGCGCAGGAGTGGGTGATCAGTCGGGAGACGTGCATCTGGGAGACGCCGAGGTGCTCCGCTATGCGGCTCTGGGTCATGCCGCGGAAGAAACGGAGGTAGAGGATGGTGCGTTCGCGTTCGGGGAGTGTCCGCAGGGCGGGCTTGACCGCCTCGCGGTCGACGACCAGGTCGAAACCGGCGTCCCACTCCCCCAGCAGGCCAACGAGCGTCATTCCCGCGTCCTCGCCCGGCGTCTCGGCGTCCAGCGAGAGCGCGGTGAAGCTGTCCAGCGCCTCCAGACCGGCCTGTACGTCCTCCTCGCTCAGCTGCGCGTACTCGGCGATCTCGGCGACGCTCGGGCGCCGGTCCGGCCCCGTCGCCGACAGGTCCCGCAGGGCGACGCGCACCCTGTTGCGGAGTTCCTGGACGCGCCGGGGCACGTGCAGGGCCCACATGTGGTCGCGGAAGTGGCGCTTGATCTCGCCGGTGACCGTCGGGACGGCGTAGCTCTCGAAGGCGTGGCCGCGGTCGGGGTCGTAGCCGTCGACGGCCTTGACGAGGCCGAGGGCCGCGACCTGGCGCAGGTCCTCGTAGGGCTCGCCCTTTCCCCGGTAGCGGCCGGCGATGCGTTCGGACATGGGGAGCCAGACGCGGACGAGTTCGTCGCGCAGGGTGTCCCGTTCGGGTCCGGCGGGCAGGTGCGAGAGGCGGGCGAAGGCGGCGGCGGTGCGGGGGGCGTCGTCGTGCGGATGGCGCTTCCGGGTGGTGACTGTGTCCATGGTGGTGCTCACAACTCCCTCAAGGGGTTGTCGAAGGACGGTCCCCATGGGAGCGGGCACGCACCGACCAGGCGGAACACACCCGCGATCCGGCATACACCGGGTCCCACGGACGTGCCTCCTGTCCGAAGCACTCACCCTGCGCCTTCCCCCGCGCCGCACCCTGAAACACATGTGCGAAGGCAATGACTCCTGGCCGCCAAATCGTGACGAAAGGTGACCAATCAGCCGGTCGAGCGAATCATGGAACGCGGAAGCGACCGGCCGAGCGCTCCTGCAAGGCCTGCCGCGTTCCGGGCGTTCGACCCGCACCGAGGAGTGGAACGACCCGGCGCTCGCGGGCGGCCCCGTGACGCCGACCGGCCCGAGCGACGCGTGAGCGATCTGCAGACGCACCACCCCCGCCCCAACCCGGCGTCTCACTCGGCGAGTTCGGAGTCCCGCCCGTCGGCCGGTGCCGTGGTCGAATGCTCGCGCCGGTCGTCGTGCTGGGCGAGGGTGGACAGCAGCGCCTCGACGGTCATCCCGGCCTCGGCCGGATGCCGCAGGATGGTGCCCGGCTGGATGCGGTAGGCATTGGTCCGCCCCTCGCGCGTGTGGGTGAGATAGCCGTCCTGCTCCAGATCGGAAATGATCTTCTGTACGGCTCTCTCGGTGAGCCTGCACCGCACGGCGATGTCACGGATTCGGGTACGGCGGTCCTCGGCGATCGCGGCCAGCACTCGGGCATGGCTGGTGAGGAACGTCCATCCTGTGTGCGTCTCGGATACTCCGTCCATGCCCCCAGCATAGGGCCAGGCATTCACGTATCCCGAGACACGAAACAAATTTCGTGTATATCTTGACGCGCTAAATGCGGCGAGCAAGACTTGACCGCGCAGAAAACAGGGCGGATGCCTCGGGAGCGGCTGCCATGCAAGAACAGGAACGTAGCGCTCCTCTCAGGAGCGGGGTGCGGACGATATGCGCGGTGTCCCCCGTGCCCACGGTGGATCACCCGTCCTCCGCGGCGGATTCCCCGTCGGGGTCCGCCTCCCTGAAGATCGTGACGGAGTCGGCCGGTGACCGGACGGTCGTCGTGGTCTCCGGGGAGATCGACATCGACTCGGAACAAGCGGTGCGGCGCGCCCTGCGGCTGGCACTCGCCCGGTCGCCCGGAGGGCTGGACCTCGACCTGGCCGGAGTCGGTTTCTGCGACTGCGCCGGACTCAACGTCCTGCTGTCCGTGCGCGCGATCGCCCTGGCGGACGGCAAGACACTCCGCGTCCGGGCCGCCGGCGCCGGGGTCGAGCGGCTCTTCGCACTCACCGGCACATCGTCCCTGTTCGGTCACGCGCCAGGGCCCGCGGCCACCGACGGGGTGGTGGCCGGCTCCTCGCACGGACATTCCCCCACGACGCACGACCTGATGGAGGAGAACGGCGTGTCCGACGAGGCCGAGGAGTTGCGCGTCGAAGTCGTGCAGCTCAAGCGCGCGATGCTGACCCGGCCGGTCATCGATCTGGCCCGCGGAGTCCTGATGGCCTCCTTCGGTCTCAGCCGCGAGGACGCCTGGAGCGTCCTGGTCGACGTCTCCCAGCGCACGAACACCAAGCTCCATCAACTGGCCGAGGAACTCGTCGACTCGGTCAACGGAGCGCCGCTGCCCGAGCAGCTGCAGCAGCGGATCTCGACGGCGGTCGCCGAGATCTCACGCCCGGCATAGGCCGCCGGGGCGCGGACATCGGCTACCCGCCTGCGGGTCTCGGCTTCGGCACCGGTGCGATCCGCAGGGCGACCGCTCCCGCCGCCTCGGTGTCGTCGCTGCGCCGTGCCATCTCCGTCCACCAGGCGCCGCCGTCCTCTATGTAGCGCAGCAGCACTCCTTCGCGGATGCCCCAGGGGCAGACGGTGACGGTCTTGATGCCGGTGAGCTTCATGACCGTGTGCCCGACCACGGCTCCGGCCAGGCTCTGCGCGGCCCGCGGTGCCGAGACACCGGGGAGCAGGGCCCGGTCGGCGGCGGCGAGGACGGCCAGCCGGTCGAGGCCCACGCGCAGGTCCGCCCGCGCCAACCGCCGTTCCACAAAGGGACCTTGACGTCCGGGAGCGGCGCCGCAGAGCCGGGCCAGCTGTTGAAAGGTGCGGGACGTGACGACGGTGGTGCGGGGCCCTTCCCAGCGGATCCGGGCGGCCACGTCCCGCAGTTGGTGCCGTACCTCGCGACGCAGCGCCTTCACCGCGCGCTCGGGCGGCGGGTCCTGGCCGTAGAGGAAGTCCCGGGTCAGCCGGCCCGCGCCGAGCGGCAGGGACGCGACGAAGTCGGGCAACCGGCCCCGCCCGAAGGCGACTTCGAAGGAACCGCCGCCGATGTCGAAGAGGGCGAGCGGTCCGGCGCGCCAGCCCATCCAGCGGCGGGCGCCGAGGAAGGTCAGCTCGCCCTCGACCTCGCCCGGCAGCGTGCACAGTCGTACGCCGGTCTCGGTGCGGACCGCGCGGAGCACGTCGAGCCGGTTCGGCGCACCGCGAACCACCGCCGTGGCGAAGGCGAGTGGGCCTGCCGCTCCCCAACTGCGGGCGGTCTCGGCGGCGGCCGCCACCGCCTGCACGAGGTGGCGAACGGAGTCCTCGGGGATCTCCCCGTACGGCTGCCCGACGCGCTCGGAGAGCCGTAGTTTCCACTTGGCGGTGTGCACGGGCAGCGGTACGCCGTCCTCCAGGTCCGCCACCACAAGCCGGACCGTGTTCGAACCCACGTCCACCACACTCATTCGCATGAACCGGTGAGTACCCCGCGAAAGTGCCGTCAGTCGTCCTGGTTGATCTTCGTTTCGAGGCGTTGGTCACTCAGCCGCGCAGGTCGTCCAGTCGCCGTCCGGCCGGGGCGAGGGAGCGCCCCCGACTCACCAGTCCCGCCCAGGGGTTGGTGCGGGCCTGGTCCACGGCGTCGGTGATGGTCCAGCGGCGGGCGTCGAGGTCTGGGTCGTCGAGCTGGTCCCAGCTGACGGGGACGGCGACCGGGGCCCCGGGTTTCGCGCGGACCGCGTAGGGGGCGACGGCGGTCTGTGCGTAGCCGTTGCGCTGGACGTCGAGGTAGAGGCGGTCACCGCGGTCCTTCTTGCGCGCGGCGGTGGTGAGTCGGCCGGGGTGCGCCTCGGCGAGGTGGTCGGCGACGTCCTTGGCGAACGCGCGTACCGCGTCGAAGTCCTGCCGTCCGTCTAGGGGCACGACCAGGTGCAGGCCGCGCGAGCCAGTGGTCATCGGCGCGGACGGCAGCCGTAGCTCGTCGAGCAACTCCCGCAGGAGCAGGGCTGCTTGGCGTACGACGGCGAAGTCGTCCCCGTCGCCTCCGTCCGCCGGGTCGAGGTCGAAGACCAGGCGGTCCGGGCGGTGGAGTGCGCCGACCCGGGACAGCCAGCGGTGCGGGGTGAGGCAGGCCTGGTCGGCGAGGTACACGAGCGTGGCAGTGTTGTCGCAGACGAGGTGCGTGACCGTGCCGCCCTCCTTGGACACCTCGACGCGTTTGATCCAGTCCGGGTAGTGCGCCGGGACGTTCTTCTGCATGAACCGGGAGCCGTCGATGCCGTCCGGGTGGCGTTCCAGCATCAGCGGGCGTCCGCGCAGGTGCGGCAGCATGAAGGGGGCGACGGCCCGGTAGTACGCGACGAGATCGCCCTTCGTGTACTCCTTGCCGTTCCCGTCGGCGGGGAACAGCACCTTGTCGGGCCGGTGGAGGGCGAGGTTATGGCGGCCCGCCCGCACGGTCCGGACGCCGGCCGTGCTCCGGGTGCCGGCCATCAGGAACCGCCGGACCCCTCGTTCCAGCGCGGGCGCTCCTGGTTCTCACTGCGCCGGCTTCCGGAGCGGTTGAGGTCGTGCGGCAGGATCCGCTCGCCGTCGGGGGTGCGCGGCATCTCGTCCGGCTCCCGCTGTTCCCGGATCTCCCCGACGGCACCGGATTCCGGCAGCCGGGGCTGCTCGTCCGGCCGCGGCGGCGCCGATTCCCGCTGCCGCACGTTGATGCCCAGCCGGACGGCCCACACCAGCAGCGCGACGATGACGAGACCACCGGCGAAGGCCACCACCAGGCCCATGGCGGCACCGGATGCGGCGAGGTCCACGTGTTCGTTCTCGGCGATCATCATGTCGGCCGGGTACCCCCGCGCGAAGGGGCCAAGCACGGTGGCCGGCCGGAGCGCCCGGCCCCGGTGTCACATCCGCGGGCCGGCCGGTGTCTTCATGGCGAACCGCCGATCAGGCACACGTACACCACATACAAGGAGGACACCGTGACACTTCGCGTTCCGAAGGCCGAGCTTCCCGCCGAGCTCCGCGAGAACATGATCAAGCAGCTCGGGGCCGTGCCCGAGCCCGTCGAGGTGCTGTGGAACCAGCCTCGGCTCGCCGAGTCCAACCAGCGGTTCTCCGCCGAGGTGGGCACGTGGGACGCGGCCGACGCGGGGCTCAAGACATTCGCGCACATGGCCGTCGCGGCCCAGGTCGGCTGCGGCTGGTGCCTCGACGTCAACTACTTCCTCGCGCTGAACCAGAACCTGGACCTGGCCAAGGCGAGCCAGGTGCCGCGCTGGCGGCAGTCGGAGGTGTTCACACCGCTGGAGCGTGACGTGCTCGCGTACGCGGAGGCCATGACGAACACTCCGCCGACCGTCACCGACGAGTTGTCGAAGAGCCTGCTCGACCGGCTCGGCCCGGCCGCGCTCGTCGAACTCACCGTGTACATCGGCTTCGCCAACATGGCGGCCCGGTGCAACACCGCGCACGGAATCACCTCGCAGGGCTACTCGGACGCGTGCGACATCCCGCTGGCCCCGCGCACGGGTAACGCCGGCGACCACGACGTAGCGTCGACGGCATGACCCAGGACCCCTTCGTCGCGCACCGCGGCCTTCTGTTCACCGTCGCCTACGAGATGCTCGGGTCGGCGGCCGACGCGGAGGACGTGCTGCAGGAGTCCTGGCTGCGGTGGGCCGACGTCGACCGGTCACAGGTGCGGGACCCGCGGTCGTACCTGATCCGGCTCGTCACCCGGCAGGCGCTCAACCGGCTGCGCACGGTGTCCCGCCGCCGTGAGGAGTACGTCGGCGAGTGGCTGCCGGAACCCCTGCTGACCAGTCCCGATGTCGCCGAGGACGTCGAGCTCGCGGAGAGCGTCTCGATCGCGATGCTGACCGTGCTGGAGACGCTCGGGCCCACCGAGCGGGCGGTGTTCGTGCTGCGCGAGGTCTTCGAGCTGCCGTACGGCGAGATCGCCGAGGTTCTCGGGAAGTCCGCGGCGGCGGTGCGGCAGGTCGCGCGGCGGGCGCGGGAGCATGTGGCGGCCCGGCGGCCGCGGGTGCGGGTGAGCCGGTCGGAGCAACAGGCCGTCGTGGAACGGTTCCTGAGCGCCCTGCGGACCGGGCAGTTGCAGGAGCTGATGGAGGTGATGGCGCCGGACGTGGTGCTGGTGACCGACGGTGGCGGGGTGGTCCCCGCCGCGCTCGCCCCGATCCACGGCGTCGAAGTGGTGGCGCCGATCCTCGCCCGCGCGCATGAGTTGGTGGCCGCGTTCGACACCACGCCCGTATGGCTCAACGGTGAACCGGCGGGCCGGATCGAGTTCGACGGCGAACCGTCCGCGATCAGTGTCGTGGTGGAGGACGGCCGGGTCACCCGGATCTACGTGGTGCGCAATCCGCGGAAGCTGACGCAGCTGGACGAGCCGACCGAACTCGTCAGGTGAGTCCGCCGCCGCTCCGAACTTACCTCTGCACAGGGTGAGTTGAGGCTCCTGGGCACTACGATCGACGCGACTGTACGCATCCTGTGCGAAGCCGGTGACAGCCGCGGCCGACGGGGAACCGTCCCGTGCCCGAGCGCATCGGTAGTGGCATGGGGTCGGCCGCGCGGCAGGCCGTAGAGGGGGCGACGTCGTGGCGTATGCCAGAGCACTGCGTGTCGGCGGGGTGGCTGCGGTCTGCGGGGGCCTGCTGCTGGGGTGCACGGGCGTTGACGGAGGTTCCGCGTCACCGCCGACGACGTCACCCGGGACGGCCCGGAGCAGTACGGCCGACTTACCGCCCACGGCGTCGGCCACCCCCGCGACGGATCCGAGCAGGGAGCCGAAGACCGCGGCGCGGGCTCGGGCGCTGGTCCAACGGGTCATCTCGGGACCGGAGTTGTTCGGGACCGGGGTGGTGCGGGCGACGCCGTACGAGAGTGACCCCACGCAGTGGGCGGTGCTGGGTGACGACTGCCTGTGGCGGCTGCGCCCGTTGCCCGACGACGCGCTGGCCACGCTGACCCGGCACTTCGAGGTACCCGCGTCCGGCGCGAAGGGGGCCGTGCGACTGTCGGCCACGGTCACCGTGCACCGCACGGCGTTGGACGCGTCGTGGGAACAGGCCAGGATGCTGGAGGAGGACCTCGACTGCACGGAGCAGACCCAGCGGCCGGGTGAACGCCTCACGGGACTGCAGTCGTTGTCGTTCGCGCGGGGCGAGGGCGGCAACACCAGCGGCGACGATCTGCTGCTGGAGACGGGACAGTGCGTCAGCGACACGCACGGCGGCCCGTACCCCTACTGGTGGCAACAGGCCGTGCTGGGTTCGGTGGTGAGCGGTACGTCCGTGTGCGGCGGGCGCGGCCGCAGCGAGCAGGAGCTCAACTCCCTTGTGGCGGAGGTGCTTCCGAGGATGCTGCTGCGGGTGCAGCAGGAGATCGGCCGCTCCGGCGGGTCGGCGTCCGGTGAGCCGAGTGCGTCCGCGTCCGGCACGAAGGGCGGGTCGTGATGGAGCGGCTGCTTCCCTCCGATCCGTCGCGGCTCGGCGGATACCGGCTGTTGGGGCGTCTGGGTGCGGGCGGCATGGGGGTGGTCTACCTCGCGCGCGGTGAAGCCGGTGACCTCGCCGCGGTGAAGGTGATCCAGCCCGAGTTCGCCCAACAGGCGGAATTCCGGGCGCGGTTCCGGCGTGAGGCGGACTCCGCGCGCGGGGTGGACAGCCCGTGGGTGGTGCCGGTGCTGGGCGCCGACACGGAGGGCCCGGCCCCGTGGCTGGCGACCGCGTTCGTGCCGGGGCCGTCGCTGGCCGAGGCGGTGGCGGAGTGCGGGCCGCTGCCGACGCGGGTGGTGCGGGTGCTGGGCAAGGTGCTGGCGCGGGCGCTGGAGGCCGTGCATCAGGCGGAGTTGGTGCACCGGGACGTCAAGCCGGGCAACGTGCTGCTCGCGCTGGACGGGCCTCGGCTGATCGACTTCGGCATCGCCCGGCCCACGGCGGCCGGGGAGACGGAGCTGACCTCGGACAGCATGGTCGTGGGCACGCCCGGTTTCCTCTCCCCGGAGCAGGCACGGGCGTTGCCGGTGGGCCCGGCGAGCGATGTGTTCTCGCTGGGCTGCGTGCTGGCGTACACGGCCACCGGGCGGCTGCCGTTCGGGAACGGCGCGGCGGACGCGCTGCTGTACCGGACCGTGCACGACGCGCCGGATCTGGACGGCGTCGAGGACGTCGAACTGCGGAACCTGCTGGAGCGCTGCCTCGCCAAGGAGCCCGAGCGACGTCCCCAACTCACCGAATTGGACACAGAGTTGGTGGAGGACGCGCCGGCCGGTTCGATCGGCTGGCTGCCGGACCCGGTGGTCCGGATGGTCGCCGACCGGTCGGCGGAGATGCTGGCGCTGCCCGGTATCGAGCCGACCGAGATCTCCGGCGAGCCGGAACCCAAACGGCCGGGCCGCCGCCGGGTTTTGGCTTTCGCGGCAGGCGGCACGGCACTGCTCGCGGCCGGTGGCGGCGCGGCGCTGTGGGCGGCCCTGCGGGACAACGACGGGAAGACACCGGCGAGTTCGGCCGCCCAACGCGCCTGGACCATCGGTGTCCAGGCCGATCTGAGCGGCCCGCTGAAGGCGGCGGGGACAGCGCAGGAGCGAGCTGCGCGACTGGCCGTGGAGCAGTTCAACGCGCGCGAGGACAAGCCGTTCCCGCTCACCCTGCGGGTGCTGGACGACCGGGGCGAACCGGCCCGGGCCCAGGCCGTGGCCCGCCAACTGACCGGCGATCGCGACGTGTTCGCCGTGCTCGGCCCCACCGGTTACGCCTCGGCGCAGAGTGCCGTGGAGGTGTACGAGAGTGCCGGGCTGCCCCTGGTGACGGTGTCCGAACTCTCGGTCTCCGCCGTCCAGTCGGCCCTGCTCGCGAAGCCGCGAAGATACTTCCGGGCCGCTCCGCTGGCCGCGTACTCCGCGTTCGCCACCGTCACCGCGCTGACCGCGCAGGGGTCTCGCCGTCCGGGGCTCCTGGTCGATCGCGCGGGCGGGATCACCGGCATGGAGTCCGTCAACGTCGTCCACAGCGCGACCGGCGCGGGCGGTGTGGCCCTGTACGCCCGGGTCGTCCCCGCGCTCGCGCCCGACGTGTCGACCGTCGTCGCCGACATGCTCGCCCACGGCGTCGACAGCTTCTACTACACCGGCACCGCCGAACGCGCCGCCCCGCTCGCCCGCGCCCTGGCCGCACGGGACTTCACCGGCCCGCGCTTCCTGGACACTCCGTCGGCCACACCCGCGTTCATCTCGGCGGCGGGCCGGGCGAGCGAGGGCTGGCAGGTCCTGGCTCCGTACATCGACCCGGGCGCGGCGGCCGTACGACCGTTCGCCACCGCGTACCGCAAGCGGTTCGGCGGTGCGCCGGGCGACTGGGCGGCGGAGGCGTACGACGTCACACGCCTCCTGGCCGACCGGCTCTCCGCCCTCGCCGGGAGGGCCAAGAAGCGTCCCAGCCGCACCCAGGTCGCCGACGCGCTCGCCAAGGCCCGGTTCAAGGGGCTGGTCACCACGTACGCGTTCGACGCCGACCATCAGCTCATCACCCGGCAGGTGCAGCACTACCAGGTCAAGGACGGACGCTTCGTCTACGCCGGCCCGGTGGGACTGTCCGCCTCCTGACACACGGCACGGGAGCAGCGGGATGCGGGCATTGCGGGCCGAGGATCCGAAGGAGCTGGGCGGGCACCGGTTGCTCGCCCGGCTCGGCGCGGGCGGCATGGGGGTGGTCTACCTCGCCCGTACCGCCGACGGTTCGCTGGTCGCCCTGAAGGTGATCCGCGCCGAGTACGCGGCCGACCTCGCGTTCCGCGCCCGCTTCCGGCGCGAGGTGCGGCTGGCCACCGGGCTCACCGGCCGCTGGGTGGTCGCGGTGACGGCAGCGGACACCGAGGCGCGTGAACCGTGGCTGGCCACGGCGTTCATCCCCGGCCCGTCGCTGGCCGAGGCGGTCGACGGACTCGGGCCGCTTCCGGCGGACACGGTCGTCACGCTCGGGGCGCAACTGGCCGAGGCAGTGGGCGAGTTGCACGCGGTGGGCCTGGTGCACCGGGACGTGAAACCCGGCAACATTCTCCTCGTCCCCGACGGCCCCCGGCTCATCGACTTCGGCATCGCCAAGGGCGCCGGTGCGACGGCGCTCACCGCTCCCGACGCGGTCGTCGGCACCCCTGGCTACCTCTCCCCCGAGCAGACCCGGAGCCGCGGCGGCGAGGTCGGTCCGGCCAGCGACCTGTTCTCGCTGGGCTGCGTGCTGGCGTACGCGGCGACCGGACGCCGCCCGTTCGGCACCGGCGAGGCGCCCGCGGTCCTGTACCGCACGGTGCACGAACCCCACGACCCCACCGGCCTGGCCCAACTCCCGGCGCCTCTAAGGGCGGTGATCGACGCCTGCCTCGCCAAGGACCCCGCGCGACGGCCGACAGCCGCAGAGGCCCACTCCGCGCTGACGGACAACGGCCCGTCCACACCGCCCGATTGGCTGCCACCCGCCGTCCTACGCCTGGTCGCCGAACGCTCGGCCCGCGCCCTCGACCCACCGTCACGCATCGCAGGACCGCCCGAAGCACCGAACTCCCCCGCAGCACAGGGGTTTTCGCGCCGTCGCATCCTCACGATCGGCGGCTCGGCAGCCGCCGTACTCGCCGCGTCCGGCACCGGCGCGGTCGTGCTGCTGGCGCGGAGGCACCCGGCCGGGAGCGGATCACACCACGACCTCCCCACCCACACCCTCGCTCTCCATGCCGACCTGACGGGCACTCAGAAGGCACTGGGAAAAGCTCAGCTGCAGGGAGCACAACTCGCGGTCGCCGCCCATAACGCCCGCAAGAACGTCAACTACCGCCTTGCGCTTGCCCCGTACGACGACGGCGGCGACGCGGCCCAAGCACGGACGACGGCCCACCGCGTACTCGCCCGACCATCCGTCATCGCGGTCATCGGCCCCAGCACGACAGCCGGTGCCCACGCCGCCGCTCCGCTCTACGCGGCCGCGTCCGTGCCGGTGGTCCTGGTGTCGGCCGCCGACGACGCGGCCGGGCTGTCGACCACGACCCTGCGCACCCTGTGCGTGACGAGGGCGTCCGACAGTTCACGCACCCTGCCGGTCCTCTACTACCTGACCAGGACCCGCCCCAGCCACCGCACGGCGGTCATCCAGGACGACGCGGCGGGCGAGACGGCCGTCGACGTCAGCAGGAACCTGGTCGAGACACCGCCGAGCGGCGGCACCACCACCGTCCACCAAGTGGCCGCCACTGCAAGCGACTTCGGCCCGGTCGTCTCCCGCGCGCTGGCCACACGTCCGCAGGCGGTTGTCTACGGCGGCACGTCACCGCGCCGCGCGGCGGCCTGCGCCCGGGCCCTGGCCACGGCCCGGTTCACGGGGGCGGTGACCGGCTTCGAGCCGGTCATGCGCGCCGACTTCCTCACGGCGGCGGGGCGGGCGGCCGAGGGGTGGGTCATCGAAGCGCCGTACACCGAAGCGCAGTCGGCCACCACCCCGGCCGCGAAGGCGTTCACCGTGGCCTACCGGGCACGGTACGGCGAACCACCCGGCCGGTGGTCCGCCGAGGCGTACGACGCCGTCGGTCTCATCGCCCGAGCCCTGGACGCGCTCGGGACCACCACCGCGATCGAGCCCGCCCAGGTTGCCGAGCGTCTCTTCCACACCACCTACGACGGGGTGGCCAAGCCGATCCGCTTCGTCCAGGGCACGACTCACGCGCTGGATCCGGAGAACACCGGGTTCCTGTATCAGGTCAGGGACGGCGCGTTCCGTTTCCTGGGTCGCTACGACCAGGTGCGCTCGGTTCAGCCGTAGGGCGAGAGGGGCTCGCCTGGCCCGCCATCCCCCAATCCCCTTGACTCTCAGGCCACTTGAGATTCCATAGTGATGGGTGTGAACGAACGGGAGCTCTACTCCATCGGGGACGTCGCCCGCCGCACAGGCCTGAGCGTGAGCGCAATCAGGTTCTACGCCGACGAGGGCGTCGTCACGCCCACCGGTCTCACCGAGGGCGGCTTCCGGCGGTACGACGTGCACGCCGTCGCCCGGCTCGAACTCGTGCGCACCCTGCGTGACTTGGGCGCCGGCCTGGACGACATCCGCCGCGTGCTGACCGCGGAGACCAGCCTGCACGACCTCGCCTCACGCATCTGCGGCTGGTCGAGGACCAGTTGAGGCAGTTCCGGGCACGCCGAGCCGTGCTCCGGGCCATCACGCGGCAGCACACCACGGCGGAGCAGGTGAGCCTGATGCACAAACTCGTGTCGATGTCCGACGACGACCGCACCCAACTCATCGACCAGTTCTGGGACTTCGTGACCGACGGTCTCGACGTGCATCCCAGTTATGCGGAACGGCTGCACAGCCTGCGCCCGCACCTGCCGGAGGACCCGTCCACCGAGCAGGTTGAGTCCTGGATCGAACTCGCGGAGTTCGTGCGGGACGAGGAGCCGCGCATGGCGCTGCGGGGCTTCTTCCACCGCACATTCGGCACCGAGCAGGGCAAGTTGATGGCCTCACCGGAAATGACGGTCCGTGTCGAGAAGCACCGGAAGCTCCTCTTGGAGGCGCGGGCCGCCCAACAGGCCGGTGTGGCGGCGGATTCGCCGGAGGCCCGCGACCTCGCCGAGCGCGTGGCCGCCGATGCGTCCGAGTTGGCCGCCGCGATGAGAGGGGGCCACGACATCGACGTCGACAAGGCGCCGCGCACCGTCACCGAGTTCGACCGGAACGGCGCGACTCCGCGGCGACCGGCCAGGACAACCGGCCTCAAGCTGCTGACCAGGTACCACTCCCTCGTGGCGACGATCAACGGCACGCCCAAGCCGGACCCGGCCTCGGACCGGGACCGGGCGGTGGCCGTCCGGGAGTGGATGGGCGCCGCCCTGCGCCAGTCGCCTTGATCCGCGCCCTAGTTGGTGTCCTTCGCCGCCGCCACCGTCCGCAGATACGCGCCGAGGCGGGCGATGGCCGACGGGTTGCGGGGGCTTTCGACGAGGTCGACGTAGTCGAGGACGAAGATGCGGTGGTGCTTGACGGCGGAGACGTTGCGCAGTGGGGCGTAGGAGAGGAGGAACTTCTTCTTCTGTTCGGCGCTCACGTCGCCGTAGTCGCAGATGACGATGACGTCGGGGTCGCGCTGGACGACGGTCTCCCAACCGACCGTGGTCCAGGAGTCGTCGACGTCGTGCATGACGTTGGTGCCGCCGGCCTCGCTGATGATCTGATCGGGGGCGGCGTAGCGGCCGGAGGTGAACGGGGAGTCCTGGCCGCTGTCGTAGAGGAAGACCTTGGGGCTCTTCGCCGGGGCCTGGGTGTGCACGGCGGTGATCTGCTTCTTGAAGTCGGCGATCAGGGTGGCCGCGCGCTTCTCGACACCGAAGAGCTTTCCGAGGTTGGTGAGGTCCGTGTAGAGGGCGCTCAGGGGCGGCATGATGCCGCGTGAGGTGTCGGTGCGGCCGTTGCGGCAGGACTCGGTGAGGACGTACGAAGGGATGCCGAGCTTCTTGAGGGCGTCGGGGGTAAAGCCACTGTCGTCACGGAAGCCGTAGTTCCAGCCAGCGAAGACGAGGTCGGCGCGGGCGTCGAGGACGTTCTCCTTGGTGAGTTGGTCCTTGGACAGCCACTTCACCTTCTGGTAGCCGTCCTTCCAGGGGACGTCGGTCAGGTCGCCCTTGTCGTCGGGCATGGCGAACCCGGCCATGCGGTTCTCCAGGCCGAGGGCGAACATCAGCTCGGTGATGCCGACGTCGTTGGTGACGACCCGCTTGGGGACGGTCTTGTACGTCACCTTCTGGCCGCAGTTGGTGAGGGTGACGCCGGAGGATATGGCGTTCTGCGGTGTGGGCTCGACCGTGGCACCGCAACCGGCGGTGGCGGTCGCGGCGAGGCAGAGGGCGGCGGCAAACAGCTTGCGCATGGGGGTGGTTGTCCTTCAGAAGGTGGGTGGGAGCAGGTCGAACAGGAGCTGGACGGCGCCGGTCTCCGGGTGCCGTACGGGGTGCGCGCGGACCCCGAACACCTCGGCGAGCAGGGCGGGTTGGAGAACCTCGTGCGGCGGGCCGGCGGCGACGATCCGGCCGCCCGCGATCACGTACAGCAGGTCGCAGTGCGCGGCGGCGAGGTTGAGGTCGTGCAGGGCCGCCAGCACGGTCAGGCCGCTGCCGCGGACCAGTGACAACACGTCCAACTGGTGGGCGATGTCGAGGTGGTTGGTCGGTTCGTCGAGGACGAGGACGCGGGGTCGTTGGGCGAGGGCGCGGGCGATCAGGACGCGTTGTTTCTCACCGCCGGACAGGGCGAGGAACCCGCGGCCGGCGAGGTGGGTGACACTGGTGCGCCGCATGGCCTCGACGCAGATCTCCCGGTCCGAGGCGGCGGTCCGGTCCCGGTGGGGCAGGCGCCCCATAGCGACCACTTCGGCGACGGTGAAGTCGAACTCGGCCGACGACTCCTGCGGCAGCGCGGCCAACCTCCGTGCGACTGCGCGTGGTTCCATGGCGTGTACGTCGTCGCCGTCGAGCCGGACCACGCCGTCGGCCGGTCGCAGCGCCCGGTACACGCACCTCAACAGGCTTGATTTCCCACTGCCGTTGGGGCCGACGAGCCCGACGAAGGCCCCGCTGTCCACGGCGAGCCGGATGTCTTCCACGAGCCGCACGGCGCCCGCGTCGACCGACAGCCCCTCGATGTCGAGCCTCATCAACTCCCCCCGAAGGCATAGCCGCCGCGCCGCATCAGCAGCAGGAACGCGGGCACTCCGACGACCGCGGTGATCACGCCGACCGGCAGTTCCGCAGGCGCCAGCAGCAGCCGGGACAGGACGTCCGCCCACACCAGGAGCACCGCTCCGGCGAGCGGGGCGACCGCGAGGACCTTGCGGTGGTCGGCGCCGACGAGCATCCGTACGAGGTGCGGCACCATCAGCCCGACGAAGCCGATGGCTCCGCTGACCGCGACCACGGTCCCGGTGACGGCGGCGGTCACGAGGAACAACTCCCGGCGCAGCCGGGCGGGTTGGACGCCGAGCGCGGCGGACGTCTCGTCCCCCATCGCGAGCGCGTTGAGCGACTCCGCGCGCCATCGCAGCCATGCCCAGCCGGCCGCCACGGTCACGGCGGCCACCGGTACCTGCGCCCAGGTCGCCCCGCCCAGGCTCCCCAGCAGCCACATCATCGCCGAGCGGGCCGCCTCGCCCCGGGCCGCGCCGAACACCATCACGGTAGTGACGGCTTCGAAGCCGTACGCCAGCGCGGTCCCCGTCAGGATCAGCCGCAGCGGCGTCAGACCGTGCGGCGAGCGGGCCACGGCGTAGACGAGAACCATGGCCGCGAGCGCCGAGGCGAAGGCCGACGCCGACAGCGCCCACACGCCCAGTCCCGCGAACGCGCCCAGCAGGATGACCGCGTTGGCGCCGACCGCGGCGCCCGAGGAGATGCCGAGCACGAACGGATCGGCGAGCGCGTTGCGGACCATGGCCTGAACGGCCACGCCGACGGCCGACAGCCCGGCCCCGACGACGGCCGCGAGGACGACCCGCGGCAGCCGGATCTCCCAGACGATGGTGTACGCGGCGGCGTCGCCGGCGTGCACGGTCCCGCCGGTGATCCCGTCCCACAGGAACCGGAACATGTCCGCCGTGCCGATCCCGGCCGCGCCGAGGCCGACGCCGCACACGAGGGAGACTCCGAGCAGGAGCAACAGCCCGAGCAGCAGAAGCGGTTGGGGTATCCGGCGGGGATCACGCCCTGGACTCTGGCCACGGCCGGAGCCGGTTCTCGGACGTCGGAGCACGATCGGCGGTCCTTCACCTGGGGCCGCCTGGTGAGCCTCGATCGAGGAGACAGCCCGCACGACCGTGCCGGCCGCTCGGTCCCCTCTCGCAGTCCACGGCGAGCAGTCAACGGGTCGCGCCACCCACGGGCGATCGGACTCACGCGACGACCGGGGTCGCCACGCACACCGTTGCGGGTCAGCGCCGGATTCTCACCGGACTTCCCCCGCGGGAGGCCTGGGGAGCGTAACAAACGCCGCGGACCGGCCCGACAGCGCCCGAACCCGCAGCTCACCGAAGTCCGCACACGCGGCGACAACCACGCCGCCGCGATCACGTGGGGCGCGCTCTGCAAGACGGTCACCGCCCTGGCCGATGTTGACCGGCGCCCGCGTCGCCTGGTCCGAGCGGGAGTACGCCCACACCGCCTCCCATCGACCCGCGTTCGAGAGCGCTCTGCACGAGCCCTCCCCCACTCACCGGAGGAATCCGGACCCCGCCACCACCCCATAGCCGTGAAACCCGACGAACCCCCGCCCTCGACCGCACCCACCATCTACTGTACGAACACGCGGAGTTACCCACCGCAGCCACCCGAGGAGGATTCCTGTGTCGTCGCCCTGCGATCCCGCGTACGCTCCCGTCGGCGATGTCGGTGCGGCGATCATGATGATCGACTCCCGGCTGAAGACCGTTCACGACGGGAAGAGTGGGACCGATCCCGAACAGCAGGCGTTGATGGACCAGTTCGTCGCGACGCTGGGGCCCAAGGGGCTCAACGACATGCTGGACGGCACCTGCACGCTGATCTACATGTTCATGACGTGGCTGCGGAAGGCTCACGAGGAGCACGAGAAGGACGTCCTCGAGTACGTGGTGCCCAGCCTCGTGGCCACGATGCGGATGATGCCCAGGAGTGTGCGCCCGGAGGCGATCCCGATGATGGCCGGGCTGGTCATCGCCGCGGGCACCGGGCTGAGCCCAAACCTGTGGCGTGCGCAGTACGGGGACTGGACCAAGGAGGAGATGACTCCGCTGGAGGCCACGGCCTTCCTGCTCGCGGAGCACATCAACCGCATCACCGACGACCAGGCCTTCGCCACCCGTCTGATCACCGATGCCCTGTCCGTCGCGGACGGGGACCAAGAGGGCTGACGGGCCGCGGCCCTCGTCCTCAACTCGGGGCGTCGCGGCCCGACATGGCGTGGGCCGGACCCCGGTCCGGCTCTACACAGGCGGCGCGCAGAGCGTCCAGTTTCTCCGCGTCCGTCGTCCCGACCGCCGCCGTGTACGTGACGATCCTGAGGTCGGTGCCCGCGGCCATCACGACGTCGAGGTCGAGGTTGATGTCCCCCACCCGGGGGTGCTCGACGGTCTTGCGGTCGCCGACGTTGGTGCGGGCGGTGCCGTTGGACCAGAGGCGGGCGAAGCGCGGGCTGTCGTCCAGCATGCGGTCGATGAAGGCGGCGAGCCGCGCGTCATGGGGATGGGCGGCCGCCGTCAGCCGCAGGTCGGCGACGAGGTCCTCCTCCTCGACCTCGTCGCCCGCCCAGGACCGCACCGGCCAGGCCGCGATCGGTTCCCGCCGTCGGCCGTCGCTGGACCGGAACATGCCCGCCACGAGGTTGAGTTCGCTCCAGCCGTACGTCCGTGGGTCACCGACCAGCTCGTTCCACATCCCGTTCCAGCTGATGAGGGTCCAGTCGGCGGCGAACACCGCGGTGGGGTTGCCGGCCAGCTGCCCCACCAGCCGGTGCACCCGCGCGGGGACGTGCCGGGACACGTTCCCGGCCGAGGGCGGCGCGAGGTGGGCGCAGCGGAACAGGTGGTCGCGCTCGGACGGTTCGAGGCGCAGCGCCCTGGCCAGTGCGGTGACGACCTGGGCCGAGGGGTTCCGGGCGCGCCCCTGTTCCAGCCGGACCACGTAGTCGACCGACAGGCCGGCCAGCCGGGCGAGCTCCTCCCGGCGCAGCCCGGGGATGCGCCGGTCGCCACCCGCCTCCAGCCCGCTGTCCCGCGGTGACACGCGCTCGCGCCACCCCCGCAGAGCGATGCCGAAGTGGTTCGTCGTAGCCATGGAGAACATTGTCGTTCAACTGGCGGACTACGAACGGACGTTCGTTATCCGACCGGCGGAGTCTTTACTCTCCGCCGGTCGGTTCCGTACTCTCCACCGGTCCGTCCTGTCGGCCTTCGCGGGACTACGACGCCGCCCGGGCCTACGCCTCCTCGCCCGGCTTGTCCGCGTCGGCGCCGTCGGCCCACCGGGCCCGGATGAAGGCTCCGGCGGCGTCGAGGGCGGCGGCGCCCTCGTCGAGCATCGCCGCGAACGCCTGGAAGACGTGCGGGACTTCGGGCCATACCTGCAGTTCGACGTGGACGTCGTGCTCGGCGGCGCGCGCGGCCAGCCGTACGGCGTCGTCCATGAGGATCTCGTACGAGCCGACCTGGATGAACAGGGGCGCCACGCCGGTCAGATCGGCGAAGACGGGGCTGACGTGCGGGGTGGTCGGGTCCGTGGTGCCGAGGTAGTCGCGGGCGCGGGTGCGCAGGCCTTCCGGGGTCAGTGAGGCGTCGACCGCCGCCTTGCTCAGCGCGCTGTCGCCGGACACGCTGAGGTCGGCCCACGGGGAGAAGACCGTGGCCGAGGAGGGCTGGGGCAGGCCCGCGTCCTTCACGGCGACGAGCGTCGCGGCGACGAGACCGCCGCCCGCGGACTCCCCGACAAAAGCGATGGCGGTACTAGGGATTCCGTCGTCGAGCAGGGCCCGGTACACGGCCAGGGCGTCGTCGACCGCCGCGGGGAACGGGTGCTCGGGGGCCAGCCGGTAGTCGACGCAGACGGCGCGGGCGCCGGTGCGCCGGGAGACCTCGGCGGCCAGACCCGCGGCGTCGGCCGCCGAGCCGATGACGTACGCGCCGCCGTGCAGATACAGCAGGACGCTCGCCGGGTCGTTCTCCGGCGTCTCGACGGTGACGACCGGTACGCCGCCCAGTTCGCCCTCGGTGGTCGAGACGTCGGGCGGCAACGGGATGGACGTCATCATGTCGTGGAAGAGGGCGCGCTGTTGGGCCACGTCCCCTCCGAGGTCGAGCGGGCCGTGCCGCAGCATCTCGTCGAGGGCCTGGCGCTGTTGCCGGGACATGGCTGTGCCTTTCGTGGTTCCGGTCGGTGCGGTAATGCGGTGGAGGTGTGGGTCAGCGCGGCGGGCCGACGATGATCTGGCCGTACATGTCGGCGGCCTCGGCCATGATGTCCCGCGAGATCTCGAAGCCCTCGGGGCGCGGGGTGGTGAGGTCACGTCCCGCGTGCCGGAACATGCCCTCGATACCGCCGGGTGTGCAGATCATCAGCAGGTCGGCGGTGTCGGAGGTGATCCGGTAGCCGTGCGGGACATTGCGCGGCAGGAAGACGATGCCGCCCTCCGACAGCTCCATCTCCTCGTCGTCGCACCACAGCAGCGCACTCCCCTTGATGAGCATGAAGACCTCGTCCTCACGGGTGTGCTTGTGGTACGGCGGTGCCTCCCCCTTGGCGACGGAGAACCGTCCCACGGTCAGCTGTCCGCCGGTGGCCGCGGCGTCGAGGAGGATGGCGAGCTCACCGCCGTCGAGCCATTCGAGTTTCTGCTGCTGCTCGGGCTGTGCGAGGTAGGCCATGGTCATGCGGCTGTCCGTTCTGCGCGATCAGCTGTCTCCGGTCGGGGCCGTGCCCTGTCCGTCCGATGATCCTCTTCTACGCGCGCCGACCGCCAGCCGTACGGGTAGGACCAGCAGTACCACTCCCCCGGCCCGGCCCTCGGTGCCGGGCGCGTCCGGGGCGTCCTCCGGCTTGTGGCATTCTCTGCTGCCATGGATGTCTCGACTGATCAAGAACTGCCGTCCGCGGGCGAGGACATGGAGGCCCGCGCGGTCTCCGGCGACCGGCTCACGTTCTTCGGTGACGCGGTGGTCGCCATCGCGCTCACGCTGCTGGCGCTGGAGCTGCCGGTACCGGAGGGAACGACCAACTCCGAGCTGTGGCACTCGGCCACGTCGCACCGCGAGAGCTACCTGGCGTTCATGATCAGTTTCGTGGTGATCGCCGCGCACTGGCGCTCCCACCACCGGGTGTTCCGCTATGTCACCGCGACCAACAGCCGGTTGACGGCCCTCACCATGTACTGGCTGCTGATGCTGGTGGTCACCCCGTTCGCGACCGACGTGATCGGCGGCGAGGGAGCGTTCCAGGCGCGGTTCGTCTTCTACGCCATCGTGCAGTTCCTCGCCTGCCTCCTCTTCATACTGATGGTCCGCGAGGTCCCCCGCGACGGCCTCCAGCGCCCCGGCACCCCGCCCGAACTCTTCACCCGGGCCATCCGCCGCCTCGGCATGGTGGCACTGGGCTTCCTGGTCTCGATCCCGGTTTCGTTCCTCACCCACTGGGCGTACCTCTGCTGGATCGTGGTCCCGCTCGTCGACTCGGTCCTCGACGGGCGCAGGGGCCGTAACGGGCAGCAGGCCACGGAGGATTGAGCCGGGTGGGAGGCCGTCGCCCGGTTCCTACGACACCGGCTTCCCAGTAGCCCTGTCCGCCAGGTCCAGCCGCGCGGACAGGAACGCTCCGGCCCTGTCGAGCGCTACGGCCGCCTCGTCGAGGAGCGGCTGATAGGCCTGGAAGACGTGCGGGACCCGAGGCGTGGCCTCCAGCGTGACCTCGACGTCCGCGGCGGCGGCCCGCTGCGCGAGGCGTACGGCGTCGTCGAGCAGGACCTCGTGGCTGCCGACCTGGATGAGCAGGGGCGGCAGCCCGGCCAGGTCCGCGAAGACCGGGCTGATCAGACCGAGCGCGGGATCCTGTCCCGCCGTGTAGTCGGTGACCCGGGGTTCGAGAAGCTCACGGCTCAGCAGCGGATCGGCCTCGTGCTTGGTGTCGATGCTCGCCCCGGCCAGGGTGAGGTCGGCGTACGGCGACATGACGTAGGCCGCGGCGGGCAGGGGCAGTCCGCGGTCACGGGCGTTGACCAGCGTGGCGACGACGAGTCCGCCGCCCGCCGACTCTCCCGCGAGGACGATGTCCGAGGCGGCGATGCCGTCGTGCAGGAGGGCTTCGTAGGTCGCGAGCGCGTCGTCCACCGCCGCCGGATACGGGTGCTCGGGGGCCAGCCGGTAGTCGACGGAGTAGACCTTGGCACTGGTCCGGCGCCCGACCTGCGAGGCCAGACCCGCGGCGCCGGCCGCGTCGCCCAGGACGTAGACCCCGCCATGGAAGTACAGGACGACGTGCCGGGGTTCGACCCCGTCGACGGTGATCGCGGCGACGGGCACACCGCCCAGCGTGGTCGACGTCATCGTCACGTCGGGGGGCGGCGCCTGCCCCGACGTCAACTCACGGAGCAGGCGCCGCTGTTCGGCGACATCACTGCCGACGGGAAGGGCCGACTGACGCAGGATCGCGTCGAGAGTGTCCTGCTGCTCGGTGCTCACGGAACGTTCTCCCTTCGGTGGAGGCTGGTCCGGTCGCACGATCGGCCGGACCGAGAGGTGGTGCGGGGGCCGGACTCTGCGTACTTCGAGGAGGTCGAGGCCGAGTGCCTCGACCTCGGCGAGAACGCCGTAGAGCGCCGAGGCGTCCGGCAGCACCCCGGTGAGCACGGTCTCGGTGCCCTGCTGCTCGGGCGCGAACGCCGGGAACGCCATCAGCAGGGTGGGACCGAGATGGCCGCAGACCCGGATCTGGTACAGGAGGGGGTCATCACCCATGGCCCCATGGTGGGGGACGGCCGGGTGACGCCGCGTCGCCGGATTCCGGTGATCGTACGGTCCTCAGCCGCGGCCGTTCGACAGGAGCCGCAGCTCACGGCCGCGCTGCACCGCCGAGGACCGGTCGCCGGCGCCGAGCTTCGCGTAGATCCGCCGGATGTGGGTGTTGACGGTGTTGAGCGAGACCGAGAGTTCGCCGGCGATCTCGGGGCGGGTGAGGTTCGTCGGCAGGTAGCGCAGGACGCGCAACTCACTCGGGCTGAGGGTCTCGGCCGGTACCGAAGGCGGCCGGTCCGGCCCGCCGGTTCCGCGCACGACGTCAAGAATGTCGGAGACCAGCGCGGCGTGCGACGTTCGCTGCGGCAGGGACTCCAGCAGTTCCCAGGCACCGGTCATCACGAACGGCAGGATCATCCGGTCCGCTTCGGCGAGGTTCAGCGCCTGCTCCACGGCCGTCCCCGCCGCGTGTTTGTCGCCGAGGTCGCGGCAGGCGAGCGCGTCCAGGAGATGGGCCTCGATCGGGGTGAGGAAGGAGTTGACGGGGGCGGTGCCGTCGAGGACCGACCGGAGTTCGCGGCGGGCACCCGCGGGGTCCTGCTCGGCGAGGCGGATCACCGCGGCCGCGGTGCGGATCTCGCCGGTGGCGGCCCGCCGTTCGTCGAGGGCGGCGAGGCCGGCCCGTGCCTGGTCGAGCATGCCGAGGCGGGCCTGGGTGGCCACCGTCCAGCCGGTCACCCGGGACCAGAGCCCGTGCTCGCCCCTCATGTGGGACTGCACCTGCTCGGCGGCGGTCAACTCGGCCAGGGTCTCCTGGAGTTGACCGCGCGCCGCCGGAAGCATCGCGGAGACCAGATGCACCAGCAGCCGGACACCGGGCTCGCCCTCGGACTGAGTGGCGCGCCGGGCACGCTCCAGCCATTGCTGCCCCTGCTCGAACTCGCCCGTGCAGATCAGCGTCCCGGCGAAGGACACCTGGGCAGGGACGATGACCGGCTCGGCGCCCCAGCCGTACCGCTCGGCCAGCGCCAGGGCCTCCTCGCAGCGGCGCCGGACCAGGGCGAACGAACGGTGGCCTGAGGCGAATCCGAGGTGGGCGAGGCAGGCCACCTCCAGATAGGGGCGGCCGATGTCGTGGGCGAGCGCGGCGCCCTCCAGAAGGTGCCGTTCGCTGTCGTCGAGCCGTAGCGACCAGGCCTCGGTGACGCCCAGGTTCAGCAGGGCGAGCGCTCGGAGGTCGCCGGCGAGCGCGACCTCGGTGGTGGACTGGCCGGTGGTCGGGGACGGCAGGGCGTCGGCCTGCTCGAACACGGCGTCGAAGTGCCCGCGCAGCCGGGCCAGCAGCAGGTCCAGGGAAGCGATCGCCAGCCGCAGCCGATGCCTGCGGTCGGGTGGGCTCGTGTCGGCGTACGACCTGGCGATGTCGAGATGTGCCTGGGCCTCGTCCAGGCGGTGCTGGTGCAGATCGGCGTTGGCGTGGACGAGGGCCAGCTCGGGGCGTTCCTCGCCGGTGCGGACCGGGAAGGCGTGCAGCAGCGCGACGACGGTTGCGGCCTGTCCGTCCAGGGTGAGGCTGACGGTGTGATCGGCGAGCAGGTGCGCCGCCTCGGCCCAGTCCCCGGCGGCCTGCAGATGCCGGACGGCGTCGGCGGCCTGGGCGTGTTCGGCGAACCAGCGCGCGGCCAGCCGGTGCAGTTCGAGGATGTTCCCGGGGAGCGTGCGGCGCAGCTCCAGCCGAAGCAGGTCGCCGAACATGTGGTGGTAGCGGAACCAGGTCCGGCCCGGATCGAGGGCGACGACGAACGCGTTGGCGTCCTCCAGGTCCAGCAGGATGCGTTCCGACCCGGTCGCGCCCGTGAGCAGGTCCGCCAGCTCGCCGTTGACCCGGTCGAGCAGCGAGGTGCGCAGCAACAGCCGCTGTACGTGCGGCGTTTGGCGCTCCAGCATCTCGGCCAGGAGGTACTCGGCGACCGTACGGTGACTGCCGGAGAACTCGGCGACGAACCGCTCGGGATCCGGATGTCCGGCCAGCGAGAGCACGGCGAGCCGCAGCCCTGCGGCCCAGCCCTCGGTGCGCTGGTGCAGCCTCTCGGCCACGGGGTCGGGCAGCACGATCTTGGTGGCGGTCAGGAGTTCGCGGGTCTCGGCCTCGGTGAAGCGGAGCTGCGCGGCGCGGATCTCGGCGAGTTCACCGGCCAGCCGCAGTTTGTGCAGGCGCAGCGACGGGTCCCGGCGGGTGGCCACGATCGCGTGGACACCCTGGGGAAGGCTGGTCAGCAGCGTGCCCAACTGCTCGACGGCCGCGGCGGATCCGAGCTCGTGGAGGTCGTCGACGACGAGGAAGAAGGGCTTCGGGGACGCGGTGATCTCGGACAGCACCTTGTCCATGACGGCACCGCCGTCGGAACCGGGTGTCACGGCCGAAGGCTCGCCCGCACCTTGGCCACCCGCCGCGGCGCGGACCGCGTCCAGCAGAGCGAGCCAGAACAACTGCCCGTCCCGCTGCCCCGGCCGTACGGACACGAACGCGATACGGCGGTCCTGGTCAGGCCGCTCGGCCCACGTGCGCAGCAACGACGTCTTCCCGCTGCCGGCGGGCGCGGAGACCAGCGTCACTTGCTTCTCTACGGCACGGTCCAGGGTGGCGACGAGGTCGCGGCGGGCGATGAGTCCGGGTCGGCCCCGGGTCGCCGAGCGGCCCGAATCCGCTGCGGCCCGTAGGTCAGGGGTCGCGCGATGTCCGTCAGCCACGCGGTCAGCGTAGCCGATGCGCATCACTGCGTAGCCGATGTCCATCACGGCATCCCGGCGGCGAACTGTCGCCTGCGCGGCGGTGCTCCTGGGCGTGGCCTGGGGGCCGTATCCAGTAAAAGGATCAAGGGGTTCGACTGCCGACCACTGATGGCGGCACGCAAACGCGTTCGCATAGCCTCGCGGACATGTCAGATGTGTTTGCGGACGTCCGTCTGCTCGGCCCGCCGGAGACCGACGGCGAGTACATCGCCCTGGGCGAGCGGGAGTTGGTGCACCTGCACGAGTACCCGCGGATCTACGCCGTGCCCGGCCTCTACGAGCATGTCGTCCAGGAGCTGCTCCAGTGCCGGTCGCCTCAGGTCTCGGCAGCGGGCTTCCTGCGCGCGGCTGAGCGCCTCGGGTCGGAGCCGGGCTCGCTGACCGTCCTCGACGTCGGCTCCGGCACGGGACTGGTCGGCGAACTCGTGCGTGACGGGGGCGTAGCCCAGGTTGTCGGGGTCGACGCGCTGCCGGCCGCGCGCGAGGCGAGTCTGCGCGACCGGCCGGGTGTCTACGCCGACTACGTGGTCGGCGACTTCGTGCACCCCGACTCACTGCGTGAGGCGCTACGGCCGTACATGCTGGGCGGGTTGGTGTCGGCAGGAGCGTTCGGCGGCACGCACGCCACACCGCGGGCGCTCGAGAACGCCCTCGCGCTGCTGCCGGCCGGCGCTCCCGTCGCCTTCACGATCGACGAGCGGTGGATGGACGCATCGGATCCGGACGGGTTCGGCGCTGCGGTCGAGCGGCTGGTGGCCGACGGTCGTCTCGTGGTGCTGGAACGGACGAGGTTCCAGCACCGCGTGACGACGAGCGGCGAGCCGATCTTCTACGAGCTCGTCGTGGGCCGGACAGGGTGAACAGGGTGAGGTGAACGGCCTTACCGGACCGGCGAGTTGACGGTCACCAGACCTTCATGCCGCCGTCGACGACGAGGTCGACACCGGTCACGTACGCGCTCTCGTCGGACGCGAGGAACAGCGCCGCGTTCGCCACGTCCTCAGGTCGGCCCACTCGGCCCAGGAGGGTCCGGCCGAGCATCTGGCGGGAGAAGTCGTCGTTCTCCAACTGCTCGCGGGTGGCCCGGCTTTCGATCAGGCCGGGTGAGATCGAGTTGACGCGGATGCCGAACTCGCCGCCCTCCATGGCCAGTTGACGGGTCATACCGATGACCGCCGCCTTGTTCGTCGTATGAGACAGGGACGGGAAGCCCTTGAAGCCGAGGGAGCCGTTCAGGGAGGCCATGTTCACCACCACGCCCTGGCTGGCCTTCAGTTGGGGCCATGCGGCGCGGGTGAGGTAGAAGACCAGGTCGACCTCGTCGCGGCGCGCGCCGTCCCAGTCCTCGTCGGTGACGTCCTCCAGCCAGTTGAAGTGGGCCCGGGCGGCGAGGTTGAACAGGACGTCGATCCGGCTGAACCGCTCCACCGCGAAGTCGACGAGCCTGGTGGATTCGGCGGGTTCGTCGAGTCGGCACGGTTGCAGCGACACCATCTCGCCGCCCTCCGCGCGCACCAACTCGACGGTCTTCTCCGCCTCTTGGACCGTCACGTCGCACCCGACGACCCGGGCGCCCTCCCGGGCGAACGCCAGGGCGGTGGCACGCCCCATGCTCCCGCCGGTACCGGTGACGACGCAGACCTTTCCGGCCAGTCGGCCTGGCATCTCAGTGCCCCTTCTGGTGTGTCGCGCGGTGATCAGGCATGGACCTGCGAGCCCTGGCCGAGGTCGAGGCGGAGCGATTCGAGGATGATGAACGTGGTGCTGGCCGTGTAGACGTCGGCGGCGGCGAGGACCCCGGTGTACTTCTTGATCACCGGGTCGGCGGCGTAGGCGACTTGAGCGGCCTGGTACTCCTTGACCGCGGCCCAGGCGTTGTCGCCGTACTTGGCGAAGTACGGCGTGGGGTCGACCGCCGTCAGCGCCTTCTTGACGTTGTCGACGATGTCGTTCACGTACCGCTGGTAGACGGCCATGTCCTGGCGGGTGCCGAGGCGTCCCATGTGGCCGCCGATGTAGTGCTTCCACGGGTACGTCATCGCCTTGGCCGGGGCGGCTATGGAGGCGGGTACGTCCTCGTTCAGGTTGAAGCTGTCGAAGGGTACCCAGCCGGGCAGGTTGACGTCGACCAGCATGAGCGTGTCGTGGTCCGGCAGGTGGATGTAGATGTTGTCGGGCGAGTGGTTGGTGCCGTGCCAGGCAAGGTCGATGCGCTCGCCGCCCACGCGCAGTGTGTAGCGGTTCTCGAACGTCACGTCGGGCAGCGGCCGGGTCGGGTCGTTGTCGCGTGCCAGCAGCCGCCTGTTCTCCGCGTGCCCGATCCGCACCACGTGCCGGCCGAACAACGACGAGGCGCCGAGGTGGTCGGCGTGGTGGTGGGAGTAGATCAGGTGGGTCACTCTGTTCGAGACGCCGTTGGCGGCGGCGATCTCGTCGATGGCCCGCTGGAGGTTGTGCCCGATGGTGGGCGGCGCGTCGAACAGCACGACACCCTCACGGGTCGTCAGGAACGCCGCCTGGTACGTGCCGTCGGTCACCCAGTACAGGTTCCGCTCGACCCGACCGACGTAGTAGCCCTGCGAGTTGACGGCGGGGCCGAGCGCGGACGACGGGATCGGCGCGTAGTCGGGCAGCGTGGGAGTGGCGGCGGACGCCTGGCCGGCGAACGCGCCGTCGGCGAGCGCGGCGACCGTGGGGACGGCCGCCAGGACCGCGCTGCGGGCGAGGAAGGATCGGCGGTTCGTCGATGACATGGGGTTCCCTTCGAGTGGGGGGTGATGTGCATGGGACGGGAATGGGAGGCGTACGGGGCGTGGGACCGGTCCGGGCTACGCGCCGTAGGCGGGCACGATCGCCCCACTGATGTCCGCGGCGAGGTCTCCGGCGAGGAACCCGATGACGTTCGCGATCGCCTCCGGCGCGACGGCGTGGGCCAGCGCCTCCGGAGGGAGCACGGCCCGGTTCTTGGCCGTGTCGAGGAGTTGCGGAGCGACGGCGTTCACGCGGATGCCGTGCGGGCGCAGTTCCAGGTCGAGGATGCGGACGAGGTGGTTGAGCGCCGCCTTGCCGAGGCTGTACGCGGCCATACCGGCGGTCGGCTCGCTCGCCGGCCGGGCGGACACGTGCACGATGGCGCCCCCACCGCGTCGGCGCATGTACGGCGCCACGGCCTGGCTCAGCCACAGCGCGGCGCCGAGGTTGACGTCCAGCATGACCCGCAGGTCGTCGGGGGTCGCGGCGAGCGCGTCTCCCGGGCGGAACGCGCCGAGGGTGTTCACCAGCACCTCGGGAGGTCCGGACTCGGTGGCGATCCGGTCGAGGACGCTCCTGGCCACGGCGGGGTCGGTCGCGTCGCCCACCTCCCGGCGGATGCCGTCGGGCAGTTGCTCCAGTGCCTTCGCCGTACGGTCGACCGCGGTCACGCTGAATCCGGCGTCCGCGAGTACTACCGCGGTGGCAAGACCCAGGCCACCGCCCGCACCGACCACCACCGCCACACGCTCACTCATGAGACCGCCTCCCTGCCTGGCGTTGCCGAGGTCCCTGCACGTCAGGTTCGCCGTAGGGCAGGTGAGCGGTCCTCACCGGATTCCGGTGATCTGTGGGAGGCAGGCGGGGCGCGGAGAGAAAGGGGAGCTGCGGCGTCTTGAACTCACGCCGCCGGTAAGGGTGTTAAGGGGTGACCGTGCACTTCGAGAGCGGCATCGCCTCGGTCAGGCGACGCCCAATCGGATCACGCGCCCTTTCATCTCACACTCGGCGCAGGCCACACCCGAGTAGTCCCCAACAACTTCCTGGCCCCTTCCAGGCACTTCGCCGGATCCGCCGGCGCCGCCTGCAGCCCCGGCAGGAGCAGCATCCACAGGTCGCTCACCGCGTCCTCGATGTTGCGGCGGTCGTCCAGCGCGTCGGAGACGGTGTGCACCCCGAAGAAGCTGGAGACGAGGACGCGGGCGGCGCGCTCGACGTCGGCGCCGGGGGCGAGTTCCCCCGCTTCCTCGGCGGCGGCCAGCATGCGGGCGGCCGCGTCGATCCATCCCACGAAGGGCCGGGGCAGGGAGACGGGGATGCTCCTGCGCTCGCTCCAGAGCCGGTTGCCGGCGCGGACGATCACGTTGTCACGGAATTCCCGGGCCACTGCGAGGCTCAGGCCCACCAGCCGGTCGAGTACCGGACCCTCCTGGGATTCCCAACGCTCCACGTATCGCGGCCATTCGGCGAAATGGGCTTCCAGGACACCCCGGGCCAGCCCTTCCTTGCTGCCGAAATGGAAATAGATCGCCCCGCTGGTGTATCCGCTCGTACGCGCCACGTCGCTGATGCTCGCACCGACGTACCCATGCTGTTCGAACAGCACGGCGGCCGTCGCCAGAACAGCCCGTCGGGTGGCTTCCGCACGTTCCTGCATATTCTCGGTCGTCCCTGTCCTGCGTGCCGGATCGTCTTTTCCGGTGAATCTAGCCGACAGGCCGCCGTTTCCCGTACCGATGCCGGAGAACCATAGCTTCTATTATTTTATGACTGAATCACCTTCTCTCGTACGGCCCGAAGCCGACCCGGAAGAGCTGACGCTGAGCTGGGACAGCTGTGTGTCCAGGACGCTCGTACACCGGAACGCGGTCGCCGAAGTCCTGCTGACCGATGCGCGAGCGCTGCCGGACGGCCGATTCCTCCTCGCGGCTCAGTGGCCGCGTTCGTACGCCACATCCGATATCACCTCCGATGCCGGTTCTGGGTCTGGTTCTGGTTCCGGCGAGCGGCACGATCCGATGCTCGCCGCCGAGACCATCCGCCAGGTCGGCCTGTACATCTGCCAGCGCTTCCTCGGCGCCCCGAGCACGAGCAGGCCCGTCATCAGAAGCGTCGGCTTCCAGCTCGACAACAGCGCGGAACCGGTGGTCGGTTACGGCGCCACCGACGTGCTGTGCCGGGCCGAGGTGCACGACGTACGCCACGTCGACGCCGTTCCTTGGCCGGTCGCGCTGAACGTGCGGATCCAATTCTCCGCCGCCGGGCGGGAGTTCGGCTCGGCCTTCGGACGCGTCCGGGTCCTGTCCGAGGAGGAGTACGAGACGTTCCGAGGCCCGAACGCCGCCGCCGACCCCGTCCCGGACAACGTGCACCTGCGCCCCTCACCCACCGAGGTGTCGGTCCCTTCCCCCGGCGACGTGATGCTCGTCCGCGACCCTTCCGGAGCGTTGCTGGTGGCACCCGCCGACCTCCGCCACCCACGCTTCTTCGATCACCCCAGCGACCACGTCCCCGGCATGGTCCTGCTGGAAGCGGCCCGCCAGGCGGCCTGCCTGGCAGGAGCCTCCCCAGGCCGACTGAACGGCTGCCACATGCAGGCCCTGCGCTTCACCGAGTGGAACGCACCCGTCCATGTCGAGTGCGCACCGGCCGGGGACGGCTGGGCCTTCCAGATCACCCAGGGCTGCGATACGACCGCGTCCGGCACGCTGTCGTTCGCGGCGAAGGGGTAACTCACCGTCAGGGTCGCGACTCCACGTTCACCCCGTTCGACAGCCCCGCGCCTTCTCACCCGTTGACGGCCCGCGATGGACGCCTGCCCGCTCGAAGGACGGGCGCCCATCGCGAGAGCCACCACGCACCGCTCCGGAACCCGTCGAACGGTGCGGGGCGCTTCTCCCTACGGCAACTTGAGCTATTCGAGGCGGAGTTGAATCGGAAGCCGGCCACGTCGGTGATCATGGCCGCCGCGACAGGCAGGTCCCCGGCAATCCCAGGACGGCGTCACCCCAACACCCGGAGCCGGCCTGCCGTTTCCCCTTCACACCGACCCCTCACGACCCCGCTCGCGATCAGACCAGCACCGTCTGCACATTCGACGGAATCGCGCTCAACGCCTTGCTGACCGGGCAGCGTTGCTCCGCGGTCGCGGCGGCCCGGCGCAGTTCCTCCTCGGTGATTCCCGGTACGGCCGCCTCGACCCTGATGGTGATGAGCGTGAATCCGGTGCCGACGCTCAGGGTCGCGTCGCATTCCGTGGTCACGCTGCTCGGCGGGGTCCCGGCCTCCGTGAGGACATGGGACAGCATCATCGTGAAGCAGGCTCCCTGAGCGGCGGCGATCAGCTCCTCGGGGGACGTCTGACGCTGGGGCGGGATCGGGCTGAGGGGGTAGCGCAGATCCGGGGAGGCCGCGCCCGAGCCGAAATTCATCCGGCCGACGCCCTCGTTCAGGGGGCCTTCCCAGTGGGTTCGGGTATTTCCGGTGATCTCCATCAAGTCTCCTGTGTGCCGTGCGAATGGCTGATGGCGCGCGAAGCGGAATCTGCGCCGAACAGTCGGACGAATAAAGGGAGTTGAGGCCTTTTCCCGTGCTCATCGTGAACATAACGATCGTTTCGGTCAAGTCCCCGAATTGATTAATTTAAGAGGCCGAGAACCGGGGAATTCAGGGTGTGAGAATTCCAGGAAGGGATCATCGTGAGTGAACGGACCGTCGACGACGGCACCCAGCCCACCACCCCGGCCGCCACCAGCCTCGGCACCCGTGCCGCCCGCTCCATCGCCACCACGACCAAGACCCCGGCGCAACTCTCGCTGACCACCCCGCGCTGGCTGCTCAAGCTCCTCCCCTGGGTAGAGGTGGAAGCCGGTACCTACCGGGTCAACCGCTGTGTCGCCTACGCCGTGGGCGACGGCCGGATCACCCTCCTTCCGGGCGCCGACGGCAGCCGGATCATGGCCGAGGACATGCGTGAACTCCTCGCCCTGCGCGACGTGATGGACCTGCGCCTGCTGGAGGAGGTCGCGGGCGCGTTCCGCACGAAGCACGTCATCGCCGGTACGACGCTGGCCGAGGCGGGCAGGCCGGCGGACGGCCTGTACGTCGTCGCGCACGGCCAGTTGGAGAAGCGCGGCACCGGGCACTACGGCGAACCGACGGTGCTCGGGATCATGGGCGAGGAGGAGTTCTTCGACGAGGAGGCGGCCCTCCGCGGCGGCGACTGGCCGTACACGGTGGTCGCCCTGACCAACAGCACCCTGCTCGTCCTGGACCCGGACCGGTTACGGCAGTTGGAGCACGACCACCCCGAACTCGCCCGCGCCTTCGGTCAGTTCAGGGACGGCGGGCAGTCCGGCGGCGCGGGCACACCGGCCGTCGCCTCGGGGCATCACGGCGAGGCGGAGCTGCCCGAGACCTTCGTGGACTACGACCCCCAGCCGCGCGAGCACGAACTCGCCGTGGCCCAGACCGTGTTGAGGATGCACTCCCGCGTCTCCGACCTCTACAACGTGCCGCTGAACCAGCACGAGGAACAACTGCGCCTGACCGTCGAGTTGATCCTGGAGCAGCAGGAGCGCGAGCTGCTGAACGACCCGGAGTTCGGGCTCCTCAGCAACGTCGCCCCCGCCTTCCGCGTCCGCTCCCGCACGGGCCCGCCGACCCCCGACGACCTCGACGAACTCCTCACCGTCGTATGGAAACAGCCCGCGTTCTTCCTCGCCCACCCACGCGCGATCGGCGCGTTCGGCCGCGAATGTACGCGCCGGGGTGTGCCCCCGGCGATCTTCGAGATGTACGGCAGCCCGTTCCTGAGCTGGCGAGGGGTCCCGCTCGTCCCCACCGACAAGATCCCGGTCGACCCGGTGGAGTCCACTTCAACCATCCTGCTGCTGCGGGTCGGTGAGGAGAACCGCGGTGTCGTGGGCCTGCGCCCGGACCGCCTTCCCCATGAACACGCCCCGGGCATCGCGGTCGAACCGATGGGCCTGGACCGGCGGGCCGTGGCCTCGCACCTCGTCAGCTCCTACTTCTCCGCCGCCGTCCTCGTCGACGACGCGATCGGCATGCTGGAGCAGGTCCAGGTTGCCCACTACCACCAGTACGCATGAGCGCGACCGACCCGAACCCGGCCGGCGCCAGGTACTGGCTGGACCAGGCCGGAACAGCCGCGTCCCGCCCGTCGGCCTTCCCCGTGCACCGTGTGCGCGCCGACTTCCCCGCCCTCTCCCGCATCGTCAACGGCCGCCCGCTCATCTGGCTCGACAGCGCCGCCACGGCCCACAAGCCCCGCCAAGTCATCGACGCCGTAAGCGAGTTCTACGCCCACCACAACTCCAACGTGCACCGGGGCGCACACACCCTCGCCCGTGAAGCCACCACCTTGCTGGAGAGCGCGCGAAGCCGGATCGCGGGTTTCATCGGCGCCGCCCGGCCCGAGGAGATCGTCTTCGTACGGGGCGCCACCGAAGGCATCAACCTGGTTGCCCAGACCTGGGGCCGCACGCGTGTCGGCGCCGGCGACGAGATCGTCCTCACCACCCTCGAACACCATGCCAACATCGTCCCCTGGCAGATGCTGTGCGCCGAGAAGGGCGCCCGGCTGCGGATCGTCCCCCTCCACGACGACGGCACCGTGGACCTCGCCGCCTACGACGCCCTCCTCGGCCCCCGCACCCGGATCGTCGCCGTCGCCCACGTCTCCAATGTGCTCGGCACCGTCCTCCCCGTCCGCGCGATGGCCGACGCCGCGCACGCGCACGGCGCGGTCGTCCTCGTCGACGGCGCCCAGGCCGTTCCCCATCTACGCGTGAAGGTAGGCGAGTTGGGCGCCGACTTCTACGTCCTGTCCGGCCACAAGCTCTTCGGCCCGACCGGAATCGGTGTCCTGTACGGCCGTTCAGAACTCCTTGAGGAGATGCCACCCTGGCAGGGCGGCGGTTCTATGATCACCTCCGTCAGCTTCGAGCACACGCAATACGCGCCGCCCCCTCAGAAGTTCGAGGCGGGCACCGGTCACATCGCCGGCGCGGTCGGGCTGGGCGCCGCCGTCGACTACCTGGAATCCATCGGCCTGGACGCGGCCCATGCCCACGAGACCGCACTCGTCGCGTACGCCCGACACCGCCTCGCCGACGACGTGCCGGGCCTGCGCCTGCTCGGCCCCTCGAACGGGGTCGGCGTCACAGCCTTCACAATCGACGGCACCGCCCCCGCCCAGATCGCCAAGACGCTGGACGCCGCCGGCATCGCAGTCCGCGCCGGCCACCACTGCGCCCAGCCTGTCCTGCGGCGCTACGGCCTCACCGCCGCCGTCCGCCCCTCCTTCGCCTTCTACAACACCCACGACGAAATCGACCAGCTCGTAAGGGAGTTGAGCCCTGGCCAGGGAGGCCGAGTGGCGACTCTCAAACACTTCCCGGAAGGCCGACCATGACATCTCCTCAACCCACTGCACCCCTGCTCATGATCATGCCGGAGCTCGTACCGGGACTCGGCCCCGTACGAAGAGCGGGCGCGGTCCTCGCGGCCGAGGGCCTTGGACCGAAGGTGCTGACGAGGAGCCGCGCCCAACGGGCAGTGGTGCGGGAGGAGTTGGCGAAACGGCTGGCGAAGCTCTGTCCGGCAGGGCCCGGGATCCGCGATCCGGACAGCCGCGCGCAGGACGACTTCTTCGGAGTGCGGCGCACCTTGTCGCAAGAACCCGCGGCGGTCGGACTCCCTTTCCTCATCGCGCACTTGGACGTGCTCGACGATGCCGAACAGTCCGGCTCCGACCTGCCGAAAGCGGAGTGGCGGGCCCTGTTCGCGGGCGCCGGCGTGCTGTTCGGCGACGGTGACGACAGCCTCGGGCCGGTGCCGGAGGTCGGGCCCACGAGCGGAGACCGGACAGCGGCACTGCGCCGGTGGCGGTGTGGCCACCGGCTGTTCTTCGTCGTGACGCAGGGGATCGTCTCGGCTCTCTCCGGGCTGGCCCGCGCCGTCAGTGAGGACGATCGGCCCACGACGTGCTCGGCGCTGTCGGCGGCGGCAGCCCTGAGTCGCGGTGCGGCGGCGGCCTTGCGGTTCACCGCGGACTTCCCGGCGGAGGCGTACGCGGACACGGTACGGCCGAGCATGATGCCGCCCGGCGTGCCACCGGGGTTCAGCGGCGTACAGGGCCCTGATCACCGGGTGTTGGTGGAGCTGTACCGCCGTATGGGGCCCGTCTTCGCCTCGCTGGATCCGGAGACGTGGCCGATCCGGGCCTTCCAGGACGCGAGGCCGAGATGTTCGCCGCGCACACGGGGGTCTGCGACCGGTTCGGCGGGAGCGCGCACCCGAGCATCCTGATGGAGGCCAACGGGCACCAGGACGCGCGGGTGACGGCAACTCACGTACTCGACGGGCTGGTTCGCAGTCGCCTCGCGCTGCTGGACGTCCGCCCGTGACGGCCGCGGGGACGTCGGTCCAGGAACTCGCCGAGACGTTCGGCACCCCGTTCTACCGCTACGACCTTCGCGAACTGGACGCCGCCCACGCGCGGTTGACGCGCGCGCTGCCCCTCCCCCACACCCTGTACTACTCGCTCAAGGCGAACCCGCACCCCCGCATCGCCGAACGGCTGCGCGCGCGGGGGTGTTGGGCGGAGGTGACCTCGGAGGCGGAGTTGGAGACGGCTCTGGCCGCCGGCTGTCCCCCGCCGCACTGCATGGTCGGTGGCCCTGGCAAGACGACCGCCCTTCTCGACTTCGCCCTGGCCCACGGCGTACGCGACTTCAGCGCCGAGTCCGACGGCGACCTCCACCGCATCGGAGCGGCGGCGGCCCGCGCCGGCACAACTGCCCATTGCCTCCTGCGGATCAACCCGGACCGGACCAGCACCCAGGCAGCACTGACGATGGCAGGCCTCGCCTCGCAGTTCGGCGTGGACTCGGCAGCGGTGCGAGCCGACCCCGGGCGCTACACACACGTACCGAACGCCCAACTCACCGGCCTGCACCTGTACATGGGCACGGGGCTGGACACGACGGACGCCCTGCTCGCCGAGTTCGAGACGGCACTGACGACAGCCGCCGCCCTCGCCGACGTGGGCCTGCCGCTGAAGCGCCTCAACCTGGGCGGCGGCTTCGGAGCGCCGTACGCCCGCGCCGCCGTACCGTCGCACTTCCCCGGCCTGCGCCCCCAACTGACCGCGCTGCTCGGCGAATACACCCCTGGTTGGACCGAAGGCAGACCAGAGATCGTCTTCGAGTCCGGCCGCTGTCTGACCGCGCCCTGCGGAACCCTGGTGTGCTCGGTCGTCGACACGAAGATCTCCAAGGGCACGGCCTACGTCGTCCTCGACGCGGGCATCAACCAGCTGGGCGGCACCGCGCGGGCCCGCCAACCACCCGTACGGATCGAGGCGTACCCGGTCACCCCGCGCCCCGGCGCCCTCACGGAGTGCCGGCTGGTCGGCCCCCTGTGCTCACCCCTGGACACCTGGCACCAAGCCCTGCCGCTCCCCCTGCCGAGCGCGGGCGACCTGTTCGCCGTCCCCAACGTCGGTGCCTACGGCCTGACCGCCGCCCTGCTCGGTTTCCTCAGCCATCAGCCAGCCGCCGAAGTCTGCGTCGACGGCGACACCGTGGTGAGCGCGACCCGTCTCCAGCTCCGCCGGAGTCCCCTGTGACGCGTCCTTGGCCTGCGCCCGTTACATCGACAGCGAGACGTCCTTCGCGTCGAGCATCCTCCGGCCAGGCCATGCGGGTGGGCGGCAGGTCGGACACCGGTACCGCGGCCACCTCGGACGGGATCCGTTCGGCGGCGCCCGAACCCGCGACGGGGACCAGGCGTCCGAGGACGACCCGGTCGAGGATCTCGTCGAGCCCGCGCGGCGGGCACTCGGGGTCGAAGTTGGCGTCCTGGCGGTGTTCGGCGACCGTCACCGTCGGGCGCCGAGCCAGTGGATGGTCGCGCGGGACCAGCGCGAAGGGTGACTCCTCGGTCAGGTCGGCGGTGCGCAGGCCGGTGAGGTCGTCGGTGCCGAGACACAGCAGCGCCACATCGGCCTTGCCGTCTCTGAGGGCGGCCGCGGTCAGCGCCAGCGCGTCGCGCTCGGCCGGCGCTCGCGGCCCGGCCGCCGGTACTGGTCCTGCACGAACCGACCACCGCGGTGGACACGGTCACGGAGGACGCGATCGCCGAGCGCGTCCGCGGGGTGAGGGTGGGCCGTACGACGTTGGTCGTCACCAACAGCCCGGCGTGGTTGACGCGTTGCGATCATGTCGTCCACATGTCCGCGATGGGTCGGCGGGGTTCGGATGCCGATCCGACACCCCCACGCCCCGGATCGACTACACCGAACACCGGTCCGACACCCGCACACCCCAGGACGACCGCAGCGCACGTCGGTCCATCTCCCGTGCCCGGCACGTCTGTTGCTCCGAGCACCGGGCCAACTCCAGCGCACCCCAACACCCCCAGGGCCACCGCACGATGACCACCGCACCCATCAACCCATCACCCCCGCGCCGGTGCTGCCGGTGGCCACGGCTCGGCAGACGCGGGCCCGGCTTCGGGACGCGCTTCAGGGCCGGTGGCTCATGCTGTGGGCCGCCGTCGCCGACCGGCGGGCCCCCGGCGCGCTGGTCGGCCCGGTGCTGCTCCTGGCGGGGGCCGCCGCGGCCGGTGCCGCGACGGGCTAGTGCGCGGCCGTGCTGTCGGCCCGGCTGGTGCACCCATCGCCGCCCGGCTGCGCGAGGACGCCGTCACCGCCGCGCTCGCCCTGCCCGTGGACGTCGTCGAGGCGGGCGGCACCGGCGACCTGGTCTCCCGGGTCTCCGGTGACGTGGACCGGGTCTCCCAGGTGGCGTCCGGAGCGCTCGGCGACTTCGTCGCGGTGGCGCTGACGGTCGCCGCGACCCTCGTCGGACTGGCCGCCCTGGACTGGCGGTTCGCGCTCGCGGCGCTCCTCACGGTGCCGCTCCAGGCGTACGCCCTGCACTGGTATCTACGGCCCTCGCAGCCGCTCTACGCGGCGGCCCGCACCGCCGACGGACGCCGCGCCTCGGCCCGGGCCGGCACGCCCGGGTGGAAGCGGCCTCGGCGTCGGCGATGACGTACGAACTGCGCGCCACGCACGCGGCAACGAGGCTCTACGGCCGGCTCAACTGCGCCGAACTCCTCGGCCTGAGCGTGGTGTTGGTCGCCGCGCCCACGGCCGCGCTGTTCTTCGTGGGGCTGTTCGACCCCGTCGACATGATACTCGGCAGCTTCGACAGTGTGCAGCGGGCAGCGGGCAGCGGGCAGCGGGCAGCGGGCAACGGCCGGCCTCGCCAGGATCGTCGGCGTCACACTCGGCGCACCCGCACCGGACGAAGGTCCGACGGGCCCGATCACCCATCCCGGTACGGCACTTGTCGTGCACGACGTCCACCACCACTACGGCACCGGCCCCGACGTGCTGCACGGGGTCAGGCAAGTCCACGCTGGCGTCCGGCGTGCCGGACGGCCGGCGCCGGATCATGCTGGTGCCCCAGGAACACCACCTGCTCCTCGGGACCGTAGCGGACAATGTCCGGCCCGCCCGCCGTGACGCCTCGCCGTCGGACCTCGCCGCCGTGGGCGCGACGGGGTGGATCGACGCACTCCGGGCGGCGTGAACACCCCGGTCGGCACCCGAGGCGTCGATCTCGCCCCGCGCCAGGTACAGCAACTCGCCCTGGCCCGCGTCCTGTTACTCGACCCGAAGTGGTCGTCATGGACGAGGCCACGGCGGAGGGCGGCAGCGACACCGCCCGGGCCCTCGACCGGGCGGCCCTCGCCGACCGCGTGGTGGTGATGGACGACGGCAGGGTCGTCGAGCGGGGGCGCCCCGACAAGCTGCGGTCTGCCGTCTGCGGGCAGGGTCTACGCCCGGCTGTGGGCGGCCGGGGAACGCGGCACCGGGGACCGGGCGCCATCGCGCCCTCCCGCCCGGCTCCGCACGCTCCCTACGACCCCGCGCTGACCGATGCGATCTTGGAGCCGCATATACTCCATGACCACGACATCAGCCGACCCTGACCTCACATCCCTGGAAACGGTTGTGGGTGGGGGCCGCGGGCGGAAGCAAACGGCCCAAAGTCTCCCCGCCGGGTCGGGGAGACGGGCGGTTCGGCCACGGCGAAGACCGTATCGCCCGTGCCGCCCCGTAGGCTTCGTGGTGTCTACGGCGTCACATAGCGGGCGCCAAACCACTGGAGGCAACACCGCATGCTGATCGCTCAGCGCCCCTCGTTGACCGAAGAGGTCGTCGACGAGTTCCGCTCCCGGTTCGTGATCGAGCCGCTGGAGCCGGGCTTCGGCTACACCCTTGGCAACTCCCTGCGCCGTACGCTCCTCTCCTCGATCCCGGGTGCGGCGGTCACGTCCATCCGCATCGACGGAGTGCTGCACGAGTTCACCACCGTGCCGGGCGTCAAGGAGGACGTCACCGACCTGATCCTCAACATCAAGCAGCTCGTCGTCAGCAGTGAGCAGGACGAGCCTGTCGTGATGTACCTGCGCAAGCAGGGTCCGGGTCTGGTCACCGCCGCCGACATCGCGCCCCCGGCCGGTGTCGAGGTGCACAACCCCGATCTCGTCCTGGCCACGCTCAACGGCAAGGGCAAGCTGGAGATGGAGCTGACCGTCGAGCGCGGTCGCGGCTACGTCTCCGCCGTGCAGAACAAGCAGGTCGGTCAGGAGATCGGGCGTATCCCGGTCGACTCGATCTACTCGCCCGTGCTCAAGGTCACGTACAAGGTCGAGGCGACCCGTGTCGAGCAGCGCACCGACTTCGACAAGCTGATCGTCGACGTCGAGACCAAGCAGGCCATGCGTCCCCGTGACGCCATGGCGTCCGCCGGTAAGACCCTGGTGGAGCTGTTCGGTCTGGCGCGTGAGCTCAACATCGACGCCGAGGGCATCGACATGGGCCCGTCCCCGACGGACGCCGCCCTTGCCGCCGATCTCGCCCTGCCGATCGAGGAGCTGGAGCTCACCGTTCGGTCGTACAACTGCCTCAAGCGCGAGGGCGTCCACTCGGTGGGCGAGCTTCTGGCGCGTTCCGAGGCCGACCTGATGGACATCCGCAACTTCGGCGCGAAGTCCATCGACGAGGTCAAGGAGAAGCTGGCCGGCATGGGCCTCGGCCTGAAGGACAGCCCTCCCGGACTGAACCTCTCCGCCGCTGCCGACACCTATGGTGCCGACGACGACGTGGACGCCGGTTTCGTGGAGACCGAGCAGTACTGATGCCGCGCTGCGCCGGCCTTGGTGACACTCCGCGGACGGGGACAGGACACCTCCACACTGTTCCCGGCCCGGAGGGACACCTCGGCCGGCTCCGCGCCGGCGCGGACCGTGGCGGGGCTTTCGAACGTCCCGCTCAGGGCTCGGGAGTCCATTCCGCCGGTGGGGGCGTACGGCTGTAGCGGGCTCCCCTGGTGCCGAAGTGCGCGAGGTGGAGCGTCTCACCGTCGATCTGGAGTTCCGCCGGCGGCGGGTTGGGGACGGACATCCTCGGGTGGGCGTAGGGGTGGCCCTCGATGAAGAGCGGCACCCGGTTGCTGTTCCGGCCGTCCGCCCAGCTCTGGGCCCGCTCGCGCGTCCACGGGTTCTGCAGGGTGCGCGGAGCGGCCGGGTCGTGCCGGTAGCCGTTGAGGCAGCGGACGAGTGCCTCGCTGTAGACACCCTTGACCCGGAAGTTCTCCAGATGCTTCGCGCGCACGACCATGGTCACGTACCGGCGGCTGTTCCCCCGGTGCCGGCCCACCGCGGGCCAGCGACCCCAGCCGGGGTCCCAGATGACGGGCGGGATCCACAGCAGGGCACCTGTGCGGAAGTGCTTCGTGCCGTGCTGGATCTCGAGGCCGGCCTCGCCGTGCGCGGTCTCCCGCGCCACGTTGGCCACCAGGCACCAGCCCAACAGGCCGTCCGGTGTCTCTTCTTCGCTGGGTTCCATGTCCTCCACGCCGAGAATTTTCCGGCACGGGACGGGGCACGGGCAAAGCGTTTGTCGGCTGAGCCGACCGGAGCCAATCGCGTTCGCCTGATCAGGCCTGCCGAACGGTGCTCGGCAGGCCTGTCGGCAACGGCCTAGCTCACGGTCCACACCTGGGCCGCGGCCGGGTGCGCGTCGTCGCAACTCCATTGCATGAGCTGGCTGCCGGTGCTGCTGACCGTGTCGAGGCACAGGCTGGTGCCCGCGTGCCTGAACTTCGCGCCGACCTTCTGGTCGACGATCGCGGCGGTCTCGACCCACTGTTCCGACGCCAGCCCGTCGCAGAGGTACTCGTCGACGGCCTCCCCTGGAACGCTGGTGCCGTTGTTGACCTCGGCGCAGTACCCGCTCGCCTGATTCACCAGGTAGTAGGTGTCCGTGGCACCGGTCGACACGAACGCCCAGTTCTGGGTGCTGGAACCGTTGCAGTTGGCCAGCTGGAGTCTGACGTTGAGTACCCCGCCCGGTGCGTCCACACATTGGGCGTAGGCCATGTTCTTGATCGTGTGATAGCTGCTCGCGGCCGCCGCGGCCGCGACGCGGGCGGAGACGCCCGGCGTCGAATCCGCGGTCGGCGCGGCGGCACTCGCCCCCGTCGCCAGCGTGACCATGCCCGCGCAGCTCACGAACGTCGCTGCCAGAACAGTGATCCTGTTTCGCATCTTCATCGTCGTGACTCCCATGACTTGTCGACCGGAACCCGATATCTCCTCGTTCGTGGACAGCGTGTTCCGCCGACAGCGCCCCGTCGCCCCCTGTTCCGCTCAGCGGACTCGCCACCGCGGTCAGGACGTCGGGTCAGTGCGATTCACGGCTTACCTCCGACCCGCTGGACCCGACGAGGAAGTCGAGGTCGGCGCCGGTGTCGGCCTGCAGCACGTGGTCCACGTAGAGCCGTTCCCAGCCGCGCTTCGGGGCGGCGAAGCCGGTGACGGTGGCCAAGTCGGGTGTCCTGCGCGCCAGTTCGGCGTCCGGTACGTCGACGTCGAGGCGGCGGGCCGCCACGTCCAGGGTGATGAAGTCGCCGGTGCGCACGAGGCCGAGCGGTCCGCCGGCCGCGGCCTCCGGCGCCACGTGCAGGACGACCGTGCCGTACGCCGTGCCGCTCATCCGGCCGTCGCAGACGCGGACCATGTCACGGACGCCCTGTTCGAGGAGCTTCTTCGGCAGGGGCATGTTCGAGACCTCGGGCATGCCGGGATACCCCTTGGGGCCGCAGCCGCGCAGGACGAGGACCGAGTCGGCGTCGACGTCGAGGTCCGGGTCGTCGACACGGGCGTGGAAGTCCTCGATGCTGTCGAAGACCACCGCCCGGCCACGGTGCCGCAGCAGGTGGGCCGAGGCCGCCGCCGGCTTGACGAGTGCCCCGGAGGGGGCGAGGTTTCCGCGCAGTACGGCGATGCCGCCCTCGGCGACGAGTGGTTCGGCGCGGGTGCGGATCACCTCGGGGTCCCAGATCGGGGCATCGGCAAGGTAGGTGACCAGGGGCTCGCCCGTGACGGTCAGCGCGTCCGGGTCGAGCAGGTCGCGGACCTCGCGCAACACGGCGAGCAGGCCTCCGGCGCGGTGGAGGTCGTCCATGAGGAAGCGGCCGGCCGGCTGGAGGTCCACGAGGACCGGCACCCGTGAGCCGATGCGGTCGAAGTCGTCGAGGGTCAGGTCGACGCCGAGCCGTCCGGCGATCGCGAGCAGGTGGACGACCGCGTTGGTCGACCCGCCGACGGCGGCCAGCGCGACGATCGCGTTGTGGAAGGACGCCTTGGAGAGGAAGGTGCTGGGTCGCCGGTCCGCCGCCACCATGTCCACCACCAGCCGGCCGGTCTCATGGGCGGCCGCCGGCAGCCGGCTGTCGACGGCGGGGGTACCCGCCACCCCGGGGACGACCGTGCCCAGGGCCTCCGCCACCACGGCCATCGTCGACGCGGTGCCCATCGTGTTGCAGTGCCCCCGGCTGCGGATCATCGACGACTCGGACCGGGCGAAGTCCTCCTGCGAGAGCGTGCCGGCCCGGACCTCCTCCGACAGCCGCCACACGTCGGTGCCGCAGCCCAGCGGCGCACCGCGGAAGGTCCCGGTCAGCATCGGTCCCCCGGGCACCACGACAGCGGGCAGGTCCACCGACGCGGCGGCCATCAGCAGCGAGGGGATCGTCTTGTCGCAGCCACCCAACAGGACAACACCGTCAAGGGGGTTGGCCCGCAGCATCTCCTCGGTGGCCATCGCCGCCATGTTCCGCCAGAGCATCGCCGTGGGCCGCACCTGGGTCTCCCCCAGCGACACCACGGGCAGGTCCAGCGGGACACCGCCCGCCTCGTACACCCCGTTGCGCACCGAGGCGGCCACCTCGTTCAGGTGCGCGTTGCAAGGGGTCAGGTCCGAGGCGGTGTTGGCGATGGCGATCTGCGGGCGTCCGGTGAAGGCGCTGTCCGGAACACCGCGTCGCATCCACGCCCGGTGGATGTAGGCGTTGCGGTCCTGGCCCTCGTACCACTGCGCACTGCGGAGACTCACCATTAGGCGCCTTCCGACAATCGACACGACGGTCTAATCTCTGGAACGCCATGGAGGATACGCAGCCGCACCACGCACCGACAGACCTCGGCGAGGAGGGCCCAACAGGGCCCGACGGCAGCCGACTTGTCGGTTCGGACCGAGTCCTCGCCGTCCTCAAGGAACTCTCCCGCTTTTCCGGCGGAGTGGGCCTCGATGAACTGACCCGCGTGATCGGCAGCCCCAAGCCGACCGTGCACCGGGCACTGGGCGCGCTGCGCCGCGCCGGTCTCGCAGCCCAGGACGACCGCGGCCGTTACGTCCTGGGCGACGAGTTCCTCCGCATGGCCTTCGCCCACCACGAGGCCCGTCCCGAACACGTCCGGCTACGACCGCTGTTGGACGCGTTGGCGGCGCGGTTCGGCGAGACCGCGCACTACGCGGTCCTGGACGGCCGCGAGGTCGTCTACCGTGCCAAGGTCGACCCGCCGGCCGGTGCCGTCCGGCTGACCTCGACCGTGGGCGGCCGCAATCCCGCGCACGCCACCGGCGTCGGAAAGCTGCTGCTGGCCCACGAGTTGGGCACCCTGGACGACGTCGAGGCCTGGATCGGCGACTCCCCGCTCGAACGCCGTACACCCCAAACCCTGTGCACCGCCGACGACTTGTACCGGGACCTGCGCACCGTTCGCGCCCGGGGCTTCGCCTGCGACGACCAGGAGAACGAGGTCGGGGTCAACTGCCTTGCCCTGCCGGTGTACGCGACCTCTCCCACGAAGCCCTCCGGTGCGGTGAGCGTCAGCGCGCTGGCCTACCGGACACCGCTGTCCGTCCTGCTCGACGCCCTCGACGAGTTCCGTGCCGCGCTCGGGCCGCTGGGCGAACCGCACCGATGAAGCCCCGCCGACCCGACGCCGGAGACCTGGAGAGCGACCCGTGCACCTGATGCGTGCCTTCGTGCTGACCGCCCCCGGACAGTACGCCGTCCATGAGGTCCCGGTACCGGTGGCCGCGCCCGGTGAGGCCGTCGTCGACGTGGAACGGGTCGGCGTGTGCGGCACCGATGTGGAGTTCTACACCGGGGCGATGGCCTACCTCCATCAGGGGCACTCCTCCTACCCGATGCGGCTCGGGCACGAGTGGTCCGGCCGGGTCGCGGCGGTGGGCGCCGGGGTCGACCGGGCGTGGGTGGGACGCCGGGTCATGGGTGACACCATGCTCGGCTGCGGTGCCTGCCGCCGCTGCCGCCGGGGGCACCAGCACGTCTGCGAAAAGCGGCAGGAGGTGGGCATACGCGGGGAGCGGGCCGGCGCCCTCGCGGAGCAACTCGCCGTACCCGTCTCGTCGTTGCACGTCCTGCCCGACTCCGTGGACGCCGTGCTGGGCGCACTGGTGGAGCCGGGCGGCAACGCCCTGCGGGCGGCACGGGCCGCCGCGGTCGGGCCCGGCGACCGGGCGCTGGTCCTGGGTCCCGGGACCATCGGGCTGCTCGTCGCGATGTTCCTGCGGGCCACGGGCGCCGAGGTGCACCTGATGGGCCGCGGCGACAACTCCCCCGCCTTCGCTCACCAGTTGGGCTTCGAGCACATGTGGACGGAGGAGTCACTCCCGGACCTGCCGTTCGACGCGATCGTCGACGCCTCCAACGCCGTCCAACTGCCGGGCATGGCACTGCGGTTGGTCGAGCCGGGCGGACGGCTCGTGTACGTCGGGCTGGCCGGTGCACCCAGCAGGATCGACACCCGCACGCTCGTGCTCAAGGACGTGACCGCAGTGGGCATCCTGTCCGCCTCCCCCGGCCTCGACGACACCATCCGCGCGTACGCCGACGGCTCCGTCGACCCGAGACCGCTGGTCGCCGCGACCGTCGGCCTGGAGGAGGTCGGGCCCGTCCTCGCCGGTTCGCGTCCGGCCGGAGCCGGGCCGGGGCCGAAGATCCATGTCGACCCGCGGTCGGGCTGAGGTTGGACTGCCTCCCCCTGGAGCCGAAGGGAGGGACGGCCCCGAGGTTCCCGCTGGCGAACGGTCCGCTGACCGCCGTTGAGTGGCCAGCCGGCCGACTGCGCTCCGTGCACAAGCAGATCGTCCAGGCAGGCCTCGGGATCAGACGTGGCCAACCGAGAGGGAGCAGGCCGGTCCCCGCGTACGAGCCGCGCGCTTCTGCCGGACCGACCCGCCCTGGAGCTTGCGGTGCACCGGCTGAACCTCCAGAGCAAGCGGTGCGTATCCATTCCGCGAGGACAGATCCGGTCCCCGCCACGGGACGGAAGGAGACCACCGTGTCCACACCTCCCGCGTCCGGCGCACCGGACGACCGCACCGCGCTGGAACCCATCCACGTGGTGCGCCCGCGCCGCACCGACGCACTGGCCCAACTGCTGGACGAGATACGCCAGGACAAGGACTACCGCACCCACACGACCGAAGTCGTACCCGTCCCGCGCACCCCGACCGGCGGCGACACAGGCGATACGGAGGAACTCCCGCCCGTCCCCGGTGGCAGGACGGAGGGATTCCCCGCGCACGGTGGCGACGTCCGGCCGCCGCGCCCCGTGGACCGCCCGCGCCTGGGGCCCGGACAGCGCCGGGCGGCCGTGGTGATCGCGGTCGCCGCGGCGGCCGTCGCCGGGTTCGGCTGCTCGCTCCTGATCCCCAGCCCCACCGAGGCCACCCCGGCCGCACCCCCGGCAAGCGCCTCGGCCGCTCCTACGTCGGCCGCCCCGAGCTCGGCCGGTGCGGCCGACGCCCTGACCAATCCCGGCTTCGAGACGGGCAGCGTCTCGCCGTGGAGTTGCGCGGGCAACCCTGGCTCGATCGTCACCTCCCCCGTCCACGCGGGCTCGAAAGCCCTTCAGGGCAAGGTGAGTTCGAGGGACACCGCGCAGTGCGAACAGACCGTCGCGGTACGGCCGGACACCACCTACTCGCTCAGCGGCTGGGTCCGCGGCTCCTACGTCTACCTGGGCGTGACCGGCGGGAAGTCGACCTGGACCAATTCCCCCTCCGCCTACAGCCCGCTGACCGTCTCCTTCACCACCGGCGCGTCCCAGACCAGCGCGACCGTCTTTGTGCACGGCTGGTACGCACAGGGCACGTACTACGCCGACGACATCACGCTGAACGGGCCAGGTCAGAGCCCCACTGGCAAGCAGGTCCAGCCCAGCGAAAAGTAATGCCCAGTATGTACAAGGGAAAATCCAGTTCATCAGTCCGCAAATCGATCACTGGATCGGTGTAATCGGCACATACGCCGCACCGCTCGGCGATCTAGCGTCGGAGTGCACGGGGCCGCACGGACCAGAAAGGCATCCACACACTCATGCCCATCCCGCATACCGACGTCATGCCCGAAGCCGAGTTCGACACCCTGACCGTCTCCCGCACCGGCGGTCTCCCGCCGGCCGCCGACCTCCTCCAGCCCGTCGACGAGCTGCCCGAGTTCGCGTCGGAGCCCGACCTGGTCTGCCGCCGCGTACGCGACGAGCTGATGCTCGACGGCAACGCGCGCCTCAACCTCGCCACCTTCGTGACGACCTGGATGGAGCCGCAGGCAAGGGAGTTGATGGCGGAGACCGCCGAGAAGAACCTCGCCGACCGCGCCGAGTACCCGCAGATCACGGCGATGGAGGAGCGCTGCGTACGGATGCTCGCCCGGCTCTGGCACGCGCCGCACGCCGAGCAGGTCCGCGGCTGCTCGACCACCGGCTCCAGCGAGGCCGCCATGCTCGGCGGGCTCGCGCTCAAGCGCCGCTGGCAGGAACGCCGCCGCGCCCAGGGCAAGGACACCTCACGCCCGAACATCGTGATGGGCGCGAACGTCCAGGTGTGCTGGAAGAAGTTCGCCAACTACTTCGAGGTGGAGCCGCGTTACGTCCCGATGGAGCCGGGCCGCTACCACCTCACCGCCGACACCCTCACCGCCTACTGCGACGACAACACCATCGGCGTGGTGACGATCCTCGGGTCGACGTTCGACGGTTCCTACGAGCCCGTCGCCGACATCTGCATGGCCCTGGACGGCTACCAGGCCGCCACCGGCACCGACATCCCCGTGCATGTCGACGGCGCGTCCGGCGCGATGGTCGCCCCGTTCCTCGACCCGGGCCTGATGTGGGACTTCCAGCTCGAACGCGTCGCCTCCATCAACACCTCGGGGCACAAGTACGGCCACGTCTTCCCCGGCCTGGGCTGGGCGCTGTGGCGCAACGCCGAAGCCCTCCCCGACGACCTGGTGTTCGAGGTCGACTACCTCGGCGGCAGCTCCCCCAGCTTCACCCTCAACTTCTCCCGCCCGGGCGCGCATGTCGTCGCGCAGTACTACAGCTTCCTCCGCTACGGCGTCGAAGGGCTGCGCAATCTGGCGTCGCAGAGCCGCACCACGGCCCGTGCGCTCGCCGCGCGCATCGAGACCATCGCGCCCTACGAGTTGATCACCGACGGCTCCGAACTCCCGGCGTTCGCCTTCCGGTTGACGCCCGGCACGCAGGGCTTCACGGTGTTCGACGTCTCCCACGCGATGCGGGCGCGCGGCTGGCATCTGCCCGCCTACAGCTTCCCCGCGCCCTGCCAGGACGTCTCCGTCCTACGCCTCGTGGTGCGCACCGGGTTCACCGCCGAACTCGCGGGCATGTTCATCGCCGACCTCACCGAGGTCACCAGGAACCTCCACGAGACCCGCCCGACGCTCGCGCCACCGCACCAGCCGCTCGTCACCGCCTGACGACACGCCCCGGCTCTCCCGGCGGCCAACTCACCCTTCCCGGCGCCGAATTGAGCGTCGGGCGGCACGCGGTCCGCGGCGACACCCCTCAGTGGGTGTGGCGGCGGACCGCGTCCAACAGGTGGTCAATGTCGTCGGCGCTGTGCGAGAACGCGGTGACGAAGCGGACGATGCCCGGCTCCCACCGGTCGTGGTAGAAGGCGTAACCCTCCGCAAGGAGTCCTTCAGTGACCGGCTGGGGCAGGCGGCAGAAGAGGATGTTGGCCTGCGGGGTGGCCAACAGCCCAGCCCCGGCAATGGACTTGAGGCCGTCGCCGAGGCGGGTGGCCATCGCGTTGGCCTGGCGGGCGTTGCGCAGCCAGAGATCGTCGGCGAGGTAGGCGTCGATCTGGGCCGTGTTGAAGCGCATCTTGGAGGCGAGCTGGCCGGCGCGCTTCGCGCGGAAGGCGAGTTCACCGGCGAGCGCCGGGTCGAAGGAGACGATGGCGTCGGCGGTCATCGCACCGTTCTTGGTGGCGCCGAAGGACAGCACGTCGACGCCGGCCCTCCACGTCATCTCGGCCGGGGTGGCGCCGAGTTGGACCAGCGCGTTGGCGAAGCGCGCCCCGTCCATGTGGACCCGCAGGCCCGCGTCCTTGGCGATGGCGGACAGTTCGCGGATCTCCTCCAGGGTGTAGACGCTGCCGCTCTCGGTGGCCTGGCTGATGCTCACCGCGGACGGCTGCACACTGTGCACGTCACCGGCCCGCCGACGCACCGCCGCCCGCAGCGCGTCGGGGTCGATCTTGCTGTCGGCGCCCCGGACGCCGACGAGCTTGGCCCCGTTGGTGAAGAACTCCGGCGCGCCGCATTCGTCGGTGTTGATGTGGCTGTCCGGGTGGGAGAGCACGCTCCCCCACGGCGGGGTGAGGGCGGCCAGGCTCAGGCCGTTCGCGGCGGACCCGGTGGAGACGGGGAAGACATCGACGTCCCGCTCGAAGATCTCGCCGAGCCTGCGGCGGGCGCTGTCGGTGAACGGGTCGTTGCCGTACGGCAGGACCTGCCCGGCGGCCGCGTCGGCGACGGCGCGGGCTATCTCCGGGGACACTCCGGCCATGTTGTCGCTGATGAAGGCGCGGCTGGAGGGCGTGGTGGCGAAGGTGGAGGTGCTCATGAGCGGGGGTTCCTCGGTCTCAAGTACTGCTGAGGTCTTGGCTGTTGATGAGGTCCTGAGCTCTGCTGACGGTGTCTCAGGTGCTGATGGGAGAGGCGAAGACGACGGTGATGTCGACCTCCTCGGCGCCGGTCCGGTAGAAGTGCGGGGCGTCTCCGGCGAACGCGAGCATGTCGCCGGGGCCCAGGTCCTGCGGGGCGTCGACGGGACCGGCGGTGACGTGCCCGGTGGCGATGAGCAGGTGCTCGATCGTGCCGGTGGCGTGCGGGACGCCGGCCAACTCAGTCTCCGGCGGGATGCGCAGCCGCCAGATCTCCAGGCTGTTGCCGCTGCTGATCCGGCGTAGCAACTCCCGGGATACTTCCCCGGGTTCGATGTCCGTGCCCGGGCGGAAGACCGGCCCGGTGTCGGCATCGCGCGCGAGCAGGTCGGCGATCGGGATGCGCAGGGCGATGGCGATCGCGTCCAGGGTGTCGATCGTGGGATTGCCGTTCCCGGCCTCCAGCTGCGACAGGGTGGCCTTGCTCAGCCCGGCCCGTCGGGCCATCTCCGCGGCGCTCATCCCGCGCTGCTGACGGCGCAGCCGGATCTTCGCGCCGACCGCGGCCGCGGTACTGCTCACCGGACGGCGGCCGGACGGCGGGGGTGTCATCAACGGCTCCGGTGGGTCGCGGTGTAGGACACGCGGATACGGCCCTTCTTGACCTTCAGTGTCGGCAGCACCACGTCGGCCAGGTCCCCGAGGCCGCGCACATGCGTGCCACCGCACGGCGCGGAGTGCAGCCCACCGAGATGCACCACGCGCTGCCCGTCGGCGAAGTACCGCACGGTGACCGTCAGTTCATCGGCGACCGCGGCCGCCACCGCCGCGCGCAGCACGGCGGTCACAGCCTCCCGCCCGTCCGGGTCGGCCAGCCGCGCGTCCGCGTCCGGCGCCTGGAACTCGATCCGGGCCTGACCGGGAAAGTGGATGCTCCCGACCATCTCCCACCCCTGCGCCCGCCCGACCGCCTCGACGAGATGCCCGGCCGTGTGCAGCGCGGCATGCAGCATGCGGGCCTGAAGATCGATCCGCGCTCGCACCGGCTCCCCCACGCCGAGGCCCGAAAGATCGCCGCCGTCAGCCGCCGTAGCCACCACCAGCCCCGACTCCCGCTCCCGGACCGGCACGATCTCCGCATCCCCCAACCACCCGCGATCGGCGGGCTGCCCCCCGCCCTGCGGATGAAACAGACAGTGCTCCACGGCCGCCCAGGGCGCCCCGTCCGTCGTCTCGCCGACCGCGATCACCCGCGTGTCGACCTGCTCCAAGTAGGTGTCGTCGAGGTAGGCGCTGATCTGCCCGCCCACTCGAGAAGCCGCGATCGAATGAACCATGCGTTCACCATACCGAACTCCGGAAGCCAAGACGAACGTATCGTTCATTTTAATCAACACATCCGTCCGCGAGGCCAGAAATCGACGAATGCCCGAGAACACCCGCCCCACGGACCCGCCCCGACATCCGACGCGTCAGGAATCACGCCAATGTCGGTACCCGGCGCCTCCCGTCCAACAAGCGCACCAACACCCCCACGCGCCCCACACGTCCGCTGCACGCAGTGCACGTACGCGACCCGAGTGATCGCTTCACACTCCCGCCGCACCGCCGCCACACGAGAAACGCATTCAGCCGATCCACCGTGGGGCCCCGCCCCGTGGGGCAGACGGCCCGCGCGCGGCGCGCCTAGCCTCCCGGCTCATGCGATCACCACGTATGAGACGCCTGGGTCTCGCCACCGTCCTCGGTCTCCTCCTCGCCGTCTTCGGACTGGCCCCGAGTGCGAGCGCGGCGGACGCCGACCTGACCTTCGCCACCGACACCGCCACCACGACGCCCGGCGGCGCGGTGAAACTCTCGATGACGCTCACCAACAACAAGACCTACGACGTCCTGTTCGTCTACCAGACGATCGAGCCCACCTGGCTGACCACCCAGCGGCCGGACCTCAAGTACAGCTTCACCGACTGCGCGCTGACCACGGACACCGGCAGCACCCCGTGCACCGGCGTCGGGCCCACCGACCTCGGCCCGGACTACGGCGCCACCATCCCGCCCGGGCAGAGCCGGACCGTGACCCTGACCCTCCAGGTCGCCGCCGACTCGGGCTGCAACGGCAACATCGGCTTCTACTCGTACTACTACTCCGAGTTCAGCGACTCGACGAACGTCAGCGGTGGCCCGGTCTACACGCCGGAGACCCGCGTCCTCTGCGCCTGACATCCGACCGGTCCGTCGCCGTCGTCCCCAAGTACGCTCCTTCGCCCCGCCGGTCGCCCGACCGGCGGGGCGAAGCGCATCGCTCGTTTGCAAAGACGAATGACGCGAACCACATAAATAGGGCGAACTCCAGGCGGGTTACGATCGATTGGTAAGTAGGCACTCTTGAGTGCGTTGCGCTCCTGGCGGGAGAACCAGATGGCCACCAAGCAGAAGCAGGCACGCCCGGTCGAGCCGGGCACGTACGAGGCGTACATGCACGACTGCCCCGCGGTGGCCCTGCTCTCGACGATCAGCAACCGGTGGGTCAGCCTCACGATGTGCACCCTCGGGTCCTACGGCGGGCCGATGCGGTACAGCCACATCAGCCGCGAGATCCCGGGCGTCAGCCAGAAGATGCTCACCCAGACGCTGCGCATGCTCGAACGCGACGGCATGGTGAACCGGACGGTCACGCCGACCGTGCCGGTGCGCGTCGACTACGAATTGACCCCGCTCGGGCAGGGCCTGTACGGCCTGCTGTCCCAAGTGCGCGACTGGGCCGCCGAGAAGACCGACGAGGTCGACGAGGCGCGCGGACGCTACGACGCCCGGCAGACCGACCAGTGACGGCGGGCGACAGACGACAGCCCGGCCCACCCGGCGGGCCGTAACGCACCTTAAAGTGCCTACTTACTAATCGATCGTTACCCGCCTAGCGTTTGTGGTGTTCGGATACGCAAACGGAATGGCGGACGTCATGCGCGCTGTAGTCGTCAAGAAGATCGGTGGACCCGAGGCCGTCGAGGTCGTGGAGGTCCCCCTCCCGGAGCCGGGCCCCTTCGAGATCCGCGTCAAGGTCGCGGCCGCCGCGCTCAATCCCGCCGACGCCGCTGTGTGGGGCGGGTTCTTCGGTCCGATGGACGACGTCGAATACACAGGGCTCGGCCTGGACGCCGCCGGGACGATCGACGCGGTCGGTACGGGTGTCCTCCTCGATGTCGGAACGCCGGTCATCGTGTTCCACTCCCCAGTACTGCGCCCCACCAAGGCCCAGGCCGAGTACCTGGTGACCGACCTGAACTCCATCGCCCCCGCCCCCGAGGGCATGGACCTGACGCTCGCGGCGACGATCCCCCTCAACGCGATGACCGCCTCGATGGCCCTGGACCACCTCCCGCTGCGCCCTCGCGGCACTCTGCTCATCACGGGCGCCGCCGGGGCCGTGGGCGGCTACGCCGTCGAGTTGGCGCGGACGCGGGGCGTGCGGATCGTCGCGCAGGGGCGGCCCGAGGACGAGGAGTTCCTGCGCGAGCGCGGCGCCACCTGGTTCGTGTCGCGGGACGAGCAACTGAGCGACGCGGTACGCCGGTTCATGCCGGACGGCGTGGACGGCGTCCTCGACGCGGCGGCCCTGGGCGCACCCGCACTGGCGGCCGTCCGCGACGGCGGCACCTTCGTGAGCGTGCGGGTCGACGTACTGCCGACGCCGGAGCGGGGCGTGACCGTACACAACACCATGGCAGGCCCCGAACCCACCCGCCTCGCCCACCTCTCCGCCCTCGCCGAAGTCGGCGTCCTCACGCCGCGCGTGGCCCAGACCTACCCCCTGTCCCAAGCACCCGAAGCCCACGCCCAACTCGCCCGGGGCGGCCGGCGCGGCCGGATCGTCCTGGTGCCGTAGCCCCGGGACCGCCCTGCGACAACGGAAGGAGCCGGTCACCTTCGACGCGGCGACAGCTTCCTCCGCGGAAGTGGAGGAAGCTTCTCCATGTCCATTGACGTTTTTTTACGACGGTGACAGGATCGCTACATGGAACCTGAGATGCCGTCCGTTCCCAAGCTCCCCGTGCCTGCGGCCAGCACCATCGCCCCGCCGGACCTCGCCGACAGCACCTTGCTGGATGTCGGCGCGAGTCCGCAGATGGCCCTTGGCACGGTCGAGATCGAAAGCCACCCGGACGTCACGTTCAGCAGCGTGGGACTGCCCAACGGGGAGTCGCGCGATCTGAAAGCCGACATTCTTCGGCCGGCGACGGGAGACCGGCTTCCGCTGGTCCTCTTCCTTCCCGGTGGTGCGTTCCTGCGCTGCAACAAGGCGATGGCGTTCGACGTGCGTCGTCACGTCGCCGAATCGGGCTTTGTCGTCGCCAGTGTCGAATACCGCGTCGCGCCGGACGGTGGCACCTACCTGGATTCCATCCACGATGTACGAGCCGCCTTCTCCCATCTGCGGCAGCACGCGGACGACTTCGGTATCGACCCGCGTGCGGTCGCCCTCTGGGGAGAGTCAGCCGGTGGTCATGTGGCGGCACTGACGGGTGTCACGAATGACTCATCAACAGGCCCCGTGCAAGCCGTGGTTGACGCCTTCGGCACCTCCCTGCTCTCGGCGATCGCCGACGACTTCGACGAGGCGGCGCGACTCCACTACGAGCGCACGGCCACGCATTTCTCGGCCTACGTCGGCAAGGCGGGCGCGCTGTTCTCGGACATCCCCGAGGCGGTGAGCGCCGCGGATCCCGCGACCTGTGTGACGGCTTCGGCGCCGCCCTTCCTTCTCCTCCACGGCAGTGACGACATGCTCGTCTCCTCCTCCCAAACGCAGCACGTGCACCAGGCTCTTCTCGCCGCCGGCGCGGACAGCACGCGCTATGTCGTGGCCGGGGCAAATCACGGAGACTTCGGAGTCCTCCCGGATTCGGACGCCGCCCTTGCCTGGTCGTCCGCGACCGTCATGGACATCATCACCGCGTTCCTGCACCGCCATCTCGACAGCGCCGACCTGCCGAAGTGAGCGAATTCCCTCAGCGGGTCTGCTCGCCTCCCGCGAACATGTCGAGCAGGCTCCGCGGCGCGTTGTCACCGAAGAGCGCCTCGTTGAGGTCGGCGCCGTCGACCGCAGCCGCGGCGCTGCGGGGGAAGAGGAGCCGCTCGTATGCGGCGAGCGCGGCTTCGGGGTCGTCGGGGTGGGCGGCGAGGGCCTTGCCGAGTTCGGCGCCGTCGTACATGGCCAGGTTGGCACCTTCGCCGTTCGGGGCCGAGAGGTGGGCCGCGTCGCCGAGCAGGGTCACGCCGGGCACGCGGTCCCAGCGGTGCGAGATGGGGAGCGCGTAGAGGGGTCGTAGGACCAGCGGGGTGTCGCTGTCGGTGATCAGGGCGGTGAGTTCGGGGGCCCAGCCGTCGAATTCCCGCGTGATCCGCTGGGCCGCCGTGGCGGAATCGGTGAAGTCGATGCCGGCGAACCAGTCCCGCGGCCTGGACAGCGCCACGTAGGTGTGGAGGGTGCCGCCGCTCTCGCGGTGTGCCTGGATGCCCTTGCCCGGCGCGAGCGCGAACAAGGACCCGCCGCCGACCGCTTTCGCGACCGCGGGGTGGCGGTTGTCGGCGTCGTACAGGTAGGTCTCGACGTACGACTTTCCGGTGTATTCGGGTGCCGCGTCGGACAGCAGCGGCCGGACCCGTGACCATGCGCCGTCCGCGCCGACCAGCACGCTGGTGATGGCAGTGGTGCCGTCGGCGAAGGTCACCTCGTGGCGGCCCTCGCCGAGCGCGCGGACGGCGGTGACCTTGTGTCCCCACCGGACGGTGCCGGCCGGGAGCGAGTCGAGGAGGATCCGGCGCAGTTCGCCGCGCAGCACCTCGGGGCGTCCCCGCGCGCTGTCGTCGTCGAACAGGACGGTCCCGTCCGGGGCGAGGACCCGTGTCGCCTCGCGGCCCTCCAGTACGAGGCCGCGGAACTCCTCGGTCAGGCCTGCCGCGGCGAGGGCCGGCTGGCCGTTGTCCTCGTGGATGTCGAGCATCCCGCCCTGGGCACGCGCGGTCGGGGCGGGCTCGCCCTCGTAGACCGTGGCCGGGATGCCGTGGACGTGCAGGACGCGGGCGAGCGTGAGGCCGCCGAGTCCGGCGCCGATGATCGTGATGTGGGTGTTCATGGTGATCCTCCTTCGGGATCCGGACGGCCGTCCGGTGATCCGGCCGACCTCTCTGGAATGTCGTTCCATTGTTGGAACGGCGCTCCAGATATGTCAAGATGGCCGCATGGCAGCGCGGAGTGGCAGGTCACAGCGGCGTACGGAGGCTCTCTCCCGTGAGCGCATCGTCGAGGCCGCCGTCGAGCTGCTCGACGCGGTCGGCGAGGACGGGCTGACGTTCCGGACGCTGACCGAGCGCCTGGCCACCGGGCCCGGGGCGATCTACTGGCATGTGGCGAACAAGGGCGAGCTGCTCGGCGCCGCCACCGACGCCGTCGTCGCCGCGGCCCTGGCCGTCGAGCCCGCCGGGTCCCCGGACACGCCGCAGGACGGGATCCGCGCCGTCGCGCTCGGGCTGTTCGAGGCGATCGAGGAACACCCGTGGCTCGCCACACAGCTCGCGACGCAGATCTCCCACAGTCCGTGGGGGCCGGTGGCGCCGCGGCTCTTCGAGAACATCGGCCGGCAGGTCCGCGCGCTGGGTGTGCCCGAGGCCGGTTGGTTCACCTCGACCTCGGCGTTGATGCACTACATCCTCGGCGCTGCCGGGCAGAACGCCGCGAACACCGCCAGCGCCAGCGCCAGCGCCAGCACGCTTGGACCCGACGTTGACCGCGCCCGGTTCCTCGACGCCGTATCGACGGCCTGGGAGGAACTCGACCCCGACGACTACCCGTTCACCCGGGCCGTGGCCAGCCAGGTGCGCGGGCACGACGACCGCGAGCAGTTCCTCGCCGGCATCGATCTCGTCCTCGCGGGCGTCACCACTCTCCACCCGATGAACGGTTAGATCTACCGACAGCCTCGGCCATCACCCCCCAGGGCACGGTCGTCACGCCGCCCGCCGAAGTGTCGCCCTGAAAAAAGTCCTCGTTCATCCGGTTGTTCCCGAACCCCACCGGCACCCCTGCCTATCGTGCGCCGGAACAGAGCGTTCCGCCCCCGAACCAGAATGCCCGGAGCAACCACCATGCCCAGCCGGACCCTTGGCCGTTCCCTCGCCGCCTCACCTCAGTCCAAGCGACTCCCCAGGTCCGCCCGGAGCGCCGCCGCGCTGCTGTGCGCCGCCACCCTCACCATGGCCGCCTCCGCCTGCTCCTCGTCGTCCTCCTCGTCCGCGTCAGTCGGCGGAGCCGCCGCCCACCACCTCACCGCCTACGTCAGCGGTGACACGAACATCCAGAAGTTGTGGGAGGACATCGTTGTCCCGGCCTTCGAGAAGGCCAATCCCGGTTACCAGGTCAAGGTCGTCTTCTCCGCGCACGGCACCGCCGACGCGACCACGCTCGCCAAGCTCCAGGCCGCCGCGAAGACCGGCCGCGACCCCGGTTACGACCTCATGGAGTCGTCCGTCACCCTCAACGCGGCCACCGCCGGTCTGCTCACCAAGGTGTCGGCGAAGAACGTGCCGGGCCTCAAGGACGTCGACTCCGCCCTGCTCGGCCCGGTGGCCAACTCGGCTGTCCCGTACCGCGGTTCATCGGTCGTGCTGGCGTACGACGCGACGAAGGTGAAGACGCCGCCGAAGACGTACGACAGCCTGATCTCCTGGATCAAGGCCAACCCGGGCAAGTTCGCGTACAACAGCCCGGCCACCGGCGGCTCCGGGGGTTCGTTCGTCGAGACGACGCTCGACCGGCACCTCGACGCGAAGACGCTGAAGACCTTCCAGGACGGCTACGACGCCTCCCTCGAGTCCAAGTGGGAACCCGGGTTCAAGGAGTTGAAGGCCCTGAACAAGGACGTCTACGGCAAGGGCGTCTACCCCAACGGCAATCAGGCCGTGCTCGACCTGCTCGCCAAGGGGCAGATCGAGCTGGCCCCGGTCTGGTCGGACCAGTACCTGTCGGGCATCCAGAACCACACCCTGAACTCCGGCATCAAGTTCACCCAGATATCGGACCCGACGTTCACCGGCGGCGCCTCCTACCTCGGCATCCTCAAGGCGAGCAAGAAGCAGCAAGCCGCCCTGAAGCTGGCCGACTTCTTCCTCCAGGCGCAGCAACAGGACGCGATTGTCAAGCAGTTGGGCGCCTACCCGGTCATCCCGGCGAGCAAGCTGCCCGCGGCGACGGCCGCCCGGTTCAACGGCGTCGACGTCGGCAACCTGCGCGCCGGCTACTCCGGCCAGACAAGCAGCGACATGAACAACCTGTGGCAGCAGAAGGTGCCCGGTCAGTGAGCGGGACGAGTACTACGGGTACTACGGCGGGGGCGGCGGACGGTGCGAGTGCGCGCCGCCGCCGTTCCCCGGACGGGGCCAGAACCGGAGCCGTCGGCACCCTCATGGTGCTGCCGCCCCTCCTTGTGGTCGCCCTCTTCGTCGGCATCCCGGTGATCTCCGGAGTCCTGTACACCCTCGGCCACTTCGGCGGCCTGAACTCCGTCATCGCCTCCATCGGTCTGCACCAGCACCCGGCCGACCACTGGTGGGGCACCCTCGGCGCCTACCGCGAGGTCCTCACCAGCGACACCTTCCTGCGCAGCCTGACCGTCACCGTCGAGGTGACGCTGGTGAGCGTGGTGGCCGTCTTCGCGCTCGGGCTCGCCGTGGCGCTGTACGCCCGGCTGTCCGGCGGCCGAACCGCCCGCCTGGTCACCGCACTTGCGGTGACTCCGCTCTTCCTGCCCGCGGTCATCGGCTCGTACGCGATCCTGACCTTCTACGCCGGTGACGGCGCCCTCACCACCATGGCGCACGCGCTGGGCTGGTCCTCCGCGCCTCGGCTGAGCTACACGACCTGGGGCGTGATCGTCGGCCAGGTGTGGACCAACCTCCCTTTCGCCGTACTGGTGTTGACCTCGGGACTGGCCGCCGTACCGGACGCGCTGATCGAGGCCGCCCGTGACGCCGGGGCGCGCCCCGCGCAGGTCGTGCTGCGTGTCCTGTTGCCGATGACAAGTGTGCCCGCGGTCATCACGGCCACGTTCACGACCATCGCGGTGCTCGGCAGTTTCACCGTGCCGTATCTGGTCGGACCGACCGCGCCGACCATGCTCGGGGTCCAACTCGCCAACGCCTTCCAGTCGTTCAACCAGCCCCAGCAGTCCCTGGTGATGGCCGTCGTCGTCTTCGCGCTCGCCTCGGTGGTGGGCGTGGCGTACGTCCGGTCCAACGTCCGCGAGGCCCGGCGCGCCGCGTCGGTGACGCGGTGAAGGGGCAGCACATGACCGTCGTCCGTCGCGCGGGCGGTGCCGTACTGGCCGCGCTGCTCGCCCTGTTCATCCTCGGCCCGTTGCTGTGGCTGCTCCCCCACGCCTTCGCCGACACCTGGCGCTACCCCGATCTGCTCCCGCGGGGCTGGACCCTGCGCTGGTGGTCGACGGTCGCCGACAATCCGGACCTGGTGGCGGCGGTGCGCTGGAGCTTCGTGTTCGCACCGGTGGTGACGCTGCTCTCGGCGGTGATCTGCCTGCCCGCCGCGTACGCCTTCGCCCGCCGCGACTTCCCCGGGCGCCGGTTCTTCCTGGTGGCGCTGTTCTCCGTCAACGCGTTCCCGAAGATCGGGCTGTACGCGGCGATGGCCTCCCTCTTCTACACCCTGAACCTGATGACGACGTTCTGGGGCGTGGTCGTCGTGCAGCTGCTGGGCACGGTCGTCTTCATGACCTGGCTGCCCGCGGCGGCGTTCGCCGCGGTGCCGCGCAGTCTGGAGGAGGCCGCCCGGGACGCGGGCGCCGGTCCGCTGACCGTCTTCTGGCGGGTCACCCTGCCGCTCGCCCGCCCCGGCATCCTGGTGGCGCTGATCATGTCCTTCCTGGCCGCGTTCGACGAGGCCCAGGGCACCCTGCTGGTCGGCGCGCCCACGTACACCACCATGCCCACCGCGATGTACAGCATGGTCACCAACTACCCCGAGGGTGTCGCCGCGGTCTTCTCCCTCCTGCTGTCCGTGCCGTCCGTCCTGCTGATGCTCGGCGTACGGCGGCACATCATGGGCGGCCATCTCGCGGAAGGGTTCCAACTGCGGTGACCAGCACCACCGTTCACACGGCCACCGCCGGACTCGTACTGTCCGGCCTCACCAAGACCCTCGGCGGCAGAACGGTCGTCTCCGGCCTTGACCTGCACGTCGAACCCGGCGAGATGGTCTGCCTGTTGGGACCCTCGGGCTGCGGCAAGACCACGACCCTGCGGATGGCGGCCGGGTTCCTGACCCCGGACTCCGGCCGGGTCGAGATCGGCGGCACGGACTACGCCGCCGTACCGCCCGAGCGCCGCCCCACCGCGATGGTGTTCCAGAACTACGCCCTGTGGCCGCACATGACGGTCCGCCAGAACATCGGCTTCGGCCTGAAGATGCACAAGGTGCCGCGCGCCGAGGCCGACCGCCGGGTCGCCGAGGCGCTGGAACTGGTCGGCCTCACCCACCACGCCGACAGCCGCCCGGCGCACATCTCGGGCGGCGAACAGCAACGCACCGCGCTGGCACGGGCGTTGGCCCTGCGCCCCCAACTCCTCCTGCTGGACGAGCCGTTGTCCAACCTGGACGCCAAGCTCCGCGAACGGGTCCGCGAGGAGATCCGGGACATCCAGCAACGCCTCGGCATCACCACCCTGTTCGTCACCCACGACCAGGACGAGGCGCTCAGCATCGCCGACCGCATCGCGGTGATGAACGGCGGCCGCATCGAGCAGTACGCGTCCCCGGACGACCTGTACCGCACCCCGGCCACGCTGTTCACCGCCGAGTTCGTCGGCAGCCTCAACCGTCTCGACGACGCCTTCGCCGCGCCAGGCACGGTACGGCTCGGCCACGTCACCCTGCCGTGCGCGGAGTTGACCGGCCCGGCGGGATCGGGCCTGACGGTCGGCATCCGCCCGGAGGAGGTCCGCCTCGACGGCACCTCCGAAGGCGCCGCCGCCCGGGTCGAGAAGGTGCTCCCCCGCGGCCACTTCACCGAGGTGGTCGTGGAGTTGGAGGGCGGCCCGCGTCTGCGCTCGTACGTCTCCGGCGCTACGGCCCCGGCGCGCGGCGAGGTCGTAAGGGTGCGGGTCGGCCAGGCCCTGTCGTACGCGACCGCCCCAGCCGTAGAAGCAGAAGCGGAGGCGGCATGAGGGCGGGACGTCCGCTGGCTGTGGCGCACCGGGGTGACCCCCCGGGCCGCGGTGGAGAACACCCTGGAGGCCGTGCGGCTGGCGGCGGGCGCGGGTGCCTCGGCGATCGAGGTGGATCTGCGCCGCACGGCGGACGGGGTCGTCGTACTGCATCATGACGACGACCTGCGGCGTCTGTGGGGGCGTCCGGAGTCGGTCGCGGCCCTGACGCTGGCCGAGTTGCGGGACATCGCTCCGGCCGTCCCGACCTTGCGTGAGGCGCTGGAAGCCGCCGCCGACGGGGTGCCGCTGCTCCTGGACACCGGGGACCCGGTGGTCGCGGCGGCGGCACACGCGGAACTCGGGCGTCTCGGAGCGGTCGCCCTGTTCTGCGGCGCGGCGGAGGCGATGGCGGCGGTGCGGGCACGGGACGAGCGGATCACGCTGTTCCTCAGTTGGTACGGCGAACTTCCGCCGCCCGAGGGTGTGTTGGCGGCCGTACGCCCGCAGTATTTCAATCCCGAGCACCGGTTCCTGAGCGAGGAGTCGGTGGCGTACTGGCATGCGCGGGACGTGCTGGTGAGCTGCTGGACGGTGGACGACGCGGACCGGCGCGGCGAACTGCTCGCCTGGGGTGTGGACGCGATCATTAGCAACGACCTGAACGGGGTGGTGAAGAGCTGTGCCGAACGGACATGACCTGGACGGTGCTCTGCGGGTGGCCGTGGAGTTGGCCGAGTGGGCGACGGAGGCGATCCGCAGCGGGAACCGGGGAGGTGCGGGGCCGGTCCGGGAAAAGGCGAGCCCGGCCGACATCGTCACCGACACGGACGAGGCGGTGGAACGGCACGTACGGGCGGTGCTGCGGCGGGAGTTCCCCGACTGGGGCATCGACGGCGAGGAGTACGGCGCGGAGGACGGGACGTCGGACGACGCACCGCACTGGGTGATCGACCCCGTGGACGGAACCACCAACTACGCCCACGGGCTTGGCTGGTGCTCCTTCTCCCTGGGCCTCGCGGAGCCGGACGGCTCCCCGCTGCTGGGCCTGGTGGCGGACCCGTGGCGGGGCGAGGTCTTCACGGCGGTGCGGGGAAAGGGCGCGCACCTGAACGGCACGTCGATCCACGCGGCAGATCACACCACGCTCACGGGCCATGTGTTCCTGACGGAGTGGGCGGCGCACGCGCACTGGCCGGGCCTGGACGCGCTGCTCGCGAAACTGGCCGACCGGCACTGCACGGCACGCGTCATGGGTTCGACCGCGCTGTCGTTGGTCCAGGTGGCGGCGGGCCGCGCGACGGCAGCCGCGATCGGCGAGTTCCACCCGGTGGACGGCCTGCCCGCCCTGCTCATCGCGACCGAGGCGGGTGCGGTGGCGATGCCTCAACTCCCTTCCTATGGCGAGCCGTTGCTGCTCGTGGCACCGGAGGCGGCGGCGGAGGCCGGGGAGTTGTGGCGTTCGACGGTCAAGGCCTAGCCGATCGACGGGTGGTCACCCGCCGCCGGTGCCCCTACGCCAGGGGCATCACCTTGCGGTAGGTGACCACCGCGGCCGCCGCGACCGCCACGTGCATCAGGAGCAGCGCCCCGACACCGGTGGCGCCCCCGTCGCCGTAGAGCAGGAAGTCGGGGACGAAGGACACCACGACGAGGGTCGGTACCAGCCAACGCACCAGCGCCTGGGGGTCCTTCGAGACCTTGCGCAGGATGGCCCAGCCGAGGGCGCCGGCGACTATTCCGACCGTCGTCAGGAAGATGTACGACGGTGCCTTCAGGGGCTGGAAGTCGTCGGGCGCACCGGCGGCCAGGGCGAGTTGGGCGATCACGGTGTCGGCCGCGGCGGCGACCACGATCGCGGCGAGGACACCTCCCGCGACGACGAGCGGGCCACGGCGGACGGCGACGGCATCAGAGGCAAGTGACATGACAACTCCAGGGAGGGAGATTCCGGGCGGAGCCCAAGGCACCCCGAGACGGATCGGATCGTTTGAACTCTCAAACGATAGTCTGACTGAGTCCGTTTGAAACTTCAAGCGCGCCCGCCCGGTGGTACCCGTCACGGCACTCCCGGTGTCCAGGTCGATCATGTCCGTGGGTGAACGCACGCCGCCCGGCTCGCGGGGCGGGGCCGGGATCCGTCATCGTTCAGTGAAGTGAACCGCAATGGCAGTGGCATGGGGACGGAGTGACGGGCATGTACAACCTGCGCCGCCTGGAGGTGCTGCGGGAGCTGAAGTACCGCGGCACGCTGGCCGCCGTCGCGACGGCGATGTCGTACAGCCCCTCGGCCGTCTCCCAGCAGCTGACCCTCCTGGAGTCGGAGGTCGGCGCACCGCTGCTGGAGCGGGAGGGGCGCGGGGTCCGGCTGACACCGCAGGCCGAGATCCTCGTCGCCCGCACGGAGAAGGCCCTACGGGAACTGGAGCGCGCCGAGACGGAGATCGCGGCCTCGCTGCGGGAGGTGTCCGGGACGCTCAGGGTCGCCGCCTTCCAGACCGCGATGCTCGCGCTGCTGCCCGCCGCGCTGACCTGGCTGCGCGAGCACCATCCCCGGGTGCGGGTGGAGGCCACGCAGGCCGAGCCGGACACCTCGCTACCCGGGCTGCTCACCCGGGATTTCGACCTCGTGATCGACGAGACGTTCCCCGGCCACCCGCGACCGGCCCGCGCCTCGGAGGTCGAGCACCATCACCTGTACGAGGACGCCATGCGGCTCGCCACCCCCACACCCGTGGCGTCCGTGGCCGAACTGGCCAAGCACCCCTGGGTGATGGAGCCCGCCGGCACCCCCGCCCGCGCATGGGCGACCTCCGTGTGCCACGCGGCGGGCTTCGAGCCGGACGTCGCCTTTGTCTCCGCGGACATGCTGGCCCACGCACGGCTGGTCGAGCAGGGGCATGCGGTGGCCTTCCTGCCCGACATGCTGTGGTTCGACCGCACGCCCCGGCTGGCGCTCGACACCTCCGCCGTCCACGTCCGCACCGTGCTCGCGACTGTGCGCGCCGGTGCCGGGGAGCATCCCCTGGTCCGGACGTTCCTGGCCGCGCTCGGGCACGCGATCGGCAGGCTGCCCGCGCGCACGGAGTGACCGCTCCAGAAGCCTCCAGACGCTTCCAGCCCGCTCCATTCATCATTTTTCCTGGCCTTTCACATCCAGAAACATTCACTTTACTGAATGGGCGCGAGTTGAGAACGTGAAGGAACGGGTTCTTCGGACAGATGGGAAGCAGAGGACATGGACATCGACGCGCTCCGCCAGGACACCCCGGGCACCGCGAACCGGGTGCACCTCAACAACGCGGGAGCCGGTCTGCTCTCTCGTCGGACGCTCAGGGCCATGACCTCCCACCTGGAGCTGGAGGCGGCGATCGGCGGTTACGAAGCCGCAGGCCAGGAGCGCGACCGTATCGACGCCACCCACGCGAACATCGCCCGGCTGGTGGGCGGGCAGGCGGACGAGATCGCGCTGTTCGACAACTCCACCCACGCCTGGAACGCCGCCTTCTACTCCATGACGTTCAAGCCCGGCGACCGCATCCTCACCGGCCGGGACGAGTACGGCAGCAGTGTGCTCGCCTATCTGCAGACCGCCCGGCGCCACGGAGCCGAGGTCGTCGTCGTACCGGACGACGAGTACGGACAGCTCGACACCGCGGCCCTGGCCGGCCTGATCGACGAGCGCACCAAGCTCGTCGGCGTCACCCACATCCCCACCAGCGGCGGCCTGGTCAACCCGGCGGCGGAGATCGGCCGGATCACCCGCGCGGCCGGCGTCCCCTTCCTGCTGGACGCCACCCAGTCCGTGGGGCAGTTCCCCGTCGACGTCACCGAGATCGGCTGCGACCTGCTCACCGCGACCGGCCGCAAGTTCCTGCGGGGCCCGCGCGGCACGGGCTTCCTGTGGGTGCGTCCCGAGGCGCTGGAGTACCTGGACCCGTACGTCACCGAGATCGAGGCGGCGACCTGGGACGGCGAGCGCGGCTTCACCTGGCACGACGGCGCGCGGCGCTTCGAGACGTGGGAGGTGAGCTACTCCAACGTCCTCGGCCTGAGCGAGGCCGTCCAACAGGCCCTGGAACTCGGCATGGACGAGATCGGCCGACGCGCCGTCGCCCTGGGCGCGTATCTGCGTGACCGCCTCGACGCGCTGCCCGGAGTCACCACCTACGACCTCGGCCGCGACCGGTGCGCCATCGTCACCGCGAAGGTCGACGCCGTCCCGACGGCCGATGTCGCGGCGGCGCTCGCGAAGCAGGGGATCAACGTCTCCACGACCGTGGCCGAACACTCCCAGTTCGACACCGAGAACCGAGGTGTCCACCCCTTGGTCCGGCTGTCCCCGCACTACTACAACACCGAGGCCGAACTGGACCAGACCGTCGAGGCCGTCGCCGAGTTGGCCCGCACCGCGGGCTGAGGTACCGGTCATGATTCTCAAGGACGTTGACCTGTCCGACCGAGTTTCACGTCACGGGTACCCGATCGCGGTCGGCGGCCAGGCCGGGGCGGCGTAGGGACGCCGGAAGGTGTGGCGTCCCGAGCCGGCCTCGAACGGGGCGCTGCCGTCCGGCAGTTGGACCTCGGCGTGCGTGTTCGCGGGGACCAGCGCCTCTACGACGATGACGTCTCCCTCGATGCGCCAGCCCGCCTCGGCCCTGCCGTACGGGGTTTCGTGGGCCGCCTTCGCCCAGGTCAGGTCGCCGCCCGGGACCGGGGCGACGCGCAGTCGCCGCCAGCCGGGTGCGGCGGCGGCGAGACCCGCGACCGTACGGTGCAACCAGTCGGCGACGGCGCCGAGGGCGTAGTGATTGAAGGAAGTCATCTCGCCGGGGTTGACCGTGCCGTCGGGCAGCATCGAGTCCCAGCGCTCCCACACGGTGGTGGCGCCCATGGTCACCGGGTAGAGCCAGGACGGGCACTCCTTCTCCAGGAGCATGCGGTAGGCGAGTTGGGGCTCTCCCGCCGCGCACAGGGCGTCGCAGACGAGCGGCGTGCCCGTGAAACCGGTGGAGATACGGAAAGACGCGCGGCGCACGATCTGCGCCAACCGCTCGGCAGCGCCGCGCCGTTGACGTTCCGTCGGCAAAAGTCCGAAGGCGAGGGCCAGGGCGTACGCGGTCTGGGTGTCCGAGGACAGCCAGCCGTCCGGCGTGACGAACCGGTCGGTGAAGCGTTCACGTACGGCCTGGGCGTGCGCACGGAAACGGACGGCATCCTCCTTGCCGTCCAACTGCCCGCCGGCGTCCAGGAGTTCGGCGACCTCAGCGAGAACCTCGGCGGAGTGGATGACGTACGCGTTGGCCACGAGGTCGCCGTCGGTCCGCGCATCTCCCGGGCGGTCCGGCGGGGCCTGCGGGTCGAGCCAGTCCCCGAGTTGGAAGTCCTGGCGCCACAGTCCGTCGCCCTCGGCGGTGAGCCGGATCGTGGCGTCGACCCAGGCGCGCATGCTCGGGTACTGGGTGCGGAGCAGCTCCAGGTCACCGAACCGCTGGTACAGGGTCCACGGCAGGAGTACCGCGACATCGGCCCACACCGCCTGGGCGCCCGCGTCCTGGAAGGCGGCCGGCAGTACATCGGGGACGACGAGGGGCGGCACTCCGTCCGGTCGCGCCAACTGCTCCGCCGCCAGGTCGCGGAGCCAGCCGGTCAGCATGCCGGAGCAGTCGTGGAGGAAGGTCGCGGTGGGCGCGAAGACCTGGATGTCGCCGGTCCAGCCCATGCGTTCGTCGCGCTGCGGGCAGTCCGTGGGGACGTCGAGGAAGTTGCCGCGCATGCCCTGCACGACGTTCTCGTGCAGCCGGTTCACGAGGGGCTCGGAGCACTCGAACCAGCCGGTGCGGGCCATGTCCGTGTGGAGTACGACCGCCTCGACGTCGGCGGGGTCGAGGGGGCCGGGCCAGTTCCCGAGCTCGGCGTATCTGAAGCCGTGGAAGGTGAAGCGGGGTTCGTAGGTCTCGACCCGCTCGCTCTCTCCGCGCAGGACGTACGTGTCCGTGGCGGCGGCGAACCGCAAGGGGCGGGTGCTCAGTTCACCTTGCTCCAGGACTTCCGCGTGGCGCAGGGTGATCTCGTGGCCGGCGGGGCCCGACACTCGGATGCGCAGTCGGCCGACCAGGTTCTGTCCGAAGTCCAGGACGGCCTTCCCCGAGGGTGTCGTGATGACCTCGACCGGGGCGACGGTCTGGGTGCGTCGCACGGGCGGACCCGTCGGTGCCACCAGCTCGGCGCCAACGGGAGGCAATTCGCGGACTTCGGTCCAGCCGGACACCTCGTGTCCCGGCGCGGACCAGCCCGGCCGCTCCCGCCGCGCGTCGTACGCCTCACCGTCGTAGATCTCCGAACGCAGCACGGGGCCGGTCGTCGTACGCCAGTGTTCGTCGGTGCGGACCGTCCGGGTCGTGCCGTCGGCGTACGCGATCTCCAACTGAGCCAGGAGCGCGCGGTGTTCGCCGTAGATGTCGCGGCGGCCGCCGTGGAAGCCGAGGCGCCCGGTGTACCAACCCTCGCCGAGCAAGGCCCCGATGACGTTCTCGCCGGTTCGCAGCAACGGCGTCACGTCGAACGTCTGGTAGCGCAGGCGGTGTTGGTAGGAGGTCCAGCCCGGGGCCATGACCTCGTCGCCCACACGCTCGCCGTTGATCTCGGCCGTGTAGACGCCGTACGCGGTGATGTACAGCCGGGCGGAGGCGACAGGGCCGGCGAGAGTGAAGTCGCGGCGGAGCAGTGCTGCCGGGAGCGGTTCGTCGGTGGGGGCGTCGAGGTCCGGGGTGATGGGGCGGGCTGTCCAGTCGGCCGCGTCCAGGAGTCCGGTCTCGGCGTACGCGTGCTCCGACCAAGGCGACGGCTCGTCCTCGCCCCAGACGCGTACACGTACGCCGACGCGTTCACGGGAGCCGAGGTGCGGCCCCGGCCAGGGGACGAGGACGGACTCGGTGGACTCCACGCGTCCGGTGTCGGCGAGGACCGTGCCGTCGGCGGCGGTGATCTCCACTTGGTGGGCGACCTGGTGCCAGTCCGGGGTGTCTGTGACCGTGCGCCAGCTGAGGCGGGGAGTGGATTCGCCGATGCCCAGGGGTTCGCGGTGGTGCTCGAAGGTGGGTGGTGTGACATGCACGGGGATCAACTCCGGCTCGGGTCATGGCAGATGTACACCCTCGGCGCACCGCCTTCGTCGGGGATGGGTTCTCCGGGGGTGGCGCGCACGCCCTCGCGGACGGTCTCGCCGGTGCGGGGGTCGACCACCCGGTACGGGAGCGGGACGTTCTCCGGGTCGGTGATGAACAGCGGGCCGCCCTCCTCCGCGTAGCAGAGGTACAGCACGCCGGGGACGGACAGGCCCCGGGGCGCCAGGGCGGAGCGCCAGTCGGGCCGCATGTCCGTCAGGGGAAGGCCGTTGAGGATCCGGGAGATCAGCCCGACGTGGCGCGAGCCCTCGAAGTCCAGTGCCTCGCGCCAGCCGGCGTCCTCGGCCAGGAAGAACTCCTCGTGCCCTGGTTCGGCGGGGTGCAACCGCCACTGCCACAGGCTCGCCGCGCCGTAGACCACGCCCATCGTGCCGCCGGCGCAGAGGTTACTCCAGGCCTCGTGTCCCTGCCACCAGCCCGCGGCGCGGCCGGGACGGCCGGTGTTCTCGTACGTCGGCTCGGCGTTGGCAACCGCTTTGGCGGGGGTGTTGCGCCACATGTCGGCGACGCGTTCCTGGACGTGCCCGCCCATGTGGCCGGTCTGGCACCACTGGAAGTGCAGCCAACTCTCGCTCTGGTGCGCCGAGTTGCGGGCGTGCGGCCGGTAGTGGATGCCGCAGGGCTGGTTGTAGTCGTCCCAGCGGGCGACCTCCGCGCCGCCCGCCGCGATCTGCGGTTCGTGGCCCTCGCCGTCGGCGCCGACCAGGTAGACGACGGGACCGGCGCCGTAACGAGCCACCAGATAACGGCAGTAGCGCGCGTACTCCTGCGGCGGGACCACCGGACCCGCCACCCGCAGGCCCTTCCAGCCGAACCCGTGGAAGAGCGGCTGGAGTACGGGGACGATCCCGTGGTCGCGGAGGATCCCCAACAGCCGGTCCACGTACTGGAAGTACGCCGGGTTCAGGACGGTGATGTGCCCGGTGGGCAGGTCCTCGAAGCCGACGTCGAACCCTTCGTCCACGGTGCGGTCACGCGGCCCGCGTGCGTCCATGTCGGGCTGGACGCTCATCAGCAGGGCCGCGTTGAAGCCCTTGGCGCGCCGGTCGGCGGCGTACTCCGCGACCTGCTCCTCGGTGGCCCGCCAGGGCAGGGCCCAGGCGGTGTCGCCGACCAGCAGCGAGGGCGTCCCGTCGGCGTGCACCAGGCTGCGTCCGCCGGGTGACATCCGCCAAAAGCCGTGCCGGTGAGAGGAGTTGGTGTCGTCCGCTGTCGGGCGTACGACGAGTGTTCCGCCCTGCCCGGACAGCCCTTCGTCGGCGACGGAGCTGCCGCTGCGCCAGGTCCAGCCGCCGTCCGAGTGCGGCGACGCGAACCGGATCCTCCAACTCCGGCCGCCGTCCCAGAAGGCGGGACGGCGCAGGACCGTCCCGGACTCGTGGGTGAACTCGGCCCATACGTCGACGTCGGTGTAAGGGTTCGCGTAGTCACGCGTCCCGGTCAGGCCGATCTCCGTCTCCCGCCAGGGGGCGACCTCCTGCTGTGTGCCGGTCGTCACTGGCCTACGGCGATGTCGGCGGCCAGCGGCAGGTTCGTCGAGGACGGGCCCGCCTGCAGGGTGAACGTCCCCTGCTCGACCGCCCAACCGCCCGCCTCGGTGTCCCAGTGCTCGAACGCCCGGGCGTCCACGGTGACCGTCGCGACGACCTCCTCTCCGGGCCCCGCCTCGACCGCGGCGAACCCGGCGAGCCAGCGGAGCGGGCGCTCGACGGCACCGCCCGGGCGGCCGGCGTAGAGCTGCACGACCTCCTTGCCGTGCCGGGTGCCGGTGTTGCGTATCCGTATTTCTACGGTCGGATCGGCGTCGGCTGCCACCTCGCCGGGGGCGTCGAGCGAGACGAACTCCCAAGTGGTGTAGCCGAGTCCGTGGCCGAAGGCGTAGCGGGGCGGCTGGTATCCGGTGCGGCCGTCGCCCCGGTAGCCGATGAACAGGCCCTCGTCGTAGGCGAGTACGCCGTCGGTCGGCTCGGTGGTGGGCAGCCCCTGTTCGGATGCGGGCCAGACCGTGGGCAGTCGGCCGCCCGGTTCCGCGACGCCCAGCAGGACGTCGGCGAGCGCGTTGCCGAACTCCTGCCCGGGGAACCAGGCGAGGAGCACCGCCGCCACCTCCTCGGACCACGGAAGCAGCACCGGGGCACCGGAGTTGACCACCACGACGGTACGCCGGTTGGCCTCGGCGACCCGTCGGACGAGTTCGTCCTGTCGGCCGGGCAGGGCCAGACTGTCGCGGTCGAAGCCCTCGCTCTCGACCTCCTCGGTGGTGCCGACCACGACCACGGCGACGTCTGCCTCGCGGGCGAGTGCCACGGCCCGCTCGATCTCCTCGTCGTCGCTGCCGTGCGGCGGCTGGAGGTTGAGCTGGAACATGGTGACCGCGTCACCCAGGGCCTCGTCCGACGAGACGATGTCGTGCGTGAGCACGATCGCGATCTCCTCGTCCTCCGCCAGATCGACGGAGTGGAGACGCTGCGGCGGGGTCATCAGACCCTCCACCAGGTCGGCGCCCGGCGGGAGTTGAAGACCGACGTCGAACACCTCGGCCCCCGCGACGGACAGCCGGAAGCGCCCGATGCCCGAGCCGCCGACGGCGTACGGGCCGGCGTCGGTCGCGCGGATCACGGTGCGCACCTCCACCCGGGCGACCTGACCGGTGGGGACGTCAGGACCGTAGGAGCCCATCCAGGTGTAGGCGCTCCCGGAGCGGCGTTCGGTGCCGAGCAGGGTTCCGTCCTCGGAGAGGAAGCTCACCTCCACGCCCTCGCCGGAGCCGTCGGGGTGGCGGAGGTAGGCAAGTGCCGCTGCGGGCACGCGAGTTTGCGGGGTGACGCCGACGCCGTGGGTGACCTCGACGCCGTCGCCCAGGGCGGCGCGGATGCCGTCGAGGGGCGAGACGGTGTAGGGCGGGAAGACAGTGGCGCTGCCTCCGCCGAGGGTTCGGGCCACGGCGGCGTTGGGGCCGAGGACGGCGACCCGGTTCAACGTGGCACGGTCCAGGGGAAGTTGGGCGTTCTCGTTGCGGGCCAGTACGAATCCGGCGGCGGCGGTCTCGCGCAGGCGGGCCGCCACGGACGCGGCGTCTTGATGGGCCGGGCGGGCGGTGGCGGGTATGTCGCTCAGCGCGCCGACCCGGGCGGCGAGGCGCAGCAGTCGTAGCACCTTGTCGTCGACGAGCGACTCGTCGACCTTGCCCTTGCGTACGGCGGCGACCAGCGCGTCGCCCCACGGGCCGATCGGGCCGGGCATCACCAGGTCGAGGGCGGCGCGGGCGGACGGCTCGGTGGTGCGGGCGGCGAACCAGTCCGACATCACCAGTCCGTCGAAGTCCCAGTCGTCGTGCAGCACTTGGCGCAGCAGCGGGCTCTCGGTCATCGGGCGTCCGTTGACGCCGTTGTAGGCGGCCATCACGGCCCAGACCCGGCCCTCGCCGACGATCCGCTCGAACGGCGCCAAGTACAGCTCACGCAGGGCGCGTTCACCGATCCGCGCGTCGAGCGTCATGCGCTGGGTCTCCGAGTCGTTGCCGACGAAGTGCTTGACCGTGGCCGCGACACCGCCGCCCTGGACACCTCGGACGTAGGCGACACCGATGCGGGCGGTGAGCAGCGGGTCCTCGCTGAAGCACTCGAAGTGCCGTCCGCCGTAAGGGGTTCGGTGCAGGTTCACGGTGGGAGCGAGGAGGACGTCCACGCCCTTGGCGCGCGCCTCGTGGGCGAGGAGCCCGCCGAGTCCTTCGACCAGCGACTCGTCCCACGTTGCGGCCAGTGCGGTGGGCGAGGGCACGTTGGCTGAGGGGCTGCGCTCGTCCCACAGCTCGCCGCGGACTCCGGCGGGTCCGTCCGACACGACCAACCGGCGTAGGCCGACAGCGGGTTCGGGGTGGAGGGACCAGAAGTCGGCGCCGGTCAGCAGCCTCACCTTCTGCTCCAGGGTGAGCGCGCCGAGGCGCCTGGCGAGCTCGGCCTCGTCGGCGGCGGAGGGGGTGGAGGGGGCGTCGGTGGTGGGCTGCCGGGTCACGGCGTCCTCCTCGGTGAAGGTGAAAGTGACGGTGACGGTGACGGTGACGGTGAAGTGGGGTCGCCGTCGCGCTCGATGAGCAACCGGACATCCCAGGGCCCGAGTTCGAGCGCGGTTCCGGCGGCGAGGGGCTCATCGGTGAACAGGTCGCGGACGTCTCCCGGCAGGCGGTAACCGACCGGATCCCAGGCCCAGTTGTGGACGAAGCGCAGGACGGCGCCGTCGGCGGTGGTGGCCGACGTACAGGTGACGGACGCGGGCCGGTCCTCGCGCCAGGCGTCGGAGGGGAGCGAGACCGAGGTGACCCAGTCGGCGAGGCTGCGCGAGAGTTCGCGGTCCGGGACGGTACCGACGTACGTCACGCGGCCGTCGCCGTACTCGTGCGTGGTGACGGCGGCGAACTGACCCAGGTGCGGATGGTCGTACCCGGCCAGGACAGTGGCGCCCTCCGCGATCAGTCCATCGGCCCAGGCGGTCGCATGCCCGTGCAGAGCGGGGCCGTTGATGTCCCCCTGGGTGATCGTGACCGGGGTCAGCACATTGGTGAACTCCTGATAGCGCGCGCCCACGGCAGCGCGCAGCGCTCCGGGCATGACCGTGTGCCGGGCGACGGCCTCCTCGTCGGCGTAGCCGGTGCGCGGGGTGAGCACGAGATGACCGCCGGCTTCGGCGTACCGGCGCAGCAGGTCGAGTGTCGCGTCGTCCGCGATGTACAGCGCCGGGACGACCAGCACCGGCCATCGGTCCACCAACTCCTCCGGACTGGAGGGAAGTTGCTCCGGGGAAACGATGTCGACGGACAATCCGGCGTCGAACAGCCCCCGGTAGAAGGCGGCGACGATCCGGTCGTAGGACTGCGGATCGCCGAACCAGGCGGGGGTGTTGCCCCTGAGCGGCCCCATGAACTCCATGGCCCAGCGGCTGTCGGCGGACAGCAGCATCGCCACGTCGCTGCGGGGACGCAGGCCCTCGATCGTGCTGCCGGCCTGCCTGAACTCCCCGGCTATCGCGGACAGTTCGTCGTACGTCCGGCCGGGTTCCAGACTGTGGCCGAGGATGCCGCCCCAATAGGTCTCGGCGCCGTAGTGCAGGGAGTGCCAGTGCCAGTACTCGATCATCCTGGCACCGCGCGCGACCATGCTCCACACGGCCTGGCGGGCCTGGCCGCGGTAGAGGGGGAAGTTGTCGGCGGAGCCGCCGATCGAGGTGGCGTTGGTCTCCATGACGAGGAAGGGTTCCTGGCGGATGCCGCGTGCCATGTCGTTCTGGAGGTAGAGCCAGGCGGGTCCTGACCAGGCGACGAAGAACGGATACAGGCCGCCCTCCGGCTCGTCGGGACCCGGCAGGGCCAGCCCGTCCTGGGTGGCGTAGTAGATGTTGGCCCCGGCGATGTCGAGGGGCCGGCCGATCGTCGAGATGTCCAGGCCCTGTTGGCCGAGGGCCACGCAGGTGGTGACGAACTGGTGCTCAGGCACGAGTCCGCGGACCAATTCGGCGTGCCACGTGATGTATTCCTGCGTCAGCCGCGATTGATAGCGGCGCCAGGCGAGGTCGTACGACGGGGTGGAGTTGCCGTCGGGGGTCCACAGGTCCGCCCAGTCCTGCAGACGGTGGGACCAATAGGTCAGCCCCCAGCGGCGGTTGAGGGTCTCGACGTCGCCGTAGCGGTCGCGGAGGTGGTCGAGGAAGCCCTGGAACACCGAGTCGTTGTGGAAGAGCCGTAGCCCGGGTTCGTTGTCGACCTGCCAGCCGATGACCGCCGGGTGGTCGGCGTAGCGCGCCACGATCTTGCGGACCAGCCGCTCGGCGAGATGCCGGAAGGCGGGGTGCGAGTAGTCCGCGTCCTGCCGCATGCCGTACGGGATGGGCTGGCCGGTGCCTGAACGGGCCGCCGTTTCCGGGTACTTGCGGCGCAGCCAGGGCGGGACGGCGTAGGTCGGGGTGCCGATGATCGCCTTGATGCCGCGCTCGTGGGCGGCATCAAGTACCGGTTGCAGCCAGTCGAGTTCGAACTTGCCCTCGCGGGGTTCCCAGGTCGACCAGACGGACTCGCCGACCCGGATGACGCTGAACCCGGCCTCGGCCATGAGATCGAGGTCCTGCGTGAGCCGCTCGTACGGCTGGTACTCGGTGTAGTACGCGGCTCCGAAGAGCATGCGTGGGGAGGAAGTGCCCATACGGTGCTGGTGACTTTCTCTCTCGGGTGCCGGTCGGCTGTCGTGGACGGGGCGGAGGCGTCAGTCCTCGCCCCGGTACCTGAACTGGTCGAAGGCGACGGTCCCTTCAACGGCGAACATGCCGACGACCCGGCCGGTGAAGGACGCGGCGGTCTCGGCCGAGACGTAACGGCCGTCCAGTACGGCGAGTTCGACCGGTCCTGTGTCGGTGCCGGTTTCGACGGACAGCCTGACTGTGTCCGGGCCGAGGGCGTCGAGTCCCATGCCCCTGACCGGCTCGGTCTCGATCCGCACGGTCACCGGCCCCTGCGGAATCGCCTGCTCCCAGGTCTGGCAGAGTCCGCCCACCCGGGCCCGGGCACGCGCGACACCGGCCCCCACCTCGATGTCGTAGTGATGGCGTTCGTCGATCCGCAGGCTCAGCCCGCCGACTCCCCCGGCGCTGTCCACCCGGACCGAGAAGGCGGCCGCCTGGTGCTGCTGGCGGCGGCCGACGAACCGTGGCCGCGGGTCGTCCATGGTGGAGCCGTCTCCCTGCACGACGAGGTGGCCCGGGCGTTCGCCGAGTGAGGACCAGTCGGCGGCCGGTGTCCGTATGGAGAGCCACTCCGGGCCGAGTTGGGCGCCGGTGAAGTCGACGCGGTGCTCAACTGGTGCGGTGGGCGGGGTGAGTTCGACCGGCTGCACCACCGGCCAGCCGTCAACCCATTCCAGCGTCGTGCTGAACGTCTCCCGGCCCATGGGAGAGAACGCCCTCGTCAGACCGCCGGGCCGCATCCCCAGCAAGAAGAGCGCCCAGCCGCCGTCGGGAGTGCGGACGAGGTCGGCGTGGCCGGTGTTCTGGACCGGGCGGGCCGTACTGCGGGCGCTGAGCACCGGGTTGGCCGGGCAGCCCTCGAAGGGGCCGTCGGGGCGGGTGCCGCGGGCGATGCTCACGGAGTGCCCGCGCTCGGTGCCGCCCTCGGCGATCAGGAGGTACCAGGTGCCGTCGATCTCGTAGAGGTGCGGCGCCTCGGGGAACATCAGGCCCGTGCCCGACCACAACGACCGGGGTTCTTCGAGGGCTTGGCCGGTTTCGAGGTCCATGCGGACCTGCTGGATGCCGAGGTGTTCGCCGGCGTGGTCGCCGTCGAGTTGGAGTCCCGAGTAGGTGACGAAGCAGGTTCCGTCGGTGTCCCACGCGAGGTCCGGGTCGATGCCGGGCACGCCCTGCATGACGATGCCGTCGGACCAGGGGCCCTCGGCCTGTTCGGCGGTGAAGATGAGACTGCCGCGGCCCATCGCGTCGGTGACGACCAGCCAGAAGCGGCCGTCGTGGAAACGGATGGTGGGCGCCCATGCGCCGCCGAGCGTGGGGACCTTCTCCACCGCCAACTGCCCCGGCCTGGTTACCACGTTGCCGATCTGCTCCCACCGCACCAGGTCGCGGCTGTGGAACAGCGGTACGCCGGGGAGGTACTCGAAGCTGGAACAGGCGAGGTAGTAGTCGTCGCCGACGCGGGTGATGCTGGGGTCCGGGTGGAAGCCGGGGAGGACGGGGTTGGGCAGGGTCATGCTCGGTCTCCCGACGTCGAGGCGGTGGTGGATGCGGGCGTGGAGGCGCCCGGGGACGCTGCTGTGGCCTCGGCCAACCGGCGCCGTTCGGCCCGGCGTTCCGCCTGCCGTCCAGGGTCCGGCACCGGGGCGGCGAGCAACAGGCGCTGCGTGTAGGGGTGTTGGGGTGCGGTGGTGACGGTGGCCGCGTCCCCGGTCTCGATGATCTCTCCGCCGCGCATGACCGCCACCCGGTGGCTGATGTGCCGGACGACGGACAGGTCGTGGGTGACGAAGAGGTAGGCGACGCCGGTGCGTTCCTGGATCTCGACGAACAGGTCGAGTACCCGCGCCTGGGTCGACAGGTCCAGCGCGCTGACCGGTTCGTCACAGACGATGACCTTCGGGTCGCGGGACAACGCCCTTGCGATGGCGATGCGTTGGCGCTGTCCGCCGGAGAACTCCCGCGGCAGCCGCTCCCCCGCGTCGGCGGGCAGCCTTACGTGGTCGAGCAGGTCCCGCACCCGCTTCTCGGCCGCCGCCCGAGGCGTTCCCGCGACGCGCAGCGGTTCGCTGAGGATGTCGTTCACGGTCATCGCCGGGTTGAGGGAGGTGTACGGGTCCTGGAACACCACCTGGATGTCGCTGCTCAGCGCCCGGCGTTCCTTCGCGCCCAGCCCCGAGATGACCTTGCCGTCATAGCGGACAGTGCCGGAGGCGATCGGGGCCAGTCCGAGGACGGCCCGGCCCAGCGTGGTCTTGCCCGATCCCGACTCGCCGACCAGTCCGAGGGTCTCGCCGGCGCCGATGGTGATCGACACGCCCTTGAGCACCCGGAACGGCGGCCTGCGCCAGCCTTTCGTCGGGTACTCCACGACCAACTCGTCAGCCACCAGCAGGGGTTCGGCCGGGAATTCCTTCTTCAATGTCCCGTTGATGGTCCCGGTCATGCCGGACCCTCCTGACGTCCGGTGTTCGTGACCCCTGCAGCGCCCGCCGACACGGTGCGGCTCAGGCTCAGCGCCGACCGCGGTTCGGCGTCCTCCAACGTGGAGGCCAGGAGCATGCGGGTGTACGGATGCTGCGGATCCGCGAACAACTGGGCCACGGGCGCGGACTCCACGACGGCGCCGGTCTGCATCACCGTCACGCGGTCGCAGAGGTCGGCCACCACTCCGAAGTCGTGGGTCACCAGGATCAGGCCCATGTTCCGCTCGCGCTGCAGGGATCGCATCAGGTCGAGGACCTCCGCCTGCACGGTCACGTCGAGGGCGGTGGTCGGTTCGTCGGCGATCAGCAGGTCCGGTTCGCAGGACACGGCGCCGGCGATGAGCACGCGCTGCGCCATGCCGCCGGAGATCTGGTGCGGATAGGCGCGGAAGACCCGTTCGGGGTCGGAGATGCCGACCCGTTCCAGCAGGCCGAGCGTCTTCGCCTTCGCCTCGGTGGCCGACAGCCCCAGGTGCCGGCGTACCGGTTCGACGAGTTGGGCGCCGATGCGGAAGGAGGGGTCGAGGTTGGACATCGGTTCCTGCGGGACGTATGCGATCCGGTGGCCGCGGTAGCGGTTCATCGCGGTGCGGCCGAGTCGTCCCAGTTCCGTGCCGTCGAACTCCAGGCGGGCGGTGGTGACTTGGGCCTCCCGTGGCAGCAACCCGAGCACCGCGAAAGCGGTTTGGCTCTTGCCCGAGCCCGACTCCCCCACCAGTCCTAGGACTTCGCCCCGGCGGACTGTCAGGGAGACACCGTCGACGACCGTCTTCTCGCCCTGGGCCGTCGGATAGGAGACCGTCAGTCCTTCGAGGACGAACAGGGCGTCGTCCGTCTCCCCGGCTCCGGCGATGACGGGCGGTGCCTTCTTGTCCGCGACCGGCCAACGGGCCGTAGCGCCACGCGACTTCTTCCGCCCGCCCGTCGCGCTCCCGTCCAGCGCGTCCCGCAAGGCGTTGCCCAACAGGCCGAACGCGGCGACCGTCACCGCGAGTGCCACGCCGGGCCAGACCATCAACTCCGGCTTGGTGTAGATGTTTCCGAAGGCGTCGTTCAGCATGGAGCCCCAGCTCGCCTGGGTCGCCGAGCCGAGGCCGAGGAACTCCAGACCGGACTGGATGACGATGCCGAGGCCGAGCATCTGGGCGGCCTGGATGATGGTCGGCGCCTGCACGACGGGCAGGATGTGCCGGCGGATGATCCGGGCGTCCGTCAGGCCGGACACCCGTGCCGCGTCGACGTACAGCTCCTCGCGTACGGAGATCACCGAGGCGCGGATCAGCCGGAAGACGCCCGGTGACATCAGCACGCCGAAGACCGCCATGGCGAGGTACGTGTTCTGGCCCACCGCGGACATCACGACGAGGAGCACGATGATCGCCGGTACGGCCATCAGCAGGTTGGACACCCAACTGCTCACCGCATCGAACCACTTGCGGTAGTACCCGGCCACCAGACCGGCCGGGACACCGATCACCACGGCGACGGCGACGGCGAGCAGGGCGCCGAGCAGGCTGGTGCGGCCGCCGTAGAGGAGTCGGGCCAGGACGTCGCGGCCGACGCCGTCCCCGCCCAGCGGGTGGGTGCCGCTGGGCGGGGCGAGGCCGTCGGTCAGTGAGGTGTGGGCCGGGTCCTGGCTGGTCAGGAGCGGTGCGAACAGGCTGGCCAGGGAGATGACCGCGAGGAGCACCAGGCAGGTCACGGCCACCGGGTCGCGCAGCAGTCGGCGCAGGAGGCCGGCCCGTCCCTGCGCTGCGACGGCCGTGTCTACCGTGCCCGCCGGCTCTTCGGACTGGGGAAGCGTCATCCGACACGCACCTTCGGGTTGAGCCAGCCGTATGCCAGGTCCATCAGGATGTTGACCACCACGACGAGGGCGACCATGACCACGACGACGCCCATGACCACCGGGGTGTCGCCCTGCGAACCGGCGCTCGTCGCCTGGCTGCCGATGCCGTTGAGGCCGAAGACCTTCTCGACGACCACCGCGCCGCCGACCAGGCCGATGAACTGCAGGGCCAGCACGGTCAGCGCGGCCGGGGCGGCGTTGCGCAGGGCGTGCCGGAACAGCAGGCTCCGCTCGCTGATGCCCCGGCTGCGGAGGGTGCGTACGTAGTCGGCGCGCAGGACGTCGACCATGGAGCCGCGCACCTGTTGGGCGGTGGCGGCGATCGCTCCGACGGAGAGCGACAGCGCGGGCAGGGTGATCGACCGGAGCCACCCGCCCGCCGAGTCGGCCAGCGGCACGTAACCGGTCGCGGGCAGCCAGCCCAGGTCGACGCCGATCACGACGGCGAAGACCAGGGCGACCAGGAAGCTGGGTACGGCGAACCCCAACACCGCGAGCAGTTGCACCAGTTGGTCCAGGGCGCCCCGGCGGACGGCGGCGGCCACGCCCAGCACCGTGCTCAGTACGGCCGACACCAGGAGCGCGGCCAGCACGATCGACAGGGTGACCGGCAGCTTGTTCTCGAGCGAGCTCGTCACGGACTCGCCGCTGAACCACGAGCTGCCGAGGTTGCCGTGCACCGCGTCCGCGAGCCAGTGGCCGTAGCGGACCACGAAGGGCTGGTCCAGGCCGAGTTCGGCGGATTTGGCGGTCACCTGCTGCTGGGTGGCGGTCTGCCCGACGATCTGGCGGACCGGGTCGGAGCCGGTGAGGCCCATCAGCGCGAAGGTCGTGGTCGCGATGACCAGGACCAGGACCAGCCCGGCGGCGATGCGCCGGACCAGGAAAACGATCATCTGTCTCTCCCTGACCGTGTGCGTCGGCGGGCCGGGTCAGCCGGCGGGCTTGAAGTTGTAGATCGGCGGGACGGCGGCGAACGTCTGCGGGGTGAAGGTGACGTTCTTGGTCGTGGCGTAGGTGTTCTCGACCGAGTCCCAGGGCGCGTTCCACGCCTGGTCGACGAGGTAGGTGTTGAGCTGCTTGAACAGCGCGTCCTGGGCGGCACCGGTCGCGGACTGCGCCTTGGTGATGAGGTCGGTGACCTTCGGGTCGGAGCTGTGCAGCGGGTTCCACAGCGCGCTCTTCGCGACCTCGATCTGGATGGTGTCCCAGGGCCGGAAGGAGGCCAACGTCATGTACGACAGCGGGTACTTGCCCGCGAGGAGGGCGCTGATGAACTGCGTGACCGGGATCTTGTCGACCTTGACCTTGATCCCGATGTCCTCCAACTGCTGGACCATGGCGGCCTGTTGGTCGGGGAAGACCGACGACACGTCCGGGACGGTGACCGAGAAGCCGTTCGGGTAGCCCGCCTCGGCGAGCAACTGCTTGGCCTTCGCGGGGTCGTAGGAGTACGTGGAGTCGAGCGAGCTGTCGAAGGCCGAGCCGCCCGGGTTGAAGATCTGCGTCGTCGCCTTGCCCAGTCCCTGCTTGGCCGTCTTGACGATCGTGGAGCGGTCGAAGGCGTAGTTCAGGGCCTGGCGGACCCGGACGTCGCCGAGCGCCTTGACGATCTTCCCTTCGCGGTCCCAGATGTAGACGCCCTCGACGTCACCGGAGGTGTACTTGGTGACGGTCAGCCCGCTGCTCTTGGCCGGCGCGACGTTCTTGGCGCTGGCCAGCAGCGCGCCGTTGACCTGGCCCGAGCGCAGCGCGTTGAGGACGGCGGTCGGGTCGGTGAGCGGCTTGAGCACGATCTTGTCGAAGGGGAAGGCGGCCTTGTTCCAGTAGCCCTGGTTGCGCACGAAGGTGTACGTACTGCCGTCCGTGGTCGCGGACTTGTCGAGGGTGTACGGCCCCGAGCCCACCGGGGTGGTCTTGATCGTGCCGGCGGCGATGGCCTTGGGGCTGGCCATCATCCCGGCCACGTTGCCGAGGTTCGGGACGAGGGAGGGGTCGGGCGCCGAGAGCCTGATCGCGACGGTGGTGGCGCTCACGACGTCGACGCCGGTGATGCCCTTGAGCTGGCCCGCGGCCTCGCTGGTGCCCTTCTCGGTGTGCAGCAGGTTGGTCTTGACGGCAGTCGCGTCCAGGGCGGTGCCGTCGGTGAACTTGACGCCGGTGCGCAAGGTCAGCGTGAGGACCGTGCGGGCCGCGTTGTACGACCACTTGGTGGCCAGGTTGGGCTTCACCTCGGCCGTCGGGGACAGCCGGAGCAGCGAGTCGTATACGGGCTGGTAGTACTGCGCGTTGTTGCCGAGACCGGCGTCGGCCAGATCCCACGGCTGGGCCGCGACCAGGGGGGCAAGGGTGAGGGTGCCGCCGGTGGCCGCCTTGCCCGAACCGGATCCCGATCCCGAGCCGCACGCGGCCGCGGACAACATCAGGACAGCCGATACGGCGGTCAGCGCGATTCTTCGCATGGGTGCTCCGCTGGTGAGTGGTTGACCGGACGGCATCGCACGGCGAGCCGCCCTCAAGGGCCTCGGAGGGAGTGGGAAACCAGGTCCTGACGCGGCCTGGACCGTTCTTGGCGGTCAGCCGTTCCTGGCAGAAGGGGGCTATATGTCCACCGTTTTTCGGTGGGTCCGAAATCAGCCACTGATACGTACAAGTGAAACGTATGCGTAACGTAGCCCCGCGCTTGGCGGACCACAAGAGCCGTGCAACAGCTTTTCGGAAAGGGGGAATCCGGACGAACGGCCACGGACGGCGGAGCCGTGGCACGCGAGGAACCGGAGTCATGACACACGCGGAGACCGCCTCCGCCGGAATCGGTCGAAGACGCCCTGATCAGACCGGCCGGGGTCAGGCGGACTCGCGGACCACCAGCGTCAGCGGGGTCACTTGGGGTGCAGGTGGCTGGGACTGGCCGGTCACGCCGCTGACGATCATGCGGGCGATACGGCCCACGGCGACGTCGAGGTTGTTGTCGATCGTCGTGAGCGGCGGTACCGCGAAGGGCGCCAACTTGTCGTTGTCGACGCCGATCACGGCCAGGTCGCCGGGGGCGGCGAGGCCCACCCGGCGCATCCCAGCGAGGAGGGCGAAAGCCGTCTCGTCGTTGTAGGCGCACACGCCCGTGACGGCGGGCGCGGCCGCGTGCCACTGCTCGGCCGCCGCCGCGGCCGCCGAGATGTCGAGGGGTACGTCCAGTACGACGGGGGGCTCAAGTCCGCGCTCGGCGCAGGCGGTACGGGCGCCGTCGAGCCGCAGGTCCAGGAAGTCCCGGAGCCGGGGGTCCCCGGGAGCGGCGTAGCCGATGCGCGTGTGTCCCGTCGCCGCGAGCCGCTCGACCTGCATGGTGCCGATCAGGGTCTGGGGGACGGTCAGGACGCCCGGGGCGACCGCGGGGCCCATCCCGGCGCTGACCACATGGATGCCGGCCGCGCGCATGCTGGCCACGTCGTCGGCGCCGACGTCGAAGGCCGTCATCACGGCCGCCGGCATCAGCTCACGCCACAGCGACTTGAGGGGGGCGTGCCGCTCTCGCCGGGTGACGAGGTTCAGGCCGTGCCGTTCCAGTTCGTCGCCGAGCAGTTCGACCAGGGCGGTCAGGGTGCCGCCGACGGGAACGTCCGGGAGGAACAGCAGCACCAGGTCACTGCGGCCCAGGCGCAGGGCGCGTGCGGCGGCCGACGGTTCGTAGCCCAGCTTCGCCACCGCGTCGAGTACCTTGCGGCGGGTCTGGTCGGAGATCTTCTGGTGCGACACGTCGTTCAGCACATAACTGACCGTGGTCTGCGAGACCCCCGCCTCCTTGGCGACGTCGGTCGCCGTCACGCGGCCGGTCCTGCGCGCCATGGGAGTCTCCTGGGGAAGGTCTCGGGCAGTCCTGATTGCGGAGGGATCGCTGGGCGTCGACTGAGCAGCGGACTCCACTGAATCGTAACAGTGGGCATGCGCGATGTCCGATACCCCGGACACCCCGGACCGTGAAAATCCGGTGCGCGCCACCCTCCGGCCGACGCCGTCCTCACGTGCTGTTGTCGATGCTCCAGGCCCACATCTTGCCCGTGGCGATGCGCTTGAGGAGCGTGTTGAAGTCGGCCTTGACGGCTGCCGGGGTCTTCTCCGGCGGGAACAGGGGCTTGATCGGCTGACGCTCCAGGGGCAGGTCCTGGGAGAGGCGGGCCTTGTAGGCGTTGTAGACCGCCGCGATGTCCTTGCGGATCGACTCGCCCTCGCCGTTGCCCAGGAGCGGCATGCCGCGCATACGGTTGTCGTTCGTCGCGGCGATCGACGCGACGTCCATGAGGAAGCAGTCGATCAGGTCGGTGACGTCCTGCTCCCGGGCACCGTCCTCCTTGTTGTGCACGTCCCGCAGCAACAGGTCCGCCATCTCCAGGGTGACGTCGCGGTACACGGTGTACCGCGGGCTCCCGGGGATGACGCCGAGCACGTGGTCGGCCTGCTGGGCGGTGCCGGAGTTCATCGACGCGAACCCGTCGGGAACGTCCTTCCCCTCAAGTCCCGGCACCGGGTACGGCATGCCCCGGAAGTTCTCCTCCTCCTCGGTCATGTTGGGAGCGGCCTGCGCCATCGGATGCATCCCGAACTCATGGCACAGCATGCCCACGATGTAGCCGATGTCGTAGTTCTCCAGGTAGTAGGAGGCCAGCGTGACGAAGACGCCCTCGGCCCCCTTGTCGACCACGTTCGCCGGCGTCTCCGTCGTCCGCTTCTCCAGCGTGATCCGGCACGTCCGGTCGCCCAGAAAGGACGTGACCTTGCTGTTGGAGGCCAGGAGTTCCAGAATCCGCGTGGCCTTCCCCTGCGATTCCGGGTACTTGAGGGACACATTGGTGAACGAGATGTTCCCGTGCGACAGCTTGCTCCGCTGAACCACCGCCCGCTGCACGGCCGGAGCGGGATCGGCCGCCCGCCCGGCCCAGGAGTGGCCCCCTTCGCCGAGCATCCGCACGACCCCGGCGTTGCCCGCCTTGCCCTGGAGCGACAGCAACTCGCGTGAAGGCGTAGCGGTGTTGACGGTATTGGCTGCGGGGGCGCTCACCGAGGTACGCCGGGCTGCGGCATCCTTCGGGCGGACTTCGTCTCGGGCGTGCACGTGCTCACTTCCTGGTCTGACATCGCGATCATCGCTGTCTAACTGCGGGCCGGATGCCCCCACCAGGTCCTTTGGGGCAATGATTCCCGCCGGAGTTCCACTCCAACTGCCCGTAGGGGCACGGAGGTTCACGGGGGGGAGGGTTCAGGGGGTGCGCCGCGCGAACCTGGCACGGGCGTCGTCATGCGCGCCGCGCAACAGCTGCACGACCAACTCCCCTGTCTTCTCACCGGGGTTGACGACGCAGATCCAGCCGAGCGCTCCGTACACCGGATGCGGCAGCACGGTGTCGGTGAGGGTGTAGTCGTCGGGCAGGTAGAGACGGCGCGGCTCCCCCGTGAGTTCGCGGAACGCCGTACGGCCGACGTGGATGTTCACGCGCCAACGCTCCGCAGGGTCAAGGCCGGACGAGGTGTCGGCGGGGTAGTTCTTGGTGACGACGGTGCCGTACGGCTGAACGTTACGCGGCAGTTGGCCCTCGGGGGCGTAGTAGAAGAAGGCGTCTCCCCAGGCGAGTTCGGGAAAGTCGCCGCCCGGTTCCGGTACGAGCACGAGCGCGCCGGTGAAGTCTCGGACGGTCGCGATGATCTGTTCCATACTCATGGTTCAAGCATGACCTTCAAGTGCCTATGTGGGGTTGGACGATGAGTGAGCCGGAGAGCGGTCCGCGACGGGCGCCGCTCAGGACCGCCGAGGTCGCGCGGGAGTCGGGGTACTCGGTGCAACAGGTGCGGGACCTGGAGCGGCTGGGTGTCATTCCTCCGGCGGCCCGGTCGAGCAACGGATACCGCTCCTACGCACCGCTGCACGTCCACGCCCTTCGCGCCTATCGAGGCCTCGCGGGTGCCGTAGGCCCTGTCGTAGCACGGCAGTTGCTCGCGGAGCTGCGCACGGGCACGATCACGGAAGCGGCCTCGGCGATCAACGAGGTCCATGTGCGGCTCGCACAGGAACGCGAGGAGGCCCTGCTCGCCCGACAGGCGTTGCGCGCGATCCAGGCCGAGGCGGACACACCGGAGTTCGAGCAAGACGCCGAGCGGGATAGCGACGCGATGACGATCACCGAACTCTCCAGAGCACTCGGCGTGCGCCCTTCGACCCTGCGCTTCTGGGAACAGGAGGGACTCGTCACCCCCGAGCGGGTGACCTCCCTCCAGGCCCGGCGCTACGACGTCTCCGCCATCCGGACGGCCCGCATCGTCGCGGCCCTCCGCAACACCGGTTACGGCATTCCGGCGGTGCGCGAGATCGTGGGGTCCCTGCATCGACTCGACGGCGCGGAGGAGGCCCAGCGCGTCCTGGCCGCACGCCTCGACCAGATCGCGCAACGGACCGTAGGACTGCTCCGAGTTGGGACGGACCTGGCGACCGTCGTCACCCATCCTCAACGTAGCCCTCGAACTCACCGACAAGCCCGGTGACCGTGGATCCACCGGACAGCCCCGGCCCCGGACACCCGCACCGAATTCCCGCACCGGCACGGTCAGTTCACCGTCAAGAGCCTTGACAGGGGATTGGTCTAGTCCAAATATGGTCGCTGTTCGTCCCGGTCAGGGGCGGCTTCTCTCCTCTCAGCATGGGAGCGTCAATGAGACGACCTGGGCCTCTTCGCGCGTCGCTGTCCTGCGCGGCCGTAACCGCCTTGTCCGCGGGGCTTGTCGGGCTCGGCGGGGGTGACGCGAGTGCGACGCACCGCGTGCCGCCCATGCCGGACCATGTGGCCGCGCCGTACTTCGAGGCGTGGACCGGTGAGAGTCCGGCGGCGCTCGCCGCCGCGTCCGGGAACAAGTACCTCACGATGGCCTTCCTGCAGACCGAGGCGGCCGGTTCGTGCACGGCGTACTGGAACGGTCTGCCCGCCCAGCCGATCTCCAAGTCGACCTTCGGCGAGGACATCGCCACGATCCAGGCGCGCGGCGGCAACGTCATCCCGTCGTTCGGCGGCTACAGCGCGGACACCACCAACACCGAACTGGCCGACAGCTGCACCGATGTCGACGCCATCGCCAAGGTCTACGAGAGCCTGGTCACGACCTACGGGGTGAGCCGGATCGACCTCGACATCGAGGCCGACTCCATCAACAACACGGCCGGTATCGACCGCCGCAACAAGGCGATCGCGAAGGTGCAGCGCTGGGCCCAACGCACCGGCCGCAGCGTGGAGTTCTCCTACACGCTGCCGACGACGACCACCGGTCTCGCGCCCAACGGCGTCGCCCTGCTGCAGAACGCGGTCGACAACGGCGCGCGCGTGGACGTCGTCAACATCATGACGTTCGACTACTACGACGGCGCCACCCACGACATGGCGGAGGACACCAAGACCGCCGCGACCGGCCTGCACTCCCAACTCGCCGCGCTCTACCCGAAGAAGAACCCGGCGAAGCTGTGGAAGACGATCGGCGTCACCGAGATGCCCGGCATCGACGACTTCGGTCCGGCGGAGACCTTCACCACGCAGAACGCGGTTACGGTGAAGAAGTGGGCCGTCGCCCGGGGCATCAACACCCTCTCGTTCTGGGCACTTCAGCGCGACAACGGCAATTGCGTGGGCACCGGGGGCGCCAACAACTGCTCCGGGATCGCGCAGGACACCTGGTACTTCAGCCACACCTTCAAGTCGTTCACGCGCGACTTCGGCTATCACCACTAGCGGTTCGGCGGACTGCGTGTCGCCGCCTCCCCCGGGCGGCGGCATCGCGTCAGTCCTGCATCATCTCGCGCACCAGGGGCGCGACCTTCGTGCCGTAGAGCTCGATGTTGGTCATGAGGGCGTCGTGGGGCATGCCGGTGATGCCGTACTTCAGGTTGAAGCGGGTCGCGTCGAGGGTCTTCAGGGTGGTCGCGATCTTGCGGGCCACGGTCTCGGGCGATCCGACGTGCAGGGCGCCGCCGGGGCCGACGTCCCGCATGAGGCTCTCGCGGGTCGGGGTGCGGAAGCCGCGTTCGCGCGCCACGCTGGCGATCAGCTGCTGGAAGGCCGGCACGAACTCCTCCACCGCCTGTTCGTCGGTGGCGGCGACATGGCCGGGCGCGTGCACACCGATGGGTCGCGCGGGGTGACCGAACTCCGTCAGTGCCCGCCGGAACAGTTCGGAGAACGGGGCGAAGCGGGCCACGTCGCCGCCGATGATCGCCAGCATCAGGGAGAACCCGTACTGGGCGGTGCGGACGACCGACTGGGGGCTGCCGCCGACGCCGATCCAGGTGGGGATCGAGCCCGTCTCGCTGTGCGGGTAGACGGAGACGCCGTCGAGGGCGGCACGGGTGTTTCCGGACCAGGTGACGGGCTTCTCCTTGAGCAGTTCGGCGAAGAGGGCGACCTTCTCCTCGAAGAGCTCCTCGTAGTCGTTCAGGTCGTAGCCGAAGAGCGGGAACGACTCGGTGCTCGATCCTCTGCCGAGGATGACTTCGGCGCGGCCCGCGGAGACGCCGTCGAGGGTGGCGTAGCGCTGGAAGACGCGGACGGGGTCGTCCGAACTGATCACGGTCACGGCCGAGTTGAGGTGGATGCGCTCGGTGCGCGCGGCGATGGCCGCGAGGACGACGTCGGCGGCCGACAGGGGCATCGCCTCGGTGTGGTGCTCGCCGATGCCGAAGTGGTCGACGCCGACCTGGTCGGCGAGGACGCCTTCCTCGACGAGGCGGCGGATGGCCTGGCCGTGGGTCAGCGGCTTGCCCGCGGTGTCGTTCGTGACGTCACCGAAGGTGTCCAGGCCGAGCGTGATGTCGAAGGGGGTGGTCGGGGTGCTCATCTCATGCTCCTTGGGTCTGCTCGGTGGGTCAGGTGGCGATACGGCGCATCACGCCGAGGAGCCGGGTCAGGTCGGCGGCGTCGACGTGGTCGAGGACATGGCGCCGGACGCTGGACAGATGGGCGGGCCAGGCCTCCTGGAGGCGGGCGAGGCCCTGGTCGGTGAGGACGGCGTTCCAGCCGCGGGCGTCCTCGACGCACCGCTCCCGGCCGACCAGTCGCTGGGTCTCCAGGCGGGTGACGATGCGGGTCATGCCGCTCAGCGAGAGGTTGCAGACGTTCGCCAGCTCGCTCATGCGCATGCGCCGGTCGGCGGCCTCGGAGAGGTGCATGAGGGTCGTGTACTCGGTCAGCGGCAGACGCTGCTCGCGCATCATGTCGGCGTCTACGGCCCGGGGCAGCACCAGCATCACCCGGGCGAGTTCGCGCACCAGCTCCTCCTCGTGCGGGCTCATGGGGCGCAGTGGCTGCTCGGGCGTGGTCATGCCACCAGTTTACTTGATTGACGAAACAAGCAAGTGGGCCGAAGGCTGCGGCCGCCTCTGACCTCCCGTGTTCACCGGACGGGCGGCTCGTCCCCCGTCGTATCCGCATGGCCGTGGTAGCGCAGCAGGAGCATCGCCGCGTCGTCGTGGAGCGGGCCCGCCGTGTGCCGGACCAGGTCCTCGCGCAGGGAGTCCAGCGCGCTCTGCGCGTCGGGCTCCTTCAGCAGATGCGCCCGCTCGCCCAGCGGATAGAACGTGCCGTGGCCGTCGCGGGCCTCGGTGACGCCGTCGGTGTACAGCAGCAGTTGCTCACCCGGCGCGAAGCGCACGGAGAACGGCTTCGGGCTCTCGCTGCCCTGCGCGCCGCCCAGGCCGAGCGGCGGGGCGTAGGAGGGCGGGACGGGGAAGTCGGCGGTGCCGTTGCGCCGTACGACCATCGGGGGCGGGTGGCCGTAGTTGAGGAAGAGCACCTCGTGGTCCGTGCCGATCTCGGCGAGGACGGCCGTCACGAACTTCTCGTCGGACAGCACCCGGGAGACGCTGCGCTCCAAGCGTTCGCCGAGTCCGACGAGGTCGGGTTCGTCGTGCGCGGCCTCGCGGAACGCGCCGAGCACCACGGCGGCCGTCTCCACGGCGGCCAGGCCCTTGCCCTGCACATCGCCGACGATGACCCGCACGCCGTGCGGGGAGGCGACCACCTCGTACAGGTCGCCGCCGATACGGGCCTCCGCGACGGCCGAGGTGTACGACACCGCCGCCTGGAGAGGTCCGGCGGTCAACGGCACGGGCCGTAGCAGAACCCGCTGCGCGACCTCCGCGATGGAGCGCACGCTGGCGAGTTCGGCCTCGCGGCGGCCGCGCATCACGGCAGCGGCGATGCCCGCGCCGGTCACGCCCACCACCGACACCATCGCCAGGAAGCCCCGGCGCTCCTGGAACAGGCCGTCGTAGAGCCCGAGTCCGACGCACAGGGCGAGGGCCGCCGCGCCGAACCACGCGGTACGGCGCCAGCCGCCGACCAGGCCGGCGAAGGCCGGGCCGAGGGAGGCCAACGGGAGGAAGCCGAGGCCCGGCCCGGTGACGAGGTCGCCGACCGCGACCACCGCCATCACCGCGGCGGGCAGCCAGGTCAGCACCGAGAGACTGCGCTGCGGCTTCGCTGCGGCCATGGTCCACTCCAAGGGCGTCGCGGCTTTCGAGGGCCGCCTTCCGCAGGGGCCCCTCCCCCACCTTTGGACATCGCAAGGCTGCCAGGCAATCCCCTCGACGTGCCCGGCGCTTTACCCAATTGAGTCCGAGAACGGACATTTCCTGATCGGCGACAACCAACTGGCGCCGCCTGGTTGCCGATCACGGACTCCGGGCAAGTGAAGTGTGTAGGACCGGCCGCGCAAGATCTGCGGCGGCCCCGGTGCGGTGGCGCCGCGGGGATACCGGGTTGTCCTAGGAGGGGAAGTGATTCGCCATGCGTACGCATCGGCGTACCCATAGGCGTTCCGTACGCGTGGAGTACCTGCTGCCCGACGAGGCCGCGTCGGCCGGTCAGGCACGGAAACTGACCTCGGAGTTCCTCGCGCGTTCCCGCCATCAGCTGGCCCGGGTGGACGCGGAGCAGATCGACGACGCCACGCTGATCGTGTCCGAACTCGTCGCCAACGCGACCGAGCACGGCCGCGGCGAGTGCCGACTGCGTCTCCAACTGTCCGACGAGCGTGTCACGGTCGAGGTCTACGACGACAACCCGACCCCGCCGCGCGTGCGGCCGATGACGGCCGAGGGCGAGAGCGGACGCGGCCTGGCCATGGTCCGCTGCCTGGCCCACCGCCTCGACGTCACCCCGCTCACCGGGGGCGGCAAGCGGGTGCGGGCGATCCTGGCCATCTGACCCGGCCTCGCGCGGGGTCGCTCAGCGGACGACCAGCGGCGGTACTACGGGTACCTCCGGGGCCGCGTCGATGTCGGCCTGCGTCATCCGGAACTCGACGGGGTACGCCTCGCGCCGGGTGCGGCGGTCGGGTTCGGTGGTGCGCCACATGTAGAGGCAGCGGGCGCATTGGAGTACGTCCCATACGCCGGGGACCGGCGAGGTGGTCACGGTGTCGACCGTGTCGTGGGCGCAGCGGGGGCAGATCATGACGGGTGACTCCTGAGGTCGGGTCGGGTCGGTGCGCTGGGCGTTCAGCGGGCTTTCAGCGGGCGGCGATGAGGGCGCGCAGCCGGTCCGCCCACTCCGGGGTCTCGGGGAGGTCCCGTACGGGTGTGTCGAAGTGGCCCCTGTTGTCCGGTGCGACCGGGGTCGTGGCGTCGATGATCATCTTGCAGGTGATTCCCGGGGTGTTGGCGGCCGGTGCCAGCGCCATGACCGAGAGGTTGGGGACGATGATCACGTCGTCCTGGGGGTTCACCTTCGCGGACATCGCCCACATCACCTGGGGCAGGTCGAACGGGTCGACGTCCTCGTCAACGACGATGACCTGCGTGACGTAGCCGAGGCCGTGCGGTGTCGTCATCGCGCGCATGCCGACCGCCTTGGCGAAGCCGCCGTAGCGCTTCTTCGTCGAGACGATCACCGCGAGGCCGTGGGTGTACATGGCGTTGACGGCCTGCACCTCGGGGAATTCGGCGCGGAGTTGCTTGAGGAGGGGGACACAGGTGTTGGGGCCGACGAGGTAGTCGACCTCGGTCCACGGCATGCCGAGGTAGAGGGACTCGAAGACCGGGTCGGTGCGGTAGGAGACGCGGTCGATACGGATCGTCGGCATGCGTCGGCCGCCGGAGTAGTGGCCGGTGAACTCGCCGAAGGGGCCCTCGATCTGGCGCTTGCGGCTCTCGACCACGCCCTCGATGACGACCTCTGACCCCCAGGGCACGTCGAAGCCGGTGAGGGGCGCGGTGGCGATGGGGGCGGGGGCTCCGCGCAGGGCGCCGGCCATCTCGTACTCGGACTGGTCGTAGCCCATCGGCATGCCGGCGACGATCGTGATGACGGGGTCGTTGCCGAGGGTGATCGCGATGGGCAGGTCTTCGCCCAACTCCTCTGCTGCGTGCAGGTGTTGGGCGACGTCGTGCATGGGGACGGGCTGGAAGGCGAGGCGGTCGCGGCCGGTGACCTCGATGCGGTACGTGCCGACGTTCTGCTTGCCGAAGTGGTCCGGGTCGCGCGGGTCGCGGGAGACCACGGCGGCCTTGTCGAGGTAGAAGCCGCCGTCGCCGTCGTTGAGCCGGAACAGCGGGAGGACCTTGAACAGGTCGAGGTCGGCGCCCTGTTGGATGTTCTCGCGCCAGGGCGCGTCCTCGCGGCGTTCCGGTGTGACCGGGAAGGCGTCCCAGCGGCGGGCGAACTCCTCGACCTGTTCGCGCACGGAGGTGTCCGGGGGCAGTCCGAGGGCGAGAGCGTGGTTGCGCCAGGAGCCGTGGACGTTCATCGCGATCCGGGCGTCCGTGAAGCCCTTGACGTTGTCGAAGTAGAGGGCGGGGGCGCCTTCGCCGATGCGTCCGGCCGCGTTGGCGGCTGCGGCCAAGTCCGGTTCGGGGAGGACCTGTTCGGTGATCCGCAGCAGCTGGTTCTCCTTGTCCAGGGTGTCCAGGAAGCTGCGGAGGTCGTCGTAGGGCATGCGTGGGCTCCGTACGTCGTGTGTGGGGTGGTGGCTCAGGCGGCGGGGTGGATGCGGGCGTCGCGGGCGGGTCGCATGCCTTCCCAGCGCTTGGTGGCGGGGGCGGGCAGGTCGAGCTGGTCGAGGACGCGGGAGGTGATGTGGGTGACGATGTCGTCGACCGAGGCGGGGTGGTTGTAGAAGGCGGGCATCGGCGGCACGATCCGGACGCCCTTGCGCGCGAGGTCGAGCATGTTCTCCAGGTGGATCTCGCTCAGGGGTGTCTCGCGCGGTACGAGGACCAGCGGGCGGCGCTCCTTCAGCACGACATCCGCGGCCCGTCCGATCAGTCCGTCGGCGTAGCCGGTGCGGATGCCGGCCAGGGTCTTCATGGAGCAGGGCACGATCACCATGCCGTCGGTGCGGAACGACCCGGAGGCGATGGTGGCCCCCTGGTCCTCGGGGCCGTGGACGACATCGGCCAGCTCGGCGATCTCGCGGGCGGTGCGTCCCGTCTCCAGCTCGACCGTGGTCCGGGCCCAGCGGCTGAGGACGAGATGGGTCTCCACGTCGGGCAGCTCGGCGAGCTGCTCCAGCAGCCGGACACCGAGGACGGCTCCGGTCGCTCCGGTCATCCCCACGATCAGTCGCACGTCGCCAGCTCCTTGCCCAGTTCGGTCTCTGCGCTTTCGACCGTAGGAGCGGTTCGGTGTCCGACAAGGGTAGGCTCGGGACTCACCATGGGAAAAAGCGGTCAGCATCGACCCGAGATCACGGACGTGTCGTACCGTCCGTCACTCAGCGCGCCCATCGGTATGGACATCGTGGGATTCACCGAGCTGCTGGCGCGCGGTGAGCGTCGCGGCATCGACCTGTCGGCGCCGCAGCGGCCGGACTTCCACCACCTGATCCATGTCACCGAGGGCACGCTGCGCCACCGGGTGGACTTCACGGACTGCGTAGTGGAGGAGGGCGGCTGGCTGTGGGTGAGCTCGGGGCAGGTGCACCAGTACGTCCCCGCCGACCTGACGACGACCCGGGGCACGATCGTCATCTGGCAGCCCGGTTTCGTCCTGGCCGATCCGCCCTTCGACCAGTCACCCCTGCTCCCGACGGGCCCGCACGCGCGATCGACAAGCCTGACGCTTCGTCACCTCACGCACGAATACGCCGACTTGACCTCGCTCCCCCTCGACGCCCACCTCCAGACGCTCCGGGTGCTCCTCTCCGTCCTGCTGCTCCGCCTCTCCCACGTGCGTCCGGACCCGGTGTCGTCCGCTCCGGCCGACGACACGTTCCGCCGCTACAGCGCCGCCCTGGAACGCGACTTCCGGACCAGTCACCAAGTCGCCGACTACGCCGCCGCGTTGGGCTACAGCCCGCGCACCCTCACCCGGGCGACCCTCGCGGCGACCGGCACGACCGCCAAGCAGTACCTGGACGCCCGCATCCTCCTGGAGGCCAAGCGCCTCCTCGTCCACACCGACGCGACGGCGGCGGACGTCTCCCGCACGCTCGGCTTCGGCGAGCCGACCGACTTCGCGAAGTTCTTCCGCAAGCGGGAGGGTCGTACGCCGTTGGAGTTCCGGGCGGTGGCACGCGGGCAGAGATGAGTCACCCGAGCAACTGGAGGTGGGTATGCGGGAGTTCCAGCCGGGTAAGACCGCCGTACGGCGTGATGTGTTCCGGGGGAAGGTGTGGAGTGCCCATGCGCTCCGGGTCGTCGAGGACACCGCCGAGGCGCTGGTCCTGGGGTGCCGACCGGGCGCGGAGTCGTTGGCCCCGACGACCTGGATCGAGTCACTCCTCACCGGCGACGAGACCGCCCGCCTGCGCGCCCTGCCGAACCTGGCCGACGGCAACTGGCAGCTCGGCCACTGGACTTGGCGGGACACAGCCCATCTCCAGTGGGTGCCGCCCGACAGGTGGTTCAGCGTCAACGCGTTCTTCGACGCGGCGGGCGACGGTCAACTGACGCGCTGGTACGTCAACTTCCAGCATCCGATGCGCCGCACACCCATCGGCTTCGACACCTTCGACCTGCTGCTGGACCTGGTGGTCGCGCCCGATCTGTCGCGGTGGGACTGGAAGGACGAGGACGAGTACGCCCACGGCCGCCGGTTGGGGGTGGTGAGCGAGGCCGATCACCTGGCGGTGGAGCAGGCTCGCGAGGAAGTGGTAGCGATGATCGAGGGAAGCGATGGACCGTTCGCCGCGGAACGGGGGTTGGGGACATGGCGTTACGAGCCTCACTGGCCGGATCCCCAACTGCCCACCGACGCCCTGGACTTGACCTAGTCGACACCGCCCGGATCTCCCGACGGGCCGATACGCACCGGCAGTTCACTCAAGCCCCGGAGCAGTGTGCTCGTCCGCCACGTCAGTGTCGCGGGGTCGGCGGCGAGGGCGAGGTCCGGGCAGTGGTGCAGGAGGAGGCGTACGGCGATGGTCGCCTCGGTACGGGCCAGGGGTGCTCCCAGGCAGTGGTGGAGGCCGTGGCCGAAAGCGAGGTGTCCGGGGCCTCGACGCCGTAGGTGGAAGCGGTCGGGCTCGGGGAAGTGGAGGGGATCGCGGGAGGCCGCGGCCAGGGAGATCTGCACCGCGTCCCCGGCCGGGATACGGGTACCGGCGAGGTCCAGGGACTCGGCCGCGAAACGGAACGCGGTGGCGTGGACCGGCGAGTAGTGCCGCAGCGCCTCCTCCACTGCGGCACCGGCCAAGTCCGGTTCGGAACGCAGCAGTTCGAGTTGATCAGGGTGCGTGAGCAGGGCGTGGACGGTCGCGGAGATCAGATTGACGGTCGTCTCGTGCCCGGCGACGAGCAGGAGGAAGGCCATGCCGAGGAGTTCCTCGGAGGTGAGGGGCGACTCGGCGGCGGGTTCGCGGGCTGCGGCGACCAGATCACTGAGCAGGTCGACCTGTTGCGTACCGCGCTTCTGATGGATCAACTCGGTCAGGTAGCCGCCCAGGGCGGTGGCAGCGGAGGCACCCGTCTCGGGCGAGGCGGGCATGACTAGCTCGTTCGACCAGGCGTGGAACACCGTACGGTCAGCGGCGGGCACCCCGAACAGATCGCAGATCACCGTGACGGGGAGCGGCAGGGCGTACCGGCTCACCAGGTCCACCGTCCCCCGCGCCAGCAGTTCGGCAAGCAGATCGGCGCCGATCTCCATGATCCGCGGCCGGAGTGCGGCGATCCGCGCGGGCGTGAAGTGACCCGCGACCAGCCGCCGTAGACGCGTGTGGTCCGGCGGATCGGTCTGCAGCATGTTGCGGCCGAGGGCGTGGCCGCCGTCGTCCTGCCAGGTCGAGGAGTGCCGGATGTCGTTGCGCAGCCGCGGGTCGGTGAGCGCGGCACGGGCCGCGTCCCGGGTGACGACCAGCCAGGTCTCACCACTGCCCGGCACCAGGACCCGGTGCACGGGGCCGCGCTCACGCAGGGCGGCGTAGACGAGGTGGGGGTCTGCGGTGAGGTCGAGGCCGTCGGGGGTCAGGTCCTGGAGGGTTGGTGCCGGCATGGCACTCCTTTCGGGGGTCACCGGGGGCGTGTGGGCGGGGTCGGTACGGCACGTGACATGGCCCGCCTGTCGACCGGCCCGTTGGAATGCGGGGCCTTGCCGTTACAGGCTGTCGCCACATACGACGTGCACCCCGCGTGCCGAGAAGGCCGTCGCCTGGACGAGGCCGACTCGAACGGCCACCGCACGGCAAGCATCGGCAGATCGATACCGTCCGCTGGCGGCCGGACAGTCACCCACCCCCGCGCCACACGGCATGCACCCCGTCCGCCAGAGCCATCGCCTGCGCGTAACCAGCCCGGGCGGCCGCCGGGCGGCGGGCGTCGGCGGTCAGGTCGCGGCCCATCGCGCGTCGGGACTCGCGATCCGGGGTCAGGAGGGTGATCTCGGCTCCCTGGGCGGTGAGTTGGGCCGCCTGCTGGTGGGCGCTGGGGTGTGGGCCGACCGCACGCGGGATCGGTGCGACGGCCAGGATGTGGGGATGGTCGGCGGCCAGGTGGAGGTTGGCGGTCGTGCGGCTGCCGCCGTCGATCCAGCGGCGGCCCGCAACCGTGACGGGCGGCGAGACAAGCGGGACGGCGCAGCTCGCGGCGACCGCTTCGACGAGGGGGACCTTCGAGTCGGCGTCGAACGTCTCCAGGGACCCTGTCGAGGCGTCGACGGCCGCGATGCGCAGGGCGCGGTCGGGCCAGTCCCGTGCGCCGCGCAGCAACGTGCCGATCGCGTCGAGGAGTTCGGACTCGGGTCCGGTGCGGGCGGCGAGGGCGGCGCGGCCGAGCCGTCGTACAGAGCGCTGCGGATCTCTGGATCCCAGTGCCGCCCACAGGAAGCGCATCGTCTGGGCCGTGGTGACCCGCAACTCCACCTTGTCGGCGCGGGTCACCTGACGTTCGTACGACTCCCCCGGCGCCTCACCGGCCGCGAGCCGGGCGCCGAAGATCGCACCCGCGGAGGTGCCGATGATCACGTCGGCTCGGTCGAGGTCGACACTGGCTTCCGCCAACCCCGCGAGCACGCCCGTCATCCACGCCCCGCCGACGGGCCCGCCACCGCCCAGGACCAGTGCCGTGCCATGCATGACGCCACCCCCTCGTCGTCGAAGTGGGGACTACTCCCCACTTGATGGATCGACGATAGCATCAGTACCGGGGACCACTCCCCACCAGCTCGGAGGACGATGATGACGGGCCCGAACGACACGACGGCACCTGGTCGACGGCGCGATGCGCGGCGCAACCGGGAGCTGCTGATCGAGGCCGCCCACGCCGTCTTCACCGAGCAGGGGCTGCACGCGCCGATCGACGTGATCGCCCGTCGCGCGGGCATCGGCAACGCCACGCTGTACCGGCACTTCCCCACCCGTGCCGCGCTGGTGGACGCGGTGTTCCGCGACCTGCTCACCGACACGATGACCGTGGGCGAGCAGGCGCGCGACGCCGAGGACGCGTGGGCCGGGCTCACCGGTTATCTGGAGACCGTCTTCGCAGGTCTGGCCGCCGACCGCGGCACCAACGACCTGATGACCACCCACCTCGACGGCGTCGCATCGCTCCAGGCCGTGCACGCGCACAACCGCCAGACCGTGGAACTGTTGCTCAGCCGCGGCCGCGACCAGGGCACGATCCGTGCGGACGTCACCCCGGAGGACGTCCTGTTCGCCCTCGCCGCCCTGGGCCGCACCGTCCCGTCCCTCACGGAGGCCGCCGGCCCCGACGCCTGGCGCCGCCCCCTCGCGCTCCTCCTCGACGGCCTGCGCGCCACCCCCGCTACGACCCCGCTCCCCTCCCCCGCCCTCACCGCGGCACAACTCAACGACGCGCTGCAGGGCCTCGGGCCGCGTAACTGACGTGCCTATGACGTGAGTTCACGGCCGCAGACCGGTCTACGGCCGTGCGCGGACCGCAGTTGGCCCCAATCCGGCATCCCCGTCCGACCATCTCGCCGCAAGGGGCCTTGCCCACCGGGGAGTTGACGCCGAACAGCACGCTGCCCGGCGTAGAAGACCGATCCCTCGGTCCTCCATCGCCGGGCAGCAGAACCCCGTACGTTCAGCCCACCGAGGTCAGGACTCGACCCCGGCGTCCTCCAGTTCGCTGACCGCCTCGGCCTTCTCCTCGGCCGGTGCGGCTGCCCGTACCGCCGGGATCGCCGCCGCGACCAGGGCCGCCAGCAGGGCGACGCCGCCGCCGATGATGAGGCCCGTGCGGAAGCCGTCCTCCGAGGTGAAGGTGTAGCCGCCTGCCGTGGTGGTCATCTGAGCGAGGACCACGCCGATCACCGCGGCGCCGATCGAGGTTCCGAGGGAGCGCATCAGGGTGTTGAAGCCGTTCGCCGCGGCGGTCTCGGAGAGCGGGACCGAGCTCATGATGAGGGCGGGCATCGCGCCGTAGGCGAGGCCGACGCCGCTGTTGATGACGATGCAGACGACCATGAGGCCCCAGGCGGAGCTCATCAGGCCCATCGACAGGGCGTAGCCGGCGGTGATGACCAGGACGCCGCTGATCAGGGTGAACTTGGGGCCGCGGGCGTTGGTGAGCTTTCCGCCGAGCGGGGAGACGATCATCATCATGATGCCCCCGGGCGCCATCCAGAGGCCGGACGCGAGCATCGACTGGCCCAGGCCGTAGCCGGTGGCCTCGGGGAACTGGAGCAGCTGCGGGACGACCAGCATGCTCGAGTACATGCCGACGCCGACGAAGACCGAGGCGATGTTGGTGATCAGGACCCGGGGGCGGGCCGTCGTACGGAGGTCGATCAGCGGGTCGCTGGTCCGCAGCTCCCAGATGCCCCAGGCCAGGAAAGCCACGATCGCGACGGTGAACAGGCCAAGCACGGTGGCCGAACCCCAGCCCCAGTCGGCGCCCTTGGAGATGCCGAGGAGCAGGCAGACGAGGCCGACGGCGAGCCCGAGGGCGCCGGGGGCGTCGAACCGCTGTCCCTTGGCGGCGGCCGGTACGTCCGGGATCAGGAACCAGATCAGCACGGCGACGACCGCGGCGAGAGCGGCCGAACCCCAGAACAGGGCACGCCAGTTGGCGTACTGCGCGACGGCCGCGGCGATCGGCAGGCCGAGGCCGCCGCCGATGCCCATGGAGGCGCTGACGAGAGCGATGGAGGGACTCAGCCTCTCCTGCGGTACGACGTCCCGCAGCAGGGCGATGCCCAGCGGGACCATGCCCATGCCCATGCCCTGCAGACCGCGGCCGACGATCATCGGAACCACGGACGAGGAGAGCGCGCAAACCACCGAGCCCACCATCAGCGGGACGGAGCAGGCGAGCAGCATGCGGCGCTTGCCCAGCAGGTCACCGAGGCGGCCGACGACCGGCACGCAGACCGCGGCCACCAGCAGCGTGGCGGTGATCACCCACGCGGCGTTCGAGGACGAGGTGTGCAGCATCTCCGGCAGATCGGCGATGAGCGGGGTGACCAGCGTCTGCATGATCGCCGCGGTGGTGCCGGCGAAGGCGAGCGTGGCGATCACGCCGCCTGCGCGGGCTGAGGGCTGGGGGGCGTCCATGACGGGACTCCTCGGCATGTCTGTTCAGTCGGGAAGTGAAGGAATATGCATCGTACACATCGTATGTATCAGCCATGTGATGGGGATGATGCATAACGTCGTGCGAGGATGGGCCGGGCCGCCCCGGAGCGCAGGACACGGCGGCGGCATCGGCAGGAAGCAGGAGGCAGCGGACCGATGGACAGGCGCACGCGCGAGGTCGAGTACGAGCAGATGCTTCTCAGCCGGCACGGGCTGCTCGCGCAGAAGGGCGGGCGCCGCAAGGACGGCGTCCTGGAGCGCAGCGCCTACATCCTGTTGAGCCGGATCCGCGTCCAAGGACCCATGTCCATCGGCGAGTTGAGCGACGCCTTCGGTCTCGACACGTCCACCCTCAACCGGCAGACGGCGGCCGCCATGCGGTCCGGTCTTGTGGAGCGCATCCCCGATCCGCAGGGCGGTATGGCCCGCAAGTTCCGCATCACGGACCTGGGCGCGCGGATGCTCGACGAGGAACGCGAGGGTCTCGTCCAGTCCCTGGACCAGATCATGGACGACTGGTCGGACGAGGACATCGACGCCTTCGCGGCTTTTCTACGACGCTTCAACACCGACATCGAACGGATCGGCGGGCGTCCCTGGCCACGGCCGTGAGCCCCGCCCCGTGACAACGCACGGGACGGGGCGGTCAGTTCACGCCGGGCGTGGCTGTGTCAGGAGGAGCGGCGGGCGCGGCCGGCCGCGTAGACCCCGCCGGCACCCAGGGCGATCACCAGGGCGGCGCCGCCCGCTATGAGGCCGACCGGCGCGTTCGAACCGGTCTCCGCCAGCGGCTGGTTGCCACCGTTCGGCGTCGCCTTCGGGCTGGGCGAGGGCGACGACTTCAGCGGCGGAACGTGCGCGGAGGTGGGAGGCGTCGTCGACGGCTTGGGGCTGGCCGGCGGGGTCGACTCCTCGGCGGGAGGCGTGCTGTCGGCCGGGGTCGACGGCGTCGCGGGCGGCGCCGAGGCCGGCTGCGTCGGCGTCGGGGTGGGCGAGTCCGGGGTGCTCGGGGTGCACTCCTTGTCGCCGCCGTTCCAGGCCGCGATGAGGTGGTACGGCGTCATGATGTTGTCGGGCTCGTACGGCAGAGGGCCGTGGCCCTCGCCCGTACCGCCGTCGTACGTGACGTCGTCGCCGTACAGGTCGATCTGGCCGTAGCAGTCGGGCGACTTGACCTTCAGCTGCTGATAGGTCTGCTGGGCGTCGCTCGCGCCGGCGACGTCCTTGGAGGTGAGGTAGACCGTGGCCTTGTCGACCATGGTCTGGTGGCCGGAGTTGTACCAGTTGGGGCCCTCGGCGGTGTACTCGGCGAGGGAGACGGGGTACTTGCAGCTGTCCCCGACGCTCTGGTCGGGAGCCAGCCGGACCTCGACCGTGCCGGGGATGGTGTCCCACTGGAGGAAACCGCCCTGCGAGGTCCAGTCCGCGCCGACAACGTTTCCATCGGCTCCGACGATGCGGTACTGCACGGTGGCGGACTGGCACGCGGCGGCGTCGGTGGCGCTCGCCGGGCCGGCCGCGAGCACGGGCGCGGCGGCGGCGATGAACGCGGTGGCCGCGAGGGCGGACAGGGATTGGAGGTGGTGCGAACGTGACAAAGTGAGCCTCGACGATGGTTAAAAGGTGTGGGAGGTGGCAGAACGAGCGGCGGGCGCACGAAAGGAAACGATCGAGGGCGTGCGCGACCGGACCGCTCGCAGGTGCTCCGCTCAGCTAAGGCACAGCGAAGCAAGCTGAATTCTTGTCACCTTTCACAACTCCCGTCAATCCTTCATCAGTTGGTCACAGGTCAAGATCAGGGCATCACCGCGAGTAGATGCCAGCGCAGGCCCTCCAACTCGACGTAGAGACCGGGGTCGACCAGTTCGTCGCCCTCGCGATCGTAGGTCAAGTCGGCGAGCAGCTCGGTGAGTTGGCGGGAGCCGCCGCGCAGGTCGGTCCACGGGAGGCGGACCCGCCCCTGGGCGGGCTGTTCGGAGAGGTTGACGACGACGAGGTGGCGTCCGGAATCCGTTGTCCAGGACCAGGCGATCAGGTTCTCGTGGGTGGGGTTGTCCGGCCAGCCCGTGCAGTCGAGCAGCTGCCACTCCCCTCCCCTGCGCATACCGGAGGAACCGACGGCGGCGAGCAACTGGTGCTGGAACGCAAGGAGTTCCTTGTCGACGGGCTCCTCCGGCCGACGGGAGAGGAAGACCGGCGGGCGCACCCGTCGCCCCTCGAACTGCCCCTCGTGCCAGAGCGTCGCGCCCGGCAGGGTGGCGATGGTGACGGCCGCCACCCGTTCCCGCTCGGGCGACAGCGTGGCGGCGGCCCGGGGTTCGTCGTGGTTCTCCAGGAAGCGGACCAACCCGCGCTGGTAGCGGACATCGGCCCGCAGATGACCGCGCACCGATTCCGCACCCTCGTGCAGCAGCCGGTCGTAGAGCCGCTTGTCGTAGCAGTGGTCGAACCCCTGTTGCTGCAGGGCCCATTCGAGGTCCCAGTACGCCTCGGCGACGAAGAGGAAGTCGGGGTGACGCTCGCGCACCTTGGGGATCGTGTACGGCCAGAAGTCCTCGGCCGGTGCCGTGCCGGCCCGTTCGCCCCAGGTCTTCGCGAAGACGTCGGTCATCAGCAGCATGGCCATGTCGCAGCGGACGCCGTCGGCCTGGTCGGCGATCGAGGCGAGGGTGTCGACGGCGGCCATGCGCAACTCATCGCTGAAGGCGTTGAGTTGGACGACGTCGGGCCAGGGCGCGAAGTACGGGTCGCGGCCTCGGGCGAACACCTTGCCACCGGCTTCGAGGAAGGCGGCGGGGTCCCGGGACAGGTCGTCCTGGGTGCCCTGGACGAGGCAGCCGGGGCGTTCGGTCAGCCAGGGGTGGTCGGGGGCCACGTGGTTGGGGACGTAGTCGAGGATCAACCGGACGCCACGCGCGGCCAGTTGGGCGCGGGCCTCCGCCAGCCCCTCCGGGCCGCCGAGGGATGCGTCCACGACGTAGTTCCGGACGCAGTACGGCGATCCGGCCACGTCCTCCGGGCGCAGGTCGGGCAGCGCGGCCCGGAACGACGCCTGGAGCGAGGCGTCGCGCAGCGCGATCTCCAGTCCGGCCGGGCTGCGTTCCCACACGCCCATCAGCCAGACGGCGTCGATGCCAGGGAGGGCGACCTCGTCCCAGGCGGGCGCGGGCACCTCGCCGAGGGTGACGGTACGGCCGTAGCGGGTGCTCAGCTCCCCCAGCCAGATCAGGGTGTTGATCTCGTAGATCACCGGGTGCTCGGGCCAGGCGGTCATGACAGGGGCTCCTCTCGGTCGCCGGTCGGGCGGAGGCTCTCGCGGCCCCGGGTCGACCACTCCTGGTCTCCCAGGGTGTGGAAGAGGGTGGCGGTGACCGCGGACAGGCCGGTCCAGCCGGTCTGGTGGGAGGCGCCGAGGCCGGCGCCGTTGTCGCCGTGGAAGTACTCGTAGAAGAGGATCAGGTCCTTCCAGTGCGGGTCCTTGGCGAACTTGGCCTGGGCGCCGTGCACCGGCCGGTGTCCGTCGGCGTCGCTGAGGAAGGTGGCGGTGAGCCGGTCGGAGATCTCGCGGGCGACCTCGTAGAGGGTGAGCTGTCTGCCCGATCCGGTGGGGCACTCGACGGTGAACTCGGCGCCGTGGAAGGCGTGCAGGTTGAGCAGGGCGCGGATCAGCAGCAGATTGACCGGGAACCACACGGGGCCACGCCAGTTGGAGTTGCCGCCGAACATCCCGGAGTCGGACTCGGCGGGCAGATAGCCGACGCCGTACGACTCGCCGTGCACCTCGAAGGTGTACGGGTGCTCGGCGTGGAAGCGGGACAGGGAGCGGATGCCGTGCGGGCCGAGGAACTCGCCCTCGTCGAGCATCCGGGACAGGATGCGCCGCAGCCGGTCCTCGCCGAACAGGGCGAACAGATAGCGGCCGTCGGCGTTCGGGCCCAGCGCCTCGTGCGAGGAGATGGTGGCCTCCACGGCCGGATGACGTTCGAGGAACTCCCTTGCTCCCGCGACCAGTTCGGGGAAGCGCTGGTCCGCCCAGCCGCCGACCAGGCTGGTCGCCGCGAGCGGGATCAGGCCGACGAGCGAGCGCACCTTGAGCCGGGTCGCCGTGCCGTCGGGCAGCCGCAGCACGTCGTAGAAGAAGCCGTCCTCCTCGTCCCACAGGCTCGCGTTGTCGGCGCCGATGCGGTTCATGGCGACGGCGATCCACGCGAAGTGCTCGAACAGGGACTGTGCCTGCTCGATGTAGACGGGGTTGTCGACGGCCAGCTCTATGGCGATCTCCAGGAGGTTCTGGCAGTACAGCGCCATCCACGCGGTGCCGTCCGCCTGGTCCAGGTGGCCGCCGGTGGGGAGCGGGGCGCTGCGGTCGAAGACGCCGATGTTGTCGAGGCCCAGGAAGCCGCCCTGGAAGACGTTGTTGCCGTCGGTGTCCTTGCGGTTGAGCCACCAGCTGAAGTTCTTCATCAGCTTCTGGAAGGCGTTCTCCAGGAAGGCGCGGTCGGCCTTGCCGGTGCGGTGCTTCTCCAGCTCGTAGAGGAACAGGGTGGCCCAGGCGTGCACCGGCGGGTTGACGTCGCCGAAGTTCCATTCGTACGCCGGGATCTGGCCGTTGGGATGGAGGTAGAGGCGGCGCAGCAGCAGGTCCAACTGGCCCTTGGCGAAGGTGAGATCGACCATCGACAGGGCGACGGTGTGGAAGGCGAGGTCCCAGGCCGCGAACCACGGGTACTCCCAGGTGTCCGGCATCGACATGATCTCGTCGTTGACCATGTGGTACCAGTTGCTGTTCCGCACCCGGGGGTCGGAGGCGAGCGGGTCGACACCGTGCTCGGAGAGCCAGCGCTCGACGTCGAGGTAGTAGTACTGCTTGCTCCACAGCATCCCGGACAACGCCTGCCGGACCAGGCGCCGTTCGTCGGCCGAGGTGTCAGGGGTGGTGATGCCGTCGTAGAACTCGTCGGCCTCGGCGCGGCGTTGGGTCATGACCGTGTCGAAGTCGCCAGTCCAGTCGGGCAGTTCGGCGGCGGTGAGGCGCAGGCGGACGGTGGCACTCTCGCCGGCCGGGATGGTGAGCACGTGGTGGACGGCGGCCTTGGTGCCAGTCCGTTCGGGGTTGACGGCTCCGGTCTCGCCTCCGACGACGTAGCGGTCGATGCCGTCCTTGACGTACGGGGAGGAGTTCGAACTGCCGAAGATCTTCTCGTTGTTGGTGTCGTTCTCGGTGAACAGGGTCTCCGCGCCCGCGTCGCAGTACAGCCAGCGCTGACCCAACTCCTCGTGATCTGCTCGGAGTTGGCCGCCGGGTTCCTGGTGAATGGACGGTACGGCGGTGCCACCGGCCCAGGACCAGGTGTGCCGGAACCACAGGGTCGGCAACAGGTGCAGGGGGGCCTCGTCGGGGCCGCGGTTGTGCGCGGTGATCTCGATCAGCAGGTCCTCGGGGCCCGCCTTCGCGTACTCGACGAACACGTCGAAGTAGCGGTCCTCGTCGAAGATGCCGGTGTCGAGGAGTTCGTACTCGAAGTCGCCGCGCCCACGGGCCTGGTTGGTGGCCTTGAGGTCCTCGTACGGGTACTCCGACTGCGGGTATTTGTAGAGGTACTTCATGTACGAGTGCGTGGGCGTGCTGTCGAGGTAGAAGTAGTACTCCTTGACGTCCTCGCCGTGGTTTCCCTCGGAGTTGGTGAGGCCGAACATCCGCTCCTTGAGGATCGGGTCGCGGCCGTTCCACAGCGCGAGCGCGAAGCACAGCCGCTGCTTGTCGTCGCTCACGCCCGCGATGCCGTCCTCGCCCCAGCGGTAGGCGCGGGAGCGGGCCTGGTCGTGGGTGAAGTAGGACCAGGCGTCGCCGCTGTGGCTGTAGTCCTCCCGTACGGTCCCCCACTGGCGCTCGCTCAGATAGGGGCCCCAACGGCGCCAGGGCACCCCGGAATCGTCGGCCTCGGCCAGCCGTCGCCGCTCGGCATCCGACGTGTCACCGCTCGTCCCCATCGTGTGTCCTCCTCGTGGCCCGGCACCTTCCCCAAGACTCCGGTGTCTTGCGCGCGACGGCAACGGATACCGGGCCGATCATGCGGATGGTCCCCTCTCGTTCATCTCCGGGTCCGGGCGGAGTGCGCGAGGACCGCGGTGATCGCCAACAGCAACGCCGCTGCCGCCGCGACCGGCGCCACCAGGAACGCGCCCGCGCTGCCGTGCCTGTCGGCGAGGTACCCGGCCACTGACTGCCCGGTCGCGGTGCCGAGGGGGCCGCCCGCGCACAGGATCGTCAGAGCGACGGTCGCCCGGTCGGTGGGCGCGAGGCGTTCGGTGAGGGCGTAGAGGCTGATCAGGTACGGGGCGACGGTGACTCCGGCGACGGCCATGGCGGCGGGGAGTACGTGCCCCCGCTCCCCGGCGACCAGGGTCAGCGTGCCCAGCAGCAGTGTCGCCGCGAAGGTCACGTACCGGCGGCGGAGGCCGAAATGCGCGGGGAGCCAGGCGCAGGCGGCGCCTGCCATCGCGCTGCCGATGCCGAAGACGGCGTAGAGGAGTCCGGCGCTGCCCGGGTGACCGCTCTCGTTCGAGTAGGCGGTGACGCCGGTCTGTACGGCGCCGAATACCGTGCCCACCGCGGCCATGGCGAGGAACATCGCGGCAAGTGGCAGTCGGGGCAAGGGAGTTCGCGCGGCGCGTGTGCTCTGCCGGTGCTCACTGCTCCCCTGGGTCAGGGACAGGGTGAAGGGCAGGGTGGCCAGGAGGAGCAGGGCGATGGCGGCCAGGGTCGGGGCGGTCGGGCCGAGGGCGGTGAGGAGTCCCACGAGCGCGGGTCCGGCGACGAAACTGATCTCGTCGGCGGTCGCCTCGTACGAGAAGGCGGTCGGCATGAGGTCGGGCCGGGCGCGGGCGTGCAGCAGGCGTGACCAGTGGACCCGGATCAGGGGGCCGACCGGGGGTTGGGTGAGTCCGGACAGGGCGGCGGCCGTCAGCATGCTCGCGCGGCCGGTGTGGCTCGCCGCGACGAGGGCGGTCAGGGCGGCGGCGTTGGCGAGTGCGGTGACCGTCCCGACGAGGCGGTGGCCGTGGCGGTCGGCCAGTGACCCGGCGATGGGGGCGCCGAGCGCGTTCGCGATGCCCTGGGCCGCCGCGGCGAGTCCGGCGAAGGCGTAACTGTCGGAGGCGGCCTGGACGAGGACGAGCGTCGCGAGCGACGAGGTGGCATAGGGCAGGCGGGCCAGGAAGCCCAGCGGGAAGAAGGCCGCGCCGGGCACACGCAGCAGGGATCGGTACGCCATCGGCGTCTCCAATGAGCACGTCGGAGAGACGCGCTACCCAGCCACCGGCGCGTTGACGATCCCGTTTCTGTCGCGCAGCCTAGCGAGCGGACCGGTCCGTCACCAGAGCGGTCAGTCCCCTCCGTGGTCGCCGTAGGCGGTGACGGACAGGAAACGGACGGGGAGCTCGACCAGTTCCTGGGGACCGTGCGCGCCCTCGCCGTCGAGTTGGAGGGCGTCGCCGGGGCGCATCGTGTAGGCCGCCTCTCCATGGCCGTAGACCATGACACCTTCGAGCATGAACAGCAGCTCGGTGCCGGGGTGTTGGAAGAGGGGAAAGACCTCGCTGGACTCGGTGAGGGTGACCAGGACGGCTTCCATGCGTTTGTGGGGGCCGCGCAGGGCACCGAGGAGTTCGTAGAGGTGGCCGACCCGGCTGCCGCGGCGGATGATCTGGGCGCCGTGGCCTGCGGGGACGTAGACGGCCTCGCGCTCGGTGTCGACGCCTCGGAAGAGGGCCGTGACGGGGACGTTGAGGCCGGTGGCGAGGCGGCCGAGCGTGGTGAGGCTGCACGAGGTGTGCGCGTTCTCGATCTTGGAGAGCATCGCTTTCGAGATGCCGACCCGGGCCGCCATCTCCGCCACGGACAGCCCGGCCGCGATCCGGTAGCGACGCACCTGGCGGGCGATCGCGGTCTCCAAGTCCACTGGCCCGTCAGCCTGTTCGGGGGTGATCTCCCGGTCGGGCAGCGCGGGTGCCTGGTCGTGGTGGTCGGTGCCCATGGCGGTCATTCTGCCTGATGGGCCGTGGTCCGCCGGGACTTGCCGAGCGCGAAGCGTGGATGCGGCTCGGCGCGGCCCAGGGCGAGGTCGGCGGCCATCGCGCCGATGAGCGGGGTGAACTTGGCGCCGTGGCCCGAGCACGGAGAGACGACGACGAAGGGGCCGGTGCGGTCGAGCACGAAGTCCTCGTCGGGGGTGGTGGTGTAGAGGCAGCTCGCTTCGGCGACGGGTGTGGGGTCCAGGCCCGGGAGCGTGCATTCCACCCACGCGGTCACCTTGTCGCGCGAGGCCGGATCGACAATGCCGGTGCGGGTGTCCGCAGTTGTGGGCGTGCCCTCGTCGTGCTGGGCGACCTTGAACGCCGGGAGCGGTCCGCCGTCGCTGCCGGACGGAAGGCCGTAGAGGCTCAGCTCGTCCTTGTGGACGAAGACGGGCCAGGTGGCCGTCTCCGGGTCGCGGCGGCGGAAGTGGAAGACCTGCTGCTGGGTCACCCGAAGGGGCGGCAGAGGCCCGGGAATGCCTAGTGGGACGGCGAGTTGAGGCAGCCAGGCGCCGGACGCGACCACGACTGTGTCGGCTACGAGGGTGTGGTCCTGTGTGCGTAGATCTACGCGGGCGTCGTCGCGGATCTCCGCGCCGGTGACGCGGGTGCCGGTGAGGACGCGGGCGCCCACTTCGGCGGCCCGCCGTACCGCGGCGGCCACCGTCGCGTCGGCGTCGACCGTGCCCGCGTCCGGGTGATGCAGCACGGGACCGTCGAAGCGGAACTGCGGCCAGCGGTCCGCCGCTTGGGCCGCGGTGAGCAGTTCGTGCGGTACGGCGGCTGCGGCGAGGATGCCGGCGATGCCCTTGGGGTCACGGCCCGCGCCGAAATCCAATCCCCCGGTGAGGCGCAGCAGTTGGGCGCCTGTGTCGTGCTCCAGTTCCTGCCAGAGTTCGCGGGCCTCGCCGGTCAGGCGGACGTAGAGGGGGTCGGCGTAGGCGCGGCGGTAGATGCGTGAACTGCCGTGGGAGCTGCCGGACTTGTGGCCGATCTCGTACGCCTCGACGAGGGTGACCTCATGACCCTGCCGGGCGAGTTGCCAGGCCGTGGCCGCGCCCATCAGGCCTGCTCCTACGACGGCGATCACAGGGCGGCTCCGGAGGTGCCGGGGATCCAGTCGGTGCCGGCGAGGGGGACGCGGGCCATGGCGGCGGACTCGATGGTGAGGGCGACCAGGTCCTCGGGTTCCAGGTGGTGGAGGTGGGCCTTGCCGCAGGCGCGGGCGAGGGTCTGGGCCTCCATGGTGAGGACGCGGAGGTAGTTGGCGAGTCGGCGTCCGCCTTCGACCGGGTCGAGGCGGGCAGCGAGTTCCTCGTCCTGGGTGGAGATGCCGGCCGGGTCGCGGCCGTCCTGGAAGTCGTCGAAGTAGCCTGCGGCTGAGCCGAGTTGGCGGTACTCGGCG
>NZ_JNXE01000007.1 GCF_000716605.1 Streptomyces sp. NRRL F-525 | reverse complement strand
CGAAGCCTCCAACTGGACCTTCGACCCCGTCCGCAAGCAGTACTTCTGGCACCGCTTCTTCTCCCACCAGCCGGACCTCAACTACGAGAACCCGGCCGTCCAGGAGGAGATCCTGGCCGCCCTCCGCTTCTGGCTCGACCTCGGCATCGACGGCTTCCGCCTCGACGCCGTCCCCTATCTCTATGCGGCCGAGGGCACCAACTGCGAGAACCTGCCCGCCAGTCACGACTTCCTGAAGCGCGTCCGCCGCGAGATCGACGCGATGTATCCGGACACGGTGCTGCTGGCCGAGGCGAACCAGTGGCCCGAGGACGTCGTCGACTACTTCGGCGACTATCAGGGCGGCGGCGACGAGTGCCACATGGCGTTCCATTTCCCCGTCATGCCACGGATCTTCATGGCCGTACGCCGTGAGTCCCGCTACCCGGTGTCGGAAATCCTCGCCAAGACCCCTGCCATTCCCTCAGGTTGTCAGTGGGGCATCTTCCTGCGCAACCACGACGAGTTGACCCTGGAGATGGTCACCGACGAGGAACGCGACTACATGTGGGCCGAGTACGCCAAGGACCCCCGCATGCGCGCCAACATCGGCATCCGCAGGCGCCTCGCGACCCTGCTGGACAACGACCGCAACCAGATCGAACTCTTCACCGCCCTGCTGCTCTCGCTCCCCGGCTCGCCGATCCTCTACTACGGCGACGAGATCGGCATGGGCGACAACATCTGGCTCGGCGACCGCGACGCCGTCCGCACCCCCATGCAGTGGACCCCCGACCGGAACGCGGGCTTCTCCTCCTGCGACCCCGGCCGCCTCTTCCTGCCGGCCATCATGGACCCGGTCTACGGCTACCAGGTCACCAACGTCGAGGCCTCGATGTCGTCGCCCTCCTCGCTGCTGCACTGGACGCGCCGCATGATCGAGATCCGCAAGCAGAACCCGGCGTTCGGCCTCGGCTCGTACACGGAGCTCCAGTCGTCGAACCCGGCGGTGATCGCGTTCCTGCGCGAGTACGAGGACGACCTCGTCCTGTGTGTGCACAACTTCTCGCGGTTCGCGCAGCCGACCATGCTCGATCTGCGGGAGTTCGACGGCCGGCATCCCGTGGAGCTGATCGGCGGGGTCCGGTTCCCGGCCATCGGTGAACTGCCGTATCTGCTGACGCTCGCGGGGCACGGCTTCTACTGGTTCAGGCTCCCGCGAGCCGCTTCCCGTATCGGCCGACGACTTTGAGGATGTGCCGGCGAAAGGACGCGTCACCATGCCGAAGACCGCACCGCTTCGACTGAGCAGCCCCGGCGTCGACAGGCCTCCGGCCACGCTCGCCGGGCTGCTGCGCGAATGGCTGCCCGGGCAGCGCTGGTTCGCCGGCAAGGACCGGCCGGTGGCCGACCTCGACGTGCTGTCCACGACCGAACTCTTCCCGGGCTGCCTCCACTTGCTGGTCCACGCCTCTCATACGCCGGTGCCCTCGCCGGGCGGCACTCCCCCGCCCGGCGACTGCTACCAACTCCTGCTCGGCGTAAGGGAACACGTCTCGCCGCGCCTCGCCCGGGCGTACATCGGGCGTGTGCAGGAAGGTCCGTTGGCGGGTCTCGCGGTCTACGACGCGCTGCAGGATCCGCGGTCGGCGGAGCTGTTGCTGGAGCGGTTGCGGCATCCCGGTACGACAGGCCCCCTGCACTTCGAGGCGGACCCGTCGGTGTCCGTGCCCGCAGGACTCACCCCTCGCCTGCTCGGTGCCGAGCAGTCCAACTCCTCGCTGGTGTACGGCGATCGGTTCATCCTCAAGGTCTTCCGGCGGATCCAGCCCGGCGTCAATCCGGACCTGGAGCTGCCGGGGGCGCTGGCCGCGCAGGGCTGCAAGCGGGTCCCGGCGCCGGTGGCGTGGTTCCGGACGGCGGAGCCGCGGGCCGCGACGCTCGGGGTGCTCCAGCCGTTCCTGCCGGACGCCTCCGACGGCTGGGCGCTCGCGCTGCGCGCCCTCGCCGCAGGTGACGAATTCACCACGGAGGCCTACGAGTTGGGCCAGGCGACCGCGGATGTCCATCTCGCGCTGGCGGCGGCCTTTCCATCCGCCGGCCGCCCCCTCGCCGAGAACGACCGTACGGCGGCGACGATGACCGAGCGCCTGGAGGCGGCCGCGCACTCCGTGCCCGCGCTGCGGCCGTTCGTGCCGGGGCTGTGGACCGCGTTCGGCGCGCTCGTCGGCCGCGATGCCGGGCCGCCCGCCCAGCGCATCCACGGCGATCTGCATCTCGGTCAGGTGCTACGGGCCGGCCGCGACTGGTTCGTCATCGACTTCGAGGGCGAGCCGTCCAAGCCGCTGGCGGAACGGCGCAGTGTGCAGTCCCCGGTACGGGACATCGCCGGGATGCTGCGCTCCTTCGACTACGCGGCCCGGCAGCGCCGCCCCTGGCGCCCCGAGTGGGCACGCCGTTGCCGGGAGGCGTTCTGCGCGGGCTACGCGGCCCGGGCCGGCTGGGACCCCCGCACCAAGCACGCCCTGCTGCGCGCGTACGAGACGGACCGCGCCGTGTATGAAGTGCTGTACGAGGCCAGACACCGTCCGGACTGGCTTCCCGTACCCATGGCGGCGATCGAACGTCTCGCCGTCCGAGGAGGCTGAACTCCGTGGCCCTGCGCGACACTTCACCTCAGGAGACGGGCGGTCCGTCCACGCCCACCGGCCCGGAAACGAGCGATCCGAACGGACCCGCCACGCCGGACGCCTACGGCACGACCGGACCCGCCGCACCGGACGCCCGCGGCCCGGTCACGCCTGTCCTGCCGGAGCCCGGCGACCGGGCCGTGACCGAAGCGCCGGAGACGAGCGGCGGCTCGCCCGCAACCGCCGGCCCGGAAACCGGTGAGCAGAGTCGACCCGCCGCACCTGATGCCCGCGGCCCAGCCGTACCCACCGCACCGGAGACCGCCGACCGGACCGCGACTGAAGGACCGGAGACAAACGGCTCGCCCACAACCGCCGCCCCGCAGACGGGCGAACCGACCGGACCCGCCGCACCGAACGCCTCCAGCCCTGCCGTATCCGGCCCGCCGGAGACCGCCGGCCGGACCGCGACCGCAGCGCCGAAGACGAGCGGCTCCCCTACGGCCACCAACCGAGCGCACGAGGGCCCGCCCGCAGTCGCCTCGCCCACGACCGTTCCGGCGCCCCTGGGCGCGGGCAGTCCCATGGCCTCCGCCCCGCTGGACCCGACCGACCGCGACCGCCTCCTCTCCGGCGCCCACCACGACCCTCACGCACTGCTGGGCGCGCACTCGGTGCCGGGCGGGATCGCCTTCCGGGCGCTGCGTCCGTACGCCCGTGCCGTGAGCGTCGTGATCGACGGGACGCGCAGCCAGCTCACCTCGGACGGCGGCGGTCTCTTCTCCGCCGTGCTCCCGCTCGACGCGCTCCCGGCGTACACGCTGCTGGTGTCGTACGCGGAGGGCGACGAGCACGAGGTCCATGACCCGTACCGATTCCTCCCCGCCCTCGGCGAACTCGACCTGCACCTCATCAAGGAGGGGCGCCACGAGGAGCTGTGGAAGGCGCTCGGCGCGGAGCCGATGACGCACGGCGGGGTGACCGGCACCCGGTTCACGGTGTGGGCGCCGAACGCCCAAGGGGTGCGTGTCGCTGGGGAGTTCAGCTCCTGGGACGGTACGGCCTTCCCGATGCGGTCGCTCGGCTCGTCGGGTGTGTGGGAGCTGTTCCTGCCGGGGGTGGGCGAGGACGCCCGGTACAAGTTTGAGATCACCTCCCGGAGTGGCCGGCGCTTCCTCAAAGCCGACCCGATGGCCCGCCGCACGGAGGTGCCGCCCGCCTCGGCGTCCATCGTGACGGCCTCGCACTACGAGTGGGGCGACGAGGACTGGCTCGCCCGCCGTGCCCAAACCCCGGTCCATGAAGCGCCCTTCTCGGTCTACGAGGTCCATCTCGCCTCCTGGCGCCAAGGTTTGACGTACCGTCAGCTCGCCGTCGAACTCCCCGCCTACGTGAACGAACTGGGCTTCACCCACGTCGAGTTCATGCCGGTGGCCGAGCACCCCTTCGGGGGTTCCTGGGGTTACCAGGTCACCGGCTTCTACGCGCCGACCTCCCGCATGGGCACCCCGGACGACTTCAAGTTCCTCGTCGACGCGTTCCACCAGGCCGGTATCGGCGTGATCATGGACTGGGTTCCGGCGCACTTCCCCAAGGACGACTGGGCGTTGGCCCGGTTCGACGGGGAGCCGCTGTACGAACCCGGGGACGAGCGGCGGGCCGAGCATCCGGACTGGGGGACCTACGAGTTCGACCTCGGCCGGACCGAGGTGCGCAACTTCCTTGTGGCGAATGCCGTCTACTGGTGCCAGGAGTTCCACATCGACGGCCTGCGCGTGGACGCGGTCGCCTCGATGCTCTACCTCGACTACTCACGCGACTCGGGCCAGTGGACCCCGAACGTCCATGGCGGGCGCGAGGATCTGGACGCGATGGCGTTCCTGCAGGAGATGAACGCGACCGTCTATCGGCGGGTGCCCGGTGTCGTGACGATCGCCGAGGAGTCCACCGCCTGGGACGGGGTGACCCGGCCGACCGACACGGGCGGTCTCGGCTTCGGGTTCAAGTGGAACATGGGCTGGATGCACGACTCGCTGGACTACATGTCGCACGAGCCGGTCCACCGCAAGTTCCACCACAACGAGATGACGTTCTCCATGGTGTACGCCTACAGCGAGAACTACGTCCTTCCGATCTCTCACGACGAAGTCGTCCACGGCAAGCAGTCGTTGGTGTCCAAGATGCCCGGCGACTGGTGGCAGCAACGCGCCAACCACCGCGCCTACCTGGCCTTCATGTGGGCCCACCCCGGCAAGCAACTCCTCTTCATGGGCCAGGAGTTCGCCCAGGGCGCCGAGTGGTCCGAATCCCACGGCCCCGACTGGTGGCTCCTCGACCCGGCCTACGACGCCGCGCCCGATCACCGGGGCGTCCAGGACCTCGTCCGCGACCTCAACACCGCCTACCGGGCGACCCCCGCCCTCTGGCAGCGCGACACCGACCCCGGCGGCTTCCGCTGGGTGATGGGCGACGCGGCCGAGGACAACGTCTTCGCGTTCCTGAGGTTCGACGCGGAGGGCTCGCCTCTCCTCGCCGTCAGCAACTTCTCCCCCGTCGTGCGCCATGACTACCGTCTCGGTGTCCCCGACGAGATCCCGGCCTGGCAGGAGGCCCTCAATACGGACACCGCGCTCTACGGCGGCAGCGACGTCAGGAACCCCGACCCGGTCAAACCGGAGGACGGCCATATCCGGCTCACGCTCCCGCCCCTCGCGACGGTGTGGCTGACACCGGGGTGACATGCTGCTCCCATGCCGACGCCGATTTCCCCTGATACCGCGCAAGTAACCGGCCTGCACCTGGAGTTACGGGCCGTCACGCAGGAAGTGCGGGGCGCGGGGCAGGTGTTGGACGACGTGTCTTTGGAGGTCGAGGCCGGGCGGCTGACGGTCATCGCGGGGAGCAGCGGCGCGGGCAAGACCGTGCTGCTGCAGACCCTCGCGGGACTCCAGGCCCCGGCCTCGGGGGACGTCCTGCACGACGGAGCCCAACCGGGCCCGCCGGGGCCGGAGTTCGGGTTCGTGCCGCAGGAGGACGTGATCCACCGCGAGCTGCCATTGCGGCGCACGCTGGAGTACGCGGGACGACTGCGGATGCCGGGCGAGACGGTGGCGGCACGGGTGACGGAGGTGTTGGACGTCCTCGGGCTCGCGCAGCGCGCGGACACACCGGTGCGGGCGCTGAGCGGCGGGGAGCGCAAACGGGCTTGTATCGCCGCCGAGTTGCTCACCCGCCCCCGGGTGCTCTTCCTCGACGAACCCACCTCCGGCCTCGATCCGGTGACCGGCGCCGCGCTGCTGTCGACCCTGCGCGCCCTCGCCGAGTCCGGAACCACCGTCGTCCTCACCACCCACGTCCTGGCCGATCTGCCGCGCTGCGATCAGGTCGTGTTCCTGTCGCCGGGCGGAGCGGTCGCGTTCGTGGGGGCGCCGGAAGCGCTGCTCGCGGCGTTCGGGGCGGAGACTGCGGAGGACGTGTACGCGGCGGTGGCGGAAGGGAAGCGCGCCGAGCGCACCGCCCCGGTGCAGCGTACGAAACCGGCCCCGGCACCTGTCGCGCACCGCCCACCCCGCGTCGGCGCCGTACGCCAGTGGGCGCTGCTGACCCGTCGTACAACAGCGCTGTTGGTGCACAACCGGCTGTCGGTCGCCGTGTTCGTGGGGTCGCCGGTGATGATCGTGGCGATGTTCGCGGTGCTGTTCCGGGCGGGCGCGTTCGACCCGGCGGCGCCCGATCCGGGGTCCACGGCGATGATCATGTTCTGGATCGCGTTCGGGGCGTTCTTCTTCGGGCTGACGTACGGACTGCTGCAGATCTGCACGGAGTTGGCGGTACTGCGGCGGGAGTGGCTGGCGGGTGTGCGCATCGGACCGTACGTCGCCTCGAAGTTGACCACCGTCCTGCCGGTACTCGCCGCGGCGGACGCGCTGTTGCTGGCGGTGCTGCGCGCGCTGGACCGGTTGCCGGCGGCGGGCTGGGACACGTACGCCTCGCTGTTCCTCACGAGCGTGCTGGCCTCGGCCGCCGCGCTCGCCCTCGGGCTGCTCACCTCTGCCGCCGTCACGGATCCGGGCCAGGCGACCCTGATGCTGCCGTTGCTCTGCTTCCCCCAGGTGCTGTTCTCGGGGGCGTTCGTGCCGGTGCCCCGGATGGCGTCGGCCGGGCAGGCGATCAGCTGGGCGATGACCAACCGCTGGGCCTTCGAGGCACTGGGCAGCGCGATCGGCCTGGAGAGCCTGTGGCGCGACGGCAACTCCCCTGCGGGACCGCCCCTGTTGCGCTCCTACGGCGACTCGTTCACGCATCCGGCGGGACGCGGCTGGCTGATCCTCGCGGGGTTCACCGTGCTGTTCCTGGCGGCGACCTGGGCGGTGCTTGTGCGCAAGTGCCGTCAGGGGGTGGCCGCTGCGCGCTCCGGGCGGTGAGGCGCCACCCCGTCGGTCAGCAGCCTGCCCGGTCCGCGAGGCCTGCCGCTGTCGGCACGCGGTCCCGGTACGTGTTCGCGACGAACTCCAGAAACGTTTCCACGTCCCTGGGTTGCGAGGAGACGCCCACCGAGACCCGGACCGCACCGGCCGACGGCAGCCCCAGCAGGGTCAGGTACTCCTCCAGGGAGCCCAGGGGTTTGCGGGCCGCCGAGCGCAGGCTGCGTAGCGGGAGAGCGAACGCGGCCTCCCCCGCGCCGGGGTTGCAGAAGCAGCCGTAGCGGAGGGAGATGCGGTGGTCGGCGCTGTCCTGGGAGACGACGCGTTCGTCGATCACGCGGCCGTCCGCGTCGAGGAGGTTGAGCGCGACGGTGCCGCCGCGGGTGGGGCCGGTGCCGGTGGGGCCGTAGACCCGAGCCATCGGGGAGCCGTCGGAGTGGCGTAACTCGGTTACCCCCGCGAGGAGTTGGGCGGTCAAGCGGGTCACGTGGTCGTGGACGTGGTCCATGCCGATGGTGTCGATCCAGTCCAGGCCGGCCGTGATGTCGGGTATGGAGAGGAAGTTGACGGTGCCGTCCTCGAAGGCCGCCTCGCCGTCCGCGAGGACGTGCCACTGGGCTTGGGCGCTCGCGGCGTAGATGGTGCCGCCGGAGAACCAGGGGCGGCGCAGCCGGGCGAGGGCCTCGCGGCGGACGACGAGGCTGCCTATGCCGGTGGGGTAGCCGAACACCTTGTACCAGCTGACCACGGTGAAGTCCGGGTGGTGGCGGGAGAGGTCGAGGGGGTTGGTCGGCACGAAGGCGGCGGCGTCCAACAGGACGTCGTAGCCGTGTTCGTGGGCCGTGGCGATCCAGTCCAGGGAGTGCCGTACGCCGGTGAAGTTGCTCTGTGCCGGGTACGCGAGGAGTCCGCGTCCGCGGCGGCGTCTGCGGGCCGTGAGCGCGGTGTGCAGTCGCTCCTCGTCGATCGCCAACTCCTGGCCGTGGACCGGGACATACTCGGTCTTCGCGCCGCCCGCTCGCGCGTACTCCCGTAATCCGTTCACGGAGTTGTGGTTGTCGAGGAGCATCACGAGCCGGCCGCCGGGGGCGAACGGGTACGACTCGCCGATCAGGCGCAGCGCGGCCGTCGCGTTCGCGGTGAACACCACCGTGTACTCGGCCGGGTCCGCGTGGAAGTGGCGCAGCACCGCGGCGCGGGCCCGGGCGAGCAGGTCGCCGGAGGCGCGGGAGGCGGGGCTCTCCGAGTGGGGGTTGCCGAAGACGCTTCCGGTGATGCGCTCGGCGCTGGCCCGGACCAGCGAGGCCGGGGCTAGTCCGGCGCCCGTGTAGTCGAGATAGGTGTGCCCTTCGGCGTCCAGGTAACCGAAGTCGCGCGCCCTCAACTCGCCGAGATCCACCGCGTTCATGTCCTCGTACCCCCCCGCTTTGTCAGGTCGGTCCCACTCAACCATCAAACTGCGCAAGGGCACTTCCCGGTTCCCCTCACCAAACGCTCACACCTGGGCTACATTCGAGCACCGTCGATAACAGTAATGATCGGCAGAGTCACGCCCCGTACAACCCAGGAGCAGCGCATGCGCGACTTCGCCGTCGCTCCACCCCCCACCTCCACCTTCAACGGCGGCCTCGCCGACAGCATCTTCGAGACCGCGCTCCTCCATCCCACCCTGCCCCTGATCGCACGCAAGGCGGACCCGTCCTCCACGGAGTGGGAGGAGGTGACGGCCGTAGAGCTGCGGGACGAAGTCGTCGATCTGGCAAAGGGGTTGATCGCCTCCGGGATATCGCCGGGCAGCCGGGTCGCGATCATGGCCCGTACCCGTTACGAGTGGACCGTGCTCAGCCACGCCCTGTGGGCGGTCGGCGCCGAGGTCGTGCCGGTGCATCCGACGTCCTCGCGGGAGCAGGTCGAGTGGATCCTGCGGGACGCCAACTGTGTGGCCGTGGTCGTGGAGGACGAGCAGGGCATCATGACCGTCGGCACGGTGTGTGCCGCGCTGCCGCTGCTGCGGCACGTCTGGCAGCTGGACTCCGGGGCGCTGGCCCAGATCGTGGAGCGGGGCACGTACATCCCGCAGACCACCGTGGACTCGCTGCGCCGGATCGTGATGCCGGACTCGACCGCGGTGATCGCCTACACCTCGGGCACCTCGGGCCGCCCCATGGGCTGCGCGCTGAGCCACCGCAGTCTCGCCAGCCCCTGCGACACGCTGCTCTCGGGCTGGTCGCACACGGCGGCCCCGCCGGGGGAACAGCCGGCCGTGCTGGCCTTCCTGCCGTTCTCGCACGTGTACGGGCTGATGATCCAGGGGCTGTGCATGCGCGGCGGCTGGCTGATGGCGCACGAGCCGGAGATGACCGAGGCGGCGCTGGTGTCGGCGCTGCGCACGTTCCGGCCCACGTACCTGTACGCGGTGCCGTCGATCTTCGAGAAGATCTACAAGAACTTTCTCCGTACGGCCCAACAGACGGGCCGCGGCGCCCTGTTCGAGCGGGCCGCGTCGACCGCGCGGGAGTTCGCCGCGGCCGAGGAGAGACAGAGACTCGGCCGGGGCTCGGGTCCCGCCTTCGATCTGCGGCTCCAGCACGCCGTGTTCGAGCGGACGGTGTACCGCAAGCTTCGGTCGGCGCTGGGCGGCCGGGTGGTCCGCGCGACGTCGGGCGGCTCACCCCTGAACCGTGAACTGTCCTTGTTCTACTCGGGCATCGGCATTCTCGTGCACGACGGTTACGGGCTGACGGAGACCGCCGGCGGGATCACGATGCAGCCGCTGGGCCGGGAGAAGATCGGCACGGTGGGGCAGGCGCTGCCGGGCACGGAGATCCGGGTCGCGGAGGACGGGGAGATCCTGGTGCACGGGCCCTCGGTGTTCCAGGGCTACATCAACGACGAGCGGGCGACCCGGGCCGCGATGCACGCGGGGTGGCTGGCCACCGGGGACATCGGGCGGCTGGACACCGAGGGGTACCTGACGATCACCGGCCGCAAGAAGGACATCATCATCACCAGCAGCGGCAAGAGCGTCGCGCCGGCCGCGCTGGAGAACCGGCTGCGGATGCATCCGCTGATCCATCAGGCGGTGGTCGTGGGTGACGACCGTCCGTGCGTGGGGGCGCTGCTCACGCTGGACCCGGAGTTCGTGGCGCACTGGCGGGCCGGTCTCGCGCTGCAGAGCGACGCGCGGGGCCGGGAGGCGCGGGAGGAGAACGCGCTGCGGGAGGAGATCACGCGGGCCGTGGCGGCCGCCAACAGCCCTGTGGGGCGCGCCGAGTCGATCCGGGTGTTCCGGGTGCTCCCGCAGCCGTTCGATGTCGCGGGCGGGCTGCTGACGCCGTCGATGAAGCTGCGCAGGGACGCGATCGTGCGGCACTACGCGTTCGAGATCGACGCGATGTACCAGGCACGCGCGCGTGCCCCGCAGCAGTTGGCGGAGGAACAGCTCGCGGGCTGGGACGACGCGGACAACGTGTTCCGCTGACGTCACCGGCCGGGGATCACTCCGGGCGGTGGGCCACGACCGCGAACATCGTCACGGACATGTGCAGCGCGCCGCGCTCCGCGGCCTCGGAGAGGTCGGTGTAGGCGCGGTCGCGCTGGGCCTCGGTCAGGGCGCCCCGGCGGACCGCGGACTCCCCGAGCATGCGGATCAGCGGCCAGGCCACCGACCGGTGGTCCTGGAGCAGCGCCTGCGAGCCGCGGTCGTCGACGACGAGTCCGGCGGCGCTGAGCTGGCCGACGAGCCGGCGGCCCGAATAGGGGTTGGCGGCGCCGGTGAGGGCCCCGGAGGTGAACGCGGCCGTGACCTCGGGGTCGCCCGGGTGCAGGATCGTGGTCGCCCAGTCGGTGTCCAGGAGGGCCACGCGCCCGCCGGGGCGCAGCACGCGGGCGATCTCGGCGACGGCCTTGTCGGGTTCCGCGAGGTGCTGGAGCACCCGTTCGCACCAGACGACGTCCGCGGAGGCGTCGGGCACCGGCAGGGACAGCGCGTCGCCGTCGGTGAAGCGGGCCGGGTTCCCGGCCGACGCGGCGCGTTCCTCGGCGATGGCGCGCAGCCCGGGGTTGGGTTCGACGCCGAGCGCCGAGCCGTTCGAGCCGACGGCCGCGGCCAGTTCACGGGTGGTCGAGCCGGTGCCGGCCCCGACGTCGAGGGCATGTTCCCCGCTGCCCGGGGCGAGGGCCTCGTGGGCCCACGCGCGCAGTCGCCGTACGCCTGGATTGGCTTCCTGGATGTCGAGCGCGGCCACCAGCCGCGTCACGTTGCCGGCGTCGATGTTCTGGGTGCGGAAGCCTGACCCCGGCTCGGGCTGAGTGTGCGACATGGCGTGCACTCTACGGTCAGGAGCGATCGCCGAGAGGCGGGTCGAAGGTCATTCGGGTACGCCATTTGTTCACACGTCCGCGGCGTACGGACGGCCTCGGCGGGGCATGCTGGTGCCCACGCGTTCGTCTGCCTGCCGCGCTCAGCTGGCGGAACGGCTCCCGGCACGGTGGGATCGATGTGGTGCGAGGCAGCGATCCAGGGGCAGGCGTACGGCGTCGAGGCAGACCGCCTGGAGCCGCAGAAGGGATGAACACCGTGACACGACCGAGGATCCTGGTGGTTGGCGCAGGCTTCGCAGGAGTGGAGTGCGTTCGCCGCCTGGAGAGGAAACTGACCCCGGAGGAAGCCGACGTCACGCTGGTGACGCCGTTCTCCTACCAGCTCTATCTGCCCCTGCTGCCCCAGGTCGCCTCCGGCGTCCTGACCCCGCAGTCGATCGCCGTCTCGCTGCGCCGCAGCAAGAAGTACCGCACGCGGATCATCCCGGGCGGCGCGATCGGTGTGGACATCAAGGCCAAGGTCTGTGTGATCCGCACGATCAACGACGAGATCGTGAACGAGCCCTACGACTACATCGTGCTGTCCCCCGGCAGCATCACCCGCACTTTCGACATCCCCGGGCTGACGGATCACGCCTTCGGGATGAAGACCCTCGCGGAGGCCGCGTACATCCGCGACCACGTGATCACGCAGCTGGACCTCGCGGACGCGAGCGACGACCCGGCGGAGAAGGCGTCGCGGCTGCAGTTCGTGGTGGTGGGCGGCGGTTACGCCGGTACCGAGACGGCCGCCTGTCTGCAGAAGCTGACGCACGCCGCGGTCAAGCGCTACCCGCGGATCGACCCGGGTCTGATCAAGTGGCACCTCATCGACATCGCGCCGAAGCTGATGCCCGAACTGGGCGACAAGCTCGGCAAGAGTGCGCAGGAGATCCTCACCCGGCGCGGTATCGACATCTCCCTGGGCGTCTCGATCGCCAAGGCGGGCCCGGAGGAGGTGACCTTCACCGACGGCCGGGTGGTGCCGACCCGCACGCTGATCTGGACGGCCGGTGTGGTCGCCAGCCCGCTCATCGCCACGCTGGGCGCGGAGACGGTACGGGGACGGCTCGCGGTCACCGCCGACATGAACCTCCCCGGCCACGACGGGGTGTTCGCGCTCGGTGACGCGGGCGCGGTGCCGGACGAGGCCAAGGGCGGGGACGGCGCGATCTGCCCGCCGACCGCGCAGCACGCCATGCGGCAGGGCAAGGTGGTCGCGGAGAACGTGATCGCGACCCTGCGCAACCAGCCCCTGAAGAAGTACGTCCACAAGGACCTCGGGCTGGTCGTGGACCTCGGCGGCAAGGACGCGGTGTCCAAGCCGCTCGGCATCGAACTGCGCGGTTTCCCCGCCCAGGTCGTGGCCCGCGGCTACCACTGGTCGGCGCTGCGCACGAACGTCGCCAAGGTCCGCGTCGCGACCAACTGGACGCTGAACGCGCTGGCCGGCGACGACTTCGTGCGCACCGGCTTCCAGGCCCGCAAACCGGCCACGCTGAAGGACTTCGAGTACACCGACTCGTATCTGTCGGCGGAGCAGGTACGGGAACGCGTCGAAGGGTCCGGCACCCAGGAGCCGTAGCATCGGTGTGACGGATCTTGATGTGAACCTGGGGAGAGTACGGCGGCGTGAGGGCAGTGGGACGGGCGGCGTGGGCACGGGTTCGGTATCGCGTCGCGGCGTCCGATCCCGGACTGCTGCGGCTGACGGCCGGGCTGCGGACGGTGGCCTCGATCGCCCTCACGCTCACCGTGCTCTCCCTGGCGCGGGCCTCGGTGCCGCATCTGGTCGCCGGGGCGATGGCGGCGATGGTCTCCACGTTCGCCATCCGAGAGAAGCAGCGCGCCCAGCAGGCGGTGACGCTCGCGCTGGGTCTGCCGGTGGCGCTGGCCTCGGTGTCGCTGAGCGCGCTGCTGAACTCGCGGGTGGTCGCCGGTGACGTCTTCTTCGTCCTGCTGATCTTCGGCGCGGTCTACAGCCGCCGCTTCGGCGACCGCGGCACGGCCCTCGGCCTGATCGGCTTCCAGATCTACTTCCTGTCCCTGTTCGTCGGCGCGACCGTCTCCGCACTGCCGCGGCTCTACGGCGTGCTCGGCGTCGCCTTCGTGTGCAGCGCGCTGGTGCGGTTCGCGCTGGTGCCGGAGACGCCCGCCGGGACGCTGGACCGGCTGCGGCGGGCGTTCCGGGCGCGGTTCGCCCAGCTCGTGACCGCGCAGATCGCGTTGCTCGACGCCGGTCCCGACGACATGGAGAAGGCCCTCGCCGACGTACGCGAGGGCACCGCGCGGCTGCACGAGACGGCACTGCTGATCCAGGGCCGGCTGGAGGACGGGACCTCCGACGAGACGGTGGCACGGCTCGTGCAGCGCCGTATCGCCGACGCCGAGGTCGCCGCCGAACGGCTCGGCCTCCTGCTGCTGACCGCCCGCAGCGCCGAGCGGGGCCACACCCTGACCCTGCATCTGCCGGGCGCGCCCGTGCCCGCCGGTGACCTGCTGCCCCAGCGGGACGAGGCGACCGACACGCTGCGCCGCGACCTTGAGGCACTGCGGCTGCTCGTCCTGCGGCCCGCGGGCACGGACTCGGGCACGGGGCTGGCGCATGTGCGCAACCGGCTGCTGGGCTACCGCGAGGAGGAGAACCTGCCGCCCGCCTCGGACGCCGTCCAGGACGTGTTCCGGGGCATCGGTGAGGCAGGGCGCGCGGTGCTGGGGCTGCGGATCGCGGTGGACGGGCCGCAGGACGAGTCGGAGGACACGCCCGCGACGACCCGCTCGCGCGAGGAGCTGGACGCTGAGGACGTCGCCATCGCGGGCAGCGAGGAGGCCGAGCAGGAGGACGCGGAGCGCACGGGCCTGCGGCGGCCGACCACGCGAGCGGCCGTGCAGGTGGCGGTGGGGTCGTCGCTGGCGATCATCGGGGGCGAGTTCCTGTCCAGTCAGCGCTGGTACTGGGCGGTGCTGACCTGCTGGATCGTCTTCATCAACACCTCGTCCACGGGCGAGATCCTCGTCAAGGGCTACCGGCGGCTGCTGGGCACGGTCCTGGGTGTCATCGCCGGTATCGGTCTCGCGGGCCTGGTCGGGCACCACACCTGGACGGCGTTCGCGCTGGTGCTGCTGTTCATCTTCGCGATGTTCTACACGGCACCGCTCTCGTACACCCTGATGTCCTTCTTCGTCACCGCGATGCTGGGCCTGCTCTACACGCTCCTGCACACCTACAGCGCGTCGGTGCTGCTGCTGCGGATCGAGGAGACGGCGCTCGGCGCGGCCTGCGGGGTGGTCGCGGCGGCGCTGGTGCTGCCGGTGCACACGGACCGCCGTACGAACGAACTGCTCGGCACCGTGCTGGCGCGGCTCACAGACGTCACCGAGGCCGCCGTCGACCAGCTCAGCGGCGGGGCCGCGGCCGAACTGCTCGACAAGGCGCGGGACTTGGACCAGGCGCTGGCCGATCTGAGCGCGTCCACGCAGCCGTTGACGCACCCGATCACGCCGTTGCGGGCGCGCCGGGACACGGCACGGTACGTCGTCGCGCTCCTGGAGACCTGTGCCTATCACGCGCGGTATCTCGCGGCGACGGCCGAGCTGCTGCCCACGCATCCGTCGATCGCGGCCGATCCCCGGCTGCGTGAGGCGGGGCGCCGGATCGTGCACAACATCGGGGTGATCGGCGCCCATGTCTCCGACGGGGACGCCGTCGGCGAGATCGAGACCGGGCCGAGCATCGCGTCCCTGCTGCGGCCCGGGACGCCGGGGACCCCGCGCTACGGCCGGGTCACCGACCGCGTGCTGCGGCATCTGCAGCGCCTCGACGAGGCCGTGACGGGCCTGGCCCGGCCGCTCGGCGTGCCGATCGCGGCGCCGGTGAAGTGAACTCCGCGCGCCTGGGTAGGCGACGGCCATGACTGATGTCGTGGACTCGGACGAACTGTTGCGGCGCATCCGGCGGGCCCGGGCCTTCGCCGCCCAGGAGGTGCAGACGTGGTCCCAACAGGGCGACGCCGTGAGGGAAGTGGCCTACGAGGTCGTACTGCGGGTGCTGGACGAGATCGTGGACCCCGGTCGGCATGCCGAGAAGTGAAACCGGTCACGCGACCGGTTGAAGTGGGTACGAAATGCCCGCTGATGGTTTACGGTTCATTCATACGTGGATACGGGGTCGACCGTACCGTCCCCCGCGCCACCGCTTACGGCCCTGGCTGGTCTCCCCCGTCCAGCCAGGGCTTTTTCATGCCCCGATTCCGTCCCCCGAGGTGCCTCGGACGTCGGCAGAGGCTGAAATGGGCGTAGGGAGAATTCCGGATCCGCTGCCGGCGAGGAGCCCTGTGCCATGACCAAAGCGATAAAACTGCTGACCGCCCTGCCCCAGGCCCAGCGAGAACGGCTGATGGAGGTCGCGCAGGAGGTCTCGTTCGCCGAGGACTCCCGGATCTTCGAGGCGGGCGGTACGGCCGACCGCTTCTGGGTCGTCCGCTCCGGCGCCGTCTCGCTCGACCAGCGGGTCACGCCGCAGCAGCGGGTCACCGTGGCCACGCTCGGCGCGGGCGACCTACTGGGATGGTCGTGGCTGTTCCCGCCGTACGAGTGGGACTTCGGCGCTGAGGCGTTCAGTGCCGTGCGGGCCTACGAGTTCGACGCGGCGGCCGTCCTCGCCCTGAGCGTGGAGGATCCGCTGCTCGGGCTTTCTCTGGTCCGGATCGTCGCGGAGATCCTCGCCCACCGGCTGGCGATGACCCGGAGCAAGCTGATGGAGCACTACGCGATCCACCGGCCGGTCTGAGGTCAGATGCGGTAGCGGCGCAGCGCCGGGACCGCGGCGGCCAGGGCCAGCATGATGACGATGACCAGGACGCCTCCGCCCGCGACCGCCGGACGCGTGCCGAGGGCCGAACCGGCCGTGCCGTGCAGCACGTCGGCGAGGCGCGGGCCGCCGGCCACCACGACGGTGAAGACGCCCTGCATACGGCCGCGCATCTCGTCGGTGGCGGCGGACAGCAGGATCGCCCCGCGGAACACCATGGAGACCATGTCGGCGACCCCGGCGGCGGCCAGGAAGGCCACGCCGATCCACAGGTTGCTGCTCAGCCCGAAGCCGGTGATGGCCGCGCCCCAGGCGACGACCGCGCCGATCACCATCCAGCCGTGCCGGCGCGCCCGCGAGAACGTGCCGGAGAACAGTCCGCCGACCACCGCCCCGATGGGGATCGCAGCGAACAGCATGCCGAGGGCGAGGCCCTCGTCGTAGGACGAGTAGGTCTGGGCGGCGAGCTGCGGGAACAGGGCGCGGGGCATGCCGAAGACCATCGCGATGATGTCGGCGAGGAAGGACAGCAGCAGCACCTTGTGCAGCGAGATGTAGCGGAAGCCCGCGACGATCTCCCGCCAGCCCGCGCGGCGCGGGGTCGCGGACTCCAGGGGCGGCAGCGAGGGCAGCCGGACGACCGCCCAGAGCGTGACGCACAGGGCCAGCGCGTCGATGAGATACAGCTCGGGCAGGCCGATGACCGGGATGAGCGCGCCCGCGAGGAGCGGTCCGAGGACCTGCCCGGTCTGCATGACGGTCGAGCCCAGGGCGTTGGCGGCCGGCAGCTGCGCGGCGGGGACCAGGCGGGCGATGGAGGCGTTGCGGGCGGGGGCGTTGAGGCCCCAGAAGGCCTGCTGCATGGCGAGCAGCACCATCAGCGCGGTCACCGAGTTGAGCCCGGTGGCCGCCTGCACCCAGAACAGCACCGAGGTCACGGCTATGCCGCTGTTGGTGATCAGCAGCAGTTTGCGGCGGTCCATGCTGTCGGCGAGCGAACCGCCCCACAGCGCGAACACGATGAGCGGCACCAGGCCGGCCATGCTGGCGGCGCCGACCCAGGCGGAGGAGCCGGTGATGTCGTAGATCTGCTTGGGTACGGCGACGGCGGTGAGCTGGCTGCCGACGGCCGTGACGATGGTCGAGGACCACAGGCGGCGGTAGGCGGGGATGCGCAGCGGGCGGGTGTCCATCGCCCAGCGGCGCCAGCCGCGCCGGGGGCCCGTCGCCGGTTCCCGGTCCTTCTGGGACTCGGGTTCCGTGCCGCTGTCGGTGCTCTCGCTCGTGTCCACTGGCTTCCTGGTTGCTCGCTACATCTAATCGACCGGGGTTCACTATCTCAGCACCGGCTGTGGCGACCGAATCCGCCGTCTCACGCCCCGGCGACGAGCGTCGCGCCGAGACCGATCATCGTCGCGGCGACCAGGCCGTCCAGCACCCGCCAGGCGGAGGGCTTGGCGAGGAAACGGCTGAGCAGGCGGGCGCCGAAACCGAGCGCGGTGAACCAGCACAGGCTGGCGCAGACGGCGCCGAGTCCGAAGGTCCAGCGCAGCGGGCCGCGGGCGGCGGCGATGGAGCCGAGCAGGAACACGGTGTCCAGGTACACGTGCGGGTTGAGCCAGGTCATCGCCAGACAGGTGAGGACGGCCCGGCGGCGCGAGCCGGTCGACTCGCCCTCGGCGTGCAGGGCGGCGGGGCGGAAGACCCGGCGGGCGGCGAGGACACCGTAGACGAGCAGGAAGGCGCCGCCTATGAGCCCGACCGCCGTCAGCGCGCCCGGCCAGGCGACGACGACCGCGCCGACGCCGCCGACACCGAGGGCGATGAGGAGGGCGTCCGAGAGGGCGCAGATGCCGACCACGGCGAGGACGGCGTCGCGGCGGATGCCCTGCCGTAGGACGAAGGCGTTCTGGGCGCCGATGGCGACGATGAGCGAGAGGCCGGTGCCGAAGCCCGCGGCGGCGGCGGAGAGTGCGTTGGTCACGCCTTCGACGCTAGGGACACCGGTGGCTGGAGTACAGCTAAAGATTCTTACGTAACATTAGCTCTCGTGATGGCTTCGGAGCTTCCCCTCGACCAGGTACGGACACTGCTCGCGGTGGTGGACGAGGGCACGTTCGACGCGGCGGCCTCCGCGCTGCATGTGACTCCGTCGGCGGTCAGCCAGCGGGTGAAGGCGTTGGAGCAGCGCACGGGGCGGGTCCTGTTGCTGCGTACCAAGCCGGTGCGGACGACCGAGTCCGGCGAGGTGGTCGTGCGGTTCGCCCGTCAACTCGCGCGGCTGGAGCGGGACGCGCGCGCCGAGCTGGGGATGAGCGGGGCCGGGGACGCGACCCGGGTGTCGATCGCGGTGAACGCCGACTCCCTCGCCACCTGGTTCCTGGGCGCGCTCACTCGTGTGCCGCGCGAGATGCGGGTCTGCTTCGAGCTGCGCCGCGAGGACGAGGACCATACGGCGGCTCTGCTCCGCGAGGGGCTGGTGATGGCGGCGGTGACTTCGTCGCCGGAGGCCGTGCCGGGGTGTTCGGTGCGGGCGTTGGGGCGGATGCGGTATCTGCCGGTCGCGAGCCCGGAGTTCAGGGAGGCGTATCTGGGTGGTGGTTCGCTGCGGGATGCGCTGGGCGAGGCGCCGGTGGTGAGCTTCGACCGGCTCGATGGCTTCCAGGATGCCTTCGTGCGGCGGGTGGGGCGGGGGCCGGACGGGGCTAGTACGGTACGGCATCTTGTGCCGACGTCGGAGGGGTTTGTCGGGGCCGTTGCCGCGGGGTTGGGGTGGGGGATGGTGCCGGAGATGCAGGCGGCTCCGCTGTTGCGTGCCGGGAGGCTGGTGAACTTTGCGCCTTCGCGGTCGGTCGACGTGCCGCTGTACTGGCAGCAGTGGAAGTTGGATTCCCCTGCGTTGGCCGCGGTGGCGGGGGCGGTCGTGGAGACGGCGGCGGGGGCATTGCGAGGGTGAGCGCTCGGCCGTGCGGCTCCGTTGTGGGGCTGGGATGTGCCGTCGTTTTGCTGCGGCGCCGTCGTGGCTGGTCGCGCAGTTCCCCGCGCCCCTTCAGGGCGCTTCCGCACGTGGCCTGCTGCTGCGTCGTCGCGGCCACGCGGCGGAGGCGCATATCGACACAGCCCCGCGCCCCCTTGGGGCGCTGGACTTCAGGGGCGCGCGGACTTCAGCTGGGTCTCCGCGCTGTCCAGCAGCATCTCCAACGCCGTCGGGTACGCGCTGTTGACCATGCGGGCCGCCAGGAGTGGGGCCGCCTCGGCGATGCGGGGGTGGGTGGTGCGGGGTAGGCGGGCGTACGTCGAGCGCCACATGGCCTCGTCGGCGTGGAGGGCCGCGCTTGGGAGGGCGAGGGACGCGGCGTCCAGCGCGGCGAAGGCCAGGGTCTGGTCGATGAACGCGTGGTAGATCCGTACGGTGTCGGGCAGGGGGAAGCCGGCTGTGCGCAGGACGTCCAACACGGCCTCGTCGGCGGCCAGTTCGTTGGGGCGGCCGGTGACACGGCTCGCCGTCAGCTGGGCCGCCTGCGGGTGGGCGACGTACGCGGCGTGGATGCGCAGGCCGATCGCGCGCAGGTCGGCCCGCCACTCCCCCGTCGGCTCCCAGCCCCGCAGCGCCTGTCCGACGAGGGCGTCGCCGATGGCCAGGGTCAGCTCGTCCATGCCGCGGAAGTAGCGGTAGAGGGTGCTCGGGTCGGCGTCCAGGGCCAGGCCCAGACGGCGGGCGGTCAGGCCCGCGCTGCCGTGTTCGCGGAGCATGCGCAGGGCCGTGTCGACGATCAACTGCTCGGACAGGACCGTGCCGCTCTTGGTGGGACGGCGCCGTCGCCGCTTCTCCTCCGACACCACCGGTTTCGGCATCGCGGCCTCCCTGCGTTCCCTTACGGTCCTTATGCCAACGCCATTGACCTTATCCGCGCGACCGGCGTTGTATCTCCGGCAGGGCCCGCTGACCTTTGTAGTCCGGCAGTGAAGGAGTTCTTGTCATGCGTGTACTGCTCGTGGGAGCCGGTGGTGTGGGGACCGCTGTCACCCGGATCGCCGCCCGGCGTCCGTTCTTCGACGCGATGGTGGTCGCCGACTACGACCTGTCCCGGGCGGAGGCCGCGGTCGCCGCGCTCGGGGCCGACGGCGCCCGGTTCCGCGCCGAGCGGCTGGACGCGAGCGACGAGGAGGCGGTCGTGGCGGCGCTGCGTGCGCACGAGTGCGATGTGCTGCTGAACGCGACCGACCCGCGCTTCGTCCTGCCCCTGTTCCGTGCGGCGCGGGCCGCGGGGGCCAACTACCTTGATATGGCTATGTCGTTGTCCCGGCCCCATCCTGAGCGGCCGTACGAGGAGTGCGGGGTCAAGCTCGGGGACGCGCAGTTCGCGGACGCGGAGGAGTGGGAGAAGGCGGGTGCGCTGGCGCTCGTCGGGATGGGGGTGGAGCCTGGACTGTCGGATGTGTTCGCTCGGTACGCTGCCGATGAACTCTTCGACGAGATCGAGGAGATCGGCATCCGCGACGGGGCGAACCTCACCGTCGACGGCTATGACTTCGCGCCCTCCTTCTCCATCTGGACCACGATCGAGGAGTGCCTGAACCCGCCGGTCGTCTACGAGGCCGACCGGGGCTGGTTCACCACCGAACCCTTCAGCGAGCCCGAGGTGTTCGACTTCCCCGAGGGCATCGGTCCGGTCGAGTGCGTGAACGTGGAGCACGAGGAGGTGCTGCTCGTCCCGCGCTGGGTCGACGCGCGCCGGGTCACCTTCAAGTACGGGCTCGGCAACGAGTTCATCGAGACCCTGAAGACCCTGCACCTGCTGGGACTTGACCGCACCGAGCCGGTCACCGTGCCGAGTGCCACGGGGCCAACTGCCGTGTCGCCGCGCGATGTTGTGGCCGCCTGTCTGCCCGACCCCGCGACACTGGGCGACCGTATGCACGGCAAGACCTGCGCGGGCACGTGGGTGCGCGGCACGAAGGACGGGGCGCCGCGCGAGGTGTACCTCTACCACGTGGTCGACAACCAGTGGTCGATGGCGGAGTACGGCTCCCAGGCCGTGGTCTGGCAGACCGCCATCAACCCGGTGATCGCCCTGGAGTTGCTGGCCACGGGCACGTGGAGCGGCTCGGGTGTGCTGGGCCCGGAGGCGTTCCCCGCCGGTCCGTTCCTGGATCTGCTGACGGAGTACGGGTCGCCGTGGGGGCTGCGGGAGCAGTGACCCGCGGCAACTCCCGCGCTGTTGCGATGATGTGAGTGGGAGTCAATCTCCTTCCGGCGCCCCGGCGTTGGCCAGCCGCAGGGTGAACACGGAACCGGCGCCGGGTTCGCTCGCCGCCTCCACCGTGCCGTCGTGGGCGGCGACCAGGTCGCGGACGATGGACAGGCCCAGGCCGCTGCCTCCGGTGCGGCGGCTGCGGGACTGGTCGGCGCGCCAGAAGCGTTCGAAGACGTGCGGGAGGTTCTCGGGCGCGATGCCGGTGCCGGTGTCGGCGACGGTCAGGACGATGTCGTCGCCGTCGCGCCACGCGGTCAGGGTGACGGTGCCGTCGGCCGGTGTGTGGCGCAGCGCGTTGGACACGAGGTTGCCGAGGACCTGGCGCATGCGGACCGGATCGGCCTCCAGCCAGAGGGAGTTGTCCGTCTTGCCGGTGAGGGCGACCCCGGCCGTGTCGGCGGAGACGCGGTAGGCGGCGACTACCTGGTCGACGAGGTCCTCGACGCGTACGGGTTCGCGGTGCAGGCGCAGGGTTCCGGCGTCGGCGGCGGCGAGGTCCTGGAGGTCGTCGATGACGCGCTGGAGGACCATCGCCTCGTCGTGCAGGGAGCCGAGCAGGGCCGGGTCGGGTTCGACGAAACCGTCGCGGGTGACCTCCAGCCAGCCGCGGATGTTGGTGAGGGGGCTGCGCAGTTCATGGGCGATGTCGCTGACCATGGCCTTGCGCTGGGCCTCCATGCGTTCCCGGCGTTCGGTGAGGTCGTTGAAGGCCTCGGCCAGGATGCCGGTCTCGTCCCGGGTCTTGACCGGTACCCGGACGTGCAACTCCGGTGGCTGCTGGGCCGCTTCGGTCAGTGCGCGCAGGGGGCGTACGAGTCGCGTGGCGACCACGGCCGTGACGAGGACGGTGAGGGCGAGGACCGCGGCGGCCGCGCCGACGACCTTGGCCTTGTTCGCCGGGGAGACGGCGAAGCGGGGTGCGGTGGTGTTCCCGCCGCCGAGGAAGAGTTCGGCCACCGGCGCGACGTACGGGTCGAGTTGGGCGCGGCGGGCGGTGTCGGTGCAGGCCTGCGCCTTGCGTATGTCGCCCGCGTCGCCAATCTTGTTGTACGCGCCGATGGTGTAGCGGGAGCCCAGGCTCTTGTCGAAGACGTCGACCCCGAAGTACGGGGCCTTGAAGCTCACGCCTTCCCGCGACAGGCAGGGCTGGGCGCTCACGATCAGGCTCTTCAACGCCTTGCCCTCGGTGGTGGTCGGGGTGTTGAGCCTCCCGTCGGCGCACGGCTCGGGCACGGAGTCGTTGGCGTCGTTGCCGTCCGCGTCGGTGAGGACGGGACGGCCGCTCGGCGTCACCGTGATGGTCGTGTCGATCCCGCTCTGTTTGAAGCACGCCTGACGGTCCTTGGCCAGCTTCGCCAGCCGGACCCGCTCCTTCGCGGTCAGCCGGTACGGTCCGACGACCCGGGGGTCGAGGCCGCTGAGCTGTGCGCCGGGTTCCGTGTACGTGTCGGTGTGCAGGGGGTCGACGCTCGCGGCGGCGCGGGGCGGCAGGGAGGTGCCGTGCGATGCGGAGTCGGCGATGAGGACGCGGTCGGTGGTCGTGAGGGCGATGCGGCGGCCCATCTTCTTCGACAGGGCGCGGACGGTGGGCGCGACGCCCTTCCACTCGGGGTGGGTCGCCGCGTAACCGCTGAGCTGCGCGAGGATGCGCATGTCGTCCGCGAGGTCCTGGCCCTGTTCCTCCCGGATGGCCCGGGTGGTGGTCGTCACCGCGAGCCAGGCCGTCGCCCCGACCGAGCACACGGCGATCAGCACGGTGGCGACGAGCAGCCGGACCAACAGCCGCTTGCGCAGCGGTATCCGGGGCCTCACGCGCGACCGCCGCGCAGCTTGTAGCCGACGCCGAACACGGTCAGCAGCCGGACCGGGCGGCGCGGGTCGGCCTCGATCTTCTTGCGCAGGTTCATGATGTGGACGTCGACGGCCCGTTCCGTGGACGCCCGGTCGAGACCCCGGGTGTACTGGAGCAACTGCCGCCGGGAGAAGACCCGTTCGGGCTCGGCGGTCATGGCGTGGAGGATCTCGAACTCGGCCGGTGTGCAGTCCACGGGCACCCCGTCGCACCGCACCTCGTGCCGTACGGCGTCGACGGACAGTCCCGCCGCCCGAACGACGGTGTCCTCCTCCCGGTCCTCGGTGGTCCGGCCGCTGCGCCGCAGGACCGTACGGATGCGGGCCATCAGCTCGCGCGGGCTGTACGGCTTGGTCATGTAGTCGTCGGCGCCGAGTTCGAGGCCGAGCAGGACGTCGTCCTCGGTGGAGCGGGCGGTGAGCATCAGGACGGGGATGTCGTCCTCGCCGCGCAGCACCCGGCACACCCCGAAGCCGTCGATCACCGGCAGCATGAGGTCGAGCACCACGAGGTCGGGTCTCAGTCTCCGGGCCGCCGCGATGGCGGCGGCCCCGTCATGGACCACGGTCGCGGTGTGCCCTTCCGTCAGCAGGGAGCGTCGTATCAGCTCGGCCTGCATCTCGTCGTCCTCGGCGACCAGCACATGTGCGCACACCTGGCGGATCCTAAGCGGTCAGTGGCCGAGGGCGGCGGCGTCGCCCATGACGATCACGGGGTGCCGGGCCGGGTCCAGGGTGCGCAGGAGTTCCTTCATGTGGTCCTCGGCGATGCTGACGCAGCCGTGGGTGGGGCCGCCGTGGTCGACGTGGATCCAGATGCCGCCGCCGCGCGAGGAGCCGAGGGGGCGGGTCCAGTCGAGGGGCGAAGTGCCGGGCTGCCGGTTGTAGTTGATGGCGATCACATAGTCGAAGGACCCGGCGAGCGGTTCGCCCTCGAAGCCGGTGCCGGGCGAGACGAAGCCCGACCCGTGGTCGTACGACAGCTTGGTGCCGGGGTCCTTGAGCAACCCGCCCGCGTCGGTGAGCGAATAGACACCGATCGGCGAGCGCAGGTCACCGGCCATGTGGTGGTCGGACCAGCCCTTGAGCGCGTTGTGCGCCGCCCAGCTGACGGTCTGCTCCCAGCCGTCGTCGGTGCGCTCGTACAGGGCGAAGGTGGAGAGGGGGGAGTTCGCGCCCCGGCCGGTGACCAGGACGACCTGTTCGGTGGTCGCCGGTATTCGGGCCAGCATCTTGGGCCCCACGCCGGGGAGTTGGCGGGCTGCCGCCTCGGCGGATATCTCCGACGAGGGCGAGGGCGAGGGCGAGGGTGAGGCCGAGGACGAGGAGGCGGGAGTGGGGGCGGACGTGTGGTCCGTCGCCGCCAGCGCACCGCCGCCGCATCCCGTGAGGAGAACGGATGCGGCGACGAGTGCGACCGAGGGAATACGAGTGATCATGAGTCGACGATGACCGACACATGTGAGGAACTCGTCAGCTCCTACGGCTGGGTCGGCTTGCCTTTCGTGTAGAGCCAGGTGTGGAAGAGGGCATCGAGTCGTGTGCCCGATTTCTGCTCCGCCAGGCTGACGAACTGCGCGGTGGTTCCGTGGCCGTAGCGGTGTGCTCCCGCCCAGGCCCGCAGGATCGCGAAGAAGGTCTTGTCGCCGACGGCCAGGCGCAGTTCGTGCAGGGCCATGGCGCCGCGGGCGTACACAGGGGTGCCGAAGATGTTGGCGCCGCTGCCCGGGTCGCCGGGCGGGAACGCCCACAGGTCGTCGGTCGCCTTGCGGGCGTACAGCGCGTCGAAGGTCTGCTGGGCGGTCTTGCCGCCGTGCTGCTCGCTGTAGAGCCACTCCGCGTAGGTCGCGAAGCCCTCGTTGAGCCAGATGTCCTTCCAGGAGGTCAGCGACACGGAGTCCCCGAACCACTGGTGGGCGTTCTCGTGCACGAGGGTGCTGAGGTCCGGCGCCGAGTCGTAGATCGGCCGCCCCTGCGTCTCCAGCGCGTAGCCGACGTCCGGCGCGTGATCGACGATCGACCCGGCCGAGCGGAACGGGTACGGCCCGAACAGCTTGCTCTCCCACTCCAGGACGGAGGGCAGTTTCTTCAACACGGGCTCGGCGGCGGCGACTTCACGCGGGTCGACGGCGTTGTACACCTTGACGCCGTCGCGGGTGGTGTACTGCTCGACCTTGAACTTCCCGACCGTCGCGGTGGCGAGGTACGCGGCCATCGGCTCCGGCGCGTGCCAGCGGAACGTGGTCTTCCCGTGCGCGGTCTTCTGCCCGAGGAGCACGCCGTTGGCGACCGCGGTACGCCCCTGCGGGACCGTGATCGTGAAGTCGTACGACGACTTGTCCTTGGGGTGGCTGTTCGCCGGGAACCACGTCATCGCGCCCTGCGGCTCACCGGCCACGAAGGCGCCGTCGTCGGTGGCGATCCAGCCGTCGGCCGAGCCGTCGGGGTCGGTGACCTGCTTCGGGACGCCGTTGTAGGTGACGGTGACCTGGAACCGCTGGCCCTTGCGCACGGCCCGGCGCGGGGTGACGACGAGTTCCTGTCCGTCGCGGCGGAAGGCCGCCTTGGACCGGTCCACGGTGAGACCGGTGACCTTGAGGCCCTTGAAGTCGAGGTCGAAGCGGGTGAGCTTCTCGGTGGCGCGGGCGGTGAGGACCGCCTTGCCGTCGAGACGGCGGCTCGTCGGGTCGTAACGGAGCGTCAGGTCGTAGTGGGCGACGTGGTAGCCGCCGTTGCCGGAGAGCGGGAAGTACGGGTCTCCCGCGCCGGCCGCGCCGATCGTCGTGGCGCCCGCGGGTGCGGCGGCCGCGAGCAGGACGGTGAGGGCGACGGGGACGGTGGCCACGACGGCGCTGCGGCGGAGGACAGCGGTGCGTCTTGTGGACTGCTGCCGGAGTTGCGTCACATGCGCTCCTACGGGTGAGGGGGGTTGATCATCCGCCTCAGAGACTAGGCCGCCGACTCCGTCCGGATCCCTCTAGTTAAAGCAAACTTGTTCGGCACTTCGTCAGCACTCGCTGAGTGGTTAGTGACTGGGGGCGAGGAGCGGCGGTTCCGGAGCGGGAGTGGCGGCGGCCCGGTCGATGGCGCGCAGTTCGTCGAGGCTGTCGGCGAGGGTGCGGCCCGCCAACGTGCACAGGACGGCGGCCTCGGTCTCGTCGGTGAGCCTGCGAAAGTACTCGGCGGAGTGGTTGGTGACCAGGCACTCCCGGGGTCCCTCCGGCCGGGGGGCCCACAGCGGCTTGTCGCCGATGGCCGAGCGGTAGATCTCCTCCAGCGTGATCCGGTCCGCGGGCCGGCCGAGGCGGACACCTCCGCTGCGGCCCTTGATGGAGGCGACGAGACCGTCCTGCACCAGCGGGACCATCAGCTTGCGGACCAGGCTCGGGTTCGTGTCCAGGCTCCTGGCGAGCTGGGTCGAACTGAGGACGGGACTGCCTGCCTCCTCGGCGTGGCCCAGCAGGAGCATGGCCTTCAACGCGCTGGAGAACCGCACGTCCAGCATGGTCGTACCCCTTTTCTTCCGCTTCCTTCGCCGCTCGGTCCGGGTGAGTCCCGGCGCCCCCATAATAGCAACTCTTACTGTTGCACTTCCGTCGAAGGATATGTACTTTTCACACATGCAGATTGTGGCCGCCCGCCCGCGGCGCCCGTCTGAGAGAACCCGACGGAACCCGACAGAACCGGAGAACGCCATGAGCACCGAGACCGAGATCAGGCAGATCGTCTCCCGCTACACCCGCGCCGCGGACCAGCGCGACGGCGAGGCGCTCGCGCAGCTCTACGAGGCCGACGCGGAAGTCGAGATCCACTACCACCGCGGACCCGACGGGCCGGAACTGCTGGGCAAGCTCTCCGGCGGAGCGCAGATCGCGGAGGCCATGTCCACGGCCATGGCACCGCACCCGCCCCTGGGCTGGAGCCACCACACCACCTACGACCACCTGGTCTCCGTCGACGGCGACGAGGCGAGCATCGACACCCAGTTCATCACCTTCGACGTCGTCGGAACCGCGAAGCCCGAGGGCGGCTGGCCCGTCGGCACGTTCGGCGCGCAGGGCACCATCAAGCCGATCGAGTCCGGGTACTACCGCTTCACCTTCCGCCGCACCGACGGCGTTTGGCGGATCCGGCACCAGGACGTCATCCACGACATCCCGTACGTCTACTGATCGCCCGGCCGGCGGTCGACGCCGGACTGGACGTCGTGCTGAGCAACTCACGGGGGCCGCGGGCCTGTGCGGCAACTCCCGCGCGGGAGGCTGCCGTTGGGGACTGGGGCGTCGTGACGATCCCGGTCGGTGCCGTGGGGGCGGTTCCCCGGGAGCCCCTCGTCGGCAGGACGGTCACCGACACCGGCAACTACTTCGCCCCGCGTGACGGCACCATCCCGGAACTCGAAGCGAAGCTGCACGCCGCCGAGTTGCTCTCGCTGCTCGCCTACGACGCCGTGGACATCGGACCGCTCGCCGAAGGCTGGCGCTCACAGGTGGGCACTCCGGTCTTCTGCGCGCCGTACGCGATGACCAAGGACGACCGGTACAGGAACCAGCCGACCGCACCGCGTCCGCCGCTGAGCCGCCGCACAGGTCAGGGCAGCACGGCCATCACCACGACACCTACTGAGTGATGTCCGGTACGGCGAGGCCGAGTTCGTGCTCGCCGAGGGGTGCGAAGAAGCGCTCGACGTCCGCGTCGGTGACCTCGGCGAGCGTGGGCGGTGACCAGTGCGGGGTGCGGTCCTTGTCGATGACCTGGGCGCGGATGCCCTCCACCAGGTCGGGGGTGGCCAGGGCAGCGCAGGAGACGCGGTACTCCTGGTCCAACACCCGCTCCAGCGCGCCGAGTCGGCGGGCCCGGCGGAGTGCGACGAGGGTGACCTTCAGTGCGGTGGGCGACTTGGCGAGCAGGGTTTCGGCGGCCTGTTTCGCCGCGCTGTCGCCGTGGTCGAGGAGGCGCTCGACGATTCCTTCGACGGTGTCCGCCGTGTAGCAGGCGTCGATCCAGGCCTGCGCGGCGGCGAGTTCACCGGGGGGCGCCTCTCGGGCGTACCGGCCGATGACCTCTCGCACCGGCGCGTGGGCGAGTGCGGTGAGCAGTTCCGGCAGCGCCTGCGACGGTACGTAATGGTCGGCGAGGTCGCAGTGCAGGGCGTCGGACGCGCCCAACGAGGCTCCGGTCAGGGCGAGATGGGTGCCGAATTCGCCGGGCGCGAGGCCGAGGAGATAGGTGCCGCCAACGTCTGGCACGAAGCCGATGCCGGTCTCGGGCATGGCGACGCGCGAGCGTTCGGTGACGATCCGGAAACTGCCGTGCGCGGAGACGCCGACGCCGCCGCCCATGACGATGCCGTCCATGACGGCGACGTACGGCTTCGGGTAGCGGGCGATACGGGCGTTGAGCCGGTACTCGTCCCGCCAGAAGGCCGCCGACGCCGAACCGTCCCCGTCCCGCGCGTCGTTGTGGATGGCGCGGATGTCGCCACCCGCGCACAGGCCCCGCTCCCCCGCGCCCGTGAGCACGACGGCGTCCACGGACGGATCGTGTTCCCAAGCCGTCAGGGCTGCGTCGATACGGCGAACCATCTGGTGGGTGAGGGCGTTGAGTGCCTTGGGTCGGTTGAGGGTGAGGTACGCGGCGCGCCCCTCGACACGTACGAGTACGGAGTCGTCGCTGCCGGTCATCCGAACGTCTCCCCCAGGCCGCGGGCCACGATGACGTGCATGATCTCGTTGGTTCCTTCCAGGATCCGGTGGACCCGCTGGTCGCGGACGATCTTCCCCATACCGTATGCGCTCAAAGCCCGTCCGAATCGGCCGGCGGTGCGAGCGCGGGTGCGGCGAAGCGCGCGGGCGCCCGGAAGCGGGCCTTACGGGCGGCCCGGCGGAAGGTCGTCAGGACCGCGGGCCCGGCCGGCAGGGGCCAGTTGGCGTGCCGATGCCAGGGCCGTTCCCGTCCGCACTTCTCGACAGGTCAGCGGCGGTGCATCGTCTGCAGCGCCTCGACCAGCACCTTCGGGTCGTGGCCGCCCTTGTAGACCGGGGGCGGTTGCCGCTTCAGGCCCAGGAGTTGGGCTACGGCGGTCCAGGCGGTGCGTACCGAGTACTCGACGGTGAAGACGACGTCGTCGGGGACCTCGGCGTACTGGCCGATGAAGGCCAGGTTGGTGGAACCCTCCGGAACGACCTGCGGCCGGTCTCCCGAACTCCGCACCAGGAACTGGCTGGTGATGTACGGCATCAGCGCCGGGATCACGATCGAGTGGTCGAGGATCTGCGGGCCCTCCTCGAAGCGGAGGTGGTGCAGGACCTCGTCCAGGATCTCCCGGCCGGTGCACGCGCGCATCGGCTTGCGGACGAAGTCGCCCTCCCTGTCCGGGAAGAGGCCGTAGCCCCACCACACGAAGGTGTCCTCGGGCTGCTCGCGGAAGTGCGGCTGGTGGTTGAGGACGATGGTCAGCAGCCAGTTGGAGTCCTTGAACGTGATCAGCCCGCCCTTGCCGGCCTCGCTGCCGCTGAACTTCTCCATCAGCTCGAAGAAGGTCGGATCCTTCGTCGTGACCGTGAAGGACGCCCAAGTGGAGTCCGTGATGGAGGAGTTGAAGACCGACGGGTCTCCCAGCAGGCCCGGCCGTTTCGCGGCGAGTGTCTCCCACAGCCGCCAGGATCCCGCGTCGCCGGAGGTGTCCAGCACGGGCGCGGTGTCGGTGGAGCCGAGTGTCGAGTCGGCGGTCATCGAGCCGTTGGTGACCAACACCAGGTCGCCCGGGCCGAGTTCCGTCTCCTCGCTACGGCCCTCCCGCGTCCAGGTGAGGGCCTCGACGGTGAGCGCGTCCCCCTCGGCCAGCCGCAAGTCGGTTACCCGGGTGCCGAGTTGGACGGTCACCCCTTGCTCGGTCAGCCACTTCGACAGGGGGCGCACGATGGAGTCGTACTGGTTGAAGCGGGTCCGGTAGATCCCCGACATGGAGTCGAAGGTCTTGAAGAGGTGCACGAAGCGGTTGAGGTAGCGGCGGAACTCGATCGCGCTGTGCCATGGCTCGAAGGCGAACGTCGTGCACCACATCCACCAGAAGTCCGTGCGGAAGAAGCCCTCGCTGAAGCAGTCCGTGATGCGCTTGCCGTCCAGCAGCCGCTCCGGGGTGCCCACGCACTTCACCAGCTCCAGCCGGTCGCGCTCGGAGAAGCCCATGGAGTGCGTGTCGACCACCTTGCCCGCCGCGTCGACCAGCCGGGCGTGGTCGTCCCAGGCGAAGTCCTCGTGGAAGGCGAAGGTGTCCTCGGTCACCGACTTCGACGGGTCGTCCAGCGACGGGATCGACCCCAGCAGGTCGTAGGTGCAGTCGAAGTGGATCTCGAACATCCGGCCGCCGCGCATCGTGTACCCGGACTCGGGCGAACCGGCCGCGTCGAGGCTGCCGCCTTCCCGGTCCTGCTCCTCGAGCAGCAGGATGTCCGACCCCACGAACCCGCCCTCACGGATCAGGAACGCCGCCGCCGACAAGGCCGCGACACCGCTTCCCACCAGGTAGGCCTTCGCCATGAACGCCGTCACTCCTTCGTCCCCCGACCACGGGCGGCCCGGGCGGAGGCACGGGCGCTTCACCGGCGTGCGGTCGGCTTTGCCAGCCTCGGCCGCGGGCCGGGTGCCCGCAGCAGGGCGGGGCCGAACGAGTGAGTCGGCGGTCCGGCCGTGGCGTCGGGTACGCCACCTCGGGATTTACGGCGCGGTCACGACAGGTTGCGGGCTACCAGGGAACGACCCCGTCGTCCTCGAAGAACGAACCGGTCGGGCCGCCGTCGGGCAGCGTGGCGAGCCGGATCGCCGTGGCCGCGCCCTGCTCAGGGGTGCGGGGTCCGTGGAAGCCGGTGAAGTCGGTGGCGACCAGGCCCGGACAGGCGGCGTTGACCAGGACGTTCGTGTCGGCCAGCTGCCGGGCGTACTGCACGGTGACGGCGTTGAGGAACGACTTCGACGGGGCGTAGGCCGCCATGACGGGGCCGATCTCGATGTCCGGGTCCGCCTGCCGGGACAGGGAGGCGACGGCGCTGGAGATGTTGACGATGCGGGGTGCCGTCGAGCGTCGTAGAAGCGGCAGCATCGCGTTGGTCACGCGGATGACGCCGAGGACGTTGGTCTCCACGACCGTGCGGACCAGGTCGAGGTCGAGGGTGGTCGGGTCCTGGATCCATCCCGGCCCCATGTCCCCCGAGATACCGGCGTTGTTGACCAGGACGTCCAGGTGCCCGGCCCGCCGCTCGATCAGTTCCGCGGCGGCGGTGGCGCTCCGGTCGCCGGTCACGTCCAGCGGTACCCCGAACGCGTCCGCCCCGGCGGCGCGCAGCTTCTCCACGGCACTCTCGCGCCGGTCCTCGTCACGGGCTCCGACGCCCACGCGGTACCCGAGGGCACCCAGCCCGGCCGCGATCTCGTACCCGATTCCCTTGTTCGCGCCGGTCACCAGCGCGGTCTTCGTTTCGCTCATGCCGTTGATCGTCGCTCGCGGACGAGGGTGCGGCCAACACCGATACGGTGCGCTGTCATACCCGGTGGGTATCACCCAGGGGCTACGCTGAAGCCATGGACGCCCTGGAGACCCGTGAGTTGAGGTACTTCCTCGCCGTCGCCGAGGAACTGCACTTCGGCCGCGCCGCCGAGCGCCTCGGCATGGCCCAGCCGCCGCTGTCCCGGGCGATCCAGCAGCTCGAACGGCGCCTCGGCGTCCGCCTGTTGGAGCGCAACCGGCGCGGCGTCGCCCTGACCGGCGCCGGAGAGGTGCTGCTGCACGAGGGCCGCGCCGCCCTCGACGCGAGCACCGCCGCCGCCCGCCGCACCCGTCGCGCCGGTGGCGCCGACCGTCCGGGCGGTCCCCGTGACCGCCTGGTGCTGGCGGTGAAGGCCGCCGCGTCCCACGAACTGCTGCGGAAGCTCCTCGACGCCTACGGGGCCGTGCCCGACGCCGCCGAGATCGAGGTGCTGCCGTGCGGCATGTGCGAGCAGCCGGACATGCTGCGCGACGGCCGCGCCGACGTGGCGCTCATGCACGCGCCGTACAACTCCCTCGCCGGGTTCGACACCGAGGCGCTGATGACGGAGGGGCAGATCGCCGTGCTGCCCGCCGGGCACCCCCTCGCCGCGCGCAGGACGCTGTCCGTGGCCGACGTCAGCGACATCCCCGGTCTTCCGCCCGCCCGCTGGCCCAACGACGGCACGTACCCGCCCGGCCCGGGCCCCGAGATCCACGACCAGACGCAGCTGGCCCAACTGATCGCCCTCGGACGCACCATGGCCGTCTTCCCCGAATCCGCCCGCTCCTGGCTGTGGGCCGGACACACCGCCGTCCCCCTGACCGACGCACCCCCAGTCGTCACCCACATCGCCTGGCCCGCCCACAGCCGCTCCCTCGCCCTCGCGGGGCTGATCCGCACGGCCGTAGAGCTATGAGCCTTACGGCGGCTGGGGCACGCTCGGCACTGCTCCCGGCCCAACACCCCCGCGTCACCCGCTGCGCCGGCGCCTGACGCTCCAGTCGAAGCTCCCCCGGCACACCGTCGTCCCCGTCGCGTCGGTGATCTCGGCCCAGGTGGAGAACCGGGCCCGGTCGCTCTCGCCCGACAGCAACGGCAGCAGAGCGGCGAGTGCCTCATCGTCAAGGCGGCAGACGGTCAGCAACCGGCCGCGTGCCGGAGCGAGGAACTCCAGGGAGGCGGCCGCGCCGAGGGGCACGACGCCGTCGAAGTCTCCGGGGTCACGACTCGCGGCGATGATCGCGCCCAGGCCTGCCGCGTCGAGCAGGGCGATGAGTCCGCTGGAGTGCAGTGACCCGATGACGTTCGTCAGTTCCTGGGGAACCTCCGAGGCGATCTCGGCCTCGCCGTCCGCGGCTCGCAGGACCTCGACTCCCGCGGTGCGATGGGCCGGAACGGGCTCCAGCAGCGTGCGGGCCAGTGCCGTCATGTCCATCGCCGCAGCCTCGCACAGCCCCTCGGCGACGAAGGTAATTCCCCGTGAACTGTTCGACAGGGCCGGCCTCTCTACACCTCGATGTGCCAGCCCATGATGATCGTCCGGTCGCGGGGCAGGCCGAAGTGTTCCGCGGCGTCGGCCGTGATGTGGGAGGTGGCGATGAACAGCCGTTTGCGCCAGGGGGCCATCGTCGGGGCCGGGCCGCGCCGTAGCTCGATCGTCGACAGGAAGTAGGACGCCTGGTCGAGCAGCAACGGCCCCTCGGTGTCGGCCGGGTCGAGCATCGCCAGCGTGGCGGGCACCTCCGGCGTCTCCATGTAGCCGAACCGGGCGGTGACGTGGATGATCCCGTCGTCGGCGTAGCCGAGGCCGTCGACGACGATCCGCCGGTCGGCCGGGACGCGGGGCACGGGTTCGGTCTCGATGGACAGGATCACGACCTGCTCGTGCCGTACGTGGTTGAGTTCCACGTTGGCCCGCATGGCCAGGGGCGCCGTCTGTTTGCTCCGGTTGAGGAACACCGCCGTGCCGGGCACCTGGAGCACCGGCCGTTCCCCGCCGCGGAGTTGGTCGACGAACTCGCGCAACGAGCCCTCGTGTTCGGCGCGTTCCGCGGTGACGACCTCGCGCCCGCGCTGCCAGGTCGTCATGACGGTGAACGCGGTGATGCCGATGAGCAGCGGCAGCCACGCGCCGTGCACGAGCTTGGTCAGGTTGGCCGCCACGAACAGCAGGTCCACGAAGAGCAGCAGGGTCGCGCCGATAGTGATCAGCCACATCGGCGTGCCCCATTTCGCGCGGGCGACGTAGAAGAACAGCAGGGTGGTGATGGTGATGGTGCCGGTGACCGCCATGCCGAACGCGAAGGCCAGCGCGGCCGAGCTGCGGAACGCGAAGACCAGGGTGAGGACGGAGACCATGAGCAGCCAGTTGATCCAGGGGACGTAGATCTGGCCGATGGTGGACTCGGAGGTGTGCGCGATCCGCAGGCGCGGGAGGTAGCCGAGCTGGGCCGCCTGGGAGGCGACGGAGTACGCGCCGGTGATCACGGCCTGGGAGGCGATCACCGTGGCGGCCGTGGCCAGCAGGACCATCGGCCAGCGTCCCCAGTGCGGCACGAGCAGGAAGAACGGGCTGCTGATGTTGTCCGGGTCGTCGAGGATCAGCGCGCCCTGGCCGAGGTAGCTCAGGATGCAGGCGGGGAAGACGAGGAACATCCAGGCCCGGGTGATGGCCCGGCGGCCGAAGTGCCCCATGTCCGCGTAGAGCGCCTCCGCGCCGGTGACCGCGAGCACGACCGCGGCGAGCGCGAAGAAGGCCGTACCGAAATGGCCGAAGAGAAAGCCCAACGCATAACTCGGCCACAGCGCGCGGAGGATGGCCGGGTGATCCGCGATGCCTACGACACCGCACGCGCCGATGGCCACGAACCAGAGGATCATGATCGGCCCGAACACCCGACCCACGGCAGCGGTCCCCCGCCGCTGCACCAGGAACAGCAGGACAATGATCACCGCGGTGATGGGCACGACCGCGTCGTCCAGCGACGGCTCCACGACCTTGAGCCCCTCGACCGCGGACAGCACCGAGATGGCAGGGGTGATCATGCTGTCGCCGAAGAACAGCGAGGCGCCGAAAATACCCAGCCCGGTCAGTACGACCGCGGCGCGCCGCCCCCGCTGCGAACTCCATTGCCGCACCAGCGTGATGAGCGCCATGATGCCGCCCTCACCCTCGTTGTCGGCACGCATCGCCAGCAGCACATAGGTGACCGTGACGATGACCATCACCGACCAGAAGACCAGCGACACCACCCCGTACACGTTCTGCGTGCTGACCGGGACCGGGTGCGGGTCGCTCGGGCTGAACACGGTCTGGAGGGTGTAGATCGGGCTGGTCCCGATGTCCCCGAAGACCACCCCGAGAGCCCCGATCACCACCGCGAGCCGCACGGTGTCCCGCATGCTCGCGGGACGCGCCTCCGGCGGCCCCGCCGCGGGCCCTTCGTCCGCTACGGCCCCGTGCCCACGCTCGGCCATGATGATCCTCCCTCTGGCGGACCGCGGTGGCGCGGGCCCGGTGCATCGGGGCGGACACTACCCATGCCCCACCGCAATCGCCCGCAGGCGCCCGCCACTTCACCTCGAACCGTGTCGCGTCACGGACGGGGAAGTGATGGGTGCCGCTGCTGTCGCGCTGTGGAGTCAGGACGGCTGGACCTGATCGAAGACGGCGAGGGCTTCGGCGGGGTCCGGGCTCACGAGGCGTTCCAGACCGGCGGCCGTGATCTTCGCCCACTTGCCGGCCCGTGCCCACATCCGTACCTCGAAGGCGCGGACGGCCTCGTCCAGATCCTCAGGGCCCGCGGCGATGGACTCGGCGAGTTCGGCGCCTTCCAGCATCGCGAGGTTCGCGCCCACCCCCAACGGAGGCATCAGATGGGCGGCGTCGCCCAGCAGCGTCACCCCGGGGACGTGGGTCCAGGTGTGGGACACGGGCATGACGTACAAGGGGCGGTGGACGAAGGCGGTGCCGTGGCGGAGGAGGTCGAGGACGGGAGCGGCCCAGCCGTCGAACAGGTCCAGCAGGCTCGCTCGCACGGCCTCGGCGTCGGCCAGGTCGAGGTTCGTGTGCCAGTCCTGCGGCGCGCGGAACTTGGTGTTCACCTTCACGTGGCCGCCGCTGTTGCGCTGGGCGACGAGGGAACGGTTCACGCCGTACACGGCCACGGAACCGTCGCCGATCAGCCGGCCGAGGTCGGGGTGGCGGGTGTCGACGTCGTCGATGGAGGTCTCGACCGAGGTGACGCCGGTGTAGTGGGGCGTCACCGACGAGACCGCCGGGCGGACCCGGGACCAGGCTCCGTCCGCGCCGACCACGAGGTCGAACATCTCCTGTCGCCCGTCGGCGAATTGGACGACTGTCCCGTCCCGGGTCCCCGGCACCACCCGCGTCACGCCCCGCCCCCACTGGACGTCGAGAGAGCCGAGCAGCAGGTCACGCAGTTGCCCGCGGTCGATCTCGGGATTGGCCAGGTCGTCGGGACGGGGGCGCCAGTCGCGCAGGACGGTCCCGTCCGTGTCCAGGATGCGCATGGCCTGCCCCTCGGGACGGGACAGCGCGTGGAATTCCGCCAGCAGCCCCGCCTTGTCCAGCGCGAGCTGACCCAGCCCTTCGTGCAGGTCCAGGGTGCCGCCCGGCGGGCGGGCATCGGGGGCGGGGTCGCGTTCGAGGACGGTGACGGGGTGGCCATGGCGGTGCAGGACGCGGGCGAAGGTCAGGCCGGCCGGGCCGCCCCCGACGACAGCGATGCGATGTCTCATGTCGATACACTGTATTGACTCGATACGACGCATCGCAACAGTACGATCGGAGCATGACTGTGTGGGACCGACCCGAGCCGCCGACTCGCCCCGTGCCGCTGGACCGGGAGCGGATCGTCGCCGCCGCCGTGGCGCTGGCCGACGAGGGCGGGTTGGAAGCGGTGTCGTTGCGCAAGGTCGCCGCCCGGTTGGAGGCCGGCCCGATGCGGCTGTACGGCTACATCGCCACCAAGGAGGAGCTGTTCGACCTCATGGTGGACGACGTCCAGGCCGAGATCCTCCCCGAGGAACAGCCCGGTGACTGGCGGGAGGCGCTGCGCGTCCTCGCCCACCGCACCAGGCAGGCCGCTCTCCGTCACGAGTGGCTGGCCGACCTGCTCGGCGGCCGCCCGTCCCTGGGCCCGAACGGCCTCGCCGTGACCGAGGCCACACTGGCCGCCCTCGACGGCCTCGCCGACATCGACACCGTCCTGCGCGCCGCGGGGACGGTCGGCGCCTACGTCACCGGCGCGATCAGGCGCGAGATCGCGAACCTCCGGGCCGAGCGCGCCACGGGCCTGTCCAAGCACGACTGGCAGCGCGCCCACGGCCCGCATGTGACCAGGATGCTGGCCACGGGCCGCTTCCCGGCACTGGCCAGAGCGGTGCACGACGGCACGGACGTGGACGCCGAGACATCCTTCGCGACCGGCCTGGACTGGGTCCTCGACGCCGTGTCCGCCAAACTCACCCGACCGCAGGCGTGATGCCTCGCGTCAGACGCGGAGGTGCTTGGTGACAGTGGAGGCGGGGACGCTCAGTACGGCGTCGAAGAAGCCTTCGCTGAAGCCGTACTCGAAGGCCAGTATCGTGAAGCCGCAGCGCTCGACGAGGAACCGCAGGACGCGGCGGCGCAGAAGTGCCAACTCCCCGACGAAATGGGAGTGTTCGCCGACCGCGACGACACGCGCGTCTCCGATGAGGTCGCGCAGCGGTTCCAGGTCGTCGAGCGGCGCCTCGGGGTCGAGGTGGGTGAGCGGGACGGCGTGTCCGCGAAGCCGGTCGGCGAACGGGGTGCCGGGGGTTGAACGGGTCATGCGGGCGGCTCGATTCTCAGTGCGGGGAGGGGCCGGGCGCTACGGCCTCCAGGTCGTCGACGGTGCCGGACATGACCGTGCGGAGATGTTCGGTGAGGTGCGGCAGCGGCCAGTCCCACCAGGCCAGCGCGAGCAGGCGCTCGATGTCGGGGTCGGTGTGGCGGCGGCGGATCAGCCGTGCGGGGTTGCCGCCGACGATGCCGTAGTCGGGGACGTCGTCGACGACGACCGAGCCCGAGGCGATGATCGCTCCGTGGCCGATGCGGACGCCGGGCATCACCATGGTCCCGTAGCCGAACCAGACGTCGTTGCCCACCGTGGTGTCGCCCCGTCCGGGCAGACCGGTGATGAGGTCGAAGTGGTCGGCCCAGGAACCGCCCATGATCGGGAAGGGGAACGTCGAGGGGCCGTCCATGCGGTGGTTGGCGCCGTTCATGATGAACCGCACACCCTCACCCAGCGCGCAGAACTTCCCGATCACGAGCTTCTCGGGCCCGTAGTGGTACAGGACGTTGCGGGTCTCGAAGGCCGTCGGGTCGTCGGGATCGTCGTAGTACGTGAACTCCCCGACCTCGATCAGCGGTGAGGTCACCAGTGGCTTGAGGAGTACGACCCGAGGCTGGTCCGGCATCGGATGCAGCAGGGTCGGGTCGGCGGGAACGGGCGGCATCTGTGATCGCTTTCTCTTCGACGGCGGCCGTCATACGTCGCTCTCAGGCTCGCCGAACCAGCGGGTCAGCGCCTCGCGCAGCGCCGGTACGGCGTCTTCGGGGGACTCGTCGACGGCCGCGGCCCAATCGGGGACGAACGCCCCAGCCGGCGGGTGGTGGCCGGATGGGCCGGGCATCGGGTAGCGGATGTCGGTGCCGGCGACGAGTGCCCTCAGGCTTCGCTGCGGCTGCTTGTCGGCGAGCAGTTCCTGGAAGACCTCACCGAGCTCACCGGCACGTCCGGCAAGCACTTCCTCGAGCCGCTGCCGCGGAATCGGCAGCGCGTGCAGCGGAGGATCGCCGAACCGGGTCAGATCGAGGTGGACACCGCCGAACGGGAACCGGGGCGCCGGGATTGGACCGGTACAAGCGGCCTCGCAGCGCTCCAACAGGCCCCGATAGCACAGCAGTTCCAGGATCCGTCCGCCGAGGCCACCGGCTTGCGCGGTGTCCCGGCGCTGCGCCTGGCGCTCCAGCACCAGCGGGCGCACCCCGGCCAGACGCAGTTCGCACGCCAGCATCAGACCGGTCGGACCGGCTCCCACAACGATCACGTCGGCATCCATGCACCCTCTCCCCCGTCGGCACGGCCCGTGCCATGCCGCGCGGTAAAGGACAGTGCATGAAAGGGAGTTCGTCAAGAACGGCACGTGCCGTGTCGTTAGGATGCCGGCATGACGGACCCCCTGCGTGGCGCCGGCCGGACCGACGCCATCATGCGGACCACTCTGGAACTGGGCCAGGAGATCGGCTACGCCCGGCTCAGCATCGAAGCGATCGCGGCCCGGGCCGGTGCGGGCAAGCACACCATCTACCGCAGGTGGCCGTCCAAGGGCGCCCTGTTCCTCGACTCCCTGCTCTCGTTGCACGAGTCCGACCTGGACTTCCCCGACACGGGCGACATCGTCGCCGACCTGCGCACCCAGATCCACGCGGCCATCGACCTGCTGGGCAACCCGCCCTTCGGTCCGCTGTATCAGGCACTGGTCGGCGAGGCCCAGTACGACCCCCGGGTCGCCGCCGCCCTCAACGAGCGGTTCATCGCCCCGCAGGCCGAGTTGACCGTCGCCCGGCTGAAAAGGGCACAGGAGCAAGGTCAGTTGTCGCCCGCCTTCGACCTGAGCCTGGCGATGGCGATCCTCTCCGGCCCGCTGTACTTCCAATTCCTGGTCACCCAGGAGCCCTTGACCCACGAGTACGTCGACCGGGTCCTCCAGGCCCTCTTCTCCGGCATGGGGAATCCCTCACGAAACCCGACCTGACGGAGAGTCTCATGACAAGCAGGTTCACCGAGTTGGTCGTCGACTGCCGTGATCCGGAGCGGCTCGCGGCCTTCTGGTGCGCGGTCCTGGACTTCAAGGTGATCGACCGGAGCGAGGGCAGGGTCGAGATCGGCTCCTGGGTACCGACCGTCGAGGAGATCCGGGCCCGCCAGATGCCACCCACCCTGCAGTTCATCCAGGTACCCGAGGACAAGACCGTCAAGAACCGGCTCCACCTCGACGTCAGCCCGATCGACGGCAGCACCGAGGACGAGGTGACCAGGCTGCTCGGCCTCGGCGCCACCACGACGGATGTGGGCCAGGGTGCGGACCGGAGTTGGGTGGTCATGGCCGACCCCGAGGGCAACGAGTTCGATGTCGTCCGCAGCCTGGCGCCTCGGCAGGGCTAGGAGCAGAGAGGCGGCTGCGGCACCTCCGCCGCGTCACCCTCCGCTGAACACGGGGGCCCCTTGTGCGAGGGGCACATCCTCCGTCCGACCACGAAGGAGCACCGGGCTGTGAAGGTCGAAATCCAGCCGGACGTACGCGACATGGCCATCCGGCTCGGAGCAGATGTTCCCTACGCGCTGAAGGCGGTGGCGGGCCAACTGGCCGACGACCCGGACATGGGCCGGCCATCGGGGCTGCCCGGCATCCTGACGGTTACGGTCGACGGGGAGATGTTCGACGACTGCCCCGACCTGTCTGTCGGTTACCTACGCGAGCCCGACCGCGTAGAGATCCGGTTCCTGAGAGCGGCCACCGCCAGCGATCCCTCCAACTTGCCCGCCGTAGACGGTTCCGCCGAGCCTTCCACGGACATCCACGAGAGCGAGCGATCTGCCGGCCCTGGTGCTGCCGCAGTCACCGTGAGGGAGGTCGCCGATGCCTGGCAGCGCATCATCACCTGGCTGCGGTCCAACGCTCCTGACTCCTACGCCGCGCTCCGCACCGGCGCCGACTCCGCTGCCGTCGCCGCCCTGGAGGCGAGTCTCGGCATCCCGATACCCGTCGAGTTGCGCACCCTGTGGATGCTGACCGCGGGTGACGACGGGGCCGATGGCCGGGGTTGCCTTCCGGGCAACATGGCTCTGATGAACCTCGACGCCGTGGCCGCCCGTCACCGGTTGAAGACGGCTGCCCAGGCTCATCAGGGCACGCTCAACGCCGACCGCCCCGCGGAGGAGCAGATCACCCGGTGGACGGCTACCCGGATTCCGGTGGTCTCCCTGGGCCCGGCCGACAGCACCGCAGGGCTGTATCTGGACGCCGCCACCGGCTACTTGGGCTCCTGGTCCCGCTACAACGAACCCCAAGGCGGCGAACTCGACACGCTGGTCACCTACCTGGAGGAGACCGCCGACATGCTCGAAGCACCCGCCCTCGCCACGCGGGACAAGCCGGGCCTGATCGACGGGACGCTGGTGTGGCTCAGCGGCATCGACCCTGCCCAGGAAAGCCGGTGGCAGCCCGTGGCCGGCTGACCGATCTCAAGAGGGCTGGCCGCAGAGCCGTCCACACACCGACGACGGTCAATCCCCCGCAGCGGCCGCCGAGTTCGGGCCTGCTTCGGGCTACGGCCCGCTGTGGATCAGGGACGCCCACAGGTGTGGCCGGCCGGAGTGTTCGGTGCGCAGGTGCCGGATGACGCGGTGGAGCGCGAGCGCCGCGTCGTCGGCGGACGGTGTGTCCGGCATCTGCCGGTAGAAGTGGTCGGCCGCGGCGGCCGCCACGTGGTCGTGCAGGGGCCAGAGGCTCGCTACGACGTGCCGGAAGCCGGCCAGTTGGAACGCGGAGGCGAGGTGGATGGACTCGTCCGCGTGCCGGCGGCCGACCTGGCCCGTGGAGCACGCGGACAGGTAGGCCAGTTCGGCCTCGTGGAGGTCGAGGCGGCCGATCTCCGCGATGGACAGCACGCCGTCGTGGAGATGGAGCCCGCCCTCGGACGGCGCGTCGGGATCGGTGCCCGCGTGGCAGGCGAAGTGGGCCCAACTCGCCCCGGGGAGCGCCCCGGTGACCCGGGCGGTGGTGGCCTGCTCGTTGGTGAGCAGCGGCATGTCGGGGTGGGCGGCGTGCAGACTCGCCGCCTCGGCGGCGGTGGCCGGCAGGTCCGGCAGACCCGGGGTCCGGTCGAGGGCGACCGCGAGCCGGCGCCGGTCCGTCGCGGCCGGGCGTCCTTGCGCACGGGCCAGGGTGCGCATGGTGGGTGTGTACGACGAGATCACCCGGTCGAGCGCCCCGGGGCCGCCGGGGTGTCCGGCCGCGTGCAGCGGCAGCAGCGCGAGCGGCCCGGTCGGCATCCACCACACGCGGGGCAGTACTCCGTCGGCCGGGCGGAGCCGGCCCTCGATCGCGTCGAGGACCGGCTCGACCGTCGTGTCCCACAGCCGGCCGAGCAGCTCCGTCAGCACCCGCTGACAGCGCAGTTCGCCGGTGAACGAGCCGGCGTCGTGCGTCGCCTCCGTCAGCTCGGCTGCCCACAACTCGACGTCGGACAACCGCAGTTCGGGCAGCGGCACCGGCAGCAGGGGCCCGTCGGCAGTGACGACGACGGCGTCGCACCGCTGCAGGCCGGCGTTGAGCAGCACCACCGCCTCACCGGTACCGGTCGGCCGCAGCCCGGTCCACCTCAGCGGGAGCAGGAACCGGTCCAGGCCCGGCAGCCGGCGGATCTCCGCCAGTACGGCGTCGTGCTCGGCCCACAGCCGCTTGCGCCGGTCGATGTGGTCGACGTCCTGGCCGTCGGGCGTGGCCATGGCCGGGAGATCCGGCGCGTTGAGGGCGTCGCGGACACGGCTCAACCGGCCGGCCAGGGCCGGGTGTTCGGCTTCGAGGTCGGCGATGGGTGTCCGCAGCGCCAGCCGGGACGTCAGCAGGATCGACCGGCCCAGCTCGGCGGCCTGGACCGCGCCGCCCGGATCGTCGAGGGCGCAGTGCACGGCGATCGTCTCGCCGACCAGTCCGTGGTTCGCGCCGAGGCGGTACTCGTGGTCCGCCGCCGAGGTCTCCCGTGCCGCGACCAACGGCAGCAGCTCCACCGCCGTGTCGAACAGCAGCCGGGCGGTGTGCGGTTCGTCCAGTACGTAGGCGAGCCGCCCGACCACCCAGCAGGCCCGGAGCCGCTCGAACGGGGGCGATGTCGTGGCCGCGAGCGCCTCCTCCGCGAGGCGGGTGATCCGCGGGCGGTCGACGGTGCTGCCGCTGTCCCACCGCCTCGTGTGACAGACCGCGAGGAGGTAGATGCGGGAGGCCCGCCGGGGATGGTCTGCGGGGGTTGCCGCGACGGTCCGTTCCGCGGCGTCGACGGCGCGGTCGAGGTCGGACGGGTCGCCGGTCCGCTGGAACCGCAGCCGGTGGGTGTTGCCGAGGTTGAACAGATGCTGCGCGCGGAGCGGATCGTCCGCGGGAACGGCGTCGGCCGCCTCCCGCGCCAGGTCGACCGCACGGTCCAGGTCGGCCGGATCGCCCGAGCGCTCGTACCGCGCCTGATAGGACCGTCCGAGGTTGTACAGGCGCAGCAGTCGGTTGGGGTGGTCGGCCGGGGTGGCCGCGAGCGCCAGGAGCGTGCGGTCGATGGCACTGTCGAGATCGGCGCTGCCGGCGGTCCGGTGGGACCGCGACTGGTAGGCGGTTCCGAGGTTGGACAGGTGCATCGCACGGTTCGGGTGGTCGTCGGGCGTGGCGGCCACGGCCTGTTCGTGGTGCGCGACGGCACGGTCCAGGTCGTGAACGCTGCCGCTGTGCTCAAACCGTTGATGGAGGGCGGTGGCGAGGTTGGACAGGCGCATCGCACGGTCCGGGTGGTCGTCCGGCGTGGCGGCCACCGCGCGTCTGCTGGCGTCGATGCCCGCGTCCAGGTCGGACATGTCTCCGCTGCGGGTGAGCCGGGACCAGAGGGCGACGCTGAGGTTGGACAGGTGCAGCGCCCGGTTCGGGTGGTCGTCGGGCGTGGCGGCCACGGCCTCTTGGTGAAGCGCGATGGAACGGTCCAGATCGGCCACGTCCCCCAGCCGGTCGAACCGCCCGCGCAGGGTGGATGCCAGGTTGGACAGGGCCATCGCGCGGAAGGGGTGATCGTTCGGTGTGGCGACGACGGCTCGTTCCATGCTCTCCACGGCCCGTCGCGCGTCGGCGAGGTCCCCCTTGCGGTCGGACCGCGCGTCGTACGCGGCGCCCAGGTTGGACAGACGGCGGGCGAGATCCGGGTGGCCCTCGGGCGTGGCGGCCACGGCCTGTTCGTAGTGGACGATGGAACGGTCCAGATCGGCCACGTCCCCCAGCCGTTCGAACCGCGCCCCGTACACGGTGCCGCGGTTGGACAGGATCGTCGCGAACTCGCGGTGTCCCCGGGGCGCCGCGGCCGCGGCGCGATCGAGGTGGCCGATGGCCCGGTCCAAGTCGGCCTGCTCCCCCAGCCGTTCGAACCGCGCGTGGTACGCCATGCCGAAGTTGGACAGGTAGGTGGCGCCGTCGAGGGAACTGTCCGGAGCGGCGGCCACCGCCTGTTCGTAGTGGCCGATGGCCCGCTCCAGGTCGGCCAGGTTCCCCGTCCGCTCGAAGCGGTCGGCGTAGGCGGCGGCGAGGTTGGACAGGGCGGTCGCCCGGTGCGGGTTGCCGGTGTCGGCGGCGGCCTGTTCCCCGAAACCGATGGAGCGCTCCAGGTCCGCCGGACGGCCCGCCCGTCCGAACCGTGCCCAGTAGGAGGTGGCGAGGTTGGTCAGGGTTGTCAGCCGGTAGGGGGAATCGGCGGGGGTGACGGCCATCGCCTGCTCGCCGTTGTCGATGGAACGGTCCAAGTCCGCGACCTGCCCGGTTCCCTCGAACCGCCGCACGTAGCCCAGGGCGAGGTTGGCCAGAATCGTCGGCCGGTCCCGGGAATCGACGGGAGTGACAGCCAACGCCCGCTCACCGTTGGCGATGGAACGGTCCAGATCCGAGTCCTGCCTTGTCCGCTCGAACCGCAGCAAGTAGCTGCTGCCGAGGTTGGTCAGGACGGTCGTCCGGTGCGGGAAATCGGCGGAGGCGACAGCCATGGCCTGCTCGCCCCTGTCGATGGAACGGTCCAGATCCGAGGCCTGCCCTGTTCTCTGGAAGCGCAGCAAGCATCCCGTGGCGAGATTGGCCAAGGTTGTCGAGCGGTGAGGAAACCCGGCAGAGGCGACAACGATCACCTGCTCGCCTCTGTAGATGGAACGGTCCAGATCAGAAAGCTGCCCGGTCCGCTCGAAGCGCAGCAGGTAGCCCGAGGCGAGATCGGACAAGGCTGTCGTCCGGTGCGGCGAATCGGCGGAGGCGACAGCCATCACCCGCTCATCGATGTCGATGGAACGGTCCACATCCGAGAGATTCCCTGTTCTCTGGAACCGCAGCAGGTAGCCCGTGCCGAGGGTGGCCAGGTGGAACGCGAGGTTCGGGTTGGCGCCGGGCACGCCGACAACCCCTTCCCCGAACTCGACGACCCCGTCCAGGTCGTGCGGGTGCCCGACCCGCTGGTACCGCAGGAGGTGGGTGGCGCTGAGGTTGCCCAGGATCAGTGCGGAGTTCGGGTCGCCGTGGTGGAGGGCGGCCACGGCCTCTCGCCCGATGCCGATCGACAGGTCGGCGTCGGCCAACCGCCCCGTCAGCGCGTACAGCGCCCGATGGGACTCGGCGAGGTTGTACAGGCGGGTGGCGAGGCGCGGATGGTGATGCGGTGTCAGGGCGACGACGCGCTGGAACAACGAGACGCAGGTGCCCAGTTGTGCCGTGTCACCGGCCCTGGTGGCCCGGTTCAGCAGATCGACCGCCTGCTGGTTCAGCGGCTCCGGATCGGGCTGGTGGTAGGAGGACATTGACCATGAGACTATCGGCCGACTGGCTGAAGGAGGAGCCCTGGTGGACGCCGAACGATCGGCACTGACCACGCTGTGCCAGGAGTTCGAGGCGCTGATCGGCGAGACCGGGCTCCACTCCGCGGAACGTCAGGAACTGCTGGAACGGATCGTGGCCGAGGCGCGGGCCCGGCGTCCGATACTCGCCCTGCTGGGCCAGTTGCTGAACACCGACCGTGAGACCACCCTGCGCACGCTGTCGACGGGGCTGCCGGGAGCCGGTCCGGGCGTCGCCCGTCAGGAGGCCTTCCGCTGCCCGGACGGCGCCTGCGACCGGACGGCGGTACCGCCCCCGGCGGGTGCGATCCCGCGCTGCGCCGTCATGGGCCGGCCCCTGGAACGGGGGTAGCCCAAGTGGGCGGTTTCTTCCAGCAGTTGGCGAAAACGCTGGCCGACCGGTGGATCAGCCTTCTCGTGCTGCCCGGTGCGTTCTTCCTGGGCGCGGTGTGGCTGTCCGTCAGCCTCGGCCAAGCCGACGCCTGGAACGTCGCGTTGTCCGCCCGGAAGGTCCAGAGCAGCGCCGACACGGTCGCGGACCTGCCGAGCGGGGCGCAGGCCCTGCTCGTCGTGGCCGTACTGGCGGCCGCCTCCGGTGCCGGCTTCGTCGTGCAGGCACTCGCCGGAGTCACCCGGCGCGTCTGGTTGGGGCAGTGGCCCCGCCCCTTCGCCGCGGCCGCGACGGCGGGGACAGCGCGGAGGCGTGCCCGGTGGTACCAACTCGTGGAGGAACGCCGGGCGTTCGAAGCCGCGAGCCCGGGCACACGCACCCGCGAGCAGCAGCACCGGATCGACACCGCGGCCGAACGCGTCACCCGGCTGGCCATGGCCGAACCGGGCAGGCCGACCTGGATGGGCGACCGGATCCACGCCGTGGAGTCGATCGCGTACCACCGCTACGGCCTCGACCTGACCTACGGCTGGTCCCGGCTCTGGCTGGTCCTCCCCGACCCCGCGCGCACCGAACTCACCGCCGCGCACGCGTCGTTCGCCGCCGCCGTCGCCACCGGAACCTGGGCCCTGCCCTACCTCCTGCTCACCGTGGCGTGGTGGCCGGCCGTGCTGATCGCCGCGGGCATCGGCGTCACCGGATGGGCCCGCGCCCGCTCCGCCGTAGCCGATTTCACCACCCTGACCGAGGCCACCCTCGACCTGCACGGCCGCACGCTGGCCGTCGCGCTGGGAGTCGGCGATCCCACGGAGGGAACCGGCCCCCTCACGATCGGCGAGGGCGAGCGCATCACCGACCTCGTCCGGAAGGGCCGCTAGCGGAACTCCGTTGCCGTGTGGGCGGGTTGACGCCGAATGGGCGGCGCAGGTCGACCCGGGCGATGGCCGCGCGGCGACGAGCATCTGGGTCCGGTCACCGCCAACCCTGCCGTCACCGGCCCCACCGGTGCCGGGACAAGCCCGTGCGGAGGATCGCACCGGAAACCTGCGGCACCCCTGGAGCCGCTCGACGCGGGCCGACGTAATTCGGTTGCCGGTCCCCGTGCCCGCCCCTCACCATGGGCGGGCCACCGGGAGCTGCCCGGTGCTCCACGAGAGGAGGCACGACCGTGAACACGACTGTCCTCGGCCTGCCCGCCGACCGCCTCCCTCTCACCTCATGGAGTACCTCCAGCGATGTCTCGCGACCAGATCCCGCAGCACCCTCAGCACTCTCAACTCCCGGCATTTCCTGACGACTTCGTCACCGACCCGCACCGCCACGACCCGACGCCGGGCGACGCGGTACCGGGCGACATCGACGACCGGTTCGTCTTCGACTTCCATGCCTACGACGACCTCGCCGACGGCCAGCGCTGGTCGACCTGGCTCAGCGTCGAACCCCTCAGCCGAGGCCCCGAGCCGCTCCCGGACTGGGTGGTGACCTCGCAGGGCGCGATCGACACCGAGCTCGGCATCCTGAAGACCGGCAAGGAGGCCGACGTCCACCTCGTCGAGCGCGCCGACCCGCGCGACCCCGCCCCCGGCGTGGTCATGGCGGCCAAGCGCTACCGCTCCCCCGAACACCGCAGCTTCCACCGCGCCGCGTCCTACACCGAGGGCCGCTCGATGAAGCGCTCACGCGACGAGCGGGCCGTCAAACGGAAGAGCACCTTCGGCCGCCAGGTCGCTGCCGGTGAGTGGGCGGTGTCCGAATGGGCCGCGCTGGTACGCCTCTGGAACCTCGGGCTGCCGGTCCCCTACCCGGTCCAGATCGACGGCACTGAGATCCTGATGGAGTGGATCACCGTCATCGACGAGGACGGCACCGTCCAGACCGCGCCCCGGCTCGCCCAGACCCGCCCCTCGCCCGAACTGCTGGCGGCGTACTTCCAGCAACTCACCGACGCACTCGCGACGATGGTCCAGAACGGCCTCGTGCACGGCGACCTCTCCGCGTACAACATCCTCGCGGCGGGCGAGCGCCTGGTCATCATCGATCTGCCTCAGATCGTCGACCTGGTCGGCAACCTCAACGGGATGACCTTCCTCCAGCGCGACTGCGCCAACATCTGCGGCTGGTTCCGCTCCCGCGGCCTCGACGCCGACGAGCACGCGCTGTTCGCGGAACTGATGACACACGCCTTCTGAACCGGGCGGCCCGTGCCGCATCGGGCAACGTCCGCCATGTCGACACCGGCGCACGGGCGCCGGCTGTCGGCATGGCGGCTACCCGGCAGCGGGGACGTCCGGGCTCCTATGTGCTGCTACGGGAAGCGACCGCGGAGCGGGCCGCGTCGCCGGTGGTGACGATCGTGGAACAGGGCAGTTGGACGAGGGTGTTGAGGCAGGCCGACACGTTTGCGGAGGTCGGCAGGCGGGGGCGTGCCGGGTGCGAACAGGAGCCGACCGGCGATCGTCAGGACCGCGGCCGCCGCCTCGGCGATCAGGACGGCGGGATGCTTTCCGCGGTTCACGGCCATGACCCCCGTGCCGTGTTCACCCCGCTCTCCTGCATGCCGACGCCCGTGACGATGCCGTGCCGCGCGCGTGCGGCACCGATCGCCGTGTCCTCCACCGAGACCGACAGACGCCACTCGGGCTCGTGGCTCATGGCATGCACCAGGTCCCGCCATGACATGCCCGTCCCGTTCGCGTACTCGGGCAGCACGATGTCGAGGACGAGCGGTTCCCCGCCGCCACCCGACATGGACACCGGCACGCCCGCACGGCGCAGAACGTCACCGTTGGGGCCGCCGATCCGTACGGCGGCCGTGAGCGGCTCGGCCCGGTCCAGTTCCAGGGTCGCCGACACGCGCAGGTCCTCACCGTCCAGGCCGAAACCCTGGACGGTCAGCCGCGGCACAGGCGGATTGTCGGCGCCGTGTCGTCCCGGGCCTTGTACCCAGGTGACCTCGCCGCCGTCCGCCCGCTCGCGCTCGCGTTCGTCCCAGAAGTCGTCGAGGTACTCCCAGGGATCGTCCCCGGCGGCCTCCCGTTCTTCCTCCGTGCGCACGTCCAGGTAGCGCGAGTGCGGATGTCCCGCGATACCGGTGATGTCGGCGGGCCGGTCCAGGGGATCGCCGAGCATGAGGACGAGGAACTCCGCCATGCCACAAGGCAGTTCGAGCGCCGTCCCGCTGCGATAGCCCACGACCACCACCGGCCAGGTGTCCGGGTCGTCGCCCTGCCTGCGCCAGAAGAGGTCGTAGCCGACCGGTGTGGTGCCCCAGCTCAGCAGCGCTCCTTCAGCGGGCCAGGGCGGGAACCGTACCGGTCCGTGGAAGGTTCGCAGCTCCTGCTCGGCCACCGGCGACGGCTCCCGCACCGCGGGGTCCTCAACCTCCCGCCCCCGGCCGCCGGGAGGGAGGACACCGAGCAGACCGTCGAGGCTGCCATAGCCATAGGTGTCGACGAAGTCCCGGAAGTCACGTGGCAGCACCGTTCCGAACGCGGCCTGGGTCCACTCCCAGGACCGCCGTTCCACTCCCGCCTCGGGCGGCGGGAGCAACTCGGTCAAACGGCTCACCATGTCGTGCGTGGGGTGGCCGACGACAATCACCGACCCTTCACGCATCGCACGCCGACAGGAGCAGCCGACGCGTCAGGCCGTACCCGTGATCACGCAAGCCGCGGCACCAAGTTGTAAGCGCTACGCGAAGCCAGGGGCAAGATCTCTTGCGAAGACCTGTGTCGTCCCTTTGCCGAGCCACGGGGCAACTCACAGGGTGGCAGATTCCGTTCGCCGTTCCGTCACCCCCGGGCCATGTACACGACGGGCGATCCGATGACCATCCCAGGCTCCGCAGATGACTCCGCCGACACCTGGATCCACGTCCCGCCGACGTCGTACTCGTCGCCCGCCACACCGTCTTCGTGACCGACCAGGTCAGAGCGCCACCGCCAAGCGAGTCGCCCCCGCCTCTCCCCCGGCCGAAGTTCCGCCGCGTCGCCCCCTCCCCCGCTCGCCGCCCGGACGTAGGCTCACCGCACCACCGCCACCCGAGGGAGCCCGCCCGTGACCGTCCGCGTGCGTCGTGTCTACGATCCGCCCGAACCGGAGGACGGTGTGCGCGTCATGGTCGACCGGCTGTGGCCGCGTGGCCTGTCGAAGGACGCGGCCCGGGTCGACGAGTGGCCCAAGGAGATCACCCCGTCGACCGAACTGCGCCGCTGGTACCACGCGGGCGAGGGGTCCTTCGAGGAGTTCAGCAGCCGCTACGAGGCCGAGCTCGCCGAGCCCGAGGCGGCTCAACTCCTGCACACCTTGCGGAACTTGGTCCGGATGGGGCCGGTGACGCTGGTGACGGCGGTCAGGTCGCCGGAGCGGAGTCACGCCTCGGTGCTGGCCCGCCTCCTGGAGGGGTGAGGAGACGGGCCGTAGCACTTGAGCAGTATCGCTAGGCCGTCTGCTTCGCCGCGGCGCGGCCCGCCGCCCGGCCCGAGAAGAGGCAGCCGCCGAGGAACGTGCCTTCGAGCGCGTTGTAGCCGTGCACCCCACCGCCGCCGAAGCCCGCGACCTCCCCGGCCGCGTACAGTCCGCCGATCGGCTTTCCGTCGGCGGCCAGCGCGCGTGAGTCCAGGTCCGTCTGGATGCCGCCGAGGGTCTTGCGGGTCAGGACGTGCAGCTTGACGCCGATCAGGGGTCCGGCCGCCGGGTCCAGGATGCGGTGCGGGGTGGCCACGCGGCCCAGGCGGTCGCCGATGTAGCGGCGGGCGTTGCGGATGCCCTGGACCTGGGAGTCCTTGCTGTAGGGGTTGGCCATCTGGAGGTCGCGGGCCTCGATCTGCCGCCGGACGACGGCCGCGTCGAGGAGCGGCTTGTCGGTCAACTGGTTCATCTTCTCGACCAGTTGCTCCAGATTCCCCGCGGTCACGAAGTCCGCGCCCTTGCGCAGGAAGGCGTCCACCGGGCCCGGGGCACCCTTGCCGAGCAGCCGGTCGCGCAGGACCGCCTTCTTGTCCTTGGCGGTGATGTCGGGGTTCTGCTCGGAGCCCGACAGCGCGAACTCCTTCTCGATGATCTTCTGGGTGAGGATGAACCAGGAGTGGTCGTGCTCCGCCAAGTCCTCGGTCGTACGCAGGTACTTGAGGGTGTTGAGCGTGTCGTAGCCCGGCAGGCACGGGTCAGGCAGGCGGCGGCCGAGGGCGTCGAACCACAGGGACGACGGGCCGGGCAGGATGCGGATGCCGTGGCCGGGCCAGACCGGGTCCCAGTTCTGCAGGCCCTCGGTGTAGTGCCACATGCGGTCGCGGTTGACGAGTCGTACGCCCGCCTCGGCGCTGATGTCGAGCATCCGGCCGTCGACGTAGGCCGGGACGCCGGTGACCATCTCGGCGGGCGGGGTGCCGAGGCGCTCGGGCCAGTACTGGCGGACGATGTCGTGGTTGGCGCCGATGCCGCCGGAGGTGACGACGACGGCCTGGGCGGTGAGTTCGAACGCGCCGATCGCCTCGCGGCTGGAGGAGACGCCCCGGGCCGCGTTGTCCTCGGCCAGGACCGTTCCACGGACGCCGCGTGCCTCGCCCTCCTCGACGACCAACTCGTCGACCTGGTGGCGGTAGTAGAAGGTGAGCAGTCCGTCGCGGGCGGCCTGCCTGGCGTGGTTCACGAAGGGTTCGACGACTCCGGTGCCGGTGCCCCAGGTGACGTGGAAGCGCGGGACGGAGTTGCCGTGGCCGTGGGCGCGCAGGTCGCCGCGTTCCGCCCACCCGACCGTCGGCAGCAGCTTGATGCCGTGGCTCTCCAGCCAGGGGCGCTTCTCCCCGGCGGCGAACTCGACGTAGGCGCGCGCCCAGCGCACCGCCCAGGAGTCCTCGTCGTCGACGCGGTCGAAGCCGGCGCTGCCCTGCCAGTCGTTCCAGGCCAGGTCGAAGGAGTCCTTGATGCCGAGGCGGCGCTGTTCCGGCGAGTCGACGAGGAACAGCCCGCCGAAGGACCAGAAGGCCTGCCCACCGAGGTTGTTGGCGTTCTCCTGGTCGACGAGCGCGACCCGGCGTCCCCGGCTGGTCAGCTCGTGGGCCGCGACCAGACCGGCCAGACCGGCTCCGACGACGATGACGTCCGCATCCATGGCGACGTTGCCTTTCTTATTCGGGGGTGCGCCTGCCGTCGGTCAGCAGCGCGGTGAGTAGTTGCTTGAGCCAGACCCGGGCGTGCTCCACGTCCTTGTCCAGCAGCAGTTGGGTGGTGACTCCGTCGTAGGCGGCGATCACCGCGTGGGCGGCGCTGTCGACATGGCCGAGCGCGGTGGGCAGTTCGAACCGTCCGGCCGCGCGGGCGAGCCGGTCGGCGATCGCCTCGCGCAGCCGCGCCCGGTGGTCGAGCAGGCTCTGCGCGACGGCCGGGTTCCGGGCCGCGTGCACCAGGAAGTCCGTCTTGACCAGGAGCCAGTCCAGGTCGAGGAGAAGCACGTCGGTGACACGGTCCACGGCGGCCGGTACATCGAGGTCGGGTCCGTCGAGGGCGAAGGCACCGGACACCTGGTCCGCGATCAGCTCGGCCCGCTCCTGGTAGAGGGCGAAGAACAGCTCGTCCAAGCTGTCGAAGTTCGAGTAGAAGGCGCCCCTGCTGTAGCCGGCGGCCTCGCAGACCTCCTCGATGGAGACCCGGCCGTATCCCTTCGCGGCGAACACGGCGAACGCGGCGGACAGCAGGTTGGCCCGCGTGCGGACACGGCGCCTGGTCACACGCTTGGGCGTCACCTCGGTCACCATGCCCGGACCTCCATTCGATACGCGAATGTATCCGATGCACTGATGTATCAAAAGAGCCGGGCTCGCATTGGAACAGATATTCGAATAAGGAGTACGCTGGCCCCATGACCGCGCACCACCTCCAGGGCTCCCTTTTCGACCAGACCGACCAGCTCCGCCTCGGCCCCCTCCACGGGATCGGCCGTACGGCACTGGGGCTGGGCGCCTGGATCGACGTGCTGCCCGGGTGGCTCACCGGCGCCGACGCCCTGTTCGAGGAACTGGCCGCCGAAGTGCCGTGGCGCGCCGAGCGCCGTCAGATGTACGACCAGGTCGTCGCCGTACCGCGACTGCTCGCCTACTACGGCGCGGACGACACGCTCCCCCACCCGGTGCTGGCCGAGGCGAGGGACGCTCTGTCGGCTTACTACGCAAGGGAGTTGGGCGAACCCTTCGCCACCTCCGGGCTCTGCTACTACCGCGACGGCCGGGACAGTGTCGCCTGGCACGGCGACCGGATCGGACGGGGTGCCCGCGAGGACACGATGGTGGCGATCCTCTCCGTGGGCACGCCCCGGGACCTGCTGCTACGGCCCGTGCGCGGCGGCGAGTCGGTGCGGCGCCCGCTCGGGCACGGCGATCTGATCGTGATGGGCGGCTCCTGCCAGCGGACCTGGGAGCACTGCGTCCCCAAGACCACCCGCGCCGCGGGACCGCGCATCAGCGTGCAGTTCCGCCCGCACGGCGTGCACTGAGGCGGAGAGGCGGCCGCTTCGGACGCACGCGGGGGCCGCCCCCGGCGGACGGCGCCGGAGGCGGCTTCCCCCGCCCGCGCCCGCCCGATGGGCGTCTGGTTGGCTGTCCCGTGTCGAACACCATCACGTACGAGGGGACGGTCATGCGGGCAGAGGTACACCAAGTCGCCGACGGCACCTATCTGGTGCACGGCAGCAGCACCAACTGGGTGATCCTCACGGACGGTGACGCGGCCACGCTGGTGGACACCGGATACCCCGGGGACCGTCAGCTCGTGCTCGACTCCCTTGCCCAGGTGGGCAGTTCGCCCGAGGCGGTCCGGGCGGTGCTGATCACGCACGCCCACAACGACCACCTCGGCTCGGCCGCGTACCTGCGCGACACCCACGGCACGCCGGTCCTGCTCCACGAGGCCGAAGTGCCGCACGCCCGCCGGGAGTTCCTCCAGCAGGTGAGTGTTGGAACGGTCCTGAAGAACGCCTGGCGTCCGGGAGTCCTGCCCTGGGTGATGCACGCGATGCGCGTCGGTGGCACCGAGCAGCACCCCGTCGCCGCGGCCGAGGCGTTCCCGACCTCGGGCGGCCCCCTCGACCTGCCCGGCCGCCCCGTCCCCGTTCACACCCCCGGCCACACAAGCGGGCACTGCGTGTTCCATCTCCAGGAGCGCGGGATCGTGATCTCCGGGGACGCCCTGGTGAGCGGCCACCCGACGTCCCGGATCAAGGGCCCGCAACTGCTGCCCGACATGTTCCACCACGAGCGCGACCGTGCCGTGGCCTCGCTGGACATCATCGAAGGGCTCGACGCCGAGACCCTGCTGCCCGGCCACGGTCCCGTGCACACCGGTCCGGTCCGTGAGGCGGCCGGGCGCGCCCGCGAGCACGCGATCTAAAGTCACCCCATGGCACTGCAGATCAACGCGACGAACCCCGAGCATCCGGTCCTCCTGCTGGAACTGCCCTGGGACGTTCCCCTGGAGGAGTGGCCCGACGAGTACCTGGTCCCGCTGCCGCGCGGCATCTCCCGCCACGTCGTGCGCTACGCCCGCGCGGGCAGCGAGGTCATAGCCGTCAAGGAGCTGGCGGAGCGCCCCGCGCTGCGCGAGTACGAGCTGCTGCGCGACCTGGACCGGCTCGGCATCCCCGCGGTCGACCCGCTCGCCGTGGTCACCGGGCGCGCCGACGCCGACGGCGAGCCCCTCGAACCGGTGCTGATCACCCGGCACTTGGGCGGCTCGATGCCGTACCGCTCGATGTTCGAGACGACCCTGCGCCCGGCCACCATGCACCGGCTGATGGACGCGCTGGCCGTGCTGCTGGTGCGGCTGCACCTGGCCGGGTTCGCGTGGGGCGACTGCTCGCTGTCCAACACGCTGTTCCGGCGGGACGCGGGCGCGTACGCCGCGTATCTGGTGGACGCGGAGACCGGCGACCTGCACCCGCAGCTCAGCAACGGGCAGCGCGACTACGACCTCGACCTCGCCCGCGTGAACATCAGCGGAGAGCTGCTCGACCTGGAGGCGTCCGGGGCGCTGCACCCGTCCGTCGACCCGATCGAGTTCGGCATGGAGATCTGCGCCCGCTACCAGAGCCTGTGGGAGGAACTGACCCGCGTCTCGGTGTACCCGGCGGGCAAGTACCACTTCATCGAACGCCGGATCCGGCGGCTGAACGAACTCGGCTTCGACGTCGCCGAGATGCAGATCGAGCACTCCTCCAACGGCGACACGGTCACCTTCGTGCCCAAGGTCGTCGACGCGGGCCACCACCAGCGTCAACTCCTGCGGCTGACCGGCCTGGACGCCGAGGAGAACCAGGCGCGGCGGCTCCTGAACGACCTGGAGTCCTGGATGGCCACCCAGGACGACTACGCCCCGGGCGACCCCCTCGCCGCCCGGCCCGAGGTGCTCGCGCACCGGTGGGTGCGGGACGTGTTCCGACCGACCGTGCGCGCCGTACCGCTCGAACTGCGGGGCGCCATGGACCCGGCCGAGATCTACCACGAGCTGCTCGAACACCGTTGGTACATGTCCGAGCACGCCCAGCACGACATCGGCCTGGACACGGCGGTCGAGGACTACCTCAAGAACATCCTGCCGAAGGCCCGCGAGACGCTGGAGCCGACCACCCCGGAGTGACCCGGGTCAGTCCGTGGCGGGCGGGGCCGTCGTGCCGCGGACGACGAGGCGCGGCGGAACCACGCTCTCTCCCTCCGCCACAGCCTCCCCGTCCAGGCGGGCGATCGCGCGGCCGACGGCGAGTTCCGCGAGGCGCGGGACGTCCTGGGCGACGGTGGTCAGGTCGATGTGGGCGAGCCGGGACAGGCTGGTGTCGTCGAAGCCGACCACGGAGATCTCGACGGGCACGGAGACACCGGCGCGCAGGAGGGTGTCCAGGACCCCTGTGGCGCAACGGTCGTTGAAGGCAAGTACCGCGCTGGGCCGGGCAGTTGGGGCTTCGGCAAGCAGGGTGCGGGCGCCTCGCGCTCCGTCGTCCTCGGTGGGTCCGCCGGGCAGCACGTGGACGTGGTCGCCGAGGCCGTGGCGGTGCATCGCGGTGCGGTAGCCGCGGCGGCGGTCGGCGGCGCCGGGTGCCTTGCCGCCGTCGATGTGGGCGATGGCGCGGTGGCCGAGCGCGACGAGGTGGTCCACGGCCTGCCGGGCGCCCTCGTCGTCGGCGGTGCGGACGACGTCCACGGCGGGCGGGGCGGGCCGTAGCCGCCGGGCCACCGAGACGACCGGGACCTGGGTCGCGAGCTGCGCGAGGCGGGCGGCCGGGACCTCGGGGCCGAGCAGGACGAGGGCCTCGCACCGGTCGGCTAGCAGCGCCTCCACGGCCTGCCGCTCACCGCGCGAGGGGGCGACCGCGCTCAGGGCGACCTGGTAGCCGGCGGGCTCGGCGGCGGCGTAGATGCGCTCCACCAGGTCGGTGTGGAAGGGGTGGCGCAGGCCGAACTGCACGCCGAGGAGGCGGGAGCGGTTACTGCGCAGCACCCTGGCCCGGGTGTCGGGGCGGTAGCCGATCTCCTCGGCGGCCTTCAGCACGCGCTCGCGGGTGGTCGCGCTCGCGCCGTAGGCCCCGCGCATCACGATGGAGACCAGCGCGACGGACACGCCCGCCCGGGCCGCGACATGGGCCAGGGTGGGCCGCTTTCCGTCGGGGACCGCGGGGGTGGTCGGCACGGGGGTCCTTCCGGTCGAGGGGGCGTTCCGTTCCGGGATGGTAGCCGCTCCAAAGGTGCTGGTCCGAAGGTACTGCAACGTTCTAGAAACATGCCCGTCGAAGCCTTGACACGGGAATGCAGCAATGGCGTACTACTGCCATCTAGAACGTTCTAGAAGAGGGCGAGCAGTCATGTACACGTTGGCGGTCTGTGCCGAGATGGTCTTCCGGGATCTGCCGATCCACGAGCGGGCGCGGCGCATCCACGAGACCGGTTTCCAGGTCGAGATCTGGGACTGGACCCGGCACGACCTGGACGCGCTGACGCGAACCCCGGCCGAGTTCTCGTCGATGACGGGCTACATCCGGGGCAGCCTCACCGACGAGGACGGCGCCGCCGAACTCCTGCGCACCGCCGAGGAGTCGGTGAAGGCAGCCGATCAACTGGGCTGCCCCCGGCTGAACTTGCACGGCACGGGCCTCGACTCCGAGGGTCTGCCGGTGGTTCCGGTGACCGGCGAGCCCACGGGCGCGATGTGGATCGCCGCCCACCGCACCCTGACCCGCCTCGCCGAACTGGGCGAGAGCGCCGGGGTCACCTTCACGCTGGAGAACCTGAACGCCGCGGTCGACCACCCTGGCGTACCGTTCGCGACGGCGGCCGACACCCTGGCCCTGGTCCAGGCGGTGGACCGGCCAGGCCTGCGGATGAACCTGGACCTCTACCACGCGCAGATCGGCGAGGGGAACCTCATCGAACTCGTCCGCAAGGCCCACGAGTTGGACCTGATCGGCGAGATCCAGGTGGCGGACGTCCCCGGCCGCCAGGAGCCGGGCACCGGCGAGATCAACTACCCGGCGATCGCCCGTGCGTTGGCCGACATCGGCTACGACGGCACGGTCGCGATGGAGGCGTGGGCCTCGGAGGGCGACAGCGAACGCGCCCTGGACCGCTTCCGCACCGCGTTCACGGTCTGACCCTCAGGAGACCTCCGGCGCCGGCACCACGGCCACCGGGCACTCCGCGTGGTGCAGCACCCCGTGCGCGACCGAGCCGATCCGCGCGCCCACCGCCGTACGGTGGGCGCGCCGCCCCACGACCATCAACTGGGCCCGCCCCGCGACCGACAGCAGCACCTGCCCCGCGCTGCCGATCTCCACGTGCTCGACCACGGGCACGTCGGGGAAGCGCTGCCGCCACGGCTCAAGCGCCTCGGCCAGGCCCTTCTTCTCGTACGGCTCCAGGCCTCCGGCGTCGTCGAGGAGCTTCATCGAGGCGGGGCTGTAGGCGAACACCGGCGGCAGGGTCCACGCCCGTACGGCACGGACCGTGGCGCCGCGTGCCGCCGCCGTCTCGAAGGCGAAGCCCAGTGCGGCGGCGCTGTCCTCGGGGTTCCCGTGCTGGCCCACGACGATCTCGCGCCCGGCGACCTCTCCGGCGGCTTCGTCACCGGCGCGCACGAGCACGACGGGCCGTACGGAACCGGCGATCACCTGCTGGCCTACGGAACCGAGCAGGAAGCCGACGACGGGCCCGTGACCGCGCGAGCCGAGGACCAGGAGTTCGGCGTCGGCAGCGGCGGCGGTCAGGATGTCGACGGGGTCGCCCTCCAGGACGTCGGTGGTGATGTCCAGACCGGGGTGGCGTTCGGCGACCGTCCGGGTGGCCTCGGCGGCCGCGTCCCGTACCCAGCGGTCCTGGGTGTCCCGGTCCCCGGCATCGACGGCCTGATGCTCCTCGTACCGCCAGACATGCACGACCCGCAGCGCCAGCCCCCGCCGTACGGCCTCCCGGCCCGCCCAGGCGAGTGCGGCGAGACTCTCCGCCGATCCGTCGACCCCTGCGGTGATCGGGCGTGTCATTCGGTGGCCTCCCTGTGGTGCGATCACGTGCGTCGGCCTCAGTCTTCACTATGACCTTGGAGTGGGAGCAGGTAGTGGTGGACTCCTCCGACCCCGTCACGCTGGGGCGCTGGTGGGCCGAGGCGCTCGGGTGGGTCGTGGTGGGCGAGGCGCCGGACGAGTTCGAGATCCGGCTGGAGCCCGAGCGGCTGCCGGGGCTGCTGTTCGTGCCGGTGCCCGAGGGCAAGACGGTCAAGAACCGGCTGCATCTGGACTTCCGGCCCGATGACCAGGAGGCCGAGGTGATCCGGCTGCTGGCCCTGGGGGCACGGACGGCTGACGTCGGACAGGGCGAGGTGTCGTGGGTGACGCTGATGGATCCCGAGGGGAACGAGTTCTGCGTGTTGCGCTCCCGCCGCCCCTGAGGCCCCCGTATCAGGCGTAGCGGAGCGGACCGCGGCGATCGACCATACGATGGTGGGGAGCCGGCGCGGTGACAACGGCGCCGCCGTGCCGTGAAGCCGACCACTCGGGGTGGGAGACGTATGGCACAGGCCGCCGAAGCCGCGCGGACCGTCATCATGACCGTGGACGACGATCCGGGAGTGTCCCGTGCCGTCGCCCGTGACCTGCGGCGGCGCTACGGCGAGTCGTACCGGATCGTGCGCGCGGAGTCCGGGGAGTCCGCGCTGGACGCGTTGCGCGAGCTGAAGCTGCGCGGGGATCTCGTGGCCGTGATCCTCGCCGACTACCGGATGCCGCAGATGAACGGCATCGAGTTCCTGGAGCAGGCCCTCGACGTCTATCCGGGCGCGCGCCGGGTGCTGCTGACCGCGTACGCGGACACGGACGCGGCGATCGACGCGATCAACGTCGTCGACCTCGACCACTATCTGCTGAAGCCCTGGGACCCGCCGGAGGAGAAGCTCTACCCGGTCCTGGACGACCTCCTGGAGGCCTGGCGGAACAGCGACTACCGGCCCGTGCCCGCCACGAAGGTGGTCGGGCACCGCTGGTCGGCGCGCTCCTCGGACGTGCGGGAGTTCCTGGCCCGCAACCAGGTGCCGTACCGCTGGTACTCGGCCGACAGCCCGGAGGGGCTGCGGCTGCTGTCCGCCGCCGGGCAGGACGGGCAGCGGCTGCCGCTCGTGATCACCGCCGAGGGGAACGTGCTGGTCGAGCCGGAGGCGACCGAACTGGCCGCCGAGGTCGGGCTCGCGACCACACCGACCGCCGACTTCTACGACCTCGTCGTCATCGGCGGCGGCCCGGCGGGACTCGGCGCGGCCGTCTACGGGGCTTCGGAAGGCCTGCGGACCGTTCTCGTCGAGCGGTCGGCGACCGGCGGTCAGGCCGGGCAGAGTTCGCGCATCGAGAACTACCTCGGGTTCCCCGACGGGGTGTCCGGGGCCCAACTCACCGACCGGGCACGGCGGCAGGCCGGAAAGTTCGGCGCCGAGATCCTGACGGCCCGCGAGGTCACGGGACTTGAGGCCAACGGGTCGGCGCGGGTGGTGCATTTCGCGGACGGCTCGACGGTCGCCGCGCACGCCGTGATCCTGGCGACCGGAGTGTCCTACCGGCAGTTGGAGGCGCCCGGCACGCCCGATCTGACGGGCTGCGGGGTCTACTACGGCTCGGCGCTGACCGAGGCGGCCTCCTGCCAGGGGCACGACGTGTACATCGTCGGCGGCGCCAACTCGGCGGGCCAGGCGGCGATGTACCTGTCCAAGGGTGCCAAGTCGGTGACGCTGCTTGTGCGCGGGGGCTCGCTCGCCGCGTCGATGTCGTACTACCTGATCCAGCAGATCAATGAGGCCGAGAACATCTCGGTGCGCACCGGGACCGTCGTCGACGCCGCGCACGGCTCCGACCATTTGGAGCAGCTCACGCTGCGCGACACCGAGAGCGGAAACACCGAACTCGTCGACGCGCAGTGGATGTTCGTGTTCATCGGCGCGGCCCCGCTGACCGACTGGCTGGACGGGTCGGTGCTGCGGGACGAGCGCGGGTTCATCCTGTCCGGACCGGACCTCACCGCGGACGGGAAGCCGCCCGCGAGCTGGGAGTTGGACCGGGCGCCGTACCACCTGGAGACCAACATTCCCGGCGTGTTCGTGGCGGGCGACGCGCGCGCCGAGTCCGCGAAACGCGTCGCGTCCGCCGTCGGAGAGGGAGCCATGGCCGTGATGCTCGTCCACCGCTACCTGGAGCAGTCATGAGCGGGCAGGTGCTGCCGTGCAGCCCGCAGGAGATCGGCACGCTGTTCCTGTTCGAGAAGCTGACACCGGAGCAGCTCGGCCGGCTGTGCTGCGACGGGCAAGTCGAGCTGTTCGAGGCCGGACCCGTCTACACCGAGGGCGACCCCGCGACCTGCTTCTACGTCATGATCGAGGGCACCGTCGTGCTGTCGCGGCGGGTCGGCGGCGACGACGTCGAGGTCAGCCGGACCTCTCAACGCGGCGTGTACACCGGCGCGATGCAGGCCTACATCGGCGACCGGGTGCAGCAGGTGTACCTCAACTCGATGCGGGTGACGGAGCCCACGCGGTTCTTCGTGCTGCCCGCCGAGACCTTCGCGGCCATCATGAGCGAGTGGTTCCCGATGGCGGTGCACCTCCTGGAGGGCCTCTTCTTCGGTTCGAAGAGCACCCAGTTGGCGATCAGCCAGCGTGAACGGCTGCTGGCGCTGGGCTCGTTGTCGGCCGGGCTGACGCACGAGCTCAACAACCCCGCCGCCGCCGCCGTCCGGGCCACCTCGACGCTGCGCGAGCGGGTGGCGAAGATGCGGCACAAGCTGCGGGTCATCTCCTCCGGCCCGTACTCGCGCGAGGCCCTCGCGAACCTGATCGACATCCAGGAGCGCACGGCCGAACGCGTCGCCAAGGCACCGACGTTGAGCCCCCTGGAGGCCTCGGACCGCGAGGACGCGCTCACGGACTGGCTCGACGACCACGGCATCATGCAGGCCTGGCAGATCGCGCCCACCTTCGTGCAGGCCGGTCTCGACATCGACTGGCTGGACCAGGTCGCGGCGGCCGTGGACGAGGACGTGCTGCAGGCAGCGGTCGGCTGGCTCAGCTACACGGTCGAGACCGAGCTGCTGATGACGGAGATCGAGGACTCCACCACCCGGATCTCGAACCTGGTCGGCGCCGCCAAGCAGTACTCGCAGCTGGACCGCGCGCCCTACCAGGTCGCCGATGTGCACGAACTCCTCGACAGCACCCTGCTGATGCTCGGCGGGAAGACCGGCGACCGCATCAAGGTCGTCAAGGACTACGACCGGACGCTCCCGAAGATCCCGGCCTACCCGGCCGAGCTCAACCAGGTGTGGACCAACCTGATCGACAACGCGGTCTCCGCCATCAACAGCACAGGCGGGGAAGGGACGTTGACGGTAAGGACGGCTCTGGTGCACGACCAGCTGATGGTCGAGTTCCGTGACACGGGGCCCGGTGTGCCGCAGGAGATCCGTGGCCGTATCTTCGATCCGTTCTTCACCACCAAGCCGGTGGGCGAGGGCACGGGGCTCGGTCTGGACATCTCCTGGCGGATCGTCGTCAACAAGCACCACGGCACCCTCCAGGTGGAGTCGCTGCCGGGCGACACCCGCTTCCAGGTCCTGCTCCCGCTCACCGCCGTCGACAACGAGACGCCCGAGGAGTCCGCATGAGCGACATCACCGGAATCGACCCCACCGTCCCGCCGAGCGGCGCCGGTTGCGTGGAGTGCGACGCCGCCGACGGCTGGTGGTTCCATCTCCGGCGGTGCGCGCAGTGCGGCCACATCGGCTGTTGCGACGACTCCCCCGCCAAGCACGCCACGGCCCACTACCAGTCCACGGGACACCCGTTCATCCAGAGCTACGAACCCGGCGAGGACTGGTTCTGGAACTTCACCACCTCCGAGCTGTACGACTCCGGTCCCGAACTCGCCGCCCCGGTGAGCCACCCGAAGGACCAGCCGGTGCCGGGTCCCGCGGGACGCGTCCCGGCGAACTGGGCCGAGACCCTGCGCTGAACCCCGGCCCGCCGGGCGGAGAGCCGTCTCCCGCCCGGTGGCCAGGTGCGTTGTCAGTGGCGCGTGCCAGGATGGGTGCGTGACGTCATCCGTGGCAGCAGCCCCGCTCATCGGCCGGGACGAGGAACTCGCCCGCCTCGCCGGTGTGCTGGAGCGCGCCCGCGCGGGTACGGCGGGGGCGGTGCTGATCGCCGGGGACGCGGGCGTCGGCAAGACACGGGTGCTCGACGAGGTGGCGGCGCGGGCGGCGAGTGCGGGGATGACCGTCCTCACGGGCCACTGCGTCGACCTCGGTGACGTCGGTCTGCCGTATCTCCCCTTCACCGAGATCCTCGGTGTCCTGGCCGACGACGAACGCTTCGCCGCCGCTCTGGCCGCGCATCCGGCGGTCGACCGGCTGCTGGGCGCCGGTTCGGACGCGGCCCGGGACGCGGGCGGCCGGCTGCGGCTCTTCGAGGGCATCGCCGGACTGCTGGCCGACCTCGCCGACATCGCTCCCCTGCTCCTGGTCCTGGAGGACCTGCACTGGGCCGACCAGTCCTCCCGCGACCTGCTCCGCTTCCTGCTCAGCCGGGGCATTCTCCAGCGCCCGGCGGGTGGCGCGCCCACCCACCGCCTGGCGGTGTTCGCGTCGTACCGCGCGGACGACCTCCACCGCCGCCATCCCCTACGGCCCCTGCTGGCCGAGCTGGTGCGGCTGCCCGCCGTGGAGCGGCTGGAGCTGCGGCCCATGGGGGACGCGGAGGTCGCCCGGCTGGTGCGCGCGCTGCGTACGGACCCGGTGCCGGACGGCACGGTCCGCCGGATCGTCGAGCGCGCCGAGGGAAACGCCTTCTACGCCGAGGAGTTGCTCGCGGCGAGCGACATGGAGGCGGGCGGGGTACCGAGCGGTCTGGCCGACGTCCTGCTGATCCGTTTCGAGCAACTCTCCGACACCGCCCAGCAGGTGCTGCGCACAGCCGCCGTCGCCGGACGCCGCGTCGAGTACGACCTGCTGCGCGACGCGGTCCAACTCCCGGAGGACGAGCTGGAGTCGGCGCTGCGCGAGGCCGTCGAGCGCCAGCTCTTGGTCCCCGGACACGCCGACACATACTCCTTCCGGCACGCCCTCGCCCGCGAGGCGGTGTACGCCGACCTCCTCCCCGGCGAGCGCTCCCGGCAGCACGGCGCCTTCGCCCGCCTCCTCGCCTCGCGCGGACACCCGGCCGAGAGCGCGGCGGAGCGCGCCTATCACTACCGCGAGAGCCACGACCTGGCCGAGGCACTGGCCGCGTCCCTGGAGGCCGCCGACCACGCCCGGCACGTCGGCGCACCCGCCGAGGAGCTACGGCATCTCGAAACCGTCCTCGATCTGTGGTCGTCGGTGGACCCGGCCGCCCGGCCCTCGGGCGAGGGCATCGGCAGCGTGACCCTCACCCTGCGCGCGTCGGCGGCAGCGGCCCACGCCGGGGACGCGCACCGCGCGGTCTCCCTCACCCGCTCCGCGCTCGCTGGGATCGGCCAGGACACGGACTCCGAGCTGGCCGCCCGGGTGCGCTACACGCTGGCCGGCAATCTGATGGGCGTCGACAGCCTCACGGCCGCGTTCGCGTACAGCAGCGAGGCGTTGGAGATGATCCCCGCCGAGCCGCCCTCGCGGACCTGGGTGTGGGCGGCGGCCACGCATGTGCTGGCGGCCCGCCAGGTCGGCGACGACGAGACCGCGCTGCGGATCGCCCGCCAGGCCCTGCGCACCGCCGAGGAACTCCAACTGACCGATGCCCGGGCCGACTTGCTGATCTCGCTGGCCACGCTCGAAAAGGGCGGCCGACGCACCAGAGAGGGCCGGGAGCGGCTCGCGCAGGCACGTGAGCTGGCCCGGGAGGCCGGGCACTCGCCCGTGGAGATGCGCGCCCTGTTCCATCTCGCCATCGGCAGCTTCGAGTCCGGGGACCTGGAGGAGTCGCTGCCCTGGCTCGCCGAGGGTCTTGACCGGGCCCGCCGCGCCGGGCTGCTCTCGTCGCCGTATCCGCTGGAGATGCGCTATCTCCAGCTCCTGGTGCTGTACACGCTGGGCCGCTGGGACGAGTGCGTGAAGGCGGCCGCGAGCGACGCGGAAGTGCTGCCGCACGCGGGTGGCTTCACGATGGGGCCCGCGCTGTATGTGGCGCTGGCGCGCGGTGACTTGAGCGCAGTGGAGCGGGCCCGGGCCCTGCTGGACGGGCCGTTCGACTGGATGGCCTCAATGGTGGCGGCCCTCGTGCTCACCGACGCCGCCGCCGTCCAGGGCGACCCGGAGACGGCCGTCGAGCACCTGCGCACCGCGGTCGCCGCCCTCACCGACGACTCCGGCCGCCGTCCCGACCTCACGGTCCGGCTCGCCGCCCTCGCCCTGGCCGCGGTCGCCGACAAGGCCACCGCGCTACGGCTGAGCGGTGACGATGCGGGCGTGCGCCGCTGGACGGACACCGCGACGGAACTCGTCGAGCTGGCCCGGTCGGTGGCCGGCGCGGGTGGTGAGGCCCGACCGCAGGGGCCGGAAGGACAGGCATGGCTGGCCCGCGCCGAGGCCGAGTGGACACGGGCGGCCACCGGACCGGACGCGGCGGCCTGGGAGAAGGCGGTGACCGCGTTCGGCTACGGCGATGTCTACGAACGGGCGCGCTGCCAATTCCGTTACGCCGAAGCCCTGTTGGCGGCCGACCGCCGCGATGAGGCGGCCGACCAGGCCCGCGCGGCACGGGAGACGGCCGCCCGGCTCGGCGCCGCTCCCCTGCTCGCACGGTTGGACACACTCGTCCGCCGTGGCCGCCTGGGCGACCCGGCACCGGACGCCGGGGACCGCCCCTCGCCGCTGACGGCCCGCGAGCGGGACGTGCTGCGGCTGCTCGCCCTCGGGCGCAGCAACCGTCAGATCGGCGAGGAGCTGTTCATCACCGGCAAGACGGCTAGCGTCCACGTCTCCAACATCCTCGCGAAGCTGGGCGCCGCGAGCCGTACGGAGGCGGTGGCGATCGCCTACCGCCAGGGGCTGATCACCCCGGAGGCGACGGCGTCCGGCTGAGGTTCACTTCCCGCAGTCGAGGGCCTTGAGGTCGACCGCGTCGGCCATCGCCGCCATCCCCTTGTCGTTGGGGTGGATGTGGTCGCCGCCGTCGAAGAAGGGGAGCATCCTCTCCTGGTCGTAGGGGCTGCGGAGGATGTGGTCGAAGTCGGTGACCGCGTCCAACTCCCCGCTGCTCCTGATGAATTGGTTGACCTCCTGGCGTACCGCCTCGCCCGCCGCATCCCATTCGGGCCAGCCCTTGAACGGTCCGACCGTGGCACCGACGACACACTTCCCGGCCGCGTGCGCCCGCTCGATGATCTCGCGGTAGCCCGCGATCAGGTCCTGAGCGGTGACGCCGGAGTGTGCCTTGATGTCGTTGACGCCCTCGAAGAGGAACACGGTGCGGACACCGGGCTGCGACAGCACATCGCGCTGCAAGCGGTTCAGGGCGCTCTGCCCGGCGCCGTCGGCGAGGACCTTGTTGCCGGAGATCCCTTCGTTGGCCACACCCTTGACGGCCGTGTCGGCGCGCGCGAGCCGGCGGGCCAGGTAATCGGGCCAGCGCCGGTTGAGGTCCGACGTGGACGCCCAGCCGTCCGTGATGGAGTCCCCGAGCGTGACCACGGCACCGATGCCCGCGCTCGGCCGTACGGAGACGGCGTCGAGGTAGTACCAGGAGCCGGTGGTGTCCGTCCACGCAGCGGCGCCTTCCTCGCCGGTGTGGTCGCCCTGGGTGGCGTACGACGTCTGCATCGCCATGCCGTGGCCGGTCGCCGGGCCCGCCGCGTCCGGGCTGTGGATGCTGACCACGAGGTTGGTCGCGGCGGGCAGCCTGCCGGGGAGCGGGTCGCTGTAAGCGACCGCGCCCGCCGGGATGGTGACCGACTTCGCGCCGTCGAAGGTGAGCCGCCGGTTGGAGCCGGGGACGACCGCGGCACCCGCCTTCTGCACACCGGCGTAGGCGCTGTCGAAGGTCAGCGGCCGGTCGCCGAAGGCGTTGGAGAGCCGGATCCGCAGATCGGTGCCGGCCACGCTGGTGTGGACGATCAGCCGGTAGCTGCGGTCGGCGACGCCGTCGCCCAGGTGGTCGGCGCTCGATCCCCAGGTGATCACGCCTCTCGGGTCGTTCAAGGCCTTCACCTGTGTCTGTGCCTGTGCCTGTATCTGCGCGTGCGGTTGTGCTTGCGGTTGTGCGTGTGCGGGTCCGGCCTGGAAGGCGGCGGCGAGCAGGATCAGTGCGGCCGTACGGCGCAGTCGTGCCCGTCCGGCGCTCACCGGGCGAAGTCCCTCAACGTGACGGATCCGCCCGGCTTGACGCTCACGGTGCGGGTCTTTCCGCCGTGGGCGACGGTCGTGGTGCGACCGCCGACGCTGCGGAGTTTCACCTCGGTGGGCTTGCCGTTCTTCCAACTCAGGTCGACGACGAAGCCGCCGCGGGCGCCGACCCCAGTGATCGAGCCGGAGTCGGCCCAGGCGTCCGGGAGGGCGGGCAGGAGCTCCAGATGGCCGGGGCGGGAGTACAGGAGCATCTCGGTCACGGCCGCCGGGGTGCCGAAGTTGGCCTCGATCTGGAAGATGCCGCGGCCCGTCTCCACCTCGTAGATGTCGAAGAGGTTGAAGGCGGTGCCGTTGGTGCCGTTCTCGGACGGGCGGAGGTTGTTGACGACCAACTGGTAGGCGTTGTCGGCGTTCTTGAGGCGCGCCCAGCACAGGCTGCGCCAGGCGTTGGCCCAGCCGAAGCTGTTCATGCCGCGCGCGGTGAGCAGGGCGGTGGCACCGTCGACGATGTCCTTCGGGGTGGAGCCGTCGGGGCGGATGCGGTCGCCGGGGAACAGGTTGATCAGCGGGGACAGGTGGCGGTGGGTGGTCTCGCCGAGGTTGTCGGGAGACATCCACTCCTCCAGCCAGCCGGACTTCGGGCTCACCACGGGCAGGTAGAGACGCCTGCGCAGTCCGGAGACGGTGTTCGCGTACCCGCTGTCCCGCTTCAACTCCGCCGAAGCCGCCGCGTAGTTGCCGAAGAGGGTCCACACCACTTCCTGGGCGTAGGTGTTGCCCCTGCCGTCCTGCGGACCCTGCTCGGGCGACCAGTCGTGGTCCGCGACCAGTACCTCCTTGCCGTTGTCCAGGGTCGTGGTGACCAGCCGCGCCTCCCAGAACTCGCAGGCTCCCTTGAGGAGGGGGTAGATCTTCTCCAGGTGGGTGCGGGAGTGCGTGAACTCGTAGTGCTCCCAAAGGCTGTTGCACAGCCAGGCGTTGCCCGCCGGGTGCCACCACCAGCCAAGCCCGCCATAGGGGTTGGTGGAGAAGGCGACGGTCCAGCCGGCGACCTTTCCGCTGGTGTTGCGGAAGCGGTTGCGGGAGTCCTGGAACAGCCTGCCGGTCAGCTCGGTCCAGTCCTTCACCTGGGTGACGCAGTAGTCGGTGAACGCGTCGAAGCACGAGGACAGGCCCACCCGGTCGGCCATCCAGTAGTTCATCTGGATGTTGATGTCGGTGTGGTAATCGCCCATCCAGTCCGGGTCGTTGCCGTCCAGCCACACCCCCTGGAGGCCCATCGGCAGGCTGCCGCGCGACGAGCCGACCATGAGGTAGCGGCCGAACTGCACGTAGGCGGCCTCTAGTTCGGGGTCGGGCTCACCGCTCGTGGCGCGCAGCTGGATGCGCTCCCAGGTGTCGAGGGCACGCTGCTCGGCGGTCGACTCGCCGAGCGAGAGGCCGAACGTCCCGAACGCCGCACGGTGGTCGGCGACATGGGTGCGCAGCAGGGTGTCGGCCGAGTGCCCGGCGGCGGCGCGGACCTTGGCGCGGGCGAGCTTCTGCGGGTCGGCCTTGGGGTCGCGGTAGCCGTGGGCGGGGTCCGGCGCGTAGTTGGTGCCGCCGCTGACCACGACGGTCAGGTCCTTGCAGCCGGAGAAGGTGATGTTCGCGCCGCTGACCGTGACCTTGCCGCCGCTGCCGTAGGCGGTGACGGCGGCGCCGTACTTCAGGCCGTTGGCGAACGAGGCGCCGAAGGAAGTCGCGGCGGCCTCGCCGTGCGTCCCCTCCAGCGTGATCGTGCCGGTGTAGCGTCCACCGCCGTTCTGGCTGAAGTGAAGGACGATCGCGTCGTCGGGACGGCTGGAGAAGATCTCCCGCTGGTACGTCACTCCCGAGCGGACGTACGAGGCTCCCACCACGCCCCGGTCGAGGTCGAGGGTGCGGCGATAGCCGGAGACGGCGCCCAGGTCGTGGTCGGGGATGTCGACCGTGAGCTTGGCAAGCAGGGTCAGGGACCCGAAGTCGGCGCGGCCGTACGGGAATTGACCGTCGGAGTCGAGCGTGTCGTTCAGGCCGCCGGTCCACATCGTGGCGTCGGTGACGAGGAGGACCTCGTGGCCGGAGTCGTTGCTCGCGAGGGCGCCGAGGCGGCCGTTGCCGACGGGCAGGCCCTGTTCGATCATCGAGGTGTCGCCGGCGGGGGCCTGCCACCACAGCGTGTTCAGCGAACCGCCGCTGCCGTAGGCCGAGTTGTCGTCGGCCGAGGCGTCGGGACGCTGCGGCGCGGCGGAGGCGCTGAAGGTCGGGAGGGCGGCCAGGGCGCCGGTCGCGGTGGCGAGGGCGAGCAGGTCGCGTCTGGGCAGCAGAGGGGACGGTTCGGGGTTCATTGCGGCTCCTGGTGGCTCGGTCAGGCCGTGGTGGGGACGTCGATGCGGTCGATGTCCGGCGCGTAGCCCGAACCGCTGTCGAAGGTGATCGTGTTGGCGCCCGCCTTCAGGCTCACCGGCACGTAGACCGTCCCGACCGTCCCCCAGTCGCCGGTGGACGGGAACTTGTGGCTAGTGGCGGCATTGCCGTTCGAGGAGACGCTCGCCGAGCGGGAGTCGCCGCTGACGTAGGCGATCTTCACCTGGTAGGTGCCGGCCTTGGCGACGGTGACGTTGTTGACGGTGAGCTTGCCGCCGACGTAGAGGTTGCCGACCTTCTTGCCGCCGGAGCAGGCCGAGCAGTCGGCGACGACTGCGTTGCCGGACAGGGTGTTGGTGGTCGCCTCGGCCTCGTAGGCGGTCGTGGTGACGGCGCTGCCGTGCGGGGTGACGGTGAAGAGGCGGGAGCCGTGGGCGGGCAGGGCTTCGGTGACCTTGTTGGTGTAGGTGCCGAGGTCCTCGTGGTTCCAGAGGTCACGGACGGCGGCCTTGCCGGTGAAGCCGAGGGTCGACCAGTTCGCGGAGACGGCGGCGGGGGCGTCGGCGAGGTTGAACAGGGCGACTGTGTATGTGCCGTTGGGGTTCTTCGCGGCCCACACCTGCTGGGAGTCCGACGGGGTGACCGGGCGCGCGGGCGGTGCGTCGCTCTGGTCGACGCCGATGACTTCGCGGTTGGTGAGCAGCGAGAGGCCGTAGTCGTCGAGGCGGGTGAGGTCGTCACCGGTGAACAGCGGGGACTTGGCGACGGCCCAGAGGGTCGCGTAGCTCTGCCGCTCCGCCTTCGTCAGGCCGTCCATCGCGCCGCTGCCGACGTCGAGGGAGTCGAGGTCGTTCCAGCCGCCGGGGCCTGCCTGGCCGGTCCACGCGGGGGTGTCGTCCCAGCGGTCGTCGACCGAATTCTCCCAGCTGACAAGGGTGTTGCAGTAGCACTCGACGTCGGTGTCGATGCGCCAGCCGTTGGAGTACTTCTTCCAGTCGGCGGCGTGTCCGTAGTCCAGGGACCAGGAGAGTTCGAGGTGGATCGGGCGCCCGATGGCGGTGATGGCCTTGTTCCAGGCGGCGACATCGGCAACGTTGTCGTACTGGTCGCCGCTCTTTCCGGACCCCGGACCGACACCGTCGAGCTTGAGGAAGTCGTAACCCCAGTCCGCGATCAACTGGGCTTGCGAATCAATGTACTTCTGGGTGCAGGGCCGCGAGAAGTCGAGCTTGTACGAGCTGTCCCAGCCGTTCGTGGTGCGCAGGTCGCTGTAGACGATGTCGGCGGTGGTGCAGCCGTCGGCGTTCCAGATCGGCGTCTTGCCGTCGTTGTACGCCTCCTTCTCCAGGCCCGCCGGCAGATAGATGCCGGCCTTGAGGCCCTTGGAGTGGATGCGGTCGGCGACGGCCTTCATCCCGCTGGGGAATCGTTTCGGGTCGGCCTTCTGGCGGCCGTACTGGTCGTACTCCGGCGTCCAGTCGTTCGCGCGCCACCAACCGGCGTCGATATTCACGTAGTTGTAGCCGTACTTCTTCAACTTCGAGGCCAGCGCGTCCGTCTGCTTGTTGACGTTCGCCTCGGTCAGGTAGCTGTAGTCGCCGTCCGGGTTGAGGCCGGGGTACTTGGACGACTGCATGCTCCAACTCGACCAGCCCATATAGGGCTTGGCGGCTACGGCCGGGGCCGAGTCCGCCGTGGGGGTGGCCGCCTGCGCGGCGGGGAGGTAGGTGGCGAAGCCTGCGGTGAGGGCCAGGACCACCATGGCTCTCAGGGCGCGGACGGGCGTGAGGGAGTACATCGTCGGGCTCCTCGTGCGGGTAGGAGTGTGGCGGGGGTCGAGGGTGGTCGTGCGGGTTAGTCGGCGGCTCGGATGAAGGACTGGATCGCGGTGGCGGCGGCCCCGCGCGCCCATTCGTCGAAGGGCAGGGGACGGGTGTGTACGTCGCACCGGGCGGCGGAGCCGAAAGCGGCGGCGGCGAAGGAGTCACGGATCTGCTCGGCGAACAGGTCGTAGGCGGCCAGGCCCTCGCCGGAGATGATCACGCGCTCGGGGCCGAACAGGTTGACCACGGTCGCGATGCCCCGGCCGATCGCCTCACCGGCCCGCGCGTACACCTCGCGCGCTCCGGCGTCGCCCCGGTGAGCGAGGGCCAACGCCTCGGCGGTGTCGGCGACTTGGACGCCGGTGACCTCACGGACCCGGGCGACGATCGCGGCGTCCCCGGCGATCGCCTCGACGCAGCCGCGGTTGCCGCAGTGGCACAGGGGCCCGGCGGGGTCGACGACCACGTGCCCGATCTCCCCGGCCACCCCGTGGGCGCCGGCGACGACCTGGCCGTGCACGACGAGTCCGCAGCCGATGCCCGCGCCCACGGTCACCACGGCGAAGTCCGTGAGGCCCGCGCCGGCGCCGAACCACTGCTCGGCGACGGTCAGCGCGCGCACGTCGTTGTCGACGGTGACCGGCAACCCCGTTGTCATGGCGGCCAGTTCGGCCAGGCGTACGTCACGCCACTCCAGGAACGGCGAGTAGCGGACGACCCCTTCGCCGCGGTCCACGTCACCGGAGACCGCGAGGCCGAGGCCGAGCACCTGGATGCCCAAGTCGTCCGCCTCGGTGCGGAGTTCCTGGGCAAGGTCCGCGATCGACGACAGCACCGCCTTGGGATCGCGGTCGGTCAGCGGCACATGGCGGGCGACGCGGATACGGCAGCACAGGTCGGCGAGGACGCCGATGATCTCGTCGCCGGTGACCTTGACCCCGATGAACAACGCCCGTCCGCCGTCGACCCGGACGAGGTTCGCGGGCCGCCCGAGTGCCGGGGGCGCGTCCTGGTCGGCACCCTCCGCCAGGTATCCGGCCTCCATCAACGGCCGGACCGCCTTGGTCACGGCGGCCGCCGACAGCCCCGCCCGGCGGGCCACCTCAAGACGGGTGAGGGGGCCGTGGGACAGCACGGTCGTGAAGACCTGTGAGACGGCCGGCGTGTGTGCCGGGAACGACTCGGTACGGGGGATCGAGCGCATGGCGGGAACCTAGATCCCTTCTTTTCCGTCGTCAATAAAAGAAGCAGGATTTGTCGAAGCGAAGTTGTGAGTCGCCTGAGCAGAGCTGATGCCCGCCGAGGCCGCGTTGTCAGTGCCGGGCGGCACAATCGCCGTATGACGACGATCGATTGGTCCGAGCTGACCCACGCGTACGGCAGCGCCGAGGACGTCCCGGGCCTGTTCGCACGGCTGGGCGGCACCGAGGACGACGCCGTGTGGCAGGAGTTGTGGGGCTCGCTGTGCCACCAGGGCTCGGTGTACGACGCGAGTTGGGCGGCGATGCCCGTGCTCGTCGACATCGCGCGGGGCCGGGCGCCGGGCGGGCCGATACAGGCGGTCACCATGGCCGGGCTGATCACCACGGACCCGGACGAGGAGTGCCGGGCGCGGTACGCGCGCGAGATCGGCGAACTGCTCGATGTGGCACGGGTGTTGCGCGCCGATCCTGGGCAGGATCCGCACACCTTCGTCTACCTCCAGATGGCCGTGCTCGCCTTCGAGGACGGCGGGGTGTGGGCCGAGGCGCTGGAAGGGGTGAACACCGAGGAGTACGAGCTCGAGTGCCCCGAGTGCGAAGTGGGTCTGTTCGTCGCGTTCGGCGCGTACGGCGTCTTCACCTCGGCCGGCGACTATGTGACCGGCACCGACAAGGAGGCCACGGAAGGTCGGACGGAGCTCGTACCGGCCACACCCGACGGACTCGACGGCATCGGTGCGCGACTGCACGGCGAGGCGGTCGAGTTCGGGCAGAGGGAGGTCGCGAAGGCGTTGAAGTATGTGTTCGGAAAGGCGAGTTGCCCTTCCTGCGAGGCCGAGTTCACCGTGTCCGAGGAGATCGAGAAGCAGTGGATATGAGGCCCGGCGCCCGGGTGCCCCGCTCGTGGCAGGGCACCCAGCGGCTCATCAGTGCCTGGCGGCAGGGGTGTTGGCGACCGTGACGTTCACGGCGGCCCAGGCCTGGTCGACGGTCTTGTACGCCGCGCTGTTCGCGCCGTAGAGGTCCGCCGCCGCCTTCAGTGTCGCGATGCGCGCGTCGTGGAAGTCGGTGGTGGACACCATGTAGCGGGTGAGCGCGCGGTAGAAGATCGCCGTGGCCTTGGTGCGTCCGATGCCGGTGACCGTGGACCCGTCGTAGGTGGGCGAGTCGTAGGCGAAGCCGCCGATCGTCTTGCTGCCGCTGCCCTCCGCGAGGAGGTAGTAGGCGTGCGAGGAGACTCCGGAGCCGGCGTGCACCTCGGCGTCGTACACCTGCGGCGACCAGTAGTCGATCGTGCCCTCCAGCTTGTCGAGGGAGGGGTGGTCCAGGCGGCGCAGGAACTTCTGGGCGAGGCCGAGCTTCTCGCCGATCAGGTAGTTCGGCGGGTTCTTGGCGTTGTTGGCGCTGAACTCGACGTTGGAGCCGAAGATGTCCGCGAGCGACTCGTTCAGGGAGCCCGCCTCACCGTACTGGTTGCCGTCCGCGTCGACGCGCGTGGGCTCCAGCTTGGCGGTGGCGTCCACGACACCGTGGGTGAGTTCGTGGCCGGTGACGTCGAGGACGACGAGCGGCTTCTTGAACATGTCACCGTCGCCGTCGCCGTAGAGCATGCAGCCGCACGTCGAGTCCCAGAAGGCGTTGGCCACCTTGTTGCCGAAGTGGACCATGCCCCGGGCGGCCTTGCCGTTGTTCGCTATGCCCTTGCGGCCGAAGGTCTTCTTGTAGAAGTCCAGGGTCTTGGTGATGCCGTACTGGGCGTCGACGGCGGCGGTGTCGCGGTGCGAGACGGCGCCGTTGCCCCACTTGTCGGTGGTGCTGGTGAACTTCTTGCCCTGCGCGAAGCTCTCCAGTTCCTTCCCCTTGGCGTCGCGGGTCTCGGTGCCCCAGCGCGTCGGGTCCTTGAGGAGGTAACTGGTGCGCGCCGTGCGGGTGGTGGTCAGCGGCACCTTGCCGACGAAGAGGGAGGTGCCGGTGCCCGATGCGGTGACCGGGTAGTGGACCGCGCGGCTCGCGGCGGCGGCCGTGAGGGACTTCGGCGCTACGGCGGTACCGGTGGCGGGGTCCAGGGTCTCGCCGCGCTCGCGCAAGGTGTCGAGGAGCTTGGGCGAGAGGAACTCGTCGCTGTCGGGGGTGTTGCTGCGGACCTTGCCGGTGACGGCGTCGACGACGACCGTGCGGGTGCCGGTGGCCTCGGCGGTGCTGCTGTCGCTGACGGGTATCTGGTAGGCGAGGGCGGCTCCCCCGTCCCGGGCGTCCACCACGAGCTGGGCGGTGCCCGCGTCACCCTTGGCGACGGCGGCGGCCTTCGCCTCGGCCTGACCGGCCGTCAGCTTGGCCTGCGTGGTCACGGGCTTGATGCTCTGCCCGGCCGCCCGGGTGACGCCGGTGTAGGCCAGCTTGTGGGACAGATGGACGACGAGGTCGCCGCCGAGGACCGGCATGCCCTGGTGGGTGCGTATGAAGCGCACATGCCGTGCGCCCTCGGGATCGATCATCACGTCCTGGGCCCGGAGTTCATCGCCCCGTGTGACACCGGTCGCCGACGCGTGCGCGAACGCGGCGGCCCGCGCGGCCGTGACGACGGACGCGGCGCTGGTGCCGGTCTCGGTAGAGGCCGTCGCATGATCCGCCCCCGTGGCCGGTCCCGCGAAGGCCGTGCCGGCCAGCCCCGTGGCGGCCGTCGTCACCGCGACGGCGACCGCCAGGCTGCGTATGTGGGGTCCACGCATGAAAGAGGGCTCCTCCGTACGAAGACGGTCGGGATCACCAACCGCCTTGAGACAGGGCGCGGTTGAACGCACCCACGGGGCTGGTCGGGCCCCAGACCGAAACCCTCACGCATCCACCATGTACATGTAAAGCCGAAATGAACGGTTTTCGATCCTTTCATGGCAATACTTGGCAAATCCGCATCGCTCAGTGATCAGCGAATGACCAACTGTGCGTCAGCTGTGGAGATGTGACGGGGCGCGACAAGGTTGCCTCGCCCGACTGTGATCGATCTCGCATACCGAGAAAGAAACGGGAGAGAACCGGATGGTCTCAAGAACGGTGCGCAGGGCCACGGCGTCGGCGGCGGCACTGCTGACGCTCACGGCGGTACCGGCACATGCCGCGACCCACGAGTCGGACACCACGAGAACCAGCAGCGCAGCCGCACTTCCCGCCCCCGACATGGCGGGCCTCCGTGCCGTACTGCGCACGCTGACCGCACAGGGCGCGCCCGGGGCGATCGCCCGCATCGACGACCACGGCACCGTCCACACGGCCGCCGCGGGCATCGACGACCGCACGACCCGCCGGGCCATCGGCAACGCCGACCGCTTCCGCATCGGCAGCATCACCAAGTCGTTCTCGGCCGTCGTCCTGCTCCAACTGGCCGACGCCCACAAGCTGAACCTGGACGCCTCGGTCGACCGCTACCTGCCCGGACTGCTGCCCGACAAGCGCATCACCGTCCGCCACGTCCTGAGCCACCGCAGCGGCCTGTACGACTACACGAACTCCATGTTCGCCAACTCGGTCTCCGGCTTCGAGGCCGTGCGCGACAAGGTCTTCACCTACCGCCAGCTGGTGCAGCTGTCCCTGAAGCACGCGCGTACCAACGCGCCGGGCGCCGCCTACTCGTACTCCAACACCAACTTCGTCGTCGCCGGGATGCTCATCGAGAAGCTGACGGGCCACTCCGTGGGCACCGAGTACCGCGACCGCATCATCAAGCCGCTCAAGCTGCGCGACACCTTCTACGTCCACCCGGCCACGAAGATCCCGGGCCGCTACGCCCACGGCTACCTCACCCCGGACCGCGCGGGCGCAGAGTTCGTCGACGCCACCGACCAGACCGTCTCCTGGGCACAGAGCGCCGGCGCGGTCATCTCCACCACCCACGACCTGAACACCTTCTTCTCCGCCCTGCTCGGCGGCAGGCTCACGTCCGCCGCCCAGCTCGCGCAGATGGAACGGTGGACCCCGGTCAACAGCACCACCCGGTACGGCCTCGGACTGCGGCGCCGCGATCTGTCCTGCGGTGTCTCGGTGTACGGCCACACCGGCGCGGTCCAGGGTTTCTACACCTACTCCTTCACCTCGAAGGACGGCCGCCGCAGCCTCACCGCACTGGCCAACACCTCCAACAACGGCACGGTCCTGAACACGATGGCGCGGACGCTGGAGTCGGCGTTCTGCGGCAAGCGGACAAAGGCGATCCAGAGCACGCCGCTCACGGGCCGCGGCTCCTACGTCACCGAACGGAACGTGGCCTACGAGGACATCGCTCCGGGGGTCGCACGGGACTGAGGACGCGGTGAAGGTGGGGGCGGGCCGCATCGCCCTCCGGCCCCCACCTCCTCACGTGGGAACCCTCGCGCCCTGGCGGAACGTTGAGTGGAGGACGAAGTCCCCCACCGGAAAGTCCCCATGGGGAAGTCCCCCACCGGGCACGAACAGCGAGGGCGGTGCCATGAACGAGCTGGTGCCGGGCGGCAATCTGCCCCTTCCGGGCGGCGCCCTCACCCTGCGGGTGCCCGGCCCCTTCGACGTCTCGGCACTGATCACCGACGCGAGCGGCAAGGTCGGCGGCGACGCGGACTTCGTGTTCTACAACCAGCCGATGGCACCCGGAGCGCGGTTGCGGGACGACACCCTGACCATCGACCCGGCCCGTCTGCGCGCCGGCGCCGCGCGGGTCACCGTCGTCATCAGTCCCGCCGACCCCGGCACCCCCTTGGGCCGCCTGCCCGCACCCACCCTCCACGTGACCAACACCGGCGGCCAGCCCGTCACCCGCTTCACCCCACCCCGCCCCCAGCGGGAAACCGTCCTGCTCCTTGCCGAGTTGTACCGGCGCGGCACCGGCTGGAAACTGCGCGCGCTGGGGCAGGGGTACGCCGACGGACTCGCGGGGATCGCGCGGGACTTCGGCGTGGACCTCGTCGAGGACGCGACGCCGGCTCCGGCTCCTGCCGCTGTGCGATCGGCGTCCGCACCCGCACCCCGGTCGACACACTCAACCCGCCCCCGTATCAGCTCGACCTCCCCGACAACCGACCCCACCGGTTTCCTCGCCCTCGCCAACTCGGCCCGCGCCAATGCCGGTTCACCGCCCGTCGCCCTCGACCCCCGCCTCACCTCCGCGGCACAAGCCCACGCCTCCGGCATGGCCGCCGCCGGACACCTCAGCACCGAGAGCCGTGACGGCACCTCGGTGTACCAGCGGGTCACCCAGGCCGGTTACGCCTACCTCACCATCGGCGAGCACCTGGTCTCCGGGCCGCGCACCCCCGCCGAGTTCGTCGACTACTGCCTGCGCACCGAGAAGGCCCACCAGACGCTGCTGGAGCGGGACTTCACGCACGCGGGCATCGCCCAGGCCGTCAACTCCCGCTCCGGTGACGTCTACTGGACGGCGCTGTGGGCAACACCGCTCACCCCAGGCAACCTGGCCCGCACGGCGGCGGAAGTCGTCGAGTTGACCAACGCGGAGCGCGCCAGGGCCGGGCTGCCTGTACTCGCCGTAGACCCGCTCCTGGCCGCCGCCGCGCAGGCGCACAGCACCGACATGGTGGCCCGCGCCTTCTACTCGCACACCTCCCCCGACGGCTCGCAGCCCTGGGACCGGGCCGCCGCCGCGGGTTCGCGCCGACGCACGATCGGCGAGAACATCGCCTGTGGTCAGCGGTCGGCCGCCGAGGTCGTGGAGGGGTGGATGAACAGCCCCGGCCATCGCGCCAACATCCTCAAGCCGGACTTCACCCACATAGGCATCGGCTTCGCGGGTGGCGGACAGAACGGGACGTACTGGACGCAGCTCTTCGGCGCCTGACCTCGCGGGACGATCAACCTGCCCTCGATCTTGGCGGAATGAGATCTTCCGGGTCAGGATGCCCGCATGAAGGGTGATCTGTTTTCCAGTGAGCACATGGTGCAGCCGGCCACCGCGCCGGGCATGACCGTCGAGAATGCCAAGTGCATCAGGTACGCGGTCAACGGCGAGATGCTCGCCCGCCAGGGGGCGATGATCGCCTACCGCGGCAATCTCCAGTTCGAGCGCAAGGGCCAGGGCGTGGGCGGCATGCTCAAGCGCGCGGTCACCGGTGAGGGTCTGCCGTTGATGGCGGTGCGCGGCCAGGGCGAGGCGTGGTTCGCGCACGAGGCGCAGAACTGTTTCGTGGTCGAGATCGACCCCGGTGACGAGTTCACCGTCAACGGCCGCAACGTGCTGTGTTTCGACGCCTCGTTGTCGTACGCGATCAAGACGGTGAAGGGCTCCGGCATCGCGGGCGGCGGTCTCTTCAACAGCGTCTTCACCGGGCAGGGCAAGCTGGGCCTGGTCTGCGAGGGCAACCCGCTGGTCATACCCATCTCACCGCAGTACCCGGTGTACGTCGACACGGACGCGGTGGTCGGCTGGTCGGCCCACCTCCAGACCTCGCTGCACCGTTCGCAGTCCATCGGGTCGATGCTGCGCGGCGGTTCCGGCGAGGCCGTCCAGCTCATGCTCCAGGGCGAGGGGTTCGTCGTCGTACGGCCCAGCGAGGAGACCCCGCAGAAGGCACAGCAGCACTGAGTACTGAAACGTGTTGACCTGCGCGTCCTTTCCGCGTCAGGGTCGGACCGGCACGGGTCACCTGTCCCCGTGCCGGAAGGATGACTGCCTTGATCGGCATCTCGGAGATCGAAGCCGCCGCCGAGCGGATCGCCGGACACGTCGTACGCACCCCGACCGTGGAGAGCTTCGGGCTCTCCGAGCTGCTCGGTGTCCCGGTCACGACGAAGCTGGAGCTGTTGCAGCGCACGGGTTCCTTCAAGGCGCGCGGGGCGACGGCCAAGCTGCTGTCGCTCGGGGAGGCCGAGTTGGCCGCCGGAGTGGTGGCGGTCAGCGGCGGCAACCACGGGATCGCGCTCGCGGTCATGGCGGCGGCGCTCGATGTGAAGGCGACGGTGGTGATGCCGCGTTCGGCGCCGGCGCGGTCCGTCGCGCTGGTGGAGGCGGCGGGCGCGTCGCTGCGGCTGACCGACGACATGCCGAGCGCCTTCGCGCTGGTGAACCGGTTGCGGGACGAGGGGCTGACCCTGGTCCACCCGTTCGACGACCCGGTGGTGATCGCCGGACAGGGCACGGTCGGGCTGGAGTTCGCGCAGGACGCCGGTGACCTCACCGACGTCCTGGTCAGCATCGGCGGCGGTGGCCTGATCGCCGGCGTCGCCGCCGCCCTGCACGCCCGGCGGCCCGGGATCCGGGTCTGGGGTGTGGAGACCGAGGGCGCGGAGGCCATGTCCGAGGCGCTCGCGGTGGGCGGCCCGGTGCCGGTCACGCCCTCGTCGATCGTGACGACGCTCAGCGCGCCGGCCGTGTCGCAGCTGACGTACGACCACGTCTCGGCCCTCGTCACCGAGGTGCTGACCGTTCCCGACCGGGACGCCGTGCAGGGCTGTCTCGACCTCGCCGAGCACGCGAAGGTGTGGACCGAGCCCGCCGCGGGCTGTCTGCTGCCCGCCGCCCGGCAGGTGCTGGAGCGGGTCGGCGACGGCGCCCGGCTCGGCCTCGTGGTCTGCGGGGGCAACGCGACGGTCGGGGAGATCGCGGCCTGGTCGGAGGGCTTCGGGTTGCGCTGACTTCCCGTCAACTCCCGTCGCCGACAGGATCGTTGACAGATCTCTTGACTACGTTGTCGACAAACACCCGTGTATTCGTGGTCTTCACGCCTGCGTTTACCACCGGTTACCACCAGGTAGGGCACCGATATTCCACCGTGGAAGCCCCCGGGGCGAATTCCCCCGCCCCGGGACACGAGCGCCGACCTGGGACCTCCCCCGCGACTCGATTTTCTCGCACACCTGATCGCCGCCGTTGAATAAAAGGCAAGAAACGCAGGGGAATTGGGCTTCCATTGAACGCAGCCCATCACACCCGCCGTACTTCTGGGAAAGGTGAGAGCCCGGGGTTCAGCGAGGGATGGCCATGGTCGAGACGAACGTCTCCGTACACGAGTTGGTCGCCGGCAGATACCGGCCCATGGAGGTCGCGCACCGCGAGACCAGCCGTGTCTCCTGGTACGGCGAGGACATGATCGCCGAACAGCCCTGCCTCCTCACGGAGGTGACCCTCCCCTTCGCCCCGGACGCGGAGAGCGCCGGACGGATCACCGCGGGCATCCGACGCACCACCGACGTCATGGTGCTGCTCTGTCCCACCCGGGTCGCGCCGGTCGTCGACGCCGTCGAGGAGGCCGGCACGCTGTGGACCGTCACCGACTGGATCGACGGCACACCGCTGGGCCAAGTCCTCGCCCAGCAGGGCACGTTCCACTACGTACGGGCCGCCCGCATCGGACTCGAACTGCTCGACATCCTGGAGGCGGCGCACAGCGAGGGCATCACCCACGGCGAACTCAGCCCGGGCCAGGTGTTCGTGCGGGACCGGGGCGGGGTCGTCCTCACCGGCTTCGGACTCGCGGGCGCCACCCTCGCCCCGCGGATCACGGCACCGTCGTACGCCTCCCCCGAACAGGCACGGGACGAACGCATCGGTCCCGCCGCCGACTTGTGGGCGCTGGGCGCGATCCTCTACACGCTGGTCGAGGGACACCCGCCGTTCCGCGACCGGGGCCGCCCCGAGGCGACCATGAAAGGCGTGGACCGGCTCCCGATGCGCGGCCCGTCGCGCGCCGGACCGCTGGCGCAGGTCGTGCAGGGACTGCTGCGCAAGAACTCCCGGGAGCGGCTGACCCGCCCGGTGGTCCGCGACATCCTGACGCGCATCCTCAACGACGACCCGTACGCCGACCGCGATCCGGTCCCGCTCCCCCGGCTGCGGCGGGCCTACGACGCCGTACGCGGGGCGGGCACCACCTGGAGCGGCCGGGGCATGGCCGCCGGGACCGCCCTCGCCGTCGGCACCGTCACGGTCGCCGTCCTCGCCGCCACCCACCAACTCCCCGGCACTCAGACCTCGGCGACGACCGAGCCCTCCCCCCTGCCCTCCGCGTCCGCCTCGGTCAGCACCCCCGGCGAGAACGTCGACGGCCACGCCTACTCCCCGTCCCCCACCCCGTCGGCGACGTCCCCCGCCTCGCCGACCGCTTCCGCGTCCGCCTCGCCCTCCGCCACCGCGTCCCCCTCCCCCACCGCCTCGGCACTGCCCGCCGGATTCCGCGTGTTCAAAGCGCCGCAGGGCTTCTCCGTCGCGCTGCCCAAGGGCTGGAAGGTGGTGGAGACCCAACAGGTGTCCGGCGCCTACCGCGTCACCTTCGGCGCGACGGGCGATCCGCGCACGCTGGCCGTGACATACAGCACACAGGCGGGCCCGGACCCGGTGGCCATCTGGCGGGACGACGTCCTTCCCGGGCTCAAGCAGACCGAGGGGTTCCAGCAGATCGGCGACATCCAGGCCACCACGTACCAGGGCGACAAGGCGGCCGACCTGGAGTGGTTCTCCGGAACCGGCGACGACCGGGTGCGCACGCTCGGGCGCGGTTTCCTGATCGGCGGCGGGCGCAGTTTCTCGCTACGGTGGACGACGCCCACCGACGAATGGAACGACGCCGCCAACCGCCAGGCCCTGCAGACCTTCTTCAAGACCTTCCGGCGCTAATCGAACTGACGGCGCCGACGGCGACGCGAGGGTCGGGCACTCAAACCAGCGGCAATGGGTGGATATAGGCTGCGTGTTCGCACCGTGCCTCATCACAAGCCCAGGAGAGTCCGCCTTGACCGTAGTGATCGACCAGGCCGAGACGTCTTTCACCGCCCTCGACGACGCCGGCCTCGTCGCCCGGGACGCGCACGAGTTCGGAGCCTACGCCCGCACCGGCGGCTGGGCGTTCGGCCTCAAGGTGGCGCGCAGCGTGCGGCCCGGCGGGCAGAGCGCGGACGAGACGCAGAAGGTGTCCGCGAAGGAGTTCGCCGAACTCGCCGACTGCTCCCCCGAGCGTGTCATGCGTTACTACAAGGCCTGGGACCGGGCCGCGGACGACGGTCTCGTCCCGCACTTCGAGGAGCTGGCCCCCGGCCAGGAGGTCGAACTCCCGGACGCCGACGTGTGGTTGAACTACTACGTCTCCCGTTCCAGCGCCACCTCGGAGCGCGGCACCGCCATCACCGAGGCCGCCGAGGCCGAGGGCATCCGCCCCACCAAGGCGCTGGAGGTCGCGGAGAACCCGACCGCGCTGCGCGCCGCGATCCTCGCCGACCCGTCCACCGCGCGGGCGGCCCGGCAGGCCCTGCTGGACCGCGTCCGCGAGGACCCCGAGCTCCAGTCCGAGCTGGCCCGTGACGTCGTCCGCACCGACGACCTGAAGAAGGCCGTGGCGACCGAGAGCCGCTCCGCGGACCGGATCGGCTACGTCCGCCAGATCGCCGAGTCGGGCCAGATCAAGACCCCGGCGGGGCAGACCGTCGACGCGCCCGTCGACCTGCGCCAGGAGGCCGAGCGGCACCTCTCGCTCCTCGACGAGCTGGAGGACGGCGAGGACACCGGCGAGTGGGCCACCGAGGCCTACGACACGATGAAGAACCTGGTCGTCGAGGCGGTCGAGGCCGACCCCGAACTGCGCGTCCAGGAGAAGCGCACGAAGTTCTACAGCAGCCTGCAGAAGGCCACGAAGGCGTTCGAGGAGCTGACCTTCGACGACGCCCAGGACTTCTACGAGGACGACATGGTCCAGCGTCTGGAGGAGCTCCAGCAGGCCATCGACAGCTGCCTCAACGCGCTGCGCAAGACCACCACTCCGGCTGAGTAGCCGTACTCATGTAGCGCGTCGGGCCGTCGGACACGATGGGGCTCCCCACGACAAGGGAGCCCCATCGTGTCCGTTCCTGCTTCCCGGCGCCGACTGCCGGCCGCCATGGCCGCGCTCGTGGTCGTCGGCATGGCCGTCTCGGCCTGGCATCCGCACGACCGCACGACCTGGTTCCTGGAGACCGTGTGGGTCTTCGTCGGGCTGCCGGTGATCGTCCTGACCTGGCGCCGCTTCCCGATGACCGGCCTGCTGTGCTGTCTGCTCGCCGCGCACGCGCTGGTCCTCGCCGTGGGCGGCCACTACACCTACGCGGAGGTACCGGCGGGCGACTGGGTCCGTGACACTTTCGGACTCAGCCGCAATCCCTACGACCGTCTCGGCCACCTCATGCAGGGATTCGTACCGGCGGTCCTGGTAAGGGAGTTGCTCACCCGCACCTCACCGCTGCGGGGCAGCCGCTGGCTGGCGCCGCTCACGGTGTGCGCGTGCCTTGCCTTCAGCGCACTGTTCGAGCTGTTCGAGTGGGCGGCGGCCGTGATCGGCGGGCACAGCGCGGACGCCTTCCTGGCCACTCAAGGGGATGTGTGGGACACGCAGTGGGACATGTTCTGCGCGCTGATCGGCGCCACGGTCTCGGTGCTGGTGCTCAGCCGGGTCCACGATCGGCAGCTGGCGCGGCTCGGTGTCATCGGGTCGTATAGCGGTGCCGTGCCCACAGCGGCAGTACGAACCAGCACAGCAGGTACCAGGTGACCACCCCCGCGACCAGCCAGGGCACATACGCGTCGTGGGTGGCGACCCGGAGGACCAGCAGCAGCGCGGCGGTCATCGTGGCGAGGAGCAGCACGAGGCCGACGAAGGTCAGCCGGGACGCCCACCGCACCGCCTGCGGTTTCACGCTCCGGCCGGAGACCAGGCGATGCAGGGACACCGGGCCGATCAGCGCGCCGGTCGCGGTGGCACCGAGGACGACGGTCACGAGGTAGAGAACCTGGTTCGCGTGCTCCAACTGCGCGTACTTCGGGGTGAAGACGACGGTCAGCAGGAACCCGAACAGGATCTGTACGCCGGTCTGCGCGACCCTGACCTCCTGGATCAGCTCGCCCCACATCCGGTCGGCCCGCTCGTCCTCGGACTCGTCCCGCCCCGTCCGCCGCTCTTCCTCGTGGATCATGCGGTCCGTGTATCCGGACCGCCGACCCTTCAAACGGAGGACCCTTCAGAGGCAGGGGCCTACCAGCGACTCTCCACCTGGTCCTTGATCCGGCGGTCGTACAGGTCCCGGATCGCGGTGAGCGTGTCCGGGGAGACGGCGGGCAACTTGGCGGCCGCCGCGTTCGCGCGGGCCTGTTCGGGTGAGCGGGCGCCGGGGATGACCGTGGTGACACCGGGCTGGTCGATGATCCAGCGCAGGGCCAGCTGGGCCGGGGTGTACCCCTCCGGGGCGAGCGCGGAGAACTCGGCGGCGGCCTCGACACCGGTGGTGTAGTCGACGCCGGAGAAGGTCTCGCCCTGGTCGAAGGCCTCGCCGTGCCGGTTGTAGGTGCGGTGGTCGTTCTCCGGGAACACCGTGTCCTTGGTGTACTTGCCGGACAGCAGACCCGACGCGAGCGGCACGCGCGCGATGATGCCGACGCCCGCCTCCTGGGCGGCCGGGAGCACCTGGAGCAGGGGCTTCATCCGGAACGCGTTCAGGATGATCTGCACGCTGGTCACGTTCGGCCGGGCGATCGCGGTGAGGGCCTCCTCGCAGGTCTCCACGCTGACGCCGTACCGGGCGATGCGCTCCTCGGCGACCAGGGTGTCGAGGGCGTCGAACACCTCGTCCGAGGAGTACACCGGCGTGGGCGGGCAGTGCAGCTGCACCAGGTCGATGCGGTCGACGCCGAGGTTTCGGCGCGAACGGTCGTTCCACGCGCGGAAGTTGTCCAGGACGTAGTTCTCCGGGATCTGGTCGACGCGGCGGCCCATCTTCGTCGCGACCAGGACACGCAGATCGGGCCGCCCGCTCAGGAAGGCGGCGATGGTCTGCTCGCTGCGCCCGTCGCCGTACACGTCGGCCGTGTCGAAGAAGGTCACCCCCGACTCCGCCGCCGCCTCCAGCACGGCGAGGGCTTCCTTGTCGTCGACGTCTCCCCAGTCGGCGCCCAGCTGCCAGGTGCCGAGACCGACGACGGACAGCTGCTGATGCGACCTGCCGATTACACGTTCGTCCATGCCGTCAGTCTGTCATCCGCCACTGACATGCGCGGATCGGGCTCCTCCGGGCCGCGACCTGTGAATCTTTCACTCACACGAGTGAACCCATTCGACAGGATGCCTACTCGTGTCAACGGCCACCTAGCGTGTGCGCGTGACCGATCATGTAACGAACAACCTCCCGTCGGGGAACGGCAGTTCCGCTCCCTGGACCCGTCGCGGCTTCCTCCGCTCCGCGGCGGCCCTGGCCGTCGTACCCGTACTCCTGACGGCCGATCCGGCTCTCGCGGCGGCCGAGCTGCCCGACTTCCCGGCCGAGGTCGACCTCTACCGCTCGGCGTACCGGAACTGGGTCGGCGAGATCACCGCCGACGGGCTGTGGGCCTGCGCGCCGACCGACGCCGACCAGGTGGTGTCGGTCGTCAACTGGGCCTGGCAGCACGGCTGGCGGGTCCGCCCCCGCGGCTCCTCGCACGGCTGGTCACCGCTGACGATCGAGTCCGGTACGACGTCCGACGCGCCGGTGCTGCTGGTCGACACCGCCCCGCACCTCACCGGCCTGACCCTGGACTCCGCCTCGGCCGTGCGGGCCGGCACGGGCGTCACCCTGGAGGCGCTGCTCACGTTCCTGGAGGGCCACGGCCTCGGCGTCACCGCTTCACCGGCGCCTGGCGACCTGACACTCGGCGGCGCCCTGGCCATCGACGCGCACGGCACCGCCGTACCCGCGCACGGCGAGGAACGCACGGCCGGGCACACCTTCGGGTCGCTCAGCAATCTGGTGCTGTCGCTGACGGCGGTGGTGTGGGACACGGACACCGGTGCGTATGTGCTGCGGACCTACACGCGCGACGAGGCGGACTGTGCGGCGCTGCTCGCACATCTGGGGCGGGCGCTGGTCACCGAGGTCGTGCTGCGGGTCGGGGCGAACGCGAACCTGCGCTGCCTCAGCCGTACGGACATCCCGGCGAGCGAGTTGTTCGGGGCGCCGGGGTCCGGCGGGCGCACCCTCGCGAGCTTCCTGGACGCGTCGGGGCGGGCCGAGGCGATCTGGTTCGCGTTCACGGAGTTCCCCTGGCTGAAGGTGTGGAGCGTCGAACCCACGAAGCCGTTGACCTCGCGGCGCGTCTCGTCGCCGTACAACTATCCGTTCTCCGACAACGTGCCGACCCTGGTCGCGGATCTCGTCGGGCGGATCCTGTCCGACGCCGCGTGGTATCTGGCGCCGGTGCTCGGCAACGCCCAACTCGCCGCTGCGGCACTGGGGTTGACGGCAACGCTGTCGGCGGACATCTGGGGGCCGTCGAAGAACACGCTGCTCTACATCAAGCCGACGACCTTGCGGGAGACCGCCAACGGCTATGCGGTGCTCACCACCCGGGCCCAAGTGCAGCGCGTCGTCCACGAGTTCACCGACTTCTACCAGGAGCGGCTCACCGCGTACGCCGCGCTCGGCCGGTTCCCCGTCAACGGCACCGTCGAGATCCGGGTGACCGGCCTCGATCACCCAGCCGACACCGAACTCACCGGCGCCCGCGCCCCGTTGCTGTCCGCGCTGCGCCCGAGCACCGAGCACCCCGAGTGGGACACGGCGGTCTGGCTGGACGTTCTGACGCTGCCCGGCACGCCGTACGCGGAGGAGTTCCTGCGGGAGTTGGAGCAGTTCCTGCTGCGCTCGTACGACGGTACGGACGCGCTGGCCCGGGTCGAGTGGTCGAAGGGCTGGGCCTACACCGAGCAGGCCGCGTGGAGCGACGAGGAGGTTCTGGGCACGGCGATCCCGGGCTCGTTCGGGGAGACGGTGTGGGGGCAGGCGGCCGGGACCTTCGACCGGCTTGACCCGCACGGGGTGTTCGGGAACGCCTTCCTGGACCGGTTGTTCGGGTAGGACTGACTAGGCTGTCTCCGGGTCCTTGAGCTGGGGAGAGTCGTGAGCAGTTGGTCCACCGCGCTGATGAGGGCGGGCATCACCGATCCGCGACTGCGGCGCGCCTACGACGCCCAGCGCGGGATCGTCCGCAGGTACGCGCTGCACGAGTACGTCGCGGTACGGCTGCTGCTGCCGGCGCACCTGCACCCGGCCGTCGTCGCCGCGGTGGCCTACATGCACGCGACCGACGAACTCATCGACACCGGTGACGTGGACGCGCGTACGGCGGCCCTCGCCTCCTGGGACGCCGAGACCACGGCGGCCCTGGAGAGCAGCGAACCACCGGGCCAGGAAGCCCTGTTGGCACTGTGGGACACCGCGCGCCGTCACCCGCACATGGCGGCCCGGGTACGCGCCTTCCTCGACGGCGCTCCCGTCGAGGCGCGATGGACCGGCTTCGAGACGGAGGCCGACTTCCAGGCGTACGTGGACAGTTACTCGCTGCCCGCCCTGATGCTGACCGCGTCCCTGCTCGCACCGGCCGACTCCGACGCGTACGGGTCGTACGTCAAGGGGTGCCGGGATCTGATCGAGGGCTGGCAGCGCGGCGACTTCCTCGCCGATCTCTCCGAGGACGCCGAGAACGACCGCATCGGCATCCCGCGGGACGAACTCGCCCGGCACGGGCTGAAGTCCGAGGACCTGCGCGGCAAGTCACCGGCATGCGTACCGGCGTTGGACCACGTGGTCCGCGCGCAGGCCGACCTCGCGGAGTCCACGCTCGCGAGTTGTCGCACGCTGCCCACTCTCGTCGCGGCGGAACACCGGCCGTTCCTGGACGCGTTGATCGCCGTCCAGGAACTGCGGCTCGGCGCGGTGCGCCGCGAAGGGGGCAGGGTGCTGCTGCACGACACGGGGCCGGGGACGTTGGCCACGCTGCGGGTCCTGGCCCGGCAGTACCGTAAGGCGCGCCGCTACGCCTAGGGCGTCAACTGGGCCTGCACGGTGGGTCCGTAGCGGTCCACGATGGTGTCGATCGCGGTCACGCGCAGCCGCGTGCCGCGCGCGATGCCGTACATGACGCCGAGGCCGAGGATCGTCGCGACGGCGAGTTCGGCGCGCAGGGCGGTGTCGGGACCGGACAGGCGCTCGGCGAGGCGATCGACCACCTGGGCGCGGAAGTTGACGCGCAGGATGTCTCCGTGGTCGCCCTGGAGCGGTGCGAACGCGATCCGCAGCAGCGGGTCGGCGCCCCGCTCGCGCTGGCTGACCAGGACGTGCCGGACCATGTGGCGGCCGAGGTCGTCGAGCGGGGCGTCGAGGAGGTCCTCCGCGTCGGTCTCGAAGGACATGACGCGGGCGAAGAGGGCGTCCTTGTTGCCGAAGTACTTGAGGATCAACGGCGCGCTGACACCGGCGCGTTCGGCGACCGCCTTGAGGGTGATGTCGGCGTGCGCGTTGCGCGCGAGGAGGTAGCGGGCGGCCCTGAGGATGGCGGCCTTGGTCGCCTCGGCGTCCCGGCGGGCGGGCGGGGACGCGGTGGGTGGAGGGGTGCTCACGGCACTCATGCTCCCTCCAGCGCCTCGTCCCGCGTACCCTCGGCACGCTCGCGTGCGGGCCGCGTGTCGTCGGGAGCGGGGTCGCCCGGGATGGTCAGGGCGGCCGCGCTCGCGACCAGGGCGATCACGCCCGCGATGCCGAACGCCATCAGGTATCCGTGCAGCGTGGGCAGCGGGAGTCCGCCGACCAGGCTGGTGTGGTGCACCAGCACGGCGGCGACCACGGCGCTGGAGACGGCCTGGCCGATGGTGCGCATCAGGACGTTGACGCCGTTCGCGGACGCGGTCTGGCCGGCCGGAACGGCGCGCAGGATGAGCGTGGGCAGCGCCGAGTAGGCGAAGGTCGTACCGGTGGCCACGACCGTCGCGCCCAGGATGATCGTCCACAGGTCACGGCTGTCGGCGATGCGCACCACATACCCGAGCGCGATGATCGCGGCGCCGAGCGCGAGCGTGATGCGCGGACCGCGGGCCGCCGAGATCCGGGCGGAGACGGGTGAGAGCAGCAGCATGGTGATGCCGCCGGGCAGCAGACACAGGCCGGTCTGGACGATGGACAGCCCGAGCCCGTACCCGGTGGCCTTGGGCGCCTGCACCAACTGAGCGGTGACGAGCGAGTTGGCGTAGAACGCGAAGCCGGTCAGCAGGGCCGCCACATGCGACAGGCCCACCCTGGGCTTGGACACCAGCCGCAGGTCCACCAGCGGCTGTTCCACGCGGAGTTGGTGCCACCACCACAGGCCGAAAACGACGACCGTGGCGAGGAACAGCCCCAGGATCCGCGGACTGCCCCACCCCCACTGACCGCCCTGCGACACCCCGAGCAGCAGACACACCAGTCCCGCGGCGAGCCCCAGCGTGCCGAGCACGTCGAAGCGGCCCGGCTCACGGACGGGCGACTCGCGCACCGCCCACCAGATCCCCCACACACCGATCGCGCCGAGCGCGCTGGTCGCCCAGAACATCACGTGCCAGTTGGCGTACTGCACGATCAGCGCCGCGAGCGGCAGTCCGAGCGCGGCGCCGATGCCGACGGTGGAACTCATCAACGCGACCGCGCTGCCCCGGCGTTCCGGGGGCAGTTCGTCCCGCAGGATGCTGATCGACAGGGGGACGACGGCGGCCGCGGCGCCTTGGAGGGCGCGGGCGAAGATCAGGACGCGGATGTCGGAGGACAGCGCGCACATGACCGAGCCGACGGTCATCAGGCTCAGGGCGCCGGTCAGCACCCGCCGCTTGCCGTACATGTCGCCGGCCCGGCCGAGCACGGGGGTGAGGACGGCGCCGGAGAGCAGGGTCGCGGTGACCATCCAGGAGACGGCGCCCGCGGAGGAGTGCGTCAGCCGGGGCAGGGACGGCAGCAGCGGGACGACCACGGTCTGCATGACCGCCATGAGGATCCCGCCGAACGCCAGCACCGGAACGGTGAGCCGGTCCCGCAAGGGGGTCCGCCCGGCGAGGCCGCCGGACGGGTCGGGTATCGGGACGGGCTGGCCCATGGGCACTCCAGCTGGCATGAAAAAAAGAAGGTGAATGACTATTCACCCTAACTGGTGAATAGTCATTCACCCAACCTTCCCAGGCCGCTCACGGAAGCCGGACCGCTCCCGGCGGGTGCCCTACTTGCGGGACGCGAGCGCCCGCGCGTGCACGGTCCGCGCGACCTTGGGCCCGAGCCAGCGCTTGAACCGGCGCAGCGCCTCCAGCCGTCCGGCCGCCTTGTCGATGCCGTAGTAGACCTGCGGCGGGACGTACGGCAGCAGGGGCGAGTGGCGCTGGCCGAGCAGGGCGAACATGCGGTGCGGGGGCAGGTGGATGTAGCGCTGGAGGTTCTCGTACCACTGCGCGCTGTAGCGGGCCGCGCTCTGGATGGACAACAGGGCGGATCTACGGCGCTGTTCGTAGGCGGCGAGGGCCTGCGGCAGCTCGGTGTGCTCGCGCAGGGCGTCCGCGAGCGCGATGGCGTCCTCCAGGGCGAGGGTGGTGCCGGCGCCGATGGAGTAGTGGGTGGTGTGGGCGGCGTCGCCGAGCAGGACGAGGTTGTCGCGGTGCCAGGTGCGGTTGGTCAGCGTGCGGAAGTTCAGCCACTGGGCGCTGCCGTCGGCCGAGGCGCGGCCGATCAGGGAGTGGCCGTCGAGGAGGTCGGCGAAGAGCTTCTCCAGCAGGGCGAGTCCGTCGGCCTCGGCCGCGGTGTCGAGGCCCAGGCCGGTCCAGGTCTCGGGTGCGCACTCGATGACGCAGGTGCTGCCCTCGGGGCCGAACGCGTAGCCGTAGCACCAGATCCAGCCGTGGTCGGTCTCCACGAACGCGAAAGTGAAGGAGCCGAAGACCTTGCTGGTGCCGAGCCAGATGTACTGGTTGCGGCCGGGCTTGAGTTCGGCGCCGAAGTGGTCGGCGTGACGGGTGCGCAGCGCGCTGTTGACACCGTCGGCGGCCACGATCAGATCCGCGTCGGGCAGATCCTCGGCCGTGACCTCGCACTCGAACTCGAGCCGTACGCCCAGCGATCGGGCCCGTTCGGCGAGGATCTTGAGGAGGCGGTGGCGGCCGATGCCGTGGCCCTCGTCCCCGGGTTGAGTGGTCGTCAGGTCCCGGATGCGGGCGACGCCGTCGCTCCAGCGCACCGAGTGCTCGTCGACGGCCCGCGCGGACTCCGGGTCGTACTCCCGGAGTTGGTCGAGCAGGCCGCGCCAGTAGGTGACACCCCAGCCGTAGGTCGAGCCCTCGGGGTTGCGCTCGTAGACGGTGATGTCGTGGGACGGGTCCTGACGCTTCAGCAGGATGGAGAGATACAGACCGGCGGGCCCGCCTCCGACACAGGCGACCTTCACGCGCACACCCCTGGGGATTACTCAAAGTGGTCAAGTGGAACCGCAGAGTAGCAGGCCGACGGCACAAGAAAGTCCCATCGGCCTCGGGACCCGAAGACCGATGGGACGCGTCGAGCAGGTGAAGGACTCAGGCCTCGGCCGTGGCGCACTCCGGGTGGCCCCAGCCCTTGGGGTTCTTGCTGATGGGCTCACCGGCCGCGTAGGCACGACCGCACAGGCAGCGGCCGGGGAACTTGGCCTTGATCGTGCGGGAGGCCGAACTCGCGCTCTTCCGGGGCGACTTGGCGCCGCCCGCGCGGGCGGGCTTCTTCGGGGTGTCGGGCGAGGGGGGCGGTTCCGGGGAGCCGAGGTCGCTGCCCGCGGGCTCCTGGACGATGGCCGCCTGGCTGGCCGCGCGGTCGGCGAAGTCGTTCAGCGGGTCGCCGTCGACCTGGTGGGCGGGGACGTAGCGGAACTCGACCGAGCGGCCGTCGAGGAGTTCGTCGATGCGGACGACCAACTCCTGGTTGGCGACGGGCTTTCCGCCGGAGGTCTTCCAGCCGTTGCGCTTCCAGCCGGGCAGCCAGGTGGTGACCGCCTTCATGGCGTACTGCGAGTCCATGCGGATCTCCAGCGGTACGTCCGGTGCGGTCGCCGTCAACAGGCGCTCCAGCGCGGTGAGTTCGGCGACGTTGTTGGTGGCTTTGCCGAGCGGTCCCGCCTCCCAGCGGGCCGGGCTCTCCTTGTCGTCCGAGACGACCCACGCCCAGGCGGCCGGCCCGGGATTCCCTTTCGAAGCCCCGTCGCACGCGGCCACCACACGTTCACGCATGCGCCCGATCATGCCATGGCCGCGCGAGGGGCTCGGCGTCACCCTCGGCGAGCGGGACCGGTTCGAGAGGCGACATGCACAGCCACTGCTAATATACAGATGTCAATTAGTCCACCTTTTGGGGTTCCAGATGTTCAGTGCGGACACAACCGCCGCCGAAGTGATCGACGGCGTCGACCTGCACGGCCGCCGTGCCGTGGTGACCGGGGCCAGTTCCGGGATCGGGGTGGAGACGGCCCGCGCGCTCGCCGCGGCGGGTGCCGATGTCACCCTCGCCGTGCGGAACACCGACGCGGGCGCCCAGGTCGCCGAGCGCCTGGCGAAGGAACTGCCGCCCGGATCCGGGCAGTTGACGGTCGGGCGGCTCGACCTCGCCGACCGGTCGACGATCGCGGCGTTCGTGGCGGCCTGGCAGGGCCCGCTGCACATCCTGGTGAACAACGCCGGCGTGATGGCCACACCCGAGCTGACCCGCACGCCCGAGGGCCGCGAATGGCAGTTCGGCGTCAACCACCTGGGCCACTTCGCCCTCACCACCGGCCTCCACCCGGCCCTCGCCGCCGCGAGCGGCGCACGGGTCGTGTCGGTGAGCTCCATCGGCCACCTCTTCTCCCCCGTCGTCTTCGACGACCTGGACTACCGCTTCCGCCCCTACGACCCCTGGACCTCGTACGGCCAGTCGAAGACCGCCAACGCCCTGTTCGCCGTAGGTGCCGCCGAGCGCTGGGCCGGCGACGGCATCACCGCGAACGCGCTCATGCCGGGCAACATCGCGGACACCTCCCTGGCCCGGCACATGGACATGGACCAGGTGGCCGCCTTCATCGCCTCGGGCGAACTCGCGCTGCCGCCGCAGAAGTCGGTGGAGCAGGGCGCCGCGACCTCGGTATTGCTCGCCGCCTCACCGACCGTGCAGGGCGTCACCGGCGCCTACTTCGAGGACTGCGCCCGGTCCGAGCCGGTCACCGAGCGGGCCGGTGCGGTCGCCGGCGTCGCGCCGTACGCCCTCGACCGGGACAACGCGGCCCGCCTGTGGACCGTGTCCGAAGATCTCGTCCGCTAGCCCTCTACGCTGCGCGCATGACCACGCGACAAGAGCAATGGGCCCGGGTGCGCCACCAGTTGTGGCGCCCTCCGCGCCCCCATGGCGAGCAGCCGCGCGAGCGGGTGGTCGGACCGCTGGAACTCTTCTACGACCTCGTCGTGGTCGTACTGGTCGCGCAGGCCGCCCACCATCTGTCCGGGGAGCTCGACTGGCGCGGACTGGGCCTGTTCGCCGCGGTGTTCGCGCTGGTGTGGATCGCCTGGCTCAACGGCAGCCTGCACCACGAGCTGCACGGGCACGAGGACGCCCGCGGCCGGAGCATGTTCCTGCTGCAGATCCTCGTGCTCGTCCCGCTGGGCGCGTTCATCCCCGGCGCGGGCGACGAGCGCGGTGCCGCGTTCGCCGTCGACGCGGGGGTGCTCTTCGCGGTGCTGGCACTGCTGTGGCTGCTCGCCTCGCGCAGTGACACCCCCGAGTTCCGGCGCCCCAGCATGCTGTACGTGACGGGGACGGCGGGCTGCGCGGTCGTGCTGGCGGCGAGTGCGGCCCTGTCGGCGGATGCCCGCGTGCTGACGTGGGGTGCGCTGGCCGTCGTCTACCTGGTCGGGTTCGTGGCCGTCATCGGGCGGGCCATTCCGGAACAAGTGGTCGCGCTCAGCGTGACCGACGCGCTCACCGAACGGTTCGGGCTGTTCATCATCATCGTGCTCGGCGAGAACGTGACCGGGGTCGTCGACGGACTGGCCCACGAGTCGACCAACGCGCTCACCCTCGCCGTAGGACTGGTGGCCGTCGTCGTCGGATTCGGCGCGTGGTGGACCTACTTCGACTTCGCCGGACACCGGCTGCCGCGGCCCACGCGCGCGTGCGCCCTGCAGTGGATGGTGGTCCACCTGCCGATCACCGCCGCGGTGGCCGCCATGGGCGCCGCGATGGTCGGCCTCGTCGAGCACGCCCACGACAGCCGGACCCCCGCGGCCACCGCCTGGGTGCTCTGCGGGGGCGCGGCCGTCGTCCTCTGCGCCACGATGGCGCTCGCGGCCTCCACGCGCGCGTGGAGCGAGAACCTCGGGCTCTATCGCCCCCTGGCCCGCACCTGCGTCGCCATGGCCGTCCTGTGCGTGGGCGTCGGCGCCCTGCGCCCGGCACCCCTCGTCCTCGGCCTGGCCCTCGTCCTGCTCTTCGGTATCCCCTGGGGAGTCGCCGTGGCCAACCGCGTGGCCAACTACGAGGAGGAACCGGCCACTTGACCACACACCGGCGTCACGGCGTCGACGCGCGCGTCTCGGTCCAGTCGACCATCAGCCGGCGTTCGGCGAAGTACCAGTCGCCGTCCTGTTTGGTGAACTCGTCGAGGTAGCGGATGGAGGCGATCATCAGCGTGCGCCGCCCGGAGTCGTCGACCCCGATGTGATGGGCGATGCAGTAGCTCTCGCCCGTCGCCCGGTCGTCGCCGTCCAGGGTGACGGTGCTCTGGCCGTTGAAGTGTGTGGTCGCCCGGTAGGTGTTGAGGTTGTCGAACACCGGGGCCAGGGACTCGCGCCCGTGCAGGGTCTGCGTCGGCTCGGCGGCCGTGGTGGCGTCCATGAACACCAGGAAGCGGGTGTCCTCGGTGAACAGGCTCATCTGCCCCTTGGCGTCCCGCCGGTCCGCGCAGTGCGCGTAGGCGTCGATCAGCTCGCGGATGGCCAGCCGGTCGGCGGCCTCCTGGGGTGAGATCTCGGTGTGCGAGGCCATGGCCGTTCCTTTCGCCACACTATTTGACATGTGTATAAAATCACTCGACATGGCAGAGTGCAACGACAACCCCCGGGAGGGCAGAGCACTGAGCGACCGGATCGATCCCCGCATCACCCGTACGACGCGGGCCTTCGAGGAGGCCATCGTGGAGCTGGCCGGCCGACGGCCCGTCTCGCAGATCACGATCGGTGAGCTGGCCGACCGCGCCGGGGTCACCCGCGCCACGTTCTACAACCGCTACAGCTCCCCGCTGGACCTGCTCATCCAGGTGCTCCGCGCCGACCTGGACCGCGGCCACCTGCTGGAGGCCGAGCGCCGCGCACAGGGCGACCCGGCCCCCAAGCTGCTGCGCCTGGCCACGGCGGAGGTGGCCGACCACGTCGAGCGGTACCTGCCGATATACCGGCACGCCCTCGACGACCCGGCGGACAGCGGTGTGTACGAGGCACTCGTGCGCCACTTCAGCGACTACACGCTGGCCCTCATGGCCGACGGCCACCACCCGGGGCTCCCCGAGGCCAACCGTCACGTGATCGCGCAGTTCATGGCGCGCGGCTTCGCCGGAGCCATCAGGGCATGGCTCGACGACCCCTCCGTCACGAAGGAGGACCTGGTCGACGCGGCCGTGGCCTGCGCTCCCGCCTGGTGGGCGGCCGACGGGAGCTGACGCAGGGCCTCGGCTAGACGTCCGTGCTCGTGGGCATCTCGCCCTTGGTCGTCGTCACGTCGATCACCGTGAACGAGGCGCCCTGCGGATCGCTCAGCGCCGCGAACCGCCCGAAGGGGCTGTCCATGGGGCCGAAGCGGACGATGCCGCCGAGCTCGGTGGCCTTGGCGACGGCCTCGTCGCAGTTCGGCACGGTGAAGTACACGTTGACGTACGACGGCACCTCGGGCGGGAACTCGTCGCCCATCTGCATCCGGCCCAGCACCGGCTGGTCGCCGAGGCTGTACATCCGGTAGTCCATGTCACCGCCGTCCATCTGCTTCTGCGCGTACGGGAAGACGGCCGCGAAGAACGGGTCCGCCTTCTCGGGCTCGCGGGTGAAGACCTCGGCCCAGGCGTAGGCGCCGGGCACGCCGACGGCCTCGAAGCCCTCGTGGACACCGCCCTGCCAGACGCCGAAGACGGCGCCGCTGGGCTCGCTGGCCAGGCACATCGTGCCGAAGTCGCCGACCTTCATCGGCTCCATCAGCACCTGCCCGCCGTTCTCCCGGATCTTCGCCGCGGTGGCCGCCGCGTCCGGTGACGCGAGGTACAGGCACCACTGCGACTGCCCCTCCGCCCCGGGCATCGGCGGTACGACGGCCGCGACCGCCTTGTCGTCGACGAAGGCCTGCGTGTAGTTGCCGTACTCCGACGACGCGTCGCCGAAGGTCCAGCCGAGGACCTCGCCGTAGAAGCGCTTGGCCCCCTCCACGTCGCTGAACATCGCGTCGGCCCAACAGGGGGTTCCCTCAGGTTGTACGGCCATGATCGCGGCCCTCTCCGATAGGTCGGCTTGTCCGAATTCTCACGCTAGTCACCCGGAGAGCAGGGCGCGCGCCGAACGTCGCGTTCCGTTCCACACTGGACGCATGGCGGATGCGAGGACGATGCGCGCGTGGGCCGTGACCGCGCCGGGGCCGGTCGAGGAGGGCGGTCTCCGGTTGGTGGAGAAGCCGGTGCCGGTACCTGGGGATGACGAACTGCTCGTGCACGTGCGCGCGTGCGGGGTGTGCCGTACCGATCTGCATGTCACCGAGGGCGATCTGCCGGTGCACCGTCCCGGGGTTACTCCGGGGCACGAGGTCGTCGGGGAGGTGGCCGGGCTCGGGGCCGGGGTGAGCGGTTTCGCGCTCGACGACCGGGTGGGCGTCGCCTGGCTGCGGCACACCGACGGCACGTGTGCGTACTGCCTGCGCGGAGCCGAGAACCTCTGCCCGCGCTCCGAGTACACCGGCTGGGACGCCGACGGCGGCTACGCGGAGTACACGACCGTACCGGCCGCGTTCGCCCACCGACTCCCCGCCGGCCTCGACGACGTGGCCCTGGCCCCGCTGCTGTGCGCCGGGATCATCGGCTACCGGGCGCTGCGCCGGGCCGCATTGCCGCGCGGCGGACGCCTCGGTCTCTACGGCTTCGGGGGCAGCGCCCATCTGTGCGCCCAGGTCGCGCTCGCCGAGGGGGCCACCGCGCATGTGCTGACTCGGGGCATGGCCGCGCAGCGGCTCGCGCTGGAGCTGGGTGCGGCCTCGGCGCGTGACGCGTACGACGCACCGCCCGAGCCACTCGACAGCGCGATCCTGTTCGCGCCGGTCGGTGATCTCGTGCCGGTGGCGCTGCGGGCGCTCGACCGGGGCGGTGTCCTCGCGGTCGCGGGCATCCACCTGAGCGACACACCGCCCCTGGACTACGAGCACGAGCTGTTCTACGAGAAGGAGTTGCGCAGCGTCACGTCCAACACCCGTGAGGATGCTAGGGAGTTCCTCGATCTGGCCGCCCGGCACAACGTGCGCGCGACCACCCACACGTATCCGCTCTCGCGGGCGGCGGACGCGCTGACGGATCTGAAGGCTGGCCGCTTCGACGGGGCCGCGGTACTGGTGAACGACCTCAACGGGTAGGCGGCGCACGGAACTTCGCGCAGGCGAGGTGTTCGCGCGCCCCGCGCGCCGGGGCACGGGAAGGATCTCTTCCCCTCCCCGCCTCGATCGACGGTTTACACACTCCAGGGCGTGAACCCGCCCCTTGCGCGCGGTTACCGGTCCTGGGCAGGACTGTTTGGCTTGTACACCGACGACGCGCTCACCCCTGTTCACCTCCCGGGAGGGAATGTGTCCACTCCGGAAAGCGCCCACGGATCCGCCACCGACGAACCCGACCCCTCGGCACCCGGCAACGGTCAACTCACCAGTCTCAGCACCCTGGCGGCACGTCAGCTCGCCACGACCACCAAGTCCGAACCGCAGATGCAGGCCATCACCTCACGGTGGCTGCTGAAGATGCTGCCCTGGGTGGACGTGCGGGGCGGGGCCTACCGGGTCAACCGCCGGCTCCAGCTCAGCGTCGGCCGCGGCCGGGTGCAGTTCGAGCAGAACGGCGCCGACGACATCAAGGTCATCCCCGAGACACTCACCGAACTGCCGGTGCTGCGCGGGTACCCCGACACGGAGGTCCTGAGGGAGATCGCGGGCCGCTTCCGGGTCCGGGAGGTACGGGCCGGGCAGATCCTCTTCGAGGCCGGACAGCCCGTCACCGAGGCCTACTTGGTCGCGCACGGCCGCTTCACCCGCTTTACCGCCGGCAAGTACGACGAGGAGGAGATCCTCGGTGTCGTCACCGACGGCGACCAGATGGGCGACGAGGCGATAGGGCAGTCCGACCCCCTGTGGCTGAGTTCCGTGCGGGCCGAGACCGCGGGCGTCCTGCTCGTCCTGCCCTGGGACGTCGTAGCCGAATTCACCGACCGCGTACCGTCGTTGGCCGCACATCTGGAGGCGTACGCCGAGCGGCAGCGGCTGCCGATGAACCGCAAGGGCGAGGCCGACGTCCCGATCCAGGCCGGCCATGTGGGCGAGCCGACGCTGCCAGGCGGCTTCGTCGACTACGAACTCTCCCCGCGCGAGTACGAGTTGTCGCTCACCCAGACCGTGCTGCGGGTGCACACCAGGGTCGCCGACCTCTACAACGACCCGATGGACCAGACCCAGCAGCAACTCCGGCTCACCATCGAGGAGATCCGCGAGCGGCAGGAGTGGGAGCTGGTCAACAACCGGGAGTTCGGGCTGCTGCACAGCGTCGACTACACCCAGCGCATCAGCACCTTCACCGGCCCGCCGACCCCGGACGACCTCGACGAACTGCTCGCGATGCGGCGCAAGACGCGGCTCTTCCTCGCCCATCCGAAGGCGATCTCGGCCTTCTTCCGGCAGTGCAACCGGCGCGGTCTGGTGCCCGGCACGGTGAACGTCGAAGGGCACGAGATCCCGGCCTGGCGCGGTGTCCCGTTCTTCCCGTGCGGCAAGATCCCGATCACCCCGCAGCACACCAGCAGCATCATCGCGCTGCGCACCGGGGAGGCCGACCAGGGTGTCGTCGGGCTGTTCCAGACCGGTATCCCCGAGGAGTTTCAGCCCGGTCTGAACGTGCGCTTCATGGGCATCGACTCGGCCGCGATCATCCGCTACCTCGTCACCGCGTACTACTCGATGGCCATCCTGGTCCCCGACGCGGCCGGGATCCTCGAGAACGTCCAGATCGGCCGGACGGCCGAATGACGGCCTGGAGCACCTCATGACGTCCCTCTCGCTGCCCGGTCCGCCGAACCTGGCCGGCGCCGTACGAGCCCGGCGCACCGGCGCGATCCCCGGCCTCAAGTACCAGCCCGTGGCCCCCGCCGACCCGGAGAAGGCGGCGGAGATCGACCGCAGGCTGGAGGCCTGGGCCCGCGAGCTCGATCTGTTCCCGGCCGCGTGGGACGGGGACTTTGCCGGGTTCCAGTTCGGCCGGGCCGTGGTGCTCCAGCACCCGGGGGCGCTCGACCTCGAACGGCTCACCGCAGCAGGCAAGTTGCTGCTCGCCGAGAACATCGTCGACAACTGCTACTGCGAGGAGGACGAGGGCAAGGGCGGCTCGCACCGCGGCCTGGGCGGACGGCTGATCTTCGGGCAGTCGGCGCTCGACCCGTTCCACTCCACCCCCGAGTACGAGGAGGAGTGGCGGCACGGCGTACAGGCGGACGGCCCGCGCCGCTCGTACCACTTCGCCCTCAAGGACTACGCCCTCCTCGCCACCCCCAGCCAGACCGACCGGTTCGTGCACGACATCGCCCGGCTCCACCTCGGCTATCTCGCCGAGGCCGCCTGGGCCGAGACCCGGTACAAGCCGCGTGTCTGGGAGTACCTGGTGATGCGGCAGTTCAACAACTTCCGCCCCTGTCTGTCGATCGTGGACGCGATCGACGGCTACGAACTGCCCGAACCGGTCTACGCCCGGCCCGAGATCCAGCGGGTGACTGCCCTGGCCTGCAACGCCACCACGATCGTCAACGACCTCTACTCCTTCACCAAGGAACTGTCCGAACCCGACCACCTCAACCTCCCCCAGGTCGTCGCCGCCAACGACCGGCGCGGCCTGAAGGCGGCCTACTTGAAGTCGGTCGAGATCCACAACCGGATCATGGACGCCTTCGAGGAGGAGTCCGCGGTCCTGTCCGCCGCCTCGCCCCTCGTCGAGCGCTACACCCAGGGTCTGGCCGCGTGGGTGGCCGGCAACCACGAGTGGCACGCGACCAACAGCCACCGGTACCACCTGCCCAACTACTGGTAGCAGAACGGCCCCTGACAACTCGTCAGACGTACGACGCTAGGAGTCACCGTTGACCACTGCCGACGCCGGCCCCACCACAGCCCCGGTGCCGACCCAGTCCACGTACCAGAACCGTGTCGCGGACTACTGGAACGCCGAAGAGAACCCGGTCAACCTCGACCTCGGACAGATCGACGACCTGTACCACCACCACTACGGGATCGGCGGGGCCGACGAGTCGGTACTCGACGAGCCCGACCCCGTCCGACGCCGTGAGCGGCTCACCGCCGAACTGCACCGCCTGGAACACGCGCAGGCCGACCTCCTCGCCTCGCACCTGGGCCAACTCACCCCGGACGACCGGGTGTTCGACGCGGGCTGCGGGCGCGGCGGCGGCAGTGTCGTAGCCCATCTGCGGTATGGCTGCCGGGCCGACGGGGTCACGATCTCCGCCAAGCAGGCCGAGTTCGCCAACGCGCAGGCGCGTAAGCGGGGCATCGACGGCAAGGTGCGCTACCACCACCGGAACATGCTCGACACCGGCTTCCCGACAGGTGAGTTCGCCGCGTCCTGGAACAACGAGTCCACGATGTATGTGGAGTTGGACCTGCTGTTCGCCGAGCACGCCCGGCTGCTGCGCCGGGGCGGACGCTATGTGGTGATCACCGGCTGCTACAACGACACCTACGGCCGGGCCTCGCGCGAGGTGTCCCTCATCAACGCCCACTACATCTGCGACATCCACCCCAGGTCGGAGTACTTCCGTGCGATGGCCCGCAACCGGCTGGTGCCGGTCCACGTCCAGGACCTCACCGAGGACACGATCCCCTACTGGGCGCTGCGCAAGCAGGCCGACCATCTGGTGACGGGGATCGAGGACACCTTCCTGGACGCCTACCGCAACGGCAGTTTCCAGTATCTGCTGATCGCGGCCGACCGGGTCTGAGGCTCAGCGTCCGGCGATCCTGGAGGCCGCCTCCGGGAGACCGGGTACCGGATCGAGTACGTCCAGCGTGCCGTGCGCCCGCAACAGGCGCACGGTCCGCGGGGCACACACCACGGCGAAGCCCGCCTCGGACTCCCGCACCCTGCGGCGGAAGCGCAGCACCAGGTTGAGCCCGGTGGAGTCGATGAACGTGGTGCGGCGCAGATCGACGACGTAGGCGGGCGCGCGCAGCGCCACCACCGAGTCCAGCCACTCGCGCAGCGGGGTCGCGGTCGCGAGGTCGACATCCCCGTGCAGGTCGACCACCAACAAGCCGTCCCGCGCGCCCAGCAGGGCGTGTTCGCCGGGTGCGGGCCAGGCCGGGGTGGGCACCGGCTCCAGGCCGCTCTCGTGCAACAGGCCGCTCTCGTGCAACAGGGTGTTCTCGGGCAACAGGCTGTTCTCGTACAAGGTGTTCCGTCCCCGTTCCGTGCCGTCCGCGCGCGGGCGCGCGATCCGGCGCGGGTCCGTGCGGCGGCTTCGACATCCCCGCACCGCACGAGCCCGCGCCGGAACTCCCCCCGAGCGGCTCCCCCTTGAACCGTGGGTACCAACTGTTCTACCTTCGCCACATGGTCGGGGCATCAACGCCCGCTCATCAGCGACACAACGAGCGGGCCGCAGTTGGGCCAGGTGATCCGGAATGCGTCCGCACCTCGCCCTGATCGAGGACGAACCCGATTTCGCACTGATGTGCCGTTCCTATCTGGAACGCGAGGGATTCACCGTCACCTGGGCCATGGACGCCCGCGCCGGCAAGTCCGTCCTCTACGAGAGCCGCGTCGATCTCGCCGTCCTCGACCTGGGCCTGCCGGACGGCAGCGGCCTGGAACTCCTGCGCGCGCTGCGGTCCACCAGCCGCCTCCCGGTCATCGTGGTCACCGGACGGGGCGCGGAGGCCGACCGGGTGGCGGGACTGGAGATCGGCGCCGACGACTACCTGGTCAAGCCGTTCTCCCAGCGGGAGTTGGTGGCCCGCATCCGGGCCGTGCTGCGCAGATCGCAGCCTCCGGAGGTCCCGGCGGTGTTCCAGGTCGGTTCGCTGCGGATCGACACGGCGGCCCGCCAGGCGTCCGCCGACGGCGTCTTCCTGACGCTACGGCCCAAGGAGTACGCCCTGTTGGAGATGCTCGGCGAGGCGCCCGGCCGGGTGTTCTCCACGGAGCAGGTGCTGGAACGGATCTGGGGCGCCTCCTGGCAGCAGCCCGCGACCGTGATCGAGCACGTGTACCGCCTGCGCGTCAAGCTCGCGGCACTCCCCACGCCCGCACCCCGGATCACCACGGTCCGCGGCTACGGCTACCGCCTCGACCCCTGAGAGCCGTCATGCCGCCCCTCGCCACCCCGGACTTCCGGCTCCTCTTCGACTCGGCGCTGTCCCCGTTGCTGGTGCTCAGCCCCGACTTCACGATCGTCGAAGTCAACCGCGCGTACCTCGCCGCCACCCGTACGAGCCGCACGATTGTCGGGCAGCGCGTCTTCGACGTCTTCCCCGACAACCCGGAGGACCCGTCGGCGGACGGAGTCGCCAATCTGCGCCGCTCGCTGGAGTCGGTGGTGTCGACGGGCCGCAAGGACACGATGGCCCTGCAGCGCTACGACATCCCCGGCAGCGAGGCGGGCACCTTCGACGAGCGGTACTGGAGCCCCGTCAACTCCCCCGTCCTGGACGCCGATGGACGCGTCACGCACATCATCCACCGGGTCGAGGACGTCACGGACTTCGTGCATCTGCGCCGGGTCGGCCGCGAGCAGGAACGGGCCGCGGCCGAGGCGCAGATGCGGGCGGAGGGCATGGAGATCGACCTGTTCGTCCGGGCCCGGGAGATCCGCGAGGTCAACGAGCAGCTGAGCCGTGCCAACGCCGAACTGGACGCGGCCGGCCGGCAGTTGAGGGAGGAGCAGCGGGCCAAGGACCGCTTCATCGCCACGCTCTCGCACGAGCTGCGCAACCCGCTCGCCGCCGCGACGGCCGCCGTAGAACTGCTCGCACTCGACCTGCCACAAGGCGGCCACCCCGCACTGTCCGTCCTGGAACGGCAGTTGGGCACGCTGGTCCGGATGAGCAACGATCTCCTGGACGGGACACGGGCGTTGACCGGCCGCCTGGAGTTGGTGCCCGAGCGGGTCGACGTACGGTCCGTGGTCGAGAGCGCGTGCGCCGACATCCGCAGCCTGTTCGGACACGAGGAGCGTTCCCTCCAACTCACCTTGCCCGACACACCCGTTGTGGTCGACGGGGACCGCCTGCGGCTGGCGCAAGTGCTGACGAACCTGCTGTCCAACGCGCTCAAGTACACCCCGCCCGGCGGCCGTACGGAGGTCCACGTCACGGCAGCGGAGGGACAGGCACGGCTCACCGTGCGGGACGACGGCATAGGTTTCCAACCCGCCCAGGCCGAGGACCTGTTCGGCGTGTTCACACGGGCGGCCCCGGCCGGCCCCAACACACCCGAGGGCCTCGGTCTGGGGCTCGCGGTCGCCCGCACGGTGGTCGAACTGCACGACGGCCGCATCACCGCGCACAGCGAAGGCCCCGGCAAGGGAGCGGAGTTCACCGTGCTCCTGCCGCTGGCCGACGTAGCGACCCCGGAGCCGCTACGGCCGTCCGCGCCCCCACGTGCCCGGCGCCAACTGGCCATCCTGATCGTGGAGGACAACATCGACCTGGCCGCGACCTACCGCACCCTCCTGGAGCGCCAGGGCCACCACGTCACCGCCGTCCACACCGGCGCCGACGCGCTCACCGCGACCGAGTCCGACGTCTTCGACGTGGTCCTGTGCGACCTGGGCCTGCCGGACACCGACGGCTACACGGTGGCCCGTACGGTACGCGCCCGCCCGCACGGCAACCGGCCGCGTCTGATCGCGGTCTCCGGGTTCAGTCAGGGCACCGACCGCTCGCTGTCCCGAGCGGCCGGCTTCGACGCCCATCTCGCGAAGCCGCTCCCGCTGACCGATCTGCTGGAGTTCCTGGAGAGTCCCGAGTAGTTGGTCGGGCGTCTTCCTCCCGTCGCTCGGCTGTGCTTGCCTGAGGGGCCGTTTTCCGGTGCCCGGGGCGGGAGTTGGCGTATGTCGAAGCCATGGATCGTGGGTGTGGCAGTGGCCGCGGTGTTGCTGCTCGGCGCGTGCACGGACCCGGCGTCCGGGCCCGAGGTCGCCCCGCCCACCCCGTCCGTGCCGACCACCACACAACGGCAGGCGCCGGTCTCACCGAGCAGTGCCCCGGTGGTGAAGTCGGCGCCCAGCGTGCTGTATCTCGGCGACTCCCTCGCCATGGAGAGCCAGAACGTGCTCGGACGGGAATTACGCGGCGAGTTGGACGCGACGTACACGAGCGCCCCGTACTCCGGGACCACGCCGTGCGACTACCTGGAAGGCGCCAAGGAGGGTTCGCTGGTCCCGGCCGGGGACAAGGCGGCCGTGCTGGTGCGTGCGCTGCACCCGGACTTCGTGGTGCTGCAGTTCTGGGGCAACGCGTGGGGCTATACGCCCTGCATGGACGGGATCACGTACGACGCCGACCGGGAGGCGTACTTCGACCGGTACGCGGCCGACCTCAGGAAGCTCACCGCGCAGATCGCGACCGCCGGAGGGGCCCAACGGCCCACGATCGTCTGGGTGTTGCAGGGCCCCGACCCGATCACGCCCGAGCGCGTCCGGAACGTGAACGCGCTCTACAAGTCTCAGGCCAGGTCAGCGGGCGACCTCGTCGCCGACGCGGGGAAGACCGTGAGCCCGCCCGACGCCCGCTACACCTGGACCCAGTACCTCCCCTGCACCGCCTACGAACGCGCCCACCCCGACTACTGCACCCAGCCGGGCAACGGCCGCACGGCCCTGCACCTCGACTCGGACTACCTGCACTTCTGCCTCGCACCGACGACCTCGACGCCCAGGCCGTGCCCGGTCCCCTCCCCCGGCATTCTGCGGATCGCCCGGGAGATCACTCGGGTGATCGGCGCCCAAGCTCCGTCTCGATGAGCCGGTTGAGGTGCCGACGGGCGTCCTGGGTGCTCAACGGCGGCGCCTGGCGCAGCCGTTGCAGGGCGAGGCCGTCGGCGAGAGCGGCGAAACGGACCGTGAATCCGTCGAGGTCGTCGGCGTCGAACTCGCCGTCGGTGACGCCCCGTTGGGCAAGGGCACGGATCTGCTGGTGCCAGGTCTCGTAGCGGTGGGCCTGGCCGCCGCTGAAGGCCGCGTCCGTGCCCTGTTCGCCCGCGTTCCAGTAGTCGAACCACATGCGCCAGTGCCGGTCGGTGTCCTCGGTGAAGAGCGCGTCGACGAGCAGCCGCAGCGCCTCGGCCCCGCTCGTCGCCTGCTCGGCCGCCTCGCTCAACTCGGCGTAGTAGCGCTCGATATGGAGGACCATCGCCTCGGAGAGGATCTCCTGCACACTGCCGAAGTGATACGTCACGGTGCCGACGGAGACCCCGGCCGCCGCCGCCACGTCCCGCACCCCGACGGCGGCGTAGCCACGTTCCGCTATCAACGGGACGGCCGCCTCGACGATGAGCCGACGGCGCACCTCGGTGGGCTGCCGGGTGCGGTCGGCGGCGGCGACCGCACGTCGCGGAGACTTCGCTGCCGGCTGCTTGGCGGCCGTCATCCCGACGTCCTCGGGGTGGTGCGGTGCCATGCTCGCTCGGCCACTGTCTCTCCGTTCGCCCGTGCTTCGACGCGACTGTCCATGACGAAGTCCGCGGCCGTGGCGCGCAGCTCCGTCCGCGCCATGATCTCAGCGTCGTAGCCGTCTCCGCGGCGCAACCGGATCCGCCACTCCGACACGGCGTGCGCGGACAGCGGGTCGTCACTCCGGATGCGGTACGTCTCCCGCGCGCTCTCCTCGTAGCGCAGCCCATCCGGATACGTCCGCGATCCCCCGTAGTTCGGGTCCACCTCCAGCGTCCACTCCCCCTTGGCGACATCCTGCGTGACGAGCCGCTCGGGGGTCGCCTCGGCGGGCCGGTCGTAGGTCACGTCGAGCGGTGTCGCCTGTTCGGGCTCCTCGAAACGGATCTCCGGCTCAACTCCGCTTTCACGCAACGGCAGTTGGACGGCACTCTCGGCCGGTACGACCCGCAGCTCGCCGCGCTCGCCGTGCGGCCAGACCCACGGCCAGTAGGTGTCGGAGACGGCGAGCCGGATGCGGTGGCCGGGCGGGACGGCGTAGCCGATGCCGGTCAGCTCGAACTCGACGTCCTCGTACGTCCCCGGTGTCCACGCGACGGCCCGGTCACGGCCGTGCCTGCTCAGCAGGTTGAGCACGCCCCGGGTGACGAGCGTGGACGAGCCGTCCGGCGCCACGTCGCACAGCCGGGCGATGACATGGGCGCGCGGGGTGCTGCTGTCGAGGCGGAGCCGCACGCGCGGTCGGCCGAGGATCTCGACGCGTTCGGTGAGCGGCTCGGAGTCGAAGCAGACCGAACGGCCGTCCTCCTCCCGCTGGTCCGGCGGCAGGTCGCTCGCGTTGCCGAAGGGGAAGAAGCGCCCCGCGTCGAGGCCGGTGTGCTGCGGAGAGCGTACGAGGACGGGCTCCGCACTTGCGCCGAGGGGACGTGAGTCCCAACTGACCTTCTGGCTCGGCCACTTGTCGTCACCCACCCAACGGCCGGGCAGCACGTCGTACGACGTCGCCGGCGGGACCGGGTCGGTGATCCAGGCCCGCAGCAGGGGCTCCGCCATGGCGCCCGTGTCGATGTCCTTGAGGTGCTGGTCCCACCAGCGCAGGGTCTCCTGGAGGAAGCCGATCGCCGGGCCGGGCGGCAGGCCTCGGTCGGGGTACTGGTGCGACCACGGGCCGATGATCCCCCGGACGCGGTCCTCGGGCAGGTGCTCGACGAGCCGCAACACGGCGTCCCGGTACGGGTCGTTCCAGCCGCCGACCGCGAGGACGGCCGCGTCGATCGCGGTGTAGTCCTCACAGACGCTGCCGCGCTTCCAGTATTCGTCGCGCTGTTGGTGTTCGAGCCAGGTGTGGAGGAAGGGTTCAAGGGCGTCGAGGCGTTCGCGCCACATCGGTACCCAGCGGTCCGCTCCGACGCTCGCCGGGTCCGGCGGGCGGGAGGCGAAGGCGAGCATGGTGCCGGCCCAGGCGAGCATGTCAATGCCGAGGATGGCGCCGCCCGTGTAGTGGACGTCGTTGTCGTAGCGGTCGTCGGTCGAGCAGACGGTGACGATCGCCTTGAGGGGCTCGGGGGCGAGCGCGGCGATCTGGAGGGAGTTGAAGCCGCCCCAGGAGATGCCGAACATGCCGACCTTGCCGGTGCACCAGGCTTGCGCTGCAAGCCAGTTGACGACGTCGACGCCGTCGGCGAGTTCCTGCGCGTCGTACTCGTCGCCGGGCAGGCCCTCGCTGTCGCCGTGGCCCCGGATGTCGACGCGGACGGAGGCGTAACCGTGTCCGGCGTACCAGGGGTGGCGCTGGGCGTCGCGCGGTGCGGTCCAGTCGCTCTTGCGGTACGGGAGGTATTCGAGCAGCGCGGGCACGGGATCCGACTCGGCGTCATCGGGCCGCCAGATGCGGGCGTGCAGCCGGGTCCTTCCGTCCCGGGTGGGGATCCAGACGTCCTCGCGGACGACCCGGCGCTCGAACTGCTCGCGGTACTTCACAAAGCTCCTTCCGCCACGGGGGCGTTGAGGGGACGCCAGCGACGGACGCGGTGGCCGTCGTCGCCCTGGTCGGTCCAGATGTCGTCCCCGTCCGCCGCGTCGGCCCAGTCGGCGGTGTCGTCGACGTAGGGCTGCGCGTCGGGGTCGGGTTCGAGGGCGGCGGCCATGAGTTGGCGGGTGTAGGGGTGCTGGGGGTCGGCGAACACGGCTTCCGTCGGGCCCTCTTCGACGACGACTCCGTGGCGCAGGACGACGACCCGGTCCGCGATGCCCCGTACGACGGCCAGGTCGTGGCTGATGAACAGGCACGCCAGGTCGCGTTCGCGCCGTAGGTCGTCGAGGAGTCGGAGTACGTCGGCCTGGACCGATACATCCAGTGCGGTGGTGATCTCGTCGGCGATCAGGACGTCCGGTTCGCCCGCCAACGCCCTTGCGATGCCTATGCGTTGGCGCTGGCCGCCGGAGAGCTGCGCGGGCAGGCGGTCGGCGAGGGCCGGGTCGAGGCGTACGTCGGCGATGAGCCGGCGGGCCCGCTCGGTCGCCTCCGTGCGGTCGGTCACCGTGCCGAAGAAGCGCAGGGGGTGGCGGACCGCGTCGCCCACGGAGCGGCGGGGGTTGAGCGAGGTGTCGGCGTTCTGGAAGACGAGCTGCACGCGGCGCCGCAGGGACAGCGGGCGTTGCTGCGCGGAGCGCGCGAGGTCGCCGTCCGCGTGCTTCAACGTGCCGCCGGACGGGGTGCGCAGTCCGGCCAGGGACCACGCGAGGGTGGACTTGCCGCTGCCCGACTCGCCCACCAGGGCGAGGACTTCGCCGCGCCGGACATCGAAGGAAACGCCGTGGACGGCACGGGTGCTGCCGTAGTCGATGGTGATGTCCTGCGCGGAGACGGCAACGGGGGCATCGGCGGGGACTTCCGCCCGGGGCCTGACCTCCCGCTCCCCCGCGTCTCCGACGACGGCGAGCCCGACGTCGTCGAGGCGCGGCACGCTCGCCAACAGGCGCTTGGTGTACGGGTCTTGGGGCTGCGCGAACAGCTGCCTCGTGGGCGCCGACTCCACCACGCGGCCCGAGCGCAGGACGGTCACCTCGTCGGCCATGTGGGCGACGACGCCGAGGTCGTGGCTCACCAGGACTGCGGCCAGACCGAGTTCGTCGCGGAGGGCGGCGATCAGGTCGAGGACGCTGCGCTGGGTGACGACGTCCAGGCCGGTGGTCGGCTCGTCGAGGACGAGGACCTTGGGGCGGGCCGCGATGGCCATGGCGATGGCGACGCGTTGCTGCTGGCCGCCGGAGAGTTCGTGCGGGTAGCGGCGGGCCAGCTCCGCCGGGCGCGGCAGCCGGACCTGTTCGAGGAGGTCGACGACGGGCACGTCACCGCCCGCCTCGGCGATCTGTCGTCCGATGCGCATGGAGGGGGTGAGGGCGTGGCCGGCGTTCTGGCCGACCATGGCGACCGCTCCGCCGCGCAGTCGCCGCAACTCCCGTGCGGGGAGGGCGAAAACGTCGGCGCCGGACACCTGGACCGAGCCCCCGGTGATCCGCGATCCGTGGCGCAGATGGCCAAGCAGGGTCGCGGCGATGGTCGACTTGCCGCTGCCGGACTCGCCGACGAGGGCGTGGGTCTGCCCCTCGGCGACGTCCAGCGAGACCTCGTGGACGACGGGCACGTCCTGGCCGCCCGAACGGTAGGCCACGGACAGGGAGTTGACGGACACGATCGAGGCCATCAGGAGCCCTCCCTGATCCGGTCGACGCCCCACGCCTTGGACAGGCCGTCGGCCGCGAGGTTGAGCCCGACCACGAGCGTGGCCAGGGCGATGATGGGGGCGAGGCTGGCCATCGGGACGACGGTGATGGCGGTGCGGTTCTCGGCGACCATCAGGCCCCAGTCGGGAGTTGGCGGGTCGGCGCCGAAGCCGAGGAAGGACAGCGAGGAGATCAGCAGCACGACCCAGGAGGCCCGCATCGCGAACTCCACGCACACCACGTCGGTGATGTTCGGCAGGATCTCCCGGCGCAGGATCGACCAGGTGCTCTCACCGCGGGCGCGGGCCGCGGTCACGTAGTCGGCGGGGACCACCGCGAGGGCGGCGCCACGCACGACGCGGACGACCTGCGGGACGTAGGTGATCGCGACGGCGAGGACGATGACCGCCGGGCCGGTGCCGAGGGCGGTCACGACGACGAGGAGTGCCAGGACGGACGGGATGGACAGGATCGCGTCCAGGACCCGGCCCAGTACGTCGTCGAACCAGCCGCCGCGCAGGGCCGCCGCGCAGCCGATGACCGTGCCGAGGGCGACGGTCAGCAGGGTCGCGGTGACGGAGATACCGAGTGCGTACCGGCCGCCGTAGAGGACGCGGGCGAGGACGTCGCGGCCGTACTGGTCGGTGCCGGCCCAGTGGCTCCAACTCGGGCCGAGCAGGGCGTGGTTGGCGTCGTTGGCGATCGGGTCGTAGGAGGTGAGGAGGGGGGCGAGCAGCGCGATCAGGACGTGGACGGCGACGATCGCGAGGCCGACGAGGGCCGTGCGGGAACTGCTCACGGTGCGCCAGGCGCGGACGGTGCGGGCGCCTCGTACGGTCGTCGGCGCGGCGGTGTCGAGCGTGGTCATCGGGTCCTCCCTCGGGTGCGGAGCCTGGGGTTCAGGGCCATGGTGGCGAGGTCGGCGGCGAGGTTGCAGACGACGTAGACGACCGCGCTGATGAGGGCGATGGCCTGGATGGTGGGCAGGTCGCGGTTCTGCACGGAGGAGAGCATCAGCTTGCCGATGCCCGGGTAGTTGAAGACGTTCTCGACCACCGCGACCCCGCCGACCAGCCACGCGACGTTGAGCGCGATGACGTGCAGGGTGGGCAACAGGGCGCTGGGCAGGGCGTGTCGGGTGACGACCCGCCAGGTGGAGAGGCCCTTGAGGCGGGCGGTGGTGACGTACTCGGTGGCCATCACGTCGATGACCGAGGTGCGGGCCATGCGCACGATGTACGCGGCCATCACCACCGCGAGGGCGAGCGCGGGAAGCCATACGGCGGGCAGGAGTTGGGAGACGGTGGCGTCGGGGCCGTAGAGGACAACCGCGGGGAACCACGGGAGGGCGACCGAGAAGCACAGGACGAGGACGGTGGCCACGACGAACTCGGGGACGCTCATGCCGACGAGGCTGACGGTGGAGATGACGTGGTCGGGCCAGCGGTCGCGGTAGAGGCCCGCGAGGATGCCGAGGGCGATCGAGCCGGTGACCGCGAAGAGGACCGTGACGACGGCGATCAGCGCGGAGTTGCCGAGATACATGGACACTTCGCCGCCGACGGCCTTGCCGGAGACGAGGGAGGTGCCGAAGTCGCCGTGCAGGGCGCCCCAGACCCAGTGGCCGTAGCGCTCCCAGGCGGGCTGGTCGAGGTTGAGCTTGGTGCGCAGGGCCGCCACCGCGTCCGGGGTCGCGTCCTTGCCGAGGATCTGGGTGGCGACGTCACCGGGCAGCGCCTGGACGGCGAGGAAGACGAGGATCGAGGAGAGGAAGAGGGTGCCAACTGCGGCCGCGATACGGCGGGTTATGAAGGAGAGCATGGTCAGGCTCCCTTCAGGCCGATGTTGAGGTAGTCGAACTCGAAGCCGTGCTCGGCGTATCCGCGCACCTTGCGGGAGATACCGACGAGCCGGTCGGCGAACATCGGGGTCATCGCCCCGCCTCTCTCGATCACCAACGTCTGCGCCTCGCCGTAGAGTTCGCGCCGCTTGGTGTCGTCGATCTCGGCACGGGCCTTGTCGAGTACGGCATCGAAGGTCTTGTCGGACCAGGCGGTCTCGTTGTAGGAGGAGCCGCTGCGGAAAATCTGGGTGAAGAGCTGGTCGACGGGCCGACCGGTGAACCAATAGGTCGCCATCAGCGGCTTCTTCATCCAGATCTGCGTGTAGTACGAGTCCGCCGAGGCCGTCTTGACCTTGATCCGGATACCGGCGCGCTTCGCCGAGTCCTGGTAGGCGAGCGCCATCGGCGTGAACAGCGGGTCGTAGGAGGAGGTGTAGAGGTCCATCGCCAGGCCCTCGTGACCCGCCTGCTTCAGCAGGTACTTGGCCTTCTCCGGGTCGTGCTTCGGATGTGCGGAGATGTAGGCGGGGTCGCTCGGCGGTACGGGGTTGTCCCAGCCGGCCGTGCCCGCGCCCTGGAGGGCGACCTTCACCACGTGCTCGGGGTCGTAGGCGAGCTTCATCGCCTGGCGGACGCGGACGTCGGTGAAGGGCTTCTCGGTGGTGAGCATCGGGAGCACGTACCACTGGGCGTTCTTCACGCGGGCGATGGTCGCGCGGTCGGAGGCGGCGACCACGCGGGCGGTCGCGAAGTCGAGGTTGGTCTGGGAGAGGAGGTCAACTTGGCCTGCGAGCAAGGCGTTTGAGCGGGCGGACATGTCGGCGACCGAGTAGAAGGCGATCGCGTCGAGGACGGGGCGGCCCGCGAAGTGGTCCTTGTACGCGGTGACGCGGCCGGGGCCCGCCGGTGCGAACGACTCCAGCTTGAACGGGCCGGTGCCGATGCCGGTGCGGCCGATCGACTTCGCGCTGCCGTCGGGGATGACGTAGCAGTTGTAGTGCGTCAGTAGGCTCGGGAACTCGGCGTTCGGGCTCTTCAGCGGCACGACGAGCGTGTGGGCGTCGGGCGTGCCCAGCTTCGCCGGGTCGATGAGCGGGGCGAGGACCGCGGCCTGCGGGGACGCCGTCGCCTTGTCGAGGATGTGGCGCAGGGTGTAGGCGGCGTCGGCGGAGGTGAAGGCGCGGCCGTTGTGGAAGGCGACGTCCTTGCGGAGGCGGAAGGTCCAGGTGCGGGCCTTGGCGTCGGTCTCCCAGGACTCGGCGAGGTCGGGAGCCAGCTCACCGTTCGCGGCGACGCGGACGAGCCGGTTGTAGAGGGCGCCCAGGTACTCGTACGCGGACAGGGAGCTGGCCGGGTCGAGGGTCTCGGCGTCGGAGGCGGGCGGCCGGGCGATGCGCAGGGTGCCGCCGCGGTCGGGCGCGCCCTTCTCGGCGGCGGCCGGCAGGACGGGGGCGGCCTGTGCCCCACTGCAGCCGGTCAGCAGCCAGGACCCGCCGAGCGCGGCGGCCGAGGCGACGCCCGCGGCGAGCACCGACCGGCGGCCCGGGTGGTGGATGTCGGACATGTACCGACCGTCCTTGTCGCTATTCGTTCAGCCGAACGATTGAGTGAAGTTGGTGAACGATAACGAGGGGATGGTTTCCCGCCAACCCTTTGGGCGCGGAAATTAACGTCCGAAACGCACTGGTTACGCGGAGGGGCGGGCGCGGCCCGATGACGGACCCCGCAGGCGATCGCTCAGCCGGTGGTCTCGCGGGCCCAGGGCAGCAGCGCCCGCTCGGTGAGGACGACGACGTAGAAGAGCAGCACGCTCATCGCGCTGAGCAGGGCCATCGCGGCGAAGGCGAGGGGCGTGTCGGCGTTGCCGCCGGAGGCCACGATGACGTAGCCGAGGCCCTGGTCGCCGCCCGCGAACTCGCCGACGACCGCGCCCACGACGGCCAGGGTGACACCGAGGCGCAGGCCGGTGAAGACCTGGGGCAGGGCCCAGGGGATACGGAGTTTGCGGTAGGTCTGCCAGCGGGAGGCGGTGAGGGAGCGGGCCAGCTCGGTCAGTTCCAGGGGGACCGAGGTCAGCCCGGCCATGGTCGACACGACGACGGGGAACCAGGCGAGGAGCGCCACCATGAACACCTTCGGGGCGGTCCCGAAACCGAGCCAGACCACGAGGAGCGGTGCCACCGCGATCTTGGGTACGGCGTTGACGGCGACCAGCAGCGGCATGACCGCGCGTTCCACGCCCCGGGACGCGGTGAGCAGGACGGCGGTCGCGAGTCCCGCGCCGACGGCCAGGCCGAAGCCTACGGCCGTCTCGGTGAACGTCTGCCAGGTCTGCCGGAGCAGATAGCCGGGCAGCCGGTCGAAGGCGTCGACCACATCGGGCGGCGACGGCAGCAGGAACGACCGGATGCCGAAGGCGACGGTCGCCAGCCACCACCCGGCCAGCGCGCACACCGCCGCCAGGACCGGCGGTCCCGCCGCCAGGACGCGTCTCACGCGGAAGGCCTGCGGCCGATGGTCGAGTAGGTGAAGTGGCCGCGCACCAGCAGCCGGGGATCGGCCACCAGCCTTTCCAGCTCGTCGAGTTGGGCCTCCGTCATGCCGGCCGCCAGGAAGTCCTCCCGCGCCTGCGCGATGTTGGCGCCGATCAGCAGCGCGCCCGCGGTGCCGCCCGGCCAGGACCGGGACTCGATCACGGTGTCCACGTCGGTCAGGCCCGCCTCCAGCATGGCGGCGGGCACCCGGCCCGCCCAGGTGGGGTCGTTGCCGTGGGCGGGCAGGACCCGTTCGACCAGCAACTCCTGGTAGCGGTCGACCAGTTGGGCCGCCTCCGAAGTCGGGGCCGCCAGCACCAGCTTGCGGAAGGTCGTCTCGAAGTCCTCCACCACCAGTGCGCCACCGGGTGCGAGCGCCGCCGCGAGCCGTCGGAGAACGGCCTCCCGTCCGGGCAGGTGCAGCAGCACCAGCCGGGCGTGGATCACGTCCCAGGGCCCGTCCGGCACCGGTTCGCTCTCCAGGTCGTGCACGAGCACGTCGTAGGGCGGACTCGGCGGCAGATGACGGGTGTTGACGTCGGTGGCGAGCACCCGCCCGGTCGGTCCCGTCGCGCGGGCGAACCAGTCGGCGATGCTGCCACCCCCGGCGCCGGTCTCCAGACAGCGCCGGCCGGTCAGGTCGCCGAGGGAGGTCAGCCGCGAGATCGTGAACTCGTCGAGGATCGCGGGGAGTTGACCGTGCCGGTCGACGGCCTCCGGGTGGTCGTTGTCGAAGACGTACGGCAGCGGGGTCTCCACCTCCGTCAGCTCCCCTTCATGGCAGCGAAGTCGACGACGTCCTGCGGGGTCATCCCGGGCTGGATGACCCCGGCGTCCTGGAGGCTGGTGATGGCACGCTGCAAACGCGCCTGGGTAATGAGGCCGATGGACGACTCGCCCTCGGCGGTCACGGACGGCGTCATCAGCTTGATCTCAGCGGTCGCGGCCGTGGCGTCCGTCTCCGGGTGCTTGGCGTGCAGCAACTTCCCGGCCTCGTCCGGGTGTTGGATCGTGTACTTCAGCCCCTTGAGGAGAGCCGTGCGGAAGCGCTTGACCAGGTCCGGTTTCTTCGCGGCGATGGCTGCGGTGGTGACGGTGGCGTTGCCGTAGAGGTCGGGCAGGTAGGTGCTGTAGGGGAACACCACGACGTGCTTCGACCTGGCCTGCACGGTGGCCTTCTCGATGGTGGGCCGGCCGATCAGGAACGTGCTGAGCGCGTCGGCCTTTCCGCTCGCGAGGGCCGGGCCCAGCTGGACGGGCTGGACCGCGATCCAGCGGACGCCGGTGGTGTCGATGCCGGCGAGCTTGGCGTAGCCGGGGAAGAGCAACTGGTTCACGGAGTTGGCGGCGGCCGCGATCCGCTTGCCCTTGAGGTCCTTCGGGGTGGTGATGCCCGACCCCTGCATCGCCATGATGGAGACGAGCGTCCGCTGGTGGATGGCGAGTACGGCGCGGAAGTCTCGATAGGCCGTGGAGTTCTTGGCCCCCGCGGAAATCATCGCGCCCGTGAAGTCCAAACTCGTGAACTGCGCATTTCCGGAGGCGAGGGCCTTGAGGTTCTCACCGGCGGCTTTTCCGAGTTCGATCTTCACGTCGATTCCGGCCTGCCGGAAATAGCCTTTCTGCTCGGCCACCCAGGCGAAGGCGTCCCGCCCCGCCGCACCGAAGGCGGTGACGTAGGTGAGGTGATCCTTGGCCGAACTCGGGCTCTTGGAGGATGAGTTGGAGTCGCAGGCAGCGGCGGCCAGGAGTGTGACCGCCGTACAGAACACCGTCGCCGTGCGGTATGAGCGGATCATGCGACCTCCCCTGAGGGGGGAATGGGTGGGGGGGGGACGGCGGCACTTGAAGGGGCTTTATCGCCGGGGTCGCGATCCGGAAAATCGTACGCGAGCATGTCACAATCCAGCAGAGCGATTTTCGGTACTCCGCGCACGGCGGCCGACGGGAGTCGACGCGTGATCCAATTACGGGGTGTGTCCAAGGAGTTCGCGCATCGGCGGGGTTCCGTCGAAGCGCTTCACGGCATCGATCTGGAGGCGGCCGACGGCGAGTTCGTGGCGATCGTCGGGCGGTCCGGGTGCGGGAAGTCGACGTTGCTGCGGCTGATCGCCGGGCTGGTGCCGCCGACGCGGGGCGAGGTGCTGATGGGCGGCCGGGCCGTCACCGGACCGCGCCGCGACTGCGCCGTCCTCTTCCAGCGGCCGGCGCTGCTGCCGTGGCGGTCGGTGTTGGACAACGTGCTGCTGCCTGCGGAGATCTCGGGGGACCGGAAGAACGGCTCGCGCGAACTGGCGCTGGGGCTGATCGGGACGATGGGCCTCGACGGCTTCCAGCGCCGCCTGCCGCACGAACTGTCCGGCGGGATGCAGCAGCGGGTGGCACTGTGCCGGTCGCTCATGCGGCGGCCCCGGGTGCTCTTGATGGACGAGCCGTTCTCCGCGCTGGACGCGCTCACCCGGGACGAGTTGTGCGCCGAGTTGCAGCGGACGCACCGCGAGCATCCGTCCACTGTCGTCCTCGTCACGCACTCCGTGGACGAGGCGGTCCTGCTGGCGGATCGGGTGGTCGTGCTCACGCCCCGGCCCGGCCGGATCCGGACGGTCCTCGACGTCACCCTGCCACGGCCACGCACCCGCGCCCGGGCCGGCCAGGCGGAGCAACTGGCCCGGCGGGCGGCCGAGTTGCACGCGCTGCTGCTGGACAGCGAGAGCTGATCGCACCGGGCGACTATGACGACGGGACGGGACGCCCCGCGACGATCGCGGCACTGCTGGACGCGGTGTGGGGGCTGTTGGCCGAGCAGGCTTTCGCCGCCAGGGACGCCTGTTAGACCGCCAGTGGCGTACCCGCGCCGACCGGCTGCGCCACGCCCTGCCCGGCCGACGGGCCGGGAGCTCTCCCGGATCCTCAACGGTGACGCCGACCTGCCGCACGCGGCGATGGAGCCGGACCGCAGGTGAGTGCCGGTGTCGATGGAGTCCCGACGCCCCGGGGATCGAGCAGGCCCCGCTGGCTCTCCCGAGCCGGAGCCTGCTCCCCGCGATCACCCGTCACTCCCCCGCGAAGGCCTTCTCCAGCGCGGCGAGGTCGAACTTGCCCATCGCCATGAAGGACTCCGTCGCGCGGGCGACCTTCGCGGGGTCCGGGTCGGTGATCATCTCGATGAGCCGGCTGGGGACGACCTGCCAGGACACGCCGAACTTGTCCTTGAGCCAGCCGCACGGGCCGGGCTCGCCGCCGTCGGTGAGCTTGGTCCAGTAGTAGTCGATGTCCTCCTGGTTCTCGCACGGGATCTGGAAGGACACCGCCTCGGTGAACTTGAACTCGGGGCCGCCGTTCAGCCCGACGAACTTCTGGCCGAAGGCCGTGAACTCCACGGTGAGCACCGTGCCCGCCGGCTGCGGGGCGCCCTCGCCGTAGCGGCTGACGCGCCCGATGCTGGAGTTCTTGAAGATCGACACGTAGTGGTGGGCGGCTTCCTCGGCCTGGCCGTCGAACCAGAGGCAGGTGGTGAATCCGTCGGTGCGTGCGTCGGTGGTCATGAGCTCCTCCATGGGCTCCGGGTGCATCGAACACGGTCATCTGTATCGACCGGAGCAGGCCGCGAAACTCATCGGTCGGCTGCGGACCAGTTCGCGTGTCCGCTCCCCGGTGCGATACCGGACAGCCTTGGAGAGTCCCGTGCGGTCCCGCGCCCCAAAGGGGCGCGGGGAACTGCGCGCCCAGCCCCCACCGGCCCGCGCCTTCATCCACCGGCCGCAGTTTCATCCACCCGCCCCAGCGGAACGCCTACGCTCGGTTTCCATGACGTCCCCGCAGGCAGACAGCGTTCAGCCCTTCCACATCGACATCCCGCAGCCCGACCTCGACGACCTCCACACCCGCCTGGACCACACCCGCTGGCCCGACGACCTGTCCGGCACCGGGTGGGCCTACGGCGTACCGGCCGACTACCTGCGGGAGCTGGTCCACTACTGGCGGAACACATACGACTGGCGCGCGGCCGAGGCGGAACTGAACGCATGGCCGCAGTTCACGACCACCATCGACGGCACGAACATCCACTTCGCCCACATCCGCTCCCCCGAACCACACGCCACCCCGCTGATCATCACCCACGGCTGGCCGGGCTCGATCGTCGAATTCCTCGACATCGTGGGCCTGTTGACCAACCCGGCGGCCCACGGCGGCGACCCGGCCGACGCCTTCCACGTGGTCGTCCCCAGCATCCCCGGCTTCGGCCTCTCCGGCCCGCCCGCCGACACCGGCTGGGAGGCGGGCCGGATCGCCGACGCCTGGGCCGAGTTGATGCACCGGCTCGGCCACGACCGGTTCGGCGCGCAGGGCGGCGACTGGGGCTCGGCGATCTCCCGAGAGCTGGGCCGCGCCCACCCGGACCGGGTCATCGGCGTCCACCTCAACCTCTTGCCAGGCGCACAGGCCCTCACCGAGCCCACCGCCGAGGAACTGGCCGCGCTCGGCCCGGAGGAGCAGGCCGACGCCCTGGAGTCCTGGCGCCGCTGGACTGCCTGGTCCCGCGAGGGCACCGGATACGCCGTCCTCCACGCCACCCGCCCACAGACCCTGGCGTACGGCCTCACGGACTCGCCGGTCGGCCAACTCGCCTGGATCGTCGAGAAGTTCAGGGAGTGGACCGACTCGGAGGAGCTGCCCGAGGAGGCCGTGGACCGGGACCGGCTGCTCACGAACGTGATGCTGTACTGGCTGACGGGGACGGCGGGTTCGGCCGCCCGCATCTACTACGAACGGGCCCACGCCACCGGCGCGAGGGCCGCCGCACCGACCCTCCCCTCCACCACCCCCACGGCGCTCGCCATCTTCCCGGCCGAGATCCAGATCCCGCTCCGCCACAAGGCCGAGCGCACCGAGAACATCGTCCGCTGGACCAAGCTAGACCGGGGCGGCCACTTCGCCGCGATGGAGGAACCGGACCTGCTGGCAGCGGACGTACGGGCGTTCTTCCGGCAGCTGCGCGAGAAGGACGCCGGCTGATCCGTCTGCTCACGGCGAATCTGCTGAAAGCCTAGAAACCCCCAGGCCGGGGCGTTGTCGGCCGACAGTGGAGACAGGTCACGACACACCTTCGACACCCTCGACAAGGAGTGCCCATGTCTCCACTCACGACCGGTTTCGCACCGGCCCTCATGCCACGCGCCGAGGAACTCGACACCCCGTCCACCCACTTCGACGACCACCTCGCCGCCCAACTCCTCGGCCAGCGCATCGTGTTCCTCGGCACCCAGGTCGACGAGGTCTCCGCGAACCGGATCTGCGCCCAGTTGCTGCTCCTGTCCGCGGAGGACCCGCGCACGGACATCAGCCTGTACATCAACAGCCCCGGCGGCTCCGTGACAGCCGGCCTCGCGATCTACGACACGATGCAGCTGATCCCGAACGACGTCGCGACTCTGACGATGGGCTTCGCGGCGAGCATGGGCCAGTTCCTGCTCAGCGTCGGCACCCACGGCAAGCGCTATGCCCTCCCCCACGCGCGGGTCATGATGCACCAGCCGTCGGCGGGCATCGGCGGCACCACAGCCGACATCGAGATCCAGGCGGAGAACCTGGACTTCACGAAGAAGACCATCGAGCGGCTGACCGCCCAGCACACGGGCCAGAGCGAGGAGACCATCTCCCGCGACGGCGACCGCGACCGCTGGTTCACGGCCGAACAGGCCAAGGAGTACGGCATGGTCGACCGGGTCGTCGCCTCGCTGGACGACGTGCGCCCGGCCGCCTCGAAGCGACGGATGGGGCTCTGACATGGGGACGTACACGATTCCGAACGTCGTCGAGCGCACCCCGAACGGCGAGCGTTCCTACGACGTGTTCAGCCGGCTGCTGTCCGAGCGGATCATCTTCCTCGGCACCGACATCGACGACGGCGTCGCCAACGTCGTCATCGCGCAACTCCTCCATCTGGAGTCGTCGTCACCGGAGAGCGAGATCGCGATCTACATCAACTCGCCCGGCGGATCGTTCACTTCACTGATGGCGATCTACGACACGATGACGTACGTCCAGGCCCCGATCTCGACGTTCTGCGTCGGCCAGGCCGCGTCGACGGCGGCCGTGCTGCTGGCCGGCGGGGACCCCGGACGGCGGTTCGTCCTGGAGCACGCGCGCGTGCTGCTCGGCCAGCCGGCGAGCGGCGGGCAGCGTGGCATGGTCTCCGATCTCGCCCTCCAGGCGAAGGAGATGGTGCGGATCCGCTCCCAGGTGGAGGAGGTGCTGTCCCGGCACACCCACCACGACATCCCCACGCTGCGCGCCGACATGGACCGCGACAAGGTGTTCACCGCACAGGAGGCCGTGGCGTACGGCCTGGCCGACCAGGTGGTCAGCCGACGCCTCGGCCCGTCCTGAGCGGCACCGTCAGGCGGCGACCAGACTGAGCTGCCCGTTGTACGGCGAAGTGACCCTGCCCTGGCGCCTGTTGCGGTACCGGCCGAGTTCGTCCCCGGCCAGCGACAGCAGGTCGCCGAGGTCGAGTCCGAGGGCGTGGGCGGCGGCCGCGATGACCTCCGAGGAGGCCTCCTTGCGGCCCCGCTCCACCTCCGAGAGATACGGCATGGAGATCCGGGCGGCGTCGGCCACGTCCTTCAACGTGCGTTCCTGCGCGAGGCGTTCGCGTCGTAGGACGTCACCGACCAGGTCGCGCCACAGGGGTTCCTTGGGCGCGGGAACCTGCGGCTCCGGCAGGTGAGGGGCCGGCTCGTGCGGGCGCAGCGGAATCACGCGGGCTTGGTTCGGCGCTTGGTTGCTCACCCCCTCAGACTAAAAGCCGTGGACGTGAGGGCAAGGGATCAGCATTCTGCCCTGGGGGGAATCGCCGATACGAAAGGGTGCCGGAACGGTGCTGCGCGACACATTCGACGGAGCGGCGGAGCGCTACGACCGGGTCCGCCCCCGGTATCCGCGCCCTCTGGTCGACGAACTGGCCCGTACTGCGAGCCTCGGCCCGGACAGCCGGATCCTGGAGATCGCCCCCGGCACCGGTCAACTCACCGTCCCGCTGGCCGAGTTCGGCGGGCGACTGACTGCCGTGGAACTGGGGCCGTCGCTCGCGTCGCTGGCCCGGCGCAATCTGAGCGCGTTCCCGCGGGTCGACGTACAGGTCGCGGACTTCGAGCTGTGGGAGGTGCCGGACGAGCCGTTCGACGTGGTGGTGATCGCGACGGCGTACCACTGGTTCGATCCTGAGAGGTTCCTCGCGAAGACGGCGTCCGCGCTCCGCCCCGGCGGGCACCTGGCGGTCGTCACCACGCATCACGTCGCGGGCGGCACGCAGGACTTCTTCGACCGGTCGCAGCGCTGCTACGAACGCTGGGACCCGGACACTCCGCCCGGATTCCGGAGTCCCACCGAGGACGAAACGGCAATGGACACAGGGGAGTTCGAGGGCTCCGCGCACTTCGAGGACGTCACGGTGTGGCGGGGCGCGCAGGAGATCACGTACACGACCGACGAGTACCTCGACGTCGTGCTCACGTACTCGAACCATCTCGCGCTGGACGAGCCCGCGCGCCGGGGCCTGCTGGCCTGTCTGCGGGAGCTGCTGGAGACGCGGTACGGCGGCCGGGTCACCAAGCGGTACCTGCACGAGCTGATCACTGCCACCCGGAGCGGGCGGACCTCCTAGCGGTCTTCCCCGCTCAGGTAAACCACGGCACGCACCCGCTTCCCGACCGGTACCCGTTCGACGCTCACCTGCGCGGCCAGGGCATGGACTATCTCCAGGCCGTGCCGGCCGATGCGCTCGGGGTCCCGGGCGAAGAGCCGGGGCAGAGCGACGCTGCTGTCGCAGACGGACACCGTCACCGAGGTGTCCGTGCCCTCCAGCTCCAGGATGTACGGCCCGTTGCTGTGGCGATCCGCGTTGGTGACCAACTCGCTCACCACCAGCAGCAGTTCGCCGTCGGACTGGTCGTCGATCGTGGCGCACCACTCGGTTCTGAGCTGTTCCAGGAACTGGTGGGTGAAGTGCCGGGCCGCTGAGATGCAGCCCGGTTCGCCGGTGTAGTGCGCCGCCCGCCTCAGCGGTTCCACGGGCACGTCGAAACGAGTCGGTATCACTACCCCGTCCCGGTGGTCGATCATGCGTGTCTCTCTCGGAAGGCGGCACTGCCGGTCGCTGTCGTACCAGTGCTCGTACCCAGCACCACGCCCGGCAGTCCCCCCGATCAGAGTGACGGTGAAATCGACCCCGCCGAAACCGGCGCGCTGAAGCTCGACGACGAGGTCGTGGTCGTGTCGGAAGCCAGCGATTCGGGTGGGGAGGACGAGGCCGAGGAGGCGGAAGAGGCGTCCGACGACGCTGTCGGCGGCGGTTCGGAGGACGAGGACCCCGGGCTCGACGGGGACTCCGAACTCGGCGACGAGGAGGACGGCGAGGACGGTGCGCTCGACGTCGGCGGGCACGGGCTGGTGGACGTCCCGGGCGTTCCCGGCGTACCGGGGGCCGTGGAGGCGCACGCCGACGGGGAGTTGGAGGACGGCGAGGTCGGCGGGGACACGGTGACCGAGGGGCTGGCCGGGTTCACCGGCGCCGGGGTCTTGTGGTCGTGCTTGCCCGTGTCGCCGTGGTGGCGGCCGAACCAGTGGCCGTTCTCCGGGTCGTAGATCACGAAGATGTTGATGATCTGCGGTGCGGGGGTGACCACGACGACGTTCTGCGGCCGGTACGAGGACCAGGTGTCGCCGGTGCGCTTCGGGGTGGTCTGCTGGGCGACGGGCGGCGACAGCGGGTTGCCGCAGGCGCAGCGGACGCGGGGCACGCCGTGGTTGTCGACGAGGACGGCGGTGCCGGCCTGGAGGACGGCCTGGTAGCTGGTGGCGGCGCCGTCGCGGTAGCCGTGGTTGGTGACGCGGGTGTCCATGCGCAGTTGTACGGGGGTGAGTGAGCGCAGGTAGGCGGGGACTCCGGCGGGCTGGACGCCGACGACGGACGCGAACGCCGTGTTCTTCGCCGGGGCCGCATGGAGGGCCTTGATCTGCTTCTCCACGTCACAGCTGGAGACGTTCTGGGTGCCGCCGTAGAGACCGGGGGCACCGCCGTCGACACCGCGCACCGCGTTCACCGGTTCCGAGGCGGTGGGTGAGGCGGAGACGGGCGGGGCGGAGTTCTCGGTGGCGCTGGACTCGGTGAACGGATCGGGACCGGTCTTGGCAGCGGCCTGCAGGAAGACCTCACCCTTGCTGGCCGTCCTGCTCGAACCGCCGCCGTCGGACCGGGTGAAGACGAGGCCCAGAACCACGGCGGCCACCACGACGGCCGTGAGGATCGCGACGCGCGGCACCGACTTCCACCAGGGCCGGTGCGGCTCCGGCGCCCCGGCACCGCCGCCGCCCGAGGGCTGCGAGGGCGGACCCGAAGGCGGCTGGGAGGGTCCCGACAGCGGGCCGGAGGGCGGTCCGGTGGGGCGGCCTGAAGACGGAGGTTCGACGCTCACGAGCTCTTCTTCCCGACGCGGTCGACAGCGGCACTCGTCCCGACTTGTGCCGCTTTATCCACAACGAACCCATTGTGTGCTCGGGTCATGGTCCACCCGCAAGCCGACGCGGACGGCCCTCCCGGCGGGCGCGCTCCCCCGCCGCTGCTTAGCGTGACCGTGTGACCCCCCGAACCCCCTCTGACCAGGCAGTAGCCCGCCACGGCTGGCTCCAGGCGCTCGGCACAGTGCTGGCAGGCGTGCTCAGCATGGCCCTGGTGTCCGCGCTCGGCCTGTGGGCGGCGGGCGCGACGGACCTCCCGGACGGCGCGTTCCCCCGGGTCGTCACGGCCACGGTGGTGACGGCGGTGGGCGGCACCCTGAAACTCACCGGCAACGCGGGCTCCCTGGCCGACACCAAAGCAGGCCTGACGGTCATCCCCCTCTCGGTGACCCTGACCGGCGCCCTGACGACCGCAGCAGGTTTCCTACGACCCCTGCGGCACCGCGCGGTCGCCTCGGCGGCGGAACTGGCCGGCTGGGCCGCCCGCGTCGCCGTCCTGTGGCTGCTCGCCCTGATCGGACTGGCCCTGGGAGCGCGCCAGAAATTCTCGATCTCCCTGGGCACCGGAACCCTGGGTGACATCGGCGACCTGCTCGGCGCATCGCCCGAGGTCGGCTTCGAGGCGGACTTGGCACAGACGGTGCTGTACGGGCTCCTATGGCTGGCGGGAGTCCTGATCCTGGCCCTCCTGGTGTCACCGGGCGCACCCCTCCCCGCCCGCCTCCTCCGCTTCCACGCGTCGGTACGCCCGGCGGCGTTCGCGGTGGTGGCCCTGCTCCTCACCTACGTGGCACTCGGCGTCGTCCTGGCCCTGGTCGTAGCGGCGACCCGCGGCGAAGCCGCCCAGGCCTTCGCGCTCATCCTCCTGGGCATGCCGAACCTGGTCTGGCTGGCCCTGACCATCGGCCTGGGCGCCACCTGGAACGGCCGCGTCGACGGCCCCTTCGGCCTCCCCGTCCCCCGCCTCCTGAACGAGGTCCTGCGCACCCCGGACGTCTCCACCCTGAACCTGCGCTCGCTCGCCGCCCACGACAACGGCGTGTGGTGGCTCCTGGCCGTGAACGCGGTCCTGCTCCTCGCCGCCGCCTTCCTGATGGCCGCCCGCTCCCCGGCCCACGTACGCGCCTGGCAACACGCCCTCCACCTGGCCATCGCCTTCGCCCTCGCGATCCTCATGATCTGCCTGATCGGCCGGATCTCCGCCCACTACGGCCTCTCCCTCCTCGGCATCGGCGACGCGGGCGGCGGCCTGTCCGGAGACCTGTTCCTGAAGCCGGAGGTGTGGTCGGCGGTGGGTCTGGCGGCGGTGTGGGGGCTGGCGGCGGGATTCCTGGGCGCGTTGTTGGCCAAGCCGGTCCACCGACGAGGCGAGGTCGAAATTCCCAAGCAACCCCAGCACCAGCCATGAGAGTGTGCGCCCACCCAAGGGAAGGGCAGACATGGCATTGCCTCTCGAAGACCGCCTGGCCATAGCGGAGTTGATCGCCCTGCACGGCCACCTGGCCGACGAGGGCGAACTCGACCGCTTGTCCGAGGTGTTCACCCCGGACATCGAGTACGACCTCACGGACTTCGGCCAGGGCACACTCACGGACCTCGCCCAACTCACGGACGCGGCCCTTGCGTTGGGCGCAGGGAACCCCGTCGCACATCACGTGACGAACGTGGTGATCGAGGAGCTGCCGGACGGACAAGTACGCGCACGGTCGAAGGGGTTGGGCATCAGAACGGACGGCTCGTGCGGATCGGTCACGTACGAGGACACAGTGGTGCGGGTCGAGTCAGGTTGGCGAATCACACGGCGCAGAATCACGGCACGACGCATCCCCCTGAACGGACTGACGCCGGGTACCGCAGCCCCCCTTTAGGGGCGCGGGGAACTGCGCGACCAGCCACAACGCACCCGCAGCCAAAACACCTCAGTCACGCCGCCTGAACACAGGTTCGGCCCACCGCGGCGGCGCAGGAGGCCGTTCGTCCCTCCCCCGGGCCACCCGCAGGTCCACCTCAGTCGGAGCATGCCCGACCTCACCCCCGCGCAACTCCGTGACAAACGCCAAACAAGACTCGTACCGATCATCAGGACTCTTCGCCAACGCCCTCGCGAAGACCCCGTCGACATGCCCAGGCAGATCCCCCCGAGCCTCCCTGACCGCCGGAGGCATGTCGTACTGGTGCGCCCACAACAAGGCCATGTCATCGTCCCGTTGAAACGGCGGCCGCCCGGCCAACGTCTCGTAGACGACACACGCCAGCCCATACACATCACACCGCCCATCAACCGGCCGCCCCGAAATCTGCTCAGGAGCCACATAGTCGAGCGTGCCCACGAACTGCCCGACAGTCGTGAACCCGGTGAGCGACAACGACTTCTTCGTCAGACCGAAGTCGGTGAGGTACACGTGCTCGGGATGATCACTGTCAGTCCCACGGGCAACCAGGATGTTCCCGGGTTTCACATCCCGGTGGACCAGCCCGTGTTCGTGGGCGGCATCCAGCGCGGACGCGACCTGCGTGGCGATACGCACGGCCGTCGGAAGCGCCAACGGCCCCTCCCGGTCCAGGAGATGACGCAGGTCACTGCCGGCGACGTACCGCATCGCGATGTACAGCACCCCGTCCGTCTCCCCCGCCTCGAAGACGGGCACGATGTGCGGATGGTCGATCGCCGCGGCGACCCGGGACTCGTGAGTGAAGCGTTTGCGGAAGGTGTCGTTACGGGCGAGTTCGGGGGCGAGCAGCTTCAGAGCGACCGTGCGGTCGAGGCGCAGGTCGTGGGCGCGGTACACAACCGCCATGCCGCCGCGCCCGATCTCGTCCTCGATGCGGTAGCCGGCGATCTGCTGCCCGATCAGTTCGGAGGGGCGGCCGGAGAAGAGGCTCGCGTCACGGGCCATCGGGGCTCACGACCTGAGTGGGGGCGTGCCCGGGGTCGGCCGGTTCGGCGCGGGGACCGTCGTCGGAGGCGTAGGTGCTGAGGCGGGTGCCGTCGCCGTACACCCAGCGCTCGTGGTCGGAGTCGTAGAGCCAGACGGACTCGCCGTCGACGACCACGCCGATCCGCAGACCCTTGGTGCGGGCCTGGAAGGTGGCGCCGTCCAGGCCGCCGCCCGCGAGGTCCTCCACCGCGCTGCGGTAGCGGGCGAGGGCTTGCTCCGCGCGGGCGAGCAGCGGGCGCGGGTCGGCGGTGCGGGTCAGTGGGCCGCCCGCCGCCGGTGGGTCCTGGGAGACGGAGATCAGATGGCGGCCGTCGACCCAGGCCGACCAGCCGTTGGAGCACAGGGCGTGAGCCCAGTCACCGCGCCGTTCCAGCAACTGCACCGGGAGCAGCGCGTCGAGCGGCACGGTGGGGCGCGCGGGGTCCGGGGCCTCCCAGGCGGGCATCCCGTGCTCGGGGACGACGTGCGTGGGCCGGAAGCCGGGGGGCGGGATCGTCATCGTGGCGGCCCCTACTTCCGCATCACGGCGGGTTCGTGGCGCCGCAGGAGCCGGGACACCAGGAAGCCGAAGAGCAGCGACAGCACGACCAGCATGCCCATGTTGAGCAGCCACACCCCGGCCGAGTGCCGGAACATCGGATCGCCGGTCAGCTCGCCCGGCACGATCCGGGCCAGCCCGATGGTGCCGGCCATCCCGCCGAGCGCCCACCGGGAGGGAACGAGCCAGGACAGCTGTTCCAGGCCGGGTACGCCGTGCAGCTTCAACAGGGCACCGCAGAACACCACTTGGACGATGGCGAGCAGCACCAGCAGCGGCATCGTCACCTCCTCCTTGCGCACCATCGCGGAGACCAGCAGCCCGAGCATCATCGCGGTGAAGGACAACAGGGCGACGGCCACGGTGATTTCGATCAGGGGTGGCATCAACACCCCTTTGCCGCCCGGCGCGTTGAGGTCGACGCCGAACAACCCGACGAGGGTGAGCACGACGGCCTGCGCCACGGTGATCGCACCCAGGACGACGACCTTGGAGAGCAGATACGCCGATCTGGACAGGCCGACGGCTCTCTCGCGCCGGTAGATCGCGCGTTCCTTGACGAGTTCGCGCACGGCGTTGGCCGCGCCGGTGAGCACGCCGCCCACGCACAGGATGAGCAGCGCGTTCATCGCCGTCTCCCGGGTCAGCTCGCTCCCGGCCAGCGCGCGGGCCATCGCGCCCATGACGAACGGCAGCGCGATCATGATGACGAGGAAGGTCCGGTCGGCGGCGAGGGCCGCGGTGTACCGGCGCACCAGGGTGCCGAGTTGAGCGCTACGGCTGCGCGGCCGGGGCGGCGGCGGGGCCGTGGCGACCGCACCCGAGCCCAACTGGTGGGGCTGCGCGGTCGAGTTGGCGATGTACTGGCGCTGGAAGGGGGATTCCCTGAACTCCCCTGCCCAGTCCCGCTCTTGATCCCGCTCGAAGGCCTCGAACGCCTCCGGCCAGTGCTCGAAGCCGAAGAAGGCGAGGGCGTCGTCGGGCGGCCCGTAGTAGGCGACCTTGCCGCCGGGCGCGAGCACCAGGAGCCGGTCGCACACGTCGAGGCTGAGGACGCTGTGGGTGACGACGATGACGGTGCGGCCGTCGTCGGCGAGGCCGCGCAGCATGTGCATCACCGAGCGGTCCATGCCCGGGTCGAGTCCGGAGGTCGGCTCGTCGAGGAAGAGCAGCGAGGGTTTGGTCAGCAGCTCCAGGGCCACGCTGACGCGCTTGCGCTGGCCGCCGGAGAGGCTGTGCACGGGCTGCGTCGCCCGCTGTTCGAGGCCGAGTTCCCGTATGACCTCCTCGACCCTGGCTTGCCGTTCGGCCTTGGCGGTGTCCTGGGGGAAACGGAGTTCGGCCGCGTACGACAGGGCGCTGTGCACGGTCAGTTGGGCGTGCAGGATGTCGTCCTGCGGGACGAGGCCGATGCGCTGGCGCAGTTCGGCGTAGTCGCGGTAGAGGTCGCGGCCGTCGTAGAGCACAGTGCCGCGGTCGGCGGGGCGCTGGCCGGTGAGCGCGTTCAGCAAGGTGGACTTGCCGGCGCCGCTGGGCCCGACGACGGCGAGCAGACATTTCTCGCCAACCGGGAACGACACCTGGTCGAGAAGAACCTTGCGGCCGTGGTCGACAGCGACGGTGAGGTCCTGTACGTCGAGGGAGACCTCGCCCGTGTCGACGTACTCCTGGAGCTGGTCGCCGACGAGACAGAACGCGGAGTGTCCGATACCGACGATGTCACCCGGCCCGACCGGGGCGCGGGCGACGGGCTGGCCGTTGAGATAGGTGCCGTTGTGGCTGCCGAGGTCGACGATCTCGTACGTCCCGTCCGGCATGGCGCGCAGCTCCGCGTGGCGGCGGGAGACGATCAGGTCGTCCACGACGAGGTCGTTGTCGTCGGCCCGGCCGATGCGGACGGTGCGGCTGGGCAGCGGTCGTACGGTGGTCGGCTGCCGGAAAGTGCCGGTGAAGGCGGGCATGGACACGGCCGAAGGGCGTTCCGGGGCCGGGGCGGGGCGGTCGGCCAGGGTGACGCACGGGCCGTCGGCCGGGTTGCCGAAGCGGATCACGCTGCCGGGTCCGACGCCCCACTCCTGGACGCGGCGGCCGTCGGCGTAGGTGCCGTTCGTGCTGTGCTCGTCCTCCAGCGTCCAGTGGTCGGCGTCGGGCCGCAGGACCGCGTGGTGCCAGGAGACGCGGGCGTCGTCGATGACGATGTCGCTGAGGGGGTCGCGGCCGACGTGGTAGTCGCGGCCCGGGGTCATGACCGTGGAGCCCGATTCCGTCTCCAGGAGGAGTTCGGGTGCGGTCGGCGCGTTCGGCCGCTCTGACATGACCCGAATTCTACCGATTCGTTCACCTGTGCGCCCGGCCAGCGGTCAGGGGCGTGCGGTGGTCGACACGTGTCAGGCGACGGGGACGACCAGTGCCGGAACGGTCCGCTGCATCCGGAGGGCGTCGACCGATTCGGCGAGCAGTTCGTACTCGGTGGTCTCGTCGCTGATGGCGATCTGCACGAGCCGTCCGGCCGCCAACTCGTAGGCCACCTGCTCCTGTTGACCCACGTCACGGGACCAGGTGCGTAACGCGCGGGGCACGTCGGGGGCCGTGTCCGACACCGGTACCAGGGCACCCCGGGGGAAGCGCGGGTTCTCCGGTTGCGGGTCGAGGCGGTCGGCCATCCACACCGCGCGGTCCCGTAACCACCACAGGGCGAGCGCCAGGGTGGGAGCGCGGTAGGTTCCCAAGGGCACCCCGACGCGCTGTCCGCCGCAGGTACCGTACGCGGTGACATGGCACAGGAATTCGTCGTGCACGATCACTCCCCCGTCGCGTGTCGATTGCCGGTCGGGCCTCGCTTTCCATGCGGCTCTAATGGGCGGCTCGGGTGGCTCAGGTGGTGCGCACGATGGCGGATTTGCCTCGTGAAGTCATGCCCGGGCACGCGTGAAGTCATGCCCTAGCAGACGAGTATGTTCACTCCTGAAACACTGTCACCACGACTTTTTAGCCACTCTCTTGGCATATTCACAGCCTTGGTTGGCCGAAAAGCTTCGTAGCCCGTTTTGCGGGGTTCTCCCGCCGTCATTACCCGAGGGGTAATCGACGCCTCCCGCGCGCCCCGGCAGGGTGGAGTCACCGGGTCGGCAGGCAGCGGATCCGGTCCCTGACCAGTACGAACAACCTCGCTGGAGGCTGATTCACCATGTCCGTGAACACCGACCGATACGAGAGCGCCGTCGCCCGCTACTTCGAGGCCTGGAACGCGGGCGAACCGGAGGCGCTGGCGAAGGCGGTCGCCGCCGCCTGGTCCGTCGAGGGTACGTACACCGACCCGCTGGCGTCAGTCACCGGCCACGCGGAGATCGCGGGGCTGATCTCCGGGGCGCACGAGCAGTTCCCCGGGTTCGCCTTCCGTCCGCTGGGCGCCGTCGACGGGCACCACGAAACCGTGCGCTTCGCTTGGGAGTTGGTGAGCGAGGCCGACGGCTCGGCGCCCGTCGCCGGGTTCGACGTGATCACGCTGGACGGGGACGGCCGCATCCGCTCCGTGCTCGGTTTCCTCGACCGGGTGCCCGCCGGGGCCTGAGGGCCGGCGTCCGCGATGAGTTTTCCCGCTCGGGGTGGTCTCTTGTACTGCAGGCCACCCGAGCGGAGGACATCATGAGTACCGGCACCCCGTTGAACGAGGAATTCACCGCCGAATTGATCAAAAGCCCGAACGACGACGGCTGGACCTATCTCGTCTGGCCCGAGTCCGTCGCTTTCTTCGGCACCCGCGGTCTGGTCAAGGTCCGCGGCACGATCGACGGACACCCTTTCCGCAGTTCGTTCATGGCCCTCGGCGACGGCACGCACAAACTCCCCGTGAAAGCCGATCTTCGAAAGGCCATCGACAAAGGCGAGGGCGATCAAGTCACCGTCCGCCTCGAAGAACGGCTCAGCTCCTAGCCAGGGCCTCTTCGCGGTATCGCCGGGGCGCCACCCCGACCGCTCGCTTGAAGGCGTTGCTGAAGGCACTCTCGGAGGTGTAGCCGACGGACCGGGCGAGCGCGCCGACCGGGGCGGCGTCCTGGCGCAAGGCCCGGGCGGCGAGGTTCATGCGCCAGTTGAGCAGGTAGGTCAGGGGCGGCACACCGGCCGCCTCCTTGAACCGTACGGCGAACGTCGTGCGGGACATCGCGGCCGCCCGGGCCAGCTCCTCCAGCTGCCAGGGGTGGGCCGGGTCGCCGTGCATCAGGCGCAGCGCGGGGGCGAGGCGTTCGTCGGCGAGGGCGCGCAGCCAACCGGGCGGCAGCCCGTCCGCGTCGGTCAGACAGACTCGCAGCACCTGCACGAACATCAGCTGCGCGAGCTGCGCCGAGACGAACTCGACCCCGGCCCGGCGCGTGCGCATCTCCGCCGCCAACTGCCCGATGAGCCACCGCAGCACACCGGCTTCGGGCGAGTCCGCGCGCACGTGCACGAGCTCCGGCAGCGCCCGCCGCAACAGATCCCCCCGGTCGCGGCTCAGGTCGATGTGCCCGGACACGCAGGCCACGTCCACCGCGTCACCCTGCCCGAGCCGGCCCATCCGGGTCACCGGGTCCATGACGACGTCCGCGGAGTCGGTCGGCGCGACGCCGGGCCGACTGCACAGGGTGTACGGCTGGCCGCCGTCGGAGATCACGACATCACCCTCGGCGAGGCTCAGAGGCTCACCGCCGTCCCGGACCAGCAGGCAGCTGCCCTGCACCACGGCGTTCACCTTGAGCCGGTCGCGTCCGCGCAGCTCGATGGCCCAGTCGCCGCCGGCCGTGAAGCCGCCGGAGAACACGCTGCGGGCATCGGCGACGGCGAGGGCGTCGGACAGGGGATCTACGGTCATGTTCGAACTATCACGCAAGTTATGCGGATTCTCAAGTATTCATCGTACGGATCTGTCGACCTACGGTGGTCTCAACAGCTCAAGCTGATGAGGGAGAGAGCAGACATGACCACCGCACAGCAGCCCCTGAATTCCGGCTTCGGCGCCTCGACCACCGCCGAGGAGGTGATCAAGGGCGTCGACCTGACCGGCAAGGTCGCGATCATCACAGGCGGCTACTCCGGCATCGGCCTGGAGACGGCCCGCGTGCTGCACGGCGCCGGGGCCCGGATCGTCGTACCCGCGAGGGACGTGGAGCGGGCCAAGACGGCGCTCGCGGTCCTCCCCGGAACCGAGGTCGAGTACATGGACCTGCTGGACCCCGCGTCCATCGACGCCTTCGCGGAGAAGTTCCTGGCCTCCGGGCGCCCGCTGCACCTCCTGGTGAACAACGCCGGGATCATGGCGACCCCACTGGCACGGGACGCTCGCGGCTACGAGTCGCAGTTCGCCGCCAACCACCTCGGGCACTTCCAGCTCACGACCAAGCTGTGGCCCGCGCTGGTCGCGGCCAACGGCGCGCGGGTCGTGGTCCTGTCGTCGCGGGGCATCCGCTTCGCCGGCGTCGACTTCGACGACCTGCAGTTCGAGCACCGGAAGTACGAGCCGTTCCTCGCCTACGGCCAGTCCAAGACGGCCAACGCGCTGTTCGCCGTGGAGGTGGACCGGCGCGGACAGGCCGAGGGCATCCGGGCGTTCGCGGTGCACCCGGGCCTGATCGTCGACACCGGCCTGGTCAAGCACCTCGACCCGGCGGCGCTCCAGGCCGCGGGCGCGCTCGACGCCGAGGGCAAGCCCATCCGTGACCCCGAGCGCCAGATGAAGACCGTGCAGCAGGGCGCGGCCACCAGCGTCTGGTGCGCGACCAGCCCGCAGCTCGACGGTCTCGGCGGGGTCTACTGCGAGAACGTCGACATCAGCCCGCTGCTCGCCCCCGAGGACGAGGCCGCCTGGGCCGGCGGGGACACCACCCCCGGGGTGCTGTCCCGCGCCGTGGACCCGGAGTCGGCGGCCCGCCTCTGGGAGGTCAGCGAGCGGCTCACGGCCTGACGGCCGTGAGGTGCCCTACGGCTTGATGATCGCGTCGATGCGGGCCAGCTCGTCGGCGTCGAAGTCCAGGTTGCGGGTGGCCGCGACGCTGTCCTCGATCTGCTGCGGGCTGCTCGCGCCGACCAGCGCGGAGGTCACCCGGCCGCCGCGCAGCACCCAGGCGAGGGCGAGCTGGGCGAGGGTCTGACCGCGGCCCTTGGCGATGTCGTTCAGGGCGCGCAGCTGGCCGACCAGGTCCTCGGTGACGGCGTCCGAGTTCAGGAACGGGCTGTCGCTCGCCGCCCGGGAACCCTCCGGGATGCCGTCGAGGTAGCGGGAGCTGAGCAGCCCCTGCTCCAGCGGGGAGAAGACGATCGACCCGACCTGGAGCTCGTCGAGGGCGTCGAGCAGGCCCTCGTCCTCGGGGCGCCGGTCGAGCATCGAGTAGCGCGGCTGGTGGATGAGGAGCGGGGTGCCCAGCTCGCCGAGGATGCGGGCGGCCTCCCGGGTCTGCTCCGCCGAGTAGTTGGAGATGCCGACGTAGAGCGCCTTGCCCTGCTGGACGGCCGAGTGCAGGGCGCCCATCGTCTCCTCCAGGGGAGTCTCCGGGTCGGGGCGGTGCGAGTAGAAGATGTCGACGTAGTCCAGGCCCATGCGGCTGAGGCTCTGGTCCAGCGAGGACAGCACGTACTTGCGCGAACCCCACTCGCCGTAGGGGCCGGGCCACATCAGATAGCCGGCCTTGGTGGAGATCACCAGCTCGTCGCGGTACGACCCGAAGTCCGCCTTCAGCGCCTCGCCGAGGGCGGACTCGGCGGCGCCGGGGGGCGGGCCGTAGTTGTTGGCCAGGTCGAAGTGGGTGACGCCGAGGTCGAAGGCGCGGCGCAGGATGGCGCGCTGGGTGTCGACCGGGCGGTCGGGCCCGAAGTTGTGCCACAGGCCCAGCGAGATCGCGGGCAGCTTCAGACCGCTGCGTCCGGTGCGCCGGTAGGGCAGGTCCGCGTAGCGGTCGGGGTGTGCGGTGTACAACGCGACTCCAGAGGGGTTGGCACACGGGATACCGGTTCCAGGGAACCACCGTCCACTCTGTCGTGACCTGCGGGCAGTGGTCCAACAGAAGAATCCGATGGAATTCAGCGGTTACGCTTCTCAATCATGGAGCTGCGTCATCTTCAGCATTTCATCGCCGTCGCCGAGGACCACCACTTCACCCGCGCGGCCGAGCGGCTGATGGTGTCCCAGTCGGGCCTGTCGGCCTCGATCCGCGCCCTGGAACGGGAGTTGCAGACCCCGCTGTTCGTCCGCACCACCCGCCGGGTCACGCTCACGGAGGCCGGCCGGGCGCTGCTCGGCGAGGCGGAGCGCATTCTGGCGCAGGTCCGCTCGGCGCACGAGGCGGTGGCCGCGGTGCAGGGTGTCCTGCGCGGCACGCTGTCACTGGGCACCGAGCAGTGCATCGCCGGGGTGCATGTGGCGGGCCTGCTCGCCGCATTCCGGCGTCGCCATCCCGACGTGGAGATCCGGCTGCGGCAGGCGGGTTCGGGCGCGCTGGCAGAGGAGGTCGCGGCCGGCCGCCTCGACCTGGCGTTCGCGTACCGCACCCAGGCTGACACCGACCAGCTCCGCTCCGTATCCCTCACCAGCGAGCCGATGACCGTGCTGTGCCATCCCAGCCACCGGCTCGCGGAGACCGGCGCGGCGGTCACTCCGGAGGACCTCGGCGGCGAGGTCTTCGTCGACTTCCATCCGGACTGGGCCTCGCGCCGCACCACGGACTCCGTCTTCGCGGCGGCGGGCGTACGGCGGACGGTCGCGCTGGAGGTCAACGACGTGCACAGCCTCCTCGACCTCGTCGACGAGAACCTCGGTGTCGCCGTGGTCCCCCAGCACTTCCGCCACAAGCGCGAGCCCCTCACCGCGCTCCCCCTCAAGGGGACGGGCGAGGAGGTCTACGAGACGGTGGCCCTGCTCCCGCCCCCACAGGCCACCAGTCCGGCGGCCCGGGCCTTGATGACGATCCTGGAAACCGAGACTCCGGCCGCATGACGGACGCCGATGCGCGATGGTGGTCGTATGCATGCCAACGACATCCTCATTGACGCGTACGGCCGCATCCAGGAAGAAGTCCATGCCGCGGTCGACGGTCTCACCCCTGACCAACTGCACGCGCGCGTGGCCCCCGACGCCAACTCCATCGCCTGGCTGGTCTGGCACCTCACCCGCGTCCAGGACGACCATGTCGCCGACGCCGCGGGACTCGACCAGGTGTGGCTGACCCAGGGCTGGGAGAAGCGCTTCGGCCTCGACCTGCCACCCGAGGACACGGGCTACGGCCACACCTCGGCGAAGGTCGGCAAAGTGCGGGTCGAGTCGGCCGGGCAGCTGACCGGGTACTACGACGCCGTGCACGACCAGACGCTCGCGTATCTGCGCGGGCTGACCCCCGAGGACTACGAGCGGATCGTGGACGAGCGCTGGGATCCGCCGGTCACGCTGGGCGTGCGGCTGGTCAGCGTCCTGTCCGACGATCTCGAACACGTCGGACAGGCGGCGTACGTACGAGGGTTGCTTCAGAGCGCGGAGGCGTAACCCGGCAGGACGACGTCCTCGATGAGGGCCTTGCGCTCGTCGTACGGGATGAACGCGCTCTTCAGGGCGTTCACCGTGACCGTGCGCAGGTCCTCGACCGTCCAGCCCGCCTCCTCCACCAGAAGCGACATCTCGCGCGTCATCGTCGTACCGGACACCAGTCGGTTGTCGGTGTTGAGGGTGACGCGGAAGCCGAGGTCCTTCAGGGCGGTGATGGGGTGTTCGGCGATCGAACTGGCCGCGCCCGTCTGGAGGTTGGAGGTCGGGCACATCTCCAGGGCGATACGACGGTCACGCACCCAGCCCGCGAGCCGGCCGAGCTTGCCGTCGACGATGTCCTCGGTGATGCGGACGCCATGGCCGATGCGCTGGGCGCCGCACACCTGGAGGGCCTGGTGGATGCTCGGCAGGCCGTGCGCCTCACCGGCGTGGATCGTGAACGGCACGCTCTCGCGGCGCAGGTGCTCGAAGGCGGCGAGGTGGTCGGCGGGCGGGAAGCCGTCCTCGGCACCGGCGATGTCGAAGCCGACGACACCGGCGTCCCGGAAGGCCACCGCGAGGTCGGCGGCCTCGGCGACCCGGTCGAACATCCGCATCCCGCACAGCAACGTCCGCACCTGGACCGGCGTTCCGGCCGCGGCGGCCTTGGCCATACCGGCGGCGAGCCCTTCCTGGACGGTCTCGACGACCTCGGCGAGTGTCAGTTCACCGTTGGTGTTCAACTCAGGGGCGTAACGCACCTCCCCGTAGACGACACCGTCGGCCGCGAGGTCGAGGACGTACTCCTCGGCGGTGCGCAGCAGTCCCTCGCGGTTCTGCATCACGGCGAGGGTGTGCTCGAAGGTGGCGATGTAGCGCACCAGGTCACCGGAGTTGGCGGCGTCGAAGTACCAGGCGGCCAGCTCGTCCGGGTCGGTGGTGGGCAGCGTGTGCCCGACCGACTCCGCGAGCTCCACCACGGTGGCGGGGCGCAGACCGCCGTCGAGGTGGTCGTGCAGCACTGCCTTGGGGAGCCGGCGGAGGGTGTCGGCGTCTATGCGCGTAGATGACATGTGCGGTGGTTCCTCGGTCGTCGTTCGGTGAGCGGGGTGGGGCCGTGCGGGAGTTCAGGCGGCGGGCTGGAGGAGGTCCCAGCGGTTTCCGTACAGGTCCTGGAAGACGGCGACGGAACCGTACGGCTCGTGCCGCGGTTCCTCCAGGAAGGTCACGCCCTCGGCGAGCATACGGGCGTGATCGCGGGCGAAGTCGTCGGTGTGGAGAAAGAACCCGACGCGGCCGCCGGTCTGGTCGCCGACCCGGGCCTCTTGATCCTCACCCTTGGCACGGGCGAGCAGCAGCCCGGTACCGGCCCCGTCCGCACTGGTCGGCGCCACGACGACCCAGCGGGAGCCGTCGGGGCGGTGCGCGTCCTCGACGAGACGGAAGCCGAGGGCTTCGGTGTAGAAGCGGATCGCCTCGTCGTAGTCGTCGACGACGAGGGTGACCAGGGCGATACGGCTCATCGGGGGGTCTCCGTGCGGGTTCCGGTCGGGGGGATTGACGGGTGAGGTTATACGTAAAACTTCGCTCGCGCCAGTCGGATTCGGAGGGGGTGGGGCGGCAGGGCTTCCGGAGTGGCGGGTAGTCGCGGGCGACTCGGCGAATGGGCAGGTCAGCGGGGTGTTGTTGTGATGCGGGGTGAGGTCGGAGGACTGGGTGGACGCGCGGGGCTGCGGGCGGCGGGGCGTTGCGGATACGCGGGTGAGCCTGGTCGGTCCGGCAGGGGCGTGGGGTGGACGTACGGGGTCGGCGGGGCGTGACGGATACCAGGTGGGCTTGTGCCCGGCCCCGCAAGCGCGTGCGGCAGACGCACGGAGCCGACGGAACGCGACGGATACCGGATCGACTTGGTCAACCGAGCAGACCCGTGGGGCGGACGCACGAGGTCAGCGGAACGTGACGGATACCAAGTGGGCTTGTGCCCGGCCCCGCAAGCGCGTGCGGCAGACGCACGGAGCCGACGGAACACGACGGATACCGAATCGACTTGGTCAACCCGGCAGACCCGTGGGACGGACGCACGAGGTCGGCGCAACGTGACGGATGTCGGCTGGGGTCGGTCGGCTCGGCCGTCTCTCCCCACATCGACGGCCTGAGCAATCTCGCCGATGCTCATAGACTCACGGCGTGGCATTCACGAGCATCCCGCACTGCTTCCTGTAACCGGAAGGCGTTGAGGGCGAGGCCGGACGGCGTCGCCCTCCTTGGTGTGCCTGCTGCGTGAACCGCGTTTCCGGCGCTGCCCGTTCCTGCTCGAGGCAGTGACGTTCCGAGCGCGCGTACAGGCACGGTCCCTTCCCTTCGCCCTTGCCAGGAGCGCCTCGTGCCTACGTCGTTTCCCCCTGCCCTCGATCTCTCCCTCGACCTGCTGCGCTGCCCGACGTGCCGCACGCGCAGCCTGCACCGCGACCGCAGCGCGCTGCGCTGTCCGGCGGGCCACACCTTCGACATCGCCCGCCACGGCTACGCCGGCCTGTTGACGGGTGCCCGTGCCACCAGCGGCGACGACGTGGCCATGGCCCAGGCCCGGGAACGGTTCCTCTCGACCGACACGTACGCGCCCATCCGTAAGGCAGTTGCCCGGCTGGCGGCCGACTCCACGCCTGAGCAGGCCACGGTCGTGGACGTCGGGTGCGGCACGGGCTACTACCTGGCCGGCGTACTCGATCAGCTACCCGGGGCCCGCGGTCTGGGGCTGGACACGTCGGTGCGTGCGTTGCGCTCGGCTGCGCGTGCCCATGAACGGGCCGCCGCGGTGGCCTGGGACGTCTTCCGTCCCTTCCCGCTGGCCGACGGAGTGGCCGAGGTCGTGCTGGACGTGTTCGCCCCGCGCAACCCGGTCGAGTTCCATCGAGTACTGCGCCCGACCGGCCGATTGATCGTGGTCCGGCCCGCCAGGCGGCACCTGGCCGAGCTGCGTGGCCGTGTGTCGGCGATGGTCACGATCGACCCGGCCAAGGAACAACGCCTGCACCGGGCGCTGGATCCCTACTTCGAGGCCGCTGTCACCGACCAGGTCGAGTACACCGCGCCCTTGACCGGGCGGGAGGCCCTCGACCTGGTCGGGATGACGCCGAGCGCACGCCACTTGAGCCGTGCGGACCTCAGCGGTGCCGGCCCCTTGCCCGACCACGTCACCGTCTCCGTGCTGGCCACGGCCTACCGACCTCGGTGCCGACAAGCGGGCGCATGAGCCTGTTGATCCCTGGAGAGTCGGGCCACGCGAGACGTTCCGAGCGACGCGGAAACTCCTTCCGCGTCCGCATTGTCAGTGGTCCCGTCTACGGTTCTGAGTGGGCGTGCTCCGCGTGAAGGCGCATCCCGCCGGAGGGGAGATGACACGTGAGCGATATTCCGATGCACGAGTCAGGAGACGTACGAACGGCCTGGGGTCGGATCACCGCCTGGCTCGAGCGGAACGACCCTGAGGCATTCGCCGCGCTCGGCGGCCCGGGTAGCCCGACAGCCATTGCCGAAGCCGAACTGCGCATGGGCCTGGAGCTGCCGGGGGAGATGCGGCAGTGGCTGCTGACGACCGACCTCGATGCCGGCAGGCAACCCGATGGTCGATCGTGTCTGGTCGCGCTGGGGTGCGAGGCGGTCATCCCCAGCGGCCATCTCCTTCTGGGACTGACAGACATCCAACGGGTCTACCTCAGCCAGCTGGGCCTGGAGGAGATGCAGCCGTCCGAAGACCCCGACCATCCGTTCTGGCGTCGTCAGTGGGTGCCTGTCGCCGCGGAGCGCGACGGTCTCTACGGAACGTTCCTGGACACGCTCACCGGAACCGTCGGAACGTGGGCTGAAGCACACGGCGCCGAAGAGGACGTGTACGCCTCGTTGTTCGCATTCCTGCAGGAGACGGCGGACCAGCTGGAAGGGACCTCCTCGGGAGACTGGAGAGACCCCGGCAAATCCGCAGGCCCCCGTAAGCTCGATCCCCGCCCGGAGGACGAGCCGATACGCCTCTGGGCACGCGCCAACGGCTATCTCGTAAATGATCGTGGTCGTATCCCTGGGACCATCCGTGAGGCCTACGAAGCATCACGAAGGTGAGCACCGGTCCGTCGGCCCATGGCGGCCAGCCCAACCACAGAGCACGGCCAGCCGCAGCAACTCCACGCGCCGCTCGGCAAGGACGCGGCGCGCAGCCGCTGTTGCAGTCGTACTGGGTGGCTACGCGGCAGCACGGTCATGTCGCAGGGCCCGGATGAGCCAGGGGTACACCGGGATCAGGTTCGGCACCAGCTGCCAGCCGTTGACGATCCACACCAGCCGCCAGTACCGGTCCACCCGGGGATCGTGTGCTTCTTCGAACCGCCGGGCCATCCAGTCCCGGAATTCCGCGTCAGGGGTCCGCGCGAACACCTCGGCGAAGCGGTGCACGAGGTCGTCGACGACGGGAGCGCCCCTGTCACCGAGCGGGTCGACACCCGACTCCATGGCGTCGGCCACCTTCTGGCGGGTGAACTCCATCAGTTCCTCGCCGGCCTCGCTCTCGATGGCGAGCGCGCGTCCCGTGGCCCGGTGTAAGGCAGTCCGGCGCATCCGGGCCCGGAAGTCCTCGTCGCCGATGAGCTCGGCGAGTTCCACCCAGGCGGTGACCTGCTCGCTGGACGGATCGTCGGGGAGGTCGGGGGTGGCAGCGCGGACCATGGCCGCCGCGGCCGGGGCGGCATCCGCTGTGCCGAAGGTGCCCTCCACGAAATCGTCGATCAACCGTCGGCGTTCCTCGCCGGACAACCGCGTGAGCCTGTGCACGAGCTTGATCTCCTCGGGATCGGACCCGTATCCGGCCACGGCTCGCAGAACGCTCCGACGCAGTCGCAGCACCCTGATCTGAACGTCGATGGCGTCGGCGTGCGCGGCGGCGACTTCCGCCACCGAGACCTCACGGTCGAGCACCCGCTGGATCGTGGCCAGGTCCATGGCCAACTCGCGCAGTGTGCGCAGGAGTTCCAGACGAAGCAGTGCGTCGAGGTCGTAGAGCCGATAACCGGCGGGACTTCGGGTGGTCGGCGCCACCACCCCCGAGTCGGAGTAGAACCGGATGGTCCGCACGGACAAGCCGGTCCGCCGGGAGAGCTCCCCGATCGAGTAGAGGGTCGTGGCGTCCATGTCCCCCACTCTGCGGTCTCCACTAACTGGAGACTCAAGGCCGTTGCCCACCGTCCCCGACCGAGACGCCTTCCGAGCCGCCGGACTTCACTCCTCCCCTGATTCCAGCAGGTCCCGCAGCACCCGCTCGTCATCAGGACTGAGCTGGGCGACGAACCGCGCCAGCACCGTCTCCCGGTCCCCGTCCCGGTCGAGTTCCGTGTGCATCCGCCGCGCGGTGAGCCCCTGCGCGTCCTGCACCGGAAAGTACGCGTACCCGCGCCCCTGCCGACGGCGGTCCACGACGCCCTTGTCGTGCAGCCGGGTCAGGATCGTCGTCACCGTGGTGCGGGCCAGGCCCGTGTCGAGGCTCAGCTGCACCTCTCCGGGGGTCTGCGGGTCGCCGGCGGCCCAGAGGGCGGCCATGACGGTGGCCTCCAGCTCACCCGCCGGTCGGCGTTCGTCCTTCTCGTCGGCCATGGGAACGATCCTCACCCCGTCTTCGTCTACAGTTCAGTAGACCGTCTACAGAATTGTAGTCACTCGGGTGCCGTCTCGTCACCGCGCCCGTGTGTCCGTTTCCGCCCGCCCATTATGGAAGGGACCGTCGACGATGACCGCAGGGCTTTACCCACTCATCCCCCCGCGCGTGTCGACGAGCTTCCACGCGATACCGGCGCTCCGTCTCCGCCCAGGTCCTACGACGGAAGAGCGCCACGATGTGTCCCCAGTCATCCGGGATCCCCGCCGGGTTTCCCTCCGTACGCCGCCTGCTCGCCCTGCTCCGCCGCCACCTGGGCCGAGCCGTCGCCGTGACGTATCTCGCCGCGGCGGTGCTGCCAGGACCCGGCCTGTGGCTCCGGCACCCGCACGCGACGGGCATCGCCGAACTGCCCCTGCGGACACCCCAGTTACTCCTCGCCCTGGTCCTGTTCGGCGCCGGCCTCCAGGTCCCGCTGCGTGAGCTGCGGTTGCTGGTACGCCGCCCCGCCGCCCTGCTCGCGGGCCTCGCGCTGCACATCCTGGTGCCGATGCTGATCGTCCCCGGGGTGGCCCTCGCGCTGCGGCTGTCGCCGGACCACGACGGCGGCAGCGGCATGATCGCCGCGATGATCCTCGTCGTCGCCATGCCGGTGGCCGCCGGGGCGACGGTGTGGACCGCGAAGGGGGACGGCGACCAGCCCACGGCGGTCGGCCTGGTGCTCGCCTCCACGCTCGTCAGCCCGCTCACCGTCCCGCTCACCCTGGCCGTCCTGTGCCCGCTGCTCCAGGGCGACTACGCGGGCAGACTCGCCGTCGCCGCCCACTCGGCCGGGAACGCCTTCGCCCTCACCTCGGTCGTCCTGCCGTGCGCGGCGGGCATCCTGTGCCGACTCGCGCTGCCCCGGCGCGCACGGGACAGACTCATCGGCGTGGCCGTCCCCGCCGCGCTCCCGGGTTCACTGCTGCTGACGTACGTCAACGCGAGCGGGGTGCTCGGCCCCTTCCTGCGCCACCCGCGCCCGGCGCTCCTGCTGGCCGCGCTCGGTGTCGCCGCGACGGTGTGCGGCCTGTCCTTCACCCTGGGCCGGGTGGCCGCGCGGGTACTGCGCCTGGACGCCCGGGCCGGTGCCTCGGTGACGCTGGCCTGCGGGATGAACAACAGCAGCGCGAGCGCGGTACTGATCACGACGACCCTGCCCGACCGCCCGCACATCCTGCTGCCGGTGCTGGCGTACGGGCTGCTGCAGAAGGTGGCCGCCGGACGGGTGGTCCGCATAGGGCAGGAGACGACCCCGGCGCCGGTCCGCGTCCGGCAAGCGAAGTGAGGGGCCGGGGCGCCCCCCGAACGCGGCCGTGACAGGCTGGAGATCACGTCGGGCCCCGCCCCGACAACGCCCGTCCAACCGATCACCGCCGTACAGGAGTTGAGCCCCATGTCCTCCGAGCTGCCGAAGTCGACCGGAGCCCCGGCCCATCAGAACGTCACCTTCCCCAGCGCCGGGGGCACTGCCCACGGCTATCTCGCGCTGCCGCCGTCCGGGAGCGGACCGGGCGTGATCGTCATCCAGGAGTGGTGGGGCCTGACCGACCACATCGCCGACGTGGCCGACCGCCTCGCCCAGGAGGGCTTCGTCGCGCTCGCCCCCGACCTCTACGGCGGCAACGTGGCCCACGAGAGCGACGAGGCCCTGCGCATGATGCTGGCCCTCCCGGTCGGCCGCGGTGTCGAACTGCTCTCCGGCGCCGTCGACCACCTCCTCTCCCTCCCCGAGGTCACCTCGGGGAGGGTCGGCGCGGTCGGCTTCTGCATGGGCGGCGGCTTCGTCCTCTACCTCGCCGCGGCCGACCCCCGTGTCAGCGCGGCGGTCCCCTTCTACGGCGTGATCCAGGGCGAACTCCCCGACTTCTCCGGCCTGAAGGCCCAGATCCAGGGCCACTACGGCGAGTTGGACGAGAGCATCCCGGTGTCCGGCCTCGACGCCCTGGCCAAGCACATCCAGGACCAGTCCGGCATCACCCCGGACCTGCGCCTCTACCCGGCCAACCACGCCTTCTTCAACGACGGCCGCCCGGTCTACGACGCCGACTCCGCCACCCGCGCCTGGGCAAGCACGGTGCCGTTCCTGCACGAGCAGCTGGGCTGACGCCGGACGCCCCCGGCGCCTCGGACCAAACGCCAACCGCCCTGGCCCGAGGCGCCGAGCCACCCTCGCCGGCAGCGCCCTGAACATGAAGATCACCGCGCCACCCTGCACCCCGGGGTGCATACGTTTCTCCGGCCCAACCTGCAGCACCGGTCGGTGATCCGGCCCCAGCGGGATCGACCGGCAGCCAAGGGACTGGTGCACGGATCGTCAGCGGCGGCGCGCGGTCAGCAACCAGGCCAGATCTATCGTCGCGATCGCTCCCCAGATCCAGCAGACGACGTTTCCGTCGCCCGGCGCCAGCGCCGTGGCAAGCGCACCTAATCCAACGGTGCCCAGCACCAACCTGACGCTGCGCCTCAATGCCAGTGCCGCGCGCAGCGGCCCCGGTTCGGCCAGCCTGTCCGTCAGGTAGGCATCGAACGCCTCAGCCACCTGATCGTCGATCTCGTCCCGCATGTGGGCATCCAGCGATTCAGCCACGGACGCCACCCCGGACGCCCCATGGCACCAGGGCCAACACCGCGCTCGGCAACAGCCTCTTGACCTGGTTGTTTCGCATCTCAACCCCCGAATGTCCCAGCGCCCGCCGGCGCCCTCCTGAACCAACGTAGCGATTGCAGAGATATTCTGCAAACAACCTCTGCGATTACTGCAGAAGATCTCTGCAGTACGCTGGCCGACATGGTCGAGCGCCCCGAGAAGCCCGAGAAGAGAGTGCTCACCGGACCGGACCTCAAAGCCTTCTACAAGGCACTGTCCAACCCGGTGCGCCGCGACATCCTGAGCTATCTCGGAGAGCACGGCGAAGCGAACTCCACCAGCGTGGCCAAGGCCCTCGGCGAAAGCACCGGCACCACCAGCTACCACCTCCGTAAACTCGCCGACCTCAACCTGATCGCCGAGATCGAAGAGCGGTCCACCGGCCGGGAACGCTGGTGGAAGTCACTCATGACAGACATCTTCACGCCGCCGGGCCTGGAGTTGACGGCGGACGAACGTGAGGCCGCAGTAAAGATCGGCACCCTGAAGATGGCCCATGACCTGAACCTGGTCGTGAGCGCATACTCCGGGTACGACGCCTCCGCAGGCTGGAACCAGATCTACCGCGCCGGACTGCGGATGACGAAGGAGCAGGTCGCCTCGTTCGCCGAGGAGTATCAGGCGCTTCTACGCAAGTACCTCACGGAGCCCGGCGACCACCCTCCCGACTCACGGCGCATGGCCGTACGCCTCGTCGTCGTACCCGACGAGGGCCCTCGGCCGACCCTGCCGGACGACGACCAGCACCGCGGGTAGCTGCTCGACTTCTCCGGCCTGAAGGCACAGATCCTCGGCCACTGCGGCGACCTGAACATGAGCTGACGTCGACACCCTCGGGCCAAGGTCCTACACCCCTGGCCCGAGGTGCCGCGCGGACTCCCCCAGTATCGTCCAGCGCATGAAGATCACCGCGCCACCCCGCAGCCCCGAAGAGCGCAAGCGTGACGTACTGGCCCGGCTGGAGCGGGAGTTGGACATCTGGGTGGCCTCGGCGGATGCCGACGGGGTGCCGTGTCTGGTGCCGCTGTGGTTCCTGTGGGACGGGCGGTGCGTGTGGGTGTCCACCCGGGCCACCAATCCCACCGGTCGCAATCTCACGGACGGGCGGCGGACGCGGCTGGCGTTCGCGGACACCCGGGACGTCGTGCTCATCGACGGTGAGGCGACGGCCTTCACCGCGCAGGACGTCCCGGCCGCCGCGGTCGAGGCCTTTCACGGGAAGTACGGCTGGGATCCGCGCGAGGACCGTGCGCCCTACTCCTTCTTCCGGGTACGGCCGCTCGCCGTCCAGGCGTGGCACGAGGTCCGCGAGTTGCCCCAGCGGCATCTCATGCGCGACGGGACCTGGGCGGTCTGAGCCCCGCCGCAACCCCGCCGGCGCTCAACCCGCCTTGCTGTGCAGCTCGTTGAGCCGGGCCAGATCGTCCTCCGTGAGCCGGATCGCGCCCGTGGCCACGTTCTCGGCGAGGTGGTCGGGGTTGCCCGTGCCGGGGATGGCCAGGACATGCGGGCCCTGGGCGAGGGACCAGGCGAGGCGGATCTGGGCGGGGCTGGCGTCGTGGGCCTCCGCGATGGCGAGCACCTCGTCGTCGTGGGCGGTGGTCGCGCCCTGCGGCCCGGCCTCGCCCGCGATGGCGAAGAACGGGACGAAGGCGATGCCCTGTTCCCCGCAGATCCGCAGCATCTCGTCGGTGTCGGGGCTGGACGAGTCGAGCCCGAACCGGTTCTGCACACTCACCACCGGCGCGATCGCCTGCGCCTCGGCCAGGTGACGCGGCTCGACGTCGGAGATCGCGAGGTGCCGGACCAGTCCCTCCTCGCGGAGTTCGGCGAGGGCGCCGAAGTGCTCGGCGATCGAGTCCTGGCGCATCCGGCGCAGGTAGACCACGTCCAGGTGGTCGCGCCCCAACTGCCGCAGGTTCTCCTCGACATGGCCGCGCAGGTCGTCGGGTCGGGCCGAAGTGCCCCACTCCCCCGAGTAGTTGCGGAAGGGTCCGACCTTGGTGGCGATCACGAGGTCGTCGGCGTAGGGGGCGAGCGCGGAGTTGATGAGTTCGTTGGCGGACCGCAGGGACGAGAAGTAGAAGGCGGCCGTGTCGATGTGGTTCACACCGAGCTCGATCGCCCTGCGCAGCACGGCGATCGACCGGTCGCGGTCGCTCGGGGTCCCGAGGTTGAAGGCTGCGCTGCCCGTCAGCCGCATCGCGCCGAAGCCGATGCGGTTGACGGACAGGTCGCCGAGTTGCCAGGTGCCCGCGGCGGCCGCGGTGATCTTCTCAGAGGTCATCAGCGGAGTTTCGCACACACGCGCCGCACGGCCATCCGCACTTTACGGATACGTGTACCCGTTCAGGGAGTTGACCGCGGAGGCCGGGTCACCGAGGTCGTAGCGGTCCACGGCAAGGAAGTTGGGCTTCTTGCGGGCGGCCGGCTGGCAGAACCGCTGGGCCCGGTCGAGGACCTTGGTGTTGTCGGTCTGGGCGGTTCCGGCGATCGTCGCGTCACGGAAGTGGTTCATGACGAACAGCGGCCGGAACCCCGAATACGTCTGCGTCAGCGGCACGTTGAGGTCGCTGCCGTACCAGCGGCTGTAGCAGGACCAGTCGGAGGAGCTCGCGCCGGAGCCCATGGACCAGTAGTTCTCGACGGTCCAGTCCCTCTGGTACATCACGCCGAAGCTGTCCCGGGTCAGTCCCGCGGACTCGTCGGAGGCGCGGCTGTGGTCGGTGAAGATCAGCAGGCGGTGGTTGGCGGCGATCAGGTCGGCCATCTTCGGCCAGCCGTTCTGCCGCACACCGGTCTGGTCAGGGCGGTACAGCACGTCGTACAGGCCGTTGACGCGGGCGAGTTCGCTGCGCAGGACGCCCGGGTCGACGTAGTCCTCCAGGAAGACGGTGACGAACTGGTCGGGGTGCGCCTTGAGGAAGTCGACCATGCGCTGGAGGTCGACGTTCAGGGCGACCGGGCTGCTGACCAGCGTGCAGCTGTCGTGGCAGAGGATCGCACCGTCGGAGGTCTGGTGGATGTCCAGCATGAACCCCCGTACGCCGTCGGAGAGTTGCTGGTTGATCCCGCGTGACTGGTTCGGGAAGAAGTTCACGAAGGGCGGGGCGAAACCGCCGTCGACCCCGTTGGCGTACGCGTTGTGCGCGGTGAGGAACGTGACCTGATCCAGGGTGCGTTGGTCCTGGGCCGGCATCGGGTTGGTGGGTGAGGTGATCGGCGTGAGGTACCAGGAGGCGAGGCTGCCGGAGCCGCCAATGGCAAGCTGGGCCGGGTAGTTGGCGCCGGAGGGCTTGGCGCCGACGGTCAAGTAGCTTTCCGCGCCCGGGACTTTGAGCGTGTACTGGTCGCCGCCGGTCGGCGTGATCTGCCAGGCCGCGTCGGCGCTCGTACAGGCAACGGTCTTCGCCGTGCTGCCCGAGCGGCCCAGACAGCTGCCGGCCGTGTCGGTGCTCTCCAGGACGTACGAGGATCCGCTCGTCCGGAGGTTCCACTGCTGGTGGTCCTCGTTGCCCTTGGGGTTGTGCTGCTCCACCGCTCCCCCCTTGTCGGCCGCGTTGAGCCCGGTGGTGGCGCTCTGGACGTAGTAGGTGCCCGGAGCGGGGACCGCGTCGGCGGCTCCGGCCGGTGGAGCGACGATCGCCGCCGACAGCGCGGCGGCGACGGCGAGCAGGGCGTGGGGGGTTCGCATGGGTGCCCTTCGGTTCGAGTGTGGTCAGGCTCATGACACCGAAAAGGTGATCGGCCACACCCAAGCGCCTGTGGTCTGAACCAGTCAAGAGGGGTGACCCGTCGGCGGAGTGAACGGCGGAGGACGGGACCCGATCACCCCGATTTCCTCAACTCCCGCCAGGCCAGGTGGTGATCGAGGAGGGTCTCCTCCAACGGCCGGTAGTCGATACCCAGTTCCTTCACGCCGCGCCGGTTGTCGACGGGGAACCTGATCCCGAGGTGCTTGCGGATGTAGTCCTGGGTGAGCCCGAACGCCGGTCCCAGGACGCGCACCGGCCAGTGCGGCAGGCCGTGCCGGGGCAGCCGGTAGTCGCGCGGGTGGTGCTGCCGCAGGGCGCGTGACATGTCGAGGAAGGACGCCATCCGGGCGGCCGCGACGATGTAACGGCCGTGCGCGTCGGGGTTCTCCGCCGCCGCGATGTGTGCGCTCGCGACGTCCCGCACGTCGGCGACGGTGAAGCTGAAGTCGGGTGCCCCGTAGAAGAAGTAGCCCTTGAACAGCTCGTCGAGGAGGAACAGGCTGCCGGAGTCGGAGGCCGGGGTGAGTGAAGGGCCCAGGATCAGACCGGGGTTGACGGACACCATGCGCCAGCGGTTCTGCGCCTGTTGCGCGTCCCAGGCGGCGCGTTCGGCGACCGTCTTCGCGTAGTGGTAGGGGTTGTTCTCGACCGTGCTGGTGGTGTTGAAGTAGTCCTCGGAGAGCGTCTCGTCCTTCATCGCCAGGACGTCCACGTAGTCGCCGAAGATCGCGCCGACCGTCGAGGTGAACACCAACTTCTCGACGCCGGGCGTGCGTTCGATGCCGGCGAGGACGTTCCGGGTGCCGGTGAGCGCCGGCTCGACGACGTCCTTCTGGCCGTCCTTGATCTTCTCCGGCATCAGGAACGGCGAGGCCACGTGGAACACGACCCGGCAGCCGTCCATCGCCGCGTCGAAGGAGCCCTCCGTCAGCAGGTCGGCCTCGAACAGCCCGAGCGCGCCCGGGAATTGGTCCCCCATGGCCCGCAGCGGTGCGACCTTCGCCTCGTTGCCGAGGGACCGCACGGTGGTGTGCACCCGGTAGCCGCGCTCCAGCAACTGCCGGACCAGATGGCTGCCGACGAAGCCGCTCCCGCCGGTCACCAACACCGTCTCGCCGCCGACACTCATCCCTGGCTCCGATCACCGTGGCGTCCAGCGCGCACGCTACAACGGTGATCGGTGTCAGGTCAGCGCTTCGGTCGCTACGGCTCTCAACTCCCGGCCCCCGTATAGGCGGCGGTGGTCCGGTCGGCCGCCTCGCGGGCCGCCGACTCGTCCTCGCCGCTCGCCACGTTCGCCGTGAACCACGCCTCGCTGCTCAAGGTGACGAAGCGGCGGCCCTCCTCGGACCCCAGCCAGGCCATGGCGTCCTCGGGTTTCACGGAAGCCTGGCCCGACAGATTGCCGTCCAGTCCCAGAAGGATCGAGTCCCAGCCGACGCCGACCGCGCCGGGCCCGAACTCGGCCCACTTCGTGTCGTCGACATGGGCGATGTGCTCCAACTCGAAGCGCGTTCCGTCGCCCTCGGGCGTCAACCTCAGCTCGATCCAGCTCACTTCACCGCCGAACTCCCAGGTCGCGAAGAAGGAGTTGGGCGGGTCGCAGCGCTCGACGGTGCCGCCCGCGTTGCCCTGCAGCTGGTACTTCCCGCCCAGCCGCAGTTCGCCGGTGACCGGCAGGAACCAGCGCGGGATGCGCTCGGGGTTGGTGCAGGCGTCCCACACGTCCTCGACCGGTGAGCCGTAGGACTGGCCGATGGTGATCACGCGGGCCTCGCCGGCCTGGAAGTCGCGTCGGCCGACCGTGCGGCTCACGGAGTTGATCTGGTGGGTCACGTCGATCATGGGGTGCTCCTCGACTCTTCGGGGCTGTCGTCGTCGGACTCGCGGAGCCGGCGCTCGCGCTTGCCCCGGGCCAACTCGGTTGCCAGGGCGTCCAGATGAGGGGTCCAGTAGCGGCGGAACCGGTCGAGCCAGGCGTCGATGTCCCGCAGCGGCCCGGAGTCGACCGCGTAGAGGCGCCGGGTGCCGTCCGGCCGTACCGTCGCGAAACCGTTCTCCCGCAGCACCTTCAGATGCTGGGAGACCGCGGGCTGCGTTATCCCGAACTCGCGCCGGACGACATCGCTGACCGTGCCGGCGGGCTGCTCGCCCTCGGCGAGCAGCTCCAGGATGCGGCGGCGCACGGGGTCTCCGAGCACATCGAAAGCGTGCATGTGCCCAAAAGTATCACCGGCCGCTTATATAAGCGACCGGTGATAGAGGAGTCCGGCTGTCAGACGAGCGGCTTCTCCAGCAGGGCCTTGCGGTGGCTGAACGTCTCGATGGAGTAGCGGCCGTGGTAGTTGCCCATGCCGCTCTCGCCCACGCCGCCGAACGGCAGGTCGGAGACGGTGAGATGGGCGAGGGGGAGGCCGTAGCCGATGGCGCCCGACGAGGTCTCGGCGGCGATGCGGGCGCGGGTGTCGTCCGAGTCGGTGAAGACGTACAGGGCGAGGGGCTTGTCGCGGTCCGTGATGAACGCGATCGCCGCGTCGAGGTCCGGGACGGTGACGATCGGCAGGATCGGGCCGAAGATCTCCTCCGCCATGACGGGCGCCTTCGGGTCCACGTCGGCGAGGACGGTCGGCGCGATGTACTTGTCGCCGCGGTCGCTGCGTCCCCCGACGACGACCCGGCCGGAGTCGAGCAGTCCGGCGAGGCGGTCGAAGTGGCGTTCGTTGACGATCCGGCCGTACTCGCCGGAGGTCTGCGGGTCGGCGCCGTAGACCTTCTCGACCGCGCTCACGAGGAGGGGTTCGAGGGCGGCGGCGGTCTCCGGGTCGGTCAGGACGTAGTCGGGGGCGACACAGGTCTGGCCCGCGTTGAGGAACTTCCCGCGCGCCAACCGGTCGGCCACGACGGCGAGATCGGCGTCGCGGTCGACGAACGCCGGTGATTTGCCGCCGAGTTCGAGGGCGACCGGGGTCAAGTGCTCGGCGGCGGCGCGCAGGACGATACGGCCGACGGCGCCGTTGCCGGTGTAGAAGATGTGGTCGAAGTGCTCGGTGAGCAGGGCCGTGGTCTCGGGGATGCCGCCCTCGACGACGGCGACCGCGTCGGTGTCGAGGTAGGCGGGCAGCAGCCGGGCGATGGCGGCGGAGGTCGCCGGGGCCATCTCGCTGGGCTTGACGACCACCGCGTCACCGGAGGCGAGCGCGCCGACGACCGGGGTCAGCAGCAGCTGGAGCGGATAGTTCCAGGGCGCGATCACGAGGACGACGCCGAGCGGGTCGTACTGCGTCCAGGCCGTCGCGTCCGTGCCGAGGTGGGCCGGAACCGGTGCGGACTCGGGGCGCAGCCACTCCTCGAGGTGGTCGAGGGTGTGGTCGATCTCGCGGATGGTGAAGCCGATCTCCGTGCGCTGGGACTCGGCGGCGCTCTTGCCGAGGTCGGCGTGGAGGGCGGCGGCGAGGTCGTCGCCGTGCTCCGTGAGCAGGTCGCGCAGGCGGCGCAGCTGGGCGGTGCGCCACTCGACGGGCTTGGTGCGGCCGGTGCGGAAGGTGGCGCGCAGCCGGGCCACGATGTCGGCGGGCTGCTCGGGGCTGGACTGGTTCACGGTGCCTCGCTGCTGGTGCGTGGGGGTTCTCGACGGTCAGGTGTATATAGCAACCATTCATACACCAGGAAAAATTCCGGTGCAGTCATGGTCACCCTGCGCATCACGCCTGTCACATCCGGACGAGTTCCCGGCGCCGACGTTCCAGATAGCCGCGCTCGGCCGCGCTCCCGGTCCGCGCGATGGCCGCCTCGTACGCCCGTACCGCCTCGGTGTCGCGGCCCAGGCGGCGCAGCAGATCGGCGCGGACGGCGTGCAGGACGTGGTACTCGCCGAGGTTCAGCGCGTCCACGAGGTCGAGGGCCTTGCGCGGACCGTCGACCTCGGCGACGGCGACGGCCCGGTTCAGGGCGACGACCGGACTCGGGGCGATGGCCGTCAACTGGTCGTACAGCTGGAGGATCTGTCCCCAGTCGGTCGCGTCCGCGGTCGGGGCATCGCTGTGTACGGCGTTGATCGCGGCCTGGATCTGGTACGGCCCGGGGTTGTTCAGCCGCAGGCACCGCCGGACGAGTGACTGGCCGTCGGCGATCAGCTCGCCGTCCCACCGCTCACGGTCCTGGTCGGGCAGCGGCACCAGCTCGCCGTCCGGGCCCTCCCGCGCGGCCCGGCGCGATTCGATGAGCAGCATCAGCGCGAGCAGACCGGTGACCTCGGGTTCGTCCGGCATCAGCTCGGAGAGGAGGCAGCCGAGGCGCAGGGCTTCCGCGCACAGCTCCGGCGAGTCCGTGTAGCCCTCGTTGAAGATCAGGTAGACGACGGCCAGTACGCCCTTGAGGCGGTCGGGGAGGTCGGCGTCGCGGGGCACCCGGTACGGGATCCTCGCGTCGCGGATCTTGGCCTTGGCGCGGACGAGGCGCTGGGCCATCGTCGGTTCGGGGACCAGGAAGGCGCGGGCGATCCGGGCGGTGGTGAGGCCGCCGAGCAGGCGCAGGGTGAGCGCGACCTGGGCCTGGGTGGCGAGCGCGGGGTGGCAGCAGGTGAAGATCAGGCGGAGCCGGTCGTCGCGCACGGGTCCCTCCTCGGCGGGCGCGTCGGACGCGTACAGCAGGGCGGCCTCGGTGTGGCGGGCCTCCCTCGACGACTCGCGGCGCAGCCGGTCGATCGCGCGGTTGCGGGCGGTCGTGATGATCCACCCGGCCGGGCTCGGCGGCGCGCCGGTCTCCGGCCACTTCTGTACGGCCGTGGTGAACGCGTCCTGGACCGCTTCCTCGGCGAGGTCGATGTCCCCGAGGAAGCGCACCAGGACCGAGACCGCCCGCCCGTACTCCGCACGGAAGACGGCCTCGATGTCGGTGTCGAACGGCATCAGTCCTCGGCCGTGTTCATGAAGGGCCGCACCTCGACGGGCAGGGTGGTGGCCCAGGTCGCCCGCTTCCCCCAGTCCAGGGCCGCGTCCAGGTCGTCCGCCTTGATCAGGCAGAGCCCGCCCAGATACTCCTTGCCCTCGGCGAACGGACCGTCGGTGATCAGCACATCGCCGTCCTTGGGCCGCAGCACGGTGGCCGTCTCCGGCCCGTGCAGCCCACCGGCGAACACCCAGGCCCCGGCGGCCTGAAGTTCGTCGTGGAAGATCTCCAGCTTGCGGCCGATCTCCGCCAACTCCTCGGGCGAGGGCATCTGTCCGTCGGTCGGGGTGATCACGCTGAGCAGGTAGTGCGGCATGACGTCCTCCATGGTGTAAGGGGATTGTCGAACCCTCCGGGGGTTCTCTCACCTCCTACACGAACGCCGTGGCGCCGGATCGACACCGCGCCTCAGGAAACCGGCAGGATCTTCTCCGCGGGTTCGTCCCCGGCCTGGTGTGCGGGCTCCTGGTCGAGCGCCGCCGTGAGCCGGGCGAGCAGTCGTACGAGGTCGCCCTGGTCGTCGATCGCGCCGAGGAGCCGGGTCTGGTCGGTGAGGAGGCGGTGGGCCGCGTGCTGGTGGAGGGTGCGGCCGCGGGCGGTGAGGTGGAGGAGGACGCGGCGGCGGTCGGCGCTGTCGGGGCGGCGGTACACCAGGTTGTCGGCGACCATCCGGTCCACCAGTTTGGTGAGGCTCGGCGCCGGCATCAGCACCTGGTCGGCGATCTCGGTCATCGGGTGACCCTTGCCGTCGGCGATGACCGACATGACGCGCCACTGTTCGAGCGAGCAGTTCTCCTCGGCCAGGACGGCGGTCATGCGCAGGCCCAGTCGCCGCTCGGCGTGACTCAGCAGGTGGGCGAGGGCCGGCGACGGTACGGACGACATTGCCGCTGTCCTTCCGGTAGGTCTACTGTGCGGTTCAGATTACGAGCCTCTGCGAGGGCGCCGGGGCCGGGCCCGGTTTCCGTGCCCTCAGGCCCTCACGGAGGTGGTCTGGTGCATCCCCTGCCGCCCGGGCGGATCAGCGGCCCGGTCAAGACCTTGGTCGTGGCCCTGGTCGTACCTCTGCGGGGTCCGGCGGGCGTCTTCGGCCCGTCCTGCGAACTGGCCGCGCAGCTCGCCGTGGAGGAACTCAACGCCACCGGCGGGGTGTTGGGCCGCGAGGTCCGTCTCATCGTGGTGGACGGCGGCGCACCGGCGGAGCAAGTGGCCGCCGAGGTCGAGCTGTTGGTGTCGATGCGCGCGGTCGACGCGGTGGTCGGCTGGCACACCTCGGCGGTCCGCAAGGCGCTGGTGCCGCGCATCGCGGGCCGGGTGCCGTACGTCTACACCGCGCAGTACGAGGGCGGCGAGCGCACACCGGGCGTGTTCCTCACCGGCGAGACCGACGCGGCCCAACTCCTGCCCGCCATGCGGCTGTTGGCGGAGGAGACCGGCGTACGGCGCTGGTGCACGGTGGGCAACGACTATGTATGGCCGAGGGTGACGGCCCGGGCCGCGCGCCGCTATGCCCGGGACTGCGGCGGCCGGGTGCGGGGCGAGGCGTTCGTGCCCCTGGGGACGTACGAGTTCGGGCCGGTGCTGCGCCGGATCGAGCACTGCGAGGCGGACGCCGTCCTGATGCTGCTGGTCGGGGACGACGCGGCGCGCTTCAACCGGGCGTTCGCCGAGCGCGGGCTGCATCAGCGATGTCTGCGGCTGAGCACGCACATGGACGAGAACATCCTGCTGTCCACCGGCGCGGAGGCGACCGAAGGGCTGTGGGCGGCGGCCGGTTACTTCGAGACCCTCGCCACCGCCGAAAGCCTTGATTTCAGCGGGCGTTACGCGGCCCGCTTCGGCGTGGAGGCACCCGTCGTGGGCAGCCTCGGCGAATCGTGTTTCGAAGGTGTACGACTGCTCGCGGCCCTGGCCGAGCGGGCGCGGTCGCTCGATGTGGGCGCCATGTGCGCGGTGGGCGGCACCGTCTCGTACGAGGGCCCGCGGGGCGTACTGCGTCTGCACGGCAATCACCTCCGCCAACGGCTGTACCTGGCCCGGGCGGACGCCTTCGACTTCGACATCGTCACCCAACTCTGACCTCGCCACCTGCTCCGACCGAGAGTACCTTCCTCCAGGAATAGTTTCCACAGGAAGCATCGATTAAATCTACGCGCGTCGCCAAAAGAATTTTGAAAGCCCTTCCATTTAAAGCGGGCGAAACGGTCGGGAAACAATTCGGCGTGACTCTTCCGTCCAACTCCCCCGGGCCGTCCGGGAGATGACCCACACCCGTGGAAGAGGGAAGTGTCGTGACGGAGATCGTCGACAAAGAGGCGCCGGCAACGGCTGCCGGACGGACCTACAACGACTGGGCGAAGAACGACACCCTGGAGGACTACTCGCTGCGCTACGCGCCGAAGTCCTTCCGCCGCTGGACGCCCTACGTGGTGGCCACCACCGCCCTGGGCGGCATCGCGTACCTCGCCGACTTCGCCATCGGCGGCTCCATCGCCATCTCGAACGGCTTCTCCAGCGCCATGGTGGCGATCCTGGCGGCGGCGGTGACGATCTTCCTCACCGGCATCCCGATCTCGTACTACTCCGCCAAGTACTCCATCGACATGGACCTGTTGACCCGGGGCGCCGGTTTCGGCTACCTCGGCTCGACCCTCACGTCGGTCATCTACGCCAGCTTCACCTTCATCTTCTTCGCCCTAGAGGGCTCGATCATGGCGCAGGCGCTGGACCTGGGCCTCCACATCCCCCTGGCCGTCGGGTACTTGATCTGCTCACTGATCATCCTGCCGCTGGTGATCTACGGCATGACCGCGCTCTCCAAGATGCAGGTCTGGACCCAGCCGGTGTGGCTGGTGCTGATGGTCGCGCCGTTCGTGTCCATCGCGATCCAGGAGCCGGGCAAGTTCTCGGAGTTCACGCACTTCGCGGGCAACTCCCCCACCGGCTCCAGCATCAGCATGCTCGGGGTCGGCGCGGGCGCGGGCGTGGCCCTGTCCCTGATCGCGCAGATCGGTGAGCAGGTCGACTACCTGCGCTTCATGCCCGACAAGACCCCGGAGAACGCCAAGAAGTGGTGGGGCGCGGTGCTTTCGGCAGGCCCGGGCTGGGTCGTCCTCGGCGCGGCCAAGCAGATGGGCGGCGCGTTCCTCGCCTTCTACATCGCGGGCAGCGTGGGCCTGGCCAAGGCCAACGAGCCCATCCAGCAGTACGTGCACGGCTTCAAGACCTTCGCCGCCCCGGTCGCCCTGGGCCTCGCCACGTTCTTCGTGATCCTGTCCCAGGTGAAGATCAACTCGACGAACGCGTACTCCGGTTCGCTGTCCTGGTCCAACTTCTTCTCCCGCCTGACACACCGTCACCCGGGCCGCGTGGTCTACATCTTCCTCAACGTCGGCATCGCGCTGGCCCTGATGGAGGGCGGTGTCTTCGGCTTCCTCAACACGGTCCTCGGCTTCTACTCCAACGTGGCCATCGCGTGGATCGGCGCGGTCGTCGCCGACCTGGTCATCAACAAGCCGCTCAAACTCAGCCCGTCCTACATCGAGTTCAAGCGCGCCCACCTCTACAACTTCAACCCGGTCGGCTTCGGCTCGATGCTCATCGCGTCGGCGGTCTCCATCGCCGCGTACTTCAAGGCGTTCGGCGACTACGGCAAGGCGTACTCCCCCTTCATCGCCCTGTTCCTGGCGATGGTCCTCTCGCCCCTGTTCGCGTACCTCACCAAGGGCAAGTACTACATCGCCCGCCTCGACGACCTGGAGGAGCCGCTGCTCGACGCGGACGGACTCCCCTCGGCCGTCATCCTCAACTGCACTGTCTGCACAACGGACTTCGAGCGCCCCGACGTCGCGAACTGCCCCTTCCACTCCGGCCCGATCTGCTCCCTGTGCTGCAGCCTGGAGAAGGACTGCCACGACTCCTGCAAGAGCGCTCCCGGCGCCACCGGCCCGGTCGACCTGGCGATGCCCGCCGTCCGCTCGGCGGACTGACCCCCGCGCTCCCACCGCTCCGGCCCGTCTCCTACGACACGGGTCGGAGCGTCGCGCGTCGCCGCCCTCCCCGTCGGCAGAATCTCCCGCATGACCTCCCACTTCCTCGTCACCCGCGCCCGACACCTCGCGGACGACCTCCTCGCCCCGCACGCCGAACAGGTCGACCAGGAGGGCGTCCCGGCGAGCCACATCGAGGCGATCAGACGGTCCGGCCTACTGGGCGTGAGCGCACCCGTGGCCTACGGCGGCTCGGCGGCACCGGGCGCGGTGGCCCGGGAGACGGCGGAGATCCTGGCCGGGGCATGCTGCTCGACGTGGTTCGTGCAGACGCAGCACCACACGCCGGTCATGACCCTGGCGAAGAGCGAACTCCCGGTACGGGAACGCCTGTTGGGCCCCCTCGCGCGAGGCGAGCTGATGTCGGGGGTGGCGTACGCGCACCTGCGGGCTTACCCCCGGATCCCGGTACGGGTCACGCGGGAACGGGGCGGCTGGCGCTTCGACGGGACTGTGCCCTGGTATACGGGCTGGGGCCTGAACGACGTGATGCTGCTCGCGGGGGTGACGGACGCGGACGAGGCGCTGTTCGCGTTCACGGAGGCGCGGGAGCAGCCCGGCTTGCGCCCGTCGGCCCCGATGCGGCTCGCGGCACTCACCGCGTCCCGCACGGTGTCGCTGGAGCTGGACGGACTGTGGCTACCAGAAGAGGCGGTGGCCTTGCGGACGCCGTACGCGGACTGGGCGAAGACCGACCGCCCCAAGCCGACGAACGCGTCCCCGGCGGTCTTCGGCGTCGCGGCGGCAGCCCTCGCCCTGCTCGACGGCGAGCAGGCGGGTCCGATCCGCACCCGCCTGGACGACGTACGCGAGCAGGCCTACGCCCTGGCCGAACACCCCGTACCGCATGAGCACTTGGAGGAGCGGCTGTCGCTCCGGACACGGGCGTACGAGGTGCTCATGACGGCAACCACGGCTGCCGTAGTGGCCGGAGGCGGCAGGTCGCTGTCGTTGACGAACAGGGCCCAACGCCTCGCGCGGGAAGCCCTGTTCCTCCTGGTTCAGGGCCAGACGGCGGAGTCGAGAAGGGTCCACTTGAAGGCACTGGCCGACCGGGCGTAATTCGCTTGACCTGGTCCCTGAGCGGCGCTGCACTGTGGCGGGACACCACGGGTGGTGGTGCCGGCATCCGGGGAGGCACGGCAGCGATGGAGATCCGTCCCACGACCGACGAGGACCTTGACGTCTTCGTCGACACGGTCCATGCGGCGTTCGGGCTCTTCCCGGAAACCCCGGTCGACGGTGGCGGGCTGTGGTGGTCGGCGCTCGAGATGGACCGCTGTCTGCTCGCCCTGACGGCGGACGGGCGGCCCGTCGGCACCGCGGCCACGTACCCCTTCGAGCTCACCCTGCCCGGCGAGACCCTCGTCCCGGCCCCCGGGGTGACCGCCGTCGGCGTCCTGCCCTCGCACCGGCGCCAGGGCGTGCTCAGCGCGATGATGCGGCATCAGCTCACCGAACTGCGGTCCCGCGGAGAGATCCTCTCTGTGCTGCTGGCCTCCGAGGCCACGATCTACAGCAGGTTCGGCTACGGACCGGCGACCTACACGGCACGGCTGACGGTGCCGCGGCATCAGGCAGCCCTCAGCGTTCCCCGGGCGAGCGGGGTGGCCAACACACCAGTCGTCGTCGCGGACAACGGCTCGGTCGAGGTACTGCGTCCTGCCGAGTGCGGCGAGATCCTGGAAGAGGTCTACGACCGCTACCGCCGCGCCCAGCCCGGCGCGTTGTCCCGTCCGCACCGCTGGTGGGCCCTGCGCGCGGGGCAGCCCCCGATCTCGCCGACGCCGCGCTACATCGCCCTCCACCGGGACGCCGACGGCGTGCCGGACGGGTACGTCAGCTATTCGATCGGTGAGGGCAAGACCCTGACGGTCGACGAGATCATCGCCACCGACGACGTCGTCTTCACGGCCCTGGCCCGGTTGGTGCTCAGTCACGACCTCGTGTCCAAGGTCGTGTTCAAGCACGTCCCGCCCCAGCACCCGCTGCGCTGGCAGCTCACGGACTTCCGCGCCGGCGAGGTGAGCGGCGACATGGACTGGCTCTGGGTGCGGCTCCTGGACGTCCCGCGTGCGCTGACCGCGCGCGGCTGGTTCACGGACGGAGAGATCGTCCTCGCCGTCGACGACCCGTTCCTGGACGACCACGGCCGCTACCTGCTGACCGTCCGGGACGGCAAGGCCGACTGCGTGCCCACGGGCCGGGCGCCCGACCTCTCCCTGGACGTGTGCGACCTGGGCTCGGTCTACCTCGGCGGCACCGCCCCGAGCACGCTCGTCCGGGCTGGCCACATCCGGGCCCACCACCCGGACGCGGCCGCCCTGGCCGACGCCCTCTTCCGCACCGACCGTTCCCCGCACTGCCTGCACTGGTTCTGACCGCGCGCCCGGCAACGACGCCCGAAGGGCGCGGAGTTGGGCCGTCAGCTGGCGAACGGCACCTGTGCCGCGGAAGCCTTCTGCTCGCCGACGGGGTGCTGCCACACCCCGTCCGTCGCGAGCCTCGGCAGCACGCCCTCCCCGAACCAGTACGCCTCCTCCAGGTGCGGGTACCCGGACAGCACGAACTCCTCGATCCCCAGCGCCGCGTACTCCTTGATCCGCTCGGCGACCTCCTCATGGCTGCCGACCAGCGCCGTCCCCGCCCCACCCCGGACGAGCCCGATCCCGGCCCACAGGTTGGGATGGATCTCCAGCCCGTCCCGGCTCCCGCCGTGCAGCGCGAGCATCCGCTGCTGCCCCTCGGATTCGCTCCGCGCGAGCCCGGCCTGTACGGACTTCACGGTCTCGGAGTCGAACCCTTCGAGCAGCCGGTTCGCCTCGGCCCACGCCTCCGCGGACGTGTCACGCGTGATGACGTGCAGCCGGATGCCGAAGCGCAGCGTCCGCCCCTGCTTCGCCGCCAGCCCCCTGATCCACGCGATCTTCTCCGCGACCTGAGCAGGCGGCTCGCCCCAAGTCAGGTACACGTCCACGTACTTGGCGGCGATCTCCCCCGCGATCGGCGACGATCCCCCGAAGTACACCTCGGGCACCGGGTCGGGCAGCCGCGCCAACTTCGCCTCCTCGACGCGCAGATGCTCACCGGCCAGATCGACGGTCTTCCCGTCCCACAACTGCCGTACGACCTCCAGGAATTCGCCGGTACGTCGGTACCGGTCGTCCTTGTCGAGGAAGTCGCCGTAGGCCCGCTGCTCGTGACTCTCGCCGCCGGTGACGACGTTGAGGAGCAGGCGTCCGCCGGTCTGCCGCTGGAACGTGGACGCCATCTGCGCGGCGAGCGTCGGCGAGACGAAGCCGGGGCGGAAGGCGACCAGGAACTTCAGGCGTTCGGTGTTCTGGCTGACCATCGCGGTGGTGAGCCACGCGTCCTCGCACCAGGCGCCGGTGGGCGTGAGGGCGCCCACGAAGCCGAGGTCCTCCGCCGCGCGGGCGATCTGGCTCAGGTAGGCGACCGTCGGCGGCCGGTCCCGGCCGGAGGCGGTGGCGGGGGTGCCGTGACCGCCGCCCACGACATGGCGGCTGTCCCCGTTGGTGGGGAGGAACCAGTGGAAGGTGAGGGACACGTGGGGGCTCCTGTCTGGACTGTCCGGTAGGTGGGTTAGAGGAGGCCGTGGCGGGGCGGCCTGGTGCCGTTCAGCACGTAGCGGCCGATGTGCTGGATCTTCCAGCGGGCCGGGTCGTGCAGGGTGTGGGTGCGTGCGTCCCGCCAATGCCGGTGCAGGTTCAGGGAGTTGAGCGCCGAGCGGGTGCCGGACACCTCGAACAGCGCTCCCGCCACCTCTACGGCCGTCTGCGCAGCGTGAACCTTGGCCGCCGCGACCGCTATGGAGGCCTCCGCCGCCGAGTCGTCGTCGAGGTTGGCGCGCGCCGCGTCCACGGCCTTGGCCGCCTGGATCAGCAGGGCCTCGGACGCCCTTACCTGGATGGCGAGTTCACCGAACCGCTGGATCAGCAGCGGGTCCTCGGCGGCGGTCTCGACCCCGCTCTCGAACCAGGGGCGGCTCTTCGTCCGGACGAACTCGGCGGCCTCGGCCAGCGCTCCCCCGGCGATCCCGGCGTCGATGGCAGCGTGCAGCAACTGAGCTACTGCGCCGTGGAGTTGGGGTCCCCCGAAGGTGAGGTGGTGCGGCAGGACCCGGTCGGCGTGGACGGCGACCTCCTCCAGGCGGACCGTGCCGCTGGCCGTCGTACGCTGGCCCATTCCGTCCCAGTCGTCGACGACCGTGACACCCTCGGCGTCGCTCGGGACGTACGCGACATGGAGGTTGTCGTCCTCGGTGCGGGCGAGGACGGGGATCCAGTCGGCGAAGAGGGCGCCGGTGGAGTAGTGCTTGACGCCGGTCAGTCGGTAGGAGCCGTCAGGTTGGAGTGTCAGGCGGGTGCGGATGTCCTGGACGTGTTTGGTGCCGGCCTCGGACTGGGCGTTGCCGAAGCGGCGCCCCGCCAGCAGTTCGGCGAAGAAGAACTTCTGCTGGTCCGGGGTGCCCTGACGGCGGATCACATTGACGTAGGCGAAGTGGCTCTGCGGGATCTGGGCGAGGCTGCCGTCGGCGGAGCCGAGGAGACGGAAGATCTCGGCGAGGGTCTCCGCGCTCACGTCGGCGCCGCCGTGCTCGGCGGGCACGGTGACCGCGAGCAGTCCGGAGGCGGAGAGGCGGTCCAACTCGGCGCGCGGGAGCCTGCGTTCGGTGTCGCGCGCCGAGGCTCCCGCCCGGAACTCGTCGGCCAGCGCGGCGGCGAGCGCCAGGGCCTCGGCGTCGTCCGCGATCACATGGGCGGTCGCACGGTCGGTCATGATGGTCAGCTCGCCGCGGCCAGCAGCGGGGTCCGGCCGAGGGCCGCCGAGAACTGGTCCACCACCTGCGTGAGCGCCTCGCTGGTGGCCGGGGCGACGGTGAGCGAGCCGTCCTCGTGCGCCGTGATGTCCTTGTCGAGGGTGAACCAGCCCTGGACTATGTGGGCGGCACCCATGGAGTTCAGCACCGGGCGGAGCGCGTAGTCGATGGCGAGCACATGTGCGGTGGACCCACCGGTGGCGAGCGGCAGCACGGTCTTGCCGGTGAGGGCGTACTGCGGGAGCAGGTCGAGCAGTGCCTTGAGGACTCCGGAGTAGGAGGCCTTGTAGACGGGGGTGCCTACGACGACTCCGTCGGCGCGGGCGAACAGTTCGGTGGCCTCGACGATGGCCGGGTGGCGGAAGTCCGCGCCGAGCAGCGCCTCGGCGGGGATGGTGCGCACGTCGAGCGGGATCACCTCGTGGCCCTGGGCGATCAGCCGCTTGTCCAGGTGCCGTAGCAGGCGATTCGTGCGGGAGGAGACGGAGGGGCTGCCGGAGACGGACAGGACGGTGGCCATGGGTCCTCTTTCGGGGAGGTGGGGCGCCCGCTCGACTGGCGGGCGCCCCGGGGCAGTTCGGTCAGGAGTACCAGGTGGGTTCGGGCAGTTCGCCTTCCAGGACCCAGCGGCCGACCTCGCGCCGCTTGTAGGCGACGGGGTCGTGCAGGGTGTGGGTGCGGACGTTGCGCCAGAACCGGTCGAGGCCTTCCGAGGAGGCGGTGGAGCGGGCGCCGGTGACCTCGAAGATGCGGTTGCCGATCTCCAGGGCGACATCGGTGGCGCGTGCCTTGACGGCGGCCACCCTGACCTCGAAGTCGCCGCGCGTCTTCGCGGTGACGGCGTCGGGGTCGTCGTGCAGTTTCTGTCCCTCGGCGGCGACAGTGTCGGCGAGGGCCTCGACGGCCCAGAGCTTGGCGGTGAGGTCGCCGTAGGTGTCGATGACGTAGGGCTCGTCGACGGCGCGCTCGTAACCGCCGTGCAGCCAGGAGCGGGCCTTGGTGCGGGTGTAGGTGGCGGCCGTCTCCAGGGCGCCGGCGGCGATGCCCAAGTAGAAGTTGACGAAGACGAGTTGGATGGTGGGGACGTTGAGCGTGTTGTACGTGCGCGGCTTGAATTCCTTGTCGACGTAACCGGCCGCCGAGGACCACGGGGTGCGCACCCCGTCGAGGATGACGCCGCCGCTCTCGGTGAGGCGCTGGCCGATGTTGTCCCAGTCGTCGAGGAAGGTCAGGCCCTCGCTGTCGGAGGGAACGATGGCGAAGACGTGCTGGTCGGTGCCTTCCAGGACGCCTTCGAGGACGGTGACGTCGGAGACCTTGCTGCCGGTGGAGAAGGACTTGCGGCCGGTGAAGACGAGGTCGTCGCCGTCCTCGGTGACGGTGACGTCCTTGTCGCGCGGGTTGACGGCGCCGCCGAAGAACCACTGGTTGCGGGCGGCTTCGGCCTCGACGTGCTCCCACTGCTCGCGGGTGCCGACGAGACGGGCGGCCCAGTTCCAGAGGTAGTGGTAGCCGAGGAGTTGGCCGATGGAGCCGTCGGCCTTGGCGATCTCGCGGACGACGCGGTAGGCGGTGGGCCAGTCCTGGCCTCCGCCGCCGTGCTCCGTGGGGCCGAGCAGGGTGACGAGGCCGGAGTCCTTGAGGAGTTGGACCTCGGCGTGCGGGGTGGCGCCGGCCCGGTCGCGGGCGGCGGCGTCGGTGTCGAGGAGGGCGGCGACCTCGGCGGCGCGGGCGATCCAGTCCTCGGCGGACTGCGGGGCCGGGCGGGTCTGCCAGTCGGTGGGCGTGACGGTGCTCATGTCGGACGACCTCTTTCGCGGTGGGGGCGCTCAGGCGTGGACAGAGACGGACTCGGGCTCGGCGTCCGGGAGTTGGGCCTCGAGTTCGCGCACCAGCGGCAGCACCCGCTTGCCGAAGTACTCCACCTCCTCGTGGTAGTGCAGGAAGCCGAGCAGGAGAAGGTCGACGCCCAACTTCTTGTAGGCGACGATCCGTTCGGCGATCTGCTCCGGGGTGCCGATGAGTCCCGTACGGAAGCCGTCGTTGTACTGCACGAGGTCCTCGAACGTGGAGTCCTGCCACATGCCCTTGCCGTCGGCCGAGGACTGCCCGGCCTGCTTCACCGCGGCCCCAAAGCCCTCGACGGCCTCATGGTCGGCCTTGGCGACGATCTCCCGGAGCGTGTCCCGCGCCTCGGCCTCGGTGTCCCGCGCGATGAGGAAGCCGTTGAGGCCGAACTTCGGTGCGCTGCGGCCGACTTGGGCGGCGGAGTGGCGTACGTCGGCGAGTTGCTCGGTGACGCCGTCGAAGTCCTTGCCGTTGGAGAAGTACCAGTCGGAGACGCGGCCGGCCATCGCGCGGGCGGCGGTGGAGTTGCCGCCCTGGAAGATCTCCGGGTGCGGGCGCTCGGGGGTGTTGAGGGGCTTGGGCTTGAGGGAGAAGTCGCGCAACCGGTAGAAGTCACCGGCGAGTTCGGTGTGGTCCTCGGTCCAGATCTGGCGCAGGGCCTGGATGAACTCCTCGGAGCGGCGGTAGCGCTCGTCGTGCTCCAGCCAGGGTTCACCGAGCGCGGTGAACTCGCCCTTGAACCAGCCGGACACGACGTTCACGGCGAAGCGGCCGTTCGACAAGTGGTCGGCGGTGGCGCCGAGTTTGGCGAGGACGCCCGGGTGCCACAGGCCGGGGTGGACGGCGGCGATGACCTTCAGGCGCTGGGTGGCGAGGAGGAGCGCGAGGCTGAAGCTGGTCGACTCGTGCTGGAACTCGGCGCCGTAGCTGGCCATGTAGCGGACCTGGCTGAGCGCGTACTCGAAGCCGTTGTTCTCGGCGAGGACGGCGAGTTCGCGGTTGTACTCGTAGCCCCAGTCGGTGCGTTGCTCGATCTTGCTGGTGACGAGTCCCCCGCTGACGTTGGGGACCCAGTAGGCGAATTTCACGGGCTCTGCGGGCATGCGGAACTCCTGTTGCGGAATGCGTTTTCGGGCACGCCGAATCCGGCCGGAGCGATATCCGGCGAATTATCGGGCGGGAGTGAAAAGTGGGCGGCGGATCACAGGACGGAGGTGACGGGGATCAGGCCGCGGTGCAACAGGAGGCGCTGGAGACGCGCGCGAGGTCGACATGGCGTCGCCGCGTGAGGTCCAGTCGCATCATCATGCCGTCGATCGTGGCAGCCGTCGGCGAGAGCCGTCAAGGAAAACCCGACCGGTCTCGTATCGCGGACCATTGAATTTCACGAACGTGTGACAGGGAAACCCTTGAACAGCCCGGGAAATCGGCCGCATTCTGCGGTCATGCGCACCGAACAGCTGGAATACATAGCGGCCGTCACCCGGCTCGGCTCCCTGCGCCGGGCCGCCGAGGAACTGCGCCTGTCGCAGCCCGCGTTGAGCGAGACCGTGCGCAATCTCGAACGCGAACTCGGTGTCGATCTCCTGGAGCGCAAACGGTCCGGCGCGACGATGAGCGCGGAGGGCCGGGAACTGCTGCCGAAGATCGTCGATGTGCTGGACGCGGTGGACCGGCTGCGGGCGGCGGCGGGCGAGCAGCACCGGATCAGCCGGATGGTGCGGGTGGGCACGGTCAACGCGGCGACCGTGCCGCTGCTGCTGCCCGTCGTCCGCGAGTTCCGTGCCTCGCATCCGCTGACCCAGGTCGAGGTGGTCGGCGCCCAACAGACCGATATCCACCGGGCGTTGTCGGAGGGCGGGTTCGATCTCGGGCTGGTCAATCACCTCGACGGCGACGACATGCCGGCCGACTTCGAGTCCACCGAGCTGCTGTCCGGGCTGCCGGTGGTGTGCATGCGCCCCGACAGCCCGTTGGCGTCCCGGCCGACCGTCAGTGTGGACGACCTACTCACCGAGCCTCTGATCGGTATGCGTTCCGGCTATGTGATGCACCGCTATGTGCACCGGCTGCTCGACGGTCGGGGCCCGGCCTTCGCGTACTCGACCGACGGCGCCGAGATGGGCAAGCTCATGGTGGCGGAGGGGCTGGGGGTGACGGTCCTGCCCGACTTCAGCGTGGTCGGGGACCCGCTGGAGCGGCTCGGCGCGATCACCTACCGGCCGATCGCCGGCGACACGGCCCGCGTCCTGCTGATGCTGCGCCGCCGCCGCGCGGACTCCGTACCGCAGGCGGCCGGGGATCTCCACGAGGCATTCGTACGGCGGGCACGGGAGCTGAGCGGAACACCCGCCTGAGGCGGTGGTCGCCCAGGACCGTGGTCGCAGCGTCAGTCCTCGTCGCCCATCGGAACGACCACGAGGAACGCGTCGGACTTCAGGTCCATGACGACCCTGGCGGGCTCACCCTCGGCGCGGCGCCGGGCCGCGAACTCCTCGGCAGGCCATGATCCGCGCGGAGCCCCCGCCGAAAACCGCTTCAACACCTTCGCGCCCATGTCCGCAGACACCTCCAGCATCGTTCCTCGGCTCCCCATGGGGGCCGTCGTACCTGTTCACCTGCCCCCGATCGACGCGGACATGCTCACTCTCTCGGCGGGACCCGACCGAACCGTGCATCCGGTTCGGCCCCGCACGGGGAAGTGATCACAGGGGGTTACACCGACACGAAGGGCCGTGGAACGGATGCACGCTGACGAGGCCGTACCGGGCCTGCGCTGTCTGGTGACCGGAGCGACGGGCTATGTCGGCGGCCGGCTGGTTCCGGAACTGCTCGCCGAGGGCCACCGGGTCCGCTGTCTGGCCCGTACTCCCGAAAAACTGCGCGACCATCCATGGGCGGGCGACGTGGAGGTGGTGGGCGGCGACGTCACGGATGCCGCGTCGGTCGCCGCGGCCCTGCGCGACGTCGACGTCGCCTATTACCTCGTGCACGCGCTGGGCACGGGCGACCGCTTCGAGCAGACCGACCGGAAGGCGGCGCGGATCTTCGGAGAGCAGGCTCGCGCCGCCGGGGTGCGGCGCATCGTCTACCTCAGCGGTCTGACCCCCGCTGGCGTGCCGGAGGGGGATCTCTCGCCGCACCTGCGGTCGAGAAGCGAAGTGGCCCGGATCCTCCTGGACTCGGGCGTGCCCACCACGGTCCTGCGCGCGGCCGTGGTCATCGGCTCTGGATCGGCCTCCTTCGAGATGCTGCGCTACCTCACCGAGCGGCTGCCGGTGATGGTCACACCGAGCTGGGTGCGCACGCGGATCCAGCCCGTGGCGGTGCGCGACGTACTGCGCGCACTCGTCGGCAGCGCGCGCATGCCGGCCGACGTCAGCCGCGCCTTCGACATCGGCGGACCGGACGTGCTCACCTACCGGGAGATGATGACCAGGTACGCGGCCGTCGCCGGCCTCCCGCGCCGACTGATCCTCTCCGTCCCGGTTCTCACTCCCGGTCTGTCCAGTCACTGGGTCGGCCTGGTGACGCCCGTACCGGCGTCCATCGCACGGCCGTTGACCGAGTCGCTGCGCCACGAGGTCGTCTGCCACGAGCACGACATCGCGCGGTACGTCCCCGACCTGCCCGGGCACCCGCTCGGCTTCGACGAGGCGGTACGGCTGGCCCTCCAGCGGGTCCGCGACGCCAAGGTCACCACCCGCTGGTCGTCGGCCTCGGTGCCCGGCGCGCCCAGCGATCCGCTGCCCACCGACCCTGACTGGGCCGGCGGCAGCCTCTACACGGACCTGCGGGAGCTGCCGGTCGACGCCTCGCGCGAGGCGCTGTGGCGGGTGATCGAGGGCATCGGCGGGGACAACGGCTGGTACTCCCTCCCCCTGGCCTGGGCCGTGCGGGGGCGGCTGGACCGGCTGGTGGGCGGTGTCGGCCTGCGCCGGGGCCGCCGGGACGCGGCGCGGCTGCGGGTGGGTGACTCGCTGGACTTCTGGCGTGTCGAGGAGATCCGCCCCGGGCACCTCCTGCGGCTGCGGGCCGAGATGCGGCTGCCGGGCCTGGCCTGGCTGGAGATGTACGCGGAGACGGACGACGACGGCGGCACCCGCTACCGGCAGCGGGCCGTGTTCCATCCGCACGGCCTCCTGGGGCACGCCTACTGGTGGAGCGTCTCACCCTTCCACGCCGTCGTGTTCGGCGGCATGGCACGCAACATCGCGGGGGCCGCGGCCCGGACGCCGACGACACCGGCGGGGGAACGCGCGCCGATCGGTTGACGGCCGCATCCGCCGGGTCCTCCGCGCCGGAAGCACCTCACCGACCCTTCTTCCCGTCTCCCGGAGTCCGCATCATGAACGTCTCGGTCGTCCTGTTCACCGCCGATCTGCGCCTGCACGACCATCCCGCGCTGCGCGCCGCCGCCGAGGCCCGCGAGGTGGTCCCCCTGTTCGTGCGCGACCGGGGCGTGACGGACGCCGGGTTCGCCGCGCCCAACCGGCTGGCGTTCCTCGCCGACTGTCTGCGCGACCTCGACACCGGCCTGCGTGAGCGGGGCGGCCGACTGGTGCTGCGGTCCGGTGACGTCGTCGACAAGGTGTGCAAGGTCGCCACCGAGACGGACGCCGACGAGGTGCACATGGCAGCCGACGTCAGTGGCTACGCGCGGCGGCGCGAGCAGCGGCTGCGGCGGGCGCTGGAGGCGGAGGGACGGCGGCTGCACGTCCATGACACGGTGACCACGGCCGTCGCACCCGGCGGGGTGACACCGGCCTCCTCGGACCACTTCGCGGTCTTCACGCCGTACTTCCGTCACTGGTCCGGGGAGCACCTGCGCACCCCGCTCGCCGCACCGCGCACGGTGCGCGTCCCCGACGGTGTCGGTTCCGAGGAACTGCCCGCCCGCGCCGGTGTCGAAGGACTGTCACCGGGACTGGCGACCGGCGGGGAGACCAACGGCCGCAAGCTGCTGGGCCGTTGGCTGCGCGACGGCATCGCGTCGTACGAGGACCTGCACGACGCCCTCGCCGCCGATTCCACCTCCCACCTCTCGCCCCATCTCCACTTCGGCACCCTCTCCCCCGTCGAACTGGTCCACCGGGCACGGCAGTTGGAAGGACCGGGCCCCGAGGCCTTCGTACGGCAGCTCGCGTGGCGGGACTTCCACCGGCAGGTGCTGGCGGCCAGGCCCTCGGCCGCGGGCGCCGACTACCGTACGAAGCACGACCGTTGGCGGTCCGCACGCACGGCCCGCGAGGACATCGCGGCCTGGAAGGAGGGCCGCACCGGCTATCCGCTGATCGACGCGGCGATGCGCCAACTGCTCCACGAGGGCTGGATGCACAACCGGGGGCGCCTGCTGACGGCGAGCTTCCTGACCAAGACGCTCTACGTCGACTGGCGCGTCGGCGCCCGGTACTTCCTCGATCTGCTCGTCGACGGCGATGTGGCCAACAACCAGCTCAACTGGCAGTGGATGGCGGGCACCGGCACCGACTCACGCCCCAACCGGGTCCTCAACCCCGTCACTCAGGCGAAGCGGTACGACCCGGACGGCGCGTACGTCCGGCGCTGGGTGCCCGAACTCGCCGAGCTGGACGGCCCGTTGGCACACGAGCCGTGGAAACTCAGGGGACTTGAGCGGGCGGCGCTCGGCGACTATCCGGATCCGATCGTCGAACTCGCGGACGGGCTCGCGCGGTTCAGGCAAGGCCGGGCGGGTGACTGAGGTCCGCGCTCAGTGCCGTGCCTGGTACATCGCGGACAGGGTGTCCACGGCATCCGCGAGCGTCACCGGCCGCACCGCGCCCGGGGCCTGAGCGCCGGACCAGCCGGGTCCGGCCAGTACCACCGAGGGCTGTCGCCTGGCGCCCTTCACTCCCCACCGGATGTCGGCGAGGTGCCGGGCCAGCGGCGGGCTCGCCGTGGAGCGTGCCTGCGCCCACAGGACGACGGCCGCCGGGCCCAGCCGCCGTACCGCCGCGGTGAGCGCCTCGGCGGGTACGGCGGCGCCGAACATCCTTGTGGGCAGGCCGAGTTCACCCAGTGCGGCGTTGAGTGCCTCGATGGGGAGGGTGTGCTGTTCGCCGGGCACGCAGGCCAGGACGACGGGCGGGACGTCGGCTTGCGGCCCGGGAAGCGGGGTGTGCCGGCGCAGGGCGGTGGAGACGTGCCAGGACAGCAGGTGCTCCACCTCGACGTAACGGTCCCCGGACGACGCCCACTTGCGCCCCACCGCGTGCAGGGTCGGCATCATCACCTCCTGCCAGGCGACGACGGTGCCGTACTGGCCGACGGCATCGGCCAGTTGACGCTCGACGGCGGGCGCGTCGAGCCGGACGGCGGCGCGCGCCAGGCCGCGGCACTCCTGGCGCACGTCTCCGAGGGGCAGGGCGCCGGGGGCCCGCGACGTCCGGTTCCGTACGGGCACGGGCTCCGCATGCGAACCGGCCGCCCCCTTCGCCACCCGCGCCGCCTCTGCCGCCGGTACGCCCGACGAGGTCAGCCGGCACATCTCCTCCAGCAGGGCCACGTCCCGCGGGGTCCAGCGCCGGTGCCGCCCCTCGGCGCGGACCGCGGGACCGATGCCGTAGCGACGCTCCCAGGACCGCAGCGTGGTCGGCGCCACGCCCAGCCGGCGGGCCAACGCACCGGTCGTCAGGGGCACTTCGCCCGTGGACCCGTGCGCCGCGTCCCTGTCGGCGGGCAATTCACTCATCCAGTGACTATACGACGCACAATCGACGCGAGTTGATGACCTTGATCCCCGGCTCCCACGATGACCGGACAGTCACCGACCGACGCGTGAGGAGCCGTAGCCATGAGCCCGCAGCCCGCCGCCGTCCGCCCAAGCCCCGCGACGGACTCGCGCACCGACGAGGAGCTGGCCAGGGGGTTGGTGGCGGGCGACGAGGACTGTCTGGCCGCCGTGTATCACCGCTGGTCACCCCTGGTGCACGGCCTGGCCCGGCGGTCGCTGGGGGACGCCAAGGAGGCCGAGGACGTGACCCAGCAGGTGTTCCTCGGGGTGTGGCGCGGGCGGCGCGGTTTCCGTCCCGAGCGCGGCGCGATCGGCGGCTGGATCGTGGGCATCACCAGGCGCACGATCGCCGACGCGCTGTCCGCCCGCACCCGTCGCCTGCACCTCGTGGCCGCCGCGGGCTCCTCGCTCGCCGTCGCCGATCCCGCCGCCCGGAAGCCCGACACGGTTCTCGACCGCGTCCTGGTCCTGGGCGAGCTGGCCAAACTGCCCGCACCCCAGCAGCGGGTCCTGCGGCTGACGTACTACGAGGACCTCACCCAGACCCAGATCGCGCGGCGCACCGGCTGGCCGCTGGGCACGGTCAAGAGTCACGCCCGACGCGGGCTCCACCAGTTGCGCCGTCACCTCCAGGGCGACGAACAGGCTGACCACTACACATAAAGGTGAAATAAGAGCACTATGGAGGAAAGCGGCTTTTGCCGCATACCGCACCAGACGCGGTCAGGCCAGCGAAGTCAAAGGAGACGAGTCATGGCCAACGTCTCGCACACCAGAGGTGACATGGCGAGCCACCCTGATGTCTCCGAAATGCAGGCGCGCTACGCCCGCATGCTCGGTGGACGCGATGTGGCGCTCGTGGACGGACCGGTGTTCCTGCTCGGTCTGTACTGCGCCGTATCCCCGTGGATACTCCACTACACGACGAGCCAGCCCGCGCTCGTGCCGCACAACCTGATCGTCGGCATCGCGATCGGCCTGCTGGCCCTCGGGTTCACCAGGGCGCCGGAACGCATGTACGGCCTCAGCTGGGCGATGAGCGCCCTGGGTGTCTGGATGATCGTCTCCCCGTGGATCGTGGGCAGCCACCCCGACAAGGGCGTCATCCTGAACAACGTCATCATCGGCGGACTGGCCGTACTGCTGGGCCTGGTGTGTGCCGGTACGGCGGCGCGGAGCACTCCCAAGCCGTAGGAACCCCCGGGATCCGGAAGGAAGCCACGCCCCCTTCAGTGGCCGCCCGGCACCAGCCAGGGCGCCTGCGGGAGGGGGCTGCCGGTTTCGAGGACCGACTTCAGGTTGGACAACACGGCCGGCCAGCCACCCGACACATCGGACAGCTCGCCCTCGTCGGCGAGATCCTCGTGGGTGACGGTGAGGCGCACGATGTCCTCGTGGCGCCGGATGTCGAAGACGACGCGGGAGTACGCGTCCTCCTCCCCCTCCTTATCCGGCGCGGCCCATGTGGTCACGAGCCGGGTCGGGCGCACGCTCTCCACCACCGTGCCGACGACATCGGCGATGCCGGAACCGTCCGTGCGCACATGTTCCCAACGGGAGCCCGGCTGCCAGTCGGACACATTGCTGTGGCCCCAGTAGACAGCGGTCAGGTCGGCGTCGGTGAGCGCGTCCCAGACCTTCTCCGGGGTGCTCGCGATGTAGGTGACGTAGACGAATGTCGGTTTGTCGGTCATGGCTTCCTCGGCTCGTCGCTTCAGGGCCCCGAGTGCGCGCAGGCGCGGGCGCTCGAACTTGTCGATCCAGCGCTCCTGCATCTCGTGCAGCGGGACCGGGTTGAGGTAGTGCAGCTTCTCCCGCCCGCGCCGCACCGTGCTGACCAGGTTGGCGGCCTCCAGGACGGCCAGATGCTGGGTCACCGACTGACGGGTCATGTCGATGCGCCCGCACAACTCGCCGAGCGTCTGCCCGCTCTCCTCGTGCAGCCGGTCCAGCAGACGCCTGCGGGTCTCGTCGGCCAGGGCCTTGAAGACCGCGTCCATCCCTGAGTCCTGTTCGGATCGCACACTCAAAGTTATGCAGGCAGTTACCTGCATGTCAAGGTGAGCGGCTTCGCCCGATTCATGACGATCTTCTACGACGCCTCAGCGCAGGAACGCGCCCAGCTCGCGCCGATGCGCGGCCACCCAGCCGTACGCGTCCCGGATCTCCTCCACGACGCCACTGGCCCGCAGACCGACCATGCCCGGTTCGCCGCGTTCGGCGCCGGCTTCGATGCCCCGCCAACACCGGTCCTGCCACCAGAGGACCGTGTCCAGCAGCCGGCCGGTGTCGTCAAGGCCGTACGCCTCGCAGATCAGCGCAATCCGGCGGGCGGTCTCGGGCACGTCGGTGATGCCCGGGCCGAGGTCCAGGTACTGCCAGCAGACGTGGGCGACGTCGTGGACGCGCTCGCCGGGGGCGGCGAGGTCCCAGTCGACGAAGGCCAGCGGGTGCCACGCGCTGTCGTAGACGGTGTTCTTGGGGGCGAGGTCGTTGTGGCAGACAACGTCCTGGTCACCGGCCTGCGGTGTGCCGTGCGTCAGGTCATGGAAGGCCCGGACGAGCCGCGCGACGCGCACCAGGCTGTCGTCGGTGCGGGCGGCAGAGCACTCGTCGGGGCTTACGGCCGCCCGGCCCTCGATGTACTGGAACACCTCCCGCCCTCGCTCGTCCGTGCCTAGGAAGCGCGGTGCTCCTGACCACCGTTGCCCCTCGAACAGCCCGAGCAGTCCGGTCACGTAGGCCGACCGTTCCGGCGGCGCCGGAGTGCGTCGTACGGTCTCCCCGACCCGTACGACCGCGTTGATCGCGCCTCCGCCTAGCGCCGATTCCTCCACGTGGCCCGCCTCCCCAAAATCGTTCGACCGCACGAGTATCGCTTGACGCGCTGCTCGCATGGATCATGCGGAGGCACTGCTTGTCGGAGGGCGGGGCAAACGTTGATCAGCGAGGCCAACTTGACCACCGCGTAAGGGAATTGCGCTGCACCCAGCTATCAGCGACTCGTGTCCGCGAACCACGCGCACCTCAACAGATCGACATTCGCGGTGAGTTGGAGCGCGTTCGCCAACAGCATCCGTAAAGCACGCCTGTTGGACGAGCGGGCGCCCGTGGACACCGTGCGAGTGGTGACCGACGGGCGCTCCGTCGTCGATGTCGCGGCGGACGTGCCGGCCGCGACCGGCTGGGTCAACAGGGCCTAGGCGCCCGCGGGTTCAGGGTCCGGGGTCGTCTCCGTGAGGTACTCCTCCGTGATCTCCTTCGGGCCGAACGGCCAGACCTTCTCGAAGTGGGCCCAGATGACGAACGCGACGCAGCCGAGGGCGAGCCAGGCGAGGGACCACTCGATGGGGTGGCGGCCCGGGGAGTTCTTGTCGGCATAGCCGTAGATCACGCACCAGCCGACGAAGGCGATGATGCTCGGCACGGGGTAGAGCCACATGCGGTACGGGCGGCGCAGGGTCGGCTGGCGTTTGCGCAGGACCGTGAGCGCGATGATCTGGGCCAGGGCCTGGACGATGACCATGACCGTGGTCAGGAGCTGGATCAGGGTCGCCAGGTCCGTGTGGCGGCCGATGAGGAAGCCGATCGCCGTGATCACGCCCATCGTGGCGAGGCCCAGCATCGGGAAGCGGTGCTTGGGGTGGAGCTTGGCGTAGGGGCGGAAGAAAACGCGTTCGCGGGCCGCGTCGTAGGGGACGCGGGAGCCGCCGAGGAGGCCGGTGAAGACCGAGGCGAAGGCCGTGATCAGGATCAGGACGGTGACCGTGTCGGCGGCGCCCTTGCCCCAGGTCTTCTCCAGGACCGCCGAGGCCACCGAGGTGGAGGCGATGTCGTTCACGTTCGTCATCCGGTGCCAGTCGATGACGCCCAGCGTGCCGATCTGCAGCATCAGGTAGATCGCCATGATGCCGACGATGGAGAAGAGGATGGAGCGCGGGAGGGTGCGGCCCGGGTCCTTGATCTCGGCGCCCATGTACGCGGTGGTGTTGTAGCCGAGGTAGTCGTAGATCCCGATGGTCAGGCCGCCGGCGAAGCCGAGCCAGAATTTGTCGCTGCCCAGGTCGAAGGCGTGCGCCGGGTAGGTGAAGGCGAGGTGCGCGCTGAAGTCGCTCGCGGCGGCCACGATGACCAGGAACACCGCGGCGATCATCACCGCCCACATCACGGCGGTGATGCGCGCGATGTTCTCGATGCCGCGCCACAGCAGCAGGATCACCACGGCGATCATGCCCAGGCCGATCAGGTCGCCGGACGTCTTGCCCAAGTCCGGTGCCAGATAGCCGAGATACTGCACGAAGCCGACCACACCCGTCGACATGATGAGCGGGATGAAGAGCATCGCCGTCCACACGAACAGGAACGGCATCAGCCGCCCGGTGCGGTACTGGAAGGCCTGCCGCAGGTAGACGTAACTGCCGCCGGACCCGGGCATCGCGGCGCCCATCTCGGCCCACACGAGCCCGTCGGCCAGCGCGAGGATCGCGCCCGCGACGAAGCCGATCACCGCCTGCGGACCGCCGAACGCGGCGACCATCAGCGGGATCGTCACGAACGGCCCGATGCCGCACATCTGGCTCATGTTGATGGCGGTGGCCTGGAAGAGGCCGACGCGGCGGACGAACCCGCCGTCTGGGGGCGGACTGCCGGACATGGAGGCTCCTGAGGGGGTGCGTGACTGGGGAGAAAGGGGGGTGCGGCGTGCGGGCCGGTATCCGGTGGCTGACTGGGCGATAAAGTTAAGGAGCCTTACTAGACTCGTCAAGAGGCTGTCCACGATGCCGGAGAATGATGCGATGCCCGTCAGTGACGCCGTGGAGCGACCGGACCAGCCCTGGAGCCGCCAGCGGCTGCGCAGTACGAACGCGCGGCTGCTCCTCGACCGGCTGCGCACCTCGGGTGCCGCCTCGCGCGCCCAACTCGCCCGCGAGACAGGCCTGTCGAAGCCGACGGTCTCCAGCGCGCTCGCCGCGCTGGAGGAGGCGGGCCTGGTCCACGAGGTCGGTACACAGGCCCCCGAACGCGGCCGGACCGCCGTGCTCTACGCCCCCGACCCGTCCGCCGGTTACGCCCTCGGGATCGACGTCGGACGCAGCTGGCTGCGGGTCGCGGTGGCCAACCTGGACGGCGAGGTGGTGGCCCGCGCGGACGTCCGCAACCGGGCCCGCAGCTCGGGCGCCATGGCCGAGCTGGTGGTCGCCACCGCCCACCAGGTGGTCGCGAACTCCGAGGTCGGACCGGCCGCGGTCGTCCACGCCGTGGTGGGCACGCCCGGTGTCTACGACGAGCAGCGGCGCCGGGTGCGGTACGCGATGCATCTGCCGGGCTGGGGCCGGGCCGGGCTGTTCGACCGGATGCGGGAGGAGCTGGGCGTCCCGCTGGAGGTGCACAACGACGCGAATCTCGCGGCGCTCGGCGAGTACACGTACGGCGTCGGCGCGGGCAGCCGGCTGTTCGCGTACATCATGATCGGCACCGGTCTCGGCATGGGAGTGGTCAGCGAGGGGCGGCTGTTCACGGGCGCGCACGGCGGCGCCGGGGAGATCGGGTTCCTGCCGTGGCCGGGGCGGCAGAAGCCGGAGACGCTGGAGGACGCGGTGTCCGGGGTGGCCGTCGTGGAGGCCGCCCGCCGGTTCGGCATGAGCGGGCAGCAGCTCACCGCGAAGGCCGTGTTCGACGCGGCCCGGCAGGGAAACGCCGCCGCCATCAAGGCAGTTGAGCTGGAGGGCGAGCGGATCGCGCACACAGTGGCGGCGGCCGCGGCCGTCCTCGATCCGGACCTGGTCGTCCTGGGCGGCGGGGTCGGGCACAGCGTGGATCTCCTGCTGCGCCCGGTGCGGGAGAACCTCCGCGCGCTCACTCCGCTCCGCCCGAAGATCGTGCCCAGCGCGCTGGGCGAGGACGCGGTGCTGCTGGGCGCCGTGGCCACCGCGCTCGGCACCGCGCGGGACCTCGTCTTCGAGCGCCATTCGGCGTCCTGAGCAACTCACCCACGGCCACAGGTGTTTGACAGGCTTCGTCGAGCGCCCTACCTTCTGGTGCGGTTAGTAAAGCTTCCTAACTTGACGAGGCTGGAGACCGCCGTGTTCCACCGCCCCGCCGTTCCCCCACTCCTCAGAGGCCGGCTCGCCACGGCCGCGGTCGCGCTCGGCCTGCTGGGCACCCTCACCACCAGCGCGTGGGCGGGGGCACGGGAGTCGTCCCCGCCGCAGCGCGCGCAGGCCCCGGTGACCGCCGTACGCTCGACCGCCGGGACCGCCACCCCGCTGTCCGGCTACGCGATCCAGTCGTCCGCCAAGGTCACCGACTCCGCCGCGGCCGTCTCCTCCCCCGGCTACCAGGCGACCGGCTGGTACCCGGCCGACGCGCGCTCGACCGTCCTCGCGGCCCTGATCGCCGACGGCGTCTACCCGGACCCGTTCTACTCGACCAACCAGCAGAAGATCCCGAAGGCCGACTTCCAGGTGCCGTGGTGGTACCGCAGCGACTTCACGGTCGCGGACACCGGCAGGCGCACCTACCTCGACTTCAGCGGGGTGATCTCGGCGGCCGACGTCTACGTCAACGGCAAGCAGGTCGCCAAGGCCGCGGACGTCAACGGGGCTTACACACAGCACGAGTTGGACGTCACCTCGCTCGTCCGCTCCGGCACGAACACGGTCGCCTTCCGCATCCGGCCGAACGACCCGAACAAGAACCTCACCATGGGCTGGATCGACTGGCTCCAGCCGCCGCCCGACGAGAACATGGGCATCGTCCGTGACGTCCTCGTCCGCCGCGGCGGCCCGGTCGCGCTGCGCGACACCCACGTGGTGACCAAGCTGGCCGTGCCGTCGCTCGCCTCCGCGGACCTGACGGTGAAGGCGCAGGCCCGCAACGACTCGGGCGCGCCCGTCACGGCGAAAGTCAGGGGCAGCATCGGCGGGACGAGCTTCGAGAAGACGGTCTCCCTCGCCGCCCACCAGACGAAGCCCGTCACCTTCGGCCTCCACCTCACCTCCCCCAAGGTCTGGTGGCCCGCGGGCATGGGCGGCCAGCCGCTCTACGACCTCGACCTCACCGCCTCCGTGAACGGCACCCCCTCCGACACCGCGCACCAGACCTTCGGCATCCGGGACGTGCAGGCCCCGCTGAACTCCGCCGACGACCGCCAGTACCTGATCAACGGCCGCAAGTTGCTGATCAAGGGCGGCGGTTGGTCACCGGACGAGTTCCTGCGCTGGGACAAGACCTACGTCGAGGACCGCCTGAAGTACGCCCTCGACCTCGGCCTGAACACCATCCGCCTCGAAGGCCACATCGAGCCGGACGAGTTCTTCGACCTGGCCGACCGCTACGGCATCCTGACCCTCCCTGGCTGGGAGTGCTGCGACAAGTGGGAGGGCCAGGTCAACGGGGACGAGACCGGCGACAAGTGGACCGCCGCCGACTACCCGGTCGCCAAGGCGTCGATGGCCGCCGAGGCAGCCCGGCTGCGTGACCACCCGAGCGTGATCTCTTTCCTCATCGGCAGCGACTTCGCCCCCGACGCGAAGATCGAGAAGACCTACCTCGACGCTCTGAAGGCCGCCGACTGGAAGACCCCGGTGGTCGCCGCCGCTTCCGACAACTCATCGCCGGTCAGCGGCAGTTCGGGCATGAAGATGACCGGCCCCTACGACTGGATCCCGCCCAACTACTGGTACGCCAAGCGCGAGGGCGGCGCCACCGGCTTCAACTCCGAGACCAGCGCGGGCCCCGACATCCCCACCCTCGACACCCTGCGCCGCATGATGACCCCGGCCGAACTGGCCACCCTCTGGAAGGACCCGAGCGCCAAGCAGTACCACCGCTCCCCGTCTTCCACCTTCAACACCCTCAAGCTCTACGACAACGCCCTCACCGGCCGCTACGGCCCGCCGACGAGCCTGACCGACTACGTCCGCAAGGCCCAGCTGGCCCAATACGAGAACGTGCGCGCCCAGTTCGAGGCGTACGAGCGCAACGCCACCGACGCCTCGAAGCCCGCCACCGGGGTCGTCTACTGGATGTTCAACAGCGGATGGACCTCGCTGCACTGGCAGTTGATGGACCGTTACCTCGACCAGGGCGGCGCCTACTTCGGCGCGAAGAAGGCGAACGAACCGCTGCACATCCAGTACTCGTACGACAACCGCTCGGTCGTCGTGGTGAACAACAGAAGCGCCTCCGCACGCCAACTCACCGCCCGCGCGACCCTGTTCAACACCGACGGCACGCGGAAATACGACAAGAAGGTGCCCGGGGTGAAGGTCTCCGGCGGCGGTGCGCACAGCACCGTGCTCACCCTGCCCTCGCCCGCGTCGGTGAGCGGGCTGTCGACGACGTACCTGGTACGGCTGACCCTGACCGAAGCGTCCGGCAAGGAGGTGAGCCGGAACGTGTACTGGCTCTCGAGCAAGCCCGACACGCTCGACTGGGCGCACACCGACTGGTACTACACGCCGACGACGAGCTACGCCGACCTCAAGGGGCTCAACTCGATGGCGCAGGCGCCGGTTTCGGCGACGGCTTCGACCGAGGCGGGTCCGGACGGCACGTCGACCACGACGGTCACGGTGCGCAACTCCGGGAAGGGGAAGGCGCCTTCACTCCTCACCGACGTCCATCTCGTGGACTCGGCGGGCAAGCCGGTGCTGCCGGTTCAGTGGTCGGACAACGAAGTGAGCCTGTGGCCCGGGGAGTCGACGACGCTGACGGCGACCTACCGGACGGCCGATCTGCACGGGTCGGTGCCGCGGGTGCGGGTCTCCGGCTGGAACACACCGGAGCGGACGGTCGCGGCAAAGTGAACCGGTGAACCCGTGGGGCCCGGCCGCCGCCGGGCCCCACCGGTCGTCGTCAGCTCACATTGAGCGCGGTGTCGTCGATGACGAAGGACGTCTGGAGGGTGGACCCCTCGACGCCGGTGAACTTGATGGTGGCGGTGGTGCCGGCCAGCGAGGAGACGTCGAAGGACTTCAGGACGTATCCGGAGGCCGCGTTCAGATTGGAGTACGTGGCCAGGGTGGTGGAGCCGGCGGTGACCGTCAGCTTGTCGTAGGCGGTGCTGGTGGTGGTCTCCGCGGTGTCGATGTGGAGATAGAAGCTGAGGGTGGCCGAGCAGCCTGACGGGATGGACACCGCCTGGGACAGGGTGTCGGTGGTGGCGGTTCCATAGCCGTCCAGCCAGGCCTTGTACGAACCGGTGCGGGCGGCCTCGCTGCTGGAGGTGGTGATGACGCCGCTGGTGGCGGTCCAGGTGGTGTTGCCGGACTCGAAGCCCGGGTTGCCGAGCAGTTGGGCGGCGGTGCAGGTGCCGCCGCCTCCCCCGCCGCCCCCGCCGGTGCTGCCGTCGCCGGACAGCCACGCGGTGGCGTTGAGGGCGAGGGCGGCGTTGGTGGCGCCGGTGTCGTTCCAGCCGTCGTAGAGCGTGTTGCCGGACTGGCCGGTGCCGTCGTCGATGGGTGAGCTGTCGCCCCAGAAGGCGACGCGGCCGCTGCCGAAGGTGCTGGTCGCGAAGAACGCGCCGGTGTTGCCGGAGTAACCGCTGCGGTACACAAGGCCCTTGACGTTCGCGTTGTCGGCGGGCTTGAGGGTGGCCGTCGTGCCGTCGGCGATGAGGCTCTTGGTGACCGTGCCGAAGGCGCCGTTCAGGACCTCGTTGGAGCTGTCGCTGATCGCGGCGGGGTAGCCGGAGCTGATGTCGAGGGTGTCGATGGAGAAGCCGAACGGGTCGGTCGAGTCGACGCTGTTGTTGGTCATCAGGTCGTTGAGGATCTCGACCGCGTCCTCGCCGTCGCTGTTGCGGTCGGCGCCGGTGTGGTCCGAGATCATGAACAGGCCGCCGCCGTTCTGGACGAACGTCATGATCGCGGTCTTCTCGGCCGTCGTGAACAGCGTGTTGGGCTCGGGCAGGACCAGCGTGTCGAAGTTCGACAGGTCGGTCGTCGACGAACCGCCGTACGTCAGTGCGCTGGTGGCGGTCTTCAGGCTGTAGTCGCCGGTCTTCTGCAGGGCGACGCCCCAGGACGAGAGCGCCCCGGTCCAGTCGGTCTCGGACGACGGGGAGGAGTCCTGGGACAGCGGGTCGGGCTTGCTGGTGGAGATGATCCAGTCCGCGTTGCCCGCCTCCTCGGCGTGGCCGTCGTCGAACAGGACGCGGTTCGTGGTGGCCGCGTGCGCGGGCGTGGCCGTGGTGGTGACCTGGAGGGCGGCCCCTGTGACGAACAGCCCCAGGCCGGCGAGGGCGGTGGTGAGTCTGCGGCGGGATCTTCTGGATCCAAGCATCCGGCGAACCTCCGTGAGGGGATGGGGAAGGGTGCGGTGCGGGCGCCTGATCTGCGCGCGTAGAACGGTAGTTGGGGAGTTCTACACGCGTTGAACGATTGAAAGGTACATGGCATGAAGGGGTGGTGAACAGAAAGTCCCGGCAATAACAGGCAACAAAAGTCCGTCGGACTGCCTCGGCGTCCAGCGGGCACATGAAGAGAGCAGGACTATCGACAAAGAGGGGCGGAGATGGAGATCTCGGGCATCATCAGTGCCATCATCATCGGCATCATCATTGGCGTGCTGGGACGGCTCGTCGTCCCTGGGCGCCAGCACATAGGCGTTCTGCTGACGATCGTCGTCGGCATCGTGGCCGCGCTGATCGGCGCGGCGATCGCATCGGGCCTGGGAGTCGCCGACACGAAGGGCATCGACTGGATCGAGTGGCTCATCCAGATCGGCCTGGCCGCGGTCGGTATCGCCGCGCTGGACCGGTCCAGGGCGCGCCGCTGAGCCTGAGGCGGGACATGCGTCACGGGTGAGACCGGGCGGCGGCCGGCTTCTGCGGGCCTGCCGCCCGATCCCCCGTTTCCCGCACTCCCGGCTCTCCTCACGGAGAACCCTTGTCCTTACGCGTCACTCCGCTCGTCGATCCGGAGTCCGGCCCGTCGGGTCGGCTCCGCTGCGCCTGTTCCTCCGTTCCTCACGGAGGGGCAGGCGCAGTCGGCTGCGACCGAACACCCCTACCTCGAAGCCGAGTTGACGGAGTCGGCACGCAGCGCGGCGAGACCGTCGCCGCTGGACGGGTACACAGGCGTCCAGCCCAGTTCCCGTTCGGCCTTCGCGCTGGACACCCGCAGGTTGCCGGTCATCACCGTGTGCGCGTACGCCATCGGCCGAACCATCCACAGCGGTACGGCCATCGGCTTCGGCAGGCCGAACTCCCGTGCCACGCACAGGACATGGGCGCGGAAGCCGAGCGGTGTGCGGTCGGCGATGTTGTACGCCTGACCCGGCCGCCCGCGTTCGACGGCGGCGGCCACCGCGCGGGCCGCGTCGGTGAGTTCGACCCAAGGCAGGACCCGGCCGTGATCGTCCGGGACAGGCAGTTGACGCCTGCGCAGCATCGGGAACAGGGCGTCGGTGCCGCCGGGGCCGTAGAAGAGGCCGAAGCGGAGTGCGATGCCCTCCAAGTCCGAGGCACCGAAGGTGAGTTGCTCCTTGGTGCGCATGCCCTCGATGTGCTTCTCCAGCTCCGGTGTGGTGCCGCGCGGGCCGAAGGGGTCGTCCTCGGTGAGGGGGCGGGTGCCGAAGTCCCCGTAGCCGTAGCCGAAGACCATCGACTCGGCGATGAAGCGACGGGCGCCGGTGGCTCGCGCGGCCTCGATGAGGTGGGCGGTCCCTTCGATGCGCAGGGCGTCGGTGGTGTGCATGTCTCGGTGGCGCAGCGGTGCCTTGCGCAGCGCGGTCGCGGCGTGGATCACCGTGTCGAAGTGGTGTCCGTCGACCGCGCGGAGCAACCCGTCGCGGTCCATGAGGTCGGCGCCGATGCCGTTGCCGGACCCTCGGCCGAGGCCGGTGACCTTGTGGCCGGCGTCGGTCAGGGCCTTGGTGATGTGGCCGCCGAAGACGCCGGTGGCACCGGCGAGGAGGATGCGCTGGTTGCTCTCGTTCGTCGTCATGACCGTGCGACGGATCGGGTCGGCACGGATGTGACATCAGCCGTCTGACCTGCGGGTCTACGGCTCGTACACGTACGGCGTGGTCGTGGTCAGCGCGGCGAAGCCGAGGCGTTCGAGGATGGGGCGGCTCTGGTCGGAGGCGTCGACCTGGAGGTAGCGGTAGCCGCGGTCGGCGGCGATGCGGGCGCGGTGGGCGATCAGGGCGCGGTAGATGCCGCGGCCCCGCCAGGCTTCCACCGTGCCGCCGCCCCACAGGCCGGCGAACCGGGTGCCGGGGACGAGTTCCATGCGGGCCGCGCTCACCGGTTCGTCACCGGCGAGGGCGACGACGGCGACAACTGTGTCGGGTTCGGCGGCGAGTTGGGCGAGCAGACGGGCGCGGAGCCGGGTGCTGTCCGTGCCGAAGGCCTTCTCGTGGACGTCCGCGACGAGGTCGATGCCCGCCCGGTCGGTGGCGGGCAACAGACGGATGCCGTCCGGGAGTTGGGTGTCGAAGGTGAGTGCGGCGACCTCGCCGATCATCAGGGTCTCCTGCGGCTCCGGTGTGAACCCGGCCGCCGACAGCCGCTGACCGAGATCCGTCGGCAGATCGTGGCCGTAGAGCTTCCACTCGAAGTCGCGGCCGAGCGCGGTGAAGTACGCGATCTGCTCGGCGATGGCCGCGTCGGCGTCCGTCTCGTCGAGGTCCGACCACAGCACGCCGTTCCAGCCGTCCGCGTCGGCGACCTGGCGCACCACTCCCCAGGCCCGCTCCACGCGGGACCCGGGGCCGTCGGGTCGGGCGCCTTCGCGCAGGTCGCGGTCGTGGAGGGCGAGTACCGAGGCGTGATCCATACGCTCACTCCAACATCCGCGGGCGCACCCGGCAACGGGATTACGCGCCCCGCGCCCCAAAGGGGCGCGGGGAACTGCGCGACCAGCCCCCACAGCCCCGCGGACAACCGACAACTCCCGACCTGCCCCCTACACCTCCTCGAAGTAATGCCCCGTCTCCAGATCGGCGATCAACCCAACCTCAACCGGCTCCCACCCCGTCTGCTTCCGCGTCAACGCGCTCGACGCGGGGCAGTCCAACGAGGCGACGAGACCAAGGAAGCCGAAGTGGTCGACCGCCTGCTCGGGCGCCACACTTCCGGTCGGGACATCGAGTCGGCGGGCGATGACCTCCGCGAGCTCACGCAGCGGCAGCGCCTCGTCGCCGACCGCGTGGTACTGCGCACCGGCCGGAGCCGACTCCAGAGCCCACCGGTACAGCCGGGCCGCGTCGAGCCGGTGCACGGCGGGCCAGCGCGCGGCACCCTCGCCGACGTACGCCGACAGCCCCTTCTCCCGGGCCACGGCGATGAGTTGGGGGACGAATCCCTGGTCGCCGGTGCCGTGCACGGACCGGGGCAGCCGGATGACCGACGACCGCACCCCGCGCTCCGCCAGCGCGACCGCCGCGATCTCGGAGGGCTGCCGGATCGCCGCGAACGACCCGGGTTCGACGCTGTCCTCCTCCGTCGCCACCCTCCCGTCACCGAGGCCGGGCGTGCCCGACGTGACGACGAACGGCTTGTCGGTGCCCGCGAGTTGCTCACCGATCGTCTCGATGGCACGCAGGTCGGTGGCGCAGTTGGCGGCGAAGTCCGTGAAGTCGTGGATGAACGCGAGATGGCAGACCCCGTCGGCCGCCGCGGCACCGGCGCGCAGGCCGTCCAGGTCGTCGAGCGACCCCCGGTGCACGGCGGCGCCCACGGCCGTCAGCGCCTCGGCGGACGCGTCCGAGCGGGCCAGTCCGGTGACCGTGTGCCCGGCGTCGAGGAGTTCACGGACCACGGCGGAGCCGATGAACCCGGTAGCGCCGGTGACGAAAACACGCATGGTGCGTTCCTTCGATGAGGTGGGGTGAGCTTGCGCTGCGATGTGTTGCGCTGTGCTGTGCTTCCATCGTGGGCGGGACACGGGTTCCGGGTCCAAAGCCTGTTTCGCATGCCGCAATACGGATGAGGCATCACAGCAGCTCACAAGACCTATGGCTGAAGTCTCCCCAACCAGCACGCCGTACACTTCAGGCATGACGGACCTGCCTCCCGCGCCCGATCTCGAACTGCGTCTCGTGCGGTACTTCATCGCCGTCGCCGAGCAGCGTCACTTCGGCCGTGCCGCCGAGGCGCTGCACATCACCCAGCCGTCGCTGAGCCGCCAAGTCCGGCGCCTGGAGGACCAGTTGGGGGCCCGGCTGCTGGACCGCACCCCGCAGGGCACCCGGCTCACGGACGCCGGCGAGGTGTTTCTGCCGCGCGCCAAGGCGCTGTTGCGCTCCACGGCCCAGGCAGCCGCCGAGACCCGCGCCGCCGCGGAGCCCAGCCGCCTCACCGTCGGATACATGGCGAACCTGTTCGTCACCCCGGCGGTGCGCGAGGTGCGGCGCCGGCATCCGGACGCCGACGTGCGCGTCGTACACCTGGCCTACGACGAGGTGCGCACGGCGCTGATCGATCGCCGGGTGGACGCGGTTGTGGCCCGACTGCCGTTCCCCACCGACCAGTTGGACGTCACGATCCTCTACGACGAGCCCCGCTTCCTGCTCGTACCGCTCGACCACCGCCTGGCCGGCAAGGAGTCCGTCACGCTGGACGACATCGCCGACGAGCCCCTTCCCCAGATGCCCGGCGCGGACCCGGCGTGGAGCGCCTTCTGGCGCATCGACCCCCGGCCCGACGGCCGCCCGGCACCCGGAGGTCCGGTCATCCGGGCCCTGGAGGACAAGTTCGAGTTCGTCGCCGACGGGCAGGCCGTGGCCATCGTGGCCGGCCTCCGCCCCGGCCAGACGATCCGCCCCGACATCACGCCGGTCCCCCTCCACGGCGTCGAACCGAGCCACGTCGCCCTCGCGACCCGCGCCGGCGAGCACAACCGTCTGCTGACCGCGTTCCGCAAGGCGGCCCACGCACTCCTCAGGTCTCCGGCGGAGCAGTCCGAGTAACTCCCTCTCCGTTCCTAGGAGTTGGCGCCCTCACCCCTTGTCCGCGAGACCGCGATGCGGGGGACCTGCCCTGCCCTTGCCGCACCGGACGACGGAGGCCCCACCGGTCGCCTACCCGGTGGGGCCTTCCGTCCTGGCGCGGGTGCTGGGGTCAGCGTCCCGCCCTGGGGCGGTGGCGTCGGTACAGGGCGGCGCCGCCCAGGAGGAGGGCCGCGCTCGTGACGGCGGCCGGGATGGTGCCGTCGGCGCCCGTGTGGGCGAGTGACGCCTGGGCCGCGGGCTGGGCGGGGTGCCCCTTCACCTCCGTCATCGGCGTCGGGCCGGGATGCGGCTTCGCCGGCGTGGGCGGCGCGGGGGTCGGCGGCGCGGGGTGGTGGGGGTGGTCGCCCGAGGTGTTCCCGGAGTGGTTGCCCACGGCCGGGTTACCGACGCCGACCACGCTCACGGAATTGCCGCTTAGGTTCACGGGGAGATGGATCGGGAGCTGTACTCCGTTGCCGGAGAGCACACCCGGCGAATCCTTTTCACCGCCCTGTGCGACGGCACCGCCGTGCGGCCCCCCGGTGTTCTTCCCGCCGCCCCGCTTGCCACCGCCCGCTTTCGCTCCGCCTTCGTTGGCGCAAGTGTTCCCCGCGGCGGGATTGAGGAGACCGACCACATTCACGGTGTTCCCGCACACGTTCACCGGCACGTGCACCGGGAGCTGAATGGTGTTGCCGGAGATCACGCCGGGCGAACCGGCCGCGGCACCGTCCGCGCCGGAGTCCGCGAACGCCGGCATCGCCGCGGCCAGCGCACCGGACGCCGCGGCGACGGCGATCACACCGTTTCGGGCAACCCGTTTCATAGGGTCCCTGCCTTCCAGAGATGTAGCGGGCACTCACCCGCACCGGATAAAACGCGGGCGCACCATCCGAGTTATGGCTTATCGGCCTTTCACTCCATCGAGCGTCACGGTTATCGAACTACTCATAACGACTCTTCATCGGTCGGATACCACATCGACCGGAAACCGTTAGTAGGAAAACCGCTTAGGCCTATTGAAGGGGCGCAGAATACGGCATCGATCACCGGTCCGCCCGCCGGGAGGCGGGGCCCGCGAGGCCCGCTTATCGTGATCGGAGGCGCTGGTCACGGCGCGTTCTTGGAGGCATTGATGCTGGCCAAGCTGTCATCGCGGCCCGCGTTCCGGCGGTGCGCGTTCACCGGGGTCCTCACGCTGGCACTGCTCGGCGCGGGGCTGCCCGCGCTCGCCACGGCCGACGGGCGGCCGCAGGCCGACCTGTCCCGCTTCTACCGGCAGCGGGTGAAGTGGGCCGCGTGCAAGACCCCGGACGCGCCCAAGGACCTGCAGTGCGGGAAGGTCACCGTCCCGCTCGACTACGCGAAGCCCGGCGGCGGGACGCTCGATCTCGCGCTGGCCCGCTACCGGGCGACCGGGAAGTCGCGGGGGTCGGTGCTGCTGAACTTCGGCGGTCCGGGTGGCGCGGGTGTGAGTGAACTCACCTCGGACGGCAAGGAGTTCATGGATCTGACGAACGGCTACGACGTCGTCACGTTCGATCCGCGCGGTGTCGGCCAGTCCTCGCCGGTGAGTTGTGGTGAGGGCTCCGACCAGGGCTCGGCCGCGATCGACGAGGACACCACCGAGAGCACCGATCCCAAGGTCGTCCTCAAGCAGTTGCGCGAGGCGGCCGCCACCTGCGCCAAGTACTCCGGCCCGGTGCTGCCCCACATCGGCACGGTCAATGCCTCCCGGGACCTGGACGTGATGCGCCAGGCCCTCGGCGACAAGAAGCTCAACTACCTTGGTTTCTCGTACGGAACGCGGCTCGGCGCTGTCTACGCGGCCCAATTCCCCAAGAAGGTGGGCCGGTTGGTGCTCGACGGCGTCGACACCCTCACCGAACCGCTGTCCGAGCAGGGGATCGCGGGCGCCGAGGGACAGCAGACGGCGCTGGAGGACTTCCTCAACTGGTGTGTGCAGGACATCGCCTGCCCCTTCGGCACGGACGCACGTGAGGCGCCGGACCGGGCCGTACACCTCGTCCGCTCGCTCGACCAGGACCCGGTGCAGACGGACTTCGGCGACCAGTTCTCCGGTCAGGACCTGGTGGGCGCCATCAGTCAGGCGCTGTACAGCAAGCAGATGTGGCCGACGCTGGAGCGGGCCATCGCCTCACTGGTGGAGGACGGCGACACGCGCGCCATCATGGCGTTCTCGTCGGGCGGCACCGGCCTGCCCCACCTCGGCGGGGGCGGCGGGATCGTCGACGCCCAGGACGTCCCGCTCGACAACCTCCCGGCCGCGCTGATGGCCGTCAACTGCGCCGACGACCCCGACCGCCCCACCGCCGAGCAGATCACCAAGAACCTGTCCGGCCTGCGCGCCAAGTACGAGGAGGCCTCACCGGTCTTCGGCCGCTACCGGCTCACCGAAGTGCTGATGTGCTACGGCCGTCCCAAGGGCACCGACTACATCCGCGACGACGTCAAGGACGTGCACGCGGCGAAGATGCTGCTGGTCGGCACCCGGGGCGACCCGGCGACGCCGTACCGCTGGACCGTGGAGACGGCCCAGCGGCTCGGTTCCTCGGCGGTGGTGCTGGACAACAAGGGTGAGGGCCACACCGGTTACGCCTCTTCCAAGTGCGTCCACACCAAGGTCAACGACTTCCTGCTCTACGGTTCGCTGCCGGCCAGCGGGAGTTCGTGCCAGCCGGACAGCACCGTGGTCCCCTGAGGGACGGTTCAGCCGAGGGCGATCTCGGGCTTGTAGAGGTCCATCCAGAGCGCCAGGTCGAGGGCGCGTTCCAGGCCGCGGCGGCCCGCCTGGGTGCTGATGGGGGTGTCACGGTGGGCGGCCTGGCGGAGCCTCTCGCGGTCGACGAGGTCGAAGACCGGATGGGAGGGCCGGGCGAGGAGGTCCTTGGCGTGGTCCTGGAGGGCGACCGCGTACTTGGGGTCCTGCGTCGACGGGTACGGGCTCTTGACGCGGTCGTAGACCGACTTCGGGAGGACGTCCGCGGTGGCCTCCCTGAGCAGGGTCTTCTCCCGGCCGTCGTAGGACTTGAAGGCCCAGGGTGTGTTGAAGACGTACTCGACGAGCCGGTGGTCGCAGAACGGGACGCGGACCTCCAGGCCGACGGCCATGCTCGCGCGGTCCTTGCGGTCGAGCAGGATGCGGACGAAGCGGGTGAGGTGGAGGTGGCAGATGCGCCGCATGCGGTACTCGAAGTCGCTTTCTCCGTCGAGGCGTTGGATGCCGGCGACAGCGGTGCGGTAGCCGTCCGCGATGTACGACTCGGTGTCCAGGGCCTTGGTCAGGTCGGGGCGCAGGACGTCGGCGTCGTCCCCGAAGTGCTGGCCGAAGCGGACCAGCCAGGGGAAGGTGTCGGCGCGCCGGGCTTCTTCGTCGAAGAACTGGAGGTAGCCGCCGAAGACCTCGTCGGCGGACTCGCCGGACAGGGCGACCGTGGACTGGTCGCGGATGGCGCGGAACAGCAGGTAGAGCGAGGAGTCCATGTCGCCGAAGCCCAGGGGGAGATCGCGGGCCCGGAGCATCTTCGCGCGGACGTCGAGATCGGCGAGGGCGTGTGCGTCGAGCACGATGTCCTGATGGTCGGTGCCGGAGGCGCGGGCCACGTCGTGGACGTACGGGGTGTCGGGGGTGCCGCGCAGTTCGTCGGCGACGAAGTTCTCGTTCTGGCCGACGAAGTCGACGGCGAAACTGCGCACCTTCTCACCGTGCTCGGCGAGTTGACGGGCGGCGATCGCGGTCATCGCGGAGGAGTCGAGGCCGCCGGAGAGCAGGGTGCAGCGCGGGACGTCGGCGACGAGCTGGCGGCGCACGATGTCGTCGAGGAGGGTCCGGACGTGGGCGACGGTGGTGTCGCGGTCGTCGGTGTGCGGGCGGGTCTCCAACTGCCAGTAGACGCGCCGCCGTAGACCCGAGCGGTCGACGGTGACGACGGTGCCGGGCTCGACCTCGTGCATGCCGTCCCAGATGGCGTGTCCGGGGGTCTTGATCATGGTGAAGAGTTCACGCAGGCCGTCCAGGGTGACCTTGGGACGGGCCAGCGGGTTGGCGAGGATCGCCTTCGGCTCGGAGCCGAACAGCACACCGTCCGACGTCGGGTGGTAGTAGAAGGGCTTGATGCCCATGCGGTCGCGGATCATGACGAGTTGGTCCCGGCGACCGTCCCAGATCGCGAAGGCGTACATGCCGTTGAGGCGTTCGGCGACCGCGTCGCCCCACTCGAGATAGCCGCGCAGGACGACCTCGGTGTCGGAGTCGGTGGTGAACCGATGTCCCCTGTCGGCGAGTTCGCGGCGGAGCTCGGTGAAGTTGTAGGCCTCCCCCGAGTAGACGAGCGCGACCGTGCCGTCCGCCGTGTCGGCGGTCATCGGCTGACGGCCGCCGGGCAGGTCGATGATCGCGAGCCGGCGGTGTCCGAGGGCCGCGGGACCCTGGACCCAGGTGCCGCGGTCGTCCGGGCCGCGGCAGGCCATCGTCTCCGTCATTGCATCCAATGTCGCGGCCTCGGTGCGCAGTTCACGGTCGAAGGAGACCCAGCCGGTGATGCCGCACATGCGTTACCTCCTGCGTTCGGTCCGCCGGAAGGAGGGCATTCACCTGCGTTTTCCCGCATGCCCGACTCACACCCGCCGAACCAGTTGTATCCAGCACCTATATGACGAGCGTGTGTCACACCCACAGGGCTGGTCAACATGTCCGTAACCTGAACGGCCTTGCAGACACGGGGTTTTCGGCCGCGTTTTGCGCTCCCGAGATCCGCGGACCGGGGTCTCACCGGGCGGTTGCCGTCAGGAATCGGCCACGGGCAAAGAGTTGCTCAACAACCCGCCGGTGCGCGGAACTTCAGAACTCCACCGGGTCCCGCACGATCGGGCAGGTCATGCAGTGCCCGCCGCCCCGGCCGCGCCCGAGTTCGGCGCCGACGATCGTGATGACCTCGACGCCCGCCTTGCGCAGCAGGGCGTTGGTCTGGGTGTTGCGGTCGTAGGTGAAGACCACGCCCGGTTCCAGCGCGACCGCGTTGTTGCCGCTGTCCCACTGCTGGCGTTCGGAGGCGTAGACGTCGCCGCCCGTCTCGACGACGCGCAGTCCGGGCAGGCCGAGCGCCTTGGCGACGACGTCGGTGAACGGGGTCGGGCCCTCGTCGACGATGTCGATGCCGGGGCCCTTGTCGGCGGGGCGCAGGGAGAAGGTGCGGACGGCGTCCATGATGGCCGGGTAGAGGGTCACCAGGTCGCGGTCGGCGAAGGTGAAGACGGTGTCGAGGTGCATCGCGGAGCGCAGCCTCGGCAGACCGGCGACGACGACGTGCTCGGCGGCGCCCAACTCGAAGAGGGCCTTGGCGACTTGGGTGATGGCCTGGCGCGAGGTGCGCTCGCTCATGCCCATGAGGACGACGCCGTTGCCGACGGGCATGATGTCGCCGCCCTCGAACGTGGCCTGCCCCCAGTCGAGTTCGGGGTCGCCCCACCAGACGACGGAGCCCGCGAAGTCCGGGTGGAAGGTGTAGATCGCCTTCATCAGGAGGGTCTCGCCGTGCCGGGCGGGCCAGTACAGCGGGTTGAGGGTGAGGCCGCCGTAGAGCCAGCAGGTCGTGTCGCGGGTGTAGAGGGTGTTGGGCAGCGGCGGCATCAGGTATTCGCGGCCGCCGGTCGACTCGCGGACGAGGGCGGCGAAGTCGGTGCGGTACTCGTCCGGTAGGTCGGTGGTGGCGAGGCCGCCGATCAAGTACTTGGCCAGGTCGGCCGGTTCGAGGCTCTCCAGAAAGGCGCGGGTCGCGTCGACCAGTCCGAGGCCGACCTCGTTCGCGACGATCTTCCGGTCCAGCAGCCAGTCCTTGGCGGCGGGGATCGTCATGGTCTGGGCGAGCAGTTCGTGCAACTCGACGACGTCGACGCCGCGTTCGCGGAGTTCGTTGACGAAGTCGGCGTGGTCGCGCTGGGCGTTCTCGACCCACATCACGTCGTCGAAGAGCAGGTCGGCGGAGTTGGTCGGGGTGAGCCGGCGATGGGCCAGACCCGGCGCGCAGACCAGCACCTTGCGCAGTCGGCCGACCTCGGAGTGGACGCCGTACGTGTGCCGGTCCACGGAGTCCTGACGGGTCACGGTGCACACACCCTTCCGGAGGTCGGAGGACGGAGAACAGGGGGCGTCCTCGGCGGCGGCCCGCGTGGCCCGAGGGACGTTAGCAATGAATTGCCAGGTTTGCCTGGCAGGCTTCCCCCATATGCCCCATCCGCGAATCGGCCCTATCGTGCTGTTATGGAGCACGCACTGAGTCCCGCCACCCTCACCGAACTGCGGCGCCCGCGCCCCTACCCCGCGGTCTCCGTGCTCACCCCGACGCATCGTCGCGAGCCCGACAACGCCCAGGATCCGGTCCGGCTGCGCAATGTGCTGGCCGAGGCCAAGAAGCAGCTGGAGGCCGACCCCGCGGTCCCCCGGGAGCGGCGCATCGACGTCGCCCGGCAGCTCGACCAGGCCCTCGCCGAGGTCGATCTGGCGCACGCCGAGGACGGTCTGGTGATCTTCGCCGCGCCGGGCGAGCACCAGGTGTGGTCCCTCGCCAGGTCCGTGCCGGAACGTGTGGTGCTCTCCGACACGTTCCTCACCCGGAATCTCGTATCCGCGCAGGCCTCCGAGCGCCCGTTCTGGGTGCTGTCGCTCGCCGCGGACCGCGTGACGCTGTGGAACGGCGGTGTCGACCGCGTCGTCGAGGACCACACCGGCGGCTTCCCGCTGACCCGCGACCACCGGGACAACTTCGACGCCGAGCGCCAGGAGCGGATCGGCGACATCCCGAGCACCTTCCGCGACGAGGACACCCGCCACTTCCTGCGCGAGGCCGACACCGCGATGGGCCGGATCCTGCGCGAGCACCGGCGGCCGCTCTACGTCACCGGCGACCAGGCCGCCCTGTCCGCCTTCGACGAGGTCGGCAGCGCGACCAAGGACGCGGTGCACATCGCCCACGGCGGCCTCGCGCACGGCACACCCGACGCCGTGTGGCAGGCCGTACGGCCGCTGGTCGACGCCGAGGCGCGCAAGAACACCGTCACCGTGACCCGCGAGCTCGAATCGGCGCGCGGACGCAAGGAGTTCGCGGCCGGCGTCGACGAGGTCTGGCAGAACGCCCGCGAGGGCCGGGTGCGACTGCTGGCCGTCGAGGAGAACTACCGCGTCACGGTCCGCGACGACCACGGCGACCATCTGGTCCCCGCCGACAGCGCCGATCTGGACGCCCGCGAGGACATCGTGGACGAGATCGTCGAACAGTGCCTGGAGACCGGCGCCGAGGTCCGCTTCGTCCCCGACGGCACCCTGAACGACGCGGACGGCATCGCGGGCGTGCTGCGCTACTGAGATGCCCCTTCATCCCTGAGGCAGCCCCTCTTCTCCGGCGTACGCTACGGCGTGATCGTCGACGGAGAGGGAGTGCGCACGTGGGTGACCTGCTGGGCGTGGCCGTACTGGGTGCGGGACACATGGGAGCCGACCACATACGACGCCTCGACCAGGTGGTGAGCGGCGCCAGGGTCGCCGCCGTGGCCGACCCGGACACGGATCGCGCCAAGGAGGCGGTGGCCGGTCTGGACGCGGTCGCGGTGCACGAGGACGCCGTGGCCGCGCTGGACGCCCCCGGGGTCGAGGCGGTCCTCATCGCCTCACCAGGCCCCGCACACGAGGAGGCGCTGCTCGCGGCCTTCGCGCGCGGGCTGCCCGTGCTGTGCGAGAAGCCCATGGTGCCCGACTCCACCGGAGCGCTCCGGGTGGTGGAGGCGGAGGCACGCCTCGGGCGACGGCTCGCGCAGATCGGGTTCATGCGGCGCTACGACACGGAGTACCAGGGCCTCAAGTCCCTGCTGGACAGCGGGGAGTTGGGCCGCCCACTGATGCTGCACTGCACCCACCGCAATGTGTCCTCGCCGCCGTACTTCACCTCGGCGATGCTCATCGACAGCTCCGTCTCGCACGAGATCGACGCGGCCCGCTGGCTGCTCGGCCAGGAACTCACCGCGGTGACCGTGCTCAGCCCGCGCTCGTCGGGGAGCGCCCCGGAGGGTCTGGTCGACCCCCAGCTCGTGCTCTTCGAGACCGACGGCGGCGCCCTGGTCGACGTCGAGATCTTCGTCAACTCCGGCTTCGGCTACCAGGTGCGCTGCGAGGCCGTGTGCGAGGCGGGCAGCGCCCGGATCGGCGAGGACCACTCGATGGTCGTCACCACACAGGGCCGCGCACACGAGGACGTGCCGCTGGACTACCTCGTCCGGTTCGCCGACGCCTACGACCGCGAGGTGCAGTCCTGGGTCGACGCGACCCGGCAGGGTCTGGTCACCGGCCCGAGCGCCTGGGACGGCTACGCCTCGTCCGCCATCGCCGAGGCCGGGGTCCGGGCGCTGGAGAGCGGCGGCCGGGTGGCCGTCGACCTCGCCCCGCGCCCGGAGCTGTACGCCGACGTCAGCCGCTGACGCTCGCCGCGCCCGACTCCAGGTGCCCGGTGAACCGGCGCGACCAGGTCGCGTCGGAGTCGACGGTCACCGTGAAGTCGTACCAACCGCCTTGGTACGCCACGGCGTTGAAGAAGTCCTCCGTCGACGCGCCCGCGGCGACGGTGTAGGTCCACGGTCCGTCGCCGCGGTAGTGGTTGGAGGTGATGGTGAACTTCACCGAGGCGGCTGCCGAGTTGGTCATCTTGAAGTAGATCGCCAGCTTCCCCGTGCCCGACTCGACTGCGTAACGGGTGCTCACCTCAACGGACTTGCCCGCCTTGGTCGCGTCGCCCTGGAAGCGGCGCAGGAAGCGGTTGGGGCCGACCATGCTGATGTCGTACTTGCCGCTGCCGTAGCCCGTCCCGATGTTGAAGTAGTCGGAGGCGGTGCCGCCCGGGTCGACCGTGTACTGCCAGGGCGTGGTGTCGCGGTAGGCGTTGGGGTGGATGGAGAGGTGGGCGGCGCTCTTGGCGGCGCCGCCCTGGTTGGTCATGGCGAACCAGGCGAAGATCTTGCCGCTCGTCCCGAACTCCAGGTGATCCAGGTACCCGTTGGGCTGGTACGGCAGCGCGCGGGCGGGCCGGGTGCCGGTCTCCTGGACGGGCAGGGCGTTGTTCGTCGGCACCGGGTTGGGCAGCGGGCCGCAGGTGGAGATGCCGATCACGCTGGTCGCGGGCAGGGACACCGCGCCGTAGACCGGGTTGGCGAAGTCGAAGACGCCGGTCAGGTCGCCGCTGACCTTGCGGCGCCAGGTGCTGATGTTGGGGCAGGCGGCGGGCTTGCCGAACGACGAGGTCCAGGTCTCCAGGAAGCGCAGGACCGAGGTGTGCTCGAAGACCTCGGAGGAGACCCAACCGCCGCGCGTCCAGGGCGAGATGACGATCATCGGGACGCGGAAGCCGAAGCCGTAGGGGACGCCGTTGAGGAACTCGCCGTCGGTGCCGGCGGGCGGGGCGGGCGGCGGGACGTGGTCGAAGTAGCCGTCGTTCTCGTCGTAGTTGAGGAACAGGACGGTCGAGTCGAAGACGTCCGGGTCGGCGGCGAGGGCCTGGTAGACGAGGCCGATGAAGTGGGCGCCGTCGCCGGGCGGAGCGTAAGGGTGCTCGGAGAAGGCCTGGTTGGGGACCACCCAGGAGACCTGCGGGAGGGTGCCCGCGAGGACGTCGGCCTTGATGGCGGCGGCGATGTCGTCGGGGGTGGAGCCGGTGCCGGCCGGGACGGAGGACATGCCGCGGTCGTAAAGGGGGCTGCCCGCCTTGGAGTTGGCGAAGTTCTTGAAGTAGGCGCAGCCGTTGTCGCCGTAGTTGTCGGCCGCGTTCTGGTAGACCTTCCAGGTCACTCCGGCGTTCTGCAGGGACTCGGCGTAGGTCTGCCAGGTGAGACCGGACTCGTCACCGCCGTCGTAGCTGGAGGAGTCGACCTTGCCGCTCCACAGGTAGGTGCGGTTGGGGCCGGTCGCGCTGAGCGTGGAGCAGAAGTAGGCGTCGCAGATGGTGTAGTTGTCGGCGAGCGCGTACTGGAAGGGAATGTCGGACCGGTCCAGGTAGCCGAGCGAGCGGACGTTGCCCACGCCCGAGACCCAGTTGTCGAGGCGGCCCTTGTTCCACGCGGAGTGCTGTGATGACCAGGAGTGCGGCAGGTCGCCGTTGCACTGGGCGAGGGTCTCACCGTCCTGGCCGCCCGCGGCCGGGGTGGCGCTCAGCTTCCAGGGGTACTGGCGGCCGCCGCCGTTGGGCTGGTTGAAGACCGGGTAGCCGCCGCTCAGCGTGATGCCGCTGCGGTCGTCGAAGCCGCGGACGCCCTTGAGGCGCCCGAAGTAGTGGTCGAAGCTGCGGTTCTCCTGCATGAGGATCACCACGTGTTTCACGTCCGAGATCGTGCCGGTCGCCGCCGTCCGCTGCTGCGCCGCGACCGCAGGTCGTACGCCGGTGCCGGTCGCCATGCCCGCCGCCACGGTGGCACCGAGCCCCACGAAGCCTCTTCGGCTGATCGGTGTCATTCGCCCCACCCTCGTCACAGGCGTGCCCGAGCGGCACACCGCGCGCAAGGGTGCACGGGGTGATCGCCAAGGTCCATACCGGGACGGTGAGATGGAGGTGAACAAAAGTCAAAGTCGGCTCCGGGGTCCCTAGTTGCCGTCACACGATCCCGAACAGGGCGCTCAGCCCCTGGTCGACGAGCGCGTCCATGTCCTCCTGTCCGGTGGCGACCACGTCGTAGGTCCGCAGCAGGAAGCGGCGCAGTTCCGGGGTCTGGAAATGCAGCAGGGCGAGGCCGAACGGCGAGTGGAACTCCAGCACCGTGCGGGCCCGGCCGCACGGCCACAGGTGCACGTCTCCGCCACCGGCCGGCCTGCGCAGCCCCTCCTCCAGCAGCGAGCGGGCGAAGGTCCAGGTGACGCCCTCACCGTCGAGGGAGACCTCGGGCGGGAAGTCGAGGTGCACGGCCAGCGGGTCCGAGGCGAGGTAGCGGAGCGTGGCGGACACGGGGATCTCCGTGTCGTCCGCCGTGATCAGCCGGGCTCGGGTGGGCTGTTCGAGGGTGATGTCCATGGTCGGTCTCCCCTGCGGGCGTGAGGTCGGCCGGATTGCCGTGTGCCTGTACGACCTCGCAGGTGCCCTTTGCATTACGCGGATGCCCGAACGAGTTGATGTGACCTGCGTCACTTCACCGTCGATGTGTGGGGCTGCCGGTGAATTCGATTGCGGCGGGGCGGGTGAGGCCGGTGAGGTGGGCCCATGGACGGGGCAGCGGAGCGGGCGCGACGGACTCGGTGGCACAGGTCGGCGGTGCTCGCGGCCCTGATGCTGGCCGCCTTCACCTTCAACACCGCGGAGAACCTCCCGATCGGCCTCCTGGAACTCATCGCCGACAGCCTGCGGGTCTCCGTGTCGGCGGTCGGACTGCTGGTCACGGGTTACGGCGTGACGGTGGCCGTCGCGTCCGTGCCACTCACCCATGTCATGCGAGGTGTGGCCCGGCGCCATGTGCTCACGACACTGCTGGCCGCGCTGGTCGTGTCCAGTGTCCTGGCGGCGCTGGCCACGTCGTACTGGCTGCTCCTCGCGGCGCGGCTGCTGACCGCGCTGGCGCAGGCGCTGTTCTGGGCCGTGCTGGGGCCGGTCGCGGTGGGTCTGTTCGCACCCGAGGTCCGTGGGCGGGTGCTCGGGGCACTGTCCGTCGCCGGTTCGCTGGCCCTCGTGCTCGGGGTGCCGGCCGGCAGCTGGCTGGGCCGCCGCGCCGGCTGGCCCGTACCGATCGCCGTACCGGCGGCCCTGGGGCTCGTGTCCCTGGTCACGATCGCGGTGCTGCTGCCGACCGCACGCCCGGACGAGGAGCGGGCCGCCTACGGCACCCGTCCCGACGCACGCCGGTTCGGGACCGTACTGGCGGCCGGGACCCTGGCCGCCACCGGGGCGTTCGCGGGATTCACGTACATCGTGACGTTCCTCGGTGACGTGAGCGGGTTCTCCCCGAGCGCGGTCGGCGTCCTGTTGGTGGTGTTCGGCGTCGCGTGCCTGGCCGGAGTGACCGTCACCGGGGCGGTACTGGACCGCTTTCCGCGGGCCGCGTTCAACACCGCCGTCGCCACACAGGCCGTGGGCATGCTCGGCCTCTGCGCGACCGGTACCGATCCGGTCGCGGCGGTGGTGTTCCTCGCGCTGATGGGTGGTGCGCTCGGGCCGGTGTACATGACCGCCCAGAACGCGATGCTGGAGTGCGCACCGCGCCGTACTGACATCGCGCTCGCGGCCAACTCCGCTTCCTACAACGCGGGTATCGCGTCCGGCGCGGCGCTCGGGGGGCTCGTGCTGCGGCTGGCGGATGTGCGGGGGACGTTCCTGGTCGGCGGGTTGCTGACCATGGGGGCCTGTGGGGTGTTGGTCGGCGCGGGGGTGCTGGGGCGCGGGGCAACGTCGGCCGGGCGGCGGTGTGTTGGGGAGGACGGGCGGGTCGGCGGCTGAGCAACTCCCTCCGAACCGCTCACTCCTGTGCTGGTGTCGTGCTCGGCGTGTAGGCGTCCAGGGCAGCCAGCCGGAGGGCAGCCGCCACCCGGGTGAGTGCCTCGGTGGGTGGGTGTGGAAGGCGGGCGAGGAGCAGGCGGCGTTGTTCCTGGGGGCCGCCGCGTACCGGCAGGACGCGTACGCCTGGCGGGACGGCCGGGGCCAGGGAGCCGGTCACCGTGGTCAAGCCGAAGCCCGCCGCGACGAGTTGGAGCTTGGCGAGCCAGTCGCGGGCGGTGTGGACGATCTCGGGGCGCTCGTCCAGCCCCGGCCAGACGCCCATCAGCCGGTCCTCGCCGGAGGAGGGGCCGGCGATCCAGCGCTGGCCGCGCAGGTCGGCCACGTCGACGTAGTCGCCGCGGGCCAGCGGGTGCGTGGCGGGCACCGCCAGGTACAGCGGGCGCTCGGTGAGCGTGCGCAGCACCAACGGCGGCGATTCGGTGTCGGGTGGGCGGAACGGCGGCACCGACGCCAGCAGCGCCAGGTCGAGGCTGCCGGCGCGGAGGGCGCGTACCAGGGCCGGGGTGCCGCCCTCCCGGCTGACGACGTGCAGGTCCGGGTCGGTGCGGCGCAGCGCGGCCAGGGCGCGGGGTAGCAGGACCGCCCCCGCGCTGGGGAACCAGCCCAGGCGGACGGTCGCGGCCTCCGTCGGCAGACCGGACAGTTCGCGCGCGGTCGCGTCGATCTCGTCGAGTACGACCGTCGCCCTGCGCATGACGATCCGGCCGGCCGGGGTCAGCCGTACGCCGTCGCGGCGCCGTTCCAGCAGTTCACCGCCCGCGGCCCGTTCGATCGCGGCGATCTGGCGGGACACCGCGGACTGGGTGTAGCCCAGTGACGCGGCGGCCGCGGTGAAGGTCCCCTGCTCGGCGACCGCGCGGAAGACGCGCAACGCGGTGAGTGACACATCCGTGAAGTCCATGACGATCACGCATGCTAGCGGTGCGTAACTCTCGTTGGACGCACACCCGGCGGGTTCCTACCGTGGCAGTCATGAACGTTTCGCGCATCGCCCTCGTCACGGGCGCCAACCAAGGACTCGGCCGCGCCCTCGTCGAAGGCCTGGCCGCCCGTATGGGCCCCGACGACCTGGTCCTGCTCACCGGACGCGACGAGCGGCGCGTCACCGACGCGGCCCACGAGGTCGCGAGTCTGCCCGGCACCCGCAGCCGGGTCGAGGGCCGGGTCCTGGACGTCACCGACACCGACGCGATCACCCACCTGGCCGACGATCTCCGGCAGCGCTACGGCGGGGTCGACATCGTGATCTCGAACGCCGTGGCCCGGGTACTGCCCGGCGAGTCGCAGGCGGCCCGCGCCGACGAGTTCATCGACGTGTCCAACACCGCCACCCACGCGATGCTGCGTTCCTTCGGGCCGATCCTGCGCCCGGGCGGCCGGTTCCTCGTCGTGGCCAGCGGCCTCGGCACCCTCGGGCACCTGGACCCCGCGCTGCACGACCTGTTCGACGGCGCGAGTCTGGACCAGGTCGAGTACGCCGTCGAGTCCTGGCGCGGCGCCGTCCACCACCGCACCACGGCCGAGGCGGGCTGGCCGCTCTGGCTGAACGTGCCCTCGAAGGTGGCCCAGGTCGCCGCCGTCCGCGCGGTCGCCGCCGAACGCCGCGAACACGACCTCGCGACCGGCACGTTGATCGCCTCCGTCTGCCCGGGCATGGTCGACACGGCCACCTCCCGCCCCTGGTTCAGCGACTTCAGCCAGGCCCAGTCCCCGGCCGAGGCGGCGGGCCCCGTCCTCGACCTGGTCCTCGCCGAGCACGTCGACCCCACCCACTACGGCGAGTTGGTCCGCTTCGGCAAGGCCCTGGACTGGTACGGGGGCACACCGCCGGTGGAGCAGGACCGGCTGATCACGCCGTGACGGCGGGACGTCGTACAACTGGCTGAGCATGCCGATGGGTTCTGGCCGCACCTTCGTGCGTACAGGCGCGGCCAGAACCAACTCGGGCGCTCAAGAACCGAGTCCGAACCTCTCAGCCTCCAACTACGCGGCTGGGTAGGTCAGTTCACGGAGTGAGCTGCCACTGCTCGATGTAGCCGACGTCGAGCGCCGCACGGTCCTGCACCCGCAACTTCCAGGTGCCGTTGACCGGTTGGGCGGAGGCGTCGACGGTGAAGGTCTGGTCGACGTTGTCGGCGGAGCCGCCGGAGCGGTTCAGCAGGGAGTAGACGGTGCCGTTCGGGCCGACGAGGTCGACGGTCAGGTCGCCGCGGTAGGTGTGGACGATCTTGACGTAGACCTGGGTGGTGGCCGAGGCGTTGCCGTCCCGGCCGGTGACCGTGATCGGGGACTCCACGGCGCCGGCGTTGTCGGGGATGTCGACGCGGGTGCCGCTGGCGTAGATGTTGGCGATCCGCCAGCTGAAGGCGACGGTGGCACTCGCGCCCGTGTCGTCGGTGACGGTCAGCGTGACGTCACTGGTGCCGAGGATGGTCGGGACGCCGGAGATCAGACCGGTGCTGCTGATGGTCAGTCCGTCGGGCAGTCCCGTGGCCGAATAGGTCAGCCCCGCACCGGAGTTGGTGGTGTACGCGTCCGTCTGCAGGGACACGGCCTGGCCGACTCCGCTGATCTGCGCGGCGACCGGGGCCACGTTGACGCCGAGCGCGATCCGGCTGCCGACGTTGATCGCCGCCCACGCGTCGGCCACAGCCAGGTAGGTCGGGCTGTAGGCGCCGAAGAGGTCCGCGGCGGCCTGCAGGGTCGCGGTGCGGGCACCGGCGTAGTTCGTGGACGAGGTCATGTACGTGGTGAGCGCCCGGTACCAGACCTTCTGGGCGTTGTCGATGCCGATGCCGGCGACGGGCACGCCGTCGTAGGTCGGGCTGTCGTAGGCGACGCCGTTGACGGTCTTCGCGCCGCTGCCCTCGGACAGCAGGTAGAAGAGGTGGTTGGCCGGGCCCGAGGAGTAGTGGACGTCGACGCTGCCGAGCGTCGAGCTCCAGTAGTCGCGGGACGCGCCGTCCTTGGAGGGCTTGTCCATGTAACGCAGCGGTGTGCCATTGCCGTTGATGTCGATCTTCTCGCCGACCATGTAGTCGGGGACGTCGGCGGGCAGGTTCTCGTGGAACTCCACCGCGGCGGCGAAGATGTCCGAGGTCGCCTCGTTGAGGCCGCCCGACTCACCGGAGTAGGTGAGGCCGGCGGTGGCTGCGGTGACGCCGTGGCTCATCTCGTGCGCGGCCACGTCCAGCGCGGTCAGCGGGTGGGTGTTGCCCGAGCCGTCGCCGTAGGTCATGCAGAAGCAGGTGTCGTCCCAGAACGCGTTGACGTAGTTGTTGCCGTAGTGGGCCCGGCTGTAGGCGGCCACGCCGTCGTTGCGTATGCCGTTCCGCCCGAAGACGTCCTTGTAGTAGTCCCAGGTCGCCGCCGCGCCGAACGCGACGTCCACGCCCGCGGTCTGCCGGTTGGCCTGGGTTCCGTCACCCCAGACATCGTTGTCATCCGTGAAGAGGGTGCCGGTGCCGGAGGTGCCCTGGTTCAGGTCGTAGGTCTTGTGTCCGGCGCGGTCGCCGTCGACGAGTTGGTACGTCGACCCGGAGAGCGTGGTGCTGAGCGGGACCGATCCGTTGAACTGGCCGGTGCCGGTGCCCGTTTCGATGCCCTGGTACTGGAAGACGGCCTTGCCGGAGTCGGCGTCGGTGATCACGTGGAGCTCGCTGGGCGTGCCGTCGTCCTGGAAGCCGCCGACCACCGCCTCCCAGGCGAGGACGGGCTTGGCTCCGGCGGCCCAGACGACGAGCCGCGGGGCGCCGTCGAGCTTGGCCTTCTCGCCGCCCGCCTTGGACGCCGCCGCGAGCGCCTTGGTCTTCACCGTCGCCGACGTCACGTTCGGGGTGATGTCCGGCAGGGCCAGGTCGGCCTTCGCCGCCTTCGTGACGCTGAGGCGGCCGCTCTTGGCGTGGACGACCAGGTCGCCGCCGAGGACGGGCAGTCCGGCATACGTCCGCTCGTAGCGGGTGTGGGTCGTGCCGTCGGCGTCCTGGCTGACGTCCTTGACGACGAGCTTCTCCTTGGCGCCGAGGCCGAGGGTCTTCGCGGTGCTCTTGACGGCCGCGCCGGCGCTCTTGAGGAGGGCGGCGTGCTTCGACGGCGACAGGGCGGCCGGAGCCGCTCCGGCCCGCGGGGTGGCCAGGATCTTCGCGGCGGCGGTGTGTCCGCCGGGAGCGGCGGAAGCCGCACTGGTCTGCATACCGGCGGCCAGCAGGGTGCCGACCGCGGTCAGCACAAGGGCCGCGGTGTATCTGGGGTGGTGCGGATAACGGTCATGCCGGGTCAAGGCGTTCTCCTTATGTGGGGTGGTCGGACTCGGTGGAGTCCTGGAGAGCGGGTCGGGCCGGGGTACGGCCGTCCGGCGGGCGCGCGGGTGTGAGGAGGAGGGGTGAGGAGAGAGTGAACGCTCGGTGAGCGTGGTGCACAGCAGCGTGGCACCACGTCCACAGAATTGTCATGGCTATAACAAAGCAACGGCTCAAAATGACTGGTGCGTACTGCGGATCACTCGCTCGAGCAACACTTTTCAGCCGCACGCCGGATGTCGGATGCCTGCTCCGCGCGTGAACGCGGAGCCGTCGAACAGGTGGTTGAATGACGGGCCGGAGGGGTAATCAGTCCCTCAACTCGCGTACTGCGCATACGACTTGCCCCACCAGGGCGGCCGCACCACGAGCACGGCACCAGCCGCCCGTGTAGACGCTGGCATATGCCAGAAGCACCACCGGATCGCGTGTTGCCAAATCCCTTACAGGGCGTCGCAGCCTGTGCGACAGTCGTAACCGGTCCCTCCATCCGCCTTGGTCGTACCGTCCCCGCATCGGAGTGCGTCATGCCGTCCCACCTCTCTGCGGACCTCCCCGCCGCCCAGCCGCCCGCGCGCGGTTCGGTCGACGCGCTGATATCGCAGGCGCGGCGGCTCATGGGTGACGTGGACGCCGTACGACGGGACGCGCAGCACGACGGCGCCGACCCGCGGGAGCGGTGGCAGCGGGCGCTGTGCGATCTGGCGCTGCATCAACTCAACGATCTCGACGAGCACTTGGCCCAGTTGCGGGACGGCCCGCCGCCCGTGCCGGCGGCCGTGGAAGCGGCGCCGGCCCCAACCGCCGTACCGGAAGCGCCTCGGGACGACTCGCTGCTCAGCCGGGTCGGCAGTGCCGAGTGGAATCTCCTGACGGACGAGGCGAGTTGGTCCGGGGAGTTGTACCAGATCCTCGGCCGTGACCCGGCCGCTCCCCCGCTCACCCTCGACGAACTGCCGTCCCTGATCCTCGACGAGGACCGGCCCGCGCTGACCGCCATGGTCACGGACTGCCTGATCGACGCCAAGCCGATCGACGGCGAGTTCCGCATCGTCCGGCCCGACGGCGCCGTACGGACGGTGCACATGATGGGCGAGCCCGTGCTCGACGCCGACGGTGGCACCGCCTCGATGTGGGCCGTGCTGCGGGACGTCAGCGAACTGCGCCGCAGCCAGCGGACGGTGAGCGAGACCCGTGACTCGCTGCAGCTCCACCGGCACCACGCGCAGACCGAGCGCCGGCTCGCGGTCGAGCTGCAGGAAGCCGTGCTGCCGCCGTGGCGCGGTTCCCTGCGGCTCCCGCACCAGGGGCCGGAGACACTGGACCTGGCAGCCCGCTATCTGCCCTCCTCCGCGAGCGCTCTGATCGGCGGCGACTGGTACGACGCGCTCCAACTGTCCGACGGGGCAACGCTGTTGAGCGTCGGCGACCTCACCGGACACGGTGTCGCCGTCACCTCGGGCATGGCGATGCTGCTCGGCGCCCTGCGCGGGATGGCGATGGCCGGTACCGAGCCCGGTCAACTGATGTCCTGGCTCAACCAGTTACTGGACGCCACCGTGCAACCGGCCCTGGGCAGCGCGGTGTGCTGCCGCTACCGGCCCGAGACCCGCACCCTGGCGTGGGCGCAGGCGGGACACCCCGCCCCGCTGCTGTTCCGCGGCGGGACGGGGCGCGTGCTGAGCGCACCGGACGGCGTCCTGCTCGGCGCCACCTCGGGAGCGGCCTACGGACAGGCCGAGGAGACCCTCGAGGCGGGCGACCTGCTGCTGCTGCACACCGACGGACTGGTGCCAGGGCACAGCGGACCGGAGGCCGTGGACCGACTCCTCGACCTGGCCCCGCGGTTCGGCGAGGCGCGCACCGCACAGGACTGCGTACGGATGGTCGTGGAGGAGTTCGGCGACACCGAGCGCGCGGACGACGCGTGCGTGCTCGTCGCCAGGACGACCTGACCAACAGCCTCTGACCGAGCGTCCTTTGACGGACAGTCAGCTACTTTGACGGACAGTCAGCTACTCGAAATCCTGGACTCCCTATACCTGTGCGCTGTTGCCGCCGCCCTTGGCCCTCGGGCTCTTCGACTGTGCCTTCTGTGTCTTCGGCAGCGCGAGTGCGATCTCCTCCCGCAGTTCGTGGATCCTCGGATAGCCGGCGTACTGGGCGGTCAGCCGGTACATCTCGCGCAGCCGGTCCCAGGTGCGGTGGGAGGAGTTCGATCCCATCGACGCGAGGGCCAACCGCGCGTACCTGTCCGCCTGTTCGGGGTCGTCGGCGATGAAGCAGGCCGAGGCCATCGACAGGAAGTCGAAGATCTTCGACCGCTGCCGTCCGTCGACCCGCAGCGCCAGGGCCTTCGCCGCGAAGTACTGGGCGTGCACGGCCGCTCCGGGCTCGTGCTCGGCCAGGGTGCGGTAGGCCAGGGCCTGCATGCCGTAGAGATCCTCCTCCTTGAACGTCTGCATCCAGCTCGGGGGCGGTACGTCGCCGCGGTCGGAGACGAAGAGGTCCTCCGCCTGGCCGAGGGTGCGGCGCATGGCCTGGCCCTTGCCCATCGACGCCTGTGCCCAGGCCTCGATGGTGCACAGCATCGCCTGGGTGCGCGGCAGCACCTCGTCGCCGGAACCGGTCTTGGCGAGCTTCATGAGATCGAGTGCGTCGTCGGGCCGGCCCAGGTGCACCATCTGGCGAGCCGCCCGTGAGAGCGCCTCCCCGGCGCGGGGCCGGTCGCCGCCCTCTCGGGCCGCGTGGGCGGCGATGACGAAGTACTTCTGGGCCGTGGGCTCCAGGCCGACGTCGTGCGACATCCAGCCCGCGAGTACGGCGAGGTTGGCGGCGACGCCCCACAGGCGCCGCTGCAGATCGGCCGGGTGCCGGTAGGCGAGCATGCCGCCCACCTCGTTGAGCTGTCCCACCACGGCCTTGCGCTGCAGCCCGCCGCCGCGGGCCGCGTCCCAGGCGCGGAACACCTTGACGGACTCCTCCAGTTCCTCGATCTCCTGCGACCCGATGGGGGCGGCCTCATAGCGGTCGAACCCAGCGGGGTCGGCGTGCAGGGGATCGTCGAACCGGGGAGCATCGGCGGAAAGAGTCGGATCGGAGTGCAGCCATGCGTGCATGGCGCTGCTGAGTGCGGAGCCTGCGGCGAGCGCGGCGCCCGCGCCCACCAAGCCGCGTCGGTTGAGCATGAGGTCCATTCCCGTGAATTCGGTGAGGACCGCAGCTGTCCGTTCGGGCGCCCACGGCACACCGTCGGGATGTTCCACACTCCCGTCGTCGGGCCGTTTTCCCGTACGCCCGTGCCGGACCAGACCGAGGTCCTCGATGGTCACGACACGGCCGAGACGCTCGGTGAACAGAGCCGCCAGCACCCTCGGCACCGGATCGCGCGGGATCTCCCCCGTGTCGATCCAACGCCGTACCCGCGAGGTGTCGGTCGACAACTGGGGGTGGCCCATGGCCGCCGCCTGCCTGTTGACCCGCCGCGCGAGTTCGCCCTTGGACCAGCCGGCCAGGCCGAACAGGTCCGAGAGACGGGAGTTGGGTTGTCCGTTCACGTCAAGCCCCCAGGTTCTCGGCTGACTTGAACATAGCCCGGTGCGCCTTGCCGGGCGACTATTCGCCAGGGTTCGCCAGGGTGCGCCAGATGGTGTGCCACTGCGCATCTGGTGTCAGGTAGGAACGCGCCACCCCGACCCGGTCCCCGAGGAACACTCCCCAGGGTGCACCAGCGGGACCGGGTCGGGCAGCGCGCTTGATTGGACAGGCACTGCAGGCACACGAAGGGATCTGTTTCTCCCATGTACACAGCATCGTCCTCCGTGTCCGCCCCGCCCCGGTCGCTGCACCCCCGCCCGGGCGCCGGCGGCCCCTACCTCGACCCGGCACGGCCGGCGGCCGGCCCCGTGCTCGGTGCGGGCAGGCCGCGGCGCGTTCCCGGGCTCGGCCCCCAACCCCTCAGCGGGAGACTCGACTTGTCCGGCCCCCAGGGCGCCCAGCTGCGTACGGCGATCGCGTCGGTGCACCGGATCTGCCCGGAGTTCGCTCCGGTGCAGGTGCTACGCCGCAACGGGCGCTCCGTGCTCCTGGTCGGAACGACCGGACGCAGCACGGCCGTAGCGAAGTGTTTACTGGACCACTCCCCCGCGTGGGCCGAGCGGATCCGGCACGAGATAGCCGCATACCGTTCGTTCGTCCGGCACCGCCCGCCGGTGCGGGTGCCGCGGCTGATCGCGGCGGACCCGGACAACTGCACGCTGGTCATCGAGCGGATGCCGGGCCGGGTGGCGGCGCTGCACCGGCACCCGGCGGAGGCCCCGCCGCGGGCGGACATCCGGGCGGCGCTGGGCTCGATCTGCCGGCTGAACGCCTGGCGGCCGCCGGCGGGCACGTTCGACGCCCCGCTGGACTACGCGGCCCGCATCTCCCGCTATCACGAGCTGGGGCTGCTCACCGACCGGGACATGGGAGACCTGCAGAAGCTGCTGCACGGCATCGCGCACTCGGCGGGCCGCGGCGGGATGGGCCAGTTCTGTCACGGTGACGCCCTGCTGTCCAACATCCTTCTCTCACCGGCCGGTCCAGTGCTGGTGGACTGGGAGCACGCGGGCTGGTACCTGCCGGGCTACGACCTGGCCACGCTCTGGGCGGTCCTCGGGGACGCGCCGGTGGCGCGGCGGCAGATCAGCCAGATCGCGCAGTCGGCGGGACCGGCCTCGCGCGACGCGTTCCTGGTGAACCTGATGCTGGTACTGACCCGGGAGATCCGTACCTACGAGATGGCCGTGCAGCGTTCGATGCACGACTCGGCCCCGGCGGCACCGGGAGTGGTGGCCCACCCGGGTGCTGCGCCGTCCGGCGAGGAACAACGGCTGCTGCTTAGGCGGCTGCACGACGACTGCCAGATGGCCCGCCGGGCCGTGCGTGCGGCGGTCGGCACTCGCTGACGGGGACGAAGGTCCGCGGTACGCCCTGCAGCGGCGTACCGCGGACCTTCGTGTGTCCGGCCGACATAGGGCCGACCTCTATGTGCCCGGCCTACATATATCTGTCGGGGCCCCGCCACACTCCCCCATTGGTGTACTCCACTGACGCCCCGCAGGCCCGGACACCACCGCCACGAAACTCCCCGCATCCCCCGTTGACATGGGAAATCGCCTTCCTCTGGGCATGATTGACGGATCGTCGGCCAGCCGGTACCACTGACGCACGCCCGGCCCCGCACGGTTCATGACAATCCCACCGTCCCAGGAGGCTGCATTGCGAGGATCCTCGACCGACCCCACCCGCTCTCCCGGACACAGACGCGCGCGCCGGTCCGCCGGCGCGCTCGCCACCGCCGCCCTGCTGCTGCCCCTGCTGGGCGCGGCCCCGTCGGAGAGCCCCACCGACTCCTCCGCCTCCACCCTCCAGCGGGCGTTCGCGTCGGCTTCCGCCCAGTACCACGTGCCGCAGACGGTCCTGCTGGCCGTCTCCTACCTCCAGTCCCGCTGGGACACGCACGGCGGAGCGCCCAGCGTGACCGGCGGCTACGGCCCGATGCACCTCACCGACGCCCGCACCGCCCTCGCCGCGACGGAGCACCTGAGCGAGGGCACCGAGGACCCCCGCGGCGACAGCGCCCGCACCGCCCTGCACCCCACCGCGCAGATCCCGGCGGACTCCCAACTCCCCGCCCGCCTCAAGACGTTGACGAAGGCGGCCGAGCTGACCGGTCTTCCGGCAACCGACCTGCGTACCGACGAGACCGCGAACGTGGCGGGCGGCGCGGCCCTCCTGGCCGACGCCCAGAAGAACCTCGGTGAGTCGCTGAGCGCGGACCCGGCCGACTGGTACGGCGCGATCGCGCGCTTCTCCGGAGCCGACGACACGGCGACGGCGGCCGCGTATGCCAACGATGTCTACGACGTCATCCACACCGGCGAGGCGCGCACCACGGACGCCGGGCAGCAGGTCGCGCTGGCCGCCCAGCCGGACCTCGCGCCCGACACCGCGCAGCTGAAGGAGACCGGCCTGCGCACGGTCTCCGCGGACGGTACGGAGTGCCCGAAGAAGGTGTCCTGCGAGTGGATCCCGGCGCCGTACTCCCAGTTCGGGACCGACGACTACGGCAACCACGACCTCGGCGACCGGCCCGCGTCGCAGAGCATCAAGTACATCGTCATCCATGACACGGAAGGCCAGTGGGCCGGTGTCCTGAACCTGGTCCAGGACCCCACCTATGTGTCCTGGAACTACACGATCCGCTCCACCGACGGTCTGATCGCCCAGCATGTGAAGGCCAAGGACGTGGCCTGGCACGCGGGCAACTGGTACATCAACGCCAAGTCGATCGGCATCGAGCACGAGGGCTTCCTCGCGGCGCCGGACGCCTGGTACACGGAGGCGATGTACCGCTCGTCGGCGCGACTGGTGTCGTACCTGACCAAGAAGTACGGCATTCCGCTGGACCGGCAGCACATCCTCGGCCACGACAACGTGCCCGGGCCGACGACGTCCACGGTCCCCGGGATGCACACGGACCCGGGCCCGTACTGGGACTGGGCGCACTACTTCGACCTGCTGGGCCACCCGGTCGAGCAGACCGCGAAGAAGGGCGGCGGTCTGGTGACGATCCGCCCCGACTACGCCACGAACCAGCCGGTGTACACGGGCTGCGTCACCGCCGGCCAGCCGTGCGCGGTGCACGGGTCGAGCGAGGTCCGGCTGTACTCCGGGCCCGGTGAGACCTACCCCCTGATCAAGGACATCGGCCTCGGGACGACCCCGACGACCGGCGTCAACGACCTGTCCTCACGGGTGTCCACCGGGCAGCAGTACGCGGTGGCCGACCGTTCCGGGGACTGGACGGCGATCTGGTACCTCGGTCAGGAGGCCTGGTTCAAGAACCCGACGAAACACCCCACCGCGGTGAAGGCGGCCGGTCTGGTGGTGACGCCGAAGGAGGGTGCGGACAGCGTCCCGGTCTACGGCCGCGCCTACCCCGAGGCCTCGGCCTACCCGGCGGGAGTGCCCGCCCAGGCGATCTCGCCGCTGCCGTACAAGCTGCTCAAGGGGCAGAAGTACGTGGTCGGTGACAAGCTGCCCGGCGAGTACTACTACGCGGTCACCTTCACCACCGACTCGCACAAGGTCGTCGTAGGAAAGGATCTCTACTACGAGATCCAGTACGGCCACCGGGTGGAGTTCGTGCGCGCCGCGGACGTCCAGCTGGAGCGGTCCAGCCGGTAGGCAGTCGCCTCAGCCCTGCTGGAACAGTTCCGCCGGGAGCGGTTTCAGCAGGGCGTAGAGGTCGTCCGTGATGGGGCGGTCCCAGGCGGCGATGGTGACCAGGACGTTGTCGCTGCGGTCGAACTGGACGCAGGAGATCCGGCTCTCGGAGAGCTTGAGGCGGCGCACGATCAGCAGGTTGTCGCCCTGCATCACCGGCATGTCCTCGACGCCTACGACGGTCACCTCCTCGTCGTTCTCCAGCGCGAGGAGCAGCTGCGCGACCTCGAACGGGATCTCGTCCTCGGCGACGTCACGGGCGGGCGAGCCCTCCGGCAGGTTGCCGATGACCATCGCGGGGCCTCGGCCGCCGAAGAGGTCGTACCGCAGGAACACGCCCTGGCAGGTGCCGTCGGGCGCGGGCAGCAGACCGGCACCGAGGTTCCCGGGCCAGTCGCCCGGGTCCATGGCCAGCACATCGAATTCGGGGCCGGCGGGGGTGGCGCTGCGGCGGCGGAGGAACGACATGTCGCAATGGTACGGGGTGCCGTTCGGCGATGTGGCCGTGGCCGGGTGCGGTGCGTTGTTTGGTGCGGGTGCGTGGGGGCTGGGCGCGCAGTTCCCCGCGCCCCTAGGGGGTTGACCCTACGTTGGTTTGATCAGTGCTGTTTCTAGGCCTGTGTGGTCTGTGCCCAGTTTTCGGTAGGCCGCTGACAGGAGACGTACCGCCGTTTGCTCGTCCGTCTGGAGTTCTACGGCTATCTCGGCGTCCGTGTGGCCTTTGGCGGCCAGGGTTGCGGCTGTGCGTTCCTGGGTTGTGAGGGTGTCGGTTTCTGGGCCGTGGAGGCGGCGGGGGCGTAGGCCTGCTGCTGCCAGTTCGGCTCGGGCGGTGTCCGCGAGGCCGTCTGCGCCGCATTGGACGGCTGCGTCGAGGCCTCGGTAGAGGTGGTCGGCGGCTTCCTTGGGCCTGCCTGCTCGGCGGAGTTCGGTGCCGAGGGCGACGAGGGCGCAGGCCAACTCGTAGGCAGCCGGGGAGCGTTCGAGGTGGGTGACGGATTCTTCGAGGAGTTTGGCGCGGGCCGAGCCGGTGGAGACCTCGGCGGCGATGCGCAGGGCCTGGCCGATGGCGGAGGGGGTGCCGAACTGGCGGGCGCGGGCGACCGCTTCGTGGGCGGTGACGACGGCGCGCTCGGGGGTGTCGTGGCGTTCGGCGCGGGCGAGGTGGAGCTGCCAGGGGCACCAGGCCGGGTTGCGGATGCCGCGCGGGTCCAAACGGCGGCCGGCGGCGGCCAGTTCGGCGGCTGCCTCCTTGGCGAGGCCGCGGGCCAGGAGCAGCTCGCCGTAGACGGTCTGGGCGTCCGGGAAGACCACGGCTGCCGGGAAGGGCTCCGCGAAGGCGTGGTCCTCGGCGAGTTGGGTGGCCTCCTCGACCCTGCCGCGGGCCAGCAGGACCTCGATGAGGATGCCGGTGCCGTACCAGTAGACGGGGGTGCCGGGTCCGACGCGTTCGGCCAGGCGCAGGCCCGCGCGGGCGAAGTCCTCGGCCTCGGCGAGGCGGCCGCGCCGGTAGCGGAGGTAGCCGAGGAAGGTGTAGCCGAAGGACAAGTGGGCGCCGCGCCAGCCCTGTTGCTCGAAGTCGGCGATGCCGGTGGCGAAGAGCTCCTCCGCGCGGCCCGGTCGGTCGCAGTACATGAAGGTGAGGGCGACCAGCACCGGCACCTCGAAGCCGCGGTCGGCCTCGGCCCAGCCGAGCCCACCATTCAATGCGCGTTCGGCATGGTGCAGGGCCACATGTGCGGGTTCACCACGCAATACGGCGTCCCAGGTGCGCAGGCCGATGATGTACCGCTCGGTGAGGTCGCGGCCCTTGAGACGGTCGGCGAGTTTGGTGAGGCGGCGGGAGCGGGAGGGGTGGTCGGGTTCGTCGGCGCGGAAGGCGTCCCACATGAACTGCTCGGAGAGCATGCGGAGTTTGACCCGGGCGTCGCCGGTGACGCGGATCTCGCGGGCGAGGGTGTCGGAGGCCTCGGCGAGGCGGTCGCTGTGGGCGAGGACCTGGGAGAGGCGGTAGACGATGTTCTGCCGCAGACCGGCGTCGCTGATCGGCTCTTCGAGGGCGGCCCGAAGGTGGTTGACGGTGGTCGCCGGTTCGGTGAGCAGGGAGGCGCTGCCCAGTTCGTAGAGAACGGCGGCCCGGTCGTCGAAGGGCGGGGGTTCGCGCAGGGCGCGGGCGAGGTAGCTGCGGGCGGTGTCGGGGGCGCCCGCGCGCAGGGTCTCGCCGGCTGCCGCGCGGAGTTGCTGAACCACCCAGTTGTCACCGTCCGGGTGGGTCTCCATGAGGTGGCGGGCGGCGGCGGAGGGGCCCTGGCCCTCGTTGATGACGCACCAGGCGGCCTGGCCGTGCAGGGCCACGCGGACGCCGGCGGGGATGGCCCGGTAGACGGCGGTGGCGATGAGCGGGTGGACGAATTCGAGGGTGCCCGCGGTGGTCAGCGTGCCGGTGAGGATGCGGGCGCCGCGCAGTGCGTCGACGGCGTCGGCGGCCTCTTCGTGGCCGAGTCCGGCGACGGCGGCGGCAAGCATCGGATGGGGCTCGGTGCCGAGGACCGCGCAGGCCCAGGCGTAGCGGACGGTCGAGGTGCCGAGCCGTTCGAGGCGGGTGGTGAGGCCGCTGCCCTTGACGGCGGCTGCGAGGTCACGCAGCTGGTTGGCCCCGGCCTCGGTGGGGGTCAGGCCCCGGTCGTGGATCTTGGCGGCGAGTTCGACGGTCTCGAAGGGGTTCCCGGCGGTGACGGCCCAGCACTCGTGGCAGAACGCGTCGTCGGCGTGCTCGCCGAGCATCTCCCGCACCAGGTCGGCTACGGCGGCGACGCTGAGCGGTTCGAGGTCGAGGGGGCGTCCGCCGGCCCGGCCGGGCAGTCCCCTCAACGACTCGGCGTGATCGGGGAGTTCATCGGGCCGGTACGCGACCACGACCAGCAGAGGGAGTTGCTCGGCGCGGGGCGCGAACGCGGCCAGCCAGCCCAGGGATTCGGGGTCGGCCCAGTGCGCGTCGTCGAGGACGAGGACCATCGGGGCGCGCTTCACCGCAAGGTGGGTGAGCACCCAGTCGAGGCCGTCGCGCAGACCCTGCTGGTCCGGCGGGGAGCCTTCGGTGGGCGCGCACAGACCGAGGGCGGGGCCGACGATGTCGTACCAACTGCCCAGCGAGGCACGGAGATCGGCGTCGGCCGAGCCGGCGAACTGCGGTTGCAGCAGCTGGCGGGCGACGTGGAAGGCCACGCGCTGTTCCTGGTCGCCGCCCCGCGCGGAGAGCACGGTGCAGCCCTTGGCGGCGGCGCGACGGCGCACTTCGGTGAGGAGGGTGGTCTTGCCGATGCCGGCCCGTCCCGCGAAGGCGAGCAGGGCGCCGCGGGGCCGGTCATCCGGCTCGCCGCCGTCCGTGCGCAGACCTGTCAGTTCGCCCAACGCCTCGTCCACGGCGGCGAGTTCACTCTCCCGTTCGAAGAGTGTCCTTCTGCTGCGCGCACTCCGCTGCCCCATGCCATACCCCCTGCCACGGTGGTGCGCCCGCGCGGGGAGCGAACGCGCACCGTGAGCTACAGGGACCTCAGCGTACGCTTCCCGGGGGTCACGCGACCCGGTAGTCGGCGAAGGCGTACCGGCCGGTTTTCCTGTGTCTCCGGTGACGCCGGAGGCGCGGTCCCCGCTTGATCAAGTCCCGCCCGAGACGGACGATGGGATCATTGATCTCCCCTTCAGCCTCGGAGGCGAACGTCGATGGACGATCTACGTCACCTGCTGCGCGACCTGGAGGTCTTCGCGGGTCAACTGCCCGCCTTCGATCCCTTGGCCGCGCCGGACACCCCGTCCGAGTTGTTCACGGAGTGGCTGCTGGGGGCGCTGGAGGCCGGTGTGCGCGAGCCGCACGCGATGACGGTCTCGACAGCCGGTGCCGACGGCAACCCGACGGCAAGGACCTTGATCCTCAAGGGCGTTGGGCCCGACGGCTGGCGGTTCGCGTCGGACGGCGGCAGCGTCAAGGCCCGCGATCTCGCCCAACGGCCTTTCGCTGCCCTGACGTTCTACTGGTCACCGCTCGCCCGTCAGATCCGCGTGCGCGGTCCGGTCGTGGCGGCGGGTGCCGAGGACAGCGCGGCGGACTTCCTGGCCCGCAGCACCGGCGCCCGCGCGGAGGCCCTCGTCGGCCGCCAGTCACAGCCGCTCGCGGACCTCGCCGAACGGGACGCCGCCGTCAAGGAGTCACTGGAACGCCTTGAGGACGACCCGGACCTCGTGGCCCCCGGCTGGACCCTGCACACCGTGCGCCCGGAGTCGGTCGAGTTCTGGCAGGGCGACAAGGAGCGTCGGCACACGCGGCTTGTGTATGTCCGCGAGGGCGGGGACGGCGGCGAGGGTGCGGGGTGGCGCAAGCAGTTGCTGTGGCCGTGAGCGGTAACCCTCCTACAGCACAGGCGACTTGATCCCAAGGCCGGTCGCAACCCGTCGTGAACGAACCTCACTCCTCCAGCGGCGTCGACGGCACCACCGCCACCGGGCTCGCCGAGTGCAGCAGGACCGCCTGGGTGACCGAGCCGAGCAGACGGGCCGGGGACAGCAGGCGGCGGCGATGGCGGCCCACGACGACGAGGTCGGCGTCCTTGGAGGCGGCGACGAGGTGACCGGCCGCGTCGCCCGGGGCGACGTACGGCTCGGTGGGGACATCCAGGTGGTGTTCGCGGTGCGGGGCGAGGAGTGCCTCGGTGAGGGTGCGGGTCTCGTTCTCGATGGCGTCCTGGTCGATGACCGGCGGAAGGAGTTCGCCGGGGGACGCCCAGGCCTGCGGCGGCCACGGGTAGGCGGCGACGACCTGGAGCCGGGCTCCGCGCAGGGCGGCCTCGGCGAAGGCGAAGGCGAGGGTGGTCTCGTCGGGGCTGTCGACGTGCAGGCCGACGACCACGCGGGGCCCGGGTTCGGCCGGAACCTCGCCGTGGACCTCGCGGCCGGGCCGGGGAACCACGACGACGGGGCAGTCGGCGTCGCGGGCGGCGGCCATGCCGTTCGAGCCGAGCAGCAGGCTGGCGAAACCGCCGCGGCCACGCGAGCCGAGCACCAACAGCTGTGCCGTGGAACCGAGTTCGGGCAGTACGGCGCCCGGTGCGCCCTGCAGCCGGAGGTACTCCATGACCGGCCGGTCGGCACGCCCCTCGACGTACGTACGGACCTGGTCGAGCACCTCGTCCTCGTCCGGCTCCGGCGGCCCGGCGACCAGCACGCCGGGCGGTGTCCACGCGGCGGCGTACTGCCACACATGGACGACCCGCAACGGCGCCCCGCGTCCACGGGCCGCGTCGAGGGCCCAGTCCAGGGCGCGCAGGCTGTCGTCCGAACCGTCGACCGCCGCGATGACCGGCAGGGTGCTCATGGGTTCCTCACCTCCGAAGTAACAGGACCTCCCCCTCCGGGGCCAGCCTGGCTCAGGCACCGGCTCCGAAGGGGCTCCCAAGGTCGCGTGTCCGGAAAATCGCGCGGGACACCCTGCCCGAGCGGCAGTTATTCGCGGACGGCGATGGCGACGAGCTGGCGTTCGCGGCGCAGGGTCCGGTCGAGGAGGTGCATCAGGCGGTACATGAAGAAGCGTCGCCTCATCATCTCCTCGACGCGGGCGGTCTCTGCGGGGTCCAGGAGCCGGGCGGTCGCCCGCACCTCGGGTGCGTCGGCGGGGACGGTGCCCTTCATGTTGCAAGGGGCGATGGTGACTTGAGGGTTGTTGCGGATCCGCTTGACCTTCCCGGTGTCGGGTGGGGTCAGGACGTAGAGCGTGCCGTCCTGTACGAGACCGCCAACCGGGGTGGGGACGGCCTGGCCGTTGCGTCGGAAGGTGGTCAGGCTGACGTGGCTGCCCCTGCCGATGCGGTCGAGAGCCTGGTCGAAGTCGGTGCGCGGGGTGGTCATGCGGGTCTCCAGAGCTAGCGGGTTTTCCGGGGGCTAGCGGGTTTCCCGCCGGCGAGGGCACGGGCGGTCCGCGCGGCCTGTTCCTCGACGGAGGACCGGGTGTTCCAGGGGGCGGGCAGCATGTCCTGCTGCTGGAACAGGGCCAGGCCGTGGGCTGCCGCGGCGATCTGAACGAGCAGGTCGAACGCCTCGTCCGGGTCGGGGGCGATCCGGCTGGTGACCGGCATCAGGTCGTCGTGCAACACACCACCCGCCGCGGCCAGTTCGGGGTGCCTGCTCTTGTCGAGACCGGCCAGGAAGGTGATGTCGAAGAGGGCGCGCTCCTCGGCCGCGAACCGCACATAGGCAGTCGCGAACGCCGCCAACTGCTCGACCGGGTCCTCGTGCGCGGCCAGCGCGGTGCGGTACCGGCGCCGCTGCTCCTCGTAGCCCTTCAAAGCCAGCGAGGCCAGCAGTGCCTCCCGGTCGCTGAAGTGCTTGTAGGGGGCCGACACACTCACCCCGGCCCTCCGGCACGCCTCGGCGAGCGTGAACCCGTGCGGGCCGCGCTCCCCGACCAGGGCGAGAGCCGCCTCCTCCAGCGCGTTGCGCAGGTCTCCGTGGTGGGTGCCGGTGGGGCGCCGTTTGACTGCCATGCCGACAAGGTTAACACTATTCACCATAGGTAAATAGCATTCACCTCTCGCGGCCGCCGAGCCCCGTACTACTTCTGGAGGACCCAATGACCACATCGAAACCCGCGCACTGGACAGCCCGGGACATCCCCGACCAGCACGGCCGCACCGCCGTGATCACCGGCGCCAACACCGGCATCGGATTCGAGACGGCCAAGGCCCTGGCCCTGCGCGGGGCGGAAGTCGTCATGGCGGTCCGGGACACCGACAAGGGCAAGCGCGCGGCCGAGGAGATCGCTCTCGCCGTACCGGCGGCGAAGGTGCACGTCCAGCGCCTCGACCTGAGTTCGCTCGCCTCGGTCCGCGAGGCGGCCGGGGAACTGCGAGATACCCACGCCCGGATCGACATGCTGATCAACAACGCCGGCGTGATGTACACCCCGTACCGGACGACCCCGGACGGCTACGAGCTCCAGTTCGGCACCAACCACTTGGGCCACTTCGCCCTGACCGGGCTCCTGTTGGACCTGCTGCCGGCCTCGTCCGCCTCCCGCGTCGTCACGGTCAGCAGCGCGGGCCACCGCATGGGCGGCCCCATCGATCTCGATGATCTCGACTGGCGCACACGCCCCTACGACCGGACCGCCGCGTACGGGCACTCCAAGCTGGCCAACCTGCTGTTCACCTATGAACTCGACCGCACACTGCCGACGGGCGGGCCACTGGCCGTCTCCGCGCATCCCGGCGGCGCCGACACCACCGGTTCCCGGAGCGCGATGTCGCACTCCTCCGCCCTCACCCGCACAGCCTTCGCGGCGATCCGGCCGCTGCTCCTGCAGTCCCCCGAAAAGGGCGCACTGCCCGTGCTGCGCGCCGCGACCGACCCGGACGTACAGGGCGGTGAGTACTACGGCCCCCGCGGATTCCAGCAAAGCAAGGGGTACCCCAAGGTGGTCCGCTCCAGCCCGCAGTCCTACGACACGTCGCTGCAGCGCCGCCTGTGGGCGCTCTCCCAGGACATGACCGGCATTGAATTTCCCGCGTAGCGCCACGTAGGCAGCGCATGGAAACCAACCGGGGACAGCCGCGTGCGGCACGCAGCCCGGCCGCCACCCTCACGAGTGAAGGCCGGGCTGAAGATGCCTGTGCGCACTTCCCCCGATTTCTCGCCGGGGATCCTTCACCGTCAGGTGAGGTCGAACTCCCCTTCCCGCGCCCCCGACACGAACGCGCCCCATTCCGCGGGCGTGAAGATCAAGGAAGGGCTTTCCGGGCGGCCGCTGTTGCGCATCGCGATGAATCCCTCGACAAAAGCGATCTGGACATCCCCCAGTCCACGGCTGCCTGAGTGCCAATCGGCGTCACTGAGGTCCAGCTCCGGCTTGTCCCAGCCCGCAAGCGGGTGCTGCTGGATGGTGCTCTCGGCCACGTCCGTGCTCCTCCCGATTCGTCGTCCGCGGCCAGCCTAGCGATCGGTTTCTGATGCCAACAGGCCACGTGAGGGGGACCTTTCAGGAGGCGGGGGGTTCGCTGCCCACGAGCCACATCGAGAAGAACTGCGATCCGCCGCCATACGCGTGCCCGAGAACCCGCCGGGCCCCCTCCACCTGGTGTTCTCCGGCCTGCCCGCGAACCTGGAGGGCGGCCTCCGCGAAGCGGATCATGCCCGAGGCGCCGATCGGATTGGTGGACAGCACACCCCCTGACATGTTCACGGGAAGATCGCCATCCAGTTCGGTCACCCCGGATTCGGTGAGTTTCCACCCCTCCCCCTCCTCGGCGAATCCGAGGTTCTCCAGCCACATGGGCTCGTACCAGGAGAACGGCACGTACATCTCCACGGCGTCGATGTCCCGGCGTGGATCCGCGATGCCCGCCTGCCGGTACACGTCGGCAGCGCAGTCCTTGCCGGCCTGTGGCGACACACAGTCCTTCCCGGCGAACAGTGTGGGTTCGCTACGCATGGCGCCCCCATGCATCCAGGCCGCCGGACGTGGTGCCCGCGCCGCCCCCGCCCGGTCGGTGAGCACCATCGCGCAGGCACCGTCCGAGGACGGACAGGTCTCCGAGTACCGGATCGGGTCCCACAACATCGGCGAGGCCTGGACCTTCTCCAGCGTGATGTCGTGCTCGTGGAGATGCGCGTACGGATTCTTCAACGCGTTGCGCCGATCCTTGTACGCCACCAGGGAGCCCACGGTGTCGGGCGCCCCGGTCCGCCGCATATAGGCACGCACGTGCGGCGCGAAAAACCCGCCCGCACCGGCGAGCAACGGCTGCTGGAAGGGAATCGGCAGGGACAGCCCCCACATGGCGTTCGACTCGGACTGTTTCTCGAACGCCAGCGTGAGCACCGTGCCGTGCACGCGAGCCGCGACGAGATTCGCGGCGACGAGCGCGGTCGACCCGCCCACTGAACCAGCGGTATGCACCCGCAACATCGGCTTCCCCACGGCGCCGAGCGCGTCCGCGAGATACAACTCGGGCATCATGACGCCCTCGAAGAAGTCGGGCGCCTTGCCGATGACGACGGCGTCGATGTCGGCCCACGTCAACTCGGCGTCGTCCAGCGCCCGTTGAGCCGCCTCCCGCACCAGCCCCGCGATCGACACGTCCCGCCGCGCGGCGACATGCTTGGTCTGGCCGATCCCTACGACGGCCACGGGCTCCTTGCTCATCGCGGATCCCCTTCGAGTACGGCGACCAGGTTCTGCTGCAGACAGGGACCGGAGGTGGCGTGGGCGAGGGCCCGGTCGGACTCACCCCGGTGGATACGGGCGGCGGCCTCACCGATGCGGATGAGCCCGGCGGCCATGACGGGGTTCGCGGCGAGGGCACCTCCGGACGGGTTGACCCGCACGTCGTCACCGAGGCGCAGCGCCTTCCGCAGGACGACCTCCTGAGCGGTGAACGGCGCGTGCAACTCGGCGGTGTCGACGGGCCGTTCGAAGACCCCGGCCTTCTCGGCGGCGAGCCGCGTCGACGGCGAGTCGGTCAACTCCCGTACGCCCAGCCCATGTGCCTCGATGCGATGGTCGATCCCCCTGATCCACGCGGGCCGTTCGCACAGCTCGCGAGCTCGATCCCCCGCCGCGAGGATCACGGCGGCGGCACCGTCACCGACCGGCGGACAGTCGCCGGTACGCAGCGGTCGTACGACATAGTCGCCCTGCGGTACCGAACCCCGCACCTGTGCATGGGAGTTGGCGCTCGCGTCGGTCCGGCTGCGGGCCGCGACGGCGGCGAGGGCGGGTTCGTCGGTGTCGCCCGCGTCGATGAGGGCCTGGGCCTGGAGGGCGGCCAGGGCGACGGAGTCCGGCCACAACGGGGCGACGTAGTACGGGTCCAACTGCCGGGTCAGGACGCCGCGTACGGAGCCGGGGGACGACTTGCCGTACGAGTACACGAGCGCGGTGTCGGCGTCGCCGGTGACGAGTTTGACCCAGGCCTCATAGAGCGCCCAGGCGCCGTCCATCTCGACGTGCGACTCGGAGATCGGCGGCCAGGCACCGACGCCGTCGAGGGCGAGGGTGAAGGAGAAGGCGCGGCCGGCGAGGTAGTCGCTGGAGCCGGAGCAGGTGAAGCCGATGTCGGCGGTCTTCAGGCCGGTCTGTTCGAGGACGCCGTGCAGGACCGGCATCAGCATCTCCACCTCGGAGAGCTCGTCGGTGGTGCGCCGGTGGTCGGTCTGCGCGAAGGCGACGACGGCGATCTCCCGCGGTGTGGCGTCTCCTGACATCACAGCAGCTCCTTGTAGACGTCGTAGTCCGCGTCGGGCTCGCCGGTCGGCCGGTAGTGGTCCGGATAACGGCCGCCCTCACTCCACACCGCCTCGACCCGCAGCCCCATGCGCACCTGGTCGTACGGCATCCCGCCGATACGGCCGTGCAGCGCGAGGTCGGCGCCGTCCAGGGCGATGTGCGCGTAGACGTACGGCACCTCGATGTCGAGGTTCTTCGCCTTGATGTTGACGATGCAGAACGTGGTCACTGTGCCCCGCGGACCCACTTCGACATGTTCCGCTGTGGCGACCCCACATGTGGGACACGCACCCCTCGGCGGGACATACACCTTGCGGCAGGAGGGGCAGCGTTCGCCGACGGTCCGTTGTTCGGAGAGGGCGCGGATGTAGTCGGTCTGGGCACGGCCGGGCGTGTAGACGTAGTCGAGGCGCGCGGGCGCCACGATGCCGGTCACCATGTCCTCGAACTCACCACTGTGCGCGGCGAGTTGACGGTCGTCTTCGCCGTCGTACGGTTCGAAGCAGGCGATGTCCGTGATGGCACCGGTACGTTCCTCGGCCCAGCGGACACGGACGCGCATGCCCGTGTGCACGGCGTCGGGGCCGGGAGCGTCGAGGGCATGCAGGAGGGCGGTGTCGGCGCCGTCGAGGCGAACCAGCACCCAGGCAAAGGGGGTGTCGAGCGGCTGACCGCGCCGGGGTTCATGGTTCCAGGCCCAGGTGGTGACCGTGCCGGTGGCCCCGACCTCGACGAGATCACGGATCTCCTCGGCGGTGACGGGGTCGTACTCGACGGGAGGGACAAGGGTCCGCCCGTCACCGGTCTCCACCCCGAGGACAACACACTCGCGCAGCCCGGTGAGAAACGCGCTCTGAACGGGCCCGAGGGAACGGGTGAAGGGAAATTCGAGGATGAGGGGAGCTTTCAGCACTTCGGTCACGACATTCTCCTAACTGAACAGTCGGGCCCGCGCATCCCCACCCAGGGGCGCGGGGCTGTGCCGTATCTGCGGCTCCGCCGCGTGGGCGCGACCAGCCACAACGCGCCCGCAGACCCAACCGGACCGACCCATCTACGCCCGCTTGTAAACAGCCGCCCGCTTCTCCGCAAAGGCACGAGCCCCCTCCTTCGCATCGGCGGTATCGAAGATCGGCCAGCCGCGCTTGAGTTCGGCGGCGAGCCCCTCCGTCTCGGTCATCTCGGCGCTCTCGTACACCGACGCCTTGACCGCCTCAACCGCCAACGGCCCACAGGAATTGACGAGTTCGGCAATCTCCAGGGCCTTGGCCAGCGCCGTACCATCTGGCACGACATGCCCGACCAGACCAACGTCCGCCGCCTCCCGCGCGCTGTACGGCCGCCCGGTGAGCAGCATCTCCAGCGCGTGGGTACGCGGAATCTGCCGCTGGAGACGGACAGTTGAGCCACCGATCGGGAAGAGCCCCCGCTTCACCTCGAACAATCCGAAGGTCGCCGACTCCCCCGCAACCCGAATATCGGTGCCCTGCAAGATCTCCGTACCGCCAGCCACGCAATACCCCTCGACCGCGGCGATCACCGGCTTCCGAGGCCGATGGTGCCGCAGCATCGCCTTCCAGTGCAGATCCGGATCAGCAGTGAGCCGATCCCGGTACTCCTGCCCTTCCATCCCCTTGCCGGCCAGCGCCTTGAGATCCATGCCCGCGCAGAACGCACCTCCCGCCCCGGTCAGCACGATGGACCGGATCGCGTCGTCCGCGTCGGCCTCGACCCAGCCGTCGTAGAGCCCGACCAGCATCGGCAACGAGAGCGCGTTCTTGGCCTCGGGTCTGTTGAGCGTGAGCACCAGTGTGGCGCCCTCGCGCCGCACGGTCAGGTGTTCCGTACCGCTCATGGTCGTCCTCCCGTCGCCGTACCGCCTCCGGAACGAGAACAGGTTGCAGGAGGCGCCCTGCCAGTACAAGGGGTTTCTGACACTCAGTCAGATTTCTTCTGCGCGGACCCTTCACAGTTGCCGCGCCCTTTGCTCTGATGACCGGCGAACCGACGTCAGGAGGAGTGGTGGAGTACAACATTGCCGACCTGTTCGAGTCGGTCGTCGACGTGGTCCCGGACCGCGAGGCGCTCGTGTACATCGACCACCCGGGCACGGGCGCGGAACGCCGCCTGACCTACGCGGAGTTGGACGCGGCCGCGAACCGCGTCGCCCATCATCTGATCGACTCCGGGATACGCCCGGGTGAGCATCTCGGCCTCCATCTCTACAACGGCGTCGAGTACTTGCAGACGGTGCTGGGCTGTCTCAAGGCGCGGGTCGTACCGGTCAACGTCAACTACCGTTACGTAGAAGAGGAGTTGGTGTACCTCTACCGAGACGCCGACCTCGTGGCGCTGGTCTTCGACACGGAGTTCACCGAGCGGGTGGCGGCCGCGCTGCCGCGTGCGGAGCAACTGCGGCACCTGGTACGGGTGGGAGCGGCACCGGAGGACGGACCGGAGGTGTCCGCGGTGGCCTTCACGGACGCCGAGGCCGCCGGGTCTCCCGAGCGCGGGTTCCCGGCGCGGTCGGCGGACGACCAGTTCATCATCTACACCGGTGGCACGACCGGGATGCCCAAGGGTGTGATGTGGCGCCAGGAGGACCTGTTCTTCTCGGGGCTCGGCGGTGGCGCGCCGACGGGTGAACCCGTCAAGAAACCAGAGGAGTTGGCGGAGCGGGTCGCGGCCGGCGGGGCGGGGATCACGTTCTTCCCCACTCCCCCGCTGATGCACGGCACCTCCACACTCACCGCGTTCATCGGCTTCAACTTCGGCCAACGCATCGTGATCCACCGGAAGTTCGTGCCGGAGGAGGTGCTGCGGACCATCGAGAAGGAGAAGGTCACCAGCATGTCCCTGGTCGGCGACGCGATGCTGCGCCCGCTGATCGACGCGCTCAACGGGCCGATGAGGGGCACCGATTGCTCGTCGATGTTCAGCGTGTCGTCGTCGGGCGCGATCATGTCGGAGACCGTGCGAAGGCAGTTCCAGGAACTGCTCCCGAACACGATGCTGCTGAACAACTACGGTTCGTCCGAGTCCGGCTTCAACGGCACGGCGACGGCCGACTCCGGGGCAGGGAAGTCCTTCCGCATCCGCGTCAACTCCCGTACCCAGGTGGTGGATCCGGCTACGTACGAACCGGTCGCCGTCGGCGAGATCGGCCGGGTCGCCCAGTGCGGTCATGTACCGCTCGGCTACTACAACGATCCGAGGAAAACCGCCGAGACCTTCTTCGAGAAGGACGGCCAGCGGTGGGTCCTGCTCGGCGACATGGCGACCGTGGACGAGGAGGGCGTCGTCACCGTCCTCGGGCGGGGCTCGCAGTGCATCAACACCGGTGGGGAGAAGGTGTATCCGGAGGAGGTCGAGCAGGCGCTCAAGTCGCATCCGGATGTCTACGACGCGCTGGTGGCCGGGGTGCCGGACGCGAAGTGGGGCAACCATGTCGCAGCCGTCGTACAACTGCGCACGGGTGCGGAACGGCCGTCCCTGGACGCCATCCAGACGCACTGTCGAAGCCATCTCGCCGGGTACAAGATCCCGCGCCAGTTGGTGATCGCGGACTCCATCCAGCGGTCGCCGAGCGGCAAGGCGGACTACCGGTGGGCGCGGGAGGTGGCGGTCTCCGCAGATCAGTGAGTCAACAGTGGGTCAACGAGCAGGCCCGATTGAACTGACGGTAGCGTGCGGCCGTACCGATGGTGACGAATCTGGTGGCCCGGGCCAGGTCCGCCATGCCGTCACCGGGCTCAGCACGGAAGGAAGTTCGGGTGCCGCTCTTCACTCGCTCTCACCCATTGGCGCAACAGAAAGCCACCGGGGAGACCGACCCGACAGCGGCACCGGAGGCCGCGGAATCACCCGAACAACAGGAGCCACCCGAGCCACACGCGTCAGCCGACGCGGCCGAGGCCCAGGAGCCAGCCGATACGGCTGACTCGGCTGACCTGGCCGACGCGACCCACGCTGCTGGCTCCGCCGACGCGGACGGTTCGGCTGACGCGGACGGTTCGGCGAAATCCGCCGAGCCTGCTGAATCCACCGCATCCGCAGGGTCCGACAAGCCCGCTGAACTGGCGCAGCCTGCCGAGCCCGCCCGGTCTGCCGAGGACCCGGAATCGGCTGAGCCCGTAGAGCCCGCTGTACCCACACAGTCCGTCAAGCCTGCTGAATCCGCCCAGCCCGCCGAGCCCGAAAAGCCCAGCGAGGTCGCAGAGTCCGCCGAGCATGCCGACTCCGCCGTGCCTGCCGGACCCGGCGAGTCCGCCGAGCCCGCCGAGCCCGCTGACTTCACCGAGTCCGGCGAGCCTGCTGAATCCGCTGCGCCCAGCGAATCCTCACCCTCCGCCGAGTCCACGGAATCCGCAAACCCAACAGGGTCTGCCGAACCCGGCGAGACCGCAAAGACCGGCGCCCGAACAGAACCCTCCGCGCCCGACAAGACTGCAGAGTCCGCCGCAGTCACCGAGACCACTGACCCCGCAAAGTCAGCCGCGCCCAGCAAGGCCGCTGAGCCCGCGGAGTCCACCGCGCTCACCGACCCCACCGACCGATCCCCCCAACTCCCCCTCCGCCCAGGCTGGTTCGGCTGGCGTCGCCGCTACCCCCGCACCGCACGTGCCGTAGGGGTGGGCACCAGCGTGCTGGCCGGTGCGCTGCTGGTCGTCGCGCTTGTCGTGCCCGACCGGCTCGACCGGATGACGTTTCAGTCGTTTCTGCGGCTGCCCGTGGAGCTGATCGTGCTCGCGGTCGTGCTGCTCGCGCTGCCGTCGCGGGCCCGGCGGGTCACCGCCGTCGTGCTGGGTGCGTTCGTCGGGCTGTCCACCGTGCTGAAGTGCCTCGACATGGGGTTCTACGAGACCCTGGCGCGGCCGTTCGACCTGGTCTTCGACTGGGTGCTGCTGAGCGACGCGGCGGACTGGATGAAGGACTCGTTCGGTCACACGGGCGAGGTGCTCGCGATCATCGGCGTGATCGTGCTGCTGATCGCCGTGCTCGCGGGCAGCGCGCTCGCGATGGTGCGGCTGGCGGATGTGATGGCCAGGCACCGCCCCATGGCCGTACGCACCACACTTGTCCTCGGTGTCGCGTGGATCATGTGCTTCACCCTGAGCGTGCAGGTCGGCGGCGTCACGCTCGCGACCAAGGGCTACAGCCAGTTCCTCACCAACCGTGTGAAGTACGTCCGCGACGGCCTCGGAGACGCCGACGTCTTCAAGAAGCAGCTCACCGTCGACGCCTTCGCGAAGACCCCGCCCAACCAGTTGCTCACCGGACTGCGCGGCAAGGACGTGCTGTTCACCTTCATCGAGAGCTACGGCAGGGTCGCGCTCGACGACCCGACGATGGCACCGGAGATGGACAAGACCCTCACGGCGGGCGACGCCCGGCTCAAGGCGGCCGGCTTCTCGTCGCGCAGCGCGTGGCTGCGGTCGCCCGTGACCGGCGCGGGCAGTTGGCTCGCGCACTCGACGTTCCTGTCCGGCCTGTGGATCAAAAACCAGCAGCGCTACCGGACCGTGACGACGAGCACCCGCGCGACCCTCACCAGCTATTTCCAGAAGACCGGCGCCTGGCGCACGGTCGGCATCGTCCCGGGCGTCCGCAAGTCCTGGCCCGAGGGCAAGTACTTCGGCCTCGACAACATCTACGACTCGACCCATCTCGGCTACAACGGCCCGTACTTCAGCTGGACGCCGGTGCCGGACCAGTTCAGCCTGGAGTCCTTCGAGAAGCTGGAGTACGGCAAGAAGAACCGTGACCCGATCATGGCGGAGATCATCCTGGCCTCCAGCCACAACCCCTGGTCACCCATCGCCCACACGATCCCCTGGAACCAGCTCGGCGACGGCACGATCTTCAACCAGATCAAGAAGGAGGGCACGAACCCGACGGAGGTCTGGAAGAGCGCCAAGCGTGTGCGGACCGAGTACCGCAAGGCCATCCAGTACTCCGTGGACAGCCTGACCCAGTGGGTCCAGCGCTACGGCAACAAGAACACCGTCCTCGTCTTCCTCGGCGACCACCAGCCCGTCCCGACGGTCACCGGTGGCACCACCGACCGGGACGTGCCGATCACCATCGTCGCCCACGACCCGAAGGTGCTGGACAAGATCTCCAGCTGGGGCTGGACGGACGGCCTCAAGCCCGCCGACAGCGCACCGGTACTGGGCATGGACAAGTTCCGGGACCGCTTCATGACGGCCTACGCGAAGTGACCTCCGCCCCCACCAGGAACGCCTCCACGAGGGTGAGGAACTCCTCCGGCCGGTTCTCGTGCACGAGATGCCCGGCGTCGACGGTCACCAGCCGCGCGCCGGGGATCCGTTCGGCGAGCACGGCGACCCGGTCCTGAGGAACCCCACTGGTGGGACCACCCGCAATCACCAGCGTGGGCATGGTGATCCGCCCCATGTGGTCCCACCACATGGGGTCGGGGTCGTTCGCTCGGGCGTCCGTGGCCTCGATCATGGCCCAGTCGCACGGCGGCTCCCCCGCCGGTCGTTCGGTGGGCGGACGCGGCGGATCGAAGGCGATCGGCGCGGGCACGTCCTCCAGTACCAGCCGCCGTACGACGCCAGGCGCCTCCTGCGCGAGCAGATACGCGACGATGCCGCCGAGGGAGTGGCCGATGACGTCGACGCGTTCGATGCCGAGGACGGTGAGAAGGGCGAGCAGGTCGCCCCGCATCGCCTCGTAGGCGTACACCTCCGCCGTGGCGCCCAGCTCGGTGCCGGGCCAGTCGCTGGTTCCGTGGCCGCGCAGGTCGGGGGCGTACACGCGGTACGGGACGGCTCCGGTGGCCAGCCGCTCGGCGATCGGCGTCCAGTCGGTGCCGTCGGCGCCCCGGCAGTGGAGCAGGAGGACGGGCGGGGCGTCTTCGGGTCCCCAGGCGCGGCAGGTGAGGGCGATGCCGTTCGCCTTGACGGTGCGGATCTCGGTGTCCATCCCGGGAACGTATCCAGTGGACCGCCGCGTCATCCGCCTACTCTGCCGAGGGCAGAGCCCCGCCGCTGCCGTCGAGGAACGCGGTGACGCGCCGCACGAACCACTCCGGGTCGTCGAGCCACGGGTAGTGCCCGGCACCCGGCTGCACCGCCGACTCCGCGTTCTGGAAGACGTCGGCGGCGCGGCGGGCGAGGTCGGGGCGGGGGCCGCCGTCCAGCTCGCCCGCGAGGACCAGGACGGGAGCGGGCAGCTCCGCGAGGGCGGCCCGGGTGGCGGGTGGGTCGAAGGCGCCCTCGGAGAAGTACAGGTCGGCGGCCTCGTCGTTGCACTCCTCGTCGGCGAGCGCGGAGTGTTTCTCGGCGGCGGCACCCCAACGCCCGTAGAAGAAGGGCTCGAAGACCGGGTCGAAGTCCCCCGTGCCCGCGAGCCATGCTTCGAACGCCGGGTACGCGGCCTCGAACCACGGCTCGCTCTTCCGTAGCCGTGCGGCGGTGAGCCGGTCCTCGGGCGTGGCCGGCATGTCCAGTGCCCACGGCGTGGCGGTGATGAGGGCGAGGCGTGCGACTCGCTCGGGGTACCGGGCCGCGTACAGCATCGCGAGGCTGCCGCCCGCCGAGTGCGCGAGCAGATCCATATGGTCCAAGCCCATGTGGGCGCGCAACACTTCCACGTCGCCGACGAGTCGGTCGCAGCGGTACGACGTCCGCTCGGCCGGTACCGCGGAGTCGCCGGTGCCCCGGAGATCAAGCAGGATCAGCCGACGATGTGCGGCCAGCCCACCCAGGTCGCCGAGGTATGTGGAGGCGCGCATCGGCCCTCCGGGCAGGACGACCAACGGCTCGCCCTCGCCCCGGACGTGGTAGGCGAGTTCGGTGCCGTCGGTGGCGGTGAAGGTCGGCATGCGGCTGATCCTCACCGCCGACCGGGCCTCACCGCAAGGCGGTTCCTCAGGTCCTCGACTACCTCAAGCCCTCGTTTTCCTCAGAGGACGATGGGGCGATAGGCCAGCTCCGCGTCGACGATCTGCTCGGGGTGCTCAATCCGCCTTATTTCGCGGGCGAGTTGCTCCACGCGCACCACGGGCACGGACGGTGGCACCAGTTCCGGACGGAGATCCACCCGGCCATTCCGCCGGGCGACGCGTGGAGAAAGTGGGGGCAGACCTCTTGCCCCGGTGGGTGGCTGGCTGGATTACTGATCCCACACACGTCGACCGAATGATCGGTCGCCCGAAATAGCACAATTGGCGAAGGGGTGCACCGATGGCGGACGCGGCGGAGCTGCTCGACTCGGGGGAACAGCTCGACCAACACGCACTCAGGGCACTGCAGTTGAAGCGGCTACGGGCCTCCCTCCGGCACGCCTACGCGAACGTGCCCTTCTACCGTCGCTCCTTCGACGCGGCCGGAATCCACCCGGACGACTGCCGCGCCCTCTCCGACCTCGCCCTCTTCCCGTTCACCACCAAGCTGGACCTGCGCGACAACTACCCCTACGGAATGTTCGCCGTCCCCGAGGACCGCATCCGCCGTATCCACGCGTCGAGCGGCACCACCGGACGCCCCACAGTGGTCGGCTACACAGAGAACGACGTTTCCATGTGGGCGGACGTGGTGGCCCGTTCCATCCGCGCTGCGGGCGGACGACCTGGCGACAAGGTGCATGTGGCGTACGGCTATGGGCTGTTCACCGGTGGTCTGGGCGCTCACTATGGTGCCGAACGACTGGGTTGTACGGTCATCCCCGCGTCCGGCGGTATGACGGCCCGCCAGGTGCAGATCATCCAGGATTTCAAGCCCGAGATCATCATGGTCACCCCGTCCTACATGCTCACCCTCCTCGACGAGTTCGAGCGGCAGGGGGTGGACCCGCGCGGAACCTCTCTTCGGGTCGGCATCTTCGGAGCGGAACCCTGGACCGAGCAGATGCGGCGGGAGATCGAGGAGCGGTTCGCGATCGACGCGGTCGACATCTATGGGCTGTCGGAGGTGATCGGTCCGGGTGTCGCGCAGGAGTGCGTGGAGACGAAGGACGGGCTGCACATCTGGGAGGACCACTTCTTCCCGGAGGTCGTCGATCCGATCACGGGTGAAGTCCTACCGGAGGGCGAGAAGGGCGAGTTGGTGTTCACCTCGCTCACCAAGGAGGCCATGCCGGTGATCCGTTACCGCACCCGGGACCTCACCCGCCTCCTCCCCGGCACGGCCCGCCCGGCCTTCCGGCGCATGGAGAAGGTCACCGGCCGCAGTGACGACATGGTGATCCTGCGCGGGGTGAACCTGTTCCCCACTCAAATCGAGGAGATCGTCCTGCGCACCCCGGGCGTCGCACCCCACTTCCAGCTCCGACTCACCCGCGAGGGCCGCCTCGACGCCCTCACCGTACGGGCCGAGGCACGCCCCGGCGCAGGCCCCGAGACCCGGGACGCGGCGGCCCGCGCCATCACCACGGCCGTGAAGGACGGCATCGGCGTCTCCGTCACGGTCGAGATCGTGGAGCCGGAGTCACTGGAGCGCAGCGTCGGCAAGATCCGGCGCATCGTGGACCTGCGGACACCCTGAGGCGACTCTTCCGGCTCAAGTCCCTCCCTGCTAGGCGCAGTTACCCCATCCCCAGCAACTCCGCCAGATTCCCGCCCAGCACCCGGTCACGCACCTCACCCGGAGACGTGACCCGTTCCACCGTCGTGCGCGCGACGACCGGGTCTCCGTAGGGCGCGTCGGAGCCGAAGAACGTGCGGGTGGGGAGTTCGTGGATGGCGAGACGGACGGCGAAGACGATGTTCGCGGTGGAGAGTTCGAGGTGGAGGTTGGGGATGGCGCGGGCCAGTTCAATGGCCACCATCCAGTGGGCTCCGGCCAGTTGACTGATGACCAGCGGCACCTTCGGGTAGCGGGCGGCCAGTTCGGCGAGTGTACGGACGTCCGCCTCGGTCGTCGGCGCGGCGCCGTGGACGACCACGGGGAGTCCGGTGTGGTCGTGCGCCGCGCGAAGTACCGGTTCGACGAGGGCCGCCCGGTTCGGGGGCGGGGTCAGCTCCCCGATGCCGTACAGCCCAGGGCTGGTCACGTCGCGCTCCACCCTGGCCGCGATCTCGGCATCGGGGCGGCCGAGAGGGACGGAGCCGAAGCCGAGGAAGCGGTCTGGGTGCGCGGCGAGGGCCTCGTCCAACTCCCGTAGCGCCAGGGCGAATCCGTCGTCGCCGGAACCACCGGCCAACGCCCGTTCCAGGGCGCCCATTTCGTGCTGGAGGGAATCCAGGTCGGTGGCCCGTTCCGGGTGCGCGCGGGTGGGGAACAGCACCGTGCGGTGCACGCCTGCGGCGTCGAGCGCCGACAGATGGGCATCGAGCGGGTCGTGGACATGGCTGTGGGCGTCGAGAATCATGTGCGCTCCCTGGGTGAGCCGGCCGCCCGGCGGAATGCGGGTGGCGGGAGCCAGTGTTGATCCCTGACACCGTTGGAAGGTCAAGCCGGAGAGGGGTGCGCGCCCGTGCTGATCGGGGAGCTGGCCGAGCGGACCGGGACCAGCGAGCGGCTGCTGCGCTACTACGAACGGGCGGGGCTGCTACGACCCGAGCGGCTGCCCAACGGCTATAGGGAGTACGCCGATTCGGACACCGCCGTCGTGCTCCGCATCCGCGCACTCCTCGCGGCCGGGCTGCCCACCCGGATCATCCGGCAGGTGCTGCCCTGCACCACGGACGGGGCCGCCGTGCAGCCCTGCCCGGGTGTACTCGACGCGCTGCGTGCCCAGTTGAGCGATCTCGACCGCCGGGTCGACAAACTCGCCGCAGCGCGTGAGGTGTTGCAGGAGACGATCGCGGGGGCGGAGGCGCGTACGGCCCCGGCAGCAACTCCGCGATAAGGAGGCTCAGTTGCCGAACTGCTCGCGCAGCTCCCGCTTGAGGATCTTTCCGCTGGCGTTGCGTGGCAGCTCGTCCACGAACACGACCCGCTTCGGCGCCTTGAAGTGGGGGAGCTTCTCCCGTGCGTGGTCGATGAGTTGGGCCTCGGTGACGTCACCGCGCGGCACGACGACCGCGGTGACCGCCTCGATCCAGCGGTCGTCCGGGAGGCCGATCACGGCCACCTCGGCGACACCCTCGTGGGTGTAGAGGACGTCCTCCACCTGGCGTGAAGCGACCAGTACGCCACCGGAGTTGATGACGTCCTTCACCCGGTCGACGACGGTGAAGAAGCCGTGCGCGTCCCGTACCGCGAGGTCGCCGGAGTGGAACCAGCCGTCGCGGAAGGCAGCTTCGGTCTCCTCGGGCTTGTCCCAGTAGCCCTCGCACAACTGCGGTGAGCGGTAGACGACTTCGCCGGACGTTCCGTCGGGCACGTCCTTGCCGTCCTCGTCGACCACCCGCGCGTCCACGAACAGGACGGGACGGCCGCAGGAATCCAGTCGGCCCTTGTGCTCGTCGGGGCCCAGGACCATGGACAGCGGGCCGATCTCGCTCTGCCCGAAGCAGTTGTAGAAGGCCAGCTTGGGGAGCCGCTCGCGCAGCCGCTCCAGGACGGGCACCGGCATGACCGACGCGCCGTAGTACGCCTTGCGCAAACCACTCAGGTCACGGGTCGCGAAGTCGGGCCGGTTCGCCAGGCCGATCCACACGGTGGGCGGGGCGAACAGGCTGTCCACCCGGCCGGCTTCGATCAGGTCGAACAGCCGGTCCCCGTCGGGCGCGTCGAGGATGACGTTCGTCGCCCCGACGGCCAGGTACGGCAGCAGGAACACATGCAACTGCGCCGAGTGGTACAGCGGCAGCGAGTGCACCGGCCGGTCCCCCGCGCTCAGGTCCAGTGCGGTGATCGCGCTCAAGTACTCGTGCACCAGGGCCCGGTGGGTCATCATCGCGCCCTTGGGCAGCGCGGTCGTCCCCGAGGTGTAGAGCAGCTGCACCAAGTCGTCGGTACGCGGCTCGGGCCCGTCGTACGGCGCCGCCGACGCGAGCCGGTCCAGCAGCGAGCCGTCCGTGTCCCGCAGCGGCAACGTCCTCACCCCGTCGGGGAGTTGACCGGCGAGGCCCGGGTCCACGAGCACCAGCGCGCTGCCGGACTGGCCGACGATGTACGCGAGGTCGTCGCCGGTGAGGTTCTGGTTGACCGGCACGTGCACGAGGCCCGCGCGGGCGCAGGCGAGGAAGCCGATCAGATAGGCGTCGGAGTTGTGGCCGTAGGAGCCGACCCGGTCGCCCGGCGCGAGTCCCTGGTCGAGGAGCACGCTCGCCGCACGGGAGACGGCGTCGTCGAGTTCCTCGTACGTCCAGGAACGCTCGCCGTAGTCCACCGCCACGCGTGCGGGAGTGCGCCGGGCACTGCGTCGCAGTACCCCGTCAACCGTGCTGCCGTGTCCGGGCGTCATGACACATGATCCTCGGGCCGCCACCCGGGCAGGTCAAGCGGACCGAGTTCCAGGGGCACTCACACAGGCCGCGTGCGTCCCTCCCAATACGGATCCCGCAGCCGCCGCTTGTACAGCTTGCCGTTGGGGTCGCGAGGCATCTCGGTGATGAAGTCGATGCTCTTCGGCCTTTTGTAGCCCGCGAGTTGCTCGGCGCAGTGGTCGAGGAGGGCGGTGGCGAGGGCCGGTCCCGGCTCGTGGCCGGGGGACGGTTCGACGACGGCCTTGACCTCCTCGCCCCACTCGTCGTGCGGAATGCCGAAGGCTGCGGCGTCGGCGACGGCGGGGTGGGCGAGGAGGACGGACTCGATCTCGGCCGGGTAGATGTTGACGCCACCCGAGATGATCATGTCGATCTTGCGGTCGCGGAGGAAGAGATAGCCGTCCTCGTCGAGGAAGCCGAGGTCTCCGACGGTGAAGAAGTCGCCGATGCGGTTCTTCTTCGTCTTGGCCTCGTCCTTGTGGTAGGCGAAGCCGCCGGTGCTCATCTTCATGTAGACCGTGCCGAGTTCACCGGGCGGGAGCCGCTTGCCGTCGTCGTCGAAGACCGCGAGTTCACTGATGGGCCAGGCCTTGCCGACCGTGCCGGGCTTCTTCAGCCAGTCCTCGGCGGTCGCGAAGGCACCGCCGCCCTCGCTGGCCGCGTAGTACTCCTCCACACTGTGGCCCCACCAGTCGATCATCGCCCGCTTCACATGGTCGGGGCACGGGGCGGCGCCGTGGATGGCGTGCCGCATGGACGAGACGTCGTAGCGCGCCCGTATGTCCTCCGGGAGGGCGAGGAGGCGGTGGAACTGGGTCGGGACCATATGGGTGTGCGTGCATTTCTCGCGGTCGATGAGGCGGAGCATCTCCTCCGGGGTCCACTTGTCCATCAGGACCAGGCGGTGCCCTATGTGGAGGCTCGCGCCAGCGAACTGGAGGACGGCCGTGTGGTAGAGCGGCGAGCAGACCAGGTGCACGTTGTCGTCGAACGGCTTGATGCCGAAGATGCCGAGGAACCCGCCGAGGTACGCCGACTCGGGGGGTCTTCCCGGCAGGGGGCGGCGGATGCCTCGGGGGCGTCCTGTGGTGCCGGACGTGTAGTTCATGACCCAGCCGAGCGTGCGGTCCTCGGGCGCCGACTCCGGTTGCCCGTCGAGGAGTTCGGCGTACGGCCGGAAGCCCTCGACCGTGCCGACCGCGTACCGGTGGGTGGCGGGCAGACCGGCCTCGTCGGCGGCCTGGCGGGCGGCCTCGGCGAACCGCTCGTGCGCGATGAGCACCTTGGCGCCGGAGTCGGCGACGATCCAGGCGATCTCCGGTGCGACGAAGTGGTGGTTGACGGGGACGAGGTAGAACCCGGCCTGGGTGGCGGCCAGATGGGCCGTGAAGAACTCGACGCCGTTGGGCAGGACGACGGCGAAGGCGTCACCGCGTTCGAGCCCGGCTGCACGCAGACCGTGGACGAGTTGGTTGGCGGCGGCGTGCAGTCGTCCGGCTGTCCACACCTCGCCGTCGGGGGCGACGAGGACCTCACGGCCGGGGTCCTGAGCGGCTTGGGCCCAGAAGCCGGCGGGGGGTGTGGTCGGGACCTGTGTGGCCGCGCCCTGTGTGGCCGCGCCCTGTGTGGTCGCGCCCTGTGTGCCTGTCTCCTCCGTGCTCACGACTGGCCGCTCCTTCCGGCGATGCGGTTGATGCGGTCGACGGCGTGCTCGAAGCCGCGGGTGAGGTCGTCGACGACGGCCTGGACACTGCGTTCGCTGTTCATCCGGCCGACGATCTGGCCGACGGGGGTGCCGAGCAGTGGTTCGATCTCGTACTTCTGGATGCGGGACACCGCCTCGGCGACCAACAGCCCCTGCAGCGGCATCGGGAGAGTGCCCGGGCCGTCCGGGTCGTCCCAGGCGTCGGTCCACTCGGTACGCAGTTGGCGGGCCGGTTTCCCGGTCAGGGCGCGGGAACGGACGGTGTCGCCGGACCCGGCGGCAAGCAGTTTGCGGGTCACGCCGGGCGAGTGCATATCGGCCTCTGTGGTGGTCAGCCATATGGAGCCCAGCCACACACCCTGCGCACCGAGGCTGAGCGCGGCGGCCACCTGCTGTCCGCTGCCGATGCCGCCCGCGGCGAGGACCGGCAGTGGATCGACCGCGTCGACGACCTCGGGCGTGAGCACCATGGAGGCGATCTCACCGGTGTGGCCGCCCGCCTCGTAGCCCTGGGCCACGACGATGTCGATGCCGCCCTCCGCGTGCTTGCGGGCGTGCCGGGCGCTGCCCGCGAGCGCGGCGACGAGCACGTTGCGGTCATGGGCGCGGGCGACGACGTCGGCGGGCGGGGAGCCGAGGGCGTTGGCGAGCAGCTTGATCGGGTAGTCGAAGGCGACGTCGAGCTGGTTGCGGGCGACCTGTTCCATCCACCCGGTGATGCGCCAGCCGGACACGTCTCCCTCGGCGAGTTCGGGCACGCCGTACTTGGCCAGGGTCTCGGTGACGAACTGCCGGTGCCCTTCCGGGATCATCGCCTCGACCTCGGCCTCGGTGACGCCCTCGACCTTCTTGGCGGGCATGACGACGTCGAGGCCGTACGGCATCCCGTCGACGTGCGCCTCCAGCCAGTCGAGGTCGCGCTTGAGGTCGTCGGGGGCGGTGTAGCGGACCGCGCCGAGCACTCCGAAACCGCCGGCCCGGCTGATGGCCGCGGCGACGGCGGGGAACGGCGTGAAGCCGAAGATGGCGTGCTCGATTCCCAGTTTCTTGCTCAACTCCGTCTGCATGGGCGCAGAATGCCGCAGTCCTCCGGACGACGGAAGGCCTTTTCTGATGCTCCGTCAGATTTTCCTGGAGTCAGAGGCCGACAGAACGCGCCGCGCGGTGAGCACCGGGTGGTGGGAGCCGCTGTCGCCTCCCTACCCCGTTCCCGCGTTTCACCACGTCTCAGCGCGGACCATCAGGGCGAAGGCGAAGGTCCGGCCGGCGCCGCACCAGACCGCTCCGGCCGGGCAGCAAGAGCGTGTTGGCGTCGAGGAAGGGGCGCTGCCACCAGGTCAGCCAGGACGGCCAGGACGGCAGGGCCGTAGCGGATGGCGGGGACGGCTCGGGTTCACGCGGCGGGCCTGTTGACGCGGATCAGGGTCTGCTGCCCGTTGGCCACGAGCTTTCGGGTGCCGTCGGTCTGGACGCCGTAGACCTCCAACTGGCAGACGGTCAGGGTGCGTCCGGGTTTCAGGACGGTGCCGATCGCTTCGAGGTGGTCACCTGCAGCGGGTGCCAGGAGGTTGATCTTGTACTCGACGGTGAGGACCTCGGAGTCCTCGTCGAAAAGGGTGAGCGCGGCGTAGCCACCGGCGCTGTCCGCGATGGTGCTGGTGGCGCCGGCATGGACGTAGCCGTGCTGCTGGGTCAGCTCGGGGCGGACCGGGAGCACGATGTGCACACGGCCGGGTCCGATGTGGGCGAGGCGCGCGCCGAGGTGGGACATCAGCCCCTGGAGGCCGAAGCTGTCCTGAACCCGCTTCCGTACCTTGGGACTTGCCTGTTCCTGCCGCGTCCGGTCTTCCACGTACGTACGCTCCTTCGATCCGTGTCGGGTCCTCAGCCGGCCAGGCGTTCCACCAGAAGGAACCCGCCGATGGCGATCATCGTGACACCGCTGACGCGGGTGACGACCCGGGCGGCCGAGGGTCTGGTGCTCAGGACCGTGCGGGCCAGGACGCCGACGGCGACGTAGACGACGGCGCACGCGGTCAGGTGCACCGTGCTGAGCAGCCCGGTCTGCGCGGCGACCGGCCAGCCCCTGGCCGGGTCGATGAACTGGGGGAACAGCGAGAAGTACAGCAGGAGCGCCTTGGGGTTCAGGCCGCTGATCCCGGCTCCCCTGAGCATGGCCCGCAGGCGAGAGGCGTCCGGGTCCCCGTCGGCGGCCGCCGGAACGGCCGGTTGCCGCAGGACCCCCCAGCCCAGCCAGAGCAGATAACCGGCACCCGCCACGGTCAGGGCGGTGAGCGCGGCCGGGGAGCTCGCCACGAGCACCGCCAAGCCCGCGACGGCCACCAGCGCGTAGGCCGCGTGCCCGGCGATCAGTCCTGTGACGGCGGGGACGACCGAGCGCCCCCGCAGCCCGGCGGAGATCGCGTAGGCCCAGTCCGCTCCCGGCGTGAACACCAGCAGCAGGTCCACAGCCAGGAAGGCCGCCAGCGTCGTCGTGTCCATCGGTCGTTCCCTCTCGCGTGTCGTGCTCTGGAGGGAAGGCTAGGCCGCATACACCCGAAGGTGTTTGCGTATTTACCCCATGATCGCGCGATCCGAGGGAGAATCTTCCCCATGGACGCCCTGGACCGGAAGATTCTCACCGAGCTGCAGCTCGACGGCCGCCTGACCATCACCGAGCTGGCCGCCCGCGTGCAGCTCAGCGTCTCGCCCTGTCACCGCCGGCTGCGCGACCTCGAACGCGCGGGGGCGATCCGCGGCTACCGCGCCGTCGTCGACCCGGCCGCCGTCGGCCTGGACTTCGAGGCCCTCGTCTTCGCGACCCTGCGCTGGGAGACGCCCGACACCGTCACCGCCTTCGAGGAGGCCGTGGCCGCCGTCCCGCACGTGATCCAGGCGCAGCGCCTGTTCGGCGAGCCCGACTATCTCCTGCGGGTCGCGACCGCCGATCTGGCCGCGTTCCAGCAGCTCTACGACCAGCGACTCGCCCGGCTCCCCGGCGTCCAGCGCCTCACGTCGACCCTCGTCATGAAGAACGTCGTCCAGGACAGGCCTCTGCCCGAACAACCCGGCGCGTCCTCGACCCCCAGCTAGTTCTTCCCGGAGCCGGGTGCCGACCGACCCCGCCGAGCCGTGAGCACCGGCTGATAGAAGCCGCTGCCCCCCGGCTCGTGCCAACTGACCTCCGTGAAGCCCGAGTCGGCCACCGCGGCGCTCAACTCCCCACGCGTCAAAGCCCAGTACGCGGTACGGCGCACCCGCACCTCCCAGCCGCCGCCCTCCCCCGGCACCAGTTGGAAGTGCTCCAGGTCGTAGCGATCACCGTCCTCGCGCCAGTGCCACAACTGGAAGGTGATCACCCGGCCTTGGGCGGTCGTCGACATCTGCGGGGGCGTGGACGCGGGACGGGCGGCACGGATCCCGTCGTAGTCCCGGACGCTCAGCACAAGGAGCCCGTCGTCGCGCAGGACCCGGCGCATGCCGGTCAGGGCCCTGCGCACGTCGTCGGCGGTGAGCAGATGCGGCAGGGAGTTGTCGGCGCAGACGACGACGTCGAAGGCGGCCGCCCGGTACGGCAGTGCGCGCATGTCCGCCACGGTCACCGGGAGCCCGACGCCCCGGCTCGCGGCCTCCGCGGCGGCTCGCGCGACGGCGGCCGGGCTGAGATCGCTCCCGACCACCTGGTGTCCGACCCCGGCCAGCCCGATCGCCTGTGTGCCGATCCCACATGAACAGTCCAGTACCTGGTGTGGCCCCGCACCCAATCGGGCCCGGACGAGTCCGTCCAGCGCCGCTGCCTGGCGGGCCATGCTCGCGTCCCAGTCCGGGAAGATCAGGTGGTAGTCGGCGGCGAGTGCGTCGTAGAAGTCCCCGACGGAGGACGTCACTCACCCGCCTCCAGCACCGCCATCGCCGCGTTGTGCCCCGGTACCCCGCTCACGCCCCCGCCGCGCACCGCGCCCGCCCCGCACAGCAGGACGTTCGCGTGCCGGGTCTCGACGCCCCAGCGGCCGGTGTCGTCCTGGGCGTACGGCCAGGTCAGTTCGCGGTGGAAGATGTTGCCGCCGGGGAGTCTGAGGTCGCGTTCCAGGTCGAGCGGGGTCTTCGCCTCGATGCAGGGGCGGCCGTCCGCGTCGGTGGCCAGGCAGTCGGCGAGGGGTTCGGCGAGGTGGTGCTCCAACTGGGCCAGCGTCGCCTTCAACAGGTCGTCCCGTACGGCGTCGTTGTCCCGTTCGAACAGCCGCGCCGGGGTGTGCAGGCCGAACAGCGTGAGGGTCTGGTAGCCGTCCTCGACAAGGTCCCGCCCGAGGATGCTCGGGTCGGTGAGCGAGTGGCAGTAGATCTCGGAGGGCGGTGCGGCGGGCAGCGAACCGGACGCGGCCTGGGCGTGCGCGGCGGCCAGTTGGTCGTATCCCTCGGCGATGTGGAAGGTGCCGGCGAAGGCCTCGCGGGGGTCGACCGAGGTGTCGCGGAGCCGGGGCAGCCGCTTGAGCAGCATGTTGACCTTGAGCTGGGCGCCCTCAGCGGGCGCGGGCGGTTCGTCGCCGGTGAGGGCGGCCAGTTGCTGCGGGGACGCTCCGACCAGGACGTGCCGGGCGGCCACGGTGCCCTCGCCCTCGGCGGTGCGGTAGGTGATCTCGGCGGCGCGTCCGTCTGTGTCGATGCGGACGGCCTCGTGCCCGGTAGCGAGTACGGCGCCGGCCTCGCGCGCGGTGGTGGCGAGGGCGTCGGTCAGGGCGCCCATGCCGCCGACGGGGACGTCCCAGGCGCCGGTTCCGCCGCCGATGACGTGGTAGAGGAAGCAGCGGTTCTGGGCGAGCGTGGGGTCGTGGGCGTCGGCGAAGGTGCCGATGAGGGCGTCGGTGAGGACGACGCCCCGGACCAGGTCGTCGGTGAAGTTCTCCTCGATCGCGACGCCGATCGGTTCCTCGAAGAGCATCCGCCAGGCGTCCTCGTCGTCCACGCGGCGGCGCAACTCGTCGCGGGTGGGCAGCGGTTCGGTGAGCGTGGGGAAGACCCGTTGCGCGAGGCGGCCGGTCATGCCGTAGAGGCGTTGCCAGGCCGCGTACTCGCGGTCGCCGCCGGTCAAGCGGGCGAAGGCGTCGCGGGTGCGGCGGTCGCCGCCGCCGACGAGGAGGCCGGTGGGGCGTCCGTCGCGGTCGACGGGGGTGTACGACGAGATCGTGCGCCCTCGGACGCGGAAGTCGAGGCCGAGGTCCCGGACGATCTTCTTGGGCAGCAGGCTGACCAGGTACGAGTACCGGGACAGCCGGGCGTCGACCCCGGCGAAGGGGCGTGTCGACACGGCGGCGCCGCCGGTGTCGGCGAGGCGTTCCAGGACTAGTACGGAGCGGCCGGCTCGGGCCAGGTAGGCGGCGGCGACCAGGCCGTTGTGGCCGCCGCCGACGATGACGGCGTCGTACGTGCGGTGTCCGGGTTCCTCGTGTGCAGGCATGGTTCTTCGTAACACGAGGTGATCTAGGTCGGCCAGGGGTGGGTGGCGGGTGGTGCTCGGTGGAAGTGGGCGGAGGTGGACGGGGGCGGGGGTGGGGCAGGCGGAGCCGTTACACCTGCGGCGGGGTGGGGGGCGCGTTGGTTGTGGCGCCTTGGGTTGATTCGCGGGTGGCGGGCCGTGGGGGCTGGTCGCGCAGTTCCCCGCGCCCCTTTAGGGCGTTGGCCCTGGGGGGATTGGCCTGCGGGCAGGCGGGGCCGTTCCAGGTCGCGGGTGGAGTTGGTGGTGTGGGTCTCAGTGGCCGTCGGCCGGTCGGCCCTGTCTGAGTGCCGCCACCCGGCGGTACAGCTCGGCCGCCTCGGCGTTGCGGCCCAGTTGTTCCAGGCAGTGGGCCTCGTCGTTGCGGCTGGCGAGGGTGTCGGGGTGGGCGGGGCCGAGGACGCGCTCGCGAGCCGTGGCCACCCGGCGGTACTCGGTGAGGGCGTCGGCCCAGCGGCCCAGCCAGCCGAGGCCCACGGCGACCTCGCGGCGGCTGACCAGGGTGTCGGTGTGGTCGGCGCCGAGGACGCGCTCGCGGATGGCGCACACGTCGCGGGATTCGGCGAGGGCTTCCTCCCAGCGGCCGAGGCGTCCGAGGTTGACGCCGAGGCCGTGCCGGGCGCGGAGGGTCTCGGGGTGGGCGGGTCCGTGGACGCGGGTGCGGTCGTCGATGAGGTCGCGGTAGAGCTTGAGGGCGTCGGCGCTGCGGCCGAGCCGGCCGAGGCTGATGCCGATCTCGTAGCGGGCGGCGAGGGTGTCGGCGTGGTCGGGGCCGAGTGCTTGCGCACGGGCCTCGGCTACCTCGCCGTAGGTCTGCAGAGCCTCGGGCCAGCGGCCCAACTGGCCCAGCGCGTAGGCGACTTCGTACCGCGTGACCAGGGTGTCGGGGTGTCCGGGGCCCAGCACGCGGGCGCGGGCGGCGGCGACCTCGCAGGCCATGCGGTACGAGTCCTCCAGGCGGCCGAGCCGGCTGAGGTTGAAGGCGAGGTTGTGGCGGCAGCGCAGGGTGTCCGGGTGGTCGGGGCCCATCGTGCGTTCCCGGGCGGCGAGTACGGACGTGTACACCTGGTGTGCGTCGAAGTGGCGGCCCAACTGGCCCAGGACGTAGGCCATTTCCTGTCGGGCGGCGAGGGTGTCGGCGTGGTCGGCGCCCAACGCCCGTTCCCTGGCGCCCGCGACGTGGGTGTACTCGCGCAGGGCGTCGGCGGCGTGGCCGGTGCGGCTGAGGGTGAAGCCGAGTTCGTACCGGCTGGCGAGGGTGTCGGGGTGGTCCGGGCCTAGGAGCTGGGTGCGTTCGGCGGCGACCGCTCGGTGTACCTCACCGGCCTCTGCCCAGCGGCCCAACCTCCCTAGGCTGAGGCCCGCGTTGTGGCGTCCGGCCAGGGCGTCGAGGGTCTCCTGGGGCGGTGCGGACGGCGACTCCGGCGCGGGTTCCTCGGCGTGGCCGGTGGTCGGGCGGGCGATCCACTCGCCGGTGAGTCCGGCTCCGGCGTCCGGCGGGGTGGTGCGCAGTCCGGCGCCGGTCGCCTTGTGCCCGGTGGTCATCCCGCGCGTCCAGGACGGCAGACGCGCTTCACGGGAAGCCGGCTCGGACGCCGGTTCCGACACCGCTTCGGACAGGCGCAGTTGGGGCTGCGGGGTCACAACGGTCGGGACGTACAGAGGTGTCGTACGACCCATGGTGATCCGGCGCCCCAACTCCCTTGCGTCGTGCGGACGTTGCTCGGGCAGCTTGGCGAGCAGGTCGAGGATGACCTTCTCCAGGTACTCGGGCACTTCGGCGCGCCCGGCACGCGGCGGGCGCGGCGCGGTGTCGCGATGGCCGATCAGGATCGCCCAGGCGTCACCGAGGTCGAACGGCGGTGCCCCGGTGGTGAGTTCGTACAGCACGCAGCCGAAGGAGTAGAGGTCGCTGCGCTGGTCGACCTCGGTGCCGCTGATCTGTTCCGGCGACATGTAGTGCGGGGTGCCCATCGCGATGCCGGTGCCGGTCAGCCGGGAGGTGAACCCGATGTCGGCGCCGAGCCGGGCGATGCCGAAGTCGCAGATCTTCACCGTGCCGTCGGTCAGCCGCATGATGTTCGCGGGCTTCAAGTCCCGGTGCACGATGCCCTGTTGGTGGCAGTAGGCGAGGGCGGAGGCGACCTGCTCGGCGATGTCGACGACGTCAGCGACGGGCAGCGGCCGCTGCTCGTTGTCCTCCAGGAGCTGGCAGAGGTTGCGGCCGTCGAGCAGCTCCATCACGAGGTAGAGCACGCCGTCGGCTTCGCCGAAGTCGTGGACGACGGTCACCCCGCGGTGCTGCAACGCGGCGGCCACCCGCGCCTCACGCCGGAACCGCTCGCGCAGGACCCCGGTGAACGACTGATCGTGGTGCGGGTTCAGCGGCTTGAGGCACTTCACGGCGACCTGCCGCCCCAGCGACTCGTCCCGGGCGCGCCACACCTCGCCCATGCCACCGCGCCCGATCAGATCGAGCAGGCGGTAGCGACCCTGGATCAGTCTGCTGTCCCCCATCTCCCGCGTTCGCCCCCGTCGGTGTTCGTCCCGCCCTCCCCTGGCTCGTCCAGTATGGCGAGCGATCGTCCGACTTTGTACGGGGGCGTGCCCGAGCCGGCCCGAGCCGTGACCCGGCACACAGAATGCGCCTGGACGGGTGGTGCCGGAGCACATGTGTGGTTGCGCAGTGCAACAGGGGGCGTGGGGCGAGGAGTTGCGGGGTGACGGTGGCGGGCACGGGGGCCGGCTCGTCGGGGCCCGGGGCTCGGTCCGCCGTAGCGCTGATGGGCGTACGACGGCAGGAAGGTGTACGACGAGTGCGCCACGCGCCGCCGGAGCGCCTCGTGCGCTGGGACGAGGAGGGGGCGCCGGGCATGCCGAAAGCTAACGCCGCACCCTGGGCATCCCCAGCCCGATCCACGAGATGATCTCCCGCTGGATCTCGTTGTTGCCGCCGCCGAAGGTGAAGATGACGGCGGAGCGGTAGCCGCGCTCCAGTTCGCCGTGCAGGACGACGCCCGCCGAGCCCTCCTTCAGCGCGCCGGCCGCGGCGACGATCTCCATGAGCCACGCGTACGCGTCGCGGCGGGCCTCGGAGCCGTAGACCTTGACGGCGGAGGCGTCCTGGGGGGTGAGGGTGCCTTCCTGGACGGCGTTCACCATCTGCCAGTTGAGGAGTTTCATCGCGTCGAGCCGCGCGTAGGTGCGGGCGAGGAGGCGGCGGACCCACGGGAGGTCGACGACGCGGCGGCCGTCGGCGAGCTTGGTCTCCATGGCCCAGTGCTGGACGTCGTGCAGGGCGCGGATCGCCATCGTGCCGTGGGCCGCGAGGGTGACGCGTTCGTGGTTGAGCTGGTTGGTGATCAGGCGCCAGCCCTGGTTCTCCTTGCCGACGCGGCGGGTGACGGGGACGCGGATGTTCTCGTAGTAGCTCGCCGTGGTGTCGTGCGAGGCGAGGGTGTTGATCACCGTGCAGGAGTAGCCGGGGTCGGCGGTCGGGACCAGGAGCATGGTGATGCCCTTGTGCGGCGGGGCGTCCGGGTCGGTGCGGACGGCGAGCCAGACCCAGTCGGCGGTGTCGCCGTTGGTCGTCCAGATCTTCTGGCCGTCGACGACGTACTCGTCGCCGTCGCGTACGGCGCGTGTCTTCAGCGCGGCCAGGTCCGTGCCGGCCTCGGGCTCGCTGTAGCCGATCGCGAAGTCGATCTCACCGGCGAGGATCTTCGGGAGGAAGTACGTCTTCTGTTCGTCGGTGCCGAACTGCATGATCGTCGGGCCGACCGTGTTCAGCGCCATCAGCGGCAGCGGTACGCCCGCCTGCGCGGCCTCGTCGAAGAAGATGAACTGCTCCATCGGCGTCAGCCCGCGCCCGCCGTACTCCTCGGGCCAGCCGACGCCGAGCCAGCCGTCCGCGCCGAGCCGTCGGATCGTCTCGCGGTAGAAGCGCTTCTGGGCGGCCGGGTCGGCGTAGCGCGAGTAGGCGTGGTCGGGCACCAACTCGGCGAAATAGGCGCGCAGTTCGGTGCGCAGCCGCTGCTGCTCGGGCGTGTATTCGAGATGCACGGCGCCTCCAGGCTCCCCAAGGCCGGTCCTGACGGCGCACACCGTAGAACGTGTTCCAGAAATAGGGAATGGCGAGGCGGCAATGCCCCTGCGGGAAGCGGTGACGCGCCCGAAGAGGCCGTAGGCGCGCGTCAGTTCGGCGTAGCCATGGACTTCACCTCAGCCTGGCCACGGACTTCACCTCAGCGTGGCCATGAACTCCGTGCACGCCCGTGCGCAGTCCCGGCACGCCTGCGCGTCCGCCTCGGCGCCCGGCTGCGCGTCGAAGACCTGCGCGCACTCCAGGCAGACGAGCAGGCACCACTTGGCCTGGAGGCGCAGGGCGGACTCGTCCTGGAGGTTCTGCTCGGCCAGCATCCGGCAGGTCGCGTCGCACACCTCCGCGCACAGCAGCGCCTTGCGTCGTACGAGTGCCTCGTGGTCGGTGGCGTCCGGATCCGAGCGGCTGACGCGCAGCACACAGGCCCGCGCACACTCGGTGCAGGCCTGGGCGCAGGCGAAGCGGTCCTCCAGGAAGCGGACGAGTTCCTGTTGTGCGGTCATGGCTGTCACACGGTCCGGGTTGCCGTCACCGCCCTCCGCAAACCCGGCGGAGCAGGCATCCGGGGTGCGTATCGCCCCGTCGATCAGTACGGTGCTGTCCAGGTGTTCGACCTTGGACACGGGGAACCGCGCACGTCATCGAGGGGTTGAGGCAGCATGGCCGGCAAAAAGGCGACGAAGCTGCCGCGCGAGAAGTACGAGACCGAACTGCTGCGCCTGCAGACGGAGTTGGTGAAGCTCCAGGAGTGGGTACGGGCCGAGGGCACCCGGGTGGTGATCGTCTTCGAGGGCCGGGACGCGGCGGGCAAGGGCGGCACCATCAAGCGCGTCTCCGAGCACCTCAACCCGCGTGTCGCCCGGATCGCCGCACTGCCGAAGCCGACCGACCGCCAGCGCACCCAGTGGTACTTCCAGCGGTACGTCGAGCATCTGCCGGCCGCCGGTGAGATCGTCCTGTTCGACCGCAGCTGGTACAACCGGGCCGGCGTCGAGCGGGTGATGGGCTTCTGCACCCAGGAGGAGTACCAGCTGTTCCTGCGCCAGTGCCCCATCTTCGAGCGGATGCTCGTGGAGGACGGGATCGTGCTGCGCAAGTACTGGTTCTCCGTGAGCGACTCCGTGCAGCAGGACCGGTTCCGGCGTCGGCTGGAGGATCCGCTGCGCCGCTGGAAGCTGTCGCCGATGGACCTGGAGTCCATCACCCACTGGGAGGCGTACTCGCGGGCGAAGGACGAGATGCTGGTGCACACCGACGTCTCCGAGGCCCCGTGGTACGTCGTCGAGAGCGACGACAAGCGCCGGGCCCGCCTGAACATGATCGCCCACCTCCTCGGCTCCCTCCCCTACCACGAGGTGTCTCCCCCGGTCCTCGAACTCCCGCCCCGCCCGCCGTCCACCGGCTACGAACGCCCGCCGCGCGACCTCCAGACCTTCGTCCCGGACCACGCGGCGAGCCTCTGAGCGGGTCGGGTCGAGGAGCACCATGTCCCCCAGCGGGCGCGTCCTGGGTTGGCGGCGCCTGACGCCCGGAATCGCCGCGCTGGCCGGATACCGGCGCGCCTGGCTGCGCGGCGATCTGCTGGCCGGCGTCACGGTGGCCGCGTACCTCGTCCCGCAGGTGATGGCCTACGCCGGAGTCGCCGGCCTCCCGCCGGTCGCCGGCCTGTGGGCGATCCTCCCCGCGCTCGCGCTCTACGCCGTCCTCGGCTCGTCCCGCCTGCTCTCGGTCGGCCCCGAATCGACGACGGCGCTCATGACGGCGACGGTGGTGGGCCCGCTCGCGGCCGGCGACCCGAGCCGCTACGCCACCCTCGCCGCCGCCCTCGCGGTCACGGTCGGCCTGCTCTGCCTCGTCGCATGGGCGGTACGGCTCGGCTTCGTAGCCGATCTCCTCTCCCGCCCGGTCCTGATCGGCTACTTGGCGGGCGTGGCCCTGATCATGATCGTGGACCAACTCCCCAAGCTCACCGGGGTGTCGACGACGGGCTCGGCGTTCTTCCCCCAACTCTGGTCGTTCCTAAGGCACTTGCATCAACTCCACACGCCCACAGTGCTGTTCGCCACCGTCACGCTCGCGTTCCTGTTCACGGTGGCGCGGCTGTCCCGGATGATCCCCGGCCCGCTGCTGGCGGTGGTGCTGGGTACGGCGGCCGTGGCGGTCCTCGACCTCGACGACCGGTACGGCATCAAGGTGATCGGCGATGTCCCGGCGGGACTTCCCACACTCGCCCTGCCGGACCTCACCCAACTCCCCCACCTGGTACTGCCCGCACTCGGCGTCCTGCTCGTCGCCTACACCGACTTCATCCTCACCGCCCGCGCCTTCACCGGCGACGAGGAGGACGACGGCCCCGGCCTGGACGCCGACCAGGAGTTCCTGGCGCTGGGCGCGGCCAACCTCGGCGCCGGTGTCCTCCACGGCTTCCCGGTGAGCAGCAGCGCCAGCCGCACCGCGCTCGCGTCCTCGGCGGGTGCCCGCAGCCAGGCGTACTCACTGATCGCCGGAGCGGTCGTCCTGGCGGTCCTCCTCTTCCTGAGCCCCCTCCTCGCCCGCACCCCCTCGGCGGTCCTCGGCGCCCTCGTCGTCTACGCCGCCGTCCGCATGATCGACCTCACCGGCTTCCACCGCCTGGCCACCTTCCGCCGCCGCGAACTCCTGCTCGCCCTGGGCTGCTTGGCCGGAGTGCTGGCCCTGGACATCCTCTACGGCGTGATCGTCGCCGTGGGCCTGTCGGTGGCCGAACTCCTCACCCGGGTGGCCCGTCCGCACGACGCCGTCGAGGGCCTGGTCCCCGGCGTCGCCGGCATGCACGACGTGGACGACTATCCGCAGGCCCGCACGATCCCCGGCCTGCTCGTCTACCGCTACGACTCCCCGCTCTTCTTCGCCAACGCGGAGAACTTCCGCCGCCGCGCCCTGGCCGCCGTAGCCCAACAGGCCGCCCCCGTCCGCTGGTTCGTCCTCAACGCCGAGGCCAACGTGGAGGTGGACATCACCGCCCTGGACGCGGTCGACGAACTCCGCCGCGAACTCGCCCACCGGGGCGTGGTGTTCGCCCTCGCCCGGGTCAAACAGGACCTGCTGGACGACCTGGAGGCGTACGGGCTGGTGGAATCCGTCGGCACGGACCACATCTTTCCGACCTTGCCTACGGGCTGTGGCTGCGTATCGGGAGTGGAGCGGTGTGCATGGTCAGGGGACGGTGACGTAGCGCCCGTTTCGGTCGCAGGGGCGGAGGTTGGGCAGGCGGCCCCAACTGCCCGTTGACGCGCTAGGGTTGCGCAGCTCACGGGATATCCGTCCACAGATGTGCTGGTTCTGAAGTCACCGTGATGAGACTGCGGCAGGTTTGCCGGGACGCGGCAATCCGGCTGGGCGCTGACGTATTTGGGGGGAACTCACCATGAGCAAGGCTCCGATTGACGCTGCCGGCACCGGCGACGACGATGCCGACCGCGAGGTTGTCGAGCAGGAGCAGGCGGAGATACGAGAGTTCATCAAGGGGCTGAGCGCAGACGACATCAAGTCTGGCAGCTGGTTCACCAAGCTCAGCGCTCATGCCCTGAACTCGTACACCGACAAGGTCGACTGGCAGTATTTCCAGGAACGTTATGCGGGCGTACCCGCCGACGCCATCGTCGACCAGCGGATCAAGATGGCGGCTCGGTACGCGGCGCTCGAAGGCGGTCTCTCCGCCGGGGCCTACACGGCGGCCGTCGTCGCCACCCTCGGAAGCCTTGGAGGCGCCTCGCCGGCGACCGTCCCAGCCGCCGTCGCGACCCTGATGGTCGATGTCGCGTTCATCACCCGGCTCCAACTCCGCCTGGCCTACGACATCGCAGTCCTTTATCGGGTTCCGCTCGACCTGTCCGACCCCGATGACATGTGGAAACTCATTCGAGTGGCCTTCACCATCAAGAGCGGGGAAGTGGTCCGGGAAGGCGTGGTCAAGGCCGTACCGGCGATGGTACGGCCGGTGATCAAACGCTTCTATTCCAAAGCGGTACTGAACGCCGCGAAAGGGTTCCCTTTCGTCGGCAAGTTCCTCCTGCAACGCAACGTCATCAAGATCGGTATCCCCCTGGTCGGCGTTCCCCTCGCGGTGGTGTTGAACCGCTATACGACGCTGCTCGCGGGGCGGCACGCGCAAGCGGTCTTTCGGAACGAGGCGCGGGTGACCGAACTCGCCGAGAACCTGAGCAAGCAGAGTCAGCACCCTCAATTGATGCTGTGGGTCGCGTGGCTCGTCATCAGGGCGAACCACAAGATCACCGACGACGAGGCGCTGTTGATGCGTCACCTGGTGCGGGTGGTCCGGGAACACCATCAGGTCGTCGACGAACAGCTCACTCACCTGGTCGACATCGACCCCGCCGAGGTGTGGCGGCGCATAGAAGCCGAGCCAGGGGATCTGAGCGACATTCTCGACGTGGCCAACAAGGTGGCCACTGTGGACGGCGCCGCCAACGCACACGAGAAAGCCGTCATCTCCGAACTGGGAGACCGTTGCCGCCACCGAGTCTGACGCCAGGATGCGCCTCCGCACGGCGGCTCCCCACTCGGGCCGGCAGCGTCGCCCCACTCGCACAACCCCACCAGCGCGCAGGCCTCTTCGCCGCGATCCACCTGGTCGCCCACCTGACCGCAGTCCGTATGAGGCCGCACCCCTCGGCATCGGCATCGAGCCAGGAGCTGAAGGCAACGGCCGGACTACCAACACCGGCATCTAGGTCACATTGCCGATGCCAGCGCAAAAGCGCTCCTCATAGGGTCCAAGGCATGCCACACCGATGAAGCCGCCCGTGCGCGGCCGAGCCCGCCGACCGAGCCGAACTCCTGCGGCCACCTGTTCAGTTGACGCCCGCCGCCCTCGCGCAGCAGCCCAGCGGCGAGCGCGTCGTCAGCCCCATTCCCCATCCCCATGCCTGAGGAGTCCCATGAGTTCCGAAGTTTCCCGCCGGCGGGTACTGGCCGCCGGAGCGGCGCTGGCCGGGTCGGCTGCGCTGATCGCCGGCGCAGAAGGAACGGCCGGCGCGGCGACGGCCACAACTGGTAGCGGTGAGGAGAAGTCCAAGGTGAAGCCCACGATCGTCCTGGTGCACGGCGGGTACGCCGATTCGTCCTGCTGGAACGCCACCATCGGGGAGTTGCAGGACAAGGGCTACACCACGGTCTGCGCGGCGAACCCGCTGCGGGGCATTCCGACCGACGCCCCCTACGTCGCGAGCCTGCTGGACTCCATCAGCGGACCGGTCGTGCTGGTCGCGCACTCCATGGGCGGCACGGTCATCACGAACGCCGCCGCCGGGAAGTCCAACGTCAAGGCGTTGGTCTACATCGCGGCGTTCGTGCCCGACGTGGGCGAGACGCAGGGCAAGCTCATCACCAAGTTCCCCGGCAGCGAGGTCGAACCGGTGAGCGTGCCGGTCCCGTACACGAAGGCCGACGGCACGACCGGAACCGACCTGTACCTGAGCAAGGACGGCCAGGCGGCCTTCGCCGCCGACATCTCCACCGCCGACTTCCGGGTCCTTCAGGCCACTCAACGGCCGTTCGACGCCGACTCGTTCGTCTTCCCGACCACGGCCGCGGCCTGGAAGACGATCCCGTCGTGGGGCCTGGTCGCCGGCCAGGACAAGGCGATCCCGCCGGCGTGCGAGCGCTGGATGTACAGCCGCGCGAACGCACGCAAGGTCGTCGAGGTACCGCGCTCGTCCCACGTCGCGATGATCAGCCACCCGAAGATCGTCGCGAACCTCATCACGGACGCGGCCAAGGCGGTCGGCTGACGGTCGCGGCCAGTGCCCCGGTCCACCGCCAGGGACCGGGGCGCGCTTCCGTCCTCCTTCGGCCTCGATCCGTCGGCACGCTTCAGATCGACCCGCACGGTCAACGACCATTGGGCGTACGGCGGTTCGGGGCTCGGGGACATCGACGCCCGGCTCAGGCCGATGGATACGGCCGGAGTGCGGCGGCCCGAACACCCTCGCCTAGGCTGGCCGTTTCACCCGAAGCACCACGACGAGGATCAGGCCATGCACAGCAGCACCAGGGTCCGCCTGATCGAGCCCGCAGACGCCGCCCCGATCGCCGCGCATCGGGCGCGGGACAGCGAGGCTTTCCGGCCCTGGGAACCGGCCCAGCCCGCCGACTTCTTCACCCCGGCGGGCCAGGCGGAGCGGATCGACAGGCTGCTGGCCGGATACCGGGCCGGTACGGTCTGGCCGGGCGTGGTGCTCGCCGAGGACCAGGTGATCGGGCAGGTCACCGTCGGAGGCATCCTGCCGCAGCCGCACCTGCGCCGCGGCTCCGTCGGCTACTGGATCGCGAGCGTCGCCCAGAACCGAGGCCACGCCGGGAACGCCCTCGGGCTCGCACTCCGCGTGATGACCGACGAACTCGGGCTGCACCGCGCCGAGGCGTCCACCCAGCTGGAGAATCTGCCGTCGCAGCGGGTGCTGCGCCGCAACGGGTTCAGCCCGTACGGCGTCGCACACTCCTCGATCTTCCTCGACGGGAGCTGGCGGGACGGGCTGCTGTGGGAGCGGGTGCTCGGCGAGTAGCGCCTTGACCCGCGATTGACCCTGCTGTCGTGACGGCAGCCAGATGTCTCCTCGAAAGGGGATCGTGGTGGGTTCCCCGTCCCGGCGTCCAGAGACACATGGATCAAGGTTTCCGGCTGCGTGAGGCGACCACCGAGGACACCGACGTCCTTGCCGACGTGCACACCCGGACCCGGACCGCGTACTACACCGCGGGCGGTATGCCCGAGGACCAGCTCGCCGACCCGAGCGCGTGGGAGCAACGGCGAGACGCCTGGGCACGGGTGCTGGCCGCGCCGGCGCCCGCCACGCTGGTCGCGGAGGACACGGACGGAACGGTGATCGGACTGCTCACCGCCGGGCCACCGCACCACGAGGACCTGGAGGCCTCGACCTCCTACGAGCTGTACCAGATCGGTGTGTTGCCGCGCGCCTGGGGACGCGGGGTGGGTGGGGCCCTGCACCGGAAGTTCGTCACGCTGGCCACGACCACCGGCTGCGCCGAGGGCGTGCTGGAGTGCTGGTCGTCCAACACCCGTGCGCAGCGCTTCTACGCCCGAAACGGCTGGCGGCCGGATGGAGCGCGCCGTCCGGGACCGCTGGACCACGACTACGTCCGGCTGCGACTGAAGCTCGCATCGCGGAGCTCCTGAACCGCAGGCGGATGCCGGGACGCTCGAGGACGTCGGACCCACGGCCACCCGCCCGCAACGGGCGAACTCCTGGATCGTCCGGCCGATCCAGGAAAACCCACCTCACGGGAGAGCCCGGTCCGCAGGTGGACCAGCCTCGCCAAGAGCCGGTCAGCGAGGACCAGTTCGGCAGCTCTCGTGGCCATCTGCGCGCCCCGGCACTCACCGGCCAAGGTCTAATCGGAGGCCGGCTCGTTAGGCTCGGAGGCATGACCTCACCCCTTGTCGGCAGTGCATTCGACTCGATCCGCCGCGACGCCGTGCGCGACCAGGAGGCGCTGCGCCAGGTCTACGGACTCCCGCGTGACCCGGCCGCGCGGAAGCAGATGACCGAACTCACCGAACTGACACGGCGGTTGATCGGCTGCTCGTCGCTGGTCATGGTCGCCAGCGCGGACGCCGACGGCAACTGTGACGTCTCCCCGCGCGGCGGCCCCGCCGGGTTCGTCGCCGTGCTGGACGAACGGACGGTGGCGATTCCGGACGCGACCGGCAACAAGCGTCTGGACACCCTGCAGAACATCGTCGCCACCGGACGGGCCGGGCTGCTGTTCGTCATCCCCGGACGCACCACGACACTCAGGGTGAACGGCCGCGCCTGCATCTCCACCGACCCGGAGCTGCTGTCGCAGCTGACAGCGGTAGGCAAGCCGCCGGCCAGTGCGCTGGTCGTGGGCATCGACGAGGTCTACCCGCACTGTCCCAAGGCCCTCCTGCGCGGCGCGGCCTGGAAGCCGGAGCAATGGCTGCCGGCGGACGCCCAACCGACCTCGGCCGAGGTGACACTGGCGCAACTCCGGATGCCGGAGCTGACGATCGCCGACATCGAGCAGTCGGAGGCGGACTCGCTGAAGTACCGGTACGAGTAACGGACCGCCCCGCGCTTGCTGATCGCGGCGCCGGCAACCGAGCCCCACCCCGATCGTGGTAATACCGCACTGCCCAGTACCCCCACGACCGGGACGATCACTCATCTACGCCCGCCACCGACACATCGGCCGACAGCCCGCCCCTACTTCAAGTGCCGCCCGAAGAACCGATCCCCGTCCTCCCGCTCGAACCACGGCGTGCCGATGTGCCCGCCCAGATTCGCGTGCAGCGTCTTCTCCTTGCTCCCGAACGCGTCGAACAGGTCCAGGGCCCGCTGCCGGGGATTCCCTTCGTCGTCCCACTGCAGCAGAAACAGCAACGGAATGCCGACCTGCCGAGCTTCCTCACGCTGAGCGCGCGGCACATAACCCCCCGCGAAGAACCCGGCGGCCGCGATACGCGGTTCGAGCACCGCCAGCCGGATGCCGAGGGCCGTCCACCCCGAGTACCCGACCGGGCCGCCGATCTCGGGCAGCGTGAGAAGGGCGTCCAGAGCCAGCCGCCATTCCGGGGCCGCGTTTTCGACCAGCGGGCCGACCAGGGACTCGAAGATCTCGTCGACCGGCTCGCCGGCCTTCATCGCCCGGCGGAGCTCGGCGCGGGCCTGTTCGTCGGCGGCGGAACGCGGCCGCTCACCGCACCCGGCGGTGTCGATGGAGGCCACCGCGTAGCCGTACGCCGCGGACAGCCGGGCCCTGGCCACCAGCCGGGGTTCCGCCTTGGGCAGTCCGTTGTTGTGAGCCATCAGGATCAGCGGGGCCGGTGCAACGGATTCAGGGGTCCACAGGGTGCCGGGGATCTCGCCGAGGGTGAACTCGCGCTCGATGACACCGTCGTCGAGGCGTCGCTCAGAAATGAAATGCATGGTCGTGCCTTTCGGGAGGGCAGCTCTACGGCGCTCCCGGACGACCTATCGCCCGACCGTGACCCCGGAGGAGAGCACCCACGTCGATACTTCGTTCACGGGTACCACCTCCTCGTTCTCTCGCACGGCCTCCCGGAAAGTAGCAGCGGTCGCCGTGGTCCGCCAACGGGTTTTCCCGGAAGCTCCCTGCCCGGATACCGACTGACTCACTAGGACCCGGGCTTACTCCTCGTCACCGGCCGCCGTCAGCTCGACCTCCGTCACACCGTCGTTCTGAAACAGCTCGGACGTCAACTGCCCCGCGTCGGCGGCACCTTCCAGCCTCAGCAGCACCCGCGCGGCCGGATCGGCCCGCTCCGGCAACCGGTCGACCTTGACCTCCTGGATGCGGAAACCCCTGCGCGTGCACGTCTCCATCAACTGCGGCAGCAGCGCCGTACCGGTCCGGTAGGTCAGCCGTACCTCGAACGACCCCTCCTCGGCGCCGGGCATCATGCGGGCGAACAGCAACGGATATCCGCGTACGACGAGGAAGTGCACGGCGGTCGTCGCCAGCGCGAGGATCGGCAGGCCGCCGCCGCAGGCCATGCCGACCGCGCAGGTGAGCCAGATGGTGGCGGCGGTCGTCAGACCCCGTACCGCGTCCCGTCGTACGAAGATCAGGCCGCCGCCGATGAACCCGATCCCGGAGACGATCTGGGCCGCCACGCGGGACGGGTCGAAGGAGACGTTGTCCAGGCCGAGGACATTCGTGAAGCCGTGCTGGGAGACCTCCATCATCAGCGCGCTGGCGATGCCGACCAGCGTGTGCGTACGCAGACCGGCGCTCTTCTGCTGGGCCGCCCGTTCCCAGCCGATCAGGGCCGACAGCAGCAACGCCAGCCCCAGTTCGGCGAGTTGGCGCAACCCCTGCCCAGTGCTCACGTCCCACAACGGGACCGCCAGTCCGGCCACCCCGCACCTCCCTTCCCCTCCGGTCCCCTGCCCCGACGGAGAGCCCCTACCCGGATGGACGGGACCATGCCCACCCGACAACTCCACCTCCGACAACTCACCCCTCCTTGACAATTTTTTTTGTCGGTTGGATCCTGGAGTGGCCCGCACACAGAGCCGCGCACAAGCCCGCCCGCACACCGACCACCCGAGGACCCGCCATGCGCACCCTGATCAGCACCGCCTTCATCTCCCTCGACGGCGTCATGGAGGCCCCGGGCGGCGAACCCGGCTACCGCAACTCCGGCTGGACCTTCAAGGAGGTCGAGTTCCTGCCCGAGTCATTCGACATCAAGGGGCGGGAGCAGCTGGAGTCCGCCGCGATGCTGATGGGCCGGGCCAGTTACGAGGCGTTCAGTCCGGTGTGGCCGGACATGGAGGAGTTCGCGCACTACAAGACGCTGCCGAAGTACGTCGTCTCCACCACCCTCACCGACGACAAGCTCGTGTCGAACTGGGGCGAGACCACGATCCTGCGCTCCCTCGACGAGGTCGCCGCCCTGAAGGAGACCGAGGGCGGCCCGATCATCGTGCACGGCAGCGCCGCCCTCAACCACGGCCTCGCGGACGCCGGCCTGGTCGACCGCTACCACCTGCTCGTCTTCCCGCTGCTGCTCGGCGCCGGAAAGCGCCTGTTCCCCGCCACCGACAAGGACACCCAGAAGCTGAAGCTGGTCGAGCACGCCGTGTACGCCAACGGCCTGCAGCTGAACGTCCTCGACGTCGTGCGCTGACCGCGCCCCGACCGAAGCGGGCATCTCAACAGGTGTAGACCCTTGACTCCTATTCAACACAACTCCACACTGTCGCCCAAACCTCCACGGACAGTCAGGACGGCGCCCGCCCGCTCCTGAGAGCGCTCTCCGGGACTGTCCTCACCCCCCGCTGGAGAAGGACGGCACTGTGCGAAGAACTCTGAGATGCCTTCTGCCCTTATGGGTCATGGCCCTGGTCGCCGCCCTCTGCTCGGCCGGTGCGCAACCGGCCCAGGCGGCAGCCGCGGCCACCTCGATCACCGTGGACGGTGGTCAGAGCGGCCGGACGTTCGACGGGATCGGCGCGATCAGCGGCGGCGGGGGCAACTCCCGCCTCCTGCGCGACTATCCGGCCGCCCAGCAGACGCAGATCCTGGACTACCTGTTCAAGCCGGGCTACGGCGCGAACCTCCAGCTGCTGAAACTGGAGATCGGCGGGGACGCCAACTCCACCGACGGCTCGGAACCGTCCATCGAGCACACCAAGGGACAGATCAACTGCAACGCCGGCTACGAGTTCTGGCTCGCCGAGCAGGCCAAGGCCCGTAACCCGGACATCAAGTTGTACGGCCTGGCCTGGGCCGCCCCCGGCTGGATCAGCGGCGGGTTCTGGTCCACCGACACCATCAACTACCTGATCTCCTGGCTGGGTTGCGCCAAGCAGCACGGTCTGCCGATCAGTTACCTCGGCGGCTGGAACGAGCGCGGCCACGACGCCAACTGGTACATCCAGTTGCGGTCCGCCCTCGACACTGCCGGATACGGCAGCGTGCAGATCGTCGGCGACGACTCGGGCTGGAGCGTCGCGGACGACATGGCGAGCAACACCGCGTTCAACGACGCCGTGTCCGTCATCGGCGCCCACTACCCCTGCGCGGGCGGCGACGGCGGCAGCGCGGACACCTGCTCCAGCACCACCACGGCGAAGAACAACGGCAAACCGCTGTGGGCGTCGGAGAACGGCTCACTGGACATGGACGCCGGAGCACCGGCGCTGATCCGCTCCATCGTGCGCGGGTACGTCGACGCCCGCATGACCGCGTACCTCAACTGGCCGCTGGTGGCGGCCATTTACCCCAACCTTCCCTACGGCACGGTCGGCCTGGCCACCGCGAACTCGCCGTGGTCCGGGAACTACGCGATCGGCGAGAACACCTGGGCGACCGCGCAGGTCACCCAATTCGCCCAGCCCGGTTGGAAGTTCATCGACTCCGCGTCGGGCTACCTCGGTGGCTCCGAGTCCAACGGCACCTACGCGACGCTGAAGTCGCCGAACGGCTCCGACTACTCCACGGTCCTGGAGACCACCACCGCTACGGCGGCGCAGACGGTCAACGTCCAGGTGCAGGGCGGACTTTCGACCGGTGCGGTGCACGTGTGGGCGACCCGGGTCAACGACCCCAGCCCGTCCACCGACTTCACGCACACGCAGGACATCACCCCGACCGCCGGCTCGTACTCACTGACGCTTCAGCCGGGTTGGATCTACACCGTCACCACGACCACCGGCCAGGGCAAGGGCACCGCCACCGCGCCGGCCGCCCACGCCCTCGCGCTGCCGTACGGCGACACGTTCGACAACGATGCCACCGGCACCGAGGCGACGTATCTGTCCGACATGCAGGGCTCGTTCGAGGCACGCCCGTGCGCGGACGGCCGTAGCGGACAGTGTGTGCAGCAGGTGACGCCGGTCAAGCCGATCGAGTGGCAGGACGACTCCGACGCCTTCTCGCTGCTCGGCGACCCGACATGGACCGACTACACCGTCAAGACCGACGTGAACCTCCAACAGGCCGGTACGGTCGAGCTGTTGGGGCGGGCCAACACCCAGAACCGGCCCCAGAGTCACCAGGCCGCCTATCTGCTGCGGGTGAGCGACACAGGTACCTGGTCCATCGTCAGGAGTTCGGCGGCGGGCACCCTCACCACGCTGGCCTCCGGGACCCGGTCGGCGCTCGGCACGCACACGTGGCACACGCTGGCCCTCGGCTTCTCGGGCGACCAGATCACCGCCACCGCCGACGGCGTCAACCTCGGTACCACCAACGACAGTTCGTACACTGCGGGCCAGGTCGGCATCGGCGTGGTGGGCTACCAGACCGACCAGTTCGACAACCTGTCCGTCACCGCCAACCCGCCGGGCAACCACGGAGGCATCCTCAAGGGCCGCCAGTCCGGCCTGTGCGCCGACGTCCCCGGAGCGAGCCGGACCAATGGCACCCAACTCGCCCTCTGGGACTGCAACGGCGCCGCCAACCAGTCCTGGACCCTGACCCCCGCCGGCCAACTCACCGTCTACAGCGGCGCGAAGTGCCTCGACGCCAAGGGCAGCGGCACGACGGACGGCACCCCGGTGCAGATCTACGACTGCAACAACTCCGCCGCCCAGAAGTGGACGGTGGGCAGCGACGGCACGGTGGTCAACCCCAACTCGGGCAAGTGCCTGGACGCCACAGCCGGTGGCACCACGCCTGGCACCCTGCTGGAGCTCTGGACCTGCACCGGTGGCACCAACCAGAGCTGGCTGCGGGGTGCGGTCGCGGCGCCCCTCAAGGGCGACGAGTCCGGCCGCTGCGTCGACGTCCCCGGCGCCAACCAGACCAACGGCACCCAGCCCGCCCTCTGGGACTGCAACGGCGGCACGAACCAGACCTGGACGTCCACGAACACCAACCAGCTGACCGTCTACGACTCCAAGTGCCTTGAGGTCACGGGCGGTGCCACCGCCGACGGCAGCCCGGTGGAGATCTGGGACTGCGGCGGCTCCGCGGCCCAGCAGTGGCGGGTGCGTTCCGACGGCAGTGTCGTCAACGTGGGCTCCGGCAAGTGCCTGGACGCGGTCGGCCACGGCACGGCCAACAGCACGGCGCTGGAGATCTGGACCTGCACGGGCGGCGCCAACCAGATCTGGCGCCGGTCCTGACATCGCGGGCTCCCGCCGGGTCGTAGACCGCACAGACTCTCGTCCTGCCCATGACCCGGCGGGAGCCGCTCGACAGGCCCACTCCGAGCTGGCACCGGACTGATCCGCTGAGTAGCCTCCGCTGCATGCGGATCTCTGTTTCCTCGGACATGGACGAACCCGTCGCGCGTTCCCTCGTCGCGGAGTTGCGCGGCCGGGGCCACGAGGTGGTGACGTACGGGGCGTTGCGTCCCGGGGACGACCCGCAGTGGGCGGTCTGCTCGGAGGCGGCGGCCCGCGAGGTCGCGACAGGGGCGTCCGAGCAGGCGGTCGTGTGCTGCTGGACCGGTACGGGCGCGTCGATCGCCGCGAACAAGGTGCCGGGCGTACGGGCGGCCCTGTGCACGGACGCGTACACGGCGGACGGCGCCCGCCGCTGGAACGACGCCAACGTGCTGGCCCTCAGTCTGCGGCTGACGTCCGAGCCTCTGCTCAAGGAGATCCTCGATGCCTGGTTCGGCGCGGCGGCGAGCGAGGACGCCGACGACCGGGAGAACGTGTCGCGCATCGGGCGGCTCGACCTGAACAGGCCTGCCCTGTAGGCGAGTTCGAGCGGGCGGGGCTCATGTCCCGCCGCGCGAAAATCTCATGCGTGGACCTGTGTCACCCCCATACGATCCCCTCGCCGCCCGCACACCAGTGCGCATCCAGGCGCCGTGGCACGGGCATCCAAACGGGAGAGATCACTTGACCATGTCCTTCAGCGCGCGCTCGCGTGCCGTCCTCGCCTCTGTCGGAACCCTTGGCCTGGCGCTGGCCGCCGCCGTGTCGCCCGCCAGCGCGGCCGACGCGACCCCCGTCACACCGGCCCAACTGTTCAACGGCTACCAGAGCTGCTCGACCGATTCGGACCGGCCCACCTACGTCTGGGCCGGCAACGGCCTGACCGTCGAGGGCATTCCGGAGACCACCGACACGACCAGCAACTCCCTGGTGACCGTGCAGTACCAGGTCTGGCCGGTCGCCGACCCGACGCACACCACGACGGTCTCCCGCCCCTACTCCCTCCCCGGATCCGAGGCCGCCGCCAACCTGCCCGCCGACGCGCTCCCCGACGGGCAGACCTACGCGTGGCGGGCACAGACCGTGGCCGGGGACGCGGCATCGGACTGGTCCGCCCCCTGCTACATCGCGATCGACAACACGCGTCCGGCGGACACTCCCGGCATCACCTCGTCCAACTACCCGCAGGGCGCGCGGAGTCCGGGCGGAAGTCCGGTCGAGTTCACGCTGAACGCCAACGGCGACGAGGACGTCACCGGGTTCGAGTACTCCTGGCAGCAGGACCTCCCGATCGCCGGTTACGCGAACATCGGCGAGCACGGAGTCCCGCAGTTCGTCGACCCGTACGACGACCCGAGATACTTCACCCGCACCGACGCCCCGGGCGGCTCGGCCACGATCAGCCTGCTCCCGCCGAGCGGCTCCTCAGGTCCGATGACCCTGTGGGTGCGCGGCCTCGACCGGGCCTACAACGGATCGGCGATCACCGGCTACTCCTTCTTCCTCAACTCCACGGCGCCCACCGCCACCCCGGCCGTCGCGTCGCCCGCGTTCGACAAACCGACCACCTTCACGTTCCAGCCCGACGCGGGCCTCCAGTCGACGAGTCCGGTCGTCAGCTACTCCGTGGAGTTCATCGGCGGACAGGGCGCCGACAGGACCGTCGACGTCACGGCGAGGCCGGACGGCACAGCGAGCACCAAGCTCACGCTGGACGGCATCTACGGCGAGTCCCTCCGGGTGAGCAGCAGGAGCGCCAACGGCTGGGTCAGCGACGCCACTTTCTGGGGCATCACCTACGACACCACGCCCACCGTCGCCTCGGACGTCTACCCCGAGAACGCCTCCGGCGGCGGCGCCGGCGTCCCCGGCACCTTCACGCTCAGCCCGAAGGTGAAGGGCGTCGCGAGCTACACGTACTCCGTCAACGGGGACCCGGAGGTCACGGTCGCCGCGGGCGCGCACCACACCGCGAGCGCCGGCTGGACCCCGACCGAGGCCGGCGACTACAACCTCACGGTCTACGCGACGACCCGCTCCGGCATCCAGCTGGCGCCGTACTACTACTCCTTCACCGTGAGCTGAACCGCGTCACGGTCACGCCCGATCCCCGGTGCGGTTTTTCGTTTCCTCCGGCGCATGATTCATTTCCGGCAGGGCACTCGGTCGCCTGGAGGTCGATACCTATGTTTCCCCTGATCCTTGTTCTTCTCCTGGCACTGCTTCTTTTCGGTGCGGGATTCGCCATCAAAATCCTTTGGTGGGTCGCAATCGTCGTTCTCGTCCTGTGGCTGCTGGGATTCGTCGCCCGTTCGACGGGTTCCGGCGGTACTCGAGGACGTTGGTACCGCTGGTAGGAGATAAATCACCGATCTCGAAATTCGCCCACTATAAAGCGAGGTTTACATGGCGGACAACATGTGGGACTACCAGGCCGAGTCGAACCACCGGACCGGTACGGATCTGACCGGATTCAAGGTCGAGGCGAGTGACGGCTCGATCGGCAAGGTGGACAAGCACTCCGAGGACGTCGGGGCCATGTACATCGTCGTCGACACCGGTGTGTGGATCTTCGGCAAGCACGTGCTGCTGCCCGTCGGGACGATCGCGTCCATCGACGTGGCGGAGCGCACGATCCACGTGGGCCGTACGAAGGAAGAGATCAAGAACTCCCCGGAGTTCGACAAGGACAAGCACCCCGGTGACGCCGGGTACCACGAGCGGGTCGGCGGCTACTACGGGAATCCCCGCGCCTGATCGGCATTCCGCGGTTTGACAGGGTGGTGGGCACCGGCATTTCCGCGGTGCCCACCACCCTGTCGTGCTGCCCCCGTAGACTGCCGGGGCGGTGACCGCCGTCCTCCTTGTCACCGCGCTCCGTGGACACGTCCTGGCCCGGGCCCGACAAGGAACGAGGTGGCGGCGCGATGAGTACGGCCACCGACGGCGCACCGTTCGTGCATCCCGCGCTGTTCTACCGGGGCGAGGAGCAGTACACGGCCGGTACGGTGCCGTTCGTGCGGGCGGGGCTGGCCGCCGGAGAGGCCGTCGCGGTCGCCGTTCCCGGCCCCCACCTCGAACTCATCAGGGCCGGACTCGGATCGGGCGCCGACGGCGTGCGGTTCCTCGACATGACCGAGGTCGGGCGCAACCCGGGGCGGATCATCCCAGGAGTGCTGCGGGCCTTCGCCGACGCCCACGACGGCGGCGGCCGGGTGCGGATCATCGGGGAGCCGATCTGGCCCGGCCGCACCGCCCTCGAGTACCCGGCGTGCGTGCAGCACGAGGCGCTGATCAACTCCGCGTTCCGGGACCGTGAGGTGACGATCCTCTGTCCGTACGACGCGGACCGGCTGGAGCCCGACGTGCTCGCCGACGCCCGCGCCACCCATCCGGTCGTCATCGACGAGGGCGCCCAACTGCCCAGCTCCGCCTACGATCCGCAGCGCGTGATCGCCCGTTACAACGAGCCGCTCCCCCACCCGCCGGGCGCCGCGTCCATCGTGTTCGACGCGGGAGAGCTCCCGAAGTCCCGTTATTTCGCGGTCCAGGAGGCCGAGCGGCTGGGCCTGGCGGGCATGCGGCTGCAGGATCTGACGCTGGCCGTCGCGGAGCTGACCACCAACAGCGTGCTGCACGGCGGTGGTTCGGGGACGCTGCGGATCTGGGCCGAGGACGAGCGGATCGTCTGCGAGGTGCACGACCACGGCCGGCTGACGGATCCGATGGCCGGGCGACGGCCGCCGTCACGTGACCAACCCGGCGGACGGGGGCTGCTGTTGGTGCACTACGTCGCCGATCTCGTCCGCGTCCATACGGCCGCGGACGGCACGACCATCCGTTTCTACCTGGCCCGTTGACGCTTCAGCGGCGGTTCGCCGGAGGCGTCCAGGCCGCTTCGGCGTCCTGGGCGGTGGCGTGGGCCGGGAAGACCTGGTCGAGGCCGACCATGTGGAAGATGCGGCTGATGTGCGCGGGGACCGCGGCCAGCGCGATGGCCGCCCGGGCGGCGAGGGCGTGGTTGCGGGCCGCGAGCAGGGCGGTGATGCCGCTGGAGTCGCAGAACGTGACGCCGGTCAGGTCGACGACGAGCTGCTGGCCGTCCTGGAGCGCCAACTCGGGCAGGAGTTCCCGCACTTGGGTGTAGCTGTCGTAGTCGAGCTCTCCGGTGAGTTCGACGACAGGTCCCGCGGGCGTGGTCCGGGTGCGGATGGCGAGTTGGGTCACGGCTGCTCTTCGCTGGTGGGTCGGGGCACGTTGATGGCGAGGACGGCGGTGTCGTCGTCGACGCCGGTACCGAAGGTGTCGAGCAGGGCGCGGATCGCGGCGACGGCGTCGGACGCGGTGGTGGGTGCCAGGGCGCGGGCGAAGTCGAGGAGGGCCTCGTCCCCGTAGCGGTCCGCGTCCCTGGTGTGGGCCGGGCGGGCTTCGGTGAGCCCGTCCGTGTGGAGCAGCAGGGTGTCGCCGGCCGCCAAGTGGACGGTGGCGGTGGCGATATGGGCGTCGGGCAGCACGCCGATGAGCTGTCCGCCGGGGGTGTCCAGATGGTCGGCGCTGCCGTCGGCGCGCAGGAGCAGGGCGGGCGGGTGGCCGCCGCTGGCCAGGGTGATGCGGAAGCCGCCGCGGTCGCCCTCGGGGGTGAGCAGCCCGAACACGACGGTGCAGAACCGCGGGTCGTGGCCGTTGTACTCGTGGTTGAGGACGGTGTTGAGGTTGCCCAGGACGGCGACCGGGTCGGGGTCGTAGACGGCGGCGGCGCGCAGCGTGTAGCGGGCCAGCGAGGTGACGGCCGCCGCCGCGGCGCCCTTGCCGCAGACGTCCCCGAGGAACAGCCCCCAGGTCCCGGCGGAGAGGGGGAAGAGGTCGTAGAAGTCGCCGCCGACCATGTCGGTGGAGGCCACGTGGTAGTGCGCGGCCACGTCAAGTCCCGGCACATTCACCAGAGTTGGGGGCAGCAATGTCTGCTGGAGGGTGGCGTTGAGGCGCTTGAGTTCCTCGCGTTCGAGCTCCGCCTCCTTGCGGGCGCGCAGCAGTTCCGTCTCGTAGGCGCGGCGGTCGCGGGCGTCGAAGACGGTGGTGCGGATCAGCAGCGGCTGGCCGTCGCCGCCGGTCTTGACGGTGGAGGTCACCAGCACGGGCAGCCGGCTGCCGTCGGTCGCCTTGAGTTCGAGGGCGATTCCGCTGACCTCGCCCTGCATGCGCAGCAGCGGGCCGAAGTGGGTCTCGTGGTAGAGCCGGCCGCCCACGGTCAGCAGGTCGGAGAAGGTCCTGCGGCCCACCAGGTCGCCGTGGTCGTAGCCAAGCCAGTCGAGCAGTGTCGTGTTGATCTTCGCGATGGTGCCGTCCAGCAGCGTGGAGAGGTAGCCGCACGGCGCGTGTTCGTACAGGTCCTCGGCGCTGTCCTCCAGGAGCGCGGAGAACGCCGCGTGGTCGTCACCGGGCTGCTTGCCGGGCGGGTTCCCCTGGGGTCTCTCGGACGGCCGGTGATCGCCGTTCTCGCCGTCGCCGCTCGCGCCCATCAGCGCAGGGCCTCGACGAAGTCGGTGATCGCCGCGGCCGTTTCCTCCGGTGCGGCGAGCTGCGGGCAGTGCCCGGTCGCGTTCAGGGTGACCAGCCGGCTGCCCGGGATCCGGTCCTGCACGAAGGCTCCGACCTCCGGGGGCGCGATCGCGTCGACGGAGCACTGCGCGACCAGCGTGGGCACGGTCACCTTGGCGAGGTCCTCGCGGTTGTCGGAGAGGAACGTGACGCGGGCGAAGACACGGGCGATGCCGGGATCGGCGCGGCAGAAGCTGTTGGTCAACTCCTCGCCCAGTTCCGGGCGTTCGGGGTTGCCCATGATCACCGGCGCCATGGCGCCCGACCAGCCCAGGTAGTTCGCCTCCAGCGACTCCAGCAGTTCCTCGATGTCCTCGGCGCTGAACCCGCCGCGGTAGCCGGTGGCCGGGTCGTCGATGAAGCACGGCGAGGGAGCCAGAAGCACCAGCCCGGCGAACGCCTCCGGCTCGCGCGCGGCGGCCAGGACGCCCATCATCGCGCTCACGGAGTGCCCGACGAACGTCACCGGGCCCAGCGCCAGCTCACGGCAGATCTCCAGCACGTCATCGGTGTAGCCGTCCAGCGTGGAGTAGCGCTCGCGGCTCCAGGCGGACAGATCGGAGTGTCCGGCGCCCACATGGTCGAAGAGCACCACGGTGAAGTCGCGTTCCAGGAGCGGTACCACCAGCCGCCACATGTGCTGGTCGCACCCGAAGCCGTGCGCCAGCATCACGACCGGCCCGCCGGGCCGGCCCGACACCGTCACATGGTTCCTCCTCCGCATATGCATGCGTCACATCCTCACAGACCGCTGCCTTCTCCAGCCACCGCGCCCGCCTCAGGGCTGCTTCGGCTTGCCCAGGGACCAGCCGGACACGTCCGTGAGCCGGCCGCGCCACAGAGGCAGGACGACGGTCCCGCCCCCGCCCGCGACACCGGTGGCGTCGCGCAGATGGATCCACTGCGGCAGCCGTTGCGGGCCGGGTCCCTGCCGGTCCGCGACCACCTCGTCCACCTGCTGCGGGAACCGCTCCAGCAGCTGCGCGCCGGAGCCGTCCATGCCGTGCAGGCTGCGTGCCCAGTCGGTGGTCCAGGCCTCGTGGGAGATCAGGTCGCCGTGGAGGAAAGCGCCTCCGACGGTGAGCGTGATGGGCAGGGCGGCCCCCGCGTCCTGGCCGATCAGCCGTACCAGCAACTGGAGTTGGAGGTCGGGCACGGGCTCCGTCACGATCGGTGCGGCGGGCTGGTGCAGGGGATCGTGGTCCGTGCTCGTGGTGCTCATGCGGGGTGATCCTTCCGGTGCCGCGCGAGAGGAGAACTGTCGGGCGGGCGGATCACGTGGGCAGCAGGCCGGTGCGCAGCTTGGCGAGGGTGCGGTTGAGCAGGCGGGAGATGTGCATCTGCGAGAGGTTCAGCTCGCGGCCGATCTCCGCCTGGGTCAGCTCCTGGCCGAAGCGCATCTCGATGATGACCCGCTCCCGCTCGTCGAGCTGTTGCAGCAGCGGGGCGAGCGTGTGGAGGTCCTCGAACAGCTCCAGCGCCGGATCGTCGTCGCCCATCGTGTCCGCGTACTTCGGCGCACTGTCGGACTCGTCGTCGCCGCCCGGGGTGTCGATGGACCCGGCGACATAGCCGTTCGCGGCGACCAGGCCCTCGATGATCTCGTCCTCGGTCAGCTCCAGGTGCGCGGCGAGTTCCTTCACCGTGGGCGTGCGGCCCAGCTCGGTGCCGAGGGTCTCCTTGCTCTTCGCGAGGTCGACCCGGAGTTCCTGGAGGCGCCGCGGGACGTGCACGGCCCAGGTGGTGTCGCGGAAGAACCGCTTGATCTCACCGAGGATGTAGGGGATCGCGAAGGAGGTGAACTCGACCTCGCGGGTCAGGTCGAACCGGTCGATGGCCTTGATCAGCCCGATCGTGCCGACCTGGATGACGTCCTCCATGTCACCGCTGCCCCGGTTGCGGAACCGGCGCGCCGCGAAGGCCACCAGCGAGAGGTTCATCTCGATCAGCGTGTTCCGCGCGTACTGGTACTCCTGGGTGCCCTCCTCCAGCTCCTGCAGCCGGTCGAGGAACATCCGGGACATCGCCCGCGCGTCCTTGGGAGCGACCTTGGCCCCGTCCTCGATCCACGGGAGGTCGTCCACGACATCCGGTGCTCCCGCGCGGACAGGAGCAGTTGCCTCGGGAGCCTTCACGGAGGAAGCCACGATGCCGCCTTAACTGGAGAACAGGACGAACGTCGCGTGCCCCCTTCCGGCACAACCATGTCTCCCCGGACCTCACAATTCCGCAGCCGGCCGAAAAGTCTGCCCCGCGAGGCTCCGCCGACACGGACACCGCACGTGGTTTCACACCATTTCGCGGTTTCTTCACACCACTTCATGGGTTCTACGACGACGCCCCGCACCGGGTCGTGGTGCGGGGGTCCCGGGGGTCACAGCCGGCGCCAGCGGGCCGAGGCGAAGGAGAAACCGCCGAACAGGACCAGGCCGACGGCCACGGCGACCAGCAGCCACGGCCCCGCCGGAGTGTGCGCGAAGGTGCGCAGGGTGGCGTCCATGCCCTTGGCCTGGTGCGGGTCGAAGTGGATCGCGGCCACGAGCGCGAACACGCCCACCCCGGCGAACACGACACCGCGCGCGACGCCGCCGCCCACGCCCAGGACGGTGACGACCTGCCGTACCCGGCGGCTCATCTTCCCGGTCTCCAGCTTGCGCAGGAATCGCCGCATCACCGCGCGCACCGCGAGGGTCGCGCCGACGCCGATCAGGACGCAGCCGGCGAGACCCACCAGCACCTGGCCGCCCGGGAGTTTCAGCGCCGAGGCGGTCCAGTCCTGCGACTTGGCGTCGCTGCCGGACGACCCGCCGGTCCCGGCGGCGAAGGACGCCGTACCCCAGCAGACGAAGCCGTAGAACACGGCACGGCCGGCGTTCATCAGGCGTGAACCGACCTTGTTCTTGGGCCCGTTCGCCAGCAGCGCCTCGGACGCCCGCCAGATCGCCATGCAGCCGAAGCCGACGACGAGCAGCCACAGCATCCACTTCCCGAAGGGCTGCGCCGCGACCTGTTGCAGCGCGCCCTGCCGGTCCGCCTCGCGGCCCCCGCCGCCGAACGCGATCTGCAGGGCGAGGGCGCCGACGAGGACGTACACGACACCGCGTGCGACGAATCCGGCGCGCCCTGTGACGGCGAGCGCCTGCTTGCCCTCGGCCTCTCCTGGTGCGTTGCTCCGGGCGGTCGAACTCGCCCTCCGGAGGCCCCACTTGTGCGTGTGCGACGAGGTCATGATGCCTTTCCTGGAAACACTGGACGAGCCGAGACACGGACGCGCGGTACGCGTCCCGTACTGCCGCGTGCCCCCGGAGCGCGCTTCGATGTGCGACGCGGGGGACGGCATCGGCCGATCGCCCGGCGGCGGGCCACTCGGAGCTGTTAGTTTCCTTTGCGTGATCCACTGGATCTTGTCCCCCACCCACACACCCCGCGGCGAGGCCTTCATGCCCAACTCCCCCTCCGTAGACGGCATCAGCGGACGCCACCGCAAGAGCAGAACCCTCAGTCCGGCGCTCCGCCGCGCCGCCGTCGTCGCGGTGACCGCTCCCGTCGCCGGCACGATCCTCTTCGGCGGTTCCGCCTTCGCCGCCGGGCAGACCGTCGGCACGACCACCACCGCGACACTCGACCCGGCGGAGCAGAAGATCGCGGACAACCTCGACACCCGTGTCCAGGACACCCGGTTGGGCAGCACGTTCAGCGGTGTCGTCATCGACTCCACGTCCAAAACCCCTATATGGGGCCATGACGCGACGACGGCACTGATGCCCGCGTCCAACACCAAACTCGGCACGTCCACCGCCGCGTTGACGATCCTCGGCCCCGATCACCGCTTCACCACGAAGGTCGTCTACGACAACGGCACCCTCACCCTGGTCGGCGGCGGGGACCGCACCCTGACCACCGCCGACCTCACCGCGATGGCCACAACTGCCGTGGCGGGCCTGAAGAACGCGGGCCTGACCACGGTGAAGGTGACGGTGGACGACAGCCTCTTCCCCGAACCCACCCTGGCGACCGGCTGGAACGACGGCTACTACCCCGACTCCATAGCCCCCGTACGGGCGTTGGTGGTCGACGGCCGCCATGTCACGGACACGTCCCTGGACGCCGGCCAGATCTTCGCGAAGCTCGTCGCCCGGCAGGGCGTCACCGTCACCGGGAGCGTCACCCACGCCACCGCCGGCACCGGAGCCGTCCCCGTGGCACAGCACGAGTCCGCCGCGCTGTCGACCATCGTGGAGCACATGCTCAAGGTGAGTGACAACGATATCGCCGAGACCCTGCTGCGGATGACCGCGCTGGCCGCCGGCCGCCCGGCCACCTTCGAGGACGGCACGGCGGTCGTCCGCCAGGTCCTCACCCAGTACGGCGTGTCGCTGGCCAACTTCGAGATCCACGACGGCAGCGGCCTCTCCCGCTCCAACCGCATCCCGGCCCAGACGATCGCCGACATCCTCGACCTGGCCGACGACCCCGCCAACGCCCCGACCCTGAAGTACATCGTCGACGGCCTCCCCGTCGCGGGCGAGGCGGGCTCGACGCTGGGTCCCGAGTGGGGCCGCTTCGACACGGCCGACTCCCAGTGCGCGGTCGGCAAGGTCAGCGCCAAGACGGGCACGCTCACGGGCGCGATCGCGCTGAGCGGCCTCACGAAGGCCGAGGACGGCCGCTGGAAGATCTTCTCCTTCATCGAGAACAACTCCACGGCCGCCCCGGACACCACCAAGGACGCTCTCGACGGGCTCGCGGCCACGGTCAACGGCTGCTGGGCGTAGCCGCCCGGCACAGCCCAAGCCGATCGGTTCCGGCATCGGCGGCCCATGCGGCCCCGGCGCCGGAACCATCCGATCGACGTAGCGACAAATCGATTCGCCGGGTGAACGCGGCGGCATACGACCGGCCGCGCGGGTCAGCGCGGCAATCCTGGGACGGCTGTCGGCCCGCTCGACAGCGACAGCCCTTCCAGGACTGCCCCTTCCCTGACCAAGGAGTCCCTTTGCGTTTTCGTCGTACGGTGATCAGCGCCCTCGGTTCCGCCGCCCTCGTGCTGAGCTCGCTCGGCGCGGTGGCCGCCGCGAGTCCCGCGGCGGCCAACCCCTGCGGCTTCTACGAGACCGGGTCCGACGCCTTCTACCGCCACTGCACGACCGACGGTTCGCGGGTCGTCATCAAGGTCGAGGTCGCCCGGGCGCGCGACTACGAGCGGTGCGTCGCGCGCGGTACGACCTGGCTGGGCTCCGCCCGCAAGATCCAGGGCGCCCACTACGCCGGGCGCACCTGCTGACACCGCTCGTCGTGCTGCCCGGTGGCGTCACCGCGGCGCGTCACAGCGCCGCGGTCGTCCCCTCGCCGGAGCCGCTGCCCGCGAGCCACTGGTCCCAGCCGAGGTTGAAGTCGGCGTAGCCGTTGTCGGCCGGGGCCTTGCCGCGGGGCGATCCGGTGATGGTGATGGGGTCGCCCTGCTTGACCTGGCCGTAGAACCACTCGGCGTCCGACAGGGACAGGTGGACGCAGCCGTGCGAGCCGCGGGCGCTGCCGCTGCCCGGGTTCGGGTCGCCGGTCGAGTAGTGCACGTAGGTGCCGGACTGGGTGAGGTGGATGTCCCAGGGCAGCGTCAGGTCGTAGTAGTTGGGGCTGCCCTTGTCGCAGCTGATGCCGACGCTGCAGGAGGTCATGTGGACCTTCTTCTGCTTGTCGATGACGGCCATCGTGCCGTCCCACGTCGGGTACTCGGCGCTGCCGGCGTTGATCGACAGGGTGCGCACCGCCGCGCCGTTCTTGGTCACCTTCATGGTGTGGTTGGTGACGGAGACGTCCGCGCGCACGTCGTCGCCGATCTTGAAGGTGTGCGTGTAACTGTGCACGCCGTAGCGGCCGTTGCCGTTGCTGACGCCCTTCATGTCGGCGTCGATCTTCACCGTCGTGCCGGAGGGCCAGTACGTCTTCGGGCGCCAGTCGACGCGCTTGTCGCCCATCCAGTGCCAGGCGCCGACGACCGACTGCGAGGCGCTGACCTTCATGTGCTTCTCGACCGTGGCCCGTGCCTTGGACGACACCGGGTTGGTGAAGATCACCGAGATCGGCATGGCCACGCCGACCGTGGTTCCCGTCTGCGGGGTGATCGTGTCCAGCAGCATCGGCGGGCCCAGGGGCTTCGTCGGCGACGGAGAGGCGCTCGTGCTCGGCTTGCCCGACGCCTTCGCGTCGTCCCCGCTCGCCTTGTCGCTGCCACCCCCGCCACAGGCAGTCGCCCCCACCAGCACCGCACCCGTGACGAGTGCGATCCCTATGCTGCCCTTGCGCCGTCCCACGACTTGCCCCACTCTCTAGCTCCTCGACCTCGGCCCCGACGGGCCCGACTCATTGTCAGACAGCGACAGAGGGGGCCTCAGTTGCACGCGTCGTGCAAAGCGTGTCTCAAGATTCAGTACGCACCAAGTGATCGATGACGCCGAGTGCCCGGCGCCCCCGGCCGCCGCACCCCGCCCGACCGCGATCTCTGCCGCCGCCCTGGCGTCTACCACGAAAGGGCCGAGGTATGCCGATCCCGAGCGCCGGTTCGCGTTCGCCCCCCCCCGAACCGTCGCACGCCGTAAACGATCGCCACGACGAGTCACGTCGGCACCGGGCGCACGCCGCCGGCATCGCACGCGCCCGCCCCTCCTGTCACTGAGGGAACCGCTCCGGCGGGAAGTCCGCGAGCAACGCATCCCTCTCTCCATCGAGGATCTCCGCCGCGAGCAGCCGGCCGAGCACCGGCCCAAGTGTGATGCCGCTGTGGGAGACGGCCTCGTAGTAGCCCGGCACGGACGGTACCGCTCCCACCGAGGGGAAACCGTCGGCCGGGATCGGCCGGTGCGCCACCCGTGCCTGTGCGATGCGGGAGTCGGCGAGGTCGGGAACGACGTCGCGGGCCAACTCGTGGAGGAGCAGGGCAAGTTGCGCCGGTTCCTCGCCCGTGTCGATGAGCGCGTCGGTCTCACGGCTGTGGAGGACCATCGACGCGTCTCCGTCCGGACGCATCTCGATGTGCGGCGCGTGCATGGCCCGGTGGATCGGGAGCCGCGCACAGTCGATCCGGGTGACGACGCCGGGTTCCCTGCGCATCGGCAACTGCCGTGCGACGAGCCCGGCGACATGAGAGGCGCCCGGGCCCGCCGCGTTCACGACGGTGTCCACGTCGAGGCGGCTGCCGTCGGACAGGGAGACAGTCCGGACGCTCCCGTCGGGACCGGTCCCGATGTCACGCACCTCGGTGCCGGACCGCAACTCCCCTCCTCCTGCGACGACTTGGCCGACCAGGCGGTCGACGAGGTTACGTCCGTGCACCCATGCCTCGTCGGGGTAGAGCACGACGGGAACCTCGTCGGGCAGCGCGAGAGCGGGTTCGAGCCGGCGGCGCACCTCGGCTCCCGTGGACACCTCGACCCGGTAGCCCCAACTGCCCAGCAGCTCAGCGGTTTTCAGAAACCTCGCCTCCGAAGCGGGATCGTCCGCCCAGCGCAGATGGCCGGTGGGGTACCACCAGGTGTCCGCCCCGATCGTCCCCGCGAGCTCACGGTGCGCCGCCATGCCCGCGACGTTCAGGTCGAAGTAGGACCTGCTCACTGTCTTGTTGCTGGCATTGACCCACGAGAAGGACCAGTTGGTGACGCCTTCGCCCGGTCGGGCCGCGTCGATGAGGACCACCTCGGCACCCCGCCGGGCCAGGTTCCAGCCCACGCAGGCTCCGAGGATGCCCGCGCCGACGACGGCGACCCGTCGGGGCCGCTTCCCGGACTCGCTCCTCACGAGCGCCCCTTTCCCGGATCACGGTCGAACTCAACTCCCTTACCCAGCATGCAAGATGGGGAGCAGTGAGCACTATGCACGAGGCGGTGCCGCGTACGTGCCGGTATCGATACCTTCCGTACCTACTGGCGATCACCCGGGCCCGGCACAATCCCCCGTGTGACGATCACCCAGGGCGCGCCGCCGCCCACGCGCAGCACTCCCGTCGCTCTCGCCCGGGGCATTCTGACGGGCGGGGTGATCGGCGCGTCGCTGGCCGCCTTCGTCGTCGGCTGTGTCATTGAGAGCGTGCCGCTGTGCGTGACGGGCGTGGTCCTCCCCGCGGTCTACGGTCTGCTCTTCTTCCTCGCCGGTGTGCCGAGGCGCGCCCGGGAGGCGGCGATCCCGCCCCGCACGGCACTCGCGCAGATCGAGACCCTGGAGGCCGTCGGGGGCGAGGCGACGAGCGACGTGGCGGTCCGCTTCGACGTCACGGTCGCCCCGGACGACGAAATACCGGCGTACCGCGTCGAGTTCACGCAGCACATCAACCTCGCGGACCTGCCCGACTACCGGCCGGGCGGGGTCGTCGTGGTCCAGTACCCGCCGGACCGGCTGTGGAAGGTCCGGATCGTGAAACGGCCGACACCGGAGTGGGAGGAGCGGGCGGCCGGCGCCCGCCTCGATGCGGCACCCGGTCCGGCCGTGGTGAAAGAGCCCTCCGAAGGCTGTGCCGTCGGCTTCGTCACGCTGCTCGCGCTGCTGCTCGCCGCGGCCGGTGTGATCCTGCTGTTCCGCGCCGACCTGTTCGACAAGGACACCTCCGCGCGGCCGCCCGCCTCCACCCAACCCTCCGTCTCCTCCACGTCGTCGACCACGGTCGTGTCGTCGGCGGCCGGCACGGTCTCCCTCGGCCCCGGCCGGTCGTTCCTCGACAAGGGCGAACTGCGCCGGGCCGTCGACTCGTTGACCAAGGGCAAGAACACCGGCCAGGCACTCACCGTCGTCGTACAAGACCAGCTGCTGTCGGTCGTGTTCGCCCCCACCGGCTCGCAGGCCTCGCGCTTCGACCCGGCTTCCGTCCCCTACGAACGCTTCCCCGCCCTGGTCGACGAGGCCAGATCCACCCTCGGCATCAGCTCCCCGCAGACCTGGCAGATCATCACCGAGCGCCTCACCGGTTCCTTGACCGTCCTGGTCCGGGTGACCGGCTTCGACGGCACGGCCTCACTGGAGGCGAACGGCAAGGGCGAGGTGGTACGGCGCACCCCGGCCCGCTGACAGCACGGCGGGACCTCCTCCCGACCGCCGCCCACTACACAGCCCTCCGGCCTCCGCCGAACCGCAGCAGTGACCGCCCCAATTCCAGCTTCCGTCGCGTGACCGCCGCCGACCGCAGACCATCACCGTGTTCCCTCAACTCCCTTTCCAGGGAACGCGTCTCGTCCACACGCCCCAGCCGCAGCAGTACGTCCGCCAGGCGTAACCGGGTCAGCGCGGCTCCCCGGCGATCGTCCGAAGCGCGGGCTGCCAGCGCGTACTCGAAGGCGGGCATGGCCTCCGCGGGCTCACGCAACGCCAACAGGGCCTCGCCCCGCTGGAATTCGAAGTCGGCGCGGGCGTAGCACTCGAACGGGTGCCGCCCGGACGCATCCAGGTCTACGCCGCTCTCGGCCTCGGAGAGCGCCCGCAACGCGTCCCCGCGCTCGCCACAACTCGCGGCCGTCACCGCCAACTGGGCCTGGGCGAAGGCCCGTACGGCGCGAGGTGTTCCGTGCGCGATTCCGACGGCGGCGCGGGCCACCTCGTCGGCGATCCGCAGATGGCCCAGGCCGTGCGCCTGCACGCTCAGGGTTCGCAGGGCGATCACGGTCAACTCCCGGCTCCCGGCCGTGATCGCCAGTTCCCGTGCCGCCAGGTAGCAGCGCTGGGCCTCGCCGTTGCGCAGGTCGTCCGCGTACATACGGCCCAGGACTAGGGCGAGTTGCGATGCCTCGGCGTATCGCTCCCGCCGTAACTCACCCCGCACTCCGCGCAGTTGACCAGCCACCGCCTCGGTCAAGTACGTGCGCAGGGTGCCCCGCGCGAATCCGCCACCCTGCGCCTGAAGGGTCCGGGTGAAGAACAGGGATGCCGGGTTCCTCATGTACGGCGTCCGCACCACCCCGACCACCGAGCCCGTACCCGGGGCCCCGCTCACCGGGCGGGTCCGCGCGGGCCGGTAGGGAACCGGGCCGGTCAACTGGTGGAGCAGACCGACGAGGCCGTTGGCGTTCGCGGGTGCCAACTGGGCAGCGACAACGGCACCTTGGCCCGTGAAGCCCGCCTCCTCGGCCGTGACGACACGGCCGCAGCGCCGGCCGAGTGCCTCACAGACGAACGGCCGCACGCGTGGCATCGGATGACTGCCCGTCAGCCAGTGGGCCACCGTGGTCCGGTCGTATCTCAGGACCAGCCCGGCCTCGGCCGCCACCGTGTTCACGGCCCGCGCGAGGCCGCCCTGGGTCCAGTCCGTCTCCTCGATCAGCGCGCGCAGCCGGGTGTTGGGAATGCGCGTTCGCGCCATCCGCGTCTCCTGTCGGGCGAGCCGGGTCGTCCGTTCAGCGGTAACGCGCCGCGCCTCGGCCCCTCCAAACGATATTGATCATTATTCTCTCCTCCACTCCCCCACCCACCGTTTCCAGCATCGAGGGGCACGATCACGGTGATTGATCCGTTCGACATGCGCTACTACGCCGAACCCGCCCGCTCAGGCCGGCCGGAAGGCCAGCACAGCGTTCTGGCCGCCGAAGCCGAACGAGTTGCTGACGGCCAGGGAGACCTTGCCGGTTCTGGCCGTGTCGCTCACCAGGTCCAAGTCGTCCTCGCCGAGCGGGCGTTGGAGGTTGGCGACGGGCGGCGTGATCTCGTGGAAAACCGTCATGGCGGTGAGCGCGGCCTCGATCGCTCCGGCGGCGCCCATCGTGTGGCCGGTGACGCCCTTCGTCGCGGTGACGGAGGGGCGGCCGCTCAGCAGCTGTTCGATCACCGCTCCTTCTACCCGGTCGTTCAACTGGGTGCTGGTCCCGTGCGCGTTGACATGGTCGACGTCTGCGGGTGACGCGTCGGCGTCCAACAGGGCACGGCGAACAGCGAGTTGAGCGCCGACTCCCTGCGGGTGGGGTGCCGTCTGGTGGTGGGCGTCGGCGGACGCGCCGTGGCCCGCGAGTGTGGCGTAGCGCCGGACGCGGCGGGCGGTGGCGTCGGGGGCGCGTTCGAGGACGAGGACTCCCGCGCCCTCGGCCAGGACGAAACCGTCGCGGTCCGTGTCGAAGGGGCGGGAGGCCGCTGCCGGGTCCTCGGCACGCCGGGAGAGGGCTCCCATGCGGGCGAAGGCCGCCGAACAGAGCCGGGTCACCATGGCGTCGGCGCCGCCCGCCAGCGCGATGTCGCAGGCGTCCGAGCGGAGCAGGTCCACGGCGATGCCGATCGCCGTGGCACCCGAGGCGCAGGCCGTGCCGGCGTGCATGTTCGGCCCGCGGGTGCTCAGGTCGACGGCTATGTGGCCGGCCGCCATGTTGGGCAGGAACATGGGCAGCGTGAGCGGGGAGACCAGGCCCGGCCCCCGTTCCCGTAACCGGTCCTGCTGGGCTTCGAGGGTCGCGATACCGCCGGCGGCCGAGCCCATGACCACGGCGACCCGGTCGCCGTCCCAGGTCTCCGGCGCCAGCCCGGCGTCGGCGACCGCCTCCCGGGCCGCCGCGAGGGCGAGGAGCGTGTAGCGGTCGACGCGCCAGTGCGGCACTCCCGGCACCAGGGCGGCCGGGTCGAAGGCGGGAACGCGGCAGGAGAAGCCAACCGGCAGCCCTTCCAGTTCCGGGTCGTCCGTGGCCGTGGGGCGACCCGAGCAGACACGTTCCCAGGTCCGTTCGCGCCCGATGCCCGCCGGGGTGACCAGGCCGATCCCGGTCACCACCACGTCCGGCCTGCCGCCGGCAGCTGTCACGACTCCGCCTTGAGCTTCTCGATCAGGTCGACGGTCTCCCGCACGGTGAGGGTGCCCACCGCCTCGGAGTCCTCCAGCGGCACCGCCCACTCCTCCTGGAGGGTCAGGAACAGCTCCATCACGGCGAGGGAGTCGAGGCCGAGCTCGTCGTAGGAGATGTCCGGGCGGACGAGGACGGCGGGTACCTCGAACTTGCCGCTCAGGGTGGTCACGAGGTGGTCGTAGACGGCAGACATGAGTCGAACTCCTTGGGTATGGGGCGGGGTTGGGATGTGTGCCGTACGGGTTTCGCCTCGGGCCATGTCATGGCGATGGAGCCCCAGGTCAGGCCACCACCGAAGGCGGTGAGCAGGGTGCGGGCGCCCGGCCGTACGGCGCCGCGGGCGGCGGTGTCGGCGAGGGCGAGGGGAAGGGAGGCCGCCGCGGTGTTGCCGACCTCGCGCAGGTTTCCGTGACAGCGCTCCGCCGGGATGCCCAGCCGGTCGGCCACGGAGTCGAGGATGCGCTGGTTGGCCTGGTGCGCGACGAAGGCGGCGACGGAGTCGGTGGACCAACCGGCCCGGTCGAGGACCGTCCGCGAGGAGGCGGCCATCTGTCGCACGGCCCGGGCGTACACCTCCCGGCCGCGCATACGGAAGTACCGCTCCTGGCGTGGCAGTTCGTCGGTGTACGGCGAACGGGAGCCGCCCGCCGGGATCGTGATGAGGTCGCTGCCCGTGCCGTCGCTGCCGAGGTCGAAGTGGACCAGGGCTCCGGGGTCACGTCGTTGTCCTCGCGTCAGGTACGCGGCGCCCGCGCCGTCGCCGAAGATGACGGCGGTCTCCCGGTCGCGCGGGTCCACGATCGTCGAGTACGTCTCGGCCGCGACGAGCAGCACGCTGTCGTACGCGCCCGCCATGAGCAGCGCCGAGGCGACGGCGGCCGCGTAGACGAAGCCCGAGCAGACGGCCGCGAGGTCGAACGCCGGGATGCCGGTCATACCGAGCCGGGCGGCCAACTCCGGTGCGGTGGCCGGGCATCGGCGGTCGGGTGTGGTGGTCGCCAGGATCAGCAGACCGGCGTCGTGCGCCCCGGCGGACTCCAGTGCGCCACGGGCGGCGGCCACCGCCAGATCGCCGGTCGAGGTGCCCGGACGGACGCGATGGCGGCTCTCGATTCCGGTGCGGCCGCGGATCCACGCGTCCGAGGTGTCCAGGCCTTCGCGCACGAGTTGCTCGTTGGTGATCCGGTCGGGTGGCAGGGCCGCCCCCAGCCCGGTGATCACCGCGGTTATGGCGCTCACGTCGTCGGCCCGCCGCTCGCGAACAGGGCCGCCACGACGTCCTGTTCGGCCATCGGAGCCCTCAAGCGCGCGTCGGGCGGCGCGCATCCGTCCAGCAGGACGGCGAGCTGAGGGTGTACGGCGTCCAGGGCGCGGTCGCATTCCCTGTGCACGCGGAGGGCGTCCGAGGAGGTGAGCGATCCGCTCTCCAGGTGCCAACTCAGCGTCTGTTCCAGTGACTTCATGGCGTACAGCGCGTGGAGGGCGTGCAGCGCCGGAAGGTGGGATGCCTGGTCGGTGCCGGTGGGGGTGGACTCGGCCTCGGCGACCGCCGCCGCGAACGCCTCCAGCAGCAGGCGCTGTTGGTGGGCGTCGGCGAGTGTGACGAGGTCGGGGAGCAGGGGGTTCCAGATCTCGAAGGCGGTCTTCTCCTCCACGGGGACGCCTTCGACCCGGCCGCGCAGTTCGGTGAGGAGGCCGCGCTCGCGAAGAAGCGCCAAGGCCAACGCCCCACCAGGGGTTATCAGTTCACCCACCTCCGCCGGAGCCGGGACGGTGTGCGTGAGGTCCTCCACGAGCTGCTTTCCCGCGTCCAGCCGGATGAGGAGGTTGTCGCCGGCGGCGGCCTGGTACACCTGCGCCAGGCCCTCGTACTCGAGGAGCCGGTTGACGGTCAACAGGCCCTGGGCACCGGCCCGTTCGCGGCAGACTCCGGCCGCGTTCTGCAGGATGCGGGTCGCGGCCACCTTGGTCAGGGCCTGTTCGCGGCTGACCGAGGCCCAGGGCGCCCACACCGGGCGATGTGCCGTGGAGAGGTCCATGGGAGCGCTGCGCTGTCGTACGTACTGTGCCTTGATCCGGGCGACGAGGAAGCTGCACGCGTACACCTCGGCGAGGACGCCGTAGAGGGCGTCCTGCTGGGTGCGGTAGTCCAGGACGGGGAGGTCGGTGCGCAACCGGCCCATGGTCGGGCGGCGTTGGCTGTGGCGGAGGCCGATGGTGACGGCGGCGCGGGCGGCGGCGGTGAGGGCGGCCGCCGCGCCGGTGGAGGCGTTGGAGGAGACCGAGAGGGAGCGGACCAGGCGTCGGTCCTGGTCGCCGAGGGGGTCGGTGAACTCGCCGTCGGGCGCGATGGAGGCGTCGTCGCGGAGCCAACCGTCGTAGGGGACACGGGTGTTGTCGAAGGTGACGAGGGCGTAGTTCAGCGGGACCGAGGTGGTTTCGGGGAGTTCGGTGATGTGGATGCCGTCCGTGATGCGGTCGGCGTCGCGGACGCGGACCGCGAAGGGGAACACCCCGCGGTCCTGGCCGGCGAGGAGGAGGCGGGCGTAGACGATGGCCATGTGGGCGCGGCCGGTGCCGGCGACGTGGGACATGAACTTGGCCGCGGTGGGGTCGGGGGTCCGTAGGGTGAACTCCCTTGTGGCGGGGTCGAATCGGGCCTCGGTGCGGGTGGCGAGGTGGCTGTTGCCGCGGCCGACCTCGGTGATCATGATGGAGCCGAAGGTCTCGTGCCGGTCGACCTCGTCTATCAGCGGGTCCAAGTAGGGGCCTGGCCTGCCGAGTTCGGTCATGGCCGCGACGCACACCGCGTACTGCACGGTGCCGGCGAGGAAGAGGGGCGGGTCGACGGTGGCGGACCATTCCAGTACGGCGAGGAGGCGGGCCGGGTCGTGCTGCAGCGCGTTGGCTCCGCCCACCCACTCCCCCAGGGCGCGCAGCCGGTCGTAGGTCCGGGTGTGGCGTTCGGGGCCGCAGGGTGGCGCGGACCGTTTGAACGGCGGGGTGTCGAGCAGGCCGTCGAGTGCGTCGACGGCTAACCCGGCGTCGCCGTGGAGGAGTTGCCGGAGCGGGTGGGCGGTCTCGGTGGCCGCCTGGTCGGTGGTCATGCGGCGGGGGCGGCGCGCAGCAGGGTGCGCCGGGCCTGGCCGTCCTCGATGGCGAAGACGAGGGCGGGGCGGAAGGCGTGCAGGTCGATGCGGACCCGGCTGCAGTCCTGGCCGGCCTGTTGGACCCGCACCTCCGCGCTCAGGGGGATCTTGTCGTCCTCGGCCGGGCCGGTGCGGGTGAACGTGCCCGTGAGGAGGGTGGGCAGCGGGAACACGAACCGGCTGAACTCGAAGGCGCTGGCGTGCATCACGGCGTAGTAGGGGGGATGACCGGCCGGTGGGAGCCAGATCTCCGACACCGCCCAGGTGACGAGTTGGATCGACGCCTCGATGAGGAGCATGCCGGGTACGTGCTGCTGGTCGGCGGTGTGGTCCCTGAGCATCTCGGTGTCGTTGACGACGGCCAACTGCGCCTGGAACGCGTCGCCTTCGACGTGGGCGTCGCCGATGAGGACGTTGTCGCGGCTGTGCTTGAGGACGCTGTGCCGGGGCACGGCGGTCGGCGGGCGGCCCTCGGGGAGGACGGCCGCGCCGTAGGCCTTGAGGAGCTCGGAGGTGAGGTCGTTCCATTCGGTGTCATCGACACCGAGTCCGGGGCGGATGCGTAACGGACTGTTCTGGTCGGGGGGTTGGCGGCGCAGGCGGTCGCGGAGTTGGGCCGCGGTGGTGAAGTCCGGCTGGACACTGGCGTGCTGGAAGGACTCCCCCACCACCCACTGGTGGAGGGACTCGTCGTCGTTCGTCTCCGACGTGGGTGACTGATTGTCCGTCATCTGTCGTTCCTGCTCTCGCGGTTGGGGGTCCCGGGACGGGGCGCGTACGGGGTCAGGCGGCGAAGGGCGAGGCGGGCTTGGGGATGCCGGCGAGGCCGCCGTCGGGGACGGACACCCCGCCGTCGCAGACCAGGGCGTGTCCGGTGACGGACGAGGCGGCGGGCGCGGCCAGGAAGAGCGCGGCGGCGGCGACCTCCGTGGGCGTCAGCCAACGGCCTTGCGGTACATGGCTCATGAGCCAGTCCGACAGGGGTGCGTGCTGCTGCATCGGCCCGGTCATGTCGGTGCGCACCCAGCCGGGGCACAGGGCGTTGACCCGGATGCCCTGCCGGGCCCAGCCGACGGACAGCGAGCGCATCAGGGAGAGTTGGGCGGCCTTGGTGACGGCGTACGCCTCCATTGCCGGCGTGGCGATGAGCCCGGCCACGGACGACACCAGGACGACGGCCGCGTTCGGGGAGGCCGCCAGGTGGGGGTGCGCGGCGCGGCACAGGTCGACGGTGGCGCCGATGTTGACGGCGAGCAGTGGGTCCCACTCGGCGGAACTGCTCTCGGCGAAGGGGACCAGGTACGAGGTGCCGGTGTCGTCGGCCGGGAACACGCCGGCGTTGTGGATGAGGATGTCGAGTCCGCCCAGCCCCGCGGCCGCCTCGTCGACGAGGCGCGCGGCCGTCCCGGAGTCGGCGAGGTCACCGCACGTGATCACCGCCTGCCGCCCGAGCTTGCGCACCTCCTGCTCGGCGTCGTGCAGCGCGCCGTCGCTGCGCGCCGCGAGCGCGACATCCGCCCCGGCCTCGGCGCAGGCGACCGCGATGGCACGGCCGATGCCACGGGAGGCGCCGGTCACCAGGACGCGGGCGCCGTCGAGACGGAAGAGGGAGGCGAGGGGGCCTAGGGCGGCGGGGTCGACGGGGGTTGCGGGCTCGGTGGCGGTGGGGGTGGGGGTGGGGGCTGCGTCGGTGGATTCGGTGACGGCGGACGAGAGGGTCTCGGTCACAACTGGGCTCCTTCGGTGCGGGGGATCGCGGTGCGAGGGGCTTTGGTGCGGGGGGTTTCGGCGCCGGGGGTATCGGTGCGGGGTGCTTCGACGCGGGGTGCTTCACCGCGGGACGCCTCGGTCCGGGGCGCTTCGCTGTAAGTCACCTCGGCGCGGGGTGCTTCAACGCGGGGTGCGTCAGCGCTGGATGTCTTGGACCGGGGTGCTTCCGCCCAAAGCATCTCGGCACGGGGTGCTCCGACGCGGGGCACTTCACCGCTGGATGCCTCGGCACGGGGCACTTCCGCACGGGGCACTACGCCGCTGGATGCCTCGGCGCGGGGCACTTCGACACGGGGCACTTCACCGCCGGATACCTCGGCCCGGGGCACTTCCGCACGGGGCACTACGCCGCCGGATACCTCGGCACGGGGCACTTCGACCCGGGTTGCGTCACCGCGGGGGGCCTCGATCCGGGGCGCTTCCGTGCGAGCCGCTTCGGTTCGGGGCGCTTCAGCGGGAGGCGCTCCAGCAGAGGGCGCTTCAGCGGGAGGCGCTCCGGTACGGGGAGCTTCAGCGCGGGGCGCTGGGACGACCCCGTGCCTCTGGGCCCTGGTCCAGGTCAGGACCGTGCTCCCCCAGGTCAGACCCGCGCCGAACGCGGTGACGAGTACCCGGCTACCAGCCCACAGTCGACCGTCGTGGTCCGCGCTCGCCAGGGCGTACGGGATGGAGGCCGCGCCGATGTTGCCGACCTCGTGGCCGATGATCACCACCCGGTCCTCGGGTACTCCGGCGTCGGCCGCTGCGCGGCGTAGGAGGAGGGGGTTGGGCTGGTGGGAGATCAGCAGGTCGATGTCCGTCAGGCCCAGGCCGTTGCGGTGCAGGGCGTCGCCGAGGAGCTTCGGGAAGATCCGCAGGATGAAGTCCCGTACGGCCTTGCCGTCCATGTGGACCTTGTGGCGTCGGTCGGCGAGGGTCTGCGGGGAGGCGGGCAGTCGGCTGCCGCCGGCCGGGATGAGGACGTCGCCCGCCGCGGTACCGTCCGACCCCAGCCGGATCGGGGCGAACCCCTTGCCGCCCTGGACGGGCCCGAGGATCGTCGCCGCCGCGCCGTCGGCGAACAGCACCGCCGTGGCGCGGTCGGCCGGGTCGACGAAACGGGAGTAGACCTCGACACCGACCACGGCGGCATACCGTTCGCCGGTGCCGGCACGGAGCCAGTCGTGGGCGACCCGGGCGGCGAACAGCCAGCCGGAGCAGGCCGCCGCCACGTCGAAGGCGACCGCCCGGTCCGCGCCCACCAGGGCCTGGACCCGGCACGCGGTCGACGGCCCCAACTCGTCGGGGGTGGAGGTGGCGAGGACGAGCAGCCCGAGCGCGGAGGCCGGGAGACCGGCCGCGGTGAGCGCCTTCCGCACGGCTTCGGCGGCGAGATCGGAGGCCGCCTGTCCGGGCTCCGCGATGTGCCTGCGCAGTACGCCGGTCCGCTGGACGATCCAGTCGGGGTCGACGCCGGCCGCCTCGGCGACCTCGTCGTTGGTCAGGACGCGCTCGGGTAAGCACGTGCCGGTGGCGAGGACGCCGATGCTCGGCGCTGGGGACACCGTGTACCTCCAAATGGCGGGCGCTGATGGCGAGTTGGCCGGTTTCCGTACGAACGGTCGGCTTCCGCCAGATTGCCCGCCGGGTACGTCGTCCATCAGGGCGCGAAGGAAGGCGTCGAAGCACTCGCGGAATTCGGTTTACACCCCCCGCGATTCCGAACACCCCAATTCACGCTGATCCACGCCGATTCACCACGGGATGCCGGCCAACACATCGAAATGTTGAGCGTGTTGAATCCGGCTTGCGTGAACCCCGAAAACCTCTAGTGTCGATTTCGGTGCCGAACTCGCCGCGAGGCATGGGCTGTTGCCCATCAGCGAGCGCCTGTCACGGCGGCATTCAGGGAATTCGGGCATGCGCGCCGGAATGCCGAAATTCCCGAGCAGCAGGTTCATCGCCTTGGTCAGGAACCGGGCAGCATGTCCGGACCGTGCGCGACGGGCCGCAGGTCATCGGCGTTGGGCACGGTCCTCAAGGGCACCCACCACCACGCTGTACGGCAGGATCGTCACCACCACGGACGGCAGATCCTCCAGGGCGCGGGCGATGCGTTCGGAGGTGCCGCCGTGCAGGAGGCGGCCGAGCACGGTGGTGTAGGTGCGACGGGCGATGAGCAGCGTGAGCGCGGTGCGGCCGTCGGTCGTCTCGCGGGCGGCGAGTTCGGTCAGGGCCCGCTCCAATCGGCGGTCGGGGCAATCGACAAGCTCCAGCGGGACGTCCGTGGCTCCTACGGCCTCCCAGCGCGCCACCAGGTGGCGGGCGCGCACCGCGTCGACGGCGATGTGTACGGCCCGCACCTCGTCGGGCCTCAACTCGTGGGCGTAGCGCAGCGCGTGGAAGACGGCCGGGTCCACCGCGTCGACGAGGACGCACACGACGTGGCGGCGCCGACGCGGCCGGTCGCTCTGGCCGGCGGGCGGGAGCGACTCCACCTCGGCGGCCTCCGCGCGGTACTCACGGTTGATGCGGATCAGGGCCCACACCCCCAGCGGGAAGACCACGACGACCAGCCAGGCGCCCTCGGTGAACTTGGTGACCGCGAAGATGAGCACGACGAGCGCCGAGACGACCGCCGCCGTCGCGTTCACCGCGATCTTCCATCCTCGGCCGGGTTCACGACGGCGTGCGTGGTGGACGGTCAGGCCGGCGCCCGCCATGGTGAACGCGGTGAACACCCCGATGGCGTACAGCGCGACGAGCCGGTCCACGTTGGCGTCGGTCACCAGCAGCAGCGCGAGGGCGACGACGGCGAGGGTGATGATGCCGTTGGAGAAGGCCAGTCGGTGTCCGCGCCGGGTCAACTGCCGTGGCAGGAAACGGTCTTCGGCGACGAAACTGGCCAGGTAGGGAAAGCCCGTGAAGGGCGTGTTCGCTCCGGTGTAGAGGATCAGCGCGGTGGCGAGCTGGACGAACACCAGCCCCACCGTGCCGAACACACCGCTGCCGAAGACGAGTCGGGCCTCCTGCGCGATCACGGTCGGCGTGCCGTCGGTGTACGGGACGGCGTGGGTGAGGTGGGCGAGACCGGAGACGCCGAGCACAAGGACGCCCAGGACGCAGCTCATGGTGACGAGGGTGCGGCGGGCGTTGCGGCCCTGCGGTTCGCGGAAGACGGAGATGCCGTTGGAGATCGCCTCCAGGCCGGTGAGCGAGGAGCCGCCGTTCGCGAAGGCGCGCAGCACCATGAACAGCGACGCCCCGTACAGCCACCCGTCCCCCGGCGTACCGAGCGGCACGACACCTTGCGCGTGGACGTCGGCGTGCGGCAGATCCCCGAAGCCCCAGCGGACCAGGCCCACGGCGAGCATCAGTCCGACCGCGGCCATGAACAGGTAGGCGGGCACCGCGAACACCCGCCCCGCCTCGCGCAGGCCGCGCAGATTGCCGTACACCAGAATCAGCACCACCCCTACGCTGACCGGGAGTTGGAGGTGGTCGAGGCCGGTCCAGCCGTTGCCGACGAGGTGGGCGAGCGAGATGAGCGCGTTCGTGCCCGCCGAGACCTGGACGGCAACCGTGACGACGTAGTCGACGAGCAGGGCCACGGCGGCGACCTGGGCGATGTCGGGGCCGAAGTTCTCGCGTGCGACGACGTAGGAGCCGCCGGCCCGCGTGTAGATCGTGACGACGTCGCTGTAACAGAGCGTCAGCAGCACCAGGATCAGCAGGATCGCGCCCGTCACCGGCATGAGCAGCGTGAAGGCGGCGACCCCGACCACGGGCACCAGGACCCGCAGCATCTCCTCACTGCCGTACGCCGACGAACTGACGCAGTCCGAGGCGAGCACCCCGAGCGCCGTCCGGTTGTCGAGCTTCTCCCGCTGGATGCGCCCGGTGACCAACGGCGGCCCGAGCAGCCAGCGCTTGAGACGGTAGGAGAGGGGCTCGGGAAGGTACTCGGGGGGCGGCTGGGGCAACGGGGAGTTGTCGGACGCGTCCGGTGCGGGTGTGGCGGGGTCGGTCATGGGGCCATCACACCCGGACTCGTGACGGCGGCCGGTGAGGATCACCCGTGGGGTGCGTGAACTGCACCCGGGCGGGCGGACGGTGGCCTCACGACAGCGAACGTTCCGTCAGAAGAACGTGGGCCGGCGGGTGATGTACGGCTCCTCGAGGGAGTCGATCTCCTCGGCCGTGAGCTCGATGTCGAGCGCGGCGGCGGCGTCCGCGAGATGGTGCGGCTTGGTCGCGCCCACGATCGGGGCGGAGACCACCAGGTTCTTCAGGACCCAGGCCATCGCGATCTGCGCCATCGACACACCGCGGGCCGAGGCGATGCGCTGGACGGCCTCGACGACGGCCCGGTCGCTGTCGAGGAAGATCGGGCGGTTCTGCTGGTCGACCGTGCGGTTGAGTTCCGCGCGCGGTGTGGCGCGTTCGCCCCAGGGGCGGGTGACCAGTCCGCCGGCCAGGGGGCTCCACGGGATGCTGCCGACGCCCTGGTCGGCGAGGAGGCCGAACATCTCGCGTTCCTCCTCGCGGTGGATCAGGCTGTACTGGTCCTGCATGGAGACGAAGCGGGTCCAGCCGTTGGTCCGCGCGGCGTGCTGCATCTTGGCGAACTGCCAGGCCCACATCGACGAGGCGCCGAGGTAGCGGGCCTTGCCCGCCTTGACCACGTCGTGCAGCGCCTGCATCGTCTCCTCGACCGGGGTCTCCGGGTCGAAGCGGTGGATCTGGTAGAGGTCGACGTAGTCGGTGCCCAGACGTCGTAGCGAGGCGTCGATCTGTTCCATGACGGCCTTGCGGGACAGGCCGGATCCGCCCGGGCCCTCGTGCATCGGCGCCCACAGCTTGGTGGCCAGGACCACGTCCTCGCGCCGGGTGTACTTGCGCGTGGCCCGTCCGACGATCTCCTCCGAGGTGCCCATGCCGTAGATGTTCGCGGTGTCCCAGAACGTGATGCCGAGTTCGACGGCCTGGCGGAAGACCGGCTCGGCGGCGGTGTCGTCGAGCGCCCAGGTCGTTCTCCTGGAGGGGTCGCCGAAGCTCATGCCGCCCAGGGCGATACGGCTGACCTTGAGCCCTGACGTTCCCAGTCGCGTGTATTCCATGGCTTGCTCCACCTCGGTGCGGGGGCTTGTGCGACGTGCCTGTGCGGGTGTTCCAGAAGGGTGTCGCCTTCACTTCCCCACCGTGGCACGTATCGCCGCACATGGCCTCCCACCAGGGGATTCCTGCCGTTACAGGTATTGCCAGGGCCTCTCACGCGCGCGGAGACGGACGTACCGTTGCGGGTATGGACGCCCGCTCCGAGTTCCGCGACTTCCTCACCTCCCGGCGCGCCGGAATCACCCCCGGGCAGGCCGGTCTGCCCGTCCACGGCGGAAATCGCCGGGTGACCGGTCTGCGGCGCGAGGAGGTCGCGCTGCTGGCCGGTGTCAGCGCCGACTACTACATCAAGCTGGAGCGCGGCAACGCCGGCGGCGTCTCCGACAGCGTCCTGGAGGCCCTCTCCCGCGCCCTCCGTCTCGACGAGGCCGAGCGCGCCCACCTGTTCGCCCTGGCCCACGCCGCCGGCACCGGCACACGGACGCCCGCGCGCACCCCGAGACCCCACGTCCGCCCGAGCATCCAGCGCGTCCTGGACTCCATGTCCACGACCCCGGCCTACGTCCGCAACCGCCGCCTGGACATCCTGGCCACCAACCGCCTCGGCAGCGCCCTCATCAGCCCGATCCTCGCGACGCCGGGCCGACCGCCGAACGTGGCCCGCTTCATGTTCCTCGACCCCGCGGCGGGCGACTACTACCCGGACTGGGAACGCATGGCCGCCGGCACCGTCGCGATCCTGCGCGCCGAGGCCGGACGCGACCCCCACGACAGGGCCCTGACCGACCTGGTCGGCGAACTCTCCACCCGGAGCGACCTGTTCCGCACCCGCTGGGCCACCCACAACGTCCACCTGCACCGTGGCGGCACCAAACGCCTCCGCCACCCCGTCGTCGGTGAACTCACCCTGGACTACGACGCGTTGGAACTGCCCGCCGACACCGGACTGACCATCATGGCCTACAGCGCGGAACCCGCCTCACCCGCACTCAACGCCCTGAACCTGCTGGCCAGTTGGGCCGCGAGCGGCGCCGAGGACGACGCCTCCGGTTCGGCGACGAGTCCCATGTCCATCCCCTGGCCGCCCGGTCCCTCCGCCTCCTAAAACCACGCCCCTGCTTCCGACTTCAGAAGCCGGCCGCGCGGGCCGCCTCGCACACCTCGGCGACCAGTTCCTGCAACTGCCGCCGACTCTCGGCCACTTCCCTCAGTTCTCCGTCTCCTGCCACGATGTGACCTCGAGCTTTCCGGTGGTGCCGAGGTCGAGGTTCGGGGTCACGATCACCGGGTCGGCACCGGCCTTCGCCCGGACCCGTACGTAGGGCACGTTCACCGGTGTGCCGAACTCGGTGGTGTTGCGCCAGACCAGGCTGGCGGTCGCCGACTCGCCGGGCTTGAGCGTGACGGGTCCGGGCTGCTGCTTGTCGTCCGCACTGCCTGGGGTGACCGCGCCGGTACTGTCCAGGATCTTGACGCCGTCGACGTGCTTGAGGTCGTCGTCCAGGAGTTCCAGCACCGGGTAACCGTCGACGGTGTAGTCGCGCGTACCGCAGTTGTCGAGGTGCAGGCCCACCACGCGCAGACCCATGGCCGCGTCGCCCCGGTCGGCGCTGACCCGGATCCCGGAGGCGGGGCAGGTACCCGGCGCGGCCGGCGCCTCGCTCGAGGGGACCTTGGTCACTTCGAGCACCTTGGCCTGGGTCACCTGCGGTGTGCCGGGCGGCAGTTCACCGGCCCGGACCGTGCCCCGTACGGTCTTTCCGGGGCCGACGTCCCGGACGGTCACGGTCTGGTTGCCCATGGCCCCGCCGTCGGCGCTCATGAAGGTGATGACGACCGAGTAGGTCAGGGTTTCCGTGGTCTTGTTGACGACTTCGTAGGCGGCGACGATCCCCGAGTCCGTGGCGAGGCCGTCGGCGGCGACGGACTGGCTGCTGGTGGGCGTGGGCGAAGGCGAAGGGAAGGTCAGCGAGGTGACCCGTACGCCGTCCTTCCCCGGATCGGCGACCTGCGCACGGGATGTCGACTCGGCCGTGCCGACACCGGTGTTGCCGACGTCGGCGCGCTCCGTCCCGCAGGCGGTGAGCAGCAGAGCGGTCGCGGCGAGGGCCGACAGGTAGGGGGCGGTGCGGGCGGGAGCCGGGTGGTGCGAGGCGGGTCTGGGCATCCGGTCATCTGATCAGCGCGTGAACCCCGCACGTGTGACGGAGGCCATAATTCCAGTCACAGGGCTGTCACAAGTTCGGTGGGGGCGGCGGCAGTTGGGCATTTCCGGCTGCCCTGACATCGCGGACACGACATCGGCTAGCGTTCAGAACATGATCTCCGACGCGTCGTTGCCAGAGCACGAACTCACGGCAACCAGTTCAACCGTGGTCTACCAGAACCGCTGGATGACCGTTCGCGAGGACAGGACGCTGCGCCACGACGGCGCGGAGGGCTTGTACGGCGTGGTGCACAAGCCCGACTTCTCGTTGATCGTTCCCTATGCAGACGGTGGTTTCCATCTGGTGGAGCAGTACCGCTACCCGGTCGGGGCGCGCTACTGGGAGTTTCCGCAGGGCACATGGGAAGACCGGCCGGATGCGGACCCGCTCGCCCTGGCACGCGGTGAACTCGCGGAGGAGACAGGGCTGACGGCCGGAACGCTCACTCCGCTGGGGCACCTGTACGAGGCATACGGATACTGCGACCAGGGCTTTCATGTCGTCCTCGCCACCGATCTCACCGCCGGTGAACCCGACCTGGACGACGAGGAAGCCGGCTTGGTCAGCCGCTGGTTCTCCGAGGCGGACGTGTGGCAGTTGATCGCCGGAGGCCGGTTCAAGGACGCGGCGTCGGTGGCGGCCCTGGGACTCTTCCAGCACCACCGCGCTACTGGAGGCTGACCTGCCTTGTGGCAGCGGTCGGCCCTGGTGATCCGGTGAGGACGAGGATCTACGAGGCGACGGTCCGCGTTGCGGTCATCAACGACCGGCTGTGACCAGGCGATTCAGGACGGGAAGCACGCTTCGCAGGTCGTCACCGTCCACAGCGGCTGTCGCCAACGCCCGCGCGCCCGCCGACGCGTTGAACGCCACGCTCAACCCGACGGACGAGAACAGCGGCAGGTCGGATCGGCTGTCTCCGACGGCTCCGCACGAGCGAGGGGTCAGTCCCAACTCTTGCGCCTGGGCGAGGGCGAAGTCCCGTTTGTCGTGCTCGTCGAAGTGGCGCGCCACCCGTCCCGTGAACCGGCCGTCGGCAGTCTCCAGCCGAGGTCCGCTGAACGAGTGGAACCCGAAGCGGTCTGCCAAGTAGCCGCCGACCGGGGACCAGGCCAAGGTGGCCAGCACCGGCACCAGACCGTTCCGTCGGCACCAGGCCACGGTCTCCGCGATACCCATGACCAACGGCAGCCCGTCCAGCCAGCGAGGGATCTGCTCCACCGGCACGCCCGCCCAGCCCGCAGCGTCCAGCTCGGAGACTCGCCGGTTGTCCCAGGCGCCGGAGGCGTAGTCGTCCTCGGCCTTGGCCAACTCGTCACGATGACCGAGAAAGCCGGCCAGGAAGACCGACGAACTGGTCCCCGGGACCAAGGTGCCGTCGACGTCGAAGAACACAGCTCCGACGTGATCAGGTGAGTACACCGGCCAAGGATGCCACCGCCACACGAAACACCTGGCCGAGGCGATCTCTCGGGTAGGGGTACGACGGTGCTGACCGCATCCGACGCCTCGCCTCGGAAGGCCGAGTGACCGGACCGGGAACAGTTGGTCCGGCGGGCGGGGTTGCATCGAGCGAGGGACCGGCGCCGTAAGTGCGGGGTACACGGGACCGCAAGGTCGTCCGCCCCGCCGGGATCCGGGCCCCGGGATCGCGGTGTGACCGCCGCGCACTTAGATGGACCACGACGTATTTCTGCAGGAGGAATCTTTCATGACTGACCGGCCCTTGACGATCATGGCAGTGCACGCCCACCCCGACGACGAGGCCACCAGCACCGGAGGGATCCTCGCGCGGTACGCGGCGGAAGGCATCCGCACGGTGCTCGTGACCTGTACCGACGGCGCTTGCGGTGACGGACCGGGAGGTGTCAAGCCGGGCGATCCCGGCCACGACCCGGCATCCGTCGCCGCGATGCGTCGTCAGGAACTCGAGGCGAGCTGTGACGTCCTGAAGATCAGCGACCTGGAAATGCTGGACTACGCCGACTCCGGAATGATGGGCTGGCCGAGCAACGACGCCCCCGGATCCTTCTGGCAGACCCCGGTGGAGGAAGGCGCGGCCCGGCTCGCGGACCTCATGCAGCACTACCGGCCCGATGTGGTCGTCACGTACGACGAGAACGGTTTCTACGGCCACCCCGACCACATCCAGGCCCACCGCATCACGATGGCGGCGGTGGAGATGACCGAGCTGACGCCGAAGGTGTACTGGACGACGATGCCCCGCTCGGCGACGCGGCGGTTCGGGGAGATCATCCGCGAGTTCCATCCGGAGATGCCGGAGCCGGACCCCGCCGAGCTCGCCGAGATGGCCAAGATGGGGCTCCCCGACGACGAGATCACCACCTGGGTGGACACCACCGCGTTCAGCGGCCAGAAGTTCGACTCGCTGGCCGCGCACGCCAGCCAGGGCGACAACATCTTCTTCCTCAAGATGGGCAAGGAGAGGTTCGGCGAGCTGATGGGCGTCGAGACCTTCGTACGCGTCCAGGACACCACCGACGCACCCGTACCCGAGAACGACCTCTTCGCCGGACTCCGCTGATCCACGCGAACCAGGAGGGTGCCGTGCTCCGGTGCGACACCCTCCGCCGATCGCGCTGCTGCCCCTTAGTTCCTTGAACGTCGGCGCGGGGTCGACATAGGCTCCGCGCATGACGAACGGCGCACTGGTTCTGGCCGGCGGAGGTCTCGCGGGGATCGCGTGGGAGACGGGGGTACTGCTCGGCATCCAGGATGTCGAGCCCGAGGCGGCCGCGCGCATCATCGGGGCGCCGACAACCCTGATCGGCACGTCGGCCGGCTCGAACGTCTCCGCTCAGATCTCCGCGGGCACACCGCTCGACGACCTGTTCGAACGCCAGGTCCATGAGACGACCCATGAGGTGTACGTCGAAGTCGACTTCGACACTTTCATGGCGACCATGGCCGCGGCACACAGCGAGGCGACCTCGCCGGACGACGCACGGCGCCGGATCGGCACCATCGCCAAGAACACGACGACGGCCGACCGCGCGGTTCGCCGCAGCATCATCGAGGGTCGGCTCCCCGGCATGAATTGGAGCGACCGCGACCTCCGCATCACCGCGGTGGATGCCGACACCGGGGTTCCGATCGTGTTCGACCGGACATCGGGCGTCTCGCTCGTCGACGCCGTCGAGGCGAGTTCGGCCGTGCCGGGAATCTGGCCCGTCGTTCCGCTGGCAGGGCACCTCTACATCGACGGAGGCGTGCGCACGCTGGCGAACGCCGACTTCGCCGTCGGCTTCGACCCCGTTCTGGTGCTCATCCCGCAGCCAGAGCGCACCGCTGCGGGATACTCGATCGACCCCGCGGAACTCGAGGCCCTCGCGCCGTCGCGCGTGCACGTCATCTACGCGGACGAAGCCGCGGTCGCCGCTTTCGGCACCAACCCGCTCGACCCGGGCGTACGCAAGCCGTCCGCCCTTGCCGGTCGCGAGCTGGGACGCACCGTCGCGGCGCAGGTCGCCGCGTTCTGGAAGGGCTGAACCGCTCCACGCCCTGCCGCTCGGTCAGACGGCCTTGACGACGGTGCCGGTGTCCTCGAGCGCGGTGACCTCGTCGGCGGGTGCCGCGGTGTCGGTGACGAGGGTGTGCAGGAGGGTGGAGGGGCCGACGTAGGCGTAGGCGGTGTGGCCGAGTTTGCTGCCGTCGGCGGCGACGATGATGCGGCGCGCGGCGGCGATGCCCGCCTTCTTCACGGCCGCGTCGTCGAGGTCGTAGGCGGTCAGGCCCTGAGCCGCGCTGAGACCGCAGCAGCCCATGACGGCCGTGTCGAAGCGCAGTGCCGCGAGGGACGCGAGGGTGAGGGGTCCGGTGAGGGCTCCCTCGGCGGCCCGGGGCTGGCCGCCGGGCACCATCAGCGTGGCCGGGCCCGGGGTCTCGCCGAACACGTGGATGGCCTGCAGGGACAGGGGCATCACCGTGACCGGCCGTCGGCGCAGCAGGTGGGCGACCTCCAGGCAGGTGGTGCCGCTGTCGAGGAGGACGGTCTCGCCGTCGGCGATGAGCGAGGACACCTCGGCGGCGATGCGGCGCTTGGCGTCGACGGACTCGTGGGCACGCAGCCCGAAGGGCGGCTCCTCACCCCTGAGCAGCAGGGTGCGCGCGCCACCGCGGACACGCTCCAGGACGCCTTGCGCCGACAGCGCGTCGAGGTCGCGCCGGATCGTCATCTCGGAGGCGCCGGTCAGTTCGACGAGTTCCTGGACCGTGACCCTGCCCGACTCCCTGACGGCCTGCGCGATCGTCCCGTGCCGGTCTGCGTTGCTGCTCATACCGCGATTGAACACCAACCAAAACAAACATTCAATGTGTGCGAAATGACAGTATTCAATCGCCATGAATGTTCGTTACCGTGGTCGGCATGAATGATTCGCTCCGAGGCGCCCGCATAGCGACCTTTGTCTACTTCAGCCTGTGCGGCACCCTGATGGGCACCTGGGTGGTGAACATCCCGGCCGTCGAGGAGCGCGTGGGCATCACGCACGCGACGCTCGGCGGGCTGCTGGTGCTGCTGGGCCTCGGCGCCTTCATCGGCATGCAGGTGGCCGGGCGCCTGACCGACCGGCTCGGGGCGCGCGTCGTCGTCCCCGCCACCGCCGTGCTGTGCAGCGCGACCCTGGTGCTGCCCGGTCTCCCCCGGGACCCGTGGACACTGGGCGGTGCCCTGCTGGTCTTCGGTTTCTGCAACGGCTGCCTGGACGTGAGCATGAACGCCCACGCCGTCCACGTCGAGAAGGCCTACGGCCGTCCCGTCATGTCGGCCTTCCACGCCACGTTCTCGGTCGGCGGCGTCCTCGCCGCGCTGGTCGGGGCGGCTACGGCGAGCGCGGGCCTGAGCCCGGCCGCGGGCATGGCCGCCATGGGAGTCCTGGGCATCGTGATCGCCCTGGTGTCGGCCCGCGCCCTGCTGCCGGCCACCCCCACCACTGCCGACGCCGACCCTTCGGTGGAGATCGAGCACGCACCGTCCGCCGACCGCCGCGGCACCCGCAGGCGCATCTGGATCCTCGCCGCTCTCGCCCTGATGGTCATGCTGTGCGAGGGAGCCGCCAACGACTGGAGCGCACTGCACCTGAAGGACGTCCTCGGCGCACCCGCGAGCGTCGCCGCCTTCGCCTACGGCACCTTCGCAGCGACCATGACCATCGGCCGCCTGCTCGCCGACCGCCTCGTCACCCGGTTCGGGTCCATGGCGATCCTGCGCTACGGCGCGACGACGGCCGCGGTCGGCATCACGATCGTGACCGTCTCCCCCTGGATATGGACCGCGTTCGCGGGGTGGGCGCTGTTCGGTCTGGGGCTGTCCGGCTGTGTCCCGCAGTTGTTCAGCGCGGCCGGGCACGCCGATCCCTCCGCCGCGGGGGCCAACGTCTCCCGCGTCGCCGGGCTCGGCTACGTCGGCATGCTCGCCGGCCCCGCCGCCATCGGTTGGCTGACCCACCTCGTCGCCCTGAACCACGCCTTCGTCCTGCTGATCCTGCTGTGCGCGGCGGTCACCGCCGTGGCCGCCGGGATCCTGCGCACCGGATCCGACCGCACGCCCGAACTGGCACACGGCACCCGCTGACCGCCTGTGCGGCACGGCTCACTCCGTGCCGCACAGGCTTCTCCTCCCGCCCCGGCCACCAGAACCCGGAGGAACTCCCACCATGCCGACCGCCCGCAGCATCGTGCTGTTCGACCTCTTCGGGGTCATCGCCCGCCACCAACTCCCTGGCGCCCTGGGCAAGATGGCCGCCCGCTGCCACACACCCACCGACGCCTTCACCACGGCCTACTGGGACTGCCGCCCGCCCTACGACGCCGGCCGGCAGTCCGCGTCCGAGTACTGGACCGCCGTACTGCGACGACTCTCCCGGTCCGCCGACCCCGACACGATCGAGGAGCTGCGCCTCACCGACATCGACAGCTGGTCGCGCGTCGACGAACGAATGGTCGCGTACGTCCTGTCCCTCCGCGATGTCGCCGAGGTCGCCCTGCTGTCCAACATCCCCTCGGACCACGCGGACGCCTTCCTCGCCGCGCAGCCCTGGCTGCGGCGTCTGGACCACGTCGCCCTCTCCGGAAAGATCAGGGCGGCGAAGCCGGACCCGGCCGCCTTCCAGCACTGCGTCGAGGCCCTGCGGGCCGCCCCGGGCGACTTCCTCTTCGTCGACGACCGCGCGGAGAACGTACGCGCCGCGCGGGCCATGGGCATGAACGGACACGTCTTCACCGGTCACGACGAGTCGGCGGCGGTCATCGACACCTGGTTGAGACGGACCGTCGGACCCGACCAGGTCTGACGGTCCACGTGCGCCGCGCGGCGGCTCGCCCGGTCCGGTCAGCCGAGCAGGGTGTCGCCCTTCACCGTGCGCGTCGAGCCGTCGGCCAGGTGCAGGGTGAGAGTGCCGGTGATGGCACCGTCGGGGTCGCCGTCGGGCCACCAGGCGGTGAAGCGGCCGTCCTGGATCGTGGCCTCGATCGTGTGCCCGTGGTCCCGTACGGTGATGCCCTCGACGTCCGAACCCGCCCAGCCCACCACGTAGTTGAGCTCCTCGTCACCGCTGCCCCGGGAGCCCAGCGTGTCCACCTTGATGTGTCCGTCGGGCTGCTGGCGCACCGGGGAGATTCCCATCGACGCGCCACCGTCCGAACCGGCCAGGCAGTAGGCCGAGACGTCGCCGCGCGTGACGACCATCGAGGCGATCTTCCCGCGCAGGTCCGCGTTGCTGATCACCGGGTCGGTGCCGGTGCCGTTCAGGTCCGTCGCGTCCAGGCACCACTTACCGGCGTCGGAGGCACGCGCGGTGGCGACGTCCATCGCCTTGGGGGCGCCGGTCCAGCTGGCCAGTTCCGAGGAGGACAGCGGGCCCGAACCGCCCATGCCGGGCACACCGCCGTTCACCGCGACCAGCGCGAGTCCGGCTGCGAACGCACCGGCCGCCGTGAAGGAGAGCCGCCGTACCAGCGGGCGGCGGAAGGTGGCGCCGACCGTACGGCCGGGGCGCTCGTCGTCGTCGAGGATGGTCCGCAGCAGCGTCTCCTCACGGTCCGTCTCCTGGGCGGACGGCGTGCGGCGCGGTGCGGCGTCGAGGTCGGCGAGGCGGGCGAGCAGGTCATTGGTCATGGGAATTCCTGGCTTCCTGTTCAGTGCGGGGAACGTGCGTGAGATGCGCATGAGGTCAGCGCGTGGAGAGGGAGAGCGCCGCCGACTCGGCGCCGGCGTGGCCCAGTTGGCCGGCCAGGCGCCGCTTCGCACGGGTCAGGCGCATCGAGTAGGAGGCCCGCGTGCAGCCCAGTACCCGCGCCGCCTCCTTCGCCGTGAGGTCCTCCCAGACGTGCAGCGCGAGGACTTCCTGATCGGCCGCGGCGAGCGCCTGCCAGGCCTCGACCAGCTCCAGCCTGCTGTCCACGCCGTCCGTCGGGTCGTGGGCGTCGGCGGTGGCGGTGCGGCCGATGTGCACGACGAGCGCGGACTGCCGGCGCATACCGCGGTTCGCGTTCAGCATCAGATTGCGGGCGGTGCCGAACAGCCACGGCCGCGCGTCCTCGGGCAGTTCGCGCCGTCGGCGCCACGCGGCGAGGAACGTCTCACCGACGACGTCGTCGACGTTCATCGGATGCGCGCGGCGGCGGACGAACCGCAGCACGTCCTCGTAGTGCGCCCGGTACACCTCGGTGAACTGGGCTTCGGTGGCAATGGGCATGTGCTTCCTTCCCTGGCGTCTGCCCCTACGTGTCCGGCGCCCTTACGGGTGCAACAGGCTTTCGGGAAAACCGCGTTGGGAAGGGGCGACGTCGGGTCGACGGCAGCACGATGTCCGGCCGGGTCACACGCCCGGGGCGTCTCCGGGCTCCAGGCGGAAGGGGCACTCAGCGGCGTGCGTCGTGGGGTCGAGGGCGCTCGGGGAACCGTCGGCCGACGCGGCACGCGTACCGCCGGCCTCGTCCGTCGGCGGGGTGAAGGCGACGTCCAGGCGGGTCAGGCCACGGAAGTTGAGGCTGCGCTGCCACTTCGGGGGCTCGGCGGTGTCGAGGCGCAGGTCGGGGAGGCGGGTGAGGAGGGCTTCCAGGACGATGGTGCCCTCCAGCCGGGCCAGTGCCGCGCCGAGGCAGAAGTGCGGGCCGTGTCCGAACGCCATGTGCCGTCCGCCGCCGGGCCGTTCGAAATCCAGCACGTGGGGATCGGGGAACACGGCAGGATCCCGGTTGGCCGCGCCGCACACCAACAGCACCGTCTGTCCTTCGGCGATGGCACGGCCCGCGAGGTCCAGGTCGTGCCGGGCGCGGCGCAGCATGAGCTGGACGGGGGCGTCGTAGCGCAGGAGTTCCTCGACCGCGGCGGGCAACAGGTCCGGCCGCTTGCGGAGTTGGTCTGCCGCATCCGGGTGGTGGAGGAGGGCGAGGGTGGCGTTGCCGATGAAGTGGGTGGTGGTCTCGTGCCCGGCGATGAGCAACAGGGCGCAGTTGGCGAGGAGTTCGTCGGCGTCCTGGCCGGTGTTCTCGGCCTGTGCGGTCACCAGGGCGCGCAGGCTGTCCGGGGCCGGCGGGGTGTCCGGGCTGGTGAGGAGCTCGCGGAAGTAGGCGAGCATGTCCGCCATGCTCTGCGAGGCCTCGCGGTTGCGGTCTGCGTCGAGGCGGGAGTTGCCGATGGCCTCGGCGACCGGTTCGGACCAGGCCGTGAGGGCGGGGCGGTCCTCCTGCGGTACGTCGAGGAGGTCGCAGATGATGGTCATCGGCAGAGGGCGGGCGAGGTCCGCGACGATGTCCATCCGCCCGGTCGGCGCCGCCTCGTCGATGATCCGGTCGACGGCCTCACTGATCCTGGCGCGGAGTGTCTCAACTGCCCGCGGGGAGAAGGCTTTGCTGATCAGGCCCCGCAGCCGGGAGTGGTCCGGGGCGTCGTTGTAGAGCATCTGACGGCTCAACACCCGGGCCAGCGGCCGCAGTTCCTCGGACACGGCCTCGATGTCGGGATAACGCACCGACGACAGCGCCGGGTTGCCCGTCGCGCTGCTGACCACTCCGTGCCCCACCGCGATCCAGGCGCTGAGGTTACGGTCCCAGAAGAGTTCGTCGGCGTTCCGCAGCTCCTCGTAGAAGTCGTAGAGGCGCTCTTGGACCTGCGGTCGAAAGGCCGGCAGCAACGAAGTAGTGGTGCGCATCGCGCCAGGCTAGATCATGTACGGACATGGCGGAGTTGCCGTCCCGGAAACAGGCTGTGTCGGTTCGATTCGCCTGTCACCCGCACCGTCACGGGCGGCGTTTCTCGTCGGCTCCCCCGAAACGCGTCTCGACGGTCGCGGCGACGACAGCCGCGGAGACGGCCAAAAGGCCGACGACGAGCGGCAGTTGGACGGCCACTCCCGTCAGGGAACCGGCCAACGCCGTTCCGGCTGAACCGGACGTGATCTTCAGGGCCGCGACCCAGATGAAGACCTGGCCGCGCGCTCCGCTCGGCGCGTACTCCGTGCGGGCCGCGAGCGTGGAGGCGAAGAAGAAGGAGTTGAGGATCCCGGTGAGGGCGTACGCCGAGACGGTCACCGTGAAGGCGGGGCTCGCGGTGACGGTGAGGAGGCCGGCGACGACGCCCAGGGCGAGGCGGCGCATCAGCCGCTCCGGGTCGCCGGTGAGCGGGAAGACCATGACGGCTATGGACCCGGTGAGGTTGCCGAGGCCGTACGCGGCGGTCAGTACGGCCGCGGTGGCCGGTGCGACGTCGAGGAGTTTCGTCAGGTGGACCGCGGTGATCGGCAGGGCGGCCACACTCAGGGCGACGGCCATCGTCAGGTAGACGGTGCGCCGCAGCGGGCCGGAGCGGGCCATCAGCGCGAGGGTCGCACCCGGCCTGAGGATCGCCGACCTGTCGCCGCCGTGGGACGGCGCGGTGAACGGCAGGAGCAGCACTCCCCCGGCCGCCGTGGCCGCCCCCAGCGCGAGGGCGAGCGCCGCCGCGGTCGGCGACACCCACCCCGACAGCGCGGCCACCAGCGACGGGCCGACCGTGCCGCCGATGCCGTAGGTCGCCACGTCCCAGCCCTGGGCCCGCCGCTGTGTGCGCAGGGGTGGCCGCGGCCCGACGATGGCGGGCAGCCGGCTGCTGATACCGCCGGTCAGCAACGGCCCGCAGGTGCCGGCCGCGGCCAGGAGCAACCCGGTGAGTACGGCAGGCGCGTGCCCGTAGGTCAGTACTCCCGCGGCCAGCGCGGTGGCGTACAGCAGGCAGGCCGCCGCGATGACCTTCCGGCCGTCCCGGGCGAGGTCCAACGGCCGTGCTACGAAGGGGCCGAGCAGGTGCGGGGCGGTGATGCAGGCGCCGAGGACTCCGGCGAGCGTCCCGGAGCCACCGGACGAGGTGACGAGCAGGACGACGGCTACTACGGCCCCGCCGTCGGCGGTGCGGGCGAGGGCCGCGGCGACGACGTAGCGCGCCAGGCCGTTGCCACCTGCTCTTCCGGGCGAGGGGTCAACTCCCCTCGCCCTGGGCGTACTTGCTGTGTGCTGCTGTCGCATGGTGGTTCGTGCTCAGGAGGTGAGGCCGAGGGTGTCCAGCGTGGCGGCGACCTCCTGGCGGGCGGTCTCGTCCAGTCCTCGCAGGGGGCGCGGCAGGTTCGGTTCGTCCGTCAGGCCGAGGTGGGAGGCGGCGGCGGAGATGACGCGCAGGCTGCCGTGGCGGCGGAACAGGGCCCACAGCGGTTCGAGCCGCTCGGACAGTTCGACCGCCTGGTCCGCGTGGCCGGCCTGGGCGGCGCGGGTGATCGCGAGGGCGGTCTCCGGGAAGGTGCCGCCGAGGACCGAATACCAGGCGTCGCAACCGGAGTTGAGGCCGCGTGCGGCCGTCCAGTCCCCGCTCACCCCGATCGTGACGGTGTCGGGAATCAGCGCACGCAACGCGGCGACACGCAGCTCGGCCTCGCGCGGGTCCTCGGGCACACCGGGGATCTTGATCGAGCCGACGTTCGGCAACTGCGCGATACGGCCGTGCAGTTCGTCGGTGAAGTGGACGTGTGTGGTGCCCGGGTTGTCGTAGACGCACAGCGGCACGGACAGTTCGCGCGTGACGTCCTCGTACAGGCCGAACACCTCGTCCTCGGTGAGGACTTGATACGTCATCGGGGCGAGCAGCACTCCGGAGGCGCCCGCCTTCTGGGCGTCCTCGGCCAGCTCCAACACGTGCGAGGTGCGCAGCGCGCCGATCCCGACGATGACGGGCGTCCCGTCGGCGGCCTCGACCGCGGTCTTCGCGGCGTGGGCGCGCTGTTCGCGGGTGAGATAGGCGTAGTTGCCGGTGGAGCCGAGCGCGCCGATGGAGTCCACACCGGCGGCGGCGAGGCGGGCGACGAGTGTCGTGTACGCGGGTTCGTCGATGCCCTGCTCGTTGGTGGGGGTGAGGGGGAAGGCGCTCAGGCCGCGGAACATGGTGGCTCCTTGAGTCGAGTGGATGGGCGGGTGATCGGGTTCGGTCAGTTGGGCGTGGAGCGCAACTCCGCGAGGACCGCGGCGAGTTCGGCGGCGAACTCCTCGGCCTGCGGCTCGGTGATGGTCGAGGAGGTGACCCGGATCGCGCCGTGGTGGGCGGCCGGATCCGGCGCGAAGAGGTGACCCGGGCGTACCGCCCAGCCCCGCTGCGCGAGGGCTGCGACCACGACGCGTGCGTCGATGTCGAGTTCGACCCACACGTTCAACCCGTCGGGCCGGTACAGGACTTCGACGCCCTGAGCACGCAGCCGCTCGACGAGCAGACCACTGCGCCCGGCGTAGAACTCCCGCGCCCGTTCGTGGAGTTCGTGGACCCGGGGATCCAACAGGAGTTCACGGGCGGCGTGTTGCAGCAGGCGGCTGACCCAGGTGGTGCCCGCGCTCAACCGTGCCTCCAGGCGCGCGGTCGTCTCGGCGTCGGCGGCGACGAGGGCGAGGCGCAGATCCGGTCCGAGGAACTTGGACACGGACCGCACCAGCGCCCAGCGCGTACTGCCCGGTGGGGTGACCCGGTGGTACGGCCGCGCGGAGACCGCCGAGAAGTGGTCGTCCTCGATCACCAGAACCTGGGGGTGTTCGGCGAGGATCGCCCGCAGGTCGGCCGCCCGTTCCTCGGTGAGGCTCGCGCCGGTCGGGTTGTGGGCGCGGGGCGTGCAGACGACCGCGCGGGCACCGGCCTCCAGGGCGGCCCGCAGCGCGTCCGGGCGCATACCGGCGCCGTCGACCGCGACGGGCGCGGAGCGGTAACCGCTCAGCCGCAGGGTTCCGATGCTCGCCAGGAAGCAGGGGTCCTCGATCGCGACCAGGTCACCGCGCGTGAGGTGAGCGTTCAGCAGCCGCTCGGTGGCGTCCACCGCTCCGTGCGTCACCAGCGTGCGGAACGGCTGGTCGATGTCCTCGGCGAAGTCGGCGCGGGCCCAGGCGTCCAGCCCCGGGTCGACGGCGGGCGCACCGTACAGCGGCGGGCTGTAGTCCCCGCGCCGGGCGGCGCCGAGCAGGTCGGGCAACAGCACCGGGTCGGGATTGCCACTGGCCAGATCGACGCAGTCACCCCCGACACCGGCACCCACACCCTCCCGCGCGAGCTGCGGCACCGCCGCGACCACCGTGCCGCCACGGCCCCGCGTCTCGGCCACGCCCGCCTCGACCAGCCGCCGGTACGCGAGGGCGACCGTGTTCCGGTTGACCCCCAGCTCGGCCGCGAGCACGCGCACCGGGGGCAGACTCGCCCGCGGTGCCAACTCGCCCGACGCGACCTGGTCCCGGACGCTGCCCGCGATCTCGGCCGCGGTGGTGCCCTTGATGCCCACGTGATCAGCTCCGCCCGTACATGGGGGTTTCGTCCTATGCCAAAGTTTGTCCTAGGCCAAAGATACGGCATGGCGGGATCGGGGGTTCATGGGTCGCGGGTTCGGGGTGAATGGGAGGGATATGTGGGTGGGTGAGAGCCGCGTCGGTCGCTGTGCGCGTCCGTCCGGAATGGCGATCGGCGCCGTCAAGCAAAGGCCTGCGGGTGGGCGAACACCCTTACGGAACAGGGCAGTTGTCTACAGCGAGACTTTCCGTTCGTCGGCCTTGAGGCCACGGAGTGTCCACAGTCCGTACAGAGCAAGCAACGGCTTCACGACCACCCACTCGCCGGGCCGGTAGTCGTCCGCGCGCACCAACCTCTCCGCCAGATCGGGGCGCTGCCGCCGCAAGTACGCGCGGGCCTTGAGCGCCTGAGCCGGCTGGGAGACGATCTTGATGCGGTCCACGTCTTCAAGCAGGGGGATCACGTTCGTGATGTTCTCCCACGTCGTCGCGCTCTGGTCCTCCAGGAGCACCGTGCCGTCGAACTCAAGCACCAACTTCGCATAGTCGGCCATCAGTTGGGCCTCCGCCGTGCCCCGGCCGGGCGCACCACCGCTGAAGATCACACGCGTCCGCCGCTCACCGTCATCGGCGATGGAACGGATGCCGGCACGGACCCGCCATCGGTTGATCACGTTCGCCGTCGCTTGGGGATTCCGGTACCCCAAGACCACCACGGCCTCCGAAGCACCCTCGCCGTTCCCCACCAGAACCCGGGACCAGCGCCAGTTCAACCACTCACCCCAGGCCAGGGCCGCCGCCCCGGCCATCGCCAGTCCCGTCCTTCGCCGCATGTGGGGACTGTAGGACACGTCAGGAGTGCGCAGCGGTCGGCTTACGCGATATGGCGGTTGATGAAACCGTGCCACACGGCAGCGGCGTGTTCCGGGGTGTCCCGGTGACCTCCCGCGAAGCCGAGGAGTTCTTTGCCGGAGCTCACGAAGGCGTCGAACAACTGGAGTTGGCCCGGGCGCGGGAAGATCTCGTCGTCCCACTGGAGGTGGAAGAGGACCGGTGCGGTGATGGCGGAGGCGTCGTTCAGGACGCGGTGCGGGGCGTGAAGTCCGGGATTGATTCCGGGAGTTGACCGCGTGCCGAACTTTCCGAACACCGCGCACCTCAGCCCCGGCCCGAGGGCGCGTACCGCGGCGAGACCGAAGCGCGTGCCCATGGACAGCCCGAAGTACGCCTGACGTGTCGGGTCGGCCGTCCCGGCGTCCACCAGGAGGTCACGAGCGGCGACCCAGTCGTCAGCCATGCGATCCAGCACCCGACCGACCCCCTCGGCGGCCATCCGGCTCTGGTACTCCACCGTCGTGAGAGCCGATGCCACCCGCTCACCGTGGAACGGCCCATCGATCGCCACGGCCGCACAGCCGGACGAGGTGATCCGGTCGGCCATCGACAAGACCCGGTCGCTGTGCCGGTGCCCGCTGCCGCCGTGCCCCAGCAGCACCAAAGGGACTGCCCCTGACCGGCCGTTCGGCGTCCACACGGTGCCAGGAATCGTCGAGAGTGGTCGCTTGATCACGAACGAGCGCCGTGTGGAGTGATCAGAGCCCGGGCGACACTCGGACCAGACCACCTGCCAGACCACCTGCTGACTCACACCGCCATCAAAGCACGGGGAAATCCAAGCCCGCCAAGCTCGTTCGTGGCTTTGACTGTTCATGGCTTCGACACTGGAAAGGGCCGTCCCCATGTCAGATCCCACTGCCGAACTCACCGCGTTCATGACGCGCTATGAGCAGGCCACCAACACCCACGACATCGACCGTGTAACGCCGTTGATCGACGCGGACGCCGTCTATTGGTTCTCCGACGGTTCCCATCGGGGCCTGGGCGAGATCACGGGAGCGATCGAGCGGACCTTCGCGGCCATCCAGGACGAGGTGTACGAAATCCGGGATCTTGAGTGGGTCGTCCTGGCCGCCGACCACGCCGTGTGCCGGTATCGCTTCTCCTGGACGGGGGTGGTCGACGGCCGGCCTCGGTCAGGACAGGGACGCGGCACGAACGTGCTCGTGAAGCGGGAGGGCGGGTGGAGGATGCGGCACGAGCACTTGAGCCCCTGATCTGCGGATCCGCTCACCGTGAGCGCGCACCGGGTCGGCCGTGCCGGCTCTCGGCCCCGCCAACCGGACGATCAGGCGGGGTTGTTGAGCGATCGCACCTCGGGAGAGACTTCTACAACACTGTAGATTGAAGCGTGTGGCCGGTACGCCGTAGCGGCCTTGCTCCCCGGGAGAAAGCAGACCTGATGTTCGGCTTGAGCGAACTGGCCGTGATCCTTCTCGTCGTCGTGGTCGTCCTCGGGATCAAGAAGCTGCCGGAGCTGACGCGTTCGGCGGGCAAGGCGACCCGGATCTTCAAGAGCGAGGCCAGGGCGCTCAAGGAGGACGACTCCCGGCGCCCCTGACGGCGTGGGGCACGACTGAGGACGGACCGCGTCGGCCTGCTGGTTGGCTGCTGGTGATCTCGCTCGCCCACCGCCCGCCTAGTCCGGCCGGGCGGCGAACAGTTCGAGGTGTGCGCAGTTGGGGCAGCGGAAGGCGTCGATCTGCCAGCGCGGTCGGCCCATCTTCTTGGCGTTGCCGAGTGGACCTCGCTCAAGGGGGCCCGCGATCCACCGGACGAACCCGCGGGAGCCCTGTCCGGAGTCCTCGGCGAAGCCCGGCTCCAACCCCACCGCACCGCATTGAGTGCACCGCAAGTTGTTCATTGAGGGAGTGTAGTGAGCGACCGCGGCAGTCGATGAGCAGGTCCCCGGGCGCGACCCGGCTCATCGGCTGCCGCGTACCGTTCGCCAACTCCCGTGACGGGAGCCGCAGTTCGGCAGCGCTGCCACAAATGGGCGGCGCCAGAAGGGCGTTCCGCACTGCGGCACCGAACTCAGGTCGCCGCCGGCCGACTTGCTCAGGCCGGTCCGCCGCACCTTGTCCAGGCCGACCGACCCACGCGGTCTCTCCCGCTACCGGTTCTCAGACACCCACGCCGAAGTCGGCGGCGATCCCCGCCAGTCCGGACGCGTAACCCTGGCCGACCGCGCGGAACTTCCACTCCGCACCGTTGCGGTACAGCTCGCCGAAGACCATCGCGGTCTCGGTCGACGCGTCCTCGGACAGGTCGTAGCGGGCGAGTTCGGCGCCGCCGGCCTGGTTGACGACGCGGATGAACGCGTTGCGGACCTGGCCGAAGGACTGCTGGCGGTTCTCGCCGTCGTGGATCGAGACCGGGAAGACGATCTTGTCGACCTCGGCCGGTACGGCGGCGAGGTCCACCTTGATGGACTCGTCGTCGCCCTCGCCCTCACCGGTGGTGTTGTCGCCGGTGTGCTCCACCGAACCCTCGGGGCTCTTGAGGTTGTTGTAGAAGACGAAGTGCTGGTCGGAGAGGACCTTGCCCGAGGCGTTGAGCAGCAGCGCCGAGGCGTCCAGGTCGAAGTCGGTGCCGGTCGTGGTGCGCACGTCCCAGCCCAGGCCGACCAGCACCGCCGTAAGCCCCGGTGCCTCCTTGCTCAGCGAAACGTTGCCACCCTTGGACAGGGAAACACCCATGACTCATTCCTCCACGCGTACCGACGGTTCGGGTCCGCGGCACGGACCCAACCAAAATCTACAACACTGTAGAAATGATCGAGGGGACGGGACGAGACAGCAGCGGACGGTACGGCCGGGCAGTGCCCCGTCGATACGATGGGACGATCGCGACCCCGCGGCGGCGCAGTGGCAAACAGGAGGGAGACGGAGCGTGGCGAGACCGGATCCGCGCCCTCAGCGGCGGGCGCAGGGCGAGTTGGAGACACAGGTGCTCACCGTCCTGCGCACGGCCGACGCACCGGTGACCGCGGCCTGGGTGCAGGAGCGCCTGGACGCCGAACTCGCGTACACGACCGTGATGACCGTGCTCAGCCGGCTCCTGGAGAAGCAGGCCGTGACCCGCGTACGGGAGGGCCGCTCGTTCGCCTGGTCGCCGGCCGCGGACGAGGCGGGACTCGCCGCGCTGAAGATGCGCAAGGTGCTCGATCGCGAACAGGACCGCCGGGCGGTGCTGGCCAGCTTCATCACCGCCCTTCCGGAGGACGACGAGCAGTTGCTGCGCGACCTGCTGGACCAGGCCGGCGACGAGTCGGCGGGCTGACGTCCCGTGGGCGTCTTCGTCTTCCTGCCACTCGTCCTGCCGTTGACGGCCTGGCCGATCGCCCACCTGGCCACCCAGCACCTCCATCCCCGCACCGCCACAGGCCTGTTGAGCGCGATGGCCGCCGTCATGGCCCTGTGCAGCACGCTCTGCCTGGGCCTGCTGATGGTGGTCGGCACCGCCCAGCTCCCGGGCAATCCGCTGCCGGACGGCTGGTCGGACCCCGAGGTGCGGGAGAGCGTGCCCCACGACGAGATCGTGGGCAAGGCCGCGATTCCCGTCCTCCTCGCCGTGCTCATGGGCTGCGGCCGAACTCTCCTGCGCCAGCGCCGAGTTCGGCGCCGGGCCCACACGGCACTCGCCGGACTGCGCGACACATCGGTCGCGGTCCTCCCCGACGACGCGCCGTACGCCTACGCCCTCCCCGGCGGCCCACGCGACCGCATCGTGGTGACCACCGCCCTGCTCGCCTGCCTCAACTCCCGTGAACGCCAAGCCCTGTTCGCCCACGAGCGGGCCCACCTCACCGCCCGGCACCACCGCCACCTGCTGATCGTCCAACTGGCCGCCCGCGCCAACCCGTTCCTGCTGCCGCTGCGCTCGGCGGTCTCCTACGTCACGGAGCGCTGGGCGGACGAGGAAGCCGCCCGGTCCGTCGGCAGCCGTAGAGCCGTCGCCCGCGCGATCGGCAAGGCGGCGCTCGTCTCCCGCGGCACGCCGGCACCGACGCTCGCGGCCCTCGCGGCGCCGGGCCCGCTCCCCCGCAGGGTCGCCGCCCTGCTGGCCCCGCCGCCCCCGGCGCGCACCTGGCCACCGCTCTTCACCGCCGTGGGTCTCGCGCTCTGGAGCGCGGCGGCGGGTGCCGCGCTGTCCGCGACGTTCTCGGCGAACTCGGCCGTGACACTGCTGCTGCTCCTGCACGCGGCGACCCCGCTCTAGGCAGCAGGTCCGCACGGGGCACGGGTCGTAGAGTCCGGCACATCCCTCTCATGGCCGACAGGACCCAACTCCCGTCGGCCACGGCGCTGTTGCGCTCAGAGAGACCGGATCACTGGCCCACCTCGTGCGGCTCCTCCGTCACGCTCTCCAGTTCGCCCGCCGTGTCAGCCGTAGGTGCTGGCTTGCGGCGCCGCCCGGTCAGGCGGGTGGCCAGGGGCTCGGTGTAGCGGGCGGTGAGCGGGCCGACGATGACCAGGATCAGCACGTACGCGGTGGCCAGGGGGCCGAGGGAGGGTTCGATACCGGCGGTGACGGCGAGTCCGGCGATGACGATGGAGAACTCGCCCCGGGCGACCAGCGTGCCGCCCGCCCGCCAGCGGCCCTTCGCCGAGATCCCGGCACGCCGGGCCGCCCAGTACCCCGTGGCGATCTTCGTGCCGGCGGTGACGACCGCGAGGGCGAGCGCGGGGAGCAGGACCGGCGGGATGCTCGCCGGGTCGGTGTGCAGGCCGAAGAAGACGAAGAACACGGCGGCGAACAGGTCCCGCAGCGGGGAGAGCAGGTTGTGCGCGCCCTCCGCGGCCTCTCCGGACAGGGCGATGCCGACGAGGAACGCGCCCACAGCGGCCGAGACTTGGAGCTGCTGGGCGAGTCCTGCGACCAGCAGGGTCAGGCCCAGCACGACCAGCAGCAGCTTCTCCGGGTCGTCGCTGGAGACGAAGCGGGAGATGTGGCGGCCGTAGCGGACCGCGACGAGCAGGACGAGTGCCGCGGCGCCTAGCGCGACGGCCAGGGTGAGGCTGCCCGCCGCGAGGCCCGTGCCGGCCAGCAGGGCGGTGATGATCGGCAGGTAGACGGCCATGGAGAGGTCTTCCAGGACCAGGACGCTGAGGATGACGGGGGTCTCGCGGTTGCCGAGACGGCCCAGGTCGCCGAGGACCTTGGCGATGACACCGGAGGAGGAGATCCAGGTGACCCCGGCCAGCACCACCGCGGCGACCGGTCCCCAGCCGAGGAGAAGGGCCATGGCCGCGCCCGGGAGCGCGTTGAGCGCGGCGTCGACGAGTCCCGCGCTGTACTGGGTCTTGAGGTTGGAGACGAGATCGCTGGCCGAGTACTCCAGGCCGAGCATCAACAGCAGCAGGATGACGCCGATCTCGGCGCCGATGGCGACGAACTCCTCGCTCGTGCCCAGGGGGAGCAACCCGCCCTCGCCGAAAGCCAGTCCGGCCAGCAGATAGAGGGGTATCGGGGAGAACTGGAAGCGCGCGGCGAACCGGCCCAGCAGTCCCAGGGCCAGGATGATCGCGCCGAACTCGATCAGGAACCTCGCGGAGGAATGCACCGGTTCACTCCCGCCCGAGTATCGCCGCGGCCGCCTCGACGCCCTCGCGCGTGCCGATCACGATCAGGGTGTCCCCGCCGGCCAGCCGGAAGTCCGGCGTGGGAGACGGCACGGCCTCGGCCCGGCGCAGTACGGCCACGATCGAGACGCCGGTCTCGGTGCGCATCCGGGTCTCGCCCAGCACGCGGCCGTTCCAGTACGAGAGCGCCGACAACTGGACGCGCTCCGCGACCAGCCCGAGTTCGGTCGTGGACAGCAGATTCGGGCTGTGGTGCGAGGGCAGCAGGGCGTCGATGAGCGCCGTGGTCTCCCCCGCGGTCAGCCGCACCGACAGGGCGCAGGCGTCCGGGTCGTCCGTGCGGTACGCGTTCAGCGTGCGCTCGCCGTCCCGGTGCGCGACCACCGAGACACGACGCTGCTCACGCGTCGTCAGGTCGTACCGGACACCGATCCCCGGCAACGGCGTACTGCTCACGCGTGGAGTACCCATGTGTGTCTCCCTGTCCTCTCTGTCCGAATCCGATGCGCTGTCCCACTCCGATCGTGTCAGTCGCGGGAGTCGGCGTGATCAGGAGGGGGCGCCGATTATTCGGGACGAGTCCGCACAACTGTCCCGGACGAGAGCGCGACGCACGGCCCGACCCTCACTGCCCGCCCGTCACACCAGGCGCCTGATCTCCCCGCGCACCCGGTAGAAGCCGGCCGAGGAGGAATGCAGCGCGTCCACCACGTAGCGCGCTCCGGGCTCGCGTATCGCACGCGGGAACTGGACGTTCCAGCCCTGCTCATAGCCCTCGGAGACCACATGGACCCGCACGCGGCCGCCTTGCTCGAAGCACTCCACGACGACTCCGCTCCCGGCCGCGGGCACGGCGCTCACCGTGGCGACGGACGCGGCGGTGGTCAGCGGTGCGTACGTCGGCATGGCGGCCGCCAGCTTGATGTCCGCGGCGACCGGGACGGTGCCCGACTGGGCGGCGGTGATCGCGGCCTCGCTCGCGTCGATGCAGGCGAGCGAGCCGTCCGTGGAGACGATGTACAGCCGTTCGTCGTGGTACTGCATCGAGAGCGCCGAACCGCCGCCCGTGCCGAGCTTCCACAGCCGGGTGCCGTCGGCGGTGAAGCAGTAGACGGAGGACGCCGAGTCGCCCGCGAAGACGTACCTGCCACCGGCGGACGTGGCGCACGAGTACACGGCGGCATCGCACTGGTACGAGGCCTCGATGGCCCCGGAGGACTTCGCGAGGCGCTGGACGACCCGCCGTCCGGTCCCGGCGTAGACCGCGTGCTCCTCCTGCCAGCCGAACAGCACGTTGCCGTCGGTCGCGGTGTGCCAGAGCTGTCTGGCGCCGTCCGCCGCGTAGGCCGTCACACCCTGGCTGTGCCCGTGGTAGACGGCGTGGTCGTCGGCCCGCACCATCCAGGCGTTGTCCCCGGACGAGTTGCGGGACCACTGGAGTTCGTCCTCGTGGTCGATGACCGTCAGGCCGCCGTTGCGGTCCGAGACGTTCAGCACGCCCGCGTGGATGTCCAGCCAGAAGATGTCGACCTCGGCCGCGATGTCGTAGGCCGCGAACGGCACCTTCGAGGAGAGGTCGTACACCCGGCCGTCGTCGCAGCCCGCGTAGATCCAGAAGTCGTCGGCCACCAGGCACTTGACGCCGTCGGGCAGGGAGTAGTGGGCCAGCACCTCACCGTCGTGGCTCAGGTTGTAGACGCTGCCGTGCTGGTTGCCGACCCAGCAGCGGTCCTCGTCCACGTGGATGCCGAACGCCGAGGCCCCGGTGCGGAACCGCCACAGCACCGGGGCGGTCGCCCGCGCCGTCGACGGGGCGGACGTCACCTGACGGCGCGTCACGGGGCGGGCCGCGCGCTGCCCTTGGACCGCGGGCGCGTACCCCTTGCGTACCTTCTCGGCTATCTTCTTCGCCGCTGCCGCCTGCGCCTTCTCTGCGGTCGGAAAGGCGGAGGTCTGGTGCTGCCCGTCGACGCCGATCCGGCCGTAGCGCACGTGGACGGTGGTCGCCTCGACAGTCACCTCGTAGAACTTGTGGGCGCCACCACTCTCCTGAGACAGCTCCAGGTACGTCGTGTTCCCCGACTGTCGTGTCTGCGCAGCGGACACAGCACACCCCTCCCCAAAGGCCCGGTCGGCCGGTGCGGCCGATCTTCAGTGACTCCAAACTAGTGGTGACCACTGACATCGCCGTCCGGGGGCCGCTCGTTCCAGGGACCGGCAGTTCCTCGCCGGAGTCCAGGTGGTCCGTGGCCTCCAGCAGGTCGCGGGTAGAGTTCCCCGGCGTCGGGAGCTGCGTGCGCTGTGCCGTGCCCGTTCCCACCGTGTCGGGGCCGACGAAGCCCCCGGCGAGGTCCGACCGTTGACGTCGGTCCGCCAGCCGTCTCTTCCCTTCCTTCCCCTATGCCTCCCCGCGCGCCCACGGTGACACCGGGCGTGCCCGAGCACGACAGGTTCATCGCGTCTTGTCCCCCTCCGCACGGTCCCCCCTGTCCCCTGCCGCGTGGATGACCGGCTCCCGTCGCCCGTCCTGGTGGTCGCCGAAGGTGCTGCGCACCGAGGTGCTGGCCGGTCTGGTGGTCGGCCTCGCGCTGATCCCGGAGGCGATCTCGTTCTCGGTCATCGCCGGGGTCGACCCCGCGATCGGCCTGTTCGCGTCGTTCACGATGGCCGTGACCATCGCGGTCGTCGGCGGCAGGCCCGCCATGATCTCCGCGGCCACGGGTGCCGTCGCCCTGGTCATCGGTCCGCTCAACCGCGAGCACGGCTTCGGTTATCTGGTCGCGGCCGTGATCCTCGCCGGTGTCTTCCAGATCGTCCTCGGCGCGCTCGGCGTCGCGAAGCTGATGCGGTTCGTGCCGCGCTCGGTGATGGTCGGCTTCGTGAACTCCCTTGCCGTCCTGATCTTCATGGCGCAGGTGCCGGAGATGCACGACGTGCCCTGGGCCGTCTGTCCGCTGCTCGCCGCCGGCCTGGCCCTGCTGGTGTTCTTCCCGAAGGTCAGCACGGTGGTCCCGGCACCGCTGGTGTCCATCGTCGTCCTGACCGTCATCACCGTCGCCGCCGGGATCGCGGTGCCGACCGTGGGCGACAAGGGCGAGCTGCCGTCCTCGCTCCCGGTGCCGGGGCTGCCGGACGTGCCGTACACCCTGGAAACGCTGAAGATCGTCGCGCCGTACGCGTTCGCCATGGCCCTGGTCGGTCTGATGGAGTCGCTGATGACCGCGAAGCTCGTCGACGACATCACCGACACGCACTCCGACAAGACCCGCGAGTCGGTCGGGCAGGGCATCGCGAACATCGTCACCGGCTTCTTCGGCGGGATGGGCGGCTGCGCGATGATCGGCCAGACCATGATCAACGTACGGGCCTCAGGGGCCCGCACGCGGCTGTCGACGTTCCTGGCCGGCGCGTTCCTGATGGTGCTGTGCGTCGTCTTCGGTCCGGTCGTCTCCGACATCCCGATGGCCGCCCTGGTCGCCGTCATGGTGATGGTGTGCTTCGCGACCTTCGACTGGCACTCCGTCGCGCCCAGCACCCTCAGGCGGATGCCCGCCGGGGAGATCACCGTCATGGTGATCACCGTCGCCTGCGTGGTCACCACCTCCAACCTCGCCGTCGGCGTCGTCGTCGGCAGCGTCACGGCCATGGTCGTCTTCGCCAAGCGCGTCGCCCACCAGGCCGACGTCACCTCGGTCACCGACCCCGACGGCAGCCGGGTGGTCTACTCCGTCACCGGCGAACTGTTCTTCGCCGCCTCCAACGACCTCGTCGGCCGGTTCGACTACGCCACCGACCCCGACAAGGTCGTCATCGACCTGTCCGCCGCGCACATCTGGGACGCCTCTTCGGTGGCCGCGCTCGACGCCGTCGAGGCGAAGTACGCCCAGCGCGGCAAGACCGTCGAGATCATCAGCCTGAACGAGCCCAGCGCCCGCATCCACCAGACCCTCAGCGGGCAGCTCCGCTGAGAAATCCGACGACCGCCTCGTTCACGGCGTCGGGCCGTTCCAGGTAGCCGTAGTGGCCGCAGCCGGGAATCTCGGTGTACGCGGCCGCCGGGATGGCCGCGGCGAGTTCGCGCGAGAGGTGCGGGCGGACGACCAGGTCGTCCTGGAAGGCGATGACTAGGCAGGGGCGGGTGATGCGGCGGTAGTGCGGAAGGCGGTTCGGGACGACTTCCAGGCCCAGTTGTGCGCGGATCGTCGACGGGTCGGGGCCGGAGAGCTCCAGGATGCCGAGCCAGTCCCGGAGCCGCTCCTCGTCGTTGAGGGTCCGTGGTGAGAGGTTCTGCAGCGCCTGCCGGTACGCGGACACGGCGGGAGGGATCTTGACGCCGCTGTCGGCCAGCTCGATGTCGGCGGCCGACATGGCGGTGATCAGCGCGTCCGCCCGTCCGCAGCTGGCCATCAGCACGGCCCGCGTGACGAGTTCGGGCCGGGCCAGGAGGAGTTCCTGCGCGATGAGCCCGCCCAGCGAGTGGCCCACGACCTGGCAGGGCCCCGCGCCCAGATGCTCGATCAGACCGGCGACGTCCGCGGCCATGTCGTCGAGGGTGAATCCGGCGGGGGACGGACCGGTCGGCGGGATGCCGCGGTTGTCGAGCGTGATGACACGGTGGCCGGCCGCCTTGAGGGCGGGAACCTGGTGGGCCCGCCAGACCCGTCCCGGGCTGCCGGTGCCGGCGACCAGCACGACGGGCTCCCCCGGGCCGCCGTGGTCGTCGTAGCTGAGAGCTGTTCCGTTGACGCGTGCGAACGGCATCGTCCTGTCCTTCCGCCGCCCGCTGTGGGGCGGCCCCTGGCGGACGGAGCGGTCCGCCGCGCTGCTCGGAAGCCCAACCGCCCGGGTCCGCCGACGAGTTCACCCCCGTCGGCGGACCCGGATCACCTCACCGGCCGGACCACACGGGATCACGTTTCTCCGCGAAGGCCCGGGGGCCCTCCACCGCGTCACGGCTGTGCATACGCCGTTCCTCCCACGTGTACCTCGTGGCGAACGCCTCCGGGAGCGGCTGGTCCAGCGAGCGCATCACGGCCTCCTTGATGGCCCGTACCGACAGGGGTGCGCTGCGGATCAGGTCGGCCGTCCAGGCGTCGACCCGGCGGTCCAGGTCAGCTTCCTCGGCGACCTCGTTGACCAGTCCGAAGTGCAGCGCCGTCGCCGCGTCGATCGGGCGCCCGGTGAGCAGATGTCCCATCGCCGTCTTCAGGGGCAGCTGACGGGCGAGGCGGAAGGCGCCGCCCGCGCCCGGGATCAGCCCGAGCCGCGCCTCCGGGAGGGCGAACACCGCGTCGTGCGAGGCGATGACGAGGTCGCAGGCGAGCGCCAGCTCGAAGCCGCCGCCGAGGGCGTAGCCGTTGACCCGTGCCACGACCGGTTTGGACAGGGCGAACCGCTCGGTGAGCCGGGGCCAGCCGGGCAGGCCCCGGCTGCCGAACGTCGTCCGAGGGGTCCCTTCGGCGTCGAGGCGGCTGCGTTCCTTCAGGTCCTGTCCGACGGAGAAGGCCCGGTCGCCCGCGCCGGTGAGGACCACCACGCGGATGTCGTCGTCGGCCTCCACGTCGTCCCAGACACCGGCGAGTTCCTCGTGCGTGCGCAGGTCCATCGCGTTCAGCACCTCGGGACGGTCGAGGGTGACGCGGGCGACGTGGTCCTTCTTCTCGTACCGCACCCGGGCGCGGTCGTCGGGGTTCATGACGACCTCGCCGCGAACCGGCCGACCTTGTGGATCACGTCCTCGCCGTACAGCCGCAGCGCCTGCTGGAGGGCGAACTCCGCCATGTACGCGCGGAACGCCTCGGCGGGCTCCTCGGCGAGGTTGAGCATCCGCCGATTGGCGAGCACTGCCTCCCCGTCGAGGCGCTCCAGGCTCCGCTCCACGGCGGCGTCCAGCTCCCCCGGGTCCACGACCTCGTCCACCAGCAGCCGTGCCTGGGGCTCCGAGGCCCAGATCCTGCGCCCCTCCAGGATCACCTGGCGGGACAGCCGGGGCCCGGCGTACCGGCTGAAGCGGAAGTTGGCCACCCCGGGGATGATCCCTTCCTTGGCGGCCGGGAGGCTCAAGTAGGCGTCGGACGCGGCGAGGACATGGTCGAACACCAGCAGCAGCTGGGCGCCGCCGCCGATCGCGAAGCCGTCGACGGCGGCGACCCATGGCTTCTCGGCGTACGGCGAGTGCCACCGGTCCGGGTCCTCGACGAGCAGGCCCCGGACGAGTTTGTGGATGTAGCCGAGTTCACGGCGCAGCAGGAAGTCGACCAGGGAGATGTCACCCGAGCTCAGGTTCTTGAGGTTGATGCCCGCGCTGAACACCCGCCTGCCGCGGTAGCGGGGATGACTCATCTCCCCTCCGCGCAGCAGGCCGACCCGGACGCCCGGGTCGAGGAGAGCCAGGTCTACGGCCGTCTCCATGTCGTCGACCTGCTGGTTGTCCTCGGCGTTGAGCCGGTCGTGCCGGCACATCGTCAACCGTGCGACGCCGTCGCGGCGTTCGAGCCGTACGGCGTCCATCTCGACGGCACCGGTCCGCAGGAACTCCGGCAGCAGCCGCCGCGCCCGGGCCGTCGGCCGGAGCATGGCGTCGAGGAGGTGCGGGCCGGCCGAGGGGGACCGCAGGACGGCCCGCAGGAAGATGCCCTGGTCGATCTCGTGGCCTTCCTTGTCGGCCTGCGGCCGGCTCCGTTCCTGCGCGAGCCGGCCGGCGTCCGGCACCAGGCCGGGGAAGGCGGTCGCCGCGGCCGCGACCAGTTCGTCGATCCGCAGGCCGCGGGTACGCCCCTCGGTGATCCGGTCGTACACGGCGTCGCCGTACCCGTCGAGGAACCGGGCGCGCAGGGCGCGGGCCCGGTTCTTCACCGCCTCGGCCAGGTCCCGCTCTTCGGGCGTGCGGCGCGTCGGATACGGCAGCGACGCCAGCGTCTTGTCCACGCGCTCGGCCGCCTCGGTCAGCGCCGACCACTCCGCACGCGCGGTCTCCTGCTCCAGCAGGGCGGTCGTCATGCCGCCGCCCCGCCTTGCGCACCGGGGAGTCCGTGGCTGGGCCGGGTCATCACGCGGCCTCCTCGACACCGCGCCGCAGAGCCCGGTCGCAGGCCGCCAGGTGCGGGCCGAGGGCGTCCTCGAAGCTGACCGTCATCGCATCGAGGAGGAGTTGGCGCCGCAGGGCGAGTTCCTTCCCGGACAGGCCCTCGCAGCGCTGGACGGCGGCTTCCGCCGCTGTGTCCGGTGTCTCGGTCAGCTCGTCGGCTATGCCCAGCGTCAGCGCCTCGGGCGCCGGGATCGGGTCCCCGAACAGGACGGCACGGCGGGCACGCGCGGCGCCGGCCAGGCGGGCGAGGCGGAACGCGGCCATGCCGGGCCAGGTGGCCTCCCCGTCGAAGGACAGCAGAAGACGGCTGTCGCGCGTCGCGATCCGGATGTCGGCGGTGAGAAAGGCGTCGAGCGCCGCTCCGCCGCAGTCGCCGGCCGCGATCGCGACGGTCGCCCCGGGCAGCCGCTCGAACCTCCGCAGCACCCGTTCCCACTTGGTGACGAGGGAGACGTCCAGCCCGTCGGCCCAGCCCGGCGCGGGTGCGCCGGTGACCCGCAGGATCGCGGCCCCGCCCCGGTCCTCCACCTCGTCGCACAGGGCGGTGAGGTCCTTGACGGTTCTGATCGACAGCGGCCGGGATCCGTCAACGGCCAGTGTCGGCACGGCACTTACGTCACTCACTGCGCTCTCTCCTGTCGTCACCACTGGACCAGCGCCGTCTCGAGCGTGGACCCCGGGCCCATGGTCATGAGCACTCCGTAGTCGCCGGGCCGGGTCACCTGCTCGTCGAGGAGGCGTTCGTACGAGAAAAGGAACGATCCGCTCGACACGTTGCCGTAGTCCCGCAGGACGCCGACGGTGTGGCGCAGGTCGTGGCGGGTCAGGCCGAGGTTGACGACCACCGCGTCGATCACCTTCTTGCCGCCGGAGTGCACGAGCCAGTGGCGGATGTCGCTCCTGCGCAGGCCCGTGTCCTGGAGCAGGCGGTCGACCACGATCTCGGCGTGGGCACCGACGACGTAGGGGATCTGGGGGTCGAGGTAGAAGCTGAAGCGGTCCAGGTCGCGGTCCCAGTCGTAGCGCATCGCGCCGATCGCGTCGGGGATGATGCAGCTGGCGAACTTCAGGAGGGTCGGGCCCTCGGCCGCGCCGGACGCCTCGTCGCCGGGGCCGGACCTCAGGGCGATCGCTCCCGCGCCGTCTCCGAAGAGGCTGTTGACGACCGCGGTCCGCATCGAGGAGTCCATCGCGTACGCCGCTGAGCAGGCCTCCGTGCAGAGGACGACGGCGAGTTCGCCCGGGTGGGCGGCGGACCAGCCGGCCACGACGTTCAGCGCGTTGAGCCCCGCGTTGCAGCCCATGCCGACGATGTCGCTGCGACTGCAGTGCCGGTCGATGCCCAGTTCGCGGATCATCAGGGCGCTCAGGCCGGGGGTGAGGAAGCCGGTGGAGGACACGCAGCACAGGTGGCGCAGATCGGAGAGTTCGGCGCCGGCCCGCTTCAGGCAGGCGCGCAGTGCCTCGGCGCCCATCTCCGTCGCCATGGCCTTGTGCTTGTCGAGGAGGTCGCCCTGCGGCTCGGGGGCGCGGACACCGTCGGCGTCCGGTTCCGGGAGGGTCAGGTGGCGCCGGTCGATGGCACTGTTGGCGAAGACCGACTGGATCTTCGGGTCGGTGATACGGAAGGCGTCGAGCACCTCCTGCTGGGAGTAGACGGCGGCCGACGTGGCGGTCCCCACCCCGACGATCCGCGGCCGGTACTGCGTCTTCAGGGCGCCGTCACCGGTCAGGACGACGGGCCGCGGGAAATCGTCCGCCAGGACGTCGGCCTCCAGTCCTTCCGGCAGGTCCAGATTGATGGTCATCGAAAAGTCCACCCCCACATGCGCGGCTTCGACCGCGGTATCCGTGCATTGCTGTTCCCGATCACGTGCTTCGCCTTTCCCGGAGAATTCACGACGCCGAGGACTGCGCCTCGATGAACCGCGCGAGCCGCGCGGTGCCCTCTTCGATATCGGCCGTCGTCAGATAGCTGGTGGAGAGACGGAGGGCCTGATGGCCGCCGCCCTGCGGATAGAAGTAGTTCATCGGGGTCCAGATCACGCCGAATTCCTGTGCCGACCGGGTCAGCGCCGCGTTGTCCGCCCGGAAGGGGACCTGGACCGTGAGGAAGAAACCTCCCGTCGGTTCGTTCCAGCGCACGCCCAGAGCGGCGCGCCGGGCCGCCGGGAGACGGGCGTCGAGATTGCGCAGCGTGGTCCGCATGGCGTTGCCGTAATAGGCCGCCGGCTCCGCGTTCATCTCGGAGATCCGGCCCTCGCCCGCCAGCAGGGCGCCCGCCACCGCGGCCTGGCTCAGGGACGAGGTGTTGACCGTCACCATGCTCTTGATCTTGGCAAGCTCGTCGGCCAGGAGACCGGTCCGGCCCGACGCGTCGACCACCTGCTGGTCGGCGACCGCGAAGCCGACCCGGGCGCCGGGGAAGACCGTCTTGGCGAACGAGCCCAGGTGGACGACGCTCCGCGAACGGTCCATGGACTTGAGCGTGGGCAACGGCGTCCCGGGGCTCACCCTGCGGTACGGGCTGTCCTCGATGAGGAGGATGCCGTGGCGCTCCGCCGTCTCCAGCAGCGCGGCACGCGTCGGCGCGTCCATCGTGGTGCCCGACGGGTTGGAGTGGTCGGGAATCACGTAGAGGGCCCGCGGCCGCCGTCCCCGGGCGCGCTCCCGCACGATCGCGGCCTCCAGATCGGCGCAGGAGAACCCGTCCTCCCGCTCCTCCACGGCCGTCACCGGCACGCCCAGCAGGCGGGCCACGCCGGTGATGCCGACGTAGCAGGGGCTCGCCGCGAGGAGCACGTCGTCGGGGCCTGCGGTGAGGGCCCGCACCACCAGGAGCATGGCCTCCTGCGCGCCGACGGTGATGACGATCGACTCCGCCGGGACGTCGATGCCCTCGTCCGCGCGCAGCGAGTCGGCGACGATCCCACGGATCTGGCCGGCGGTGGGCCCGTACTGGTACATCGCGGTGCGGATGTCCTGCTCGGTGTGCCCCTGCGCGGCCAGATGGTCCAGGTAGCGGCGGAGGTACGTGAAGATCTGCTCGGTGTCGAAGAACCCGTCGTAGGGCCGCCCGGGCGCGAAGGACACGGCGTCCGGGTAGCGGTGGGTGACCTCGTTCAGAAAGGTCATCGTGTCCAGGACGGGGTCGGAGAGGCTGGGGTGGAGGTCGTCCTTGCGCAGGGTTCCGACGGCACCGACAGGGGTGTCCGTCGGGTGTACGCGGGGCGGTGGACGGTGTCCGGTACGGAGGCTGTCGGCGCGGGTCTCGGCGATCGAGGCGGTTCCGGTGAACGTCATCGCCTCCTCCAGCTCGCGCACGAGAGCGCCCAGCACCTCGGTGACGCCTGCCTCCCCGTCGACGATCAGCCCCTCCAGCACCAGCCGTCCCACGAGGACCGCGTCGGCCCCCGCGGCCAGGGAGAGCAGGATGTCGGCGCCCCGGCGGATGCCGCCGCCGAGCAGGACGGGCCGGTGCGTGCCCGCGACCGCGGCGAGGTCGGGCAGCGCGTCCAGCGCGTCGGTGACGATGCCGTCGGCCCCGGCGTCGAACGCGCGGGAGGCATCGGCGGCGGTGCGAACGCCCGCGACGAGCAGCGGCAGCGTGGACGTGGCGCGCAGCCGCTCCACGTCGGACCAGTCCGCGTGGGGAGCATCGGGGCGCGCGATTCGGCCGCGTCCCTGGGACCCCAAAGAGAGTCCCGGGGACCCCAGAGAGAGAAGCAGCGCGGCGAACCCGGCGCGCTCCGCGTCGGCCACCGACCGCTCGATGTCACCGGGCTCCCGTTGGCCGTACGTGCGGAGCCACCGCGGCCCGTCGCCGGCCGGCACCGGGTGCGCGAGGTCGTCCGGGGTGACCATGTCGACCACCACGGGGAGTCCCGCCGCGTCGGCCGCCCGCAGCACGGCGGGCTCGTCCGCGGGCCGGGCGAGTCCGGCGAGCGGGCCGACGGCGATCGGCGCGGCCCAGGGGCGGTCCAGGATCTTGGTGGTGGTGTCGGGCGGCCCGGGCCGGGTGGAACGGGCCGGCCGCAGACCGGTCAGGTCGAAGGCCGCCCTGTTCGCCTCGGAGGCCCGTTCAACGGCTTCCAGGGATTCCGCCAGAAGGTGATCGAATTCTTTCCGGGCCAGTCGCGCATAGTCGTCGAGGCTCCGTCCGGCCATGGAATTCCTCCCGGCTGAATCGGTTATTGGAAGGCTGATTCGGCATTCAGGATCACACGGTCGTAATCCTCACCACAACACTGTCCAACGGTCCGAAACCGCCACTTGGACGGGGAGTTGACTTGGACGGGGAGCCGGCCGACGGATGTGAGGCCTTTTCTTTTCACCGTCCGTGCGGAGGGCAAGCGACCTCGGAAAAACGCACGAGTGACATCGGAAGATCCGCTCTGCCGCGCACCTTCAATTTCCGATATATTTTCGTGAGATGCTGTTCCACCGTACTGACCGTTATGGAGAGCAAGTCGGCGATCTCGCGGTTGGTGCAGCCGGACGCGGCGAGAGCTCCGACCCGGCGTTCCGCCTCGGTGAGTTCGGCCAGCGCCGGAGGCACCACGTCCGTGTCGGCGGGGCCCGTCGGGACCGCGCGCCGTACCGGCGGGGACGGAGCGTCCCACAGCGCGCCCAGCGGGTGCTCGCGCCCGAGCTCGGTGGTCTGCTCCTCCGCGCGGCGCGCGGCTTCCTCCTCGGCCCGGGCGCGCCTGGACTCCAGCCCGTCGCCGCAGGTTTCGAGGATCTGTACCGCCTCCTGGAGCAGCCGCAGCCTGTTCCGGGACGGGCCCACCGCCGCGAGATGGCGCAGCGCGATGCCGCGGGCGCGGGTGGGCCGCTCACCGAGCCGGCCGAGATGTTCCTCGACCCGCTCCCGGGCCCGCCGGTGATCGCCCATGGCGATGAGGGCGGCGACCGCGTCGTTGCGCCAGTCCACGAGTTCCGGTGCGTCGAGCCGCCACTTCGTCATCAGCTCGCCGCACGACTCGAAGTCCCGCAGGGCGGCGCGCGGCCGGCCCAGGGCGAGGTGGAAGCGGCCCAGGGCCTGGAGGTAGGGCAGCGCGAAGGGGGTGCCGAACATGACCATGGGCACAGGCAGGTCGAGGTAGGTCCTGGCCGTGTCGACATCGCCGCTCTCGGTCGCCGCGCGGATCGCGAGGGCCAGCGGCAGACCGATCGCGATGCCCCAGGCCTCCGGGCCGACCAGGCTCAGCGCGGTACCGGCGGCCTCGCCCGCGTGGGCGGCGTCGCCCCGGCTCAGGGCCGCGGCCGCTCGGATCGTCTCCAGGAACGCCCGCCGCATGGGGGCACGCCGGTTACGGGGCTCGTCCAGCAGCCGCTCCGACCAGAGCAGCGCCTCGTCCAGCCGCTGGGCCCCGATCAGGAAGATCAACGCCACCAGCGTGTCCGCGAACGGGCCGGCCCGGCCGGTGCCGCGCAGCAGTTCGTCCGGGGCCGGGTCCTTGCCGAGTTCGACGAGGTCGGCCGAGAGCCTGACGAAGGTGCGGGGCGACATCGTGGTGCCGCGCCGCAGTCCGGGGCAGCAGAAGGACAGCCACACCCGGACGAGGGTGTGGTCCGAGCGGATGACGGCCCGTGAGTAGCCCGCTCCGTCCCAGGCGTTGTCCGCACCGGCGCCCTCGCGCGCCTCGATGATCCGCAGCAGGTCGTCGGCCTGCGCGAACTCGCCCCGCCACACCTTCTGCTTCACCACGACCAGGGCGTCGGACCCGGTGAGCAGCCCGGCGCGCACCATGCGGCTGAGCTGCGGGAGGTAGCGGGACGCCTTCGCGGGGTCGATGAGCCACTGCGCCTCCGCGAGGGCGGCGATCACCTCCGCCTCCTGATTGGCGTCCGTGCAGAGGCCGGAGGCGTGCCGCAGATAGTCGACGCCGGCACCGATGTCTCCCGCGGCCAGGGCCTCGCGCGCGGCCTCCCGGAGGATGTCGGGGTGCCAGCCGGCCTGCGCCGAGTCGTGGCCGGCCAGCAGTTGTTCGGCCACCACCCCGGCGGGCGCACCGCTCTCGCGGAGCAGTTCGGCGGCCCGGGCGCGCAGGGCGGGGAGGTCCTTGCCGGGAATGTCCGCGAGGACGGTCAGCCGGGCGCGCTCGTGGCCGAACCACGAGCCCGAGAACAGCCCGGCCGCGCGCAGGTCGGTGACGCTCCGGCGTACGGAGGTCGCGTCCGCCCCGAGAAGGTCGCCGATCAGGGCGGGTGTCACGGATCTGCCGAGGACGGCGGCGGCGCGCGCGACGGCGAGCAGGGTCGGCTCGCAGCGGTGGAGGCAGCGCAGAAAGGCGTTCCGGAACGACTCGCACGGCGCCGGGGCACCCCGCCCCGCGGTCGGCGTCGCCCCCTGTCCGGCGAAGTCCTCGATCAGGGCGTCCAGCAGCAGCGGGTTCCCCCCGCTGGTCCGCGCCCACAGCTCGACGGTCTCGGGCCCCACCGAACGCGTCGCCGGATGATCCGTCAGGTATCGGGCGACCCCCTCGGCCGAGAGCGGACCGAGCCGGATCCGATGGCAGTGGGGCAGGTGGAGCGTCTCCGCGTGGAGCGTGGCGAGTGCCTGTTCGTGGCTGGAACTCTCGGTCAGGACGACCAGGACGGCCAGCGAGTCGATGCGCCGTACGAGATACCTCAGGCACTGGAGCGATGCCTCGTCGGCGAAGTGCACGTCGTCGACATGGAGGACGAGCGGCTGTTTCCCGGCGAGTTCGGCGACGGCCCGGTAGACGCGCCGCATCAGCGCGCGCGGCACCCGTCCGCTCGCCTCCGCCGCCGTCGCGACCTCGGCGAGGTCCGCCGCACCCATCGCGGTGACCAGCTGGTCGATCAGTCCGAGCCTGTCGAGGCTCTCGCTCGCGGAACCGGTCACCGACAGGACGGCGCCCCCCTGCTCCGTCACCTGCCCGACGAATGTCTGGATCAACGCGGTCTTGCCGCACCCCACAGGTCCATTGGCAATGACCAAGGAACCCTTTCCGGCCACACACCCACTGTAGAGACGTCGTAGCAGACCGAGTTCTCCGTCCCTTTCACTGAGCTTCACAGGCACCCCCGTACCTTCGCCGATCAGTCAGCGCAACTCAGGATAGCGTCTCATTCACGCCGACACGGGCTGACTTTCGGTCACTCGGCCAGGGAATGGGGGGTTATTTTCAGACATTGAACGCTAGGGAATTCATGGAAAATTAAAAAAGAAATGCACAACCCCTCCCGGTGAAGAACGGAATGATTCACGCCACTTTCCACGACCCCGCACATGACTGGGGGCCGTCGCGAAAGCGGCACCTTTCGCGACGGCCCCCTCTGTCCGGGCGCGGGCTCAGCCGATCTGCGCGACGTCCTCCCCGACCCGCTCGGCGAACTCCGACCACAGATCGGCGAACTGCCGGGCGAGGTCGGCCACGATGTCGCTGCAGTGCGGCGGGACGTTGCTGATGATCGCCTCCCACTCCTCCTTGCGCAGGGTGTGCAGAGCGAGCAGGCGCAGCAGATTGCGGCCGGTCTCACTGAAGCGCAGTGCCGGGTCGGCCATGAGCCGCTTGATCAGCACGGCGTGGTCCGAGGCCGGCGCCACGACCTGCCGGGACCGCTGCCCCGGCCGGGCCAGTCTCAGCGCCCCGAACTCCCCTCCTACGGCCTGCTCCTCGTCCGGCGCGGTCTCCCGTCCGCGCTGCCGGGGCAGCGGGCCCTCGCCGTTGCCCAGCCGGTTGCGGACGTCTCGGGCGGTCTCCGGGGAGATGCCCGCCGCCCGGGCGACCTGCCGCAGCGAGAGGTCCGGGTTCTCGGCGAGCAGCTCACCGGCGAGGATGCGGCCGCTGCTGCCGTCGACCGGCCGCATCCTGCCGTCCCTGCCGAGCCGGCGCCCCTCCGGCCCCGGCGCCCGGACGACCCGTTTGCGGATGTCGCCGACGGTCCCGGGGGCGATGCCGGTGACCGAGGCCACCCTGCGGTCCGACCACTGGGGATGGGCGACGATGATGCGCTCGGCGGCACGCTTGCGGTCGGCGAGCGCCAGCGGCAGGCCGTGCGTGACGTTGAGCCTCACCGACAGGACGAAGGCCGCCGTTTCGTCCCCGTCGAAGAACCGGGCCGCGATCCTGCTCTCGCCGCGCAGCCGGGCGGCTTTCAACCGGTGGTAGCCGTCGATGACCCGCATCGTCGGCCGGTGCACCGTGATCGGTGGCAGCGGGTTCCGCGCCGCCACGAGTACTTGTATGTGCTCCAGACTCTCTCCGGCCAGCCGCGGTGATCCGGACAGGCTCAACGAGCCGATCTCGACCTCCACGACGGGCTGTTCCCCTATGGCCCCCTCGGACTCCACCCCAGCTCCTCACATACCCCCGCCGCTGCGAGAGCGTCGCCGTCCACGAAGAAGAATTTCTCGTGCAAGCACGCTTTCTGCAGAAAATCCACCGTCTGCCGCCGCAAGGAATGCGGGAGGTGGCGATTTCGACCCCCTCGACTCGCCCTGCCACCCCTGGACAGAGCATCCGTGCGCGGCATTCGCATGCTTCGGATGTGACCGAAATTAACAGCCTGACATCCAGGCCGAAACCCCTGTGGACATTGGGGAGCGCGGCCCCCTATGCCCTAGGGGGCGCCTGAATCCGGGATTCCGCACACTGCGGCGGTCAGCCGGCCGAGGCCGTGACGTCACTCCGCACCCGGGTCGCGAAGTCCGCCCACATGTCGGCCAGTTGGACGGCGAGGTCGGCGACGACACCGCTGCAGTGCGGCGGGACGTTGCCGATGATCGCCTCCCACTCCTCCTCGCGGACCGCGTGGATCGCGAGGAGCCGCAGCAGACTGCGGCCGGTCTCGGAGAAACGCAGCGCCGGATCGGCGATCAGCCGCTTGACCAGGACGACACGGTCGGGCCCCGCGTCCGCGCGGACCTGCGCGACGGAGTGGACCGGCCGTCCGGCGGCGGGCCGGCTGCGGGCCACCGGGACGGGCGCGGATCCGGGCCGGGTGTCCGTGCCGGTTCCGGTCTCGGGTGCGGGTGTGTGGCGCGGTTCGGCGTCGCTGTCGCGGCGGCGCGAGCGGGGCAGCAGGTCCTCCCCGTTCCGCAGGCGGTTGCGCACGTCGCGCACGGTCTCCGGGGAGATGCCGGCCGCGCGGGCGACCTGACGCAGCGACAGACCGGGTTCCTCGGTGAGCAGTTCACCGGCGCGGAGGCGGCCGGCGGTGCCGTCGAGCGGGCGCATCCGGCCGTCCTGGCCGAGCCGGCGCGCCTGCGGGTCGGCGGCGGAGCCCAGCCGGCGGCGGATCTCGCCGACGGTTCCGGGGGCGATGCCGGCGACCGTGGCCACTCTGCGGTCGGACCAGTGGGGGTGGGAGGCGATGATCCGTTCCGCGGCGCTCTGCCGGTCGGACAGGGCGAGCGGCAGCCCGTGGGTGACGTTCAGCTGTACCGCCAGGACGAAGGCGTCCGACTCGTCGCCGTCGAAGAAGCGGGCGACGATGGTGGTGTCCCCGCGCAACCGGGCCGCGCGCAGCCGGTGGAAGCCGTCGATGACCCGCATCGTGGGACGGTGGACGATGATCGGCGGCAGCGGGGTCGGCACCGCTGCCAGCAGCTCGATGTGTTCTTGCCGTTCGCCGGCCAGCCGTGGTGATCCGGTCAGCCGTAAAGCGTCGATTTCCACTTCCACTATGGATTGTTGATCGATGACTCCCCCGGTTTCCACCCCTGCTCCTCACCGGTCCTCGCCGCCATCACGACGAGCGGCCGTTCTCGTTCTCGAAGAGGAATTCCCTTCCGTACCGTCCGCCGCGGGATCACTGCCGTGCGGTGCGGGCCACACCGACATGTTCCTTATTTAGGCACCTAGCGCCATAAACACCAACCGCATCGGACAAGACCGAACGTAACAGTCCCTCAATGCGTTCGAAACCCCTGCCGGCGGTGGGTCGGCGGCTGGGCATAGGGGGTTGACGACATGTCAAAAGCGGTGCCCGCGGCCGCCTTGGAGGCGTCGCGGGCACCGCTCGGTGGAGGGAGTCAGCGGGTTCGGGGGCCTCCCGGACCGCCCGGGCCCTCGGGGCCACCGGGACCGAACACGACCGGCTGGGGACCGGGCCCGACCATCCCCGGTCCGCCGACCATCCCGGGACCGCCGACCACCCGCGGGCCGCCGGGACCGCCAGGGCCTCCAGGACCGCCCGGGCCGAAGACGACCGGTCCGCCGCCGGGGCCCACCGGTTCCGGGACCCGCTGCTCCGGCAGGCCCTCGACATCGCTCTCGTCCTCGAGCGCGGGCCGGGCGAACTGCGTGCGGTAGAGCTCGGCGTAGAGCCCGCCGAGCACGAGCAGTTCGTCATGGGTGCCACGCTCCACGATCCGCCCCTCGTCCAGGACGATGATCTGGTCGGCGTCCCGGACGGTGGACAGGCGGTGCGCGATGACCAGCGAGGTCCGGCCCGCGAGCGCGGTCTTGAGCGCCTGCTGCAGGGCGGCCTCGGACTCGGAGTCGAGATGCGCGGTCGCCTCGTCGAGCACGACCACCGGCGGGGCCTTGAGCAGCAGCCGGGCCATGGCGACGCGTTGCTTCTCGCCCCCGGAGAGCCGGTAGCCGCGGTCGCCGACCATGGTGTCCAGGCCGTCGGGCAGCGAGGCGACGAGCCGCCAGATCTGCGCGGCCCGGCAGGCCACGACCAGTTCCTCCTCGGTGGCGTCCGGGCGGGCGTAGAGCAGGTTCTCCCGGATGGTGGTGTGCAGCAGGTGCCCGTCCTGGGTGACCATCCCGACCGTGTCGCCGAGCGACTCCAGCGTCAGGTCTCGGACGTCACGGCCGTCGATGAGGACGGTCCCCTCCTCCGGGTCGTACAGCCGCGGCACCAGGTGGGTGATGGTGGTCTTGCCGGCCCCGGACGGGCCGACCAGTGCGGTGAGTTTGCCGGCCGGGACGGTGAAGCTGAGGTCGCGCAGCGCCCAGCTGTCGCCGTCGCGCTCGGCCACCGGCGTGGCGAAGTCCTCCAGGGAGGCCAGCGAGACGTCGGCGGGTTTCGGGTGCCGGAACGACACCCCGCGGAACTCGACGCCGGGGGCCGTGTCACGGGTCGCGGCGGGCGGCAGCGCCACCGCGTCGGACTTCTCCGTGACCAGCGGCTTCAGGTCGAGGATCTCGAAGAGCCGGTCGAAGCTGACGAGCGCCGTCATGGCGTCGGCCTGGGCGTTCGACAGCTGGCCCACCGGGGCCATCAGCCGGGTGAGCAGCGTGGTGAGGGCCACCAGGGTGCCGATCCGGAAGGCGCCGTGCACGGAGAGCACCCCGCCGACGCCGTAGACCACGGCGGTGGCGACCGAGCCGATGAACATGGTCGACAGGAAGAGCATCTTCATGGAGACCGAGTTGCGGACGCCGATGTCACGGCCGCGGGCGGCGAGCCGCGCATAGCGGGCGGTCTCCCGGTCCGGGCGGCTGTAGAGCTTGGCGAGGAGCGCGCCGGCGACGTTGAACCGCTCGTGCATGAGCGAGCCCATCTCGGCGTTGACCTGCATGTGCCGGCGGGCCAGGCCCTGCAGGCGGCGGCCGATGAGGCGGCCGGGAAGGATGAAGAACGGGACCAGCACCAGGGAGATCAGGGTGATCTTCCAGGACAGGTAGAACATCGTGGCCAGCACGAACACGACCGTCAGCCCGGAGGACACCACGGTGGAGAGCATCTGGGTGACCGCCTGCTGGGCGCCGATCACGTCGGTGTTCAGCCGGCTCACCAGGGCGCCGGTCTGTGCCCGGGTGAAGAAGGCGAGCGACTGGCGCTGCACATGGTCGAAGACCTTCACCCGCAGGTCGTAGACCAGGCCCTCGCTGACCTGGGCGGAGAACCAGGTCTCCCCGAACCCCACCAGCGCGGCCAGTACGGAGACCGCGGCGACCGCGGCCGCGAGCCAGACCACGGTCCCGGTGTCCCGGGCCATGATGCCGTCGTCGATCAGGTACTTGAGGAGCAGGGGCGGGGCCACCGCGCAGAGGGCGTTCAGCGTGGTGCAGACCACGAGGAAGCCGATGGAGCGGCGGTGCCCGCGGGTGTACGGGATGATCCTTTTCGTCGTTCCGGGCTTCGCCCGCTGTCTGTCGTTCGAGGAATCCGGCCCGTCGGATCGGACCATGACCGGTCCGGGCCCGCCCATCATGGCCACAGGTACTCCCTGGGTCGCGTCGCCGCGGTCTGGCCGGCCATCAGTGGGCCGCCTCGGTCTTCCTCATCGCGTCGATGAGGCTCTGCGGACGGAGGTCCGTCCAGTTCTCCTCCACATAGGCGAGGCATTCCTTGCGCGTGGCCTCCCCGAAAGCGAGTCGCCAGCCATTCGGAATCTCCGCGAACGCAGGCCACAACGAGTGTTGATTCTCCCTGTTCACGAGCACCAGAAAGGTCCCGTTTTCGTCGTCGAACGGGTTCGCCATATTCGCCCCCACGAATCGTATTCCTCGGTGGATGAGAAAACCTTAGCCGCCGCTAATGAGACGAACAAGGCTCACCAATTCGAGGAGCAACCCGAAGGGCGATCCGTGAATATAGGTATTGTTTAAATTGGGACGAGTGCAGTCGGGTCACCAGTGTCACGTGCCGGACGCCCGCGCGACAGGGGCGTCCAACCGACCGACCCGAGCACTTGGACACCGGACCCCGGGTGCGACGCCCCCGCCGCACGGGGGTGGACGGCAAGGGGCGCCGCGGTCCGGATGTCAACTGTCAAGGCACCGTCGCCGCCCGCTAGTTGGTCGCGAGGGCCTCCGTCGGGGGCAGCCGGGCCGCCCGGACCGCGGGGTAGAAGCCGGCCAGTCCGCCGATGGCGAGGGTCGCGGCCAGACCGCCGGCCATCGCCCACAGCGGCACCAGGGCGGCCCACCCCTGGTAGGCGGCGTAGCCGTCGGTCACGCCGATGCCCAGCAGCACACCCCCCAGGCCGCCGAGCCCGGACAGCAACAGCGCCTCGGCGAGGAACTGGATCCTGATCTGGCCCCGGGTGGCGCCCAGCGAGCGGCGCAGCCCGATCTCCGAGCGCCGTTCCAGCACCGAGATGACCATGGTGTTGGCCACCCCGACACCGCCGACCAGCAGGGCGACCCCGCCCAGGCCAAGCAGCAGCCCGCTCAGCGTCTTGTCCGTGGCGTTCTTGGCGGCCAGCGCGTCGGAGGGGCGGGAGACGTTGACCTCGTTGGGGTCCTCCGGGGACACCGTGGCGCCCAGGACGCCGTGCACCTTCTCGACGTCCGCGTCCTTCGCCCGTGTGTAGATCGTCGTCGGATAGCCGTCGAAGGCCAGCTCCTTCTCCGCCACCGGCCAGCCCACGAAGGCCTGTGTGTCAAGGACCGGCAGCAGCTCGTTGTGCGCCAGCAGACCCACCACGGTGAACCAGTGGTTGCCGAGCCACACCTGCACGTCGGGGCCGGCCCGGTGGATCCCGAGGCTGCGCGCCGTCTCCGAGCCCAGCACCACGGCCGGGTAACGGCTGCTGGCGGCGTTGAGCCAGCGGCCGTCCACGATCTGCCCGCCGATGGACCGCAGCAGGTCGGTCCGCGCCGCGCTGACCGAGAGCCCGCCGGACTCCACCGACGGAATGCGGTCGTTGCGGTAGAGCTTCGCGTCCGTGGTCCCCGCAGCGGAGGCCGAGATCACCTCCGGCCGACTCGCGACCATCGCGACGGCGTCGTCGGACAGATGGGCGTTCGCGCCGGTCATGGTGGTGCCCGGGGAGACCGTGAGCAGATTGGTGCCGAGCGCGGCGAGCTGCTTGTTCAGGTCGTTCGTCGACGAGGTGGAGATGCCCACCACGCCGATCATCGCGGCGATGCCGATCGCGATGCCCAGGGCCGAGAGGAAGACCCGCATGGGCCGCGAGCGCAGCCCCCAGCCGCCCACCCGGGCCACGTCGGACAGGCTCAGCCGGGCCGCCCGGGGCCGCGGCGGCGGGGGCAGTTCGGCCCAGGGCCGCTCCCGGCCGGCCGGCGGCGACTGCGTCGTACTCATCGCTCCACCCCCGTGTACGCCAGGGCCCGGGGCCCCGGTGCCCCCGAATCGTGCTCGATCCGGCCGTCCCGGACCCTGACCTCACGCGGCAGGGACGCCGAGATGTCCCGGTCGTGGGTGATGACGACCACCGTCGTCCCGGCCTCGTGCAGCTCGTGGAGCAGTTCCATCACCACCGTCCCCGAGCGGGAGTCCAGCGCGCCGGTCGGCTCGTCGGCCAGCAGCAGCGGCGGATCGCCGACCACCGCGCGGGCGATCGCCACCCGCTGCTTCTCGCCGCCGGACAACTGCTGCGGCTCGTGCAGGAGCCGGTGCCCCAGACCCACCCGGCGCAGGGCCGCCTCGGCGAGCCGGCGCCGCTCACGGCGCGGCCGTCCGCCGTACAGCAGACCGTCCGCCACGCTGTCGAGGGCGGGGACTCCGGCGGCGAGGTGGAACTGCTGGAAGACGAAGCCGATGGTGCCGGCCCGCAGCGCCGACAGCTCGCGGTCGTTCAGGGAGTCCACGGCGTGGCCGGCGATCGCCACCGTCCCCGAGGAGGGGCGGTCCAGCGTGCCCATGATGTTGAGCATGGTGGACTTGCCCGAACCGGACGGGCCGACGACCGCGAGCATCTCGCCGCGGTGGACCATCAGGTCCGTCTCGACCAGGGCGGCCACATCGCCGTACGACTTGCTGACCCCGGCCAGCTCGATCACCGGGTGGGCTGCGACGGTCACTTCGGTACCCCCACGACCGTGCCCGCGGTGATGCCGGTGCCGGAGATCTCCACCATGCCGTTGCCGAACGTCCCGAGCTTCACGTCGCGGTACTCCGTCTTCGCCCCGGTCACCACCTCGACCGCGTAGCCGCCGCCCGGCAGCGCGAACAGGGCGCTGATCGGCACGGCCAGCACGTTCGCGCGTGTCTCGGACGCGAACTCGACACTGACGGAGGCGGCCTGGTAGGCGCCGATCTTCGCGGCGTCCTTGACCTTCAGCTCCACCGGGACGGTCGCGTTCGCGGAGCCCGAGCCGGAGCCGGAGCCGGAGCCGGAGCCGGAGGAACCTCCCGAACCGCCGGAGGGCGCGGAGTCGTTCGAGGTGGTCGGTGTGCCGATGTCCGTCACCACGGCGGTCACCGTGGTGTTGTCCGGCAGCGTGACCGTCGTGGCGCCGCCCTTCTTCGCCAGGTCCGCGTACTGCACGGGCAGGTCGACGGAGATCACCCGGTCGGTGCCCGTCCAAGTGAGCACGTCCCCGGCGAGGGTGTCGCCGACGGCGAGCTCCGCCTTGGCGACCCGCCGCGCGCCGGAGGCCACCAGCGCGTCACCGACCCGCACCTCCCCGGTCTGCGAACGGCCGAGCTTGTCCTGCCACTTCTCGACGGCGGCGGCCGTGGAGTAGTCGTAGGTGCTGTCCACCGTGAAGCCCCGGTAGCCGAGCGCCCGGAGGTTCTTCTCCAGCATCTTGACGTCGCTGCCGGTGCTGCCCGGCTTCAGCGTCCGGTACAGCGGCACCGAGCCGTAGAGCAGCGGCACCGACTGCTGGTCGACCTTGTAGACCGGCTCGCCGCGGGTGACGGTGTCGCCGTCCGAGGGCATCCAGGTGACGATCCCGGAGCCGGCCCCGCCACCGCCCTGCGCCGACCCGCCGGACTGCGCCGAGCCGGACGATCCCGGGGCCTGGACCGCCGCGGTGTCGCCGTACCCGAGCTGTCCGTCCACGGTCTGGGAGCTGGTCAGCGTGGTGCGCTTCACCTGCGTCGTGGCGGGCGGGCCGGAGGGCGCCGTCGCCTCGGTCTTGTCGTCCCCGCCGCCGAACACACCCGAGGCGGCGCCGGCCGCGGCCACGGCGACCACCACGGCGCACGCGACGATCAGGGCGATGCGCATCCCGCGGCGGCGCGGGCGGTTGCCCTCCGGCGGCGGCTGCTCCACGGCACCGCCATTCCCGTCGAAGGAGGCGAGGGCCGCGGCCCGGGGCTCCAGTTCACCGCCCGGGACGTCCGCCGCACTCTCGGGGGCCGTCTCCACGGTCCCCTCCTCGCGACCGCTCACTGCCCCCCTCCTGTGACCATCAGGCTGCCGCCGGGCCGGATGCTGTAGCAAGCGGCCGTGGCCTTGGCGAAGTTGGGGTCGTCCTGCCCGGAGATACCGGCCGCGTCGGCGTCGATGATGATCGTGCTGCCGTCGACCTTGGGGTCCTGGAAGTTGGGCATGCCGTTCTTGCGGATGCACTTCGCCCACGCGGCGACCTTCGTCGCGTCGAAGGACCGGCTGTTGGCGGCGGCGCCGGTGTCGCCCTGCACCAGCTTCGACTGGCAGGCCGACTGGGCCGACTTGAAGGTCGGGGAGTTCTGGTCGATGTCCGCGGGGACCGTCAGCTGCACCCGGCCCTGACTGTCCTCCTTCGGGTCGGGGTAATTCGAGACGCCGTTGTCGCGCATGCACTGCGAATAGGCCACGGCCGAATTGGAGGAGTCGCCCGAAGAATTCGACGAACTCTGGCTGCCGTCGGACGCGTCGGTCGATTTCGAGTCCGACGAACAGCCCGCGAGCATTGTTCCGGCCGTCAGCACGGAAAGGACCGCCAGGACCGGTCCGGTCATACGCTTCTGAAATGTGTTCGGCATACCACCAGTTCTACGGGGCACCCGGTCACACCGAGGTTGCAACGGGCGCCCCACGCGACCGTTCAGTCAGCCCGGTCCCCGGCAGCGCTCTCCCGCGCGTCGGGCGCCACCAGCGTGATGGCGCCGGCGGGGCAGCGGGCCGCGGCCGCGCGCAACCTCGGCAGCGCTTCAGGTGCCGCCTCGGGGACGCGCGGCAGCGCCAGGCCGTCCTCCTCGGACTGGTCGAAGTACCGGGGCTCGAACAGGGCGCACACCCCCGAGCCCGCGCAGCTGTCGCGGTCCACCCGGATCCCGACGAGCGCCACGCCCCCGTCCGCTCCGGCCCCCGGCGTCACCAGGCGACCGGAAGCGTCTCGATGCCGAACTGCGGGGCCAGCAGCCGGAACCGCAGCTCCTCCACCCCGGCGCCCAGCCGCAGGCCGGGGAACCGCTCCAGCAGCCCGGCGAAGGCGATCCGCATCTGCACACGCGCCAGCCCCGCGCCCAGGCAGAAGTGGTTGCCGTGGCCCAGGGCCAGGTGGTTGGCGGACTCCTCCCGCGCGATGTCCAGCCCGTCCGCGACACCGCCGCCGTGCGGGCAGCGGTTCGCGGCGAGCACCGAACACGACACCACCTCACCGGCCTTGATCACCTCGCCGGCGATCGCCACGTCCACCAGCGCCGTGCGCGGCGAGACGACGGCCACCACCGAGACGTAGCGCAGCAGTTCCTCCACGGCCCGGTCCATCAGCTCGGGCCGTTCCCGCAACAGGGCCAGCTGCTCGGGATGGAGCAGCAGGGCCAGGGTGCCCAGGGCGATGGCCTCCGCGGTGTTCTCGATCGAGCCGTTGGCGATGCCCTCGCAGAGTCCGGCCAGCTCCTCGTCCGTCACCCCGTCCCCGTGCTCCCGGATCAGCGAGCCGACCAGACCCTCGCCCGGGTTACGGCGCTGCTCGGCTACCAGTTGCTCGAAGTGCCTGAAGTACGCCGTCGCCGCCGGCTTCCGGCGGGCGCTGTGCCCGGCGGCCCGGTAGTCGCTCAGCCGGGACAGCTCGGGCAGGTCGTCGCGGGGCAGCCCGAGTATCTCGGCGAGGACCAGGCCGGACACGGGCCGGGCGAAGTGCCGCATCAGGTCGGCCGGTTGACCCGCCCGCTCCAGCACGTCCAGGTGGTCCGCGACGATCCGCTCCATCATCGGCTCCAGCCGCCGCATCTGCCGCACCGTGAACAGCGGCGCCACCAGCCGCCGCAGCCGGCTGTGCTCCGGCGGGTCGATGTGCAGCAGGCTGCCCTCGTGCTGGTCGAGTTTGCGGCCGCCGGGCTCCGGCGGCGGCACGTTGGAGAACCGCTCGGAGTCACCGAGGATCTGCCGCACCACCTCACGGCCGGTCGCGATCCAGCCGGGCATTCCCCCGGGCGCCTTGGACAGCGGCGCCCGCGCGCTGATCTCCAGGAGTTCCGGCACCGGGTCCAGCAGGCTCCGGCGCTTGTCGACCTGTAGCTCGAACGACTGCGTCATGCGCGTTCTACCTCTCTGACGTGTCCGATGTGTCCAACGTGTCCGACGTGAACCGCTGCTGTACGAGCCGTTCCGTGACCGCGCGCCCGATGACCCCGGCGCTCTCGGCCCACAGCAGCCCTATGTGGTCGGCGGGGACCTCGACGCTGTCGACGCGGCCGGCGATGTACCGCGCCCAGGTCGTGCGCTTCTCGTCGAGGGACATCTGGGCCAGACCGCCCTCGGTGGCCAGGAACAGCAGCGCGTCACCGCCGAAGCGCCGGGGTGTGTGCCGCCGTTCCAGCCCGATCATGTGCTGCTTGGTCCTCTCCATGTCGCGGGTGAAGGCGTCGGCCAGCGGCGCCCCAACCTCCGGGCCGCTGAGCACGACGCGTCCCTCGCGGTCCACCCCGTCGCCGTCCTCCGCGTGCGTGGTCTCCGCCTCCCGGTGTCCGCCCGGGAAGCCGTCCAGCAGCGCCAGCAGCGAGACCCGTTGACCCTGTTCCTCCAGCGCGGTGGCGACGGCCTGGGCGAGCACCGCGCCGAAGGACCAGCCGAGCAGCTGGTACGGCCCCTCGGGCTGCACCGCGCGGATGCGTTCGACGTGTCCGGCCACCATCGCGTCCATGCTGTCCGGCATCGCCCCGCGGCCGGCGAAGGCGGGTGTCTGGAGGCCGTAGACCGGAAGGTCCTCGGGAAGGTGCTGGAGGATGCCGGAGTAGCACCAGGCCAGGCCCGTGCTGTGGTGCAGGCAGAACAGCGGCGGGCGGGAGTTCCCGGGCCGTAGCGCCAGCAGTACGTCGAGGTCGTCGCGTCGGCGTCCGGCGCGCCGGGGTGCCGACAGGTCGGCGCCGCCGTCGTCCGCGGCGCGCGGCTCCACCAGTCCGTCGGAGGTCCACGCGGCGCGCCGGCCGGTGCGCAGCATCAGGTCGCCACCGGGTCCGAAGGGGTCGGGTACGAAACTGCCCGCGGTACGGGCCGGCGCGCCGGCGTAGGCGCGGGCCAGGGACGGGCCCGCCACGTACAGGTCGCCTGCGACCCCGGCCGGGACCGGCCGGAGCCAGGCGTCGAGGACGTAGGCGCGCGCGGTGCGGGGCAGCGGGACGACGGCCCGCGCGGTCTCGCGTCCCGGCCGCTCCGCCGTGGGTACGACGTCGACCGTGCCGTCCCCGCGCAGCGCGGCCAGTACCCCGACGAGCAGCTCGGCGACGGGCGCGCCCGCGTCCACACGGACCGCGCCGTCGGCCGGTCCCGCCGCAGGGGACGCGGCCTGACGGTCGATCACCCGGCCGAGCAGGGACCGGTGGTCCAGCATCTCGCCCACAAGAGTGCCGTCCGGTGCCTCCACGGGGAGTACCACCGCCGGCTGGGACGGCGACGGCTCCCGGACCGCGGCGGTGCGGCGCAGCCGGCTGTTCCCGGCCCGGATCGCGTCCTCCACCCGCAGCACCGGCACCGTTCCCGCCCCCGGTACGGCGGTGTCGCCGGACCGGACGAACGCGGCCGGGCATTCGCAGCCCAGCGCGGCGGCCGCCGCCAGCGGGCCCGCGGGATCGTCCGGGTCCGCGATCAGGCACGCCGCACCGGACCTGAGCACCCCGAGCACGGCGACCACCCAGCCGGTACCGGGCCGGGCCGCCACCACGACGACACCGCCCGCACCGGCCCCGAGCCGGTCCAGCCGCGCGGCGAGCCAACCCGCCGCCCGGTCCAGGGAGCGCCGGGTGAGGTGACCGTCCCGGTCGCGGACGGCCACGGCTCGCGGGTCACGGGCCGCGGACTCGGCGAAGGCCGGGAGGACGGTGCCGTCCGGGACCCGGGCCGCGCCGAGGTTCCACTCCTCGGTCAGCCGCCGGAACTCCGCCGTGCCGAGCAGGATGTCGATCCGGCTCAGGGTCAGTTCGGGATCGACCGCCACCTGCTGGAGGACATGGACGAGCCGCTTCGCGAGACGGGCCGCGGTGGCCCGGTCGAACAGTTCCTCGGCGTAGTCCAGCGTGCCGTCGAGGCCGCCCGGTCCGCCGTCGTCCCGGTAGCGGTCGGTCAGCCGGAGCGACAGATCGAACCCGGACGCCGGGGCGCCGAGGTCGACCGTCGAGGCGTTCAGCCCCGGGAACGCCGGGACGTCCCACTTCTCGGCGGTGTCCTCCCGTACGTCCAGGACGGTCTGGAAGAGCGGATGCGGATCCCCGGGCGCCTCACCCGCGACGCCCAGGATCTCGGCGATGCGCGCGAACGGGACGTCCCCGCGTACGTCGGCCTCCCCCGCGGTCTCCCACACACGGCCGAGCAGTTCCCGGAACGTCGGGTCGCCCGAGACGTCGGTGCGCAGCGGCAGCAACCCGGCGAACGGGCCCATGGCGGCCTCGAGTTCACCGCCGGCGGCCGGTCGCTGCGTCACGGCACCGACCGTCAGATCGGTGCCCGCGCCCATCCGGGCGAGGAGCATCGCGAGACCCGCGTGGACGACGGCCGCCGAGGTCGCCCCGAGCGGCCGGGCCACGTCCATCAGGCGGCCGTGCGTCGCGGCCGGGACGCGCAGCGGCACCGAGCGGGCCCGGTGGTTGGGCCGTGCGGGCCGCGGCCGGTCCGTGGGGAGGACGGTGGCGGTCGGCGCGTCCGCCAGCATCTCCTTCCAGTACGCGATCTGGTCGCCGGCCCCGCCCTCCTTCGCGCCCGCCTCCCCCTCCGTCTCCATGAGCTGCCTGTTCTGCCACACCGCGTAGTCCGCGAACTGCAGCGGCAGGGGCGCGCGTTCGGTGGCACGGCCCTCGCGGCGTGCGCCGTACGCCACGGCGACATCGCGTACGAGAGCGTCCCTGGACACGTCGTCGGCACCGATCCGATGGAGGACGAGCAGGAGGACATGGTCGGTGTCGGAGAGCGCGAACAGGGTTGACGCCCAAGGCGTTTCGCTGCCGAGGTCGAACCGTCGGTCGGCGTGGTCGTCGAGGACGGCGGGAAGCTCCTCCTCGGTCACCGCGACGAGCGGCAGGGCGGGAACGGCGGCGGGGTCGTCGGCGTCCAGGATCCGCTGGACCAGTCCGCCGTCCGGGGTCTCGGCGAAGACCGTCCGCAGGATGTCGTGCCGTGCCGCCACGTCCGCCAGCGCCGCCCGCAGGGCCTCGCGGTCGAGTTCTCCGCGCAGGCGCAGGGCGACGGACGACTGCAGGGCCCGCGTCCGGGGGTTGGCCGCGGCGCGCCGCCAGTCGAGCCGCTGCCCGGCCGTCGCCGGCGCCACACCGCCCTCGTGCTCGACCGCGACCACCGGGGGCCGTTCCTTGAGGGCCAGGATGCGCGCCGCGCCGATCGGCGTCGGCATGCTGAAGAACTGCTTCATGTCCAGGTCGACGCCGGCCTCCGACCGGATCCGGCCCGCGAGATGCATCGCCAGCGCGGAGTTGCCGCCCAGGTCGAAGAAGTTGCCGTCGGCGGCCACCCGGTCGATGCCCAGCACCTCGGCGAACAGCGCACAGAGCAGCGCCTCCGTCTCGGTCCGGGCCCGGAGACCCGAGGCGCCGTCGTCCAACTCCGGGACGGGCAGCGCGGCATGGTCGACCTTGCCGTTGACGGTGAGGGGCAGGGCGTCGAGGACCACGACGGTGGAGGGGACCATGTAGTCCGGGAGGCGGGTCGCGGCGTACTCGCGCACGCTCCCGGTCTCCACACCCCGCCCGCCCTCCGCGTCGGCCGACAGGACGTAGCCGACGAGGCGCGGATTGCCCGGCCGGTCCTCACGCACCGTCGCGATTGCGGTCCTGACGTCCGGGTGAGCGGCCAACACGGCCTCGACCTCGCCGAGTTCGACCCGGAACCCGCGGATCTTCACCTGCGTGTCCGCCCGCCCCACGAACGCCAGATTGCCGTCGCCGTCGGGCAGCCACCGCACCAGGTCACCCGTGCGGTACATCCGCTCACCGTCACCGAACGGACAGGCCACGAACCGCTCCGCGGTCAGCTCGGCCCGGTTGACATAACCCCGGGCCAGACCCGAACCGGCGATGTAGAGCTCCCCGGTGACACCCGCGGGCACGGGCCGCAGATACGCGTCCAGCACATAGGTACGGACGTTGGGCAGCGGCCGACCGACGGCCGGGGGCGCGTCCTCACCGGTGATGCCCTCCTCCAGCAGAACGGCGGTGGTGATGACGGTCGCCTCGGTGGGCCCGTACGTGTTCCACACCCGAGCACCCGCACGCCACCGGGCCGCGAGACCAGCCTCCAGCCGCTCCGCGCCCAGCACCCAATTCCCCACCCCTGGAACCGACTTGGGCTCCAGGGCACGCAACAGCGAGGGCACCACGCTCGCCACCTCGACCCCGGCCGCCTCGACCATGCGCGCGAGCGCCGCACCGTCCAGCCGCTCGTCGGGCGAGGCGATCGCCAACGCGCCCCCGGCGGCGAGGGTCACGGCCACGTCCAGCACCGCCGCGTCGAAGCTGAACGACGCGAACTGCAGCGTGGTCAGGCCGGGTTCAACACCGAGGACGGGACGCATGACCGACGCCAGGTGCGCCACGGAGGCATGCGCGACCGCCACACCCTTCGGGCGACCGGTCGACCCCGATGTGTAGATGACGTACGCCAGTTGAGCACCGACGACCTCCGGCAGCACACCCGAGTCGGTCCCCAACTCGCCCACCAGGACCGTCTCCACGTCCGCCGACAACCGGTCTACGGTCTCCTCCGCGACCAGCACCAACTCAGCGCCGCTGTCGGCGACCATGAACAGCAACCGGTCGGACGGATACTCCGGATCCAGCGGGACGTACGCGCCACCGGCCTTCCACACCGCCAACATGGCCACGACCATCTCGGCCCCACGCGGCAGACACAGACCCACCCGGGATTCCCGACCCACCCCACGGGCGGTCAACCCCCGCGCCAACGCATCCGACCGCGCATCCAACTCGCCGTAGGAAAAAGCCTGTTGCCGGAACCACAACGCGGTCGCATCCGGCGTCCGAGCCGCCCACCCACGGAACCGCTCCACCACCGTCGACGCGTCCACATCCCGCGCCGTGCCGTTCCACTCCTCGACGACCGCGGACCGTTCCGCCGCGTCCAGCAACTCCAGTTCGCCCAGCCGGACTTGGGGGTCGGCCGCGGCCTGCTCCAGCACCCGGGCCAGGCGTTCGGCGAGGCGGCTTACGGTCCGCTCGTCGAAGAGATCCGCGGAGTAGAGGATCCCGCCGCCGAGCCCGGCCGGGGCTCCGCCGGCGGAGCGGCGCTCGTTCAACGACAGGGAGAGATCGAAGCGGGCCGCGGGGGCCTGTGCCGGCGGAACCGCCTCGACGGTCAGGCCGTCGAGGTCCCACCGCGCCTCGGGGAGGTTCTGAAGCGCCAACATCACCTGGAACAGCGGGTTTCGGGCCGCGGAGCGCGCCGGGTTCAGCTCGTCGACCAGGCGCTCGAACGGCACGTCCTGGTGCGCGTACGCCGACAGGTCCGACTCACGCACCCGCCGCAGGATCTCGGCGAACGAAGGATCCCCTGCCAAGTTTGTACGCAGCACGAGGGTGTTGACGAAGAACCCTGCCAGCTCCTCCAGTTGGGCGTCCGAGCGCCCGGCCACGGGTGTGCCGATGCAGACGTCCTCCCCGGCGCCCATCCGCGCCAGCAGGACCACCAGCGCGGCATGCACCACCATGAACATGGTCGCCCCGCTCCGGGCGGCCAGCTCCGCCAACCGGGCATGCGTCGCCGCGTCCACCCCGACCGGCACCGAACCACTGCGGAACGACGGCGTCGCCGGGCGCGGGCGGTCGAAGGGCAGCGCCGTCTCCTGCGGCGCCCCGGCCAGCGCCTGCCTCCAGTGCGCGATCTGACCGGCCCCCGCGCTGTCCGGGTCGTCCAGTTCGCCGAGCACCTCCCGCTGCCACAGCGCGTAGTCCGCGTACTGGACCGGCAGGGGCTCCCACTCCGGCGGGCGACCGCCGTGCCGGGACCGGTACGCCGTCCTGAGGTCCCGCGCCAGGACGCCCATCGACCAGCCGTCGGAGGCGATGTGATGGGACACCAGCAGCAGCACCCACTCCTCCTCCGCGACCCTCAACAAGCTGGTCCGCCAAGGCAGTTCGACCCCGATGTCGAAGCCCCGCCCGGTCTCCTCCGCCATCACCTCCCGCCAGCGCTCGCCGGCCTCGACGACCCGAAGCCGGGGCCGGCCCTCGACCCCCTCGCGGATCTCCTGGTACGGCACGCCCTCCACATCCGGGAAGACCGTACGGAGGCTCTCGTGCCGGTCCGCCACATCACCGAGCGCCGCCTCCAGCGCCGCCACGTCCGGCCGGCCCGACAGCCGCAGGGCGAACGGCTGGTTGTAGGCGGCGGCCCCTTCGCCGTCGCCGTCGGCGCCTTCGATCCGGTTGAGGAACCACATCCGCTGCTGCGCGTACGACAGCGGCACCCGCTCCGGACGTTCCCGGCGGCGCAGCGGCGCGCCGTCGGATGCCCCGGCCCCGTCGACCAGGCGTGCCACCCCGGCCACCGTCGGATCCGCGAACACCTCGCGGACCCCCACCGACACGTCCAACTCCGCCCGCATCCGCGCGATCAACCGCATCACCAGCAGCGAGTCGCCGCCCAGCCCGAAGAAACTCTCCTCCGCCCCGACCTCCGCCAGCCCGAGCAACTCCGCGAACAGCGCGCACAACGCCTCTTCCGTCGGCGTCTCCGGACCCCGGGAACCGCCCGCTCCGAGGTCGGGGGCGGGGAGGGCGGCGCGGTCGATCTTGCCGTTGACGGTGAGCGGGAACGCGTCGAGTACGACGACCGCCGACGGGACCATGTACTCCGGGAGGCGGGTGGCGGCGAGGGCCCGTACGTCCTCGGCATCCGCATCACCGATGACGTATCCGATCAGCCGACCTTCTCGCGCCAGCACCGCGGCCCGCTGCACCTGCGCGTGAGCGGCCAACACCGCCTCGACCTCGCCGAGTTCAACCCGGAACCCACGGATCTTCACCTGCGCGTCCGCACGCCCCACGAACTCCAGCTGCCCGCCCGACGTCCAGCGGACCAGGTCCCCGGTGCGATACATCCGCCCCGTGCCGTCACCGAACGGGCACGCCACGAACCGCTCCGCCGTCAGGTCGGAGCGGCCAATGTAGCCACGGGCCAGACCGTCTCCCGCGATGTACAACTCCCCCGCCACACCCACCGGAACAGGCCGCAGGAAGGAATCCAGCACGTACGTACGGACGTTGGGCAGCGGGCGGCCGATCGCAGGCGACGCATCCTCACCCGTTATGCCCTCGTCCAGCAGAACGGCGGTGGTGATGACGGTCGCCTCGGTGGGCCCGTACGTGTTCCACACCCGGGCACCCGCACGCCACCGGGCCGCGAGACCAGCCTCCAACCTCTCCGCTCCCAGCACCCAATTCCCCACCCCGGCAACCGACTTCGGCTCCAGGGCTCCCAGCAACGACGGCACCACGCTCGCCGTGACCACACCGGCCGCCTCGACCATCGCGGCGAGAGCAGACGGATCCTGCCGCTCCTCGGTCGTGGCGATCGCCAGCGTGCCTCCGGCAGCGAGGGTCACGGCCACGTCCAGCACCGCCGCGTCGAAGCTGAACGACGCGAACTGGAGAGCCGCGACACCGGACTCCACGCCGAGTACGGGACCCATCGCCGAGGCAAGGTTCGCCACGGAGGCATGCGCCACCGCCACGCCCTTCGGACGACCGGTGGACCCTGATGTGTAAATGACGTAGGCCAGTTGGCCACCGACAACCTCCGGCAGGTCGCCCGAGTCGGCCCCCAACTCGCCCAGCAGCAACGTCTCCACGTCAGCCGACAACCGGTCTACGGTCTCCTCAGCCACCAGGACCAACTCCGCACCGCTGTCGGCCACCATGAACAGCAACCGGTCGGACGGATACTCCGGATCCAGCGGAACGTACGCACCGCCCGCCTTCCACACCGCCAACATCGCGGTCACCATCTCGACCCCACGCGGCAAGCACAGACCCACCCGGGACTCACGCCCCACCCCACGGGCAATCAGCCCACGAGCCAACGCATCCGACCGCGCATCCAACTCGCCGTAGGACAAGGCGTGTTGCCGAGATCGCAGCGCAGTAACGTCCGGCGTCCGCACCGCCCACCCACGGAACCGCTCCAGTACCGTCGACGCGTCCACATCCCGCGCGGTGGCGTTCCACTCCTCGACGACTACGGTCCGTTCCGCCTCATCCAGCAGATCGATGTCGCTCAGTCGAAGACTCGGGTCCGCCGCGAACTGCTCCAACACCCTTACCAGCGAGGCCAGCACGCTTTCGGCACGGGTCCGGTCGAACAGGTCGGGGCGGTAGTCGAGGTGGAGTTCCATCCGCTCGCCCGGGATGACGATCAGCCCCAGCGGATAGTGGCTGGCGTCCTGCGGTGCGCCGCCCGGCCCGATGACAAGGGTGTCCGGGTCGTACGGTGCCGGAGCGGCGGAGTGCGGGTAGTTCTCGTAGACGACGAGTGTGTCGAACTCGGCGCCCGGACCGGCGAGTTGCTTGATCTCCGCCAGCCCGAGGTACTGATGCCCCATCAAGCTCACCTGCCGGGCCTGGAGTTCGGACAACAGCCCCGCCACCGACAGACCACCGGCCAACTCAGCCCGTACAGGCAGGGTGTTGATGAACAGCCCGATCAGCGACTCCGCACCCGGCAGATCCGCCGGCCGGCCGGCAACCGTCGTCCCGAACACCACATCCCGACGCCCCGACAACCGAGCCAACACCACAGCCCACGCACCCTGCACCACCGTCGCCATCGTCACGCCGCCCTGACGGGCCACGTCGTCCAGCGCCAGCGTCAACTCCGCGTCGCACTCGCCGAGTACCGTCTCGGGCCGGAGTGGCAGCCGGGCCGGGTTCGCGGGCACGACCAGGGTCGGTTCCTCCGCCCCCGCCAACTCCTCCCGCCACGCAGCCCGCGCCGCCTCCCGGTCCTGACGACCCAGCCAGGCCAGGTAGTCGCGGTACGACCTGATCGCGGGCAGCGCCCGGGCATCACCGCCCGCCCTGTAGACCACCTCAAGTTCGTTCACCAGGATCGGCAACGACCAGCCGTCCAGCACGATGTGATGGGTCGTCAGCACCAGCCGGTGACGCCGATCGCCCAGGCGGAGCAGCAGCAGCCGCAGCAACGGACCCCGCGCGACGTCGAAGCCGACGGACAGTTCAGCCCCGGACAACCGGGCCGCCTCGGCCTCCGCATCGGCCTCGGGCAGGCCGCTCAGATCGACCTCACGCCACGGCAGTTCCACCTCTCGCGCGATGACCTGCACCGCCTCACCCGACTTGCGCCGGCGGAAGCTGGCCCGCAGGGTCCCGTGGCGGGCGATCAGGCCCTCCCAGGAACGGCGGAGACGGTCCACGTCGAGCGGTCCGTCGAGGGCCAGGGCCCGTTGGCCCGCGTACACGTCGGAGGCCTCGCCCCCGAGGGACGCGTGGAACAGCAGCCCCTCCTGAAGCGGCGACAGCGGCCATATGTCTTCGATGGCGGTCCGGGTCCGGGTCATCGCGTACGTCTCCTCACAGCGGTTCGCAACTTCGGTTCGGCGGCAGGGACAGAGCGGTGCGGGCGGAGCTGTGGGGGGGGTGGTCGGCAGTGAGCGGTGGTCACAGGTCGGGGGGGACGAAGGCCGAGTGGCAGTGGCCCGGAATCAGAGCTGGTCGTCGGCGAACTCGGCCTCCAGATCGTCGACTTCGTCCTGGTCGAGATCGAGGAGGGAGAAGTCGGAGGGGGTGTGCCCACCGGCCGACGGGTCGGCGGTGTGCGCGGCGAGACCGTTCAGCAGCCCGAGCCAGGCCAGCCCCAGCTCCTGTACGTCGGCCTCGTCCAGCAGCGCCTCGGGCCAGCTCAGGGTGAGCGTCAACTCGGGCCCGTTCACGGTGTCCGCCACCACGGCGCCCACGTCGAGCGCGTGCGGCACCGGCATGCCCGGATCGGCGGCACCACCGACGGCGGTGTCCCCGGCCGACTGCCACGGCTCGGCCGACCTCGCCCCGGCACCACCGGCGGTCGCGAACCGGCCCAGGTAGTTGAACCCGATCTGCGGCACCGGCAGACCCTCCAACACCGACGCGGTCTCCGGGTTCAGATGACGCAACAGGCCATATCCGAGCCCGTCCCCGGGCACCGCCTGCACCTGCTCCTTCACCCGTTTGACCAGCGCACCGGCCGCCGCACCACCGGCCGTAGCCTCCGCCAGATCCACACCTGAGGCGTCCAGCCGTACCGGATAGGCCGCGGTGAACCAGCCCACCGTCCGCGACAGATCCATCCCCTCCGACAACGGCTCACGGCCGTGCCCCTCGACCTCCACCAGGAACCCACCCGGCTCAGCCCCGAAGCCCGGCCGCCACCCCGCCACCGCACCGGCCAGCGTCGCCAACAGCACCTCGTGCAGCCCGCAGTGGAACACGCCCGGCACCTCACCGACGAGCACCGCAGCCTCACCCACCGGAACCGACCACGAAGAACGTCGCAACGACGCAACCGTGTCGACGGCCGGGTCCAGCGCGCGACGGCCGATCAGCGGCTCACCGGCGGTTCGCACCAGTTCGACCCAGTTCGCCAACTCCCCGACCCGCTGCGGTGTTTCCGCCGACCGCTCCAACTCCCGTGCCCAGGTGCGGAAGGAGGTCGGCGCCGGTTCGAGGACCGGTCGTCGGCCAACGGCCGCCGCCTCGCACGCGGTTCCCAGATCCTGCGCCAGAACGCGCCACGACACCCCGTCGACCGCCAGGTGATGAGCGGCCAGCACAATCCGACCGACCCGCTCGGGCCCGGCATCCACCCACACCACCTGCAGCATCACCCCGGCCGCCGGATCCAACCGCCCGACCGCGGGCCGAGCGGCCTCGACCGCCACCCGGTCCACCTCATCCTCGGCGAGGCCTACGGCATCCACCCGGACCACCAGCCCGGACGCGTCGATCCCAGCCGCCTCCGGAACCGTCAGCGTCCGAAGGTCGCTCCCGGTCCGGGCCCGGAGCATCCCGTGCGCCCGCAGCAACGCGCCCACACCTGACGCCAGTACGTCGACACCGAGCCCGGCCGGCGCACCGATCACCGTCCACTGCGCGAACTCGCCCCGCAGCGCGTGCGCACCCATCGATCGCATCGCCGGGGTCCACGGCACCTCCCCGACACCCGTGTCCGACTTCTGCCCCGCCGCCCCGCCGGACACCGCGACCGCCACCAGCGCCAACCGTTCCGGCGTCTTCTCCTCGAACACCTGCCGCGGCGAAACGGTCCACCCTGCGGCACGGGCCCGGGACGCGAGTTGCATCGACATGATCGAATCGCCGCCCAACTCGAAGAACCCGTCCCCGACCCCGACCTCCTCCAGCCCCAACACCTCAGCGAACAGGGCGCAGAACACCTTCTCGGCAGGAGTCTCCGGAGCCCGACCGGCACTCACCGCGGCTTCCGGTGTCGGCAAGGCCGAGCGGTCGATCTTGCCGTTGACTGTGAGCGGGAACGCGTCGAGTACGACGACCGCCGACGGGACCATGTACTCCGGGAGGCGGGTGGCGGCGAAGGCCCGCAGCGCCTCGCCGTCCGCATCACCGACGACGTATCCGATCAGCCGACCTTCTCGCGCCAGCACCGCGACCCGCTGCACCTGCGCGTGAGCGGCCAACACCGCCTCAACCTCGCCGAGTTCGACCCGGAACCCCCGGATCTTCACCTGCGCATCGGCACGCCCCACGAACTCCAGCTGCCCGTCCGAAGTCCAGCGTGCCAAGTCGCCGGTGCGATACATCCGCCCCGTGCCGTCACCGAACGGGCACGCCACGAACCGCTCCGCTGTCAGGTCGGAGCGGCCGATGTAGCCACGGGCCAGACCGTCTCCCGCGATGTACAACTCCCCCGCCACGCCCACCGGAACAGGCCGCAGGAAGGAATCCAACACGTACGTACGGATATTGGGCAGCGGGCGGCCGATCGCAGGCGGCGCATCCTCACCCGTTATGCCCTCGTCCAGCAGAACCGCTGTAGTGATTACGGTCGCCTCCGTCGGGCCATAGGTGTTCCAAACCCTGGCGCCCGCACGCCACTTCGTCGCGAGACCAGCCTCCAACCGCTCCGCGCCCAGCACCCAATTCCCCACCCCCGCAACCGACTTCGGCTCAAGGGCTCCCAGCAGCGACGGCACCACACTCGCGCTGTCGACGCCGTTGAAGTCGATCATCGCGGCGAGGGCAGCACCGTCCTGCCGCTCCTCGGACGAGGCGATCGCCAACGT
>NZ_JNXE01000006.1 GCF_000716605.1 Streptomyces sp. NRRL F-525 | reverse complement strand
GATCGTGATCTTGACGTCGACACCACCGATGTCGAACGACGCCGCGAAGACCTTCTTGGCCTGGCTGAAGCCGTCCATGTTGCTGATGTCGTCGGTCGCCACGTTGCCGGTGACCAGCTTCGTCACCGCGAGGTTCACACCCTGCAGGATCAGGAAGGTGCCCAAGGTGACCAGGAAGCTCGGCAGCCCGGTCTTGACCACCATCCAGCCGTTGAGGAAGCCGACCCCCAGCGACACCAGCAGCGCGACGATCACACCCACCCATACATTCATGGTGAGTTGATAGCTGAGCATGCTCGCGGTCAGCGCCGACGTGATCACCGCGACACCGGCGGAGAGGTCGAACTCCCCGCCGATCATCAGCAGGGCCACCGGCAGCGCCATGATGCCGATCGTCGACGAGCTGTAGAGGATGTTCGCCATCGCGGCGCCCTCGCGCACGGGCGGAGCGGCGATCAGGAAGAACACGTACACCGCGGCCGCACCGAGGAAGACACCGATCTCGGGACGCGCCAACAGCCGTATCGGCAAAGGTCGTTCAGAGGTCCGCCCGTCCGTCTGCGGGACCGGCGGAGCCGGCGACGGGGAGTCCGTCGCCGGTGCCGTGAGCTGGGTCATGGGCGTCACCGCGTTCCCTTGGCGGCGAACTCGGCGACCTTGGCGACATTCGTCTTGTCGACGAAGGCCGGGCCGGTCAGCACGGGGGCCTGGCCGCCGCCGCTGTAGTTGCCGTTCGTCTTGTAGAGCCACAGCGAGTCGACGGCCAAGTAGCCCTGGAGGTAGGGCTGTTGGTCGATGGCCCACTGGATCTTGCCGGCCTTGATGGCGCCGACCGCGTCCTTGTTGAGGTCGAACGTGGCGAGCTTGGCCTTGCTGCCCGCGTCGGCGATGGACTGGATGGCGGTCATCGCGAACGGGGCGCCGAGCGTCGTCACGTAGTCGATGGTCTTGTCCTGCTGGAGCTTGGCCGTGATCGTCGACTTCACCGACGGCATGTCCGTGCCGTTGACGTTGAGGATCTCGGTCTTGCCGGTGAAGGTCTTCTTCACGCCGGCACAGCGGGCCTCCAGGGCCACCTGCCCCTGTTCCATGATCACGCAGATGGTGTGCTTGGCACCGGCCGCGTTGAGCTTCCGGCCGAATGCCTCGCCGGCGATGCTCTCGTCCTGGCCGAAGTATTCGAGCAGGCCCTGCTTCTTCCAGTCCTGCACACCGGTGTTGAAGCCGACCACGGGGATGCCGGCCTTCTCGGCGGTGGCCATCACGGACCTCATGGCGTCGGGTTTGGCGAGGGTGACCGCGATGCCGTCGACCTTCTGGTCGATCGCGTTCTGCACCAGGTTCGACTGGTTGGGGCCGTTGGGGTCGGACGAGTAGACCAGCTTGACGTTGTCCTTGGCGGCGGCGGCCTGGGCGCCCTTGCGGATCGTGTCCCAGAAGGTGTCACCGGGCGCCGCGTGCGTGATCATCGCGACCGTCATACGGGGAGTGGTGGCCTTGCCGGCCGAGACACCGGAGGTGTCCTCCGAGGACTGCTTGCCTCCGGAACTGCTGGAGCAGCCGGCCACAAGCAGTGCGGCGGCTGCGGCCGCCGCGACGACGGGGACGATTCTGCGGGAGCGGGGGTGGGATGTACGGTCCATCTTTCCGGCACCTCACTGTGCTGCGGGGGAAACGGAGAAGCGGCTGGCCGAGCGAAGGCTGCGGATCACATGCCGTTAACACGGCTGTTGCTTATGACGAGATAGAACCGTCATGCCACCCCGGGGTCAACGCTTGTAATGACATCATTTATCCATCACGACAAGATGTCTGAACAATTTCCCGACCGCCGCTAAAACATGTCCCGTACACCGAAATGGAAATGAAAACAGGGGCGGCGGGAACGACCGTGGTTTCGCTCCCGCCACCCCTGTGGCCCTTTTTAGTTCACGAGTGCCGCGGCACTCCGATATGCCGCCGCGGCGGCCTCCCGCACCGGCAGCGCGCGGTGCGCGTCGGAGAGGATCTCCACGCCCCAGGGGCCCCGGAAACCGGCCGTACGAAGTGCGGCGACGATGCCCGGCAGGTCGAACGAGCCCTCTCCGCACAGGAGTCGGCGGTGGACGGTGTCCTCGAAGAGCGTGCCGACGACCTCGCTGTGTGCGTCGTTGAGTTCCACGCCCACGATCCGCGCACCCGGCACGTCCGCCAGCTCGGCCGGCGGGGTATGGGCGCGCTCGGTGTGCCAGACGTCGATGATGAGGCCGCCCGCGGGGTGGCCGGCGGCCTCCACGAGCCGTAGGCCGTCGTGCACCGTCCTGAGGTTGGACCAGGGCAGCGGTTCGACCCCGAGCCGGGCGCCCACCCCGTCGGCCTGTGCGGCGAGTACGGCGAACTCCTTGGCCCAGACGTCGAGTTCCCAGGGTTCGTCCGCCACGTCGGGGCCGATCTTGAAGGTGCGGGCACCGAGCGCCTCGATGGCTCTCAGCATGCCGACCCGGACGGTGTCCGACGCGGCCCGCCGGGGTCCGTCGGCCCACCAGTCGGTCAGCAGCTCCAGTTCGACATGGCTGATCCCGTTGTCCTCGAAAAGGGACCGGATCCCGGCGATCCCGTATTCACGCTCGGCCTCCACCAGGTCCGCGTAGAGCAGTCCGAAGGCGGTGAATCCGGCGTCGCGCGCCGCCTCCACCCGGTCCCGCAGATTCAACGGACTGCGTTGATCCGCCTCATCGGGAGCCGCGTCGCCCGCCGTGGTCCAGCAGGTGGCCAGAAATTGGTCAGCGGTCATTTCTGTTTCCTGGATCCCTCGTGGTCCGATTCCTGGAGTTCACAAAGAAAAGGCACCCGATCGCTCCGGCATTCTGAAATGGACCTCGCGCATCGGTCAATCCCTCGGAACACATCAAAAGCACATCAGGCCCGCATACGGCTACGCGACACCGCGCAGCACCGAGCGCAGATGCTCGGCACTGGCCCACACGTCCTCGACCGGGCCCTTCGCCTTGGGCTCCTCGGTGAGGATGGTGTCCTGCTCGAGGACGTACCAGCCGTCGTAACCGCGTGCGCTGAGGTGGGTGACGATGGCCTGGACGTCCACGTCCCCGGCGCCGAGCGGGCGGTACATGCCCTTGCGCACGGCGTCGGTGTAACTGAGCTGTCCGTCCTGGACCTTGGCGGCGAGGGAGGCGTCCACGTCCTTCATGTGGGTATGGGCGATGCGCTCGGGGGCCTGCCGGGTGAGCTCGGCCGGGTCGGTGCCGCCGATGAGGAGGTGGCCGGTGTCCAGGCAGAGGGAGATCGCCGAGTGCTCCAGGACGCGCCGGACCTCGTCGCCGTTCTCGATCATCGTGCCGACGTGCGGGTGCAGGACGGCGCGGACACCGCGCTCGGCGGCCAGCGAGGCGAGCCGGTCGAGGTTCGACAGCAGCAACTTCCAGCCGTCGGCGTCGAGTTCGGGGCGGGAGTCGTAGCCGTCTTGGCCGGTGACGGCGGACAGCACCAGCACCTCCGCCTTCGAGGCGTCGTAGCCCGCCAGGAGCTGCTCGGCCTCGGGCAGCGGGTCGTGGCCGGGCACGTGCAGCAGCAGCGGGGTGAAGCCGCCGACTGCGTGCAGGTCGTGGTCGGCGAGGGTGCGGGCCATGGCGTCCGGCGCGCTGGGCAGGAACCCCTCGGGGCCGAACTCGGTGGCGGCCAGGCCGACCTCGCGCATCTCGTTCAGTACCCGCTCGGGCGTCAACTGGTAGCCCCAGCCGGGGACTTCGCACACGCCCCAGGAGATGGGGGCACCGGCGATCCTGTTTTGGGGGGAGGTGGTCATGCTGTGGCCTTTCTGAGATTCCGGTCGGGGTGGGGCGAGGGGCGGGAACCACGTCGGGATGAACGGGCAGCGGCGGGTGGCGGGCCGAACGGGTCGCGGGCGCGCGGCACCGTCCCGGAGGCGCTGGCGAGGTGCGGGGGCATGACGAGGCCGGCCACCGCCGGGGTCGCCGCAGGCTCCATCGCCCTCTCCCTCCAGAAACCCGTCAAGGCCGACCACAAGCGCGCTGATCAGTCGGTCGCCGGGCCGTTCACATGGGCGTAACGGTAGGTGCGGCGCAGGGCATTGTTGAAGAGGTCAAAACCATCATTAATCCTTCATCGGGCACGTCTTTTTTCCCTCATCCGGACTTGACGGGCGGCGGCTGCCGGCGGATAGCTTCACGTGCGCGCCGAGGCGAGTCCGTACTGAAGGGAGTCCGTGCTCATGGCAGAGCGGGCCGTACCGTCCCGTGTGGTGGCCGCGGAGCGTGCCGCCTCCGAGCTGGGCTTCACGTGGAGCTGTATCCCCGAGGTCGGCAGGCTGCTCAAGCTGGCCGCCGCCTCGAAACCGCACGGCGTCGTCGCGGAGAGCGGCACCGGCACGGGCGTGGGCGCCGCCTGGCTGCACAGCGGGCTCGGCGCGGGTGCCCGTCTGGTCACCGTGGAGCGTGACGAGGAGCTGGCCCGGCGGGCCGCCGGTGTCTTCGCGGACGACGACCGCGTCAGCGTCCTCACCGGGGACTGGCGACTGCTGGAGCGGCACGCCCCCTTCGACGTCTTCTTCTGCGACGGCGGCGGAAAGCGCGAGGACCCCGAGCGGGTCGTCGATCTCCTCGCCCCCGGTGGCCTCCTCGTCCTGGACGACTTCACCCCGTCACCGCACTGGCCACCACGTCACGGCGACGAGGTCGACGAACTGCGCCTGTTCTACCTCACGCACCCGTCCCTCGACGCGACCGAGGTACTCACCACCCCGTCCACCTCGGCGGTGATCGCCGCCCGCCGCCCCTGAGATCCGTCCCGCCAAGGTGGGTGCACCAGGGCCACCCTCCCTCCGCGCTTCGCTCCTACGTTGGTCGGCATGGACAAGAACCGGCTGAGCGAGTTCCTGAGGGCCCGGCGCGCGCTGGTGCGCCCCGAGGACCACGGCATGCCCGCAGGGGTGCGCCGTACGCCCGGTCTACGCCGTGAGGAGATCGCGGTCCTGGCCGGAGTGAGCACCGACTACTACGTACGGCTGGAGCAAGGACGCGAGCACCGTCCCTCCTCCCAGGTGCTGCGGGCCCTGGCGGCCGCCCTGCTGCTGAAGGACGAGGAGACCGCCTATCTGCGCGCCCTCGTCGATCCACCGCGGCACGGCGGGCCCCCAACCGCCAGGGAGTACGCGGGCCCACACCTGGTGTCCCTGCTGGACGCCTGGCCGGACACACCGGCCCTGGTCTACGGCCGCCACCTCGACCTGCTGGCCGTCAACTCCCTTGGCGAGGCGCTGTTCTCGTGGCTCGGTGACGAGACAAGCCTGATCAGAGCGATGTTCCTGAACCCGGCCGCCCGGGACTTCTACCGTGACTGGACCGTGGTCGCGCAGGGATGCGTGGCCGCGCTGCGGGCGTCCAACCCCGGCCCCGACGACAGGGAGTTGCGGGCCCTGGTGGATGAACTGTCCCTGGCCGACCGGGACTTCGCCCGGATGTGGGCGCGCCACGAGGTACGGGCCAAGTCGGCCTCGGCCAAACGCTTCCACCACCCGCTGGCCGGCGATCTGACGCTGGCCTTCGAGACCTTCTCCGTGAACAGCGCCCCCGGCCAGCATCTCGTCGTGTACCGGGCCGCACCAGGCAGCGCCGAAGCACAGTCGCTGGCGCTGCTCGGCGACTTCTCGCCCCACCGAATCCCAGGACTTCCGACATGACGCCCGACAAGACCCCCGAACCACGGTCGAAGAGAACGGACAACTCCCGTATGGCGTGCGCTGATTCCCCCGTCTGGTTCATCACCGGCTGCTCCTCCGGCCTGGGCCGGGCACTGGCCGGCGCGGTACTGGAGCGTGGCTGGCGGGCGGTGGTCACCGCCCGGGACCCGCGCGCCGTCGCCGACGTGGTCGCGGGGCACGGCGAACGGGCCCTGCCGCTGGCCCTGGACGTCACCGACCCCGGGCAGATCAGCGCGGCGGTCGCACGCGCGCAGTCCGCCTTCGGGCGGATCGACGTGCTGGTCAACAACGCGGGCTACGGCTATCTCGGCGCCGTGGAGGAGGGCGAGGACGCCGAGGTACGCGCCCTGTTCGACACCAACGTGTTCGGCCTGGTCGACACCACGAAGGCCGTACTGCCGGGCATGCGCGCCCGGCGGTCCGGTCACATCGTGAACGTCTCCTCGCTCGGCGGCCTGGTCGGGTTCGGCGCCACCGGCTACTACCACGCCTCCAAGTTCGCCGTGGAGGGCCTCTCCGAGTCGCTGGCCGCCGAACTCGCCCCGCTGGGCGTCAAGGTGACGATCGTCGAACCCGCCGCGTTCCGCACCGACTGGTCGGGACCCTCCATGCGCCAGTCCGCCACGACCATCGCCGACTACGCCCCCACCGCGGGCGCCCGCCGCACCAGCACCCTGGCCACCTACGGCAACCAGCCCGGCGACCCGGCCCGCGCGGCACAGGCCGTCATCGACGCGGTCACGGCCGAAGTACCCCCGTCACGGCTCCTGTTGGGCCGGGCCGCGTACGACATCGCCACGGCCAAGCTCGACTCCCTCAGGAGCACCTTCGAGAGCTGGCGTGAGGTCACGGTCGGCGCGGACTTCCCGCGGCGGGATTCGATGCCCGGAGCCGACTGACTTCAGGAACAGCTCCAGTCCGGCCAGGAGCCGTTCGACGTCCTCGACGCTGGTGTAGGGCGCGAGGCCGATCCGCAGGCCGCCGGAGTCGCCGAGGCCGAGTCGGCGGGAGGCCTCGATGGCGTAGAAGGAACCGGCGGGCGCGTAGACGTCCCGTTCCGCCAGGAAGCGGGACGCGTCCTGCGTGGCCTGGGCGCCGAAGGCTTCGTCCAGGGTCAGGAGCACCGTGGGCGTCCGGTCGGCCGCTTTCGAGTGGACGGTGATCCCGTCCAGGGCGGCGAGCCCCTGGTCGATGCGCGTACGCAGGGTCTCCTCGTGCTGGTGCAGCGCGGCGAGACTCGCGGCCAGGCGCTCGCGACGACTGCCGCCGGCGTCCGTGTCGAGCCCGGCGAGGACATCGACCGCGGTCCTCGTCCCGGCGAGCAACTCGTAGGGCAGCGTGCCGAGTTCGAAACGCTCGGGTACCACGTCGGAGGACGGCAGCAGCTTGTCCGGCCGCAGGGTTTCGAGCAGTTCGGGCCGGGCGGCGAGGACGCCGTGATGAGGGCCGAGGAATTTGTAGGGCGAGCACACGAAGAAGTCCGCGCCGAGTTCGCCGATGTCGACGAGGGCATGCGCGGTGTAGTGGACGCCGTCGACGTGGACCAGCGCCCCCACCTCATGAGCCAGCCGAGCCATCTCAGTGATCGCGGGCCGGGTGCCGATCAGGTTGGAGGCGGCGGTGACGGCGACCAGCCGGGTGCGGTCGGACAGAACGGCGCGGAGGTGGTCCAGGGTCAGCTCGCCGGTCGCGGGATCGAAGTCCGCCCAGCGGACAGTGGCGCCGACCCGCTCGGCGGCCTGGATCCAGGGCCGGATGTTGGCGTCGTGATCGAGACGGGTGACGACGACCTCGTCCCCGGGCGACCAGGTCGCGGCGAGAGTGCGGGAGAAGTCGTAGGTGAGCTGCGTGGCGCTACGGCCGAACACGACCCCCGAGGCCCGCGCCCCCAGGAGATCGGCCATGGCCTCGCGCGCCCCGGTGACGATGGCATCGGCGTTCCGCTCTCCCGCGGTCACCTGGCCCCGGTTCGAGAGCGGGTTCGCCAACGCCTCGGTAATGGCCTCGATGACCGGCCGCGGCGTCTGCGTACCACCGGGACCGTCGAAATGAGCGGGCCCACCACTCAGGGCAGGAAACAGGGCGCGCAGAGCGGAAATGTCGTAAACCACGGAAGTGAGCTCCTGTCGATGCCGTGAACGGGCCTCGGGGCCCCGGGTATCCACAACGATCATCGGACATCGAGGGCGTTCGGGGCAGTGGGCGGGGCGGGCTGCACACGCTGAGGCACACCCGTCAAGGACCGGCGAAGCCAGGTCCCACAGGGGCGCGGGGAACCGCGCGACCAGCCCCCACCGACCCGCACCCACTGGACAACCCAGATCAACGCCCCACCCGCCGAGGCAGCAACCCCATCTCCTGCGCCCGCAACACCGTACTCACCCGATCCCGCGTCCCCAGCTTCCGATACACCCCCTCCACATGCTTGTGCACCGTACGCACGGAGATCCCCAGCCGACGAGCAATCGCCGAGGCCGTCATCGCATCGGCGAGCAGCAGCAGAACGGCGACCTGCCGAGGCGTGAGCCGAGAGTCCGCCGGCATCTCCTCCCGCGTCTCCGGCGAAGCCGCCGTCGCCCGCCAGCGCTCAAGAAGTTGCCGCTGCTGCTCCACACCGGCCAACAGGGGCTGCAACTCCTCGGCGGCCCGCACCTGGTCCTCGCTGAAGTCCGCGCCCGCGCGGTACACAAGGCACCCAGTGACCGGGGTACCCGTGCCAGGCAGAGGTATCGCCAGGACGTGGTCGGCGTCCATCAACCGACTGATCGTCCCCGCCGTACGGCTCCGCGCCCACCCCTTCCCCGCCATCCGATACGCGGTCCCCGGCCGACGGACGCCACCGCCACCGGCACCCGCCCCGGCGTAGTGATCCGCGAAGGGATACCCCCGTCGCAGCACCGCCATCGCATCGTCGTCGATCCGCCCGAGGTGCGCCGCGGCGGCAGGCGACAGGCCCATCGAGCCACTCCGGTCCGTCCACTCACCGAGTTTGTAGATCAGCGCCTCGCCCCCGCACAGCCCCGGCAGCGCCGCGGCCACCAGCGGCCACAACCGCTCGGGTTCCCGTTCGTGCAGCGCCGCCACCGCGACCGCCAGCATGCGTTCGTACGCCCCGGCAGGCCCGCCCGTCATACGCCCTCACGATCCCGCGTGTGTCACGTCCACGTACGTACTTCTCCCCATACCACCACGGCCGCCGCGCCCGGCAGACTGCACACCATTCCGCCAGCGCCTGCGACCGTACGGATCAAGGGAGTTGACGGTACGGATCCGCCTGCGCGGGGGACAGGCGGATTTCCGCCGTTCCGGGGTCAGGCACCCGGGACGGGGAACAGCAGGCAGCTGCTCGTGGCGTGCGCGAGCAACCGGTCCTTCTCGTCGAACAGTTCGGCCTGGGCGAGCGCGGTACGCCGTCCGCCGTTCAGCACGGTCCCCACGGCACGGACGCGCCCGGTGTCGGCCGTGATCGGGCGCAGGAATTTCACGGTCAGGTCCAGCGACGTGTACCCCATGCCCTGCGGCAACGTGGACTGCACCGCGCACCCGGCCGCGGAGTCGAGCAGCGTGGCGTAGACCCCGCCGTGCACGCTGCCGATGGGGTTGTAGTGCTCCTCCCCCGGTATCAGCGAGAACACCGCGCGCCCGTGCTCCACCTCGTCGAGCGTGAAGTTCAGGGTGGCCCCGATGGGCGGCGCGGGCAGCCGCCCGCCGATCAGTTCCCGCAGGAATTCCAGCCCCGTGGACTGTCCTACGGCGGCTGCCGAGACCCCCGGGTCCTCCCACTCGTACGTGCGTGACCGTCCCATACGGCGCTACCTCCCAGCTGGCTTCCTGAAAAGAAGCTAGATGTGCCCGCAGCTGACTGTCAATGACAGAGCCAGGTGGCTACGCTGGCCGCATGGAATGGCTCGACGTGAGCACGGAGAACTGCCCGGTCCAGAGCACGCTCGATCTCGTCGGCGAGAAGTGGACCCTGCTGATCCTGCGGGACGCGTTCATCAGGGTCCGGCGCTTCGACGACTTCCGGCGCCATATCGGGCTCTCGGACGCGGTGCTCGCCGACCGGCTCCGCAAGCTGGTGGCGGCCGGGATCCTGACGACGGTGCCCTACCAGCAGGCGGGGAGCCGCACCCGGCACGAGTACCGGCTGACGAGCAAGGGCCGCGACCTGTGGCCGATCCTCATGGCCCTGCGCCAGTGGGGCGAGACGTACGCCGCCGACCCCGAGGGGCCGGTTCTCGACGTACGGCACACCGAGTGCGGCGCGCCGGTGCGGGTGGTGGTGGAGTGCGACGGGCCGCACGGTGCGCTCAAGCCGACCGAGGTGACGGCCGCTCCCGGCCCCGCGGCCCGTCCCGTGCGGACTCCGCTATCGACGTGAGTGCCCGCGCGCCCCGGCGCCGACCGTGAGCGAGGTGCCGTCGCCCCGGTGGACGGTGGCGGTGCTGAACAGGGGCTCCGAGCGGGCGAGTTGGGCGGTGCCGGGGACCTCCGGGTACAGGCCGAGGCTCGCCCACACCGCCCAGGACGACATGGCGCCGAGGTCGTCGTTGCCGATGAGTCCGCCGGGGGCGTCGGTGAACAGCGTGGACAGCGCGCGGTGGGTGACGGCCCCTGCGCGGTCGGCGTGGCCGACGGAGGCGTAGGCCCAAGGGGTCCCGAACGAGGGCTCGTTGCCGAGGTAGGCGTAGGGCTGGTCGGCGCCCGCGTTGAGGTTGCTGAAGAAGGTGTCGAGGCGGGCGGTGACGGCCGCGTCACCCCCCATCGCCGCGAACAGGCCGGGCAGGTCCTGCGGCACCATCCACGTGTACTGCGCCGCGTTGCCCTCCACGTACTCCGTCTTTTGGGCCGGGGTGAAGGCCGGCCAGGTGCCGTCGGCGGCCCGGGGCTGGATGTACCCGGTCGCGGGGTTGAACAGGTTGCGCCAGTTCCCGGAGGCCCGCAGCAGGGTGTCGTAGGACGTCAAGTCACCGAGACGGTAGGCGAGTTGGGCGAGCGCGTAGTCGGCGACGGCGTACTCGAGGGTGGTCGAGACCGAGCCCCAGACGCCCTTGGTGCCGGCGGGGACGTAGCCGAGGGTGTCGTACTGCGTGTGTCCGGGACGCTGGCGGTTGTCCTGGCGGTCCGCAAGGGCCGTACGCAGCAGGGTGGTTGCGTCGAAGTCGGTACCGCCGAAGGCGTGGATCGCGGACGCGATGGCGGGCAGCGGGTCGCCGACCATGACGCCGCTGCCGCCGTTGGCGAGGGTCCAGCGGTCGAAGTACCCGGCCTGCAGGCCCTGGTTGAGGACGGACTGCGCGATGTCGGAGGCCTCGCGCGGGGCGAGCAGCGCCAGCAGCTGGACCTGGCAGCGGTAGACGTCCCAGCCGGAGAAGTTTGCGTACTGGACGTGTCCGGCCCGGGTGCGGTGGACTACGCCGTCCATGCCGGTGTAGCGGCCGTCGGTGTCGCTGAAGACGCTGGGGTGCAGGAGGGCGTGGTAGAGCGCGGTGTAGAAGACGCGGCGCTGGGTGTCCGTGCCGCCGCCGACGGTGACGCGGTTGAGCCACCCGTTCCAGTCATCGCGCACGGCCTGCCGGATCGTGTCGTACGACTGCGCCTTCTGCTCGTTGAGCGCGTTGCGGCGGGCGCCCTCGACGTCGACGAAGGAGACGCCGACCCGGGCGGTCACCGTGCGCACGCCGGGGGCGAAGGTGACCATGGCCGAGCCCGCCTTGCCGTCGGGGTGGGTGGCCTCGGCGAAGGGCTGGTCGAAGGTGGCGTGGAAGTAGAGCCGGTAGCGGTTCTTGGACTTGCAGAAGGCGCCGCTGTCGCTGTACCCGGAGAGCGTGTCGGCGCCGATGTCGACGGATCCGGTGGCCGCGGTGAACGCCTTGGCCGCGTCGATGCTCACGGCGGCGGGGCGGGTGTCGCTCGCCGGGTAGGTGAAGCGGGCGATGCCCGAGCGCTGGGTGGTGGTGAGGTCGGTGCCGATGCCGTTGTCGAAGGTGACGTGGTAACTGCCGGGCGCCGCCTGCTCGTTGGCGTGCGAGAACGTGGCGTACGCCGGCGGTGCGGTCTCCTGCGTGGGCATGAAGGGGACGTTGCCGTAGGCCGCGCAGCCCGCTCCGGAGATGTGCGCGAGGCTGAAGCCGCGGATGCGGTTGTCGCCGTAGGAGTAGCCGCCGTGCTGGTACGTCACCGTGTCGGGGCTCCACTGCATCCCGCCGAGCGGTGCCGAGGCGCCCGGGAAGGTGTTGCCCGCGCCGCCGCCGTGGCCGAAGTCGGGGCCGCCGGGGGCGGTGCCGACGAACGGGTTGACGTACCGCGCGAGATCGTCGACGGCCCGGGGCCGGGACGTCCCGTCGGCCCGGACCGGGGCGGCGGCCGCTCCGGACGCCACGAGCACCGAGGCCGCCAGAGCGGCCCGAAGCAGGGGAAGTCGCACCACGTTTCTCCAGCCAGACAGGGGATCCGCCGCCCGCGCGGCGCCGGACCGCGAGTGTCCCCAACGCGGCCCCACCTGCCGTGCCGCCACACCGTCCGGCTCGGAGGACCAGCCGGTCGGGTCATCACTCCGCCGTCTGTCGCGGTCGCCGACAGGGTGTGCGCTGACGTGGTGCGTGCGACGCGGCGTCTGGAAACATGGGCGCCTCACACGACGGGGGTGGCTGATGCGACGGGTTCGGATGGCGCACGGGGTGATGGGTGCGGTCCTGTTCGGGGTGATGGCGGTCGGCTGTTCGGGCTCCGGGGACGCGCGGTCCGCGGAGACGACGACCGCGTCCCCGTCCGCCTCCGCGTCGGCCTCCGCCGCGACGCAGAGCTCCGGCGGCGCCCAGGGCCCGTGGCGTGCCTGGACCAAGGACCTCTCCGGCTCGGAGGGGGTACAGGTCTGCGGTGCCACGGCCCACCAGGTCGTGTGCGCCACCGGCGCGGACGGTTTCGTCGGGCGGTCCCGGACCGACGGCGGGGTCACCTGGACCGTGCCCACCACCACCTCCGGCAAGAACCTCGGACTCGTCGTGGACAAGGCCGCCGAACGCGCGGTGACCAACGGCGGCCGCACCCTGCGCGCCGCGAACCTCCGCACCGGCAAGGCGGCCTGGTCCCGCCCGCTGCCCGCCGACCGCGTGTACACCCAGTTCGTCACGGCAGAGGGAATCGTCTACGCGCTCGACGCGTGGACCAGTTTCGACCGCGAGCCGAGCGTCGCGCTCGGCGCCTACCGGGAGTCCGACGGTACGACGCTCTGGCACAGGACGGTGGACGCCAAGCGCTCCGAAAGCCCGGCCGCGTTCGGCGGGCGCGTCTACACGACCGATTCCTCGAAGGTCACGGCGCGCGACGCCCGCAGTGGCGACGCGCTCGCGACCACCACCCCGGGCACCAAGTGCCCGCACCTCATCGCCGGCGGCGGCTACCTCGTCTGCTCGGGCAGCGCGTACACGACCGAGGACAGCTTTCCGCCCCTCCAGCGGCTCGACCCGGGCGACCTCCGGCCACTCGCCACCGCCAAGGCCACCGACGACAAACCCGAACGCGCTCTGATCTCGGCCGACGGTGTGCTGATGCTCTTCGAGGTCAGTCCGGAGGATTCCAGCGCCGGGGACTGGAACGCCTACGACCTCAACCACCCGAAGAGACTGTGGAGTTACTACACGAGCACGGATCAGGTCCGCCTGGTCGGCGGGCGGCTCCTGACCTTCACCCCCCGCAACGACCGTGCCACCCAGGGACACATGATCAGCATCGACCTGCATGCCGGACCGCACGCGAAAGGTGCTGCCGCACCCCGCATGTCACCGGCCTACCCGGAGACCGTGGGCAGCGCGTACCCGGCGTTCGTCCTGCCGGGAGGCGACCCGGACTACGTCGTCATCGAAACGATGGTCCACCACATCCTGCGGTCGCTGCCACTGCCCTAGGAACAGGACGAAGGGGTGGCCCAGTGGCATGCGTGGTGCGGCATCACCGCCGAGATGCGGCGGCTGACCATCGGTACACAGGACGGAGACACCCGTCACCTCGTGCTGCGGACCTTCGTCGACCCGTACTTCGTGGAGCACGCCGAGGACCTGCTGCACCGCGAGGCCGACGCCGTCGCCCTGCTCGCGGACACCGACGTGCCGGCTCCCGCACCGGTCGCGGTGGATCCGGGCGCCGCGCACTGCGAGTACCCCTCGCTCCTCATGACCCGTCTGCCGGGCCGGACGGTCCTCGCCGACGAGGGACTGGAGGCGCGTGTCCCCCTGCTGGCCCGGCAACTCGTGGCGATCCACGCCCTGCGCCCCGCCGACCGGCCCCAGGAGTACCAGGCGTGGACGACCGCCGACGCCGTCGTCCCTCCGCACGGCGCCGACGCGGTGGCCTGGGCCGCGGCGACCGACGTCATCCGCAAGCCGCGCCCCGGTACGAGGGACGGTTCCTGCACCGGGACTTCCACCCCGGGAACGTGCTGTTCGACGTGCCGTCCCGCAACGGGGCAGGTCTCGGCATCAGCGGCGTCGTCGACTGGGTGCAGACCTCCTGGGGACCGGCGGACCTGGATGTGGCGCACTGCTCCACCAACCTCGCGCTGCTGCACGGCCCTGCCTGGGGTCTGCGGTTCCCCGAGGCGTACGAGGAGGCAGGCGGGGTTCTGGCCGCGGCCGCGGGCGGTTGTACTGGCGGTTGCTGGACGCGCTGGCGTTCGGGTCCGGTGTGGGGCCGGTGGCTCAGCCGTGGCGGGAGGCGGGGCTGGGCGAGCTGACGACGCGGGCTGTGGAGGAGCGGCTGGACGCCTACGTCATCGCCCTGTTGGAGGCGGTGAGTTGAGCCGGTGCGGGGACTGGTCTCCCGCACCGGCAGCCGAGTCGTTCCGGACGGACCGCCCGCGGGTGTCAGTCCTGGCCGCTGTCTCGTACGATCCCGGCGACGACGCGCGCGGCCCGCTCCGGCCGCTCCTCGAACCAGGTGCCGAGGTGTTCCCGGACGGCCTCCGCCACGCAGACCCGCACGTCGGTGTTGCCCAGCAACGTGCGGGTGGCGCCGAGGTATTCGGGTTGGTCGAGCTTCACCGACACGACCGCGGTGAGCCCCTCGACGATACGGTCGGTGCGGGCATCGAGGTCGGACGCGCCCGGCAGCTCCCGTTCCCGTGCGAACGCGGTGACCGCGTCCACCACTCCCTCGCGGAAGCCGTCCAGATGCGTACCGCCCTCGTGAGTGGCCAGGCTGTTGGCGAAGCCGCGTGTCTGCGCGCTGTGGGAGTACCCCCACAGCAGGGCCACTTCCATCGTCCCCGCCATTCTCGTGTCCTCCCGCTCGAAGCCGAAGACGTCCGCATGGGGGCACGCCCCCGCTTCCGCGTCGAGGGCGGCCACGAAGTCCCGTACTCCGTCCGGGAATTGGTACAGCACCCTCCGAACCCCGTTCGCCGGGCGTTCATCGGTCAGCGAGACGGCCAAGCCCCGGTTGAGGAACGCCAGTTGACGGAATCGCTCCGCCAGCACGGGGAACGAGAGCCATGTCGTCTCGAAGATCTCGGTGTCGGGCCAGAAGGAGATGGTCGTCCCCTCTCCGGTCAACGGCCCCTCGGCGTCGGCCTGTTCGACCTCGACACCGCGCGCGTACTCCTTGGCCCATCGGGTCCCCTCGCCCCGCACCTCGGCCGTGAGCCGACTCGACAGGGCGTTGGAGACGAAGAGCCCCATGCTGAAGGGGGCGACGACCGCGGTGTGCCGGCCGATGGGGCCGGGAACCAATTGGAAACTGGTCAACTGCGCTTCGAGGTCCGGGCCATGGGGCCCACCACCTCCCGTCCCGTCGTCGGCGACCCGCACACCGCCGTCCGCCGTGAGCGTCACGTCGACGGAGCCGGCGCGGCCCGCCAGGACCTCGCCCACGGCCCGGTCGACGACACCCAACACGAGGGTGTACAGCCCGCGTTCACCGGTCGAGCCGACGTACATCCCGGGCCGCTTCCGGACGGCTTCCCAGCCTTCCAGCACCTTGATGTGAGCAGCGTCGTACTCCATACCTTCCGCACCCACGAAGACCCCTCCCACGGCGTTCGGTTGATCACCCCAGCGTAGGCGGATTCAAGGAAAACACCAGGTCAGAGCCACTACGCCGAGGCCGCACACGGGCAGGTGAAGACGTGCCGGGAGGCGGGCGGCGCAGCCGTCGCGCACCACACCCGGAGCGTGTCCGAGGGCCCGCCGAAGCCGCGTACGACCCCGTTCCGGGCACCCCTGGGGGCCTCAATTCCGGTGTTTCGCTATGTCCTTCAGCAGCGGTCGGCAGCGGGTGAACTCGTCGCGTCCGACCGTGAGTCGGCGTCCCCCGGCGGTGATGGCGTACGTCGTGGGAAAGATCGGGTTCCTGGACAGTCGTCGGACCTCGGTGACGTCGCGCCAGGCACAGACCGTCTCGCTGCCCGCGCCGTAGGTCTCGACCACCCCGCCCTCGAAGTGGACGATGCCGCCCTCGGAGTTCCGCGACACGACGCGGGCGGCGAGCGACATTCCGACGATCATCCCCAGGCAGATGACGACCCCCGCGTACGTCTTGCCGGACACGCCGTCGTCGACGGTGTCGATCACGACGACGGGCAACAGGAAGGCCACGAAAACGCAGCCTGACACCCCGAGGACCCACGCGCCGAACCGGGAGCGGTCGTAGACGGCCTTCAGCTCACCGAGCCCGGCCTCCCCGGCGGCACGCACCGCCGCGTCACGTGTCTCCTGGCTCATCCTCGACATCGCGCCCCCGCCAACCGGAATGGCCATCAGTCCGTCTTCGACCCGCCTGCACCGTCGCACGGCGGAAATACCCCACCGGCGCCCGGCCAACCGGAGACGCGGAAGCGTACGGGAATCACGACCGTCGCACCTCACCGGCCTACGACGCCGACAGCGCGGCCAGTTCCGAGTCGAAGAACATCTCCGGGTCGAACCCCATGCCCGTGAAGTGGCCCGCCAGTTCCAGGGACAGGACGCCGTGCAGACGGGTCCAGAAGGTCAGGGCGCGGTGGAGGGCCGCGGGTGGAGCGGGGTGGTCGCCCGCCCAGTGCCGATGGGCCTGCAGGTCGACCTCGAACGGGGTCGTGGGACCGTCAGCGGGCAGCTCCGTGCTCGCGTCCAGCAAGGCCGCCATGATCTCGGACGCGATGCCGGTGATGTCGTCGGGCGCGTGGTAGCCAGGGACGGGTGTGCCGTAGATGAGGAAGTAGCGCTGCGGGTCGGCGTGGGCCCAGTCGCGCAGGGCGTGGGCCAGTCCGGGCAGGTCGGTGCCCGACTCAGCGGCCGTGCGGAAGGTGGCGGCGAGGCTGCGGTAGGCGTCGCGGATGAGTTCGGTGATCAGGTCGTCGCGGCTGGCGAAGTAGCGGTAGAGGGCGGGGCCGCTCATGCCCATCCGCTTGGCGATCGCGTTGAGGGAGAGCGCGGAGGCGCCCGCCGTGGCGATCTGTTCCCGCGCGTGTTCCTTGACCTCCGCGCGCACCTGGTCGCGATAGCGCTCGCGCGGGGTCTTCGTGCCCGTTTCCGCCATGACCGGCCGCCTTCCACTCCCACTCGACTACATGTTCACGCTTCAGTTAGAAGCTATCACGATTGCTATTGACGACCCCTTCTCGCGTGAGTTACAACTTATAACGAAAACGAAAGCACCTAGCTCGCAGCGGATCGCAGTGGAGGTCACCATGAACAGCACCGACGACACGAACCACGTGGACAACACCACCGACGCACTCGTCGAGGTCGTCCTGCCGGGCAAGGTGGAGCCGGAAGGCCTGGAGGTCCGGCACGGGGCCGTTCCGGTCGCGGTCCCCGGCCAGGTCGTGATCCGGATGGAGGCGACCGGGGTCTCCTTCGCCGAGCAGCAGATGCGCCGCGGCAAGTACTACGACCAGCCCCCGTTCCCCTTCGTCCCCGGCTACGACCTGGTCGGCACCGTCCAGAGCACCGGCGCGGGCGTCGAGCCCGGCCTGGTCGGCACCCGCGTGGCCGCGCTGGTCAAGGTCGGCGGCTGGGCCAGCCATGTGCTGGTCGACGCGGCCGACGTGGTGCCGGTGCCCGAGGGGATCGGCGCGGCCGAGGCGGAGACGGTGGTCGTGAACGGCATCACCGCCTGGCAGATGCTGCACCGCAAGGCCCGCGTCCGCGCCGGCCAGACGATCCTGGTGCACGGTGCGAACGGCGGGGTGGGCACCGTCCTGGTCCAACTCGCCCACGCCGCAGGGGTGCACGTGATCGGCACGGCGTCCCCGCGCCACCACGACGCGCTCCGCGAGCAGGGCGTGGAGCCCATCGACTACCGCACCCCGGACCTCGCGGCCCGCGTCCGCGAGCTCTCCCCGCGCGGCGTGGACGCCGTCTTCGACCACGTCGGCGGCCCCAGTGTCGTCCGGTCCTGGCACCTCCTCGCCCCCGGCGGCACGCTCGTCTCCTACGGCAGCGCCTCCACCCGCGACGACGAGGGCTCCAAGCAGCTGCCCGTGCTCAAGATCCTGGGCCGGGTCTGGACGTGGAACGCGCTGCCGAACGGCCGTCACGCCTACTTCTTCAACGTCTGGGCCGGGCGCGCCCTGAACAAGAACAAGTTCCGCGCCCAGCTCCGCGCCGACCTCACCCAGGTCTTCGCGGCCCTCGAGCGCGGTGAGGTCAACGCGCAGATCGCGGCCCGACTCCCGCTCGCCCGCGTCTCGGACGCCCTGCGCCTGGCCGAGTCCGGCACGGTCACCGGCAAGGTCGTCCTGACGCCGTGACGCACTCCGCCCTCCCCTCTCCCTCACCTCTCTCGGAAGGACCTGCCATGACCACCGTCGCGCCCGCCCGCACCACCCGCCGTCCCCGCGCCCGGCTCCTCGTCCCGGCGGCGCTCGCCGCCCTGGTCTGCACCGCCATGACCGCCAGCGCCTCGGACGCGTCACCCAAGTCCCCCTCGACGACGGCGATCACAGCCGTCCAGAGCCACCACGAGGGCGCACAGCGGCCGAAGGCGATGCTCGACGACTGGCTCCGGCTCTGGAACGGCGACTACGACCGGGCGACGGGCATCATCTCCCCCGCCTTCCGCGTCCACGCCGCACTCCTCGACGGCGGCGACGGCAGCTCGATCCGGGGCGCCGACGGGCTGGTCGCGTGGATCAAGCAGACCCGCGCGGCGTTCCCGGACCTGCGCTTCACCGAGCAGGTCACCCCGCTGGTCGACGGTCGTTACGCGTCCATAAGGTGGACCGCCACCGGCACCTACGCGGGCGGTTTCCCCGGCGCCAAGGCCGAGCCCGGGACCGTGGTCACGTTCACCGGCACCGACACACTCCGGATGCGGGACGGCAGGTTCGTGGAGTACTGGGTCAACACCGACACCCTCCAACTCCTCACCCAGCTCAAGGTGTTGTGACCACCGTGCGGGTGTCAGGCGCCCCAGGTCTCGACATGCGCGAGCACGAAGTCGGCCAGCTCGGCGGGCTGGAGGTTGAGGGCCGCCACGGCCGGACGGTTCAACGCGACCCGGACCGGTTCGAAGAGGCCCGTGTCGGGGTCGTCGAGTTCGGGACCATGGCGGAGGTCCAGGTCCATGTCCACCAGATCGGCGAGGAAGTAGTGCTGGACGACGGTGCTCGTCCCGCGCGGTTCGGTCAGGGTCAGGACCTCGGTGGCGGGACCGATCGTGGCCCCGATCTCCTCCAACGCCTCGCGGCGCAGGGCCGCTTCGAGGTCCGCGTCCTCGGGCTCGACGCTCCCGCCGACGGTCGTGCAGTACGGATCGCCGCCGGGCCAGCCCCGCTTCAGGAACACCAGATGACCGTCGTCGAGCAGCACGACCCGCGCCTTGTGACGAACCCTCATGTCCCCAACGGTACTGGGCCGACCGGCAGTTCACCCCGGAAGCCGGCCGACCCGTCCTCCGCTCTACCGCACGAGCTTCCACTCCTGCGAACCGTCCGCCGCCGTGTTCTGCAGGGTCAGCGACGCCCCGTCGGACGCACCGGTCAGGTACAGGCTCGTGTTCTTGACCGCCTGCAAGCGATAGAACCCGTCACCGGTCTTCACCAGGTTCCAGCTGCCGGTGGCACTGTTGTCGACCCACTGTCCGATCCGCTGTCCGACCGTCGCGTTGCCGGTCCAGATCGCCGCCGCCCGGCCGCCCGCCTTGTTCAACAGCGTTACCCCACCGCCGGGTTCGGTCACCACGTGCCAGTACTGGGTGTCCCGGTCCGCAGCGGAACCACGGGCTTCCAGGACGACATCGGGGACGTCCCCGTTGCCGATGTTCGCGTCGTTCGACTTCCCGCCGGTGCCGATCACCTGACCGGTCTTCCGGTTCACCAACCGGTAGTAGGCCCCCTTCGAGCGCCCGAGGTCGACCTCGGCGTAGGCGATCGTCGAAGTCCCCTGGTTGTTGAGGATCGCGATGCGTCCGGTGCCATCGACGTACTGCAGATCGCGGCTGTATCCGGCCCGCGAGGTCGTCTGGTACTCCTTCCAAACCCCGTCGCTACGACCGCTCTTGTTGACCCAGACGTTGCCACTGCCGGCCGCGTTGTAGACCAGGCCTCCCCCGGGCAGCCTGATGACGACAGGGCTGCCACCCGTCGCGAGCGGATGGGAACCGGTGTCGACGGGCAACGAGGTGACGGCATCGCCGGTCGCCGAACTCCGGTAGAAATCAAGCGGGTTGTCGGCAAGCAGGTACCGGGTGTTGGCTCCGCCGCCCCAGTACTCGTACGTGAGCAGCCACTTGCCGTCCGTGGTTCGCACGACGTTCGTCATGCCCGGCCGCCCGCCGCCGATCTCGGTCTTGCCGTCGCCCATGCTCTGGGTCAGTCCGGCGACATCGACGACGGGTCCACTCCACTGGGCGCTGCGGCCGTTCCAGGTGCGGTGGGCGAGGATCTGTCCGTGTGAGTCCGTGGCGGTGTCGTTGGCGGGGTCGCGGGTCGGGACGCCGGTGGTCGCGTCGAAGCCGGTGTAGTCGTTCTCGTCGGAGTAGTAGCAGACGAGTTGGCCCTTGTAGACCATCAAGTACGGCTCCCAGATGGGGTCGACCTGCTGGTACGTGTTGGCCGTGGCGACGTTCCGTCCGATCGCGCCCGCGCTGCCGCCCTGCCAGCCGCCGGTCGCGATGACGTTGACGACCTTCCAGGACGCGCCGCCGTCGGTGCTGGAGTACAGCGCGATGGCGAGGTCGCTGCGGTCACCGTCGTTGGAGGGCGTCCAGTTCGGGTCGGCCGCCTTGTGTTCCTTGTAGTACGCGTCGTCCCCCGACACGACACTCGCCAGGAGCAGCGTGCCCCGCCTCAGCTTTCCGACGTTCTGCGGAAGCGTGTAGAGGTAGGGGTTGGTCCAATTGCTGGTGTACTTCGCGTACTTGGGGTCCTTGGAGAGATACGCGGGAGCCTTGACCTCCGACAGCGGCTGCCAGCTCGTCCCGTGGTCGTCGCTCTTGTACACCGGGAGCGTCTGCCCGTCGGCACTGCCCGTACCCGACACAACGGTGGACTTCTCGAACGACGCGACCAGCCGCCCGCCGGGCAGTTGGGCCGACTTCGGGTAGACGGCGCAGTTGCCCCGCCCTTTCAGACACGGCTCGCTGCCGAGCTGATAGAGGATTCCGCCCGTCGGGTTGTACGCCTGCGCACCGGTGGCCATGGGCGCCGCCAGCATCGCCGCCGCCCCGACGAACGTACCCAGCGCCTTCACCGCTCTGCTTCTTCGCACAGCTACTCCTTCGCGTCGATCGGGGAAACGAGTACGCGTACGTCCCACGGGCCGAGCTCCAGCACCGCGCCCGTGGGGAAGGCCGTGCCGTCCAGGCCGTCGGCGAGATCGACCGGGACAGCCGAACGGGCGTGCTCCCAGCTCCAGTTGTGGACGATGTGCACGCGACGACCGTCGGGCGAGGTCCCGGTCGTCGCCGTCACGGACGCGGGCAGATCGCCCCACCCGCTCCGGGCGGCCGGGGCCAGCCACTCGGCCAGCGCGCGGGCGAGATCACGGCCGGGCACGGTGCCGACGTACGTGACCTGCCCCTCCCCGTGACGGCGGCTGGTCACGGCGGGCCAACGCCCGAAGTGCGGGTGCTCGTACGTCGCGAGGACCTCGGCGTCGGCGACGGTCAGGCCGTCGGCCCAGTGCGTCGCTGTCGCGGTCTCCGGCAGCGCGAGCGGGCTGCCGGGCACGGGTCGCACGGGCACGGCCTGCGCGAGGTTGCTGAATTCGTCGTACGACACTCCCGCCGCGTCGGTGAGGCGGGCGGGGGCCGGTTCGTGCCGGGCGCGTGCCTCGTGGTCGGCGTAGCCGGTGCGGGGGCCGAGGACCAGGTGACCGCCGGCCCGCGCGTAGGCGGCGAACCAGTCGAGCGTGGTGTCGTCGGCCAGGTACAGGGCGGGAACTACGAGCACGGGGTGGCGGCGGGCGGCCTCTTCCGGGGCCACGCCTTCGCGTTCGCCGCGCGGGTCGTGGAGTTGGCGGGCGTGGACGACGCGGACCTGGCGTCCGGCGTCGAAGGCGCCTCGGTAGAAGGGGTCGAGGATGCGGTGGTAGGCGGCGGGGTCCGGTTCGCCGTCCGGGGTCGCGAGGGGCGGGTGCTTCTGCATCAGCCACTTGCTGGGGGTGGAGTAGACGATCGTGATGTCGGCGTCCGGTTCGAGACCGGCGACGAGCGGTCCTAGCGCCTCGAACTCCTCGCCCAGCCGGGCGAGTTCGGCGTAGGTACGACCCGGTCGGCCGCTGTGCGGGAGGACGCCGCCCCAGTAGGTCTCGGCGCCGAAGCGCAGGGTCTGCCACTGCCAGTACTCGATCATGCGGGCCCCGCGGCCCACGAGGGCCCAGGCGGCCTGGCGCCACTGGCCGTCGTAGGCGGGGCGGTTGTCCCAGGCCATGCCGATGGAGTTGGCGTTGGTCTCGGTGACCAGGAACGGCTCCTGGCGGGAGGAGAACATCCAGTCGGCGGTCTGGTAGAGCGACCAGACGCCGGTGGTCTTCCACTTCTGCTCGTGGGTGTCCGGGGTCGGGTCGGGCAGGAGCAGGCCGTCCTGCATGTCGTAGTACGGGTTGCCCGTGGCGATGTCGAGGCGGTCGGTGAGCTCGTCGTCCTCAACTGCCGGGCGGGTGTAGGAGATACAGGTCGTGACGAAGTGCTCGGGGCGCGCGTACTCGCGGACGATGTCGGCCTGCCAGCCGATGAACTCGGTGCACTGGCGGGCCTGGAACTCCCGCCAGGCGACGTCGTATTGGGGCTGTACATTGCCGTCCGGGGTCCACAGGTCGGCCCAGGTGGACAGCCGGTGGGACCAATAGACCAGGCCCCACTCGCGGTTGAGGGTCTCGACGTCGCCGTACTTCTCGCGCAGATGGTCGGTGAAGCGCTGGAAGACGCCGTGGTTGTGGAACAGCTCCAGGCCCGGTTCGTTGTCGACCTGGAAGCCGATGACGGCCGGGTGGTCGGCGTACCGGGCGACGACCTTCCGGATGATCCGCTCGGCGTGGAAGCGGAACGCGGGGTGGGTGAAGTCTACTTCCTGCCGGGCGCCCCAGCCGATGCGCTCGCCGGTGCGCCGCTCGCCGGTGATCTCCGGGTACTGACGGGCCAGCCACGGCGGTACGGCGTAGGTGGGGGTGCCGAGGATGACGGAGATGCCGCGTTCGTGGGCACCGTCCAACACCGGTTGCAGCCAGTCGAGTTGGAAGCGACCATTCTCGGGCTCCCAGGTCGACCAGACCGACTCGCCGATCCGGATGACGGTGAAGTGCGCCTCTGCCATGAGGTCGAGGTCGGTCTTGAGCTGCTCGTCGGGCCGTACGTCCGGGCCGTACGCGGGGTAGTACTCGTGGTAGTAGGCAGCACCGAACAGAACGCGGGCGGGCAGATCCGCCATGGACAAACCTCCGGAGTACAGGGGGTGTTGGGGGGATGGCGCTGTGGGGGTTACTGCTTGACGCCGCCGGTCGCCAGGCCGCTCTGCCAGTACCGCTGGAGCAGCAGGAAGGCCAGGACGAGCGGGATGATCGAGATCAGGGAGCCGGTCACGACGAGGGCGAGCATGTCGCTGCTGGCTCCGGCGCCGCCGTTCTGCGCCTGGGCGGCCCAGGAGGAGAGCCCGACCGTGATGGGGTACAGGTTCGGGTCGTTGAGCATGATCAGCGGCAGGAAGTAGTTGTTCCAGGTGGCGACGAGCGTGAAGAGGATGACCGTCACCAGGCCGGGGGCGAGCAGCCGTAGCCCGATGGTGCAGAAGATCCGGAACTCTCCGGCGCCGTCCATGCGGGCGGCCTCGATGAGGCTGTCGGGGACGGCGTCCTCGGCGTAGATCCGCATGAGGTAGAGGCCGAACGGGCTGATGAGGGAGGGCAGAATGACGGCCCAAGGGGTGTTCACCAGGCCCGCCTTGGCGAAGAGCAGGTAGGTCGGGATCGCCAGCGCAGTGGTCGGGATCATGATGGCGCCGAGAACCAGGTTGAACGCGGCGCCGTGACCGCGGAAGCGGTACTTGGCGAAGCCGTAGCCGGCCGCCGCCGCGAGCAGCGCAGCACCGAGCGCGCTCGCCCCGGCGTAGAGGACGGTGTTGAGCAGCCAGCGGCCGAACACTCCGTCGTCCTGGGTGAAGGTGGCCTTGACGTTCGACAGCAACTGCGGGGCGTGCGAGAACCACAGGCCGAAGCTGTTGAACAGGTCCTGGGTGCTCTTGGTCGAGGCGATCAGCAGCCAGAACAGGGGCAGCAGGAAGTACGCCAGGACGGCCAGCATCGCGATGGTGAGCGGGGTGCTGCGACGCCGGGTCGACGACCGGTGCGGCACGCGGGGCTCGGTGTCAACTCGCTTCGCCGCCGGGGTGGTTGAGGCGGTGGGCGTCACGGTGGTCATGCGGTCCTCCTGCGGTTCGCGGTGAGCAGGAAGGCGTACGACACGATCACGATGACCAGTCCGAGGATGAAGGACACCGTGGCCGCGTAGTTGGTCTGCTGGCTGATGAACGCGACGGAGTAGGCGTAGAGGTTGGCGGTGTAGGAACTGTCGATGACGTCCGGGGCGACGCTCATGAGCAGCTTCGGTTCGTTGAAGAGCTGGAAGCTGCCGATAACCGAGAACAGGACGGTGAGGGTCAACGCCGGGCGCAGCGCCGGGAGTTTGATGGAGCAGGCGATCCGCCAGGCGCCGGCGCCGTCCATGGCCGCCGCCTCGTACAGCTCGGCGGGGATGGTGCGCAGCGCGGCGTACAGGATGATCATGTTGTAGCCGACGAACTCCCAGGTGACGATGTTCGCGAGGCTGCCGAGCATCCAGCCGTCGGTGAGGAAGTGCGGGGCCGGCAGGTGGAGGTCGTGGCTGATCTGGGCGAAGGGGCCGAAGTCGGGGCCGTAGAGGTAGCCCCACATCAGGGTGGCGATCACGCTGGGGACGGCGTACGGGACGAAGATGCCGAGGCGGATCACCCGGGCGAGCCGTAGCAGGCCGCTGTCCAGCGCGAGGGCGAAGCACAGGGCGAGCAGCAGCATCACCGGGACCTGGATGACGAAGAACAGGGCAACTCGGCCTATGCCCTTGAGGAGTTGGGGGTCCTTGAGGGCCGTGACGTAGTTGTCGAGGCCGACGAACGTCGAGCCTCCGATGAGCTTCTCCTGGAAGAGGCTCAGGTAGGCGGCGTAGCCGAGCGGGGCGAGGAAGAGCAGCAGGAACAGCACCATGAACGGGGCGATGAACAGGGCGCCTGTTGTGCCGTGCCGCCTGCGGGCCACGGCCGTAGTGGTGGTGGCCATCGTCAGCCTCCCTTGACCGTGAAGCCCTGGCTCTTGGCGAAGGTCGTGATGCGCGACTGCCAGGAGCCGAGTGCGCGGACGGTGTCGGTCTTGTCGGCGAGGGACTTGCCGACGGTCTCGGTCCAGTCCGTGGCCACCCGGTCGAGGAACGGCGGCCACTGGAAGGCGGGGTCGACCTGGGCGCTGATGTCCGCGAAGACCTGGTTGACCTTCTGGCCGCCGTAGAAGGCGGGCGCGTCGGCGAGGAAACTCGCCTCGGTCAGAAGGGGTTTGGTGGCCGGGAAGAAGAACTGCTCGGTGGCGAACATCTTGGCGCTGGTGGGGTCGCTGTTGAGGAACTGGGCGAACACCGCTGCCTGGATGGGGTTCTTGGTGGAGCGGATGACCGCGGTGGTGGAGCCACCCCAGTTGCCCGAGCTGGGCTTGGCGGCGTCCCACTGCGGGAGCGGGGCCGCACGCCACTTCCCGGAGGTGGCCTTCGCCGAACCGGAGAGGAAGGCAGGACCCCAGGCACCCGTCAACCAGGTCGCGTACTTGCCCTTGTTGAGGGCCGCGTACCAGGCGTCGGTGAAGTCCGGCTCCACGCCGATCACACCGTCCTTGGCAAGGGTGCCCCAGTACTCGCCGAGCTTCTTCGAGACCGCGTCGTCGACGCTGACGGTGATGTCGCTCTTGCCGGAGGTGACGTACGGCTTCCCGCCCGCCTGCCACAACAGGCCGTGCCAGGCGGCGACTTGGTTGGCCGCGAGGTTGGTGAGATAGACGTCCGGGTCGGCCTTGTGCAGCTTGCGGGCCGCTGCCGCGAACTCGTCCCAGGTGGTGGGCACTTGGATGCCGTGCTGGTCGAAGATGTCCTTGCGGTACAGCATCCCCATCGGCCCGGTGTCCTGCGGGATCGCCCAGATCTCGCCGCCGCTGCCACTGACCTGGCCCCAAGTCCAGTCCACGAACGTCGACTTGAGCGCGGATGCGCCGTAGGGACGGAGGTCGAGCAGACTGTCGGTGATGGTGAACGTCGGGATCGCCTGGAACTCGATCTGCACCATGTCCGGCGCACCGCTGTTCGCCTTCAGCGCGGTCCGCAGCTTGGTGTACTGAGGCGTCCCCTGACCGGCGTTGACGACCTTGACCTTGACGGCCGGGTACTTCTTCTCGAAGAGCGCGACCTCCTTGTCGATGTTCGGAACCCAGGTCCAGAACGTCAGTTGGGTCGGCGTCTTCATCGCCTTGTCGATGTCGGCCTGACCGACCGGCTTACTGGACGAGCCGCTCGTACCGCCACTGCCCCCACCACAGGCGGCCAACGACAGCGCACCAGCGGCGACGAGAAAGCCCCGACGACTAAGAGACGAGGGCGAGTTGAAGAAAGCTCCGGACATGATGAACTCCCGAGAGAGGGTATGGGTGACCGGCACACCGACCGACGGCGTGCTGAAACTTGCGTGAGGTGAGCGCCCCTTCAGGGGCGCGGGGCTGTATCTATATGCGGCTCCGCCGCGTGGGCGCGACCAGCCCCCACCGGCCCGCAGTCGAAAGAACCGCAGACCCCGCAAGGCAACTAGCGAGGCGCCGCCGAAGACGCCCGAACAACAAGCTCAACCGGCGGGTCGATCATCGGCAACGGATCCGACCCAGGGTTCTCAATCGCATGCACCAGCAACTTCAGGCCACCCTGCGCCATCGCATCGAACGGCTGCCGCACCGTCGTCAACGGCGGAGTCACATACGCGGCAACCGGCGTGTCGTCGAACCCGACCACACTGACATCCTCCGGAACCCGCCGCCCCGCCTCCGAAAGCGCCCGAATCAACCCGATCGCCATGTCGTCATTGGCGGCGAACACCGCGGTAACGGTGGAATCGACGCCAAGTTCAAGCCCGGCCGCATAGCCGGACGCAGCAGACCAGTCCCCCTCGACAACCGGAGGCTCCACCCGCCCGTGCGCGGCGAGCGCGGCACGCCACCCGTCGAGACGGTCCCGCGCCGAGTACCAGCGCTGGGGCCCGGCCAGGTGATGGACCGTGGTGTGGCCCAGTTCCAGCAGGTGCTCGGTGGCCGCCCGCGCCATCTGGCCCGAGACGATCCCACCCGTCACGACATGCGGCGCGGCGAACGGCGGCGGCGCCCCGAGGACAAGCACCGGCACATCGACCCGCGCCGACAGCTCCGCCCCGCCCTCCTCGTCGATCGGCTCCGAGATGACGATGCCGTCCACGCCCTGATCCAGGAGCGAGTCCACGGCTCCGGCGATACCCGCCGCCTCACCCTCCATCGTGTTGACGACACGGAGCGCGTAACCGGTGTCCCGTACGGCCCGTTCGACGCCCATGAGCAGCGAGGCGGGACCGTACAGCGCGGTGCCGAGCGTCACGACGCCGATGGACCGGGTACGTCCGGAGGCGAGCGCGCGGGCGGCGTTGTTGGAGCGGTAGCCGAGTTCCCCGGCCGCCGCGAGGACACGACGACGTACGTCCTCGGAGACGTACGGCTCGTCGTTCATGACCCGGGACACCGTCTTCTGCGACACACCCGCGAGGCGTGCCACGTCCACGCTGCGCGGCGCGGCTCCCGCCCCACGTCCTGCCACTGGTGTCATGGTGTCTCCCGATCTCCGGCAGCCGCATCCTAGCCCGACTCCGGTCTATGACTGCGCTGTCATGACTGCGCAGTCATATCTACGCAACGAGACTGGACGCGTCAAGACTTCGCGCAACATCCGCGAAATACGGGAGTTCTGGACAGGGCACGGTGTCCGCCCCGTACGGGCGCGCCGGACAGCCAGAAGGCCCCGCGCTCTCACCGAGCGCGGGGCCTCAAGTCCCGTACTACACCGTGGTGTTGAGAGTGACCTCGATGTTGCCGCGGGTGGCATTGGAGTACGGGCACACCTCGTGCGTGGCCTTCACCAACTGCTCGGCGGTGGACCGTTCCAGGCCGGGCAGATGCGCGGTGAGCGTCACGGCGAGGGTGAAGCCGCCGGCGTCCCGGGTGAGCAGGCCGACCTCCGACCGGACGGTGGAGGCGCCCACCTGGACACCCTGCTCGCCCGCGATGAGGCGCAGTCCGTTGTGGAAGCAGGCGGCGTATCCGGCGGCGAAGAGCTGCTCGGGATTGGTCCGGTCGCCGCCGGGGCCGCCCATCTCCTTCGGGACGGCGAGGAGTTCGTCCAACACGCCGTCGACGGAACGGACTTCGCCGTTGCGGCCGTCGCCGGTCGACAGGGCCTCGGTGGTGTACAGCGTGGGCATGGCGGTTCCCTCTTCGTCGGTGCTACGAGTGGTGAAGTGGTTCCGAGTCTGGAGCCGCCGCCCGCGCACAGCCTGCCCCTGCCAGGGGCACGCTTCCCGACGCTCCGGTGATCGATACTCGACCGACCGCACCGATCGGTGAACCGGCCGTCCAGAGCCCGGAGTTCACACGTCGCCGAGATGACCGACGCGACAAGCACGGGCAAACCATCAAGCATCGCCCTCGCACAGGTACGCGACTCTCGTTCATAGCTACGAACTTGGCTCCAGGTGGGTGCCCTCGGCGCCGAACCTCTGATAGTTAACTTTCCTATCAGTTCGACGGTACGACCAACTCCCCACCCCCCACCACCCTTTGGAGTCCCCGTGGTCCACCCGTTCCACGACCCTGCGATCTCCGAGCCGACAAGCCCCTCGCGTCGGACGCTCCTCGCGCTCATCGGCGTGTCGCTCGCCGCGGCACCTCTGCTCCGCGCCCCGCAGGCCTCGGCAGCCCCCACGGCCGCCAAGGCGATCGGCCTCGACGACCCGGCGAAGAAGGAGATCGCCATGAAGCTGGTGTCGAGCGCGGAGAACTCCTCGCTCGACTGGAAGGCCCAGTACAAGTACATCGAGGACATAGGCGACGGCCGCGGCTACACCGCCGGCATCATCGGCTTCTGCTCCGGCACCGGCGACATGCTCGACCTCGTCCAGCTCTACGCCACCCGCAAGCCCGGCAACGTCCTCGCCAAGTACCTCCCCGCGCTCCGCAACGTCAACGGCACCGACTCGCACTCCGGCCTCGACCCGAACTTCCCCAAGGACTGGCGCACGGCGGCCCAGGACACGGTGTTCCAGCAGGCGCAGAACGACGAACGCGACCGCGTGTACTTCAACCCCGCCGTCAGCCAGGGCAAGACAGACGGGCTGCGGGTGCTGGGCCAGTTCACGTACTACGACGCCATCGTCATGCACGGCGACGGCGACGACCCCACCAGCTTCCGCAACATCCGCGCCCGCGCCCTGCGTTCGGCCAAGCCGCCGGCCCAGGGCGGCAACGAGACGACGTACCTCAACGCGTTCCTCGACGCCCGCGTGTGGGCCATGAAGCAGGAGGAGGCCCACAGCGACACCACCCGCGTCGACACGGAACAGCGCGTCTTCCTCCGCAACGGCAACTTCGACCTCAACACACCGCTGAACTGGAAGGTCTACGGGGACAGCTACACCATCAACTGACCTGACCTGCCGCCTGGTTGGGAGGCGACTCGGCGGACAGTGCGGCGCCAGGATCTGGGGGTACGGATCCTGGCGCCGCTGCCGTTTCCCCGCCGAAGCGCCCACCTCGGCCCACCCACCTGAGGTCATGCCTGCCGCGTATCGCCTTATGCGACACAGGACTTGGACACCCGACCGGGCCCTTCCTAGCGTGGTCCGTGAGCCCGTCGCCCATGGCCGCCGGGTCGACCCGAACCGACCTGGGGGATCTCCACTGTGCGTGTTTTCGTTGCGGGCGCGACCGGTTACATCGGCTCCGCCGTCGTCCGTGAACTCCTCGACGCGGGGCACCAGGTCCTCGGCCTCGCCCGCTCGGACCCGGCCGCCGACACGCTGACGCGATCCGGCGCCGACGTGCACCGCGGCGACATCGGCGACGCCGACAGCCTGCGCGCCGGAGCCGCGGCGGTGGACGGTGTCGTCTACGCCGCGAACCAGCACATCTCCGAAACCACCGACCCCGTCGCCCGCGCGAAGGCCGAACTGAACGCGGTCGAGGCGATCACCACGGAATTGGAGGGCACGGGCAAGCCCTTCGTGGTCACTTCGGGAGTCATCGGCCGCACACCGGGCGACCTGCTCACCGAAGAGACCCCGACCGTCCCCACCCCCGTCACGGCCCTACGGCTCCAGGTCGAGTCGTCCGTCCTCGCCGCGGGCGAGCGCGGAGTGCGGTCGTCCTCGGTACGCCTGGCCCCGACCGTGCACGGGCCGGGGGACGCGCGCGGATTCATCTCAACGCTCATCGGCGTCGCCCGTACGACGGGTGTGTCGGCCTTCGTCGGCGACGGTTCGAACCGGTGGCCGGCGGTGCACCGCCGTGACGCGGCGACCCTGTACCGACTGGCCCTGGAATCCGCCCCGGCCGGTACGCCGCTCCACGCGGTCGCCGAGGAGGGGGTGCCGTTTCGGGACATCGCGGGGGCCATCGGCCGCCAGTTGAAAGTCCCCGCCGTGAGTCTCACTCCCGAGGAAGCGAGCCGACACTTCGTCGGCTTCCTCGCCCCGCTGGTCTCGCTCGACAGCCCGGCGTCGAGCGCCCTGACCCGGCAGCGCACGGGATGGCGGCCGACGCACCCGGCCCTGGTCCCGGACATCGAACTGGGCCACTACTTCGGGGAGTTCAGCGCAGCACACTGATCCGGCCCGGAGCGAGGTCGGCACCCGGTCCAAGTCCCTCGCGTCCTACGGCGGCCAGCAGCTCATGGGCCTCAACTCGGCTGGCCTGGACGCGTTGTTGGGCATCTCCGTGCGGAGCGTCCGCCGTGGCGGCGAGGGCTGCCGCCAGCTTGGTCCGGCCCTGGCTCAGCCTGCTGCGTACCGTGCCGACCGGCACCCCGCACACCTCCGCGATCCGTTCGTACGAGGTGACCCCGGTGGCGAAGTACCGCAGCACCAGCGGCATGCGCAACACCGGGGAGAGTTCTTCCAGAGCCTCCCAGACCCAGTCGCGCAGCGTGTTCCGCTCCAGCCACTGTTCCGGTCCCAAATGCGTTGACTGCAGGGGCAGTTCGCCCACAGGCCGGACCACGGCCGCCTCCCGCACTACCTGCCGACCGGCGTTGCGCACGATCGTCCGCAGCCACGCGCCGACGGCCTCCGGGTCCCGTACGTCCCCGATCCGCAGCAGCGCCGTCAGCGCCGCGTCCTGCATCACGTCGTCGGCATCCGCGCCCGGCCCCAGGATGCTCACCGCCACCGCGCGCATCCCCTGCCGGTGTCGCTCCAACAGCAGCCCCAGCGCGGCGACTTCACCCGCCTGAGCCGCACGCGTCAGCTTCGCGTCCTCCGTGCGTGCCGCCCCCTCGGCGTCCCCCATCATGCGTCCCTTTCGGCACCTGTTTACGACTGTTCAGGGCACCCCGACGAGAGCCGTCCTCCGGACAACCCGGGCGTTCGGGCCCGGAGGACGGCTCAGCGTTCATGACGTCGGCGGGGTGCGGTGGGTCAGGCGTCCACGAGCCAACTGCCGTGGAATCCGGCGGGTACCCGGCGGGGCAGGTGGATGGTGGCCACCGGCTCCTGGGTGAGGTTGTCGGCGTCGAGGACGACCAGGTCGCTGCGGTCGGTCGAGGCGTCGTAGACGTAGGTCATCAGCCAGCCGGGGCCGCCGGGTCGATCGTCGGCGGGGGCGAAGGCCGCCTCGCCCGGGAAGCGTCCGGGAGCGAAGTAGTGGCTGGCGACGCTCGACTTGCGGAGGTCGTACCGGTGGATCGCCGCGCGCGACTCGTCCGGGTCGTACTGCGGGAGTTCCGGTACGGGTGCCGCGGTGGCGTGGCCGAAGTCGGCGGGCAGGCCCGCGAGTCGGTCGTCGATGCGGGGGAACTCCCCCGGGTGGTCGTCCAGTTGCTCCTCGCTGATCGCGCCGGTGGTGAGGTCGATGGTCCACCGCCACAGGTGAGCCGCCGTCGCCACGGTCGCGCCGTCCCGCAGGGACGGGTACCGCATGCCGAGCAGGACGAGGCTCCGACCCTCGTTCTCCTCATAGGAGTTGAGGGTGTGGAAGACGTAGCAGGGGTCGATGTCAAACCAGCGGATGTCGCCGTACGGGTCGTCCCTGCGCAGGACGCCGAGCCTGGCTCCGTAGGTGTCGGACCAGACGTAGGGCATGCCGCCGTTCGGATCCATGGCCCGCTCGATGCTGAACACGGCGGGCAGGTCCATGAAGACGACATGGTTCCTGGTGAGGTGGAAGTCGTGCATCATCGTGTGCGCCGGCACGTCGATCGGCCGGCTGACGGTCAACTCGCCGTCGGCGTCGGCACGGTGATACGTGAGGTACGGCGCCGCGAGCCCGCCGTAGCCGTAGAAGTGCAACTCACCGGTGACCGGGCAGGTCTTGGGGTGGGCGGTCATCGGGGTGCGCAGGCGGCCGTCGAAGTCGTAGGGGCCGACCGTGTCGAGTTCGCGACCCGCCTCGCAGCTCAACTCCTGCGGGAAGGACGTCTCGACGAGGGCGAGGGTGCGCCCCGCGTGTCGTATGACGTGGGTGTTGGCGACGCCCGCGGCGAGGTTCATCCCGCCGTCCGGGCCGTAGACCTGGGCGCCCGTCTCGAGGGTGGGGGTGCGGACCCAGCGGTTGCGGTACGAGATGGCCTTGCCTGCGTCGAGGCGGACGCCGTGCACCATCCCGTCGCCGGTGAACCAGTGGGCCGAGGCGGCCTCGTGCGGGTTGGGGCCGTTGCGCAGGTACCAGCCGGTGAGTTCCGGCGGGATGGCTCCGGTGACCGCGAGTTCGGTGACGGTGATCTCGTCGGGGACCGGGGCGAAGTTGCCGGCCAGGTGCGGAGGCGGTGGGGTCTTGTCCGTACTCATGGGGAAGTCCTTGGGTCGGCTGGTCAGGCTTGCGCTGCTTGCATGGCTTCGAGGCGCGCCTGGACACGCTTGGGGTAGATCGACGTGAAGACAGCGGGGGCGACCAGGCCGACGACGTGCGCGGTGATGCCGACCCAGGCGGGGGCGTCGGTCGCGTTGCTGATGGCCAGGACGACGGCGATGAACGTGAAGCCGGAACCCCAGGCGGCCGTGATGTGGTTGTTGACGGCGAGGAAGCCCGGGGTGTCCCAGTACTCCTCGGGCGCCTGCCGACGGGCGATGCCGAGCGTGAACGGGCTGCGGAGCGCCATGCTGCCCCAGGCCGTTCCGGCGAGCCAGACGAACGAGATGACGTCGCTGTGGTCCTGGATCGACGAGTCGGGCGAACTGAAGGCGATCGCCCCGATGATGACGAAGTAGATGATGGTGCTGATCTCCAGCACCATCGCGTCCATCGCCACTCCCCTGCGCCGGTCCTGGAGAAGCAGCAGGACGCCGACGACGACGCCGGCCACCGCGCCCCAGCGCCAGTCGACGGCGGAGACGAATCCTGCCGCGATCCATGGGTAGAAACCGCGCAAATAGCCCATGATGCCCACGTTGAACTTCCTCGCAACTCGATGTTCCAACTTTGACAGGTGGAAGCTAGACGCTCCGCAATCAACATGTCAAGAATGGAATATTGAACGAAAGTCCGCCGCGCCACCGCCCTCGCGGACCCGCACCGGCCCTACCTGGGCAAACTGTTTCGACCGCGCCCGGCCTCCACGCGACCCCCTTCCCGGACGCACAGAATCCGCATGGGTAGTTTTCGACCTGTCAATATTGGAGTGACAGGCGTTAGGCTGGTCCGCATGAGCCTCCGCAACGCCCTCCTGGGCCTCCTCGTCTTCCGCCCCGGCAGCGGCTACGACCTGCTGAAGATGTTCGACACCTCGCTCGGCTACGTCTGGCCCGCCAAGCAGAGCCAGATCTACGGCGAGCTGACCAAGCTGGACGCGACGGGTCTGATCAAGGTCACGGAGGAGGGCCCCCGGGGACGCAAGCAGTACTCGCTCACGCCCGAGGGGCACGCGGAGACGGTGCGCTGGCTGTCCGAGAACCGGGAGAGCAGGCCGCTGCGCAACCCGATGCTCCTGCAGACCTTCTTCCTGGGACTCCTGCCGCGCGAGGAAGCGGTCCAGCGGCTCCTCGACCACGCGGAGGCCTCGGCCAAGGAGCACGATGCCCTGGTCGCCCTCCGCGACACGGAGGAGTGGGACAAGGACATGCTCACCGTGTGCGGCAGGCTCGTCCTCGAACACGGCATCCGGCAGCGGGTGTTGGAGCAGGAGTGGGCCCACTGGGCGGCGGAGCAGCTGCGCACGGCGCACACCGCGGGTCCCACCACCGAGGAGACGGCGGCGCAAGGCGCGGACACATCGCGCGCCGACGACGCCAACGACCAGGCGCAGTCCTGGCGTTGAGGCGCCGCAGAGCTTTCCCGGTGACTCAGGAACGCCCGCTGATCACGCCCTCACGCACTCCTACCGCACCGCATACGCCCGGATGAATGCGTGAGCCCCGTCGATCATCGTCTGACGGACCCGTTCCGGGTCGGGGTTGGCGGGCACCGGCTGACGGTCGTAGGCCAACAGGACGGTCAGGGCGAAGAAGTGGTCGGCGGCCAGTCGCGGGTCGTCCGTCTCGAGGAGTCCAGCGTCGGCGAAGTGGGCCAGGCGTTCCGCGAAGACCTCCTCGACCGCCCCCGTCGCGATGTCGTCCCGGGTCGTCGGGGTCCGCAGGCGCTCCTGGGCGACGAGGGCGAACCCGGCCGCGTAGTCGGCCGAGCCCACGATCGACGTACCCAGGTCGACCGCCAACTCCGTTAGGGACCGCTCCAGTTGGGGCACCGTCGTGATCCGCGCATCCTCCGGAAGGTGCTCGTCGAGCGCGCGGCCCACGGTGTCCAGCATCGACTGGGACACGTCGGCGAGGATGGCCAGGAAGAGGCGCCGCTTGTCGCCGAAGTAGTCGTACACGGTGCGCTTGGAGACCGCGGCCCGGGCCGCGATGGCGTCCATGCTCACGCGGTCCACTCCCTGATGCACGAACAGTTCGCGCGCGGCGACGAGGATCGCCGTCCGCTTCTCAAGGGACCCCTCGCGCACCGTCTTCTCCGTGCCCACCGCGCTCATCCGCACCTCCGCGGCAAACCCTACACCGACCGGTGTAGCAACTACACTGCACGGTGTAGTGTCCCCGCCATGACTCCGATAGTGACGGCCTCGCAGGCCACGGCACCGGTGCCCGATCGCCGGCTGAACCTCATCAGCCTGGTCCTCGCCCTCGGCGTGTTCACGACCCTTCTGGACACGACGATCGTCAACATCGCCCTCGATCACCTGCAGGCGGTGTTCCACTCCTCGGTCGCCCGGACGCAATGGGTCGCGACGGGCTATCTGCTGGCCTTCGTGTCGGTGATCCCGGTGAGCGGGTGGCTGTCCGAACGGTTCGGCGCGCGCAACGCCTGGCTGTTCGCCGTGGGCGCCTTCCTCGGAAGCTCGCTCCTGTGCGGGCTGGCGGGTTCACTGCCCGCGCTCATCGCCTTCCGGGTGCTCCAGGGAATCGGCGGGGGCATGGTCATGCCGATCACGCTCTCCATCGTCACGCGGGCGGCCGGACCGGAGCGCATCCACAAAGCCACGGCGGCCGTCGCGCTTCCCGGCCTGCTCGGGCCGGTCCTCGGCTCGGTGCTCGGCGGCGCCATCGTCCAGTCGCTGAGCTGGCACTGGCTGTTCCTCGTGAACGTCCCGGTCTGCCTGGCGGGACTCGCCCTCGGCCGGATCCTGCTGCCCGCGACCGCCGGCGAGCGCGGTCACCGGCTCGACGTCCCCGGCCTCCTGCTGCTCACGCCCGCCGTCGTCGCCGTCGCCTACGGCATCAGCGGGATATCCGGCGAGGACGGCTTCGCCGCCGTCGGCGCCTGGCTCCCGCTCGTCATCGGCGCCGCGCTGCTCGCCGCCTTCACGGTCCACTCGCTGCGCGCCCGCCGTCCCGCCCTCATCGACGTGCGCGTGTTCGCGCGGCGCGGCTTCGGCCTGGGCAGCGTCATCACGTTCGCGGGCGGCTTCTCGACGTACGCCCTGTCGTTCCTGCTCCCCCTCTTCTACCAGCAGGTTCGCGGCGAGACGGTCCTGCACACGGGCGTACTGCTCATCACGCAGGGGCTCGGCACGATGTTCTTCGTCGTGGCCGTGCGCCCAGTCGCGGCACGGTTCGACAGCCGGTTCGCCATCGCCGCCGGAGCGGCGCTGACCATGATCGGGACCGTGCCGTTCGCCCTCGCGGACGCACACGGCGGTACGGCGGTGCTGCTGGCCGCGCAGTTCGCCCAGGGGCTCGGTTTCGCCGCCACCACGTTTCCGGTGATGACGCTCGCCCTCGCGGGCCTGAGCCACGCCGAGACTCCCCGGGGCAGCGCGGCGTTCAGCGTCGTCCAACGCGTGGGCGCGCCCTTCGGGGTCGCGGTCGTCGCCATGATCCTGCAGAAACTGCTCGACGGCACGACCACGGCGACGGCCCAACTCGCCGCGTTCTCAGGCACGTTCTGGTGGATCTTCGGCCTGGGCGCGGTGCCGTTGGTCCTCGCGTTCTTCGTTCCGTCGGAGCCGGAGGAGCCGTCGGAATCGTCGGAATCGTTGGGGAAGGACGCCCTGCCCGAGCCCGCAGCAGAGGCCGCGGACCCGGCACAGTAGACGGGCAACTCCCAGCCCGGGCCGTGGCGTCAGAGCCGCTGGAACAGCACCGGAATCAGGGCAGGCACCGCGGGAACCAGCAGGTAGGCGACGATTCCGGTCATGGCCTTGCGGGTCGTGACCGGAAGCACCGGACCGGCCCAGACCTGCGCTATCGCCGCGCCGCACTCCTCACCGGAAAGAGTCTGGTACAGCAGTTTGACGTGGGCCTGCTTGACGGCAAGCGCGGAGTGGTAGCCGATCGAGGACGGGTAGACGATCACCAGCATGTCGACCACCATCACCCCCAGCACGATGAACACCATCCACGACGCCGCCGGCAACCAGACCATGAAGAGGACCAGCAGGCCGATCAAGTGGGCCAGAGCAGAGCCATAGGTCCAGAGCATGAACTGACGCAGGGGGCGCAGTCCTTGGAACCCGTCGCTGTCGAATTTCATGTTCGGGGTGACCCCGAAGCCGATCGCTTCGGACCGGTACAGGTACACGGTGAAGACGACGCCCATGACCAGTTGCTTTGCCAGGAAGTAGAAGGCGTACGTGCCCGCCGCGCACAAGGCCAGGGCCAGTTCGGGGTGGGTCTGCCGGTTGGCCCACCAGCCGGTGTAGACCTCGGAGCGCCAGACCGAGTCGGAGAGCCTGGTCGGGTTCCACGTCTGCATGAGGCCATGCGTGTTGACGAAGACGTACAGCGAGGTCGTACCGATCGCCATGGCCGCCATGATGGCCGCGGAGACAGTCCGGCGGCCCAACGCGCCGAACCACTTGTTGGTCCGGTCGACCAGCCGATTGAGCCGGCCGATCTGTTCGGCGGACAGTCTCTCCGCACCCCCGTTGCGCTCGTTCATCCGCACGAAGTCGGCGATGGCCTGCACCTGTTGGCAGCAGAAGATGGGGGTCACGAAGACAACCGCCAGCACGATCAGGCCCGCCGGGTCCTGGAGCAGGAACAGGGTCACGCCGCTCGGCTCGGCGTTGTCGGAGAACAGATAGCCCAGGGCCCACCGTTCATCCGTGCCGGCCGACGACACCAGCGCGCCGCCCGCCTCGGCCAGTCCCAGCAGTGTGATGGAGGAGACCAGACTGATCAGCAGAATCTTGGTCTTGGCCGTCAGCGGCGAGTACAGCAGGCGGATCAGCAGGCGAGCCGCCCCTCTGCGCGACCGCGGCACCCTGCGCAGCAGGCGCATCGCCCACCGGATGCCGACAGGTGCGGACGGCCGGAAGACAGCCGCGATCCGCTGCGGCTCCAAGGAGTTGAGCTGTTCCATCCCTTACCCCCGCGTAAAGGTGACACCACGTCATAAGCCTTTATACCCAGGGTGATTGGGGTGCCCACCCGGCCAACCGGGGCCGCCCATGGCGCAACTCGGGGTTCTGATCTCCGGCGAGCGCATCAGCGGCCAACTGGTCGGTCTCTGCGGGGTGTCCAGACACTTCACACCAGTCGGAGCGGCACGAGGGTGCCCGGATCATCGGCGTCGTGCAACACGCGGGCTTCAACGGCGTCGCCGCGCTCCGAGCCACGTCCACCGTCTTCAGCTACGTCCCCGGCGCGAGCCGGACCTACCCCCAGCTCCCCTCCACCCCCGTTTCGGAGAATATATCTCCACTTTCTTCGGCCCGGGAAGCCCTACGACACGCCCCTCCCGGACGATCACTCACCGCCCGTCCGACCTCTCCGGGCGAAACGACGGGCACCCCTTCCCACCAGGGACGATGCCCGGGATTCGCGCGCTGAAGACGCGCCCCTGAAGTCGCCCCCGTGCCGCGTTCACCGCGTCGACAGTCGCCGCCGAGACGTCATCGAGGGCGTTTTCCACTTCGGTTCGATCCCTTGACAGCCCCAACCGGCCGTTCCCAAACTACCGACCATTCGGTTGACGGCACGGGCCGAGCGCCCCCGCTGTCGACATTCCAGAAGGGTTGATCACCATGACCGAAGTGTCGCTTCACGATGCCCAGAGCCCGCCGGTCCCGACAGTCACCACCTCACACATCGGTCACGCGACAGCCGTGGGGGCGGCCGGATTCGCGTGGTGCTCGCTCATCCTGGGCCTGCACACCGCCGGCGTCATCGACGCGGCCGACGGCACGATCGTGCTGGCGGGGACCTTCTTCTACGGCGGCATCGTCCAACTCGTCGCGGGCTTCTTCGCGTTGGCGTCCGGCGCGACGTTCGCGGCCGCGTTCCTGACGGCGTACGGGGCGTTCTGGCTCGGCTACACCGTCATCGAGTTCTGGGCGGCACCCCACATCGCGGGAGCCGCGGCGGCCGCCGCGAAGGCCGGCGGGGCGTCGGCGGAGGCTTCGGCGGCCGCGGGCGGACACGCGGTGATGCAGTCGCTGGGGCTGTTCCTCATCGGCTGGCTGGTGGTCACGCTGGTCTTCGGCATCGCGAGCCTGGGCACGAACGCGGTGATCGTGAGCGCGTTCACCCTGCTGACGCTGACGATCGTGCTGCTGGTGACCGCCTACCTGGGCGCTTCGAGCGCGGGTGTCCCGAGCGATTCGGTGCTGCACACCGCGGGTTACGTCGAGATCGTGCTGGCCGCCGTCGCCTTCTACCTGGTCCTGGCGGAGCTGACCAACGACATCCGCGGACGCGACGTGTTCCCGCTCTTCGCCCTGAACCGCGACCGTCACGCCATCGCGCAGACGGCCTGACCCGGACGGCATCACGACGAACCCCCCACCCGTCCCAAGGAGCCGCATGAAAACGCCCAAGGCAGCAGACCACCGGATCAGGCTGCCGCACAGAGTCACCGTACTGAGCAGCGCCACCGCGGTGCTCCTCCTCGTGGCCGCAGGCCAGACGACAGCCACCGCACTCCCCGCGCACGCGGCCAACTGGACGCCGCCCGCGGCCAGTTACGCGGCGAGCGCGCCCGTCCACACCACCGTCACCATGGACGACGGCGTGAAGATCGCCGTCGAGGTCGTCTACCCGACCGACCCGACCACCGGCGCCCGCGCGTCGGGCCCGTTCCCCGTCCTCCTGACCCAGAATCCCTACGGCGCCCAGCGCTCCGACCCCACGGACAGCGGCACGTACTTCGTGCAGCGGGGCTACATCTACGTGGCCTCCGCCGTCCGCGGCACCGGTGACTCCGGCGGTCAGGTCGACTGGTTCGGGGAGCGGCAGGGCAAGGACGGGGCCGACCTCGTCGACTGGGCGGCGCACACGCTGTCCGGCTCCAACGGCAAGGTGGGGCTTGACGGTTGCTCCTACCTCGGGGTCGACCAGTGGTTCACGGCGGCGGCCGTGGGCAAGAACTCCGCGCTGAAGGCCATCACCCCGTTCTGCACCGACTCGGACTTCTACAACGACCTCACCGGCAACGGCGGTATCCCCACCCCCTTCGTGGCCGGCATCGCCCAGGCCGAGCCGCGCGGCCCCGAGGACGACCCCGCCACCGACCCGCAGTCGGTGACCATCGCCCAGCAGGCCTCGGGCGGTTCACGCTCGTACAACGACGCCTACTGGCAGTCCCTGAACGTCCAGAAGAAGCTCGTACCGAAGATCGTGGGCAACAACATTCCGGCACTGACCGAGGCCGGCTGGAACGACCTCTTCCCCGGCGGCAACCTCGGCGCCTACGTGTCCGCCCAAAACGCCTACTACCACCGGCCGTTGACCGATCCGATCTCCTCGGACGATCCCGTCACCGGCCGCTACCAGGCGATCGTCGGCCCCTGGACCCACGGCGAGCACGTCAACGAGGCGACACTGCAGGGCATCCGCCTGGAGTGGTTCGACACCTGGCTCAAGAACGCGCCCACCGGCATGGCGAACACCTCAACTCCCCTGCACCTCTTCGAGAACGGCGCCAACACCTGGGTCGACAGCGCAGCCTGGCCCCTGTCCTCCGACGCCCGCACCTACTACCTCGGCGACGGCTCACTCACCCCCGGCAAACCGACGGACGAGGGCAGCGACTCGCTCTCCTGGAGCGCGGCGAGCGCGGCCAACACCCTGACGTACACCACCGCCCCGCTCACCAAGGCGGCCCTGCTCAACGGCCCGACCGACGTCACCCTCTACGCCAAGTCGACGACACCGGAGACCGAACTGTCGGCCAAGCTGAGCATCGTCGCCCCGGACGGCACGGTGACCAAGCAGGCCGACGGAATCCTGCTGGGCAGCCAGCGCACTCTGGACACTCAGGAGAGCTGGTACGGCGACAACGGCACTCTGCTCAAGCCCAATCACCCCTTCACCCAGGCATCGCAGCACCCGGTGACACCCGGCCAGACCACCCGCTACGACATCTCCCTGCTCTCCAACTTCACCAAGATCCAGGCCGGTTACCGGATCCAGATCAGCATCAACAGCCAACCCCCGGCCGACTTCCACTTCCCCGTCGCCCCGACCCCGCAGGAACTGGCGAACCTGGCCGGCGGCGTCTACACCGTCGAGCACTCCCCGCAGGCGGCGTCCTTCGTCAACCTGCCTCTGACGACGCCGAGTTCGGCCACACCAAGCGGCACCGACTGGGGACCGTCCTCCTGAAACAACACGGGTAGCAGGTCTGCGCGTACGGCAGGCCTGCTACTCCTTCGTCGAAGCGGGCCTGACCAGACCCATGACCTGCTCCACCGTCTCGTTGCTCAAACTAGGCGTCGTCAGCGGGAGGTTGTCGGGCCGCTGCCGGATGCCGTTCAGGATGATCTCGAAGTAGCGGCGCCACACCTCGGGCCGCTTGCCCTGGGTGAACTGGCTTGCCGCACTGAGCATTTGGACGATGACGGGGACGTCGGAGGGGGTAATCTCCGCCCGCAGGTCCCCGCTCTCCTGCGCCCGCTGGATCAGGGCCTCGAGGAAGGGGAGCATCCCGCCGCGCATCGTCTCCATGGGCTCGGAACTGTGGCTCCCCAGCATGATCACTTCTTGCAGGCCACGGTTCTCGGCGAGATCGGCCCCCATCTCCATCAGGAAGTCCACGAACCCTTCCCAGGGATCGGGATGAGCGAGCGCCCGCTCCGCCGACGCCTGCCGTATCCCGAGATCCTGCTCGAACAGGGCCCGCACCAGGGTCTCTTTGTCCGGGAATCGCCGATAGACGGTCCCGACGCCGACCCCCGCGTGCCGGGCCACGTCGTCGAGCGTGACCCGCAGCCCGTGCTGGCCGAAGACCTCCCGCGCGGCACGCAGAATCTTCTCCCGGTTGAGGGCGGCGTCGCGCCTCAGCGGGCGGTCGCCCTCCATCGGGGCATCAACCCCGGAACCCTCAGCCATAACCCCATGTTAACCCTGTTGATCACAGGCAGGTTCGGCCACCGCACCTGCCTCTCCAAGGCACCCGGCAGAAAACGTTGCAACAACCATCGGGGTAGACTGACGCCGCCCATGAGAACCGCGTCGTGCCTGGTCGCACGGCTGTCACAGCGAGGGGGTGGACGCCATTCAGGTTCGCCCCGCCCGCATCCAGGATGTCGCGGCCGCCGCGGGAGTCTCGGTCTCCACGGTGTCGAACGTCCTGAACCGGCCCGAGCGCGTCAACGCCCGCACCGCCGAACGGGTCCGCGACGCGGTCGCCGCACTCGACTACGTGCCGCATCCGGGAGCCGCGGGCCTGCGCACCGGCCACTCGTCCTCGATCGGCCTGGTCCTCCCGGACGTGGCGAACTCCTTCTACTCACGCATCGCCCGCGGTGCCGCCGACGCGGCCTACGACCACGGCTATTCCCTCGTGCTCTGCGACAGCGGCGACGCCCCCGAGCGGGAGCAGGGCTACTTCACGATGCTGATCGAGCAACGGGCTGTAGGAGCAGTCGTCGTCCCCCTCGGCGCCGACCCCACCCGCCTCACCCGACTCCGGGAACGCGGCATCCCACTCGTCCTCGCGGACCGCGCGCTACCGGCCCAGGACGGCTGTTCCGTCTCCGTCGACGACATCGCCGGCGGCCGGGTCGCCGTACAGCACCTCCTGGACTGCGGGGCGCGCGACATCCTCGTCGTCAACGGCGAGCGCGGCATCGTCCAGTGCGCCGACCGCTACCAGGGCGCCCGCCAGGCCGTCCGCACCCGCCGCGAGGCACGGGTCCGCCAGGTCGTCGCCGACGAGATGACGGTGGCCTACGGCCTGGAGATCGCCCGCACACTCGACGACCTGCCCGACGGCGTCTTCTGCACCAACGACTTCCTCGCCGCCGGCCTGTGCCGAGGCCTCGGCGAACGGGGCGTACGAATACCCGAGGAGGTTCAGGTGGTCGGCTACGGCGACCTCGACATCGCGAGCTTCGTCGGTACGACCCTGACGACCGTCCGGCAACCCGTCGAGGAACTCGGCAGAGCGGCCGTGGGAATGCTCCTCGACGAGGTGGAGGCACGAGCCGAACACGCCCACGAGACACGGGTGTTCGCGCCCGACCTCGTCCTACGGGACTCCACTCGACCCCGGTCAGTCCCGAACCCGTAGCGTCACCGGCCCCAGCAGCCCCGAGGAGAGCTGGGACGGGAAGGCCCAGGCGGTGGGGGTGGCCTCGGCGAGATAGGGGGCCAGGGTGTTGTTCACGGTCACCTCCAGACGCACCAACCGCCCTGCTGTACCGGGGAGTTGGAAGCGGTACGGAGGACAGAACCCCTCGCCGACACACTCCCCGTCGACGACGACCGACACACTGCCGCGCACCCGCCCCAGATCCAGCACCGGGTCCGCACCGGCCGGTACCTCCACCTCCCGCGAGTACGTCACACCACCGCTCCAGCCACCCAACCCGAGCAACTGCCAGTCACCCAGGGGAAGTTGCGCCGGTTCCGTACGGACGCGCACCGGTCCCCGCCAGGCGGAGCCGCCGCGAAGTACTGCGGTGGGTGCGGTGACGACCTCGACCTCCGTCGGTACCGGGAGCGGCTGCTCCAGCGTCAGGAACTGGCCGTCCAACCACGTCTCGGCGCCATCGCCGACCCGTACCCTCGCGGGCAACTCCAGTGGCAGTTCCAGCGATTCGGTGCCCGGCGGCACGGTGAAGCGGAAGCGCTGGGCGCGTTCGCGGACGGTGTCCGTGGTCCGCAGCGGCAGTACGGCGGTGCCGAGCACCGGTGCGCCGGTGAGCCACTCGGTGTCCGGCAACGGGTGCGGTCGTACGGCGGCGTAGCAGTGCTGCAACTCCCCCCACCGGCCTTCGTGTTCGACGGTACGGCCGCTCCACTCCCCCGTCTCGGCCTCCCAACCTGCGCCGCTTGCGAGCGAGTTCGCCGTGCCCGCCACGCAGTCGACGAACACCGCGTCGCGTGGATGGACGGCGTCGGCCACCACCTCCAGCACGTGTTCGCCCTCGCCGAGGGCGAGTTGGTGCCGGAAGAACATCGGCACCGCGCCCCAGTCGGACTCGTAGTACTCCACCTTCTCCTGGCGCGCGACGACCGCCCCGTCGAGCAGCACGGTGACGCCCACCGCCGCGCCCACGACAAGTACCGCCTGTCCGGGGCCGTGCAGCCGCCCCCGATAGGTCACGCCGCCGGACGGTCGTACGTCCTCGGGGAGGCACATGAACTGCGGTCGCGAACCGAACCCGTCCGGGCGGGTCAGGCAGAAGTAGCTGCCCAACGGTGTGCCCGCCGTGCCGGAGATCAGGAGCGGCCTGTCCTGGGCGTCCCCCAGCTCGTATTCGAGGACGTTGCGGGTCCGGCCGATCTGCACGCGGGCGGTGGCGAGATAGCCGGTGCCGGTGTCCAGGCGCTCGCCGTTCCACCACACCCGCTTGGTGGCCGCGGCGCCGAGGTGCAGCTCGGCGGGGCCACGGTGGTCCGTCTCCACGATCGCGCGGACCCGGGCGACCATACCGGGCCCGGGGACGGGGACACGTACGAACTCCTCTGTCACCAGGCCCTTGTTGCCGAGCAGACCGTCCGGGTCCGGGATGCCCCGGCTGGACGAGTACAGCGAGACGCTCCAGTCAGCGGGGGTGAGGGGCAGGTCTCCGGAGAGGACCTGTTCGACGGAGGGTGCGTCGAGGGGGTCGGGTGCCTGCGCGGACGGAACCGGCGGGAGGACGCGGACCCGGTTGCCGTAAGTCACCCGTGTCTGCTGCCAGTTGGCGTCGGGGGCTTCGGCCTCGGTCCACCGCATGGTCCAGATCTGAGGTTCGGCGATGGATGAACCGGCGGGCAGGGCCAGGTCGCCCCAGGTGTTGTCCATGGTGGGGACCAGGCGGCCCTCCCAACCGGTCGAGAGGTCAATCGTCCGTTCCGGCACGGGTGTTGGCACGGCTGTCCGGTGCGTCTGCGGGCTCCCCTCACGCCATACGACGAGAACGGCAGGGGCGCCTTCCAAGGGCACCTCAATGGTCGATCGGCCGTCGGCGACAGTGACTTGGGCCGGGTGGCGGTCGCCGGTCGCCGGGTTCCAGATCTCGGCCTCGGACACCACCGCATCCACGGTGACGGTCGAGTGGTGGGCGTAACGCGCGGGGTCCGCCTCGTGGTTGGCGTCTCCGGGCAGTGTGCGGGCGTCAGGGAAGGTGCCGGTCACCAGGGCGACCGCCTCAACTCCCTTTCTCCTGACGAGCAGTGGCACCTCGCCGGTCGCGTGACCGGCGGTGTCGGCCACCGCCGCCGCTCCGGCCTCGGCGTCGCTCGCCCGCTCCAGTCGCGGGTGCTTCAGCAGTGCCGCTACGACGGAGTCGTCACCGGCCTGCCCGGCTGCCGTAGCGGGCGGACGGCCCACGAGCACCACCCGGCCGCCCGCGTCGAGGAGTTGGGTGAGCCGACGTGCCGTCTCCTCCTCCAGGACGCTCGCCGAGGGCAGCAGCACCGCGCGGTAGGCCAAGTCCGTGACGTGCAGGGCTCCTTCGGTGGTCGTGGCGCGCTGCACGGAGGCGTCGTCGATGATGTCGAAGGCGATGCGGTGGCGGTCGAGTGAACCGACGTGCGGGGCAAGCCAGTTGTTCGTGCCGCACAGGTCCAGGTAGTCGCGCTGTGTCTCGTCGACGTCGGCGTGGTCGTCGCCGAGGCGGCCGTCGCCGAAGTGCTGGACGGGGGCGTCCAGCGGGATGAGGGACTGCATGGTGGCGGTGGGGTGCAGGACCGCGACGTCGGCGCTGTAGGTACCCCAGGACATGATCGAGCAGATCCGGGCGACGGCACGGGAGAACGCCGGGTACTGCTGCCAGTAGGGCTGGCGCCAGTCGGTGGACGGGGGCGCCCACTCGAACCAGCCGCCCGCGGTGCCGAAGTAACTCGCGTGCGGGTTGTACAAGTTGGCGCCGCTGCGCAGGAAGGGCAGGAGCCAGTCGTAGGTGTCCGCCAGGGTGCCGCCCCAGCCGGAGGAGTGGAACGCCTCGATCCAGACCCGCTCGTGGCCGTAGAGGTGGGCCATGGAGGAGTGGACCTTGGAGTCGCCGTGGTGGTCGCTGCCCGCGGCGCCGTACCAGCGGTGGGTGCGGAAGTAGTCGGTGTAGATCTGCGTGGACTGAGCCGGGAAACCCGCCCGCGCGGGGTGGCTCTGGTCGGCGCCGATGAGCATCCCGCGCTCGTCGTGCCAGACGGCTAGGGGCTTGAACAGGGCCTCTTCGGTGAGTTCGGCCCGGACCGCGTAGTAGTCGGCGCGGATCTTCGCCGCGCGGGCGGTCACCGGGCCGAACAGCGCGGGGAGATGGTCGAGGAGGTCGTAGCCGCGACGCGCCCGGAACTCCTCGGGGAAGCGGTGGCTCCAGGAGTTCGTGCCGGGCAGCTCGTCCTGGAAGCTGCCCGCGATGACGTTGCCCAGGTACTCGGGGACACGCCGGTCGTACTCGTGGTGGACGGCGTCCAGCAGCAGTCGTACGGCGTCCGGGTCCAGGTAGTCGAAGGCGGTGGGGACGGCGACGACGAGCCGTACGTCCGTCCCCTCGGCGGCCGGGACGCCGGGGGCCATGGGCAGGCGGCGGCCCTCCAAGTCGTAGGCGGCGACGAGGGTTTCGGCTCCGCGCAGGGGGATCGTGCCGCCGGTGACGGTGGCCGTTCGGGAGCGCAGGGCGCGGCCGGTGGCTTCCGGGTGGCGGCGGGTGACCGCGCCCTGGATGTTGGCGCCGGAGAAGCCGATCTGGTCGTAGAACCACAGCCGGGTGCCGATGTCCCGGGCGATCCGGCAGGTGTCGGTGAAGCGGGCCCACCACTCCTCTCCGAACCAGGGCGGGTCGTCGGTGCGGGCGCCGAAGGCCGGGCCGGCCGGGGCCAGGTTGATGACGACGAGGTTGTGGACACCGCCGTCCGCGAACCGGCGCAGCTGCCAGGCGAGTTGCTCGCGGGTGACCTTGGCGCCGGACCACCACCACAGCGGGGTGGGGCCGAAGTCCCGGGGCGGGGCGTCGAAGAGCTGCTGCAGCGCGGGTGAGATCACGGTGTTGGTCCTTCCGGGTGCGGCTCGGTCACCCTCACGGATCAAAAAACGTTTTACGTCGGCTCTGCTGTCCGTCACCTGCGATGTTGGCACCGGATCCGCAGCCCGGGAAGGAGGCCCGCTCTCCTCGCCCCGGATTCCCTCGGATACATGCAAGAGGGGTTGTTGGAACGTTTTTTGAACCCTATATTCACTGCGACCCCGGCCCAGAGCCGCGAGGAGCCGCATCATGATCCGATTCCCGTCCCCACCGGAACACGCGGAACAGCCGCCCATCCCCCGGCACTTGTGGAAGGTCGCGGCCCTCTCGGGCATGGCGTCCTACCTCGACGCCGCGCTCATCGTCAGCATCGCCGTCAACCTGGCGATCTACCGCGACCACTACGACATGGGCGTGTGGATGGCCGGGGCGATCAGCGCGATCGTCACCGGCTGCATCGCCGTCGGCTCCCTCGTCGGCGGCCGACTAGCCGACATGTTCGGGCGCCGCCGCGTCTACAACCTGGACATCCTCTGCTACGCGATCGGCGCGATCGTCATCACCCTCGCCCCGAACGACATCGTCCTCTTCATCGGCGTGCTCGTCGCGGGCCTGGCCGCCGGCGCCGACCTGCCGACGTCCCTGGCCGTCGTCTCGGACGCGGCACCCCCCGACGGCCGGGCGCGTCTCGTGTCGTTCACCCAGGTCATGTGGGTGGCGGGCATCGTCGTCGTGATCTTCCTCGGCTACGTCCTGTCGGACACGGGCATGGTCGGGGCGCGGATCATCACCGGCCATCTGATCATCGCCGCGCTGGCCACCTTCCTGCTCCGCGCCCGGCTGGAGCTGGCCGAGCCGTCCGAGACGGCACAGCGGGAAGAGGCCGCCGCGCTGGCCGCCCCGCGCGGCATCGAGCTCAAGAACGTGTGGAACCGCGCCGCCCTGCTGCCGATGATCGCGACCTTCGTTTATTACGTCACCTGGGGCATCGGCGCCAACACCTTCGGCCAGTTCGGCACCTACCTCCTGGTCACGGTCAGCGGCGCCTCACAGAGCCTGGCCACCGGCATCAACCTGGCCTTCCTGCCGATCGCCCTGGTCCTGACCTTCGTCTTCGTACGGGTCGCCGACACCCCGTGGCGCGACCGGCTGTTCTACGTCTTCACCGTCGTGCAGGTCGTGGCCTTCTGCATCGCCTCCCTCACGGCCGGCGCGCTCGTCGGGATGCTGGTCTTCTTCGTGCTGTACCAGATCTCCAACCCCTTTGCCGGGGAGGCCAGTTACAAGGTCTGGTCGCAGCTCACCCTGCCGCCGGACACCCGCGGCACCACCCAGGGCCTCACCTACGCCCTGTCGCGCGGGGTCTTCGCGGGCGTCGCGTTCGTGACACCCGCGCTGATGGACTACAGCGCCTCGCTCCTGCTGTGGCTGATCACCCTCTGCATGGCGGCATCTGGGGTCGCGGGTGTGTACGTCATCCATGTCCTCATCCGGCGTTCCCCCGACACGGCCGTCGCCCCGGCGCCGGGTCTGGGCGTGGCCCGCACCTGAATCCACACCAGCTCCGACGCGCAGAAAGAACACCGCCCATGGCAACGACCGAACCCGCGACCGTGACCACTGAACCCACGACCATGACCGCGGAACGCGCCGCCGCCCTGCGCGAGTTGCTCCCCCCGGCGCCCCGCCGCCGCACCCGGATCGGACTCGTGGCGGGCGGTCTCGGCGCCTACTGGCCCCAATTCCCGGACCTGCTCCCGCAGTTGAGGGAGTCGTCCGCGTACGTCGCCGAGCGCTTCCAGCAGATGGACGCGGAGGTGACCGACGTCGGCTTCATCTCCGACGCCCAGGAGGGAGCGGCCGCGGCCGAGCAACTGCGGCGCGCGGACTGCGACTTGATCGTGCTGTTCCTGACGACGTATCTGACCTCGTCGATGGTGCTGCCGATCGCCCAGCGCTCACACACCCCCGTCCTGGTCATCGACCTCCAGCCGTCCGAGCGGATGGACCACGCCTCCTTCGACACCGGCGCCTGGCTCGCGTACTGCGGACAGTGCCCGGTGCCCGAGGTCGGCAACGTGTTCCGCCGGGCGGGCATCCCCTTCCGCTCGGTGTCGGGCTGGCTGCGCCAGGAGTCGGCATGGCGGCGCATCGAGCAGTGGATCCGGGCCGCACACGTGCGGGCCTCGCTCCGCCACGCCCGGCACGGCCTGATGGGACACCTGTACCCCGGCATGCTCGACGTGTCGACCGACCTGACGCTGCTCCCGGCGACGTTCGGCTCGCACGTCGAGGTGCTGGAGTTCGACGACCTACGGCACCGGGTGGAGAAGGTGAGCGAGGCGGAGACCCGTGAACGTACGGCTCTCGCCCGGCGGATCTTCGCCGTGGACGACAGCGTGGTCGACGAGGACTTCGCGTGGGGGGCGACCGTGTCCGTCGCCCTCGACCGGCTCGTCGAGGACTTCGGCCTCGACACCCTCGCCTACTACCACCGAGGACTCGACGGCGAACTGCACGAACGGCTCGGCGCCGGCATGATCCTGGGCGCCTCCCTGCTCACCGCCCGGGGGGTACCGGCCGCCGGCGAGTACGAACTCCGCACCAGCCTGGCCCAGTTGGCGACCCAGAGCATCGGCGCCGGGGGTTCCTTCACCGAGATCCAGGCCCTCGACTTCGAGGCCGGTGTGGTGGAGATGGGCCACGACGGCCCCGCCCACCTCGCGGTCAGCGCCCGCGACCCGCTCCTGCGCGGCCTGGGCGTCTACCACGGCAAGCGCGGCTGGGGCGTCAGCGTGGAGTTCGACGTCCAGCACGGTCCCGTCACCCTCCTCGGCCTCGGCCAGGACGCCGACGGCACCCTCTCCTTCATCACGTCCGAGGGGGCCGTCGTCCCCGGACCGCACCTCGCCATCGGCAACACCACCAGCCGAGTCGACTTCGGCCGCGACCCCGGCGAGTGGGTCGACGCGTGGAGCGCGACGGGCGTAGGCCACCACTGGTCGCTGGCGCTGGGCCACCACACGGCGGACTTCCGGGCTGCGGCAAGCCTGTTGGGGATCGAGCACCGGGAGGTGTGAGCGAGGGCTCCCGTCAGTAGGGCAGCTGAATCCGATGGTTCTCCAACGCCACGGAGTAGCGGCTCAGCAGCGCGTCGAACCCCGCCAGCAGCAGCCCCGCCGCCTCCCCCGCCTCGGCCAGGTCGCCCCGTTCGCAGGCCTCCACCACCTCGGCCACATCGCCGCGAAGGATGTGCAGCGAGTCGCCCTGGATGAGCACGCCGGGCAACCGGCGGCCGGGGAGACGGACCACGGCGTCGTTCCCGCCGTCGGTGAACAGCTCTGCGTCTATGCGCTCCATGGGGCCATCCAACCCGACATCTCCTGCAGACACCAACGACTTGGCACGCGGCGGGACTTGGGCACAGCACGGCGACACCCGTGAAAGGCCCCCGTCGTATTCGGTTCGACTCCCGCCGCCCCCTTGAGGGATCCTCGTCGCCGACCGCTCCGAGGGGTCACCCCTTACCAGCTGAAGCTGCACGACCGCGGACTTCTCCCCCTCCGGGCCGACCCGCGCCGTCGCCACGAGCAGCGACCTCAGCCCCTGGACCCGCCGCGCCCCGCACCGACGTAGGGCCGCCTCCCCGGCTCCCGGTCGCCGCCGTTCACCCAGAAGAAGAGGACCAGCGAGGACACCGCGGCGACCGCGCACCACGTCGAGACGAACTCCAGCTCCCACAGCGTCCAGCAGACCATCGCGCCCGCCGTGACCAGGATCCCCAGCACCACCAGCCCGCGCTCACCGGACAGCAGCAGCGAGCCGATCGTCGCCACGAGGTAGCCGGCGATGACCAGTTGGGCGTAGGGCAGGTCCACGACGTAGCCGAGGGTGTGGCCGCGGATCTCGGCCGTCACGGGGTGGACGGCGAGGGCGTGGGCGAGGGCCGCCGCCGTCACCGCGCCGATCGCGACGAGCACGCCGATCCGGGGCCGGGCCCGCCGGGACGCGGCGCACCACACACCCACCGGGACCCACACCGCGAGCAGGGGCATGGCGATGACGGCCCAGGCGAGGGTGGCCGGTCCCGAGCCCCCGTCGGCCGCCCACACCGCCGACTCCACGATCTGGTGGGCGCCGAGCAGCAACGGCAGCGCGGCCATCGGGAGATCGGTCCGCCTGCGCGCCCGGACCACGCACGCCACTCCTACGGCGGCGACCGCCGCGCCCGCCACGAGGTCGGCCTTCGCACTCCAGCACATGGCACCTCCACGGGATCCGTTCGTATACGCCTCGGTCACGCTACGTCTCCGCCCCGCCGCGTCCCGGGTGACACGACGGCCGCGGCGCGCGGTCATGGCATACCCGGGAGTACGACCCCGACGCCCCGTCCGGACAACACGCCGCTCTCCGGGCCGAGTTGACGGGCGTGCCACGAAACCACCCCCGGCCTGCGCGGGAAGGTCCCCCCGTGATTGGCTGACCCCGCCCACCGCACACCGTGCGCACGCACAGGAGGACACCGCAGCCATGAGCAACGCCTACACGTTCGAGTACAAGGTCGTCAGCTTCCGGGAGTCGCTGATCGGCGACGCGCTGGACAGCGACAAGCTGGAGAAGGTCCTCAACAAGCACGCCGAGGACGGCTGGGGCCTCAAGGCCATCACCGCCGCCGACGTCAAGGGCCGCATAGGTCCCGGCGCGGTCGAGGGCCTGCTCCTCACCTTCGAGCGGCCTCGCGCGTAACGACCGATGCCGTGCGCGGGACGGGGGACGGGACTCAGCGCCGATGCGTGAACGGCGTACCGGGGCCCGGGATCTCCCCCGACCCGCGCGGGATCAGCTCGGTCGGCATGACGACCCTGCGCGGCGGTGACGTGTCGCCGTGGATGCGGGCGAACAGCAGATGCGCGGCGCTCGTCGCGAGGGCGACCGGGTCCTGCGCGATGACCGTGACCGGCGGCGTCAGCTGCGCGGCCAGCGCGAAGTCGTCGAAGGCGATGAACGCGACGCCGGCGGGCAGTACGGCCCGTACGCCGAACGCGAGGGCCTCGTTGCCCGCGAGGACGGCGGTGGGCGGCTCCGGTGCGGAGAGGATCGCGGTGACGGCCCGGGCGGCGTCCGCGCCGGACCGTAATCCGTGCCGGACGAGCGCCGGATCGGCGGCGATGCCCGCGGCGTCCAGGGCCGCCAGATAACCGCGGTGCCGTTCGCCGAAGGTCCAGATCTCCGGCTTGTCGCCGAGGTAGCAGATGCGGCGGTGGCCGTGCGCGATGAGGTGGCGTACGGCCTGCCGGACCGCGCCGAAGTTGTCCACCACCACGGTGTCCACGTCCAGTCCGGGCGCCACCCGGTCCACACACACGATCTTCGTGCCCCGCGCCTGCGCCGAGCGCAGCACACGGTGGTCGCCCGCGACCGGGGTGAGGATCAGCCCGTCGACCCTGCGGGCGGTGAAGGCCGCGATGACCTCGCGTTCACGGTGGAGGTCGGCGCGGCTGGAGCCGATGAGGACCATGTTGCCGCGCCGGTGGGCGACGTCCTCGGTGGCCGAGGCGACGGCGGCCATGAAGGGATCGGCAACGTTGTCCACCATCAGTCCGATGGTCTGGCTCAGCCGGTCCGTACGGCGTAACTGCCGTGCCACGTCGTCCCGTTGATAGCCCAGCTTGCGGACGGCGGCCTCCACGCGGGCGGCGGTGAGGGGCGCCACGCCCGCCTCGCCGTTGACCACCCGGGACACCGTCATGACGCTGACGCCCGCTTCCGCGGCCACGTCTTTCATCCTGGGGCGACTGGGACGGCTGGGGCGACTGGTCACGCCGCGTCCTCCCGAGGTCATCCAGCGCGACCGGACCGGAGTCCGTCCGACGGGCCGACGGTGTCCGCCCAAATCCCCGTTCGTTCACGACCCTTGACGCCCACCCACGGGCCTCCCAGAATCGACGAGCTGTTAACGATACCAACCAGAAGGCACAACATGGCCTCTGCAAGAGAACCCCTTCTCGCGGCACACGGTGTGGTCAAGCGTTTCGGCCATGTCCAGGCGCTCTCGGGCGCCGACTTCACGGCGTACGCCGGCGAGGTCGTCGCACTGATCGGTGACAACGGCGCCGGCAAGTCGACGTTGGTGAACGTACTTTCCGGCGTCCTCACCCCGGACGAGGGCGAGGTGCGCCTGGACGGGACGCCGGTCCGGTTCACGGGGCCGATGGACGCGCAACGGCACGGAGTCGAGACCGTCTACCAGGATCTCTCCCTGGCACCGGATCTTGACGCTGCGTCAAATCTCTATCTAGGCAGGGAACTTGTGCGCGGAGGCCTGCTCGGCCGCCTGGGCGTGCTCGACCGGCCCACCATGCGCCGGGAGGCGATCGCGGCGTTCGGTGAACTGGGCGTGGAACTGAAAGATGTGACGGCTCCTGTGACAACGTTGTCAGGAGGGCAACGGCAGTCGGTGGCCGTGGCGCGCGCGGTGGCCTTCGCCAACAAGGTCATCTTCATGGACGAACCGACCGCCGCCCTGGGCGTCGTCCAGCGCGCCCGCGTTCTGGAGACCGTCCGCAGGGTCGCCGACCGGGGCATCTGCGTCGTCCTCATCAGCCACAACATGCCCGAGGTGCTGTCGGTCGCCGACCGGATCGAAGTACTGCGGCTGGGCCGCCGGGTCGCGTCGTTCACCGCGGCCGACGCCACGATCGAGAAACTCGTCGGCGCCATGACTGGATCGCTGGACGAGCCCGCGCCGAACGGGAACCACGACCCGGCCGGCGCGACGGAAGCGGAGGACGGGCGATGAGCGCCAACAGCCAGGACATCAAGCCGGCCGCCCCGGCACAGGAGCCGCCCCCGGCCGACGGCGGGCGCCTGGCGATACCCCCGTGGCTCCGACGGGCCGCCGGAATCAGCGAGTTGTGGACGTTCGTGATCCTCGTCGCGCTGGTCGCGTTCTTCACCATCGCGGCGCCGGGCAAGTTCTTCACCACGTACGACATCACGCAGATCGCCGTGAACGCGGCCATCTATCTGGTGCTCGGCGTCGGCATGACGTTCGTGATCATCACCGCGGGCATCGACCTGTCGATCGGCTCGGTGCTGGTGCTGGCGGCGGTGGCCGCCGGTGAGTACAACATCCACCACGGCGGGCCGACCGCCGGCTGGTTCACGGTCGCGGTCTGTGTCGTCATCGCCCTTGCGGTGGGGGCGGGTTGGGGCGCGTTGCAGGGCGCGGTGGTGGCGACCGGGAAGGTGCCTCCGCTGATCGTGACCCTGGGCGGTCTGGGCGCGGCACTCGGCATCGCCGAACTCGCCACCGGCGGCCAGGACCCCTCCGGGGCCTCCGCCGCGCACCTCCAAAACAGCCTGGGATTCGGCAAGTTGCTCGGCATCCCCTGGATGGTGATCCTCGCCGCGGTGGTCACCGCCCTGTTCGGCGCGGTCCTCGGCGCCACGAAGTTCGGCAGCCACACCCTGGCCATCGGCTCCAACCCGACCGCCGTCCGCCGCGCGGGCATCCCGGTGGGCCGCCACCTGATCAAGGTCTACGGCCTGATGGGCCTCCTGGCCGGTCTCGGCGCGGTGATGTGGCTGGCGTCGTACGGCACGACGTCGATCGCCGGGCACTCCACCGACAACCTGAAGGTGATCACCGCGGTGGTCCTGGGTGGCACCAGCCTGTTCGGCGGGCGGGGTTCGGTGCTGGGCACCGTGATCGGCGTCTTCATCCCCGCGGTGCTGACCACCGGGCTGATCGTCATCGGCGTCCAGCAGTACTGGCAGGACGTCGCCGTCGGTGTCGTCCTGGTCGCCGCCGTCTACATCGACCAGATGCGCAGGAAGACCCGGGAACGCGCATGACCCCGACCCCCCGCCGCAGCCTTCGTCCCAACCCTCGTATGACCCAGGAGGACACCCTTATGTCGAGCATCCGCATCACGCGCAAAGTACTGGTCGCCGCGGGCACCGTGCTGGTCCTGACCGGCGCCGCCGCCTGTAGTTCGTCGAGCGACAGCGGCAGTTCGGGGTCGAAAGGAGGGGCTTCCGGCAAGAAGGTCCGGCTGATCACCGGCGTGAAGAGCGACCCCTTCTACATCACCATGACCTGTGCGGCGCAGACCGAGGCCAAGGCCAAGGGCATGGAATTCAGCGCCGACGGCTCCGCCCAGTGGGACGTGTCGGTCCAGCGCCCGCTCATCGACTCGGTGGCCGCGACCCGGCCGGACGGGCTGCTGATCTCGCCGGTCGACACCAGCGCGCTCACCCCCTCGCTCAAGCAGATCCAGTCGTCCGGGACCAAGGTCGCGCTGGTGGACACCACGGTCTCCGACTCCTCGATCGGCATCACCCGTATCTCGTCCGACAACGAGAAGGGCGGCCGGGTGGCGGCCGACGCGCTCGCCAAGCTGATGAACGAGAAGGGCTCGGCCATCGTCATCAGCGTCAAGCCCGGCGTCTCCACCACGGACGCCCGCATCAAGGGCTTCACCGAGGAGATGAAGAAGTACCCGAACATCAAGATGCTGCCCACCCTCTACGACAACGACCTGCCGGCCACCGCGGCCTCGCAGATCCAGTCGACGCTGGCGGCCCACCCCGACCTCGGCGGTGTCTTCGCGGGCAACACGAACACCGGCCAGGGCATAGCCACCGGTCTCAAGCAAGCGGGCAAGGAGGGCAAGGTGCAGGTGGCCGCGTTCGACGCCGAACCGGACGAGATCGCCTCGCTGAAGGCGGGCACCCTGCAGGTCCTGGTCGCGCAGGACCCGGCGGCGATCGGCAAGGAGGCCGTCGACCAGCTCGCCGCCGCGTTCGAGGGCAAGTCGGTCCAGAAGTCGATCGGCACCAACATGGTGGCCATCACCAAGGCGAACATGAACCAGCCCGAGATCAGCAAGTACTTCTACAAGGCGGGGTGTTGAGCACCCTCCCACTGCCGCTGCTGCCGGGTGCCCTCCTGTCTCACGGGCGCCCGGCAGTGCCGTGCCAAAAGAAGGGACTTTGCATGACCATGCGCGAGGGTGCATAATCTTCCCATGTCTAAGGTCCTCACCTCCCTCCCCACCGGCGAGCGCGTCGGCATCGCCTTCTCGGGCGGACTCGACACCTCCGTCGCGGTCGCCTGGATGCGCGACAAGGGTGCCGTCCCCTGCACCTACACCGCCGACATCGGCCAGTACGACGAGCCCGACATCGCCTCGGTGCCCGGCCGCGCGCAGGCCTACGGCGCCGAGATCGCGCGTCTGGTCGACTGCCGAGCGGCGCTGGTCGAGGAGGGCCTGGCCGCGCTGACCTGCGGGGCGTTCCACATCCGCTCCGGCGGGCGCGCCTATTTCAACACCACCCCGCTGGGCCGTGCCGTCACCGGCACGCTGCTGGTCCGGGCGATGCTCGAGGACGACGTCCAGATCTGGGGCGACGGCTCGACCTTCAAGGGCAACGACATCGAGCGGTTCTACCGCTACGGCCTGCTGGCCAACCCGCATCTGCGGATCTACAAGCCCTGGCTGGACGCGGACTTCGTGACGGAGCTCGGCGGCCGCAAGGAGATGTCGGAGTGGCTGCTCGCGCACGAGCTGCCGTACCGGGACAGCACGGAGAAGGCGTACTCCACCGACGCCAACATCTGGGGCGCCACCCACGAGGCCAAGACGCTCGAGCACCTGGACACGGGTGTGGAGACCGTCGAGCCGATCATGGGCGTCCGCTTCTGGGACCCGTCGGTCGAGATCGTCACCGAGGACGTGACGATCGGCTTCGACCAGGGCCGCCCGGTGACGATCAACGGCAAGGAGTTCTCCTCCCCCGTCGACCTCGTCATGGAGGCCAACGCGATCGGCGGCCGGCACGGCCTGGGCATGTCCGACCAGATCGAGAACCGGATCATCGAGGCGAAGAGCCGCGGTATCTACGAGGCCCCGGGCATGGCTCTGCTCCACGCCGCCTACGAGCGTCTCGTGAACGCCATCCACAACGAGGACACCGTCGCCCAGTACCACAACGAGGGCCGGCGCCTCGGCCGTCTGATGTACGAGGGCCGCTGGCTGGACCCGCAGGCCCTGATGGTCCGGGAGTCCCTGCAGCGCTGGGTCGGCTCGGCGATCACCGGTGAGGTCACCCTGCGGCTGCGGCGCGGCGAGGACTACTCGCTGCTCGACACCTCGGGCCCGGCGTTCAGCTACCACCCCGACAAGCTCTCCATGGAGCGCACCGAGGACTCGGCTTTTGGCCCGGTCGACCGCATCGGCCAGCTCACGATGCGCAACCTCGACATCGCCGACTCCCGCGCCAAGCTGGAGCAGTACGCCGGCCTGGGCCTCATCGGCACCGGCAACACCGCGATCGGCGCCGCGCAGGCCGCCGCGACCGGCCTCATCGGCAGCATGCCCGAGGGCGGCGCCGAGGCCATCGCCTCGCGCGGCGAGGTCTCCGAGGACGACGCGCTGCTCGACCGCGCGGCGATGGAGTCCGGCACGGACTGATCAACTCACGTTATCTGCACGGCCGTTGGGCCGGTTCGACGCGTTGGGCGTCGGGCCGGCCTTTCGTCGTGCCGGTCGCGCGGCAACAGACCGTAAGCCGCCCACCCCTCTCCCACGCCCGCCACGTAGCCTTCCTCCGTGACCACGCACAAGATCGCCGATGTGAATGTCGACGCGATGCTCGACGACCTCCGCACCCTCGTCGAAGTCGAGTCCCCCTCCCGTGACCTGGACGCCCTGCGGACATCGGCCGAGACCGTCGCCGCTGTCATCGAGGCGCGACTCGGTGGCCAGGCCGTGCTCGTCGAGAGCGAAGGCGGACCGCACGTCCACTGGTCCGGTGGTGGGACACCCCGCGTGCTGGTCCTCGGTCACCACGACACCGTGTTCCCGCTGGGCACCCTCGCGCGCCGCCCCTTCCTGGTCGAGGACGGCCGGGTGACCGGACCCGGTGTCTTCGACATGCTCGGCGGTCTGGTGCAGGCGATCCACGGGCTGGCGGCGCTGGAGGACCGTTCCGGCGTCGAGATCCTGGTGACCGCAGACGAGGAGGTCGGTTCCCGCGCCTCCCGGACGCTGATCGAGGAACGCGCCCTGGCCTGCGGTGCCGTGCTCGTGGCCGAGGGTGCCGCCGACGGCGGGGGCGTGAAGACCGGCCGTAAGGGATGCGGCACGTTCGAGGTGTCCGTCGCAGGGCGGGCCTCGCACGCGGGGCTGGAGCCCGCGGCGGGGGTCAACGCGCTGGTCGAGGCGGCCCATCAGGTGCTGGACATCGCGGCGTTGGCGCGGCCCGAGGTGGGCACGACGGTCACGCCGACCGTCGCGTCCGCCGGGACATTGGACAACGTCGTTCCCGCGCAGGCGACCGTCGTCGTGGACGTGCGGGTCGAGTCGGCCGAGGAGAAGGAACGGATCGAGGCCGCGTTCGCGGCCCTCGCCCCTCATCTCGACGAGGCCGTGATCACCGTAGAGGGAAGTGTCGGGCGGCCGCCGATGCCCGAGTCGGCCGCGGCCGGACTGTTCGCGGTGGCGCAGGAGTTGTTGCCCGGGCTCGAAGGACAGGCGGTCGGCGGCGGCAGCGACGGGAACTTCACGGCCGCGCTGGGGGTACCGACACTCGACGGGCTGGGCGCGGTCGGGGGCGGGGCGCACGCCGACCACGAGTATCTGCTCGTCGCGTCGATGGCCGAGCGGGCGCACCTCGTCGCCGGGCTGGTGGACGCGATCCGGAGCGCCTGACCCCGGGTTTGGCGGGTCCGTCCGGGCGGCATCAACAGGCCGTCGAAGAGCCATACTTGACCATGCGGGGGATCGTCCCGTGATGGCCTGATTCGGGAGCGGCATTCAGTGAGCAGTGTCAGCACAGTTGCGGGGAAGGTCGAAGTACGGCTCCGCTGGGATCCGAGCCCTTGGGGGCAGCAGCCGCGCCATCTGGACATCGTCGCGGCGACCTACTCGGCCGAGGCCCCGCACGGACGCCCGGTGTACGTCGTCAACTCCGAGAGCCGCGCGCCGGACGGCACGATCAACATGAGCCGGCACAGCGAGAGCGGCCAGGGGTACGGCTACATGGAGGTGATGGTCCTCGAACTCGACCGGCTCGCCGCGTCGTTCGGCCGGGTGGTCGTCGGGGTGGCGATCCACCAGAACGGCGGGACCAGGACCTTCGGTGATCTCTCGCACGCCAGGGCGCTGGTCGTGGAGGGGTACAAGGAGCTGCTGTCGGACGACTTCGCGGGGGTGGCCGGGTCCACCGCGGCGACGGTCGCCGAGTTCACCAAGGACGCCTCCGGAGCATGGGAGTTCCGCGCGATGGTGCGCGGGTTCGACAGCGAACCGGCGGGGTTCACCGCGGAGATGGGCAGCGTGTCTCGGCCCTGACCGGCTGGTCCGCCTTGAACTGCGGAAGCAGCGCCGTGACGGTGGGCCGCCGGTGGCGCACCTCGTGGACCACGCCCAGGACGACGGCGGTGGCCACCGCGACCAGGTGCTCGCGGCCCGCCAGGTTGGGTTTCACGATCGACTCCCACACCATCGACCCGCCGGTGAGGAAGAACACGACGGGCGCGCGCCGGACGACGGCGAGATACGTGAACAGTCCTACGACCGCCGCGGACGGCCCGGTGTCGAGGACGTGCCCGATCTCCGGCCGCAGCCCGAGGCCGCCGCAGCCGGGCCCGATCAGGAGCATCACGCGCACTGTGAGGGTGCCGGCCAGGGTGGTCGCGTAGGCGACGACCAGGGTGCGGGCCCGGCCGAGGGCCAGCTCGGCCAGCGCGAAGGCGAGGAACAGCTGGGTGATGCCGGCCCAGACGGGCAGGTCGAGGGCGGGGACGTACAGCGATATGGGCGTGCGCACCAGGGCGAGCCACAGGGGCAGGTCGCCCTGGACTCCGCCGATGTCCCGCACCATCTCGGCGCCGGTCGGGTGCTGTGCGAGGGCGTGGAAGAAGATGACGCCGAAGGCGGCGACGAACGCCAGGGACACCCCCATCAGTCCGCGCCGCAGCAGCTGTCGTACCGGATCGACGACGATGCCCTGCCATTCACCCCGCAGTGTGCGCCAGATGAACAACGGTCCCCAACTCCCCCACCATCGGCCAAACATACGGATCGGAATGTAGTCCCCTGTGCGGTTCTTGTGCGTCCCGGGTCGGCCTGAGCTGTTGGCGCAGCTCGCGGACGGTACGGGTGGGGCTGATATTGAAGAGTGGGATGCTTTCCCGACGGTTGTTCGACGACTGAAGGAAGCGGAGGGCCGGTGCGCACCTCGAGAGATCCGGCCGGTTCCACCGTGGTAGACGCAGGGCAGCGCTCCACGCCTCCTCTCAGCTGGGCCGTGGTGGTGTTCTGGCTCGTCGTCGTCACGCTGCTGGTGGCGGTGACCGGTATCGCGCTGGGCCGGGACACCCGGCCCGCCCCCTTCCTGGTGGTGCTGCCCGCGCTGCTCGCCGGGCGCGGCACCGTGCGGCAGACGACCGTCGCCTCCGTATGGGTGACGCTCGTCATCGTCGGCTCCCTCGTCGACACCCCGCTGGGCACGGCGGGCGCGGACGCGGCCGTCGTCGCCTTCACCCTGGTGTTCAACGGCCTCAGCGTGGCGCGAGCGGCGCAGCGGATCCGCTGGGAGGGCGAGATCGCCCGGCTGCGCTCGGCGGCGGCCGCCCTGCAACGGCAGATCCTGCGCCCGTTCCCCCTGATGACCGACCAGCTCCTGGTCCACGGCCTCTACCAGCCCGTGGAGGAGGACAGCCGGGTGGGCGGCGACGTCTACGAGGTCGTCTCCTCGCCGTACGGCAGCCGGGTCTTCATCGCCGACGTCCAGGGCAAGGGCCTCCAGGCGATCAGCGCCGCGTTCGCCGTGCTGAGCGCCTTCCGCGAGGCAGCAGTGACCGAGCCCACGCTCACCGCCGTGGTCGACGCCCTGGAGGAGGCGGTGCTACGGCACAACTCCTTCGCGGCGCAGACCGGTGAGCGGGAGCGGTTCGTGACGGCGATCGTCCTGGGCATCGACGGCGAGCAGGAGGTCCAGGCGATCAACTGCGGTCATGTGGCGCCGCTGCTGCTGCACAAGGAGCGGGCCGAGCCGGTGCTCCGGCAGGAGCCCTGCGTGCCGCTGGGCCTGGACGCGCTGGCCCCTGAGCCTCGTACCGTCGAATGGTTCGACTTCCCGTCGGACGGCACGCTGCTGCTCTGCACGGACGGGGTGACCGAGGCGCGGGATCCGTCCGGCGCGTTCTATCCCCTGGAGGAGCGGGCGGCGACCTGGGGCGATGTCCTGCCGAAGGACGTACCGGCCACCGTCTACGGCGATCTGCGGCGCCACACGGCGGGGATGCCCCGGGACGACACGGCGCTGCTGGTGCTGCGCAGGCGGGGCGACGCGGGGCTTGCCTGACGGCGTGAGCCGGTCAGGGGCGGCCGCCCTGGCGGGGGTCGCCCGCGGTGAGGTGTTCGAGGACCTCGGCGAGTTCCTGGCAGGCCTTCTCCACCGAGAGGCGGGTGTTGCGCTGCTCGGTGATGACCGAGGACAGGAGCAGGGCGGTGAGGGCCATCGTGCCGTTGAAGGCCTGGAGTTTCATCATGACCTCGACATGGGTCAGCGCGGCGAACGGGCCCGTCTCCTGGGTCGCCGCGATGGTGGCCATGACGGAGGCGAAGAGGGCGCACAGCATGCTGCCCGCGAAGCGGAACCGCAGCGCCGCCCAGATCAGCAGCGGATAGATCAGGAACAGCAGGCTGATGCGGTTGTGGGTGACGAGGGGGACGATCACGCCGATGGTGGCCGCGAGCAGCAGGGCCTCCTTCCAGCGGTGCAGGTCCAGGGGCAGGCGCACGGTACGCAGCATGAGCAGGAGCGGCGTGACGATCAGTACGCCCATCGCGTCGCCCACCCACCAGCCGAGCCAGACCGGCCAGAAGGAGTGCGCGGCCAGTTTGTCGGTGAGGACGAGCAGCCCGACCCCGCAGGTGGCGCTGATCAGCATGGCGGAGAGGGCGCCGAGGAACACCAGGGCGAGGCCGTCCCGCAACCGGCCGAGGTCGGTGCGGAAGCCCACCCCGCGCAGCATGAGGTAGGCGACGGCGGGCGCCACGGTGTTGCCCGCCAGGACGACGAGCACGGTCGGCTGGAGCGAGGTGATCGACATGATCACGAGGAGCACGCCGAGGGCGATGCCGGGCAGCACCCGCAGCCCGAAGATCAGCAGGCAGGCGACCGCGACGCCGGTGGGCGGCCAGACGGGGGTGAACACGGCCCCCTCGACGACCAGCTCCCGCAGCAGGCCGAGCCGCCCCGCCGCGAAGTAGCCACCGGCGACGGCCAGCGTCAGGAGGGCGTACCCGGCCGGTCGCCGCAGATCCTCGAAACCCACCACAGCAGCCATCAGACACTGACCGGGCCGTGTCGGCGAGGCGAGGAGCGACGAGTACGCCGAGTGCTCATCCGGCCGGGTCGGTCGCGGCTCCGCCGCAGGGCCGTGTGGCGCCGTCGTTCCACTGCCGCGCCGTCGTGGCTGGCCGCGCCCGCGCGGCGGCTGCCGCGTATCGACACAGCCCCGCGCCGCTTCGGGGTACGGGCACTACGCCCCGATGTCGGGCGCGTCGTGGCCCACGACCAGGACCGCCGCGTCGTCCTCGTGCCCGACCCGCTCCGCTCCCTTGATCACGGCGGCCGCGAGTGAGCCCGCCTCCATGCCCGCCACGGCGGCGACTCCGGCGAGGCGCATCACCTGGTCGAGGCCTTCGTCGACGCTCATCGAGGGGCCCTCCACGACGCCGTCGGTGACCAGGACGAAGACTCCGCCGGTGGTGAGCCGGTGCTCGGTCACGGGGTACCGCTGTCCGGCGACGATGCCGAGGGGCGGCCCGCCCTCGTCGTCGGTGATGCCGCAGCGGCCGTCGGCGGTGGCCCAGACGGAGGGTATGTGTCCGGCCCGCGCGCTCTCCAACACCCCGGTGATCGGGTCCAGGCGCATGAACGTGCAGGTCGCGAAGAGTTCGGTGCCGAGGGACAGGAGCAGGTCGTTCGTCAGGGAGAGGAGTTCGCCGGGCTCGCTGGTCACGGAGGCCAGCGCCCGCAGACCGACCCTCACCTGGCCCATGAACGCGGCCGCCTCGATGTTGTGGCCCTGGACGTCGCCGATGGACAGGCCGATACGCCCGTCGGGCATGGTGAAGGCGTCGTACCAGTCGCCGCCCACGTTGAGCCCGTGGTTGGCGGGCGAGTACTTGACCGCGAGGTGGAACCGGGGAGTGACCGGCATGTCGCCGGGCAGCATGCCGCGCTGCAGGGCTACGGCCAGTTCGAGCAGGGAGCGCTGGAGCTCCGCCCGCTCGCGCGCCTGGGCGGTCAGCGTCCCGAGTCTGGCCAGCAGTTCGTCGCCGTCGTCCATGGGGTGCTTGCGGGACATTGACCACTCCAAGGGGGTTGATACCGTTATAAGCATAAAGAACGGAATTTCTTCCCTCGGAAACGCGCACAAACAGGACGCACAGGGGGGTACGACAACGGCCCGGCCACCGCCGAAGCGGGGCCGGGCCGACCGGTCGTACGTGCCGCGTCAGCCCTGGCGGGCCTTGAAGCGCGGGTCCTTCTTGTTGATCACGAACGTCACGCCACGACGACGTACCACCTGCGCGCCGGGCTTGGCCTTCAGTGAGCGGAGAGAATTACGGACCTTCATGACGCCCTCCCGTAGCGGCGCTCGAAGCGCTCCACACGGCCCGCGGTGTCCACGACGCGCGTGTTGCCGGTGTAGAACGGGTGGCTGGCCGACGAGATCTCGACGTCGATCAGCGGGTAGGTGTTCCCGTCCGCCCACTCGATCGTGCGCGCCGACCGCGCGGTCGAGGTGGTCAGGAACGCGGTGTCCGCCGCGCGGTCGCGGAAGACGACCGGACGGGACACGGGGTGAATGCCAGACCTCATGGTGCTTCCTTCCTCAGGCCGTCCGTCGCCGGACGGCCGCTCTGCTGTGTTCGTGGGACAGCCGCTTCACTCGCCGAGTGGGACAACCCCTCGGCTCAACGCTCCTCGCGGAAGTCGACGTGCTCCCCCGCCACCGGGTCGTACTTGCGCAGGACCAGCCGGTCGGGGTCGTTGTGACGGCTCTTGCGCGTCACGTAGGTGACGCCGGTTCCGGCCGTCGACTTCAGGGTGACGACGGGACGGTTCGTGGTGCGTGCCATGAGGACCTCCTTCCGCCCACATCCCGGGAGATTGTCCCGAGCATGTCAGCTACATGCGTCTCAACACCGGCACCCGTCGGTCCATTCCCGGCCCTGTCCGCCGGCCTAGGCGGTGTCCCGGCGGCCCGGCGGGAACTCGTTGCCGTCGACGTCGGAGACCGTCGCGAACCAGGACTCGGCCCAGACCGTGAGGCGGTCGGGCTGGTGACTCACGTCGAACGGGTGGCCGCTCCACGTCCCGTACGACGTGCCGTACACCGCCTCCCCGGGCTCCAGCCAGTAGTCCTGGCCGAACGGCTCCAGCCACAGCTGCAACTGCCGCTCGCCGTCGTTCTGCACCAGGATCGGCACGGGGTTCCCCAGCTGTCGGATCCCCTCGAAACTGAAGTCTCCGGCCCCGGGCATGTTCGTCCGCAGCGGGCCGATGAAACGTTCGACGTGCGCCCGCCGCCCCGCGTCCTGTTCGTCCACGTGATCAGTGTGGCAGCGCCGCACAGCCGGAATCACGCCGGGCGCCCACGGGCCGGACGGCTACGCCGCCACCACCGCCGCCCGCTCCCGAGCCGCCCGTACCGCCTGCGAGAGCCCCTCGATGTCGTACGCGCCATGGTGTCTACGGCCGTTCACGAAGAAGGTCGGGGTGCCCGCGACCCCGCTGAGGTCCGCCGATTCGACATCCTCGGCGACATGGCCCGCCCCCTCGTGGGCCCGCATGTCGCGTTCGAAGCGGGCGGGGTCGAGGCCGATCTGGACGGCGTAGGCCCGCAGGTCCTTGAAGCGCAGGGCGCCCTGGTGGCTGAGGAGCAGGTCGTGCATCTCCCAGTAGCCGCCCTGCAGTGCGGCGGCCTCCGCGGCCTCGGCGGCGAGCTGGGCGTGCTCGTGGACGTCGGTGAGCGGGAGGTGCCGCCACACGTACCGCACCTCGTCCCCGAAGGAACCGAGCAGCTCACGGACGACCGGCTCGGCCTGGCCGCAGAAGGGGCATTCGTAGTCGCCGTATTCCACGACGGTCACCGGGGCGTGCCGCGGTCCGCGCAGATGGTCGCGGTCGGGGTCCACGGGCACCGACAGGTCGACGATGGTCTCCGCCCGGCCGAACAGCACCCTTGGCCGGATCTGCGGCGGCAGCAGCCCGATCACTCCCGTGACCAGCCGGCCGACCAGGAAGGAGCAGATGACGGCGCTGAGGATGCCCGTCTTCGCGTCCTCCAGGGTGGTCCCGTCGAAGGCGAGGGTCGCGATCAGCAGGGACACCGTGAAGCCGACGCCGGCCAGCGTGCCGCCCGCGGTCACCGCGCCCCAGCCGACCGGGGGCCGGATCCGGCCCCGGGACAGAACACTGGTCAGCGCCGTCGAGGACACGATGCCGAGCGGCTTGCCGACGACATACCCGATGAGGATGCCCAGCGCGACGGGCGAGGTGAAGGCCCTGGCCAGTTGCTCCCCGCTGAGATGCAGACCTGCATTGGCCAGCGCGAACAGCGGGACTACGGCGTAGCTCGCCCACGGGTGGTAGATGCGCTGGAGCCGGTCGTTCGGGGAGATCGACGCCGCGATTCCGGCCCGTACGTCGCGTTCCAGCTCGGGGGTGGGCTGCTCGCGGAACAGCCGGAACAGGCCGGTGGCTCGCTCCAGGTCGTCGCGCCCCGCCGGGTAGGCGTACGTGATCAGTCCCATGGCGAGGCCGATGACCACGGGATCGACACCCGACTTGAGCAGGGCGACCCAGGCGACTACCCCGACCAGCGCGTACAGCGGGCCCCGGCGCACCCGGAACCGCCGTAGCAGCACGACGACGCCGAACATGCCGACCGCCACCAGGAGTGCCGGTACGGCGATGTGGTCGCTGTAGAAGACGGCGATCACGACGAGCGCGAGGAAGTCGTCGACGACGGTGATCGTGAGGAGGAAGACCCGCAGCCCGGGCGGCATGTGGCGGCCCACGACGGCGAGCATGCCCAGCGCGAACGCCGTGTCGGTGGACATCACCGCGCCCCAGCCGTTCGCCGTCCCGTGCCCGCTGTTGATGGCGAGGTAGATGGCGATCGGCACGAGCATGCCGCTCGCCCCCGCGACCATCGGCAGCGCCAGCCGCCTGCGTTCGCGCAGCTCGCCCATGTCGAACTCGCGGCGCGCCTCCAGCCCGACGACGAGGAAGAACAGCGTCATCAGCCCGCTGTTGACCCACTCGCGCAGGTCGAGCGAGACTCCGTGCGAACCGAGCCGCACGGAGAGGTGGGTCTCCCAGAACGTCTCGTACGCCGACGGCGTGACATTGGCCCAGACGAGCGCGACGAGCGCCGCCGCCACCAGGACGGCGGCGCTCCCGGTCTCGGTCCGCAGGAAGTCGCGCAGCGGGGTGCGGGCCTCGTCGCCGCACGTGGTCTGCCCCGTGTAGTCGGTCGTTTCGAAGGACATACGGGGTTCACTTCCGTCGTGCGTCATGGCTCACGTGTCGGCCCAACACCGCCTGCCACAGCATTCATTCCTACGGCAGCCGGCACCACGGCCGCCGGGTCAGCCGCCCAGCGCCGCCCCGACCACGGCCTTCGCCTCCTCCTGCACCTGGCCGAGGTGGTCAGCGCCGAGGAAGGACTCGGCGTAGATCTTGTAGACATCCTCGGTGCCGGAGGGCCGCGCCGCGAACCAGGCGTTGGCGGTCGTCACCTTGATGCCGCCGAGGGCCGCGCCGTTGCCCGGTGCCTCGGTGAGGACGCCGGTGACGGGCTCGCCGGCCAGGGTGTCGGCGGTGACCTGCGCGGGCGAGAGCTTGGCAAGGAGCGCCTTCTCCTCGCGGGACGCCGGGGCGTCGATCCGGGCGTAGGCGGGCGAGCCGAACCGGTCCGTGAGTCCCTTGTAGTGCTCGGACGGCGTCTTGCCGGTGACCGCGGTGATCTCGCTGGCGAGCAGCGCCAGGATGATGCCGTCCTTGTCGGTGGTCCACACGGAGCCGTCCCGGCGCAGGAAGGAGGCACCGGCCGACTCCTCGCCGCCGAAGCCGAGCGAGCCGTCGACCAGTCCGTCCACGAACCACTTGAAGCCGACGGGCACCTCGACGAGCCGGCGCCCGAGGTCGGCGGCGACCCGGTCGATCATCGACGAGGACACCAGCGTCTTGCCCACGCCCGCGTCGGCGGGCCACTGCTCGCGGTGGGCGTAGAGGTAGGCGATCGCGGCGGCCAGGTAGTGATTGGGGTTCATCAGGCCCGCGTCCGGGGTGACGATCCCGTGCCGGTCGGAGTCGGCGTCGTTGCCCGTGGCGATGTCGAACCGGTCGCGCTGCGCGATCAGCGAGGCCATCGCGTACGGCGACGAGCAGTCCATGCGGATCTTGCCGTCCCAGTCCAGCGTCATGAACCGCCAGGTCGGGTCCGTGAGCGGATTGACCACGGTCAGGTCGAGCCGGTGCTCCTCGGCGATGCGCCCCCAGTAGGCGACGGACGCCCCGCCCAGCGGGTCGGCGCCGATCCGCACCCCGGCCGTCCGGATCGCGTCCAGGTCGAGGACGCTCGGCAGGTCGGCGACGTACGCGCCGAGGAAGTCGTAGCGGCCCGTGCCGGGCGCGGCGAGCGCGCGGGTGTACGGGACGCGGCGTACGTCCTTCAGGCCGCCCGCGATGATGTCGTTGGCGCGGTCCTGGATCCAGGAGGTGGCCTCGGAGCCGGCCGGGCCGCCGTTCGGCGGGTTGTACTTGAAGCCGCCGTCGCCGGGCGGGTTGTGCGAGGGGGTGACCACGACGCCGTCCGCCAGGCCCGAGGTGCGGCCGCGGTTGTGGGCGAGGATCGCGTGGGACACCGCCGGGGTGGGCGTGTAGCCGTCCGCGCTGTCGATGAGGACCGTGACCTCGTTGGCGGCGAACACCTCCAGGGCGGTGACCTTCGCGGGCTCGGACAGCGCGTGGGTGTCGGCCCCGATGAAGAGGGGGCCGTCGGTGCCCTGGTCCGCGCGGTACTCGCAGATGGCCTGGCTGGTGGCGGCGATGTGGTCCTCGTTGAACGCGGTCGCCAGGGACGAGCCCCGGTGCCCGGAGGTGCCGAACGCCACGCGCTGCCCCGGCTCGGCGGGGTCCGGGTGCAGCGCGTAGTACGCGGTCACCAGACGGGCTACGTCGACGAGATCTTCCGCGCGGGCCTGTTCGCCCGCTCGCTCGTGTGCCATGGTGGCCCGCTCCTCCGTATCGACCGACTTCGCGTACGGCCCCATCTTTCCTCGTCAGGGGCGCGTTTAGCGAGTACACCCCCTCCGCCTGTGGAAAACCCGGGCCGCCGCTGTCCGTCAGTACCGGTGGCGCCGGTCCAGTTGCTTGAGCACTGCACCCGCCATGGCCGCCTCGCCCTTCGCGTTGGGGTGCGCCGGAGCCGCCGGGGAGGCGGGTTGCAGCGGCTCTATCCAGCGGTCGGCGGGCGCCTTGCACATGTCGTGGCCGACGGTCGGGCCGTAAGTGTCCACGTACTCCGCGCCGTTGAGGGCGGCCACCACGCGGAGCATCAGGTTGAGGCGCTTGCCGGTGTCGCGCAGATAGGGGAAGTCCTTGGCGGCGAACGGCACCGAGGGGTAGCAGCCGCTGCCGTCGTCGGGCAGCAGGTCCGGGTAGCCAACGACGAGCACGCGCGCGTGGGGTGCCTGCTTGTGCACCGCACGGAGGACCTTGGTGACCTTCGGCGCGGTGTTGAGGACGGCCAGCGCCAACTGGTCGACGCCGGAGGAGGTGTAGTAGCGCTGGCACGGGTTGCCGGTCAGGTCCGTGGCGCTGAGCTTGGCGCAGGTGCCGATGATGGTGCTGAACCCGATGTCGTTGCCCCCGATCTGCAAGGTCACCAGGTCCGTGTTCCGCTGCACGGCGTCCAGTTGGGGCGGGTTGGTGCCCTGCGCCTTCCACATCTCCGCGGTCGTCGCGCCGCTGCAACTCACGTCCTTGAGGACGGTCCCTCTTTGGTCCGCCGTCACCACGGAGGGGTAATTGTGGTCGGAGCGGGCACAGTTGGCATCCACCTGGGTCGGTATGTACGGGCCCGAGGTGTAGGAGTCGCCCAGCGCCACGTACTGAGTCGAACGACCGTGCCCATGGCCCGAGTTGTGCGCGGCCGCCGGTGCCGCGGACGCGACGACGAGGGCGCAGCCGCTGACCGCCGCGGCGACCGCCACGGCCCTGCCACGGTGGTGCGCCGTCGTGTCCGGATGCGTCTCACGCTTCATGAGGTTCCTCCCCAGGTACGAGACGGTGCGACGGGGCGGGCCCGCTGCGGTCGTCTCTCGTTCAACTGGCCTTGTATACCGGGCGGTAGGTACCTGGGGCCAGAGGTCTGGAGGGACGACTTCGCTGCCCGCGAGGTCATGGCCGCCGCCGAAACAGTTCGGCCGGTTTGGTGGCCGGTTCCCGTCCCCGCGCACGCGGACCACATCCGGCGGGTATCCCTACCGCAGGCGTCAACGCGCTTGGGGGTGGGGGGAGTTGGCTCTGTTGCCGCAGAGGCTGCGGAGGCACGAGAAGCGCGCGTCGTGGCGCTCCCGAAGGCGCGAGGCGATCCGTGCCCTGCGCGCCCAGGGACGCTACGGCCCCGGACTGCGCGAGGTGCTGCCCGCCCTCGTCGTGGTCGCCGTCGTCGTGTGCGGGATCGTGGCCGGGCTCGCCGAGGCGTACCGCGTCCTCGGCACCGCCGCGCTCGTCGGCGGGCTGGCGCTGCTCGCCGTGATCACGGCGGCCGTGGTCCGGCACAACCGGCCGCTGGCCCGTCGCCGCCTGGGCTACTACACGCCCGAGGAGATCGCCGACCTGGATGTGGAGGGGCTCGCCCTGGCCGTGTCCCGGATGTTGCGCCGGGACGGCTGGCGGGCGCTGGCCCGGCCCGACGCGCAGGGCCAGCCGCGGGTCCGTGCGCGCGACCGGCTGGGCCGCCGTCTGGAGGTGGCCTTCCGGCCGGTCGCCGAGCCGCTGCCCGACGAGGAGACCCCGGCGCGATCAGCACGCGCGGCCGGCTCCGGACCGCATCTGCGGCTCGTCGTGCACCGGGGCACCTTCAGCCGACGTGACGTGCAGTGGGCGCGCAGACAGGGCGGCGTCCAGCTCATCGACGGCTCACGTCTGCGGCGCTGGGCCCACGGCACGCCCCTGCACCGGCTGCCCGAGGTCCCCTGACGCATCTCCTGACACGTCTCCTGACACGCGGAACGAGCCGCGGGCGCGGGGCCCACGGCTCGTTCACGGTACGGCTCGTCAGTCGGTGGTCTCGCAGTGGTTGCCCAGTGCGGGGTTCAGCAGACCGATGACGTTGATGGAGTTGCCGCACAGGTTGAGGTCGAGATCGATCGGCACCTGCACGACGTTTCCGGAGAGCACGCCCGGGCTGTCGCTGGCGGTACCGACGGGGTCGGGGTCCGCGCTCGCCGTGCCGGCACACAGCAGCAACGCCGCACCCGCCAGACCCACCGCGGCCGTCAGACGCTTCCTCATGAAGAACTCCTGTCACTCGGAGGGGCATGTCCCTCCACGCTGGGGGTGCTTCGGGGGGTCACGACACTCTTCGGCCGCCGAACGGGTGGTGGCCGCCCGCTCAGGCCTCCAGACCGGCCGCGATCGTCGCCCCCAGCTCCCAGCACGCCTCGACGCCGCCCCTGTCCGGCTCGCCGGTCAGCGTCACCGGGTCCGCGACGCGCCGCCAGCCCAGCCCGGTCGTGATCGCCTCGATGCCGCGCACGGCTCCGGTCACGTCGTTCCCGCCGTGCACGTAGTAGCCGAAGGGCCGGCCCCGGGTCTCGTCCAGGCACGGGTAGTAGATCTGGTCGAAGAAGTGCTTGAGCGCGCCGGACATGTAACCGAGGTTCGCGGGCGTGCCCAGCAGAAAACCGTCGGCCTCCAACACGTCCGACACCGTCGCGGACAGGGCGGCACGCCGTACGACCCGCACGTCCTCGATCTCCGGTGTCGTAGCGCCGGAGACGACGGCCTCGAACATCGCCTGGCAGTTGGGCGAGGGGGTGTGATGCACGATCAGCAAGGTGGGCACGGGCCGAACCTACCCGTCACCGCACCACCCTGGTCACGGTGCCCTTGGTGTTGGCGTCCACAAAGCCGCCGGCGCCGTAGTCGTCGCTCAGGTAGATCGCCATGCCCTCCAACGTGCCGTCGTAGGTGTTCGGCACCCGCAGCAGCAGGTACTGGCTCGTCGGCTTCGCGACCTTCAGCTCCTTCTTCGCGGTCTTCAACAACGCGGGAACCGCGTCCCAGTTGAAGTCGTCCAGGTTCACCGGCTGGTCGCCTTCCGACACCAGGGCCTTGCTGCCGTCCGGGTCGAACCCGGTGCCGGAGCGGTAGGTGTAGCTCTGGTACTTGGTCTGGCTGCCCTTCACCATCACGTCCGCGATGACGTACCCCGGATAGACGGAGAAGTCGGCGAAACGGTCGCTGCCCGTCTTCTCCTTGAACGCCTTGATCGCGGTCCGGATGCCGGCCGGCGTGAGCATGTCCTGGGTCTTCACCGCGGCACTGCTCTGAGTCGCCGAGACGGTCGGCGTAGGCGTCTGCTGCTGCGTCTGACCGCTGGCGCCCGGGGACGCCGTCGAGCCGTCCTTGTCGTTCCCGCCCGGCAGCACCTTCCAGGCGAGCGTCCCCACCAGCAGGACGCCTACGACGCTGGAGGCGACCGCGACGCCTCGGGACCGCTTCGCCGCCGGGCGCCGTCGGCTGCCCGTGGCCCGCATGCCGTCGGTGGGCGGCAGTGACGGAGGCATCGGCGGTGCGAGCCGGTACGAGGTCGTCTCGGGGCGCCGGTCCTCGGGCTGTGCCGCGGCGGCGTCCAGCATCCGGCCGACCGTCCAGGCGTCCGGCCGCCCCTCGGGATCACGGACCAGGACGCAGGACAGCACCGGCGTCAGCGATCCGGCCCGCACCGGTGGCGGCACGTCCTCCTGGAGTACCGCGGCCAGCGTGGCCAGGGTCGTACCGCGCTGGAGCGGGTGGTGGCCCTCGACGGCGACGTAGAGCATCATCGCGAGCGACCACAGGTCGGCGGCGGGACCGCCGCTCTGGCCCGAGACCCGTTCCGGGGCCATGTAGTCGGGGGTGCCGATGATGGAGCCGGTGGCGGTGAGGGCGGTGGCGTCGCGGATCGCGGCGATGCCGAAGTCGGTGAGGACGGGGCGGCCGTCGGTGCGCAGCAGGACGTTGGCGGGTTTCACGTCGCGGTGCTGGACGCCCGCCGCGTGTGCCGCGTCGAGGGCGTCGAGCACGCCGCGGCCGAGGTGTGCGGCCTCGGCGGGGGCCATGGGTCCGCGGGCCAACCGGTCGGCGAGGGAGCCGCCTTGGACGAGTTCCATGACGAGCCACGGGTAGGTGCCCACGCCCTCGTCGACGATGTGATGGATCGTCACCACGTTCGGGTGCTCGACCCTGGCCAGCGCGCGGGCCTCGCGCAGGACCCGCTGGCGCAGCATCTCCGCCGCGGCGGGGTCGTACTCGGCGAGGTCGATGTCCGGCGGCCGGACCTCCTTGACCGCGACATAGCGGTGCAGCAGCAGGTCCTGGGCGCGCCACACCGTGCCCATGCCACCGCCGCCGAGCCGGGACTCCAGCTCGAAGCGGCCGTCGACAACCCGTCTGCCGGGCTCCCCCTCGTTCATGCGGAGGAGCTTATGTGACAAACGTGCACGCCTGTGCCGCGAGTTCAGGAGATGAGAAACGTCCGGGCCGACCCGCGAGGGCCGACCCGGACGTCAGGTGGTGCGGACTGCTCAGATCAGGTCGAAGCGGTCCAGGTTGGAGACCTTGACCCACGCGTCGACGAAGTCCTTCACGAACTTCTCCTTCGCGTCGTCGCTCGCGTAGACCTCGGCGAGCGCGCGCAGCTCGGAGTTCGAGCCGAAGACCAGGTCGGCACGGGTGCCGGTCCACTTGACCGCGCCGGAGGCGTCACGGGCCTCGAAGGTCTGCTGGTCCGAGGAGGTCGACGTCCACGCGGTGCCCAGGTCGAGCAGGTTCACGAAGAAGTCGTTGGTCAGCGTGCCGACCTTGTCCGTGAGGACGCCGTGCGTGGACTGGCCCTGGTTGGCGCCCAGGACGCGCAGGCCGCCGACGAGGACGGTCAGCTCGGGGGCGCTCAGGGTGAGCAGGTTGGCGCGGTCGAGCAGCAGGTACTCGGCGGGGAGGCGGTTGCCCTTGCCGAGGTAGTTGCGGAAACCGTCGACGGTCGGCTCCAGCGCGGCGAACGACTCGACGTCCGTGTGCTCCTCGGTCGCGTCGACACGGCCCGGCGTGAAGGGGACCTCCACGTCGACGCCGCCGTCCTTGGCGGCCTTCTCGACCGCTGCGGCACCGCCGAGGACGATCAGGTCGGCCAGGGAGACCTTCTTGGCGCCGGAGTTGAACTCCGCCTGGATGCCTTCGAGGACCCGCAGCACCTGGGCGAGCTGGTCGGGGTCGTTGGCCTCCCAGCCGCGCTGCGGCTCGAGGCGGATACGGGCGCCGTTGGCACCGCCGCGCTTGTCGCTGCCCCGGAAGGTGGAGGCGGACGCCCACGCGGTGGACACCAGCTGCGAGACGGTCAGGTCCGAGGCGAGGATCTTCGCCTTGAGGGCCGTGACGTCGGCGGCGTCGATGGCCTCGCCCTCGGCCTGCGGCAGCGGGTCCTGCCACAGCAGGGTCTCGGAGGGGACCTCCGGGCCGAGGTACAGGGACTTCGGGCCCAGGTCACGGTGGGTCAGCTTGAACCACGCGCGGGAGAAGGCGTCCGCGAACTGCGCCGGGTTCTCGTGGAAGCGCTTCGAGATCTCGCCGTAGATCGGGTCGAAGCGCAGCGAGAGGTCGGTGGTGAGCATCGTGGGCAGCTTCTTGGCGTCGCTGTGGGCGTCGGGGATGATCGCCTCGGCGTCCTTGGCCACCCACTGGTTGGCGCCGGCGGGGCTCTGGGTCAGCTCCCACTCGTAGCCGAAGAGGATGTCGAAGAAGTCGTTGCTCCACTGGGTGGGCTTGGTGGTCCAGGTCACCTCGAGGCCGGAGGTGATCGCGTCGCCACCCTTGCCTGTGCCGTAGGTGGACTTCCAGCCCAGGCCCTGCTGCTCCAGCGGCGAGGCCTCGGGGTCGTCGCCGACCGACTCGGCCGGGCCGGCGCCGTGGGTCTTGCCGAAGGTGTGGCCACCGGCGATGAGGGCGACGGTCTCCTCGTCGTTCATCGCCATCCGGCGGAAGGTCTCACGGATGTCGCGGGCCGCGGCCAGCGGGTCCGGGTTGCCGTTCGGGCCCTCGGGGTTGACGTAGATGAGGCCCATCTGGACGGCGCCGAGCGGGTTCTCCAGCTCGCGGTCGCCGGTGTAGCGCTGGTCGTCGAGCCAGGTGGTCTCGGGACCCCAGTACACGTCCTCGTCGGCCTCCCAGACGTCGGCACGGCCGCCGGCGAAGCCGAAGGTCTCGAAGCCCATCGTCTCCAGCGCCACGTTGCCCGTGAGGATCAGGAGGTCGGCCCAGGAGATGGACTGGCCGTACTTCTTCTTGACGGGCCACAGCAGACGGCGGGCCTTGTCCAGGTTGCCGTTGTCCGGCCAGCTGTTCAGCGGCGCGAAGCGCTGCTGGCCGCGGCCGCCACCGCCGCGGCCGTCGCTGATGCGGTAGGTGCCGGCGCTGTGCCAGGCCATGCGGATCATCAGCGGGCCGTAGTTGCCGAAGTCCGCCGGCCACCAGTCCTGCGAGGTGGTCAGTACCTCGGCGATGTCCTGTTTGACGGCCGCGAGGTCCAGGGCGCCGAACGCCTCGGCGTAGTCGAAGTCCGCGCCGAGCGGGTTCGCGACGACCGGGTCCTTGGCAAGGATCTTCAGGTTGAGCCGCTCCGGCCACCACTGACGGTTGCCACCGCCCTGGGTCGGGTGCGCGGCGCGCCCGTGCGCGACGGGGCAGCCCCCGGCATCCTCCGACTTCGCGTCCGTGACGATTGCGTCGTGGTTCTCAGACATGGGAATCCTTCCAAAACGGGGTGGAACACGTGGCTCAGGAACTGGGGACCGCGGTACAGGCGGGGCACAGACCCCAGTAGATGACCTCGGCCTCGTCGATCGAGAAGCCTTGGTCGTCGGCGGCGGTCAGGCAGGGTGCCTCGCCGACCGCGCAGTCGACATCGGCGACGACCCCGCACGACCTGCACATGAGGTGGTGGTGGTTGTCGCCGACGCGTCCTTCGAAGCGGGCGGGACTGCCTGCCGGTTCGATACGGCGTATGAGTCCGGCCGAGGTCAGCGCGTGGAGCGCGTCGTACACGGCCTGGAGCGATATGTGTCCTACGCGGTCACGGACCCCGGACGCGACCGCCTCGACATCGAGGTGGTCGCCGTGCCGGACGGTCTCGAGCAGCGCGACGCGGGCTGCCGTCACCCGCAGGCCGGCACCGCGCAGCTCCTCGGCGGTGGTCGGTGGCTGGGATGCGGTCATGGCGCTCAACCTACAGCCATAAACACGAGTGATTCAAGAAAACAAACGGTTCAAGTTTGATGTCGTCCCGGGGTGGACGGTGTGGAGCGGTCCCACGTGGTGGCCGTGACCCCACGTTCGCGTAGTACGCCCTTGCGAACCTTGCCGGTCTCGGTGAGCGGGAGCTCACGGACGGTGTCGATGTAGCGGGGCACCGCGAACGGCGGCAGTTCGTGCGCACAGTGCCGTACGAGGTCCAGCGGGTCCAGCACCTGCCCCGGCCCGGGCACCACCGCGACCATGACCTCGTCCTCGGCCAGCTCCGAGGGCACCGGGAAGGCCGCCGCGTCGGCGACCGCCGGGTGCGAGCGGACGACGGACTCCACCTCCTGCGAGGACACGTTCTCGCCCCGCCGCCGGATCACGTCCTTGATCCGGTCGACGAACCGGAACCACCCGTCGGCATCACGGACCACCCGGTCACCGGTGCGCCGCCAGGCAGTGGGACCTGGCTCGGGCTCCCCCAAGTACCCGGTACAGAAGGCGAATTCATGCGCGCTACGGACCACCAGCTCGCCGGCGACACCGTCCGCGACGGGGTCGAGCAGGTCGTCGACCACGCGCGCGGAGAAGCCGTCGCGCACGGTACCGACGTAACCGGGCCGCTGCTCCTCGGGCGTCGACCCGATGACGAGGTTCGTCTCCGTCGACCCGAACCCGTCGACCAACGTGACCCCGAACCGCTCCCGAAACGGCTCCCACGCCGAGCCGGGAGTGGCGGGGGAAAGCCCGCGCCACACCCGATGCGCACGGTCGGCGGCGCTCGGCGGCTGGGCCAGCAGCATCGGCACCATCGCGCCCAGCAGATACACGGCGGTCGCCCCGGCCTCCGCCACCCGCTCCCAGTACCGCGTGGCGGAGAACCGCTCACCGATCACACAGCTCGCCCCCACGGCCATCGCGTGCGCGAGGGTGTTCAGCGCGTTGGTGTGGAACAGCGGCAGACAGGTGAACAGCACGTCGTCGGCAGCGAGTTGGAGCGAGCCGGAGACGTTGCGGCCCCACCAGACGGTCTGCGCGTGCGGGCACCGGACACCGCGCGCCGCACCCGTGGTCCCCGAGGTGAACAACACGAACGCGGTGTCGTCCGGGCGCACTTGGGCCGAGGGCAGGGCGGGGGCCAAGCCCGGCGCCGGTACGCCGTCCCCGCCGACGATCCACAACTCCCCCTGAAAACCGGCCGCTACGACCCGTTCCGCCAACTCCTCCTCCACCAGCAGGAATTGCGGTTCCGCCGCCCGCAGCACCTGCCGAAGTCCACCGCCCCGCAGACCGGTGTTGAGCGGGATCAGCACCGCACCCAGCCAGGCGCAGCCGAGGACGAGGTCGACGACCTCGATGCGGTTGTCGGCCATGACGGCGACACGGTCGCCCGGCCGACACCCCCGCTCGGCGAGCGCTCCGGCCATCGTGGCGGCGGCCGTACGGGTCTCCGCGTACGTCCGTGCCACGTCCCCCACCCGCAGGAAGGGCCGTTCGCCGAACTCCCCGGCCGCCACGTCGAGGAGGCCGGGGATGGTGTCGGTCACCGCAGGACTCCGGCCTCCCGGAGCCGCTGGACGCGCTCCGTCGAGAACCCCGCCACCTCGCTGAGTACGGCGTCGGTGTCGGCGCCGAGTACGGGCGCGGCCGCGCGGATCCCGCCGGGTGTGCGGGTGAGGCGGATCGGGACGCCCTCGTGGAGGAAGGCGCCCGCGACCGGGTGTTCCTTGCGGACATAGAAGCCCCGGGCCCTCAACTGCGGGTCGTGCTCGACGAGTTCACGCCCGTCCTGCACTGCTCCGGCCGGGACGCCGCGGGCCTGGAGCTCCTCGGCGGCGACATCGGCAGGGAGCGTACGGGTCCACTCCCCCAGCGCGGAGTCGACGAGGGCTGTCGAGCAACGCCGGGCCTCCGCCGTGAACGTCCGTTCGTCCGTGGCGAGTTCGGGTCGGCCGATCACCTCGCACAGCGCAGCCCACTCGGAGTCGTCGCGCACGCTGACCGCCAGCCAGCGGTCGGCGCCGAGGCAGCGGTAGACGCCCTGCGGGCTCCAGCTCGGGTGGGTGTTGCCGCTCGGTGTCACCGCCGGGCCGCCGAGGAGGCTGGTGCCCATGTGGGCTGCTGTCGCCTCCAGTTGGGAGAGGTCGATGTGCTGTCCGCGTCCGGTGACGGCTCGGTGCTCCAGTGCGGCGACCGTGGCGAGGGCGGCCTGCAGTCCCGCGACGATGTCGCCGTGGCCGTAGATCACGCCGACCACGTCGTCCGGGCCCCAGCCGGTCAGTCCGGTCAGGCCCGCGCTCGCCGAGACCGTGTCGGCGTACGAGACCCAGCCGTTGCGCGGGCCGGTGTGCCCCATGCCCGACATGCTGACGTACACGAGGTCCGGGTTGATCCGGGTCAACTCCTCGTAGCCGAGGCCGAGTTTGCGCATGACGGTGGAGCTGAAGTTCTCCACGAGGACGTCGGCGTGGGCGATGAGTTCGCGGAGGACCGCGACGCCTTCGTCGGTGCGGGTGTCGAGGGCGATGCTGCGTTTGTTGCGGTTGACCTCGTTGAAGTAGCCGTTGGTGTTCGGGTCCGTGTGGGGGCCGCGGGAGAGGTGCATGAACGGGGCGAAGCGGGTGGGGTCGGGGCGGCCCATGGACTCGACCTTGATGACGTCGGCGCCGTGGTCGGCCAGGACCTTGGTGCAGTACGGGCCGGCGAGGACCCAGGTCAGGTCGAGGACGCGGATGCCGTGCAGGGCGGGGGCCTTGGTGTTCACGACCGCAGGGGTGGGTCCCGGGCGGCGTTCCGCGAGCATCTGCTGGTCCGCGCCCAGCGCGGGGACGTCCAACTCCCGTACCCGGTGGCCTTCCGGGAACGCGAAGGGGAAGCCCAGGTCGGTCCGCTCGCCCTCCGGTGTGCGGACCCGGGTGAAGAAGTCGCGGGCCGTGAGCTGCGGGTTGTCGGGGAGTTCGTGGGGCAGGTCGACTGCGGCCCAGGGCAGTTTCCTCGCCTGGGCCCGTTCCGCGAACTCGGCCTTCGGCCACATGCCCACGAAGTCCTGGACGACCTTGAACACATGCTCCTGGTGCTTCTTGCGTTCGACCGGGTCCTGCCAGCGCGGTTCCGTGAGGTCGGCCGCCGCGTTCTCCTCGCGCAGCCAGTCGAGCAGCGCGTCCCACATGCGCGGGCTGCCGCCGAGCCCACCGCCCAGGTAACCGTCGGCGGACCTGAACAGGCCGTGCGGGACGAGGGGATGGACGCTGCCGGGGCGTGGCGGAACCCGGTCCTCGTGCAGATAGGCGAGGGTTCCGGCCTCCAGCGCGGCCGCGACGCACGCCTGCGCGGAGACGTCGACCAGCTGCCCCGTGCCGGTGCGACGCGCGCGGAGGCCGAGCAGGGCGGCGATCGCCGCGTTGACACCGGCGAGTTGCTCGGCCTGCTGCTCCGGGAGCCGTAGCGGCGGGCCGTCGGGGTCGCCGACCTGGGCGAGCATTCCGCCGAGCGCGGCCACCACGAGGTCGGTGCCCTGCCAGTCGGTGCGGGGGCCGAGCAGCCCGAAGGGGGTGACGCGGACGTGCACGAGACCGTCGAGGCCGGTCACGATCTCCTCGGCCCCGCCCGGACTCCCGTCGAGCAGCACGTCGGCGGTGGCGAGGAGAGCACGCAGCTCTTCGGGCGAGGCGGGCACGACCGACCGCTTCCCCGCGTGCCAGTGGACGAACGCGTCGCCGCCGAGTTCGCGTCGGGTCGCGTCGCCTTCCGGCGGTTCGACGAGCACGACCTCGTACCCGAGCCCGACCAGCAGGCGGCCGGCGAACCGGGTGAAGGGGCTGGACAGTTCGACGACCCTCGCGACGGACCCGCTCATGTCTCCTCCCCGGAGAGTCAGTTGTACTGCTGGTTCAGGAAGCCGGTGACGACGCTGTGGTAGTCGTACGGCCGTTCCTCCTGCGGATGGTGGGAGGCCTCGCTCATCACGTGCAGGCTGCCCTTGGGGATCATGCGGGCCAGCATCAGTGGGTAGTCCGGGGTCAGGAACGCGTCCTGCATGCCCCACAGGAACAGCGTCGGCGCGGCGATCAGACCGAGTTCGGCGGTGAGGTCCTGCCAGTCGCCGCGCGGGTTGTCTGAGGCACCGGCGAGCGCGGTCTCCTCGGGGTCGAGGCTCTGCTCGTAGCGCAGGGTCACGGTGCCGTCGGGGATGGCGTCCGGGTCGAACCACTCCAGGCGGGCAATGAGTTCACGCATCTTCTGCCACGAGGGGCCGGTGCCGCCGTAGTAGACATCACGGGCGTTGCGGCCACGGCGGCCGCCCTCCGGCAGGGGCGCGAGCGGGCCGTAGAAGACGGGCATACTGCCGGTGATGACCAACGACCGTACGCGCTCGGGGTACTTGGCGGCGAGGTTGAGCGCGATGGTGCCGCCCCAGGAGTTGCAGACGAAGTCGGCGCGGTCGATGCCGAGTTCGTCGAGGAGGGCGACGGTCTTCGCCGCGTGGTAGTCCCACATGGGGCCCTCGATGACGGGCTTGGCGGACTTGCCGTACTGGAGGATGTCGACGAGCAGGCACCGGCGGTCCGCCGCGAACAGCCGTGCCACCTGGCCGAAGTCCGACCAGCCGGTGCATCCGGGGCCCCCGCCGTGCAGGAAGACCGTGGGGCTGACCGTGGGGCCGCCCTCCCCCAGCTCGACGTAGTGGTACTTGACGCCGTCCGCTTCCGCGTAGGTGCCCTCCGGGGGCGCCTGGATGTCCATGAGGTCCATGTCCCGATGGTGGGACGGCGGCGATCTCCGCCCAAGCGGAACGGTCCGCTGAGCGGGCCGGTTCCGTGGCGGCCGGGGGTGGACCGTCCTTACCGTCCGGGCACCGGAGGGGAGGCAACTCATGATCAGGAGCGCCGCGTTGGAGCTGGTCGAGGAGCGGGCCCGGGCTTCGTTGGGGAGGTGGGAGCGTCGGTCGTTGGGTGTCGTACGGGCCGAGGACGCGGCGGAGTTCGCGCGGGCGGCCGGGGAGCGCGCACCGCATCTCGTCGATCCCGCTCGCGCCGACTTCGCCGTCCACCCCATGTACGTGGTGAGTCTGCTGCGCGGGGCACCCGGCGCCGACGCGGCGGAGTTCCGGCCGGACGGCATGTACCGCGACGAGGTCCCCGGGACGGACGGGCTCGACGTCCGGCTGATGGCGGGCGGGCAGGACGTGCGGTGGGTCGGCGAGGTGCGCGCGGGTGACCTCGTCGAGCTGCGGCGCGCGCTGACTGCCGTGGAACGCAAGGGAGTTGGCGAGGGCTTCCTTCTCCTCACGGTGGAGAAGGTCTACGGCGCGGTACGGGGCACGTTGATCGAAGTCACAGAGAGGTTCATCGTCCGATGACAGGCCGTCAGACACGCCAAGTCGTCGTGGGGCAGGCCGTGTTGCCCGTCGAGCTGACACCCGACGCGGTCGGTCTGCTGCGGTTCGGGGCCGTCACCCGCAATGCCCATCGCATCCACTATGACGCCGAGTTCGCGCGGTCGGAGGGGCTGGCGGGGGCGGTCGTCATGGCTCAGCTGCATGGGTGTCTGTTTCACCGTGCCGCCGTGGAGTTCGCGGGTGTGGGTGGAGAGGTGCGAGAGGTGGGGTGGCGGAACCGGGCGCCGGCGTATGTCGGGGATCGGCTGGTGGTGACGGGCACGGTGCGGTCCGTGGACGCGGTCAGCGGTGTGGTCACTCTGGATCTGGTCGAACGCTGCGGTGCCGGTGACGTGGTGTGTTGCCGGGGGCGTGCCGTGGTGGTCCCCGGGTGAGGTGAAACCCTTCCCCGGTAGAGGGGGCACAGTCACAATGGACGGCCGGTGACGGCGGATCCGAGCCCCGGGAGGTGCCGTATGCCGTCCAGTCCTGCGCCTCGGCGGAAGGCCGACCGTGGCCAGCGCGTGTGCCCACGCGCGGTCCCGCACCGGCTGCGTCCACAGCACCGCCAGCGCCCAACTCATTTACCCGGGACCGGAATTCACCGTCCTGGGCCGGACGGCCGCAGCGCCGGTCGGGCAGTCGAGGCCCTGCGGTCCGCGGTCCGGTCGGTCAATTCCTGAACGTTTCCTGAACGCCTTCCACGCTGTTCGAGGGTGCCGCTTTCGGGGGATCGGACCGGCGGTGTCGTGATGCGATCACCGTGATGACTCCAGCGAGGAGAATCCCGAGGACCAGGCTGATCGGTCCCGTACCCAATTGCAGTCCGTCCCCATAAGGGGCGGGTACGGAAAGCCAGTCCGCGACGGAGGCGCCCAGGGGACGGGTGATGGTGTAGGCGAACCAGAATGCCAGGACTTCGTTGAGACGGAACCAGCGATAGCCGGCTGCCGGGATCAGGATGATTCCGAGGAAGACGAAGGACGAGGCCAAAGTACCGAGTCCCAGGGTCACGGCCGCGAAATCACCCGCGGCCGTTCCCAGCGCGAAGGTGCACAGGACGGTCAGCCAGTAGAACAGCTCCCGCAGACGGTTGTCGATGCTGTGCACGTCCAGGGTGCGCTGTGTCGCGTACCAGGCGGCGAAGACGCCGATCTGGACGGCCACCAGCATCAGCGTGGAAGCGTAGAGCGGCATCCCCAGGTCCTTGTTCAGGAAGTCCGCCGACATCGTTCCGAATATGCTCACCGCGGTCACCGCGAGCCAGTAGACCCACGGGATGTATTTCGTGGTGCCGATCTGCGCGGCCAGGCATACGAGGAGCAGGCCCAGCCCCATGAGCATGGCCGCGTGCTGCCCGATGTAGTCGTTGAAGAAGACGTAGTCCGAGAAGGACTCGCCGAATCCGGTGGTGCACAGTTTCGCGATCCAGAAGATGAGGGTGATCTCCGGCACTTTCATGGCCATGGTCGCTGGTCGAGTTCTCATGCCGCGACGCTAAAAGCAGCCCCGGGAGCGGCACATCCGACAATGGTGGCCACTTTCCGGCGGATGTAAGACCTTCGATTGATGCCGCCGGGACCGCCCTTCCGTACTGTCGGCGGGGTGAAGCACCTCCGACCGGCGCACCGACCGTCCCGGGACCGCCCGTCCCTGTCCCTCGTCCTGCTCCTCGGGCCGCCCGTCCTGTGCGCCGTCGCCGCGTCGCACGAGTTGCTCTACAACCGGTCCGGGGTGCTGGACTGGGTGCTGGCGGCCGCGGTGATCTGTCCCCTCCTGCTGCGCCGCCGGGCTCCGGTCGCCGTGTTCTGGTTCTGCTGGGCCGTGGCGATGGCGACCTGGGCGCTCGGCACGGTCTCGTTCTCCGAGTTCGCGGTGCTCGTCGCGCTCTACACCGTCGCCGCCCACCGCGGCCTGCGGCACTCGCTCGGCGCCGCGACGGCCGTCGAGTTCGGCGTCGTCCTGGTGGCCGTACGGTTCGCTCCGGCCGCGAGCGTCAACGACGCCTTCGTCATCCTCAGCGGACTGGCCGCGGCCGCGTTCTTCCTCGGCACCACCGTGCGCGCCCAGCACCGCTACCTCGCCTCCATCGAGGACCGTGCGCAGCGGCTGGAACAGGAACGCGCCCAGCAGGCGCAGCTCGCCGCGGCGGCCGAACGCACCCGGATCGCGCGGGAAATGCACGACATCGTCGCCCACGGTCTGGTGGTCGTCGTAGCCCTCTCCGAGGCAGCGGCGGCGACCACAGCGACCGATCCGGAGGGCGCCCGGGGGAAGATGCTCCTGGCCGCGTCGACCGGTCGGCAGTCCCTCGCGGGAATGCGTCGGCTGCTCGGCGTCCTGCGGGCCGAGGACGGTGGCGATCGTGCCCCGCAGCCCGACCTCGGCTCGCTCGAGGCCCTGGTGGACGAGACCCGCGGCACCGGCCTGGACGTCCGGCTGACCGAGACCGGCGACTGCACGACCCTGAGCGCGGAGGCGCAGACGACGCTCTACCGGATCCTCCAGGAGTCACTCACGAACGTCGTCAAGCACGCCCGGGACGCATCCCGGGTGGATGTCGTCCTGCTCCGCGACGGTGACCTGGTCGGCTTCAGCGTCACCGATGACGGCAAGACGTCCCCCGGGACCGACGCCGGGGCGGAAGGCAGGGCCGGCAACGGGCTGACCGGGATACGAGAACGGGTCGCGATGTTCGACGGTGATCTCCGGGCGGGGCCCACCCCGTCCGGATGGGTCGTGTCGGGCGAACTGAAGCTGGGAGAACCGCGATGACGATCTCGGTCCTCCTCGCCGACGACCAGGCACTCGTCCGCATGGCCTTCCGCAGCCTCCTCGACACGATGCCGGACATCACCGTCCTCGGCGAAGCCGCCGACGGTCAGGAGGCGGTCGACCTCGCGCGGCGCACGCTGCCGGACGTGGTGCTCATGGACGTACGCATGCCGGTCATGGACGGCATCGAGGCAACCCGGCGCATCACCGCCTCGACAGCCTCACGCGTTCTGATCCTCACCACCTTCGACCTCGACGAATACGCCTTCGAAGGCCTCCGCGCGGGAGCCTGCGGATTCCTCCTCAAGGACGTCGTCCCGACCGTGCTGCGGGCGGCGATCCGGTCCGTGGCCTCCGGCGACGCCGTCCTCACCCCGCGCATCACCCGAGGTCTCGTCGACCGCTTCGCCCAGATCGCCCCGTGGCCCCACGCGGACGACGCCGGCGCGCTCTTCGCCCGGCTGACACCCCGCGAGAAAGACGTGTTCCACCTCATCGCCGCCGGCCTGTCGAACGCCGAGATCGCGGAGCACCTCTTCCTCACCGAGGCCACCGTCAAGACCCACATCACCCGCATCCTCACCAAACTGCGGCTCCGCGACCGGGTGCAGGTCGTGATCTTCGCGTACGAACATCAGCTGCGCCCGCATGGCGAGTAGCGGGGGCGGGGTCCGGGCGGGCGGCGTCCTCGTCGGCGTTCGTCCGGCATGTCACACCAGTTCCAGCACCACCTTCCCCACCGCCTCCCCGCTTCGCAGCCGCTCTGCAGCCTCGGCGAACGCGTCGATGCCATGCCTCTCGATCTCCAACGTCAGCTCCCCGGACCGCAGTTCCGCCAACAGCCCCTCCGCATCGGCCGCGACCTCCTTGCCCCGCGTCATCAGGTTCACCGGCAGCAGGGACACGTCAGCGAGCAAGAAGTCCGCGAGGTCTACGGTGAGTTCGCGTCCGGCGGTGTAGCCGACAAGCGCGACCCGGCCGCGCGGGCGGACTAGCGGGAGCGCGTCGCGCAGGACCGGGCCGCCTACCGTGTCGACGACCACGTCGACCGGGCCGCCCACGGATTCGGCGGACAGGTCGGAGGCCAGGACGGACTTCGCGGGGGCCGGGACGTGGGCGAGCTTGGCCGGGCGTCCGACGACCCCGATCACCTCGGCCCCGGCCCGCGCGGCGACCTGCACCGTCATCGCTCCGACCGCGCCCGCCGCGCCGGTCACCAACACCCGCTCCCCCGGCTGGACTTGCGCGACGGCGTGCACCGCCGCCCACGCCGTACCCACCGGCGAGAACCAACTGCACGCCAGCGCAGGGTCCGTGCCCTCCTCTACGGCCTCCACGGCGGCGTCCGGCACCAGGGCGTGCTCCGCCCAGCAGCCGTCGCGGCGCAGGCCGAGGGCCTTGCCGCCGAGCCGGACCAGGGTGCCCTCGGGGTGGGTGTCCGAGGCGAGGACGACCCCGCATCCCGTGGTGCCCGGTACGGCCGGCAGGTCGGGGAGGATACCGAACTTGCCGTCCACGACGTTCAGATCGAGGTGACCGACCTGGGCCGCCCGCATCCGTACGAGGGTGTGGCCGGGGCGGGGCTCCGGCACCGGGCGCTCCACCAGGCGGGGCAGTGCGCCGAAGCTCTCCAGGACCAGAGCGCGGGACTTGGCGGTCGTCACAACTTCACTCCGTATCGACGCAGAACGCGGGACGCGACGATCCGCAGGACGCGGTCGAAGACGAACCCGAGGATTCCCAGGGTGATGATCCCGACGAAGACCCAGTCGATCCGGCCGTAGTTGCGGGAGGTCCAGATCAGCGAGCCGAGTCCGACCTGGGAGGCGACGATCTCGGCGGAGACGATGGTCAGGAAGCTGTTGCCCATGGCGAGGCGGGCGCCGGTGACGATGTGCGGCACGGTCGAGGGCAGCACGATGCTCTGGAGGATCTGGCGGCGGTTGGCGCCCAGGTTCCGGGCCGCGCGCAGCTTGGACTCGCTCACCGCCATGACACCGGCGCTGGTGTTGACCGTGACGATGAAGACGGCCGTGTAGAAGATCAGGACGACCTTCGACGACTCACCGATGCCGAGCCACACCACCGCCAGGGTCACGAAGGCGACCGGCGGGATGAAGCGGAAGAACTCGATGTAGGGCTCGAGGAGTTGGCGTACGACCGGGACCTGTCCGACGAGCAGGCCCACCGGTGCGCCGACGAGGACGCCGAGTCCCCAGCCGATCAGGATGCGGCGGCTGGAGGCGATGATCGAGTTGGTGAGCGTGCCGTCCGACGCCAACTGCCGTGCCGCGCTGAGGGTTTCGCTCGGGGAGGCGACCAGCGAGGAGCCGTAGGCCATCGCCAGCAGTTGCCAGACGGCGAGGCCGACGAGGACGGACAGGGTGTACATGCCGAGTGCGCGCAGGCGGCCCGCGGTCGCCCGGGCCGGGTGTTTCCTGGTCTCCGCGCTTCCGGGGGCGGTGGCCGTCGCGACGGTCATCGGGCGTCCTCCTCGGTGTCGGGTGACGGGGCGTCGAGCCCCTGGTCGCGCAGGGACTTGCGGACCTCTTCGCCGATGTCCGCGCGGAGTTGGCGGCGGAGTTCGACGGCGGCCGGGTCATCCTCGTCGCGCGGCCTGGGGAGGTCGACGGGGTAGACGGACTTCACGGAGGCCGCCGGGCCCGCGGTCATGACGGCGATGCGGTCGGCCAGCAGGATCGCCTCGTCGATGTCGTGGGTGACGAAGACGACGGTGCAGCCGGACGCGCGCCAGATGCGGTCGGTCTCCTCCTGCATGACCTGACGGGTCTGCGCGTCGAGTGCGCCGAAGGGTTCGTCCATCAGGACCACGCCGGGTTCGTTCGCCAACACCCGGGCGATCTGCACGCGTTGGCGCATACCGCCGCTGAGCTGGCCCGGGAAGCGGTCCGCGCAGTGTCGTAGACCGACCAGGCCGAGGTATTCGTCGGCCAGTTTCGTCTGTTCGGCGCGTGAGGCGCCTCGCATGCGCGGGCCGAACGCCACGTTCTGACGGACCGTCATCCAGTCGAAGAGGGCCTCGCTGCTCTGGAAGACCATGCCCAACTCCGGGTCGGGGCCGGTGATCCGGGCTCCGCCGACGCTGAGGCTGCCCTCGTCCACGGTCACGAAGCCGGCCATCGCCGACAGCAGCGTGGACTTGCCGCAGCCGCTCGGGCCGAGCAGGCACAGGAACTCACCGGCGGCTATGTCGAGGGAGATGTCCCGGACGGCCTGGAAGGAGTCGAAGCGGATGCCGACGCCGTCCGCGCACAGAGCGGCGCCACGGACCTTGGGCAGGGCGGTGTCGACGACCTCCGTCATGACGTTCCCTTCAAGTGCTGGGTGAACCAACCGCGTTGGACGGCCGTCGTGACGTCCGGCTGGGCCTTGACCTTGCCGGTGTCGACGAAGAACTTGGCCGTGTCCGCGTATCCCTTGAGGTCCGTGTCGGTGAAGTCGCGGGTCCCGAAGTCGATTTCCTTGATGGCGGTCAGGGTCTGGGCGGCCGGGACCTTCACGGCCTTCTCGGTCGCCTCGGCAGCGGCCTTCGGGTCGCTCTCGGTGAGCCGGGCCGCCTCCTGAAGGGTCTCGGCGACCTTGGTGGCGGTGTCCGGGTTGGCCTTGAGCCAGGCCGCGCTGGTGAGCAGCCACTGGGAGTAACTCAGGCCGTACGCACCGGTGTTCTCCAGGATGTGCCCGCCCTGCGCGACGCCCTTGGTGGGCCAGGGTTCCCACAGGACGTACGCGTCGACGTCGCCCTTCTGCATCAGGGCCGGTATCTCGGGCGGGTCCGCGGTGACGAACTTGACCGACTTCGGGTCGATGTTCTTCGACTCCAGGAACCGGGTGGCCGCGAGCTCGGACAGCCCGGGCGCCACGGCCATCTTCCGTATCTGCGAAGGGGACTTGACCTTTGGGCCGAGGACGACCTTGAGGTACTTGCCGGACTGCTCGTAGACCAACAGGGAGCGCAGGTCCGGGTCTTGGGGCAGCATGCTGATCGTGGTGGTGTCGGAGTTGCCGGACATCTGGACCTGGCCGACGACGAGGTTGTTGACGCCCTCGCTGCCCTGCCCGAACTGGACCAGCTGGACGTTCACTCCGTGCTTGGCCCAGAGGCCTTTCGCGTCGGCGAGGAAGAAGGGCGCGTACGAGGCGTCGATGCCGACGCCGATGCGGATGGTGGGGCCCGCGGCGTTCTTGCCGGAGCCGGAGCCCGCGGCCGAGTCGGTGGTGCCCGCGCCGCACGCGGTGAGCGTGAGGAGTGCGACGGCGAGGACGGTGGGGCCTGCGAGGGGGTGGCGTGTCGTGGACCGTGTCTCCATGAGTACCTCAGAGGTCGATGGGAGACCGCCGGCTTCGGCTGGTCGGTGGGGGGGCGGCACGGGATCTGGCGCACCGTAGAACGTGGGGTGTCGCCCGCGCATCGACGAGGGTCCGCTGACCGGGACGCGCAGGTGAGCCCTGGTCCCCGACCCTGTCCGCGCAGAAGTGTGACAGAAGTGCCGAAAGTGTCACACTTCCGCCGCCACCCCTGGGTACGGTCTGCTCAGCGGGACGGGTCCCTTGGGCGGATCCGGCGGTCCGTCGCATGCTCGCCGGACAGGCATCCCGGCAGCAGGAGGACGCGCACGATGACGGTCGACGACTCTCCCGACACCCAGCCACCGGTCCGGAGCCGCCGCAGACCAACGGGTGAGCCCGGCCGCCAGGACTGGAAGTCGTGGCCGCACTACGACGCGGCGGGCGCGGGCTTCCGCGGCTACTGGTACCCGGTCACGTGGTCCAGCCAGATCACGGCCGATCCGCTCCCGTTCACGATCTGCGGCGAGAAGATCACGCTGATCCGCGACGGCGGCACAGCCTACGCGCTGCACAACCGCTGCCCGCACCGCGGCGTCCCGCTCTCCGAGGGCGACCAGCAGTTCCCGGGCACGATCAGCTGCCCGTACCACGGCTGGACCTTCGACCTGCCCACCGGCAAGCTCGCCGCGGTCATCACCGACGGCCCCGGCTGCCGCCTCACCGGCAAGGTCTCGGTGCGGACATACCCGGTCGAGGAGCGCCTCGGCATGGTGTGGGTGTACATCCCGCTCGCCGACGAGGAACCGCACTCCATCGACTCGCAGTTGCCCGAGGAACTCGTCGAGAACGCCTTCGTGATGGGCGGCCGGATCGACCCGCGCAGCGGCAACTGGCGCTTCGCCTGCGAGAACGGCTTCGACGAGGGACACGCCAAGTACCTGCACCGCACGGCACTTTGGCGCCTGTTCAAGCCGATGCCGACCTGGAACATCACCCGCGTCGTCCCCAAGGGCCGCTGGATCTACCGCGTCCAGGACGAGGTCTACTGGGAGGCGGACTTCCCCGGCGTCGGCCGCTGGACCAACAAACGCTGGTGGAAGACCCGGCCGCCGAAGGAGACCTTCAACATCGGCAACACGGGCAAGCCGGACAAGGTCAACCCGACGATCGAGGCCCAGGAGTTCCCCGGCTTCGCGTCCCTGTCGATGCCCGGCGTGCTGCGCATCGCGTACCCGAACTTCATCCACTACGAGTTCTACGTCCCCGTCGACGAGGACAACCACCGCTATGTCGGCGTGATGGTCAACTTCACCGAGGGCTGGGACACCCTGCGTTTCTACGCCAAGTACCTCGGTGCGATCCGGTGGTTGTTCCACGGCCAGTTCTCCGGCCAGGACGCTTGGATGGTCGACATCACCGACGCGCCCCCGGAGAAGCTCTACCGCCCCGACATCTCGCTGACCGCCTGGCGGAACCTCAGCGAGGAGGAGTACGGCAAGAAGCTCGCCGGTACCGACACCGGCGCCGTTTCCGACGAGAAGAAGGCATGACCATGGGCCGCACCCTGCTCACTCTGCTGATCGGAGCCGGTATCGCCCTCGGGCTCCCGCTCGCCAAGAAGCGCTTCGAGCGCACGACCATGACCCAGGTCCACAGGATCAACCAATGAGCCCCGCAGACGAGTTGGCCGGTCTCGACGCCAAACGACGCGGCTGGGTCGAGGACGCCTGGCGGCAGGTCACCGGCGACCGGCTGCGTGAGCTGATCACCGGGCTCGTCGACATCCCGAGCCCCACCGGCGACGAGCGCCCCCTCGCCGAGCACATCGCCGCGACCCTCACGGCCGCCAGCTGCCGTGGCCAGGTCCAGCCGCTGGACGCCCGGCAGGCCAACGCCTGGGCCCGGCTCTCCGGCGACGGCACCGGCCCCGACCTCATGCTCTACGCGCCCATCGACACCCTGACGGTGGGCGAGGAGAGCGAGGATCTCCCGTGGATCGGGCCGGAGTTGCGGGACGACATGCGTCCGCGGGCCACGGTCCACGACGACCTCGTCGTCGGCCTCGGCGCCTCCAACCCGAAGGGCCACGCGGCCTGCGTGATGATGGCCGCCGAGGCGATCGCCCTGGCCGGCGTCCCCCTCACCGGCGACCTGGTCGCGGCGTTCGGCGCGGGCGGCATGCCCACCAACGCCCGCCCCGGCTCCACCCGCCTCAACACCGGCCAGGGCGCGGGCTGTTCGTTCCTCCTGGAACAGGGCGTCCGGACCGACTACGCCCTCATCGCCAAGCCCGGCTGGACGGTCTCCTGGGACGAGGTCGGCCTGGTCTGGTTCGAGGTCACGGTCCACGGCACGCACACCTACGTCGGCTCCCGCCACCGCCTCCCCTACGACAACGCCGTCGCCCGCGCCGGCGAGGTCGCCCGGCACCTGGAGGAGTGGTTCGTCGAGTACGCCGACCGGCACACGAGCGGCACGGTCGCGCCGCAGGGCATCGTCTCCTCGATACAGGGCGGTTGGCCCCGGATGGCGGCGGTGACACCGGCGTCCTGCACCCTCATGGTGGACCTGCGTATCGCTCCGGAGACGACCCCGATGCAGGCCAAGCGGGAGTTCCTCGCAGCGATCGACACCCTCTGCGAGAAGAACCCGGGCATCGACGTCTCCGCCGACATGGTCCTGTCCATCCCCGGTACCCGCACCGACCCCGACAGCTGGATCTGCCGTAGCGCGACGGCCAGTTGGGCCGCGTCCGAGGGGCGCGAACACGAGGTGATCCGGGGCAACAGCGGTGCCACCGACGCCAACATCCTGCGCGGACGCGGCATCCCGACCGTGCGGGTCGGCATGCCGAAGGTCACGGACTCGCTGTTCGACATCGACTTCGCGCGGGGCATGAACACCGTCTCCGTCCGGGCGATGGAGAAGCTCACGCGCCATCTGATCCGCACGGCGGTCGACACCGTCACGCGCTCCCGCGCCGAGGTCGAAGGGACAGCAGCATGACCGAGATCGTCCTGGGCGTGGGCGCCTCGCACAGCACGCTGATGAACACCCACTGGGAGGAGACCTTCCACAAGGACCGGGCGGAGCGGTTTCGCGACGCGCTCGCACAGGCCCGGGAGGCACTGCTCGCGGCCCGTCCCGACACGGTGATCCTGGTCGGCTCCAACCACTTCCGGGGCTTCTGGCTGGACCTGATCCCGAGCTTCACGATCGGGGTCGGCGAGTGCGTCGCCAGCGGCGAGTCGGGCACCCCGAAGGGCGCGCAGCCGGTGGACGTCCCACTGGCCCGGCACATCGCCAACTCCCTTGTGGAGAGCGGCGGTTTCGACCCCGCGTTCTCGGCCAGGCTCCAGATCGACCACGGCCAGTCGCACGCCATCCAGTACCTCTTCGAGGGCCTGGACGTGGAGATCGTGCCGATCGTCGTGAACGTCTTCGCCCCGCCCCTGCCCACCCTCACCCGCTGCGAGGAGCTGGGCCGCGCGATCCGGGACGCCGTCCTCGCCTTCCCCGGCGACCGTCGTGTCGCGGTGGTCGGCTCGGGCGGGCTCTCACATCGGCTGCCCTGGCCGGACTGGCGTGAACCGCACGGCGACGACGAGGAGTTCATGGTCGGCGCCTGGCTGAACGGCCGGGAGAACTGGCAGGACTACGACGTCCGGCGCCGCGAGATCATCCGCGCCGCCGAGGCCGCACTCAACCCGGAATTCGACGACGAGTTCCTGTCCCTCGTGGAGCAGGGCGAGATCCGTCGGCTCACGGCGTACAGCACCGAGGAGTTGGAGAAGGTCGCCGGCAACGGGGCACAGGAGCTGCGCACTTGGCTGCTGATGTCGGCCGTGCTCGACCACGTGCCCGGCCGCCGGCTGGCGTACGAACCGATGCCCGAGTGGCTCACCGGGATGGGCGTAGCCGTCCTCGACCCCCAACAGGCCCCCGCCGAAAGGCAGTAAGGAAGTCATGAGCATCTGGACCGAACTCTCGGGCATCGACTACCGCCACGCGTACGTCGAGACCGGCGATGTCACCACCCGCGCCCTCCAGGCCGGCCCCGAGGACGGCGAGCACGTCGTGTTCCTGCACGGCACGACCGGTCACCTGGAGGCGTTCGTCCGCAACATCCCGGCGCACGCCGAGGCCGGCTACCGCTGCCACGCCATCGACATGCTCGGCCACGGCTACACCGGCAAGCCCGACCGTCCCGGTGAAATCCCGGCGTACGTGGACCACTTGATGGCCTACCTCGATGCCGTGGGTGCCGAACGCGCCCACCTGGTCGGCGAGTCGCTGGGCGGCTGGGTCGGATCCTGGGCGGCGAGCGAGTACCCGGACCGGGTCTCCTCCCTCCAACTCCTGTGCATGGGCGGCACGAAGATCAACCCGGCGGTGATGGAACGGCTGAAGACCTCGACACGCGCCGCCGCCATGGAGCCGGAGATCTCATACACCCGCGACCGGCTGGCGCTGCTGTGGGCCGAGTGGGACGAGGACCTGGGCGAGGAGCTGACCCAGGTGCGCTACGAGATCTACCACCACCCCGACTTCCAGCGGAACCTGCACAACCTGCTGGCCCTCCAGGAGGTCGAGGCCCGCGAGCGGAATCTGCTGCGCCCCGACCGCATGGCGCGGATCAAGGCGCCGACGCTGGTGGTGTGGGGCAACAAGAACCCGCTCGGGGACGTACCGGAGGCCGAGGCGATCGCGGCCGCGATCCCGGGAGCACGGCTGGAGATCTTCACAGAATGCGGACATTGGCCGCAACATGAGAAGGCCACCCTGTACAACCCCCTGAGTCTCGCGTTCCTCGCAGAGTCGTCGCCCGCCCACCGACAGTGAGATTCCCGTCGTAACCGTTGACCGTGAGGTGCCCGCCATGACCGTCGTCCCAATCGCCCGCGCCGCGGCCTACACTCCCCCGCCTCCCGTCACCGCGGCCTCCGCGTCCGCGTCTCCCGACTCGATGAACTCCGTCCTCGGCAAGGTGCGGCCCATCCTGGAGGCGTTCACCGTCGACGACGAGTCGCTCTCCCTCGCGGATCTCGTGCGCCGTACGGGGGTCGCCAAGGCCACGGTGCACCGGCTCTGCCAGGAGCTGGTCGTCTGGGGACTGCTGGAGCGGGCGGGGTGCGACTACCGGCTCGGGCTGCGGCTGTTCGAGATCGGTCAGCGGGTGCACCGGCAGCGGATCCTGCGCGAGGTGGCGCAGCCGTACATGGAGGATCTGCTCCTCGCGACGCAGGAGACGATCCACTTCGCGATCCACGACGGCCTCGATGTCGTCTATCTGGAGAAGATCCTGCCGCACCGGGGCCTGAGCGAGGAGTCCCGGGTGGCGGGGCGGCTCCCGCTCTACTGCACGGCCACCGGCAAGGCGATCCTGGCCTTCTCCCCCGCCACGCTGTTCGGGGAGGTGGTCAGAAACGGGCTGAAACCGTTCACCCGGCACACGATCACCTCTCCCGGGCGGCTGCGCGGTCAGGTGGAGCGCATCCGGGAGGAGGGCATCGCGACCGAGGCGGAGGAGGTCAGACTCGGCTACATGAGCATGGCCGTGCCCGTCTTCGGCCGCCAGAACACCCTCGCCGGCGCCCTGTCGATCACCGCCCCGACCTACCGCGTGGACGCCGCCGCACACGCCAGCGCGCTGCGCATCGCGGGTCTGGGCATCGGCAGGTCGCTGCGGTCGGCCCTGTGAACGCCCTGGACGAGGTGCTCACCCGGGCCCGAAGTCTCGTCGGCCGGTGGGAGGACGAGGACTGCGGCACGGTCACCGTCAAGGACTTCTGCCGCTACGCCGCCGCGCTGAACGACGCCGACTACATCGACCGGGCTCGCAAACGGGAGGCAACGGGCGAGCCGGTCGAGGCTCCCGCCCTGTTCCTCGCGGCCACGATGAGCTGGGAAGACGGCCCGCCCGAACGGGAGTTGAGGCCCGACGGACTGGCCACCCGCGAGTCACCGTGTACCGCCGGCCTGCCGGTCCGCCAGGTGCACGGCGGCCAGACCGTACGGCTGCTCAGGACCCCGCTCGCAGGCAGCCGTGTCACCGCCTCCCGCGCGGTCACCTCCGCCGAACGCAAGCAGGGCCGCTCCGGCGCCTTCGTGCTGCTCGGCCTCACCACCCGCTTCACCTCGGCGGACGGCACCGAACTGACCGCCGTCGACGAGACGATCGTCGTGATGGAAGCACTCGACTCCCCCGGAGCCGCATGAACCCGCCCGTCGCCGGTGACATCTGCCCGCCGCAGCGGTACACGCACAGCACGGTCCAGCTCTTCCGCTTCAGCGCCGTGTCGTGGAACTCCCATCGCATCCACTACGACGCCGGGTTCGCGGCCTCTGAGGGCTTCCCGGACGTCGTCGTCCAGTCCACGCTGCACGGCGAGACCCTCACCCGGTACGCGTTGGCGTGGGCCGGGCCGAACTCCCGCCTGGAGAAGGTGAGTTGGCGCAACCGTACGACCGCCGTGGCCGATGAACCCCTCACCTGGACCGGGACCGTGCAGGCGGTGGAGGGCGCCCGGGTGTCCCTGGAGGTCGCCGTCCTCAAGGCCGACGGCTCTCCGTGCGTGACGGGAACGGTCCAACTCGCCCTCGTCTGATCCCCCGTCCCGGCAGCCGGACCGGTTCCATTGGGCGCCGAGCAGTCCGTTCCTACGCTCCTGAACCATGAGCGTTCCTATAGATGCGCCGGTCCAGTCACCGGTGATCGAGACCGACATCCTGATCATCGGCGCCGGCCCGTCCGGCCTCTACGGCGCCTACTACGCCGGCTTCCGCGGACTGAGCGTCACCGTCCTGGACGTCCTGCCGCAGTGCGGGGGCCAGATCAGCGCGATGTACCCGGAGAAGCCCATCTTCGACATCGCCGGATTCCCGTCGGTGCGGGGACGCGACCTCGTCGACAACCTGGTCGCGCAGGCCGCGCCGTACGGCGTCCGGTATCTCCTTGGAGAGCGGGCGGTCGACCTGGCCCACGACCGCGAGGGCCGTCCCGTCGTCCGTACCGACACGGGAACCGCCGTGCGGGCGGGGGCAGTTGTCATCACGGGCGGGGTGGGCACGTTCACGCCCCGGGCGCTGCCGGCGGGCGAGGGTTATCTCGGGCGCGGGCAGGTGTACTTCGTGCCGGACCCGGCCGAGCACGCCGGTCATGACGTGGTCGTGGTCGGCGGCGGGGACAGTGCCTTCGACTGGGCGGCGCTGCTCGCCCCGATCGCCCGGTCCGTCACCCTCGTCCATCGCAGCGCGCGCTTCCGGGCGCACGCGGCGAGCGTGGAGAAGGTGCGCGCGCTCGGCATCGAGATCATCACCGACTCCGAAGTAAGCGCGCTGCACGGCGAGTTGGGCGTCGAGAAGGTAGAAGTGCGGCACCGGGTCGAGAGGACCGTCCGGCTGCTGCCCGCCCGTACCGTCGTCGCCGCGCTCGGTTTCATCGCCGATCTCGGACCGCTCCAGACCTGGGGGCTCGAACTCCAGGCGCGGCGGATCGCCGTAGACACGCGGATGGCCACGAATCTGCCCCGCGTGTTCGCCGCAGGCGACATCACCGACTACCCCGGCAAGGTGCGGCTGATCTCCGTCGGCTTCGGCGAGGCCGCCACCGCCGTGAACAACGCGGCCACCGTCATCGACCCCGAGGCCGCGCTGTTCCCCGGCCATTCCACCGAGAAGGAGAACTAGTCATGGCCTACGTCATCGGATCGGCCTGCGTCGACATCATGGACCGGTCCTGCATGGAGGAGTGCCCGGTCGACTGCATCTACGAGGGCGAGCGCAAGCTCTACATCAACCCCGTGGAGTGCATCGACTGCGGCGCCTGCGAGACAGCCTGCCCCGAGCAGGCGATCACCGTCGACCGGCTCGCCGACCCGGAGTTCCGCGCCGACAACCGGCGCTTCTTCGAGGAGCCCCTGTCCGGCCGTACGGCACCGCTGGGCACCCCCGGCGGGGCGACCGCGCTGGGACCGGTGGGCGCCGACACGGCCTTCGTGAACGCGCTGTGATCTCCGGTGAGTGGCTCAAATCTGCGTTTCCAGGGGTGGCGCAATCCTGCGCGCCCCGCGGGAATTCCAAGCGAAAGCTGCACCGCAACACCGGCATATCCTCGCCCGCCCACACTCCTCCTTACCAGTTCCCACGGAGAGGAGTGAACACGGTCCTATGACGGAGCGAACAGTCCTGGCCGGAATGACGTTGATCGACGGCACCGGAGGTGCCGCACGGACGAACGCGACCGTGGTGATCGACGGCGCCGTGATCACCGAGGTGGGCGACGCGGACAGCGTGCCGACGACCCCGTCGGACACGGTGTACGACCTGCGGGGGACGACCCTGCTGCCCGGTCTCATCGACTGCCATGTGCACCTGCGGTCCAACGCGGGCGACCGGCCCCAGGACGTGCAGCTGTGGAACATGCTGACGTCGACCGAGGAGCAGACCCTGCATGCCGCGGCCAACGCCCGTGAGGCGCTGCGGTCCGGTTTCACCACGGTCCGGGACACGGCCGGTTCGCTGCCCGAGGTGGCGGTCAAGCACGTGATGGACGAGCACGTCCTCGACGGGGCGCGGGTCGTCGCGTCGGGGCTGGTCGGCATGACCGCAGGGCACGGCGACATGTTCTGCCCGGCGACCCTGGACGAGAAGCGGATGTGGCCGCCGGCCGACGGCGCGGACGAGTGCCGCAAGCGGGTCAGGGAGTACGCCCGCATGGGCGTGGACCTGATCAAGATCTGCACGAGCGGCGGCACGCTCTCCGTCGGCGACAAGACCTCGTGGCGCAACTACACGGACGCCGAGATCGACGCGATCGTCGACGAGGCGCACGCCCTGGACCTGCGGGTCGCGGCCCACGCGCACACCCGGGCCGGGATCACCGCCGCGCTGGTCGCCGGGGTGGACACGCTGGAGCACGGTTCCGACCTCGACGAGGATCTCGTCGAACTGATGCTGGAACAGGGCACGTTCCTGTGCCCGACGCTGTCGATCAGCGAGTTCATGACGGAGCACGGGCGCCAACGCGGCCTGGTCACCGAGCAGTTGGACAAGGCTGAGCTGCTCCGCGAGCGCCGGCTGATGTCCGTACGCCGTGCCTATCGGGCCGGGGTGCGGATCATCTCGGGCAGCGACTCCTCCAACACGATGCGGTTCGGCAATCACGCCCGTGAACTGGTGCTGCTGCACGAGCAGATCGGTATGACGCCGGCGGAGGTCCTGGTCGCGGCGACCTCCGCCGCCGCCGAGGCCCTCGGTCTCGGGGCCAGGACGGGCACAGTCGCCCCCGGCAGGTGGGCGGACCTGCTGCTGGTGGACGGTGACCCGCTCGCCGATCTGGGCGTGCTCACCGACCGGCGCCGGCTGCGCGCGGTGTTCCGCGAGGGCCGGGCGATCGACCCGAACGCGGCCGATGCCGTCCCCGGCGCGCTGGCCGCGCGCCTCCGTCCCTCCGAACCGACCCGTACGACGCCCCGGGCCTCGGCGCCGGCCGCCGCGATATAAGGGGAGAGATCCAGTGCTGCGTTATCTGTCGATCCGTGTGCTCCGCTCGCTCGCGGTGGTCCTCTGCCTCAGCGCCATCGTGTTCGCCCTGGCGCATCTGGTGCCCGGTGATCCGGCGGCCCTGATCGCCGGCGAGAACTCGACGCCCCAGCTGCGCGCCCAGATCACCCAGCAGCTGGGCCTCGACCAGCCCGTGTGGTCGCAGTACCTGAGCTGGATCGGGCACGCCGTCCGGGGCGACCTCGGCTCGTCCCTCCTGGACGGGCAGAGCGTCGGCGCGCAGGTCGCCGCCCGGCTCCCGGTGAGCCTCGAACTCGCCGTCTACGCCGCGGTGATCGCGGTCCTGTGGGGCATCCCGGCGGGCATCTGGTCGGCCATGCACCAGGGGCGCGCCAAGGACCGGCTGGTCAACAGCGCGGCGTTCATGGGGCTCGCCGTGCCGCCGTTCGTGGTCGGCACGGTGATGGTCCTCCTGGTCAGCACACTGGCACCAACCTGGCCGCTGTTCTCGTTCGTGCCGTTCTCCCAGGACCCGCTTCTCAACCTCCAGGTGCTGCTGCTCCCGGCGATCGCCCTGGGCATCCCGTTCGGTGCGACGCTCTGCCGCTACATGCGGGCCGCCGTCCTCGACGTCGAGGGCCAGGACTTCATGCGGACGGCGGCGGCGAAGGGCGCGGGGCGCCGGCGGCTGATGCTGCGGCACGCGCTGCGCAACGCGCTGGTGCCGGTGGTCACCGCCGGCGGTCTCCAGCTCGGGGTGCTGGTCGGCGGCACGGTCATCGTCGAGCAGGTCTTCGCCCTGCCCGGCCTGGGCTCGCTGATCGTCAACTCCATCACGCAGCACGACTTCACGGTGATCCAGGGCGCGATCCTCGCGCTGGGCGCCTCCTACGTGCTGATCAACCTGGTGACCGACCTGGTCTACCCCCTCATCGACCCCCGCATCCGGACGACTGGAGCCCGCCGTGACGGTTGAATCCACCGCGCCCGCCGTCACCGTGCCCGCGGCGCGCCGACTACGGAGGCCCCGCCTCGGCTGGAACGCGACCCTGACCACGGGTGTCTGCGTCCTCCTCGCGATCGTGGTGCTGTCCCTGCTCATCGGTGTCTTCGGCCGCTACTCGACGACGGACGTCAGCGACTCGCTGCTCACCGGCCCCTCGGGAAGTCACTGGCTGGGCACCGACAACCTCGGCCGCGACCTGTTCACCCGGACCTTCGGGGCAGCCCGCCAGTCCCTGATGGTGGCTTTCGGGGCGACCACGCTCGCCGCGCTGATCGGCATCCCGATCGGTCTCGTCGCGGGCTACAACGCCCGGCGGCTGGACGCGGTGCTGATGGCGGCGATGGACACCGCGATGTCAATTCCCTCCGTACTGCTGGCACTTGTGCTGGTGTCGGTCTTCAGCCCGGGGATGTGGGTCCTCATCGGGGGCATGGGTCTGATCTTCGTGCCGTACTTCGCGCGGATCGTGCGGGCTCCGGCGCTCACCGTGCGCGAGCGGGACTTCGTGTCGGCGGCGCGCATCGCGGGCGTACCGACCCCGGTGATCATCGGCCGCCATGTGCTGCCGAACGTGCTGTCCTCCGCGCTCGTCCAGTACGCCAACACGGCCGCGACCTGCGTCCTGGTCGAGGCGTCCCTGAGCTATCTGGGCCTCGGTATCCAGCCGCCGACGCCCAGTTGGGGCCGGATGATCTTCGAGGGCCAGCGCTACATGAAGGACGACCCGCTGCTGGTGATCGTCCCCGGCATCACCCTGGCCATCGCCACCGCGGCCTTCGGCCTCATCTCCGACGGCCTCCAGGAACAGCTCAACCCGCGCGGCAAGCGCCGCACGCCCTGAACAGGCTCCCGCACCACGTCACTTCACCCTCACGTTCTTGAGAAACAGGCGGTCCTGATGACGAACCACACCCTCTCCCGCAGAAACGCGCTGGCCCTCGGCGGCAGCACCCTGGCCGGCCTGATGCTGGCGGCCTGCGGCGGTACGGCCACCACGGCGAGCAAGACCTCCGGGAAACCGGTCAGCGGCGGCACCCTCACCATCGGGCTCGACGGGGAGCCCACGGTCGGCTTCGACCCGCAGGTGGCCCAGGCCTACTTCGACCAGCAGATCGTCGCGCAGTTCTACGAGGGCCTGCTGAGCCTGGACAGCAAGGGCCAGATCAAGCCCGGGCTGGCCAAGAGCTACCAGCAGGTGGACGCCACCACCTACCGGTTCACGCTCCGCGACGGGGTCACCTTCCACGACGGAACCAAGCTCACCACCGACGACGTCATCTTCAGCCTGGAGCGGCTGATGGATCCGGCGATCAAGTCGCCGTACACCCAGCAGTACAAGATCAAGACGGTGACCGCGCCGGACGCGAGCACGATCGAGATCAAGCTCAGCACCCCGCAGCCGTCGCTGTACAACTTCCTGGCCCGCCCGTGGAGCGGCGCCATCATGAGCAAGAAGTGGACGACGTCCCGCACCGGGAACCAGCTCAAGCAGTCGGAGAACGGCACCGGACCCTTCGCCCTGAAGAAGTGGTCGAAGGGCATCTCCATCGAGCTCTCCGGCCACAAGGGCTACTGGGACAAGCCGAAGCCGTACCTCGACACGGTGATCTACCGGCTCATCCCCGACGAGACCTCGCGCGTCGCCTCGCTGCGCTCCAACTCGGTGCAGCTGCTGTCCTTCCGCGATCTGCGCATGGTCAGCGACGTCAAGACCACGGCCGGTGTCACCGAGGCGAACGGGCCGATCGTCTCCAGTGTCTGGCTCAACATGAACACCCTCAGCGGACCGTTCGCCGACAAGCGGGTCCGGGAGGCGTTCAACCTCGCCATCGACCGCAAGACCCTGATCAAGACGCTGGGCAGCGGCTCCGCCACCTTCGGCTACGTCATCCCGCCGCAGGACCCGTACGGCGTTACGCCCACGGCCGCCGACCCGATGTACACGCAGAACCAGAGCAAGGCGATAGCCCTGCTCAAGGAGGCGGGCAAGAGCAAGGTCACCATCGAACTGCTCGCCCCCAGCGACCCGGCCTACGGCCCCGACATCTCCGCCATGGAGCTGATGAAGGCGCAGCTGTCCAAGGTGGGCATCACCCTCAACCTCAAGCTCGTGCCGTTCGCGAGTGTCGTACCGAAGGTGCTGGCCGGCGAGTACACCGACATGGTGATGATGACCAGCGTGCTCAACGCGGACCCGAGCCAGTACCTGGACCTGTGGTTCGCCAAGGGCAGCCCGGCGACCAAGGTCAAGGACCAGCACCTGTGGGACCTGATGGCCGCCGCGAAGGCCGAGCAGGACAACGCCAAGCGGATCACGCTCTACCACCAGCTCGCCCAGTACATCGCCGACGAGGCCTACCTCCTGGTGCCGTACGCCAAGGCCGTGCGCGGCGAGGCGTGGAGCGACAAGCTGCACGGCTACCAGCCGGACGCCACGGCGACCCGGCTCAACCTCAAGAACGCCTGGCTGTCCGCGTGAAAGCCGACACCTTGACGCCCGCCCGTGCCGCCACCGAGTCCGGCGGCGCGGGCCCGGTCCTCGACGTCTCCGGACTGCACATCGGATTCGGCGGCTCGGACGTCGTCTCCGGTGTGGATCTCCGCGTCGAACAGGGCGAGGTGGTGGGCCTGATCGGCGAGAGCGGCTGCGGCAAGTCCAGCGTCGCGCTCGCCGCCATGGGGCTGCTGGGCTCCGGCGCCGACGTCCGCGCCGACCGGCTGGAGGCGTGCGGCACGGATCTGCTGGGCAGCGCGCCGAAAGAGTTGGAGAACCTGCGCGGCGACCGCGTGGCCATGGTCTTCCAGGAGCCGATGACCTCGCTCAACCCGTGCATGCGGGTCGGCGCGCAGGTCGCCGAGGTGCTGCGCATCCACGGCAAGGCCGGCCGGAAGGAGGCCCAGGAGCGGGCGGTCGACCTGCTGCGCCTGGTGGAGATCCCCTCCCCGGAGCGCCGGGCCAAGCAGTTCCCGCACGAACTGTCCGGCGGCATGCGCCAGCGCGTCGTCATCGCCATCGCGATGGCGGGCAACCCGCGCCTGCTGCTGGCCGACGAACCGACGACCGCCCTCGACGTCACCGTGCAGGCCGAGATCCTGCGCCTGCTGCGCTCGCTCCAGGAGGAGCACAGCATGGGGATGCTGCTCATCTCGCACGACCTCGGGGTCATCACCGCCATGTGCAGCCGGGTGCAGGTGATGTACGCCGGTCAGGCGGTGGAGTCCGGCACGGTCGAGCAGGTGCTGAACGCGCCCCGGCATCCGTACACACGGGCGCTGCTCGCCGCGGTGCCCCGGATGCGGGAGGGCGACGGCACCCCGCTCACCGCGATCCGCGGCCAACTCACGGACGACGCCCGCAAGTTGCCCGGGTGCCGCTTCGCACCGCGCTGCCCGCTGGCCGCCGACGCCTGCGCCGAGCCCCAGCCGTTGCGGCCCGTCGGCGAAGGGTGGGTGTCGCGCTGCTGGCGTGACATCGAGGACGCCCCGACCGCAGCCGGAGGAGACGATGACTGAAGCACAGCTGGACAAGACCGCCGCGGACACCCAGGTGCCGCTGCTCGAACTCGCCGGTATAGGGCACGAGTTCGGACGCCGCCCGGGCCGTTCCGGTGTCCGGGCCGTGGACGACATCTCGCTGGCCCTGAACCCCGGTGAGACGGTCGGCCTGGTCGGCGAGTCCGGGTGCGGCAAGAGCACGCTCGGCCGGATCGCCACCAGGCTGTACCGGCCCACCCGGGGCGCCGTGCGCTTCGAGGGCAAGGACATGACGCACCAGCCGAAGAGCGCCGACCTCAAGGCGTTCCGGCGTGCGGTGCAGATGGTGTTCCAGGATCCCAACGGCTCGCTGAACCCCCGGCTGCCGGTGGGCGCGAGCATCGAGGAGCCGTTGCGTGCACGCGGGGTGCCGCGCACCGACCGGCGCGCCCGGTTGGCGGAAGTCCTGGAGGAGGTCGGGCTCGACGCGGCGGCGGCCGGCCGCTATCCGCACGAGTTCTCCGGCGGCCAGCGTCAACGCCTCGCGCTCGCACGGGCGTTGGCCCCGCAGCCGTCGGTGATCGTCCTCGACGAGCCGACGTCGGCGCTGGACGTCTCCATCCAGGCGCAGATCCTCAATCTGCTCCAGGAGATCCAACAGCGGGACCGCATCGCTTACTTGTTCATCTCGCACAACCTCGGTGTGGTCCGCCACCTCAGTCAGCGGGTCGCCGTGATGTACCTCGGGTCGATCGTCGAGATCGCCCCGGCGCGGCAGTTGTTCGAGGCTCCGCAGCACCCGTACTCCATGGCCCTGCTCTCGTCCGTCCTCGAACCCGGCGACGACACCGGGCCGGGCGAACAGATCGTCCTCAAGGGCGAGTTGCCCTCGCCGACCGACATTCCGACCGGCTGCCCCTTCTCCTCCCGCTGCTGGCTGGCCGACGACCGCTGCCGCAGCGAGCGCCCCGCACTCACAGAACAGACACCGGGCCATCTGACCGCGTGCCACAAACCAGGGGGTCACTCATGACGGACACACTGCACCGAGGCTATGTATCCAGCCCGTTCGGCCAGCTGCACTATGTCGAATGCGGCACGGGCGAACCGGTTCTGATGCTCCATCAGACACCGCGCTCCTGGACCGAGTACCTGGAGGTGCTCCCCCGCGTCGGAGCCACGCACCGGGCCATCGCCATGGACACCCTGGGTTTCGGCGCCTCCGCGAAACCCGACGGACCCCACACGATCGAGCGGTGGGCCGACGCGGCCGACTCGTTGATCGAGGAACTCGGCCTGGAGCGCTTCCATCTCGTCGGCCACCACACCGGCGGGGTGATCGCGGTGGAGCTCGCCGCACGCCACCAGAAGCGGGTCGCGAGTCTGTTCCTCTCCGCGACCCCCTTCATCGACGAGGAGAAGCGCCGCTCGGCCGGTCAGCGCAAGGCAGTCGACCATGTCGTACCGCAGCCGGACGGCTCTCATCTCCTCGAACTGTGGAACCACAGGCGGGAGTTCTACCAGCCCGGCGAGGAGGCCGCCCTCAACCGGTTCATGATCGACGCGCTGACCGTGCTGGACCGGGTCGAGGAAGGGCACGTCGCGGTACGCGGCTCGATGATGGACCAGCGGCTGCCTCTCGTCACCGCCCGCACCCTCGCCGTCTGCGCGTCCGGGGACCACTTCTCGATGCCAGGCCTCGAGAAGTTCGCCGAGGCGATCGGCTGCGAGACGCGGGTCATTCCCGGCGGACATGTCCCCGTACCGGAACAGCTTCCCGAGGAGTTCTCGCGGCACATCCTCGACTGGGTGGCGGCGGGATGACCACCGCCGGCGCGGTCCGGGAGTCCGGCGAGCGGCCCAACTCGGTGCTCGGCAAGGTGAGTCTGATCCTGTCGGCCTTCGGCGACGACGACTTCTCGCTGGGTCTCGCCGAGTTGAGGTCGCGCACCGGCATCGCGAAGGCCACCGTGCACCGGCTCTGCCAGGAGCTGGTGGCCACCGACTTCCTGGAGCGGGACGGCTGCAACTACCGCCTGGGCGTACGGCTTTACACGATGGGCCTGCGCTCGCCCCAGCAGCGCACTCTGCGCGAGGCGGCCAGGCCGGTGATCGAGAGCCTCGCGCAGAACCTGGACAACGCCGTGATCCTGGCGATCCCGCACGACTCCGAGCTGCTGTGCGTCGAGAACATCGGCACGCACCGCAATCAAGCCCGCTCCACCGCCGACGGCCGACGCCTGCAGCTGCACAGCACCGCCGCGGGCAAGCTCACCCTGGCGCTGCTCCCCGAGCAGTACCCGCTGGCGAGCGTCCTCCCGCTGGCGGTCCGCTGCACCCCGCACACGCTCGGCCCCGCCCAACTGCCCGGTGAACTCAAGCGTGTTCGGGAACAGGGCTACGCCGTCGAGGTCGAGGAGCGGCGCCTCGGCTACCTCGCCGTCGCGGTGCCCGTGCGCGGCGCGGGCGGCGCCTACCTGGGAGCGCTGTCGGTCATCGCGCCCACGGCGGGCAGCAGGATCACCCGGCTGCTCACCGCCCTCACCCAGGCATCGACGGTCATCACGACCCGACTCGCCCGGTACGACTCCCTCCGCGCTCCCCTCTAGCACCTGCCCCCGCACCGCTCTCGGCCAAGGCCGCCACGAACCCCTCGGGGTTGTCGCGCATCATGTGGTGGCCCGCGCCGGGGACGAGGACGACCGGGATGCCGGCCTGTCGTACGGCGGGCTCGTCCGCGTAGGGGCAGCTGCGGGTGCCGATGAGCATCACCCTCGGCTGGGGAAGGCCGTAGAAGAGGTCCGCCGTGCCCGGAGTCTTCCCGCGTACCAGGCTCACGGCGCTGCGGTGGAGGATCGCGGGGTCGGCCGTGCGGACGCGGGCCGCGTAGTCGGCATCCAGTGTCGACAGGACCGTGCGGAATCCGTGGCCGACGAAGTCCTCCTCGGACTGGGCCGCGATGGCCGCGCTGTACAGTCCGCCGCCCGCGCGCAAGTTGGGCTCGGCGACGACGAGCCGGGAGACCAGGTCGGGGCGGGTCGCGGCGAGGACGATCGCGATGGCGCCGCCCATCGAGTGGCCGACGAGGACTGCGTCCTTGATGCCCTCGTCGTCGAGGACGGCGGCGACCGTCTCGGCGTGCGCCTCCAGGGTGCCGGGGAAGTCCTTCGGGCGGTCGCTGAAGCCGTGGCCCAGGAGGTCGACGACGATCGCGCGTCCGCCGTGGAGAGCCGCGATTCCCGTGAAGTCGGCCGAGCCCGCGCAGCCCAGTCCGTGGAGGTACACGTGGGCGGGGCCGTCGCCCGGGAGGTCGAGCCAGCGGAGGTGGCCGCCGGCGCCGGGGAGGTACGTGGACCGCATCAGTGCTCCTCAACAGGCATCACGGCAAAGGCAGTTCGGGATGTCATCGCCACAGGCGCCTGTCGTCCGGTATGGCGAGGAGGCTGTCGGTGGGGAGGTGGGGTCCCTGGGGTTCGCGCAGCGGGACGACGCCGACGCAGCGGCCGTCGCGGTCCAGGATGCGGCCCATGTGCTTCACCGTGCGCAGGACCACCGAGCGGTCGTCGATCACCAGGCGTGGCAGTCGGCGCGAGAGATGCGCCTCGAAGGTGTGCACGTCGGCCAGTGCGCGCAGCCAGACGTCGATGACGAGGTTGTGCGGGCCCGCGGTGATCGCGCACGAGCGGACCTCCCGGATGCCCGACAGGACGCGGCTGGTCTCCTCCAGGTGCTGGGCGGGCACGGAGGCGAAGTACACCGCGGCCAGCGGCCAGCCGGACAGCCGCCGGGCGAGGTCGCAGCGCAGGCTCACGCGGGAGGCCAGCAGCGACTGGAGTCTGCGTCGGACGGTGGTGACACCGACGCCCGTGGCGGTCGCCAGGGCGCGGATCGACATCCGGCCGTCGGAGCTGAGGAGTTCGAGGATCTGCGCGTCCAGGGAGTCCCAGGGCGTGGTGGTCCCGGTGCCCGGGTCGGGCGGGATGTCGGAGGCGTGGCTCGCCTCGATGCGCGCGCACTGAGCCGCGTCCAGGCTGCGCAGGCGCCAGCGGCTGCCCTCGGTGGGGACGCCGGTGGAGACGTGGGTGCGGGTCGCGCGGACGCCGGGGGTCTGCTGGAAGAGCCGGGTGGTGAGGTGGGCGAGTTCGTCGAGGTCCCTGGTCTGTACGGCGGTCACGACGTCGCGGCCGCCGGCCGTGATCTTGACGTTGGCCACCGCGTGCTCGGCGGCGAGGGCGCGGGCCACGTCCTCCGCGACGCCGGGTTCGGTGTCGACCTCGACGATGCCCGTCACCACGATCCGGGAGTCCGACAGCCTCGGGTAGGCGGTCACCCAGGCGAGCCCCGCCTCCTCCAGCCGCTGCCAGCGCCGCGCGGCCGTCACCGGATTCACACCGAGGACATCGCCGATCAGGGTCCAGGGGGCCCGGGGGTGGATCTGCAGCGCGTGCACGACGCCGCGGTCCAGTTCGTCGAGATCCGCAGCAGCGAAATCCTGCGCCTCCTGGGACGGCGTATTCCTGCGCGCCCGACTGAAATCAGGATCGGAAGCTGCACCGTAGCGCGGGGTTATCTCGTCCATTGCAGACTCCCTTTCGCCTGTTCCTGATAGCGAGGTTCCCCGACACCGAGGTTCCTGATACCGAGGAGTGATTCGGCCCCACCATGACGGATGCCATGACGCAAGAGACCTTTCGGACCATGTTGCGCGTCGAGAACGCCCGCCTCGTCGACGGTACCGGTGCGCTCCCGGTGACCGACGCCGTCGTCGTCGCGGACGCGGAGGGAACGATCGCCTACGCCGGACCAGCGGCCACGGCTCCACCCGTGCCCGGTGACGGCTCCGCGGTCCGGATCATCGACGCCGGCGGCCGGACCGTGCTCCCTGGGTTCTTCGACTGCCACACCCACCTCGCGTACGCGCAGGGCTCGCCGCCCGGGCGGCGCGGCGAACTCGACCCGGTCCTGGTGACCTACGACACCGCGACCCGGCTGCGGCAGACCCTGGACGCGGGCATCACCACCGCGCGTGACCTGGGCGGACTGTCCACCGGGTTCCGTACGGCCGTGGAGACCGGGCGGATCGTCGGCCCCCGTCTGCACACCGCCGTACGGATCATCAGCCACACCGGCGGGCACGCCGACTTCCGGATGCTGGACGGCACCGACCTCAGCGGCGGCGAGATGGCCGAACTGGCCGACACCGTGGACGAGTCCCGGCTCGCCGTGCGCAAGGTGATCCGCGCGGGCGCCGACGTGGTCAAGATCTGCGCGTCCGGCGGCATGGCCAGCCCCTACGACCAGCCCGAGGACGAAGGGTTGATGGAGGAGGAGATCCGGGCCGTGGTGGACGAGTGCCGGCGGCACGGCGGCAAGCCGGTCGCCGCGCACGCGCAGGGCACCGCGGGCATCATCAACGCCATCCGCGGCGGCGTCACCAGCATCGAGCACGGCTACGGCCTGGACGAGCGGGCGCTGGACCTGGCGGGCGAGCGGGGCACGTTCGTCGTGCCGACGCTGTCCACGGTGTTCGCGGGCATCGACAAGGACCTGATGCCGGAGCACCACTACCAGAAGAAGGTCCGCTGGTCGGGCATCACCAAGGAGAACATCGCCCGCGCCATCGACCAGGGCGCCCGTATCGCGCTCGGCACCGACGCGGCGGTCTGCCCGCACGGCCAGAACCTGCTGGAGCTGCGCTTCCTCGTGGACCTGGGCATGGACCCGATGACCGCGATCGTCGCCGGCACCCGGGTCTCCGCCGAACTCCTGGGCCTGTCCGACCGGTTGGGCACGCTGACCGCGGGCAGGACCGCCGACCTGATCCTGTGCGACGGCGACCCGCTCGCGGACATCGGCGTGCTCGGCGATCCCGGCAACATCGTGTGTGTCGTCCAGGACGGCGTCGTACGCAAGGATCTGCTGCCGGCGGCGGGAACCCGCTGACGGTCTCATCCCCGGCGGAGGGCCGGCAGGACCGAGGCACCGACGCTCTCGATCAGGTCGGTCGGCAGGTCGTAGGAACCGACGTGCTGGAGGAAGACGTCAGTCACCCCCAACTCGCGGAGGGTGCGCAGGCGTTGGGTGATCTGTGCGGCCGTGCCGATCAGGCAGAACTCCTCGGCGAAGCGGACGGCCGCCTCGTCGCTGATCCAGGCCGAGCAGATGCCGACGGCCGCGTCCCAGTCCTCGGCGTGCACGAGGTCCGGGTAGACGCCCTCCACCGTCTCCGGGACGTCGACGTCGACGTCGATGCCGGCGAGGGCGAGGAAGGACGCGCCGCCGTTCTGGGCGATCGAGGCGCAGATCGGTTTGATCCGGCGGGCCTCGGTCTCGATGTCGTCGGTCACCGCGCAGAACGCGGACACGGTCACCGGGAGCATGTCGGCGTTCCGGCCCGCCGATTCCGCGCCTTCCCGGACCCGGGCGGTGGCGGCGGCCAGGGTGCGCGGGGAGACACCGCTGAGCAGGATGACGCCGTCGGCGATCTCCCCGGCGAGGCGCAGGTTGCGCGGCCCGCTCGCCGCCAGGTGCAGCGGCACGGTCGGCTGGGGGTCGCGCAGCCGGGAGCGGACCTTGCCCTCGAAGTCCCACTCGCGCCCGTCCAGCAGGGCCCTCAACATGCCGAGCCCTTCGCGCAGTTGGGCCGAGCCGGTCTGCCGCAGGCCGATGGGCGCGACGGAGCTGTTGCCCACGCCGAGGCCGAGGGTGAACCTGCCCGGCGCGAGTTCGGCGACGCTGCGCGCGGCCGACGCGACGACGGACGGGTGCCGGGTGGCGAGGTTGGTGACGGCGGTGCCGAGGCCGATGTGCTCGGTGGCGAAGGCGGCCGCGGTGAGCGTGGTGAACACATCCCGCCACAGCAACTGCGAGTCGGGGAACCACACTTGGTCGAAGCCGAGCTCCTCGGCCCGTCGTACGGACCGGGCCACCCGGTCCGCCCGGTCGCAGGGCGGGACGCGCACGCCGATCCGCAGCGGGCCCTCGTCCGTGTCCGTGTCGCTGTCGTGATGAACGCTCATGGCGACGACCCTAAGGACGGGTGAGGGGCCGCCAAACGTCAGCGGTCCGCTGAGCGAGCCGCCCGCGCGGTACGGCCGGAGGCCGATATGGGTGCCCGCGCCCGGGAGGGTCGCGGGCACTCCGGTCCCGGGCGTGACTACGCCGGGCCGGCCGGCCGTAGGAACGCCATGGTCATCGTGTCGGGCTTGACGGTGACGACGGCCTGGGCGCGGGGCGGGCGTGAGGTGAGTTCGAGGCGGGGCCAGGTCCGCAGGACGGTCGCGAGGATGATCTGGAGTTCGGCCCAGGCGAAGTTCTCGCCGATGCACTTGCGGCGGCCGTCGCCGAAGGCGAGGAAGGAGCCGCGCGTGGCCGGGGCGCGCTCGGGTGTCCAGCGGTCCGGGTCGAAGGTGTCGGGGTCGGGGAAGTGGTCCGGGTCGTGCTGGTGCAGATAGGGGCTCCAGATCACGTCGGCGCCCCCGGGGATGCGGTGGCCGCCGAGGTCGACGTCACGGGCGGCGGTTCTGGTTACCATCCAGGCCGGCCCGTATTTCCGGATGGCCTCCTGCAACACCCGGCGGGAGTAAGGGAGTTGGTCGAGGTCCTCGGGGCGCAGGGGCCGGTCGCCGCACACCGACTCCAGTTCCTCGCGGAGCCGTCGCTCGATGCCGGGGCTCCGGGTGATCTCGTAGAGCGTCCAGGCCAGCGTGGTGCCGGTGGTCTCGATCGCTCCGGTCAGCAAGGTGATGGCCTCGTCCTGGAGCTGCTGTCGGCCCAGCGAGTCCTCCGCCGCGAGCAGGGTGGCGAAGAGGCCGGACGGGGCGCCCGCGTGCGGGCAGCCCGTCGCCTGGGCGGACTCGGTGTCACCGGTGCCGTGGTGGTCGATGGCCTGGTCGATCAGCGCGCGCAGCCGGGCGACCCGTTCGGCGTGGGCGCGGTTCATGGGCAGTGGCAGGCGGGTCACCCAGGCCGGGAGGATGGTCTGCCGAATCGTTCCTTCCATGATGGCCGGCATGAGGGCGGTGAACTCCCCCGCCAGTTGCCCCGGCAAATCGGTGCCGAAGAGGGCCACCAGGAACGCGGCCAGGGTGATGGCGTTCATGTCCGCGTACACATCGCGGGGCTGCCCCGCGGGCCAGGCGGCGACGAGCGCCCCTACCCGGTCGATCATGGCGTCGCCGCGTTCGGCGATGTGGGCCTTGTTGAACATCGGCTGCATCAGCCGCCGGTTGCGCAGATGCGTGTCCCCGTCGGCGACGGTGGCCAGCCCGTCGCCGAAGAAGACCCGCAGCGCGTCGATGATCTTCCCGCCCTTGGTGAAGTCCGCGGCGTCGGTCACCAGGACCCGCCGGGTCAGGGCGGGGTCGGTGACCACGTAGGCGGGGGTGGGTCCGATGCGTATGCGGACGACACCGCCGTGCTCACGCAGCGAGGTGATGAACGGCAGCGGGTCACGGGCCAGCCGGTGGCCGTGTCCGATCAGCGGCAGGCCGCCGGGGGCGGTCGGGGCGGGCACGGGAGCGGGGGCGTCGGCGGATGAGGCGGCGGGGGCGCTCAACTGATCTCCTCATGGGCAGGCAACCACAAACGCCCGTATCACTGCCCAAGATCACCTTCCGGAATGCAATCCGGAAGTGATCCCTCCGTCACACTCCGAAGTTCCTCACCCGCGCCGCACGCCCTTGGTCCCGTGCTCCGGATTCAACGACGGCATCGCTTAATCCCATGGCGAGGAACGGTTGGACGCGGGAATCGCGCGGGGGCACAGTGGACGTGTCGATCACCCCGACACCACCACCCCCTCATGCACCTCGCGGAGACCCCCCGATGACCCACGTCGCAGATCCTGAGCGTTACAACGGCACCATGCGCTACCGCCGCACCGGCCGCTCGGGGCTCGACCTGCCCCTGCTGTCGCTGGGCTACTGGCACAACTTCGGTGACGACCGCCCGTTCGAGACGCAGCGGGAGATCGCGCTGCGCGCCTTCGACCTCGGCATCACCCACCACGACCTGGCGAACAACTACGGCCCGCCCTACGGCGCCGCCGAGGCCAACTTCGGCCGCCTGCTGAAGCAGGACCTCGCGCCGTACCGGGACGAGCTGGTCGTCTCCACGAAGGCCGGCTGGGACATGTGGCCCGGTCCGTACGGCCAGGGCGGCGGCTCCCGCAAGTACGTCCTGGCCTCCCTCGACCAGTCGCTGAAGCGCACGGGCCTCGACTACGTGGACATCTTCTACTCCCATCGCCTCGACGCCGGCACCCCGCTCGAAGAGACCATGGGTGCGCTGGACACCGCCGTCCGCCAGGGCAAGGCCCTCTACGTCGGCATCTCCTCCTACGACGCCGAGCGCTCCCGTGAGGCCGCCGCGATCCTCCGCGAGCTGGGCACACCGCTCCTCATCCACCAGCCGTCGTACAACATGCTCAACCGGTGGATAGAGAACGACGGACTCCTGGATGCCGCGCAGGACGAGGGCTTCGGGGTCATCGGTTTCACGGCGCTGTCGCAGGGGCTGCTGACCGGGCGGTACCTGGACGGGATCCCGGAGGGGTCGCGGGCCGCGCAGGGCACGTCGTTCGACGCGGGCTGGCTGACCGAGGACATGGTGCGCCGGCTGCGCGCGCTCAACGACATCGCGGGGCGGCGCGGGCAGACCCTGGCGCAGATGGCGCTCGCCTGGGCGCTGCGCGACGAGCGGGTCACCTCGCTGGTCATCGGCGCGTCCCGCACGGAGCAGCTCGAACAGAACGTGGCCGCGTTGGACAACCTCGACTTCAGCGCCGAGGAGCTGGCCGAGATCGACTCGTACGCCGTCGACGGCGGGGTGGATCTGTGGCAGGACGCGCGGACTGGGAAACTCGGCTGACGCTCAAGGTGCCGGCCGGCACCTCCCAGGACACAGCGGAGGCGTGGAGTACATGACAGTTGACGGCTCGGTCGAGGGCATGGACGGCACCGTCGGCGGCGAGGGGAACGTCCCGACCACGCAGGCGGTGCTGGAGAGCCTGACCCCCAGCGCGACCTTCCTCGTCGTCACCGTGGAGCCGGGTGGCGAGGAGACGACACGCCAACTCCTCGAAGATCTCGGCGGGTTGATCCGGTCCATCGGGTTCCGCGCGCCGGACGGGCGGCTCAGCTGTGTGACCGGTATCGGCTCGGAGGTGTGGGACCGGCTGTTCGACGGGCCGCGCCCCGCCGAGCTGCATCCGTTCCGCGAACTCGTCGGCGAACGGCACACCGCCGTCTCCACCCCCGGCGACCTGCTGTTCCACATCAAGGCCGTACGGGCCGACCTGTGCTTCGAGTTGGCGACCGAGATCATGGGGCGGCTGGGTGGCGCGGTCGCCGTGGCCGACGAGGTGTCCGGGTTCCAGTACTTCGACGTGCGCGATCTGCTGGGCTTCGTCGACGGCACCGAGAACCCGGTCGGGCGGGCGGCCCGCGAGGCGGTGGTGATCGGCGGCGAGGACCCGGAGTTCGCGGGCGGCAGCTATGTGATCGTGCAGAAGTACGTCCACGACATGGCGGCCTGGAACGCGCTGCCGGTGGAGCAGCAGGAACGGGCCATCGGGCGCAGCAAGTTGACCAACATGGAGATGGACGACGACGTCAAGCCGGCCGACTCGCACATCGCGCTGAACGTCATCACCGGCCCGGACGGCACCGAGCGGAAGATCCTGCGCGACAACATGCCGTTCGGCAGCGCGGGCCAGGGCGAGTTCGGCACCTACTTCATCGGGTACGCGCGCACGCCCTCGGTCACCGAGCAGATGCTGCGCAACATGTTCCTGGGCACCGACTCCGCGTCCCACGACCGCATCCTGGACTTCTCGACGGCCGTCACCGGAAGCCTTTTCTACGTCCCCTCCGCGGACTTCCTGGACGACCTTCCGGACCTTCCCGACCGTTCGGACGGGTGACGCCGGGCGCGACTGAGAGCCGCCTGTGGGGGCGCTGTACGCGGCGCGGGAAAATTCAGCGGTGGGCCAAGACCCGTACATCGCAAGGGTGTTGACGTGCACACACCTGACTGCGAAGGTCTGGACCTGGCGCATCCAGTAGCGCCCCCACAGCCCAGAACTGGAGTCGGCGTGCCCGAACTGACACCCCCCACCGACAACTCCGCGAGAGCGGCGAAGCCCCGGAGCCGACGTCTTCGCCGCTCCGCCGTCGTCACCGTCCTCGGTGCGCTGGCCCTCGTGGTCGGTCAGGCGACGGCCGCCCAGGCCTCCGTACTGACGGCGCTCCCGCAGAACGCGGACGGCCTGGAGCAGACCTTCTCCCCGGCCTACGACTACGACGGCGACGGCTGCTACGCCACGGCCGCCATCGGCACGGACGGCACCATCAACCCCGGGCTGAAGCTCGGCGGCGACGTCAACGGGCACTGCCACGACCTCGCCCAGCTGAACAACTCCAACACGTACTCCCGCGAGAAGTGCAACAACGACTGGTGCGCGGTGATGTACGCCAGTTACTTCGAGAAGGACCAGGTCACGCTCGGTCCGGCGGCGATCGGGCACACCCACGACTGGGAGCACGTCGTGGTGTGGATCAAGGACAACACGGTGCAGTACGTGTCGGTGTCGCAGCACTCCGCGTACCAGGTGTCGGCGGCCTCGGGGGTGCGCTTCGACGGCACACACCCCAAGATCGTCTACCACAAGGACGGCATCGGCTCGCACGACTTCCGCTTCGCCAACACGAACGACGAGCCTGCGGAGAACGCCACCGGCAACTGGTTCTACCCGCGCCTGGTGGGCTGGAACGGCTACCCGGCGGGCCTGAAGGACAAGCTCCTGGCCGCCGACTTCGGCTCGGCCACCCTGAAGATCAGGGACAGCGACTTCAACTACGCCCTGTCCATCGCGAAGCCGTCCGGCATCTCGTTCGACCCGAACGCGTGATGCCGGCCCGGCCTCGGAATCGGTGTTACGGGCGGGTCTCGTAGCGCGGTTTCGGGGCCGGGTGGATGTTCTGGTTCAGACGGAAGACGTTGTCCGGGTCACGGTCGGCCTTGATGCGGGCCAGGCGCTCGTAGTTGCCGCGGTAGCTGGCCCGGACACGTTCCTGTCCCTCATCCATCATCATGTTCACGTAGGCGCCGCCCGCGGAGTACGGGTGCAGGGCCTCCTGGTAGTCGACGGCCCACTGTTTGATGAGGCCCGCGTTGGCGGGGTCCCGGTCGACTCCGGCGAAGACGGACGCCCAGCGCGCGTCGCGGTACGCCCACGGGGTCTCGTCGTTGCCGACGTCGTGGGCCGCGCCGTCGATCGGGTAGAGGTGCATCGTCGACTGCGGGGTCGGGACCTCCGCGCCGAACTTGGCATGCAGCTCCACGGCCTCGTCGGGGATGTCGTTGACGAAGTCGGCGCGCCAGTACCACTGGTCGCCGGGCGGGTAGAGCCCGTCGAACATGCCCTGCATGTCCGGGTGTTGCATCGGTCCAGCCGCATGTAGCAGCGGAGCGGGCAGTGCGTCGAGCAGCGGGGCCATCTCGCGTGCGGCGGCCTCGGTGTCGCCGCCGGTGTAGCACCACACGACGCCGGCCGTCTTGCGCAGCTGGATCTCCTCGGGGAACGGCGGGGCGGGCGGGACGCTGCCGTGCAGGAAGAAGGCGTTCAGCTCGCGGGGCGCGTTCGGCAGGAAGTCCCGGTAGGCGGCGAGGACTTCGGCGCTGATCTCGACCGGCCAGAAGGTGGGTCCGGCGACGACCGTGCTCACCTCGTGCAGCCGGAACAGGAACGAGGTGACGACCCCGAAGTTGCCGCCACCGCCGCGGACCGCCCAGAACAGGTCGGTGTTCTCGTCCGAACTGGCCCGCACCCGGCTGCCGTCGGCGAGGACGAGGTCGGCCTCCAGCAGGTTGTCGATGGTCAGCCCACACTTGCGGGTGAGGTGGCCGAGCCCGCCGCCGGTGGCGAGACCGCCGACGCCGGTGGTGGAGATGATGCCGCTGGGCGTGGCGAGTCCGTGCGCGTTGGTGGCCCGGTCCACCTCGCCCCACACGCAGCCGCCGCCGACCCGGACCGTGCGCGCCTCGGGGTCAACCTGGATGCTCTTCAGCGGGGAGAGGTCGGCGACCACTCCCCCGTCGACGGTGCCGAGTCCGGCCCCGTGGTGCCCGCCTCCCCGTACCGCGAGGGGCAGTTGGTGGGCGCGGGCGAAGCCGATCACGCGGGCCACGGCGTCCGCGTCGGCGCAACGGGCGATGAGGGCGGGCCGTTTGTCGATCATCGCGTTGTAGACGGCGCGGGCCTCCGGGTAGGCGGCGTCGTCCGGGCCGATCAACTCCCCGGTGAAATCGGTCAGTTCACGTCGAGCGGTCTGTGCGGGTGTGCTGGACATGCGGGTCCCCGTTTCGTGATGCTCTGCATGACCTGCTTGTTCTATTTCGCCCGGAACCGCGCGGTCATCCGTGCGCGTCACCCAGCTCGGCGCCTGCGGGTACCTACGTTTCGGCGTCCGGCAGCAGCCCCAGCTCCGTGGCGCGGGCCGCGGCCTGCCGTCTGGTGGGGGCGTCCAGCTTCTCCAGTACGGCCCGCACGTGGTTGTCGACGGTACGGACGGACACCACGAGCCGGTCGGCGATCTCCGGGTTGGTCAGACCGTCCACCAGCAGCCGTACGACCTGGAGTTGGCGCCCGGTGAGTCCGCCCGGGTTGCCCCGGGTCGCCGCGTGCGGGCCGCGCGGGATGTGGCGCACGCCGAGCTCGCGCAGCTCGGCGCGGACGAGGCGGGCGAGGGGTTCGGCGCCGAGCGCGTCGAGTTCGGCGAGGGCGGTGAGTCTGTCGGCCGGGTCGGGGCTCTCCGCGAGCGCGGCGGCGTGTTCGTAGGGGCAGCCCGCTTGCTGCCACAGATCAGCGGCGCGTTTCCACTCCCCGGACGCCTGCAACGCGTACGGGTGGTCGCTCTCGTCGACGGCCACCGGGTGCCCGACTTTGCCCAGCCAGTAGCCGAGTTCGGCCCGGTACGGCCCGTGGCCCAGCCGGCAGGCCTGCTCGTAGACCGGCCGCACCGCCTCGGCCGCCGCCGCGCGGTCGCCGCGCAGCCAGGCCGCCTCCGCCCGTACGGCCGCCACCGGGCCGGTGCGCTGCAGCTCCCCGGCCCGTACGGCGATCTCCCGGGCCTGGTCGAGGAGTTCGTCGGCGCCCGGCCTGCCGCACCGGACGCGCACGCGGGCCAGCACGGTCAGCGCGGGACAACGGGCGGGCACGAACTCGTGCATCCCGTACTCGGCGTGCCGCTCGGCGTCGTCCCAGTCCGCCGCCGCGAGCCGTCGCATCGCCTTCTCGACGTGCAGATAGTTGAAGAACCCCAAGTGCTCGGCGCGGTCGGCGAGTTCCAGGGCCGGGGGCAGGAAGCGGTCGGCCTCGGCGTAGCGGAGGTCGTCGAGGAGGGACCAGATGATGTTGGCGTAGGACCGGCAGGCGTGTTCGACCTCGCCCGCCGCGAGCGCCACCGCGAGGCTCTCCTCCACCTGCCGTCGCCCGTCCGGGTCCCCGCTGCGCCAGCGGGCGGTGCCCACGTTGTTGAGGGCGTGGGCCAGGATCGCCGCGTCGCCCGCGCGACGGGCCAGGGCGATGGCGCGCTCACCGTGCGCGATGGCCTCGGCGTACCGGTCGGAGAGCATCCGCAGCTGGGCGGTGTTGCTGAGCGCGAGGGCCAACAGCCGGTCGTCACCGGCGTGTTCGAGCACGGCGATGGCTTCCTTCGCCGCGTCCTGGGCCTCCGTCGCGTGGCCCGCCCACCAGTGGATGCGGGACAGCCAGCGCAGATCCGCGCCGAGGGTGAGGGTGTCGCCGAGGGAGCGGCGCAGGGCCACGGCCTCGCGCTGGGCGGCGACGGCCTCGACGGAGTCGGCGATGGTGTAGCACTCCACCGCGTAGCGTTCGAGCAGGGAGGCGAGTTCGGCGGGGGTGTAGCGCTGCCGTTGCCGCAGCACGAGCCGGAGATGGGCGGCGGCCTCGCGGTGGGCGCCCGCCTCGGTGGCGTCCCGGGCGGCGCGGGGGCCGTAGCGGGCGATGGCGTCCTGGTCGCCGACCTGCGCCGCGTGGTGGACGACACGGGCCGGGTCGGAGCCCGGCCGGAGCATGAGGGCGGTGAGCACGTTGCGGTTGAGGTCGATGCGCCGGGCCGCGGGCAGGGAGTCGACGACCGCGCGGCGGATCAACTCGTGGCGGAACGTGACCCGTTCGGGGGTCACCGCGAGCAGCCCGCGCTGTTCGGCCGTGACCAGCCCGGCGACCCCGCCCGTCAACAGGGTGTCGACGAGGGGCCGTTCGACGGCGGAGGGCACGACGGCGAGTTGCTCCAGCGCGTCGACGCTCCGGCCGTCGAGTCCGCGCAGCCGGGCGAGCACGGCGTCGACGACCGTCGGGGGCACTCCCCCGGTACCGCCGGCCGCGAGGACCTCGGTGACGAAGAAGGGGTTGCCCGAGGTCACCTCGTAGACCTCGGCCGGGTCGAGTGGGCTGGCCGAACCGAGCGTGCGGACGGCGGACTTGGAGAGGCGGGCCAGCGGGAGCCGGTGGACGCGGTCCGCGCGGGAGACCTGCCCGAGGAGGTGGCGCAGCGGGTGCTCGCGGCTCAACTCGTCGTCGCGGTAGGTGAGGACGAGTACGGCGGGCAGCCGCGCCATCCGCCGTACCAGGAAGCGCAGCGCGTCCAGCGAGGCCTCGTCGGCCCAGTGGACGTCCTCCACGACGAGCACCGCCGGATGCGGTATCCCCGCCAACTCCTCCTGCAGGGCCTCGCATACGCGGTGGCGGTCGCCGCCCTCCATGACGGCCCGGGCGAGGTCGGCGCCGACGCTGCCGACGAGGTCGCGGAACGGGCCGAGTGGGCGCCGCGTGGCGAGGTCGTCGCACTGGCCCAGGAGGATGCGGGTGCGGTGCGGCAGCCGGTCCGGCATGGCCCTCACCAGGCTCGACTTGCCGATGCCGGCCTCGCCGAAGACGAGCGCAACGGACCCGGCCCCGTCCGCCGCCTCACGTGCGGCCGAGGCCAGTCGCGCCAGCTCGGGCTCGCGCTCGAGGATCCCCCGGTCCACGCCGCTGATTGTGCCACTCGGCGCCAACTCCCGTACGGGTGTCACACTTCGGGCCTCCGGCGCCCTCTTGAGTGCGGACACTCACGGGAGGCGCTCATGACCAGGACCGAACCGGCCGGGACGACCACGCGGCATCTGATCGAACTGTCGGCCGGAACCGTCGCGTACGAGGACACCGCCGGCGACGGTCCCGTCCTGGTGCTGCTGCACGGGCTGTTGATGGACGCGTCGTTGTGGACCGGTCCCATCGCCGAACTGTCCGCCACCCACCGGTGCGTGGCCCCGACTCTCCCCCTCGGCGCCCACCGCCACCCGATGCGCGCGGACGCCGATCTGTCGCTGCCCGGGGTGGCCCGGCTCGTCGCCGAACTCCTCGACCGGCTGGAGCTGCGGGACGTCACGCTCGTCGGGAACGACACGGGCGAGGCGCTGGTGCAGCTGCTGCTGGCCGAGGGGTCCGCGCGCGTGGGGCGGGCGGTGCTCGTCTCCTGCGAGGCGTTCGACAACTTCCCGCCGGGTCTGACGGGTCGGACCCTCGTACTCGCGGGACGTCTTTCGCCGTGGTTGTTCGGGCAGTTCATGCGGCAGATGCGGGTGCGCGCGCTGCGCCGTCTCCCGTTCGCCTTCGGGTGGCTGACGAAGCGCGGGGACGCGGTCACCGCGCGGTGGACGGAGCCGGTGCGGCGGCAGCCGGGGATCCGCCGTGACGCCGTACGCGTGCTGCGCGCGGCGTCGGCGGACGGGCGTCGGCTGCTCGAACAAACCGCCCTGCGGCTCAGCGAGTTCGACCGTCCCGCACTCGTGGTGTGGGCGAGTGAGGACCGGGTGATGCCACCCGGGCACGGGCGGCGGCTGGCCGAACTCCTGCCGCGGGGACGGCTGGTGGAGGTGGCCGACGGCTACACGCTGCTCCCGCTGGACCGGCCTGCCGAACTCGCCCGGCTCATCGGCGAGTTCGTACGCGCGACCGCGCCGCCTTCACGGGCATGATCCGGTGCCTGCGGCGCGGCTTGGGGGCGTCGAGCATGCTGACGCCGTTGTAGTTCCGGCCGTGCAGGTAGAACACGGGCCCGGCGACGAAGGTGACGACGACGGCGACGACGCTGATCGGGAAGAGGGCCGGGAGCGACTGACCCTCGGGGAGGGTCTTGCCGCCCTCGTGGATCGCGTAGGCGAGGGCGGCGAAGAAGACGACCGCGCACACGATCCCGACGACACGCAGGACGGCCGCGAGCGTGCGGGTGGTGGCCCGGTCGCGGACCTCGGCCAGCAGGGACGCCGAGCACTCGGTGCAGGTCAGCTCCACCGTGTGCTTGCCCGAAGGGGGCCGCTTGACCACGTAGTGTGCGTCGGTCCAGGTGATCGTGCGCGTCCTCGGCTGGAGGAATCCGCCCGTGACCTTGTCGCCGAGTATGTGCCGCACCGCGACCTCCGCGGTCCCCGCTGTGCTCATGGTTCCTCCGTCACGCCGCCCCGACGATCATCACGAATCCCGCACAGTGTGACCTGTGAGAACCGGCCGCTCAATGGTCCTGGTGATTTCTTTTCCTTCGCCTACAACTTCTCAACTCAGCCATGACGTGCGGGACTTCTCCGGTCGCACCTCTTGACGGCTTTGGTGCAGACCTTTAGGTTCACCAGCCAACAGACCTCCCATGAATGCATTCCGCGCTCACATATGTGAACACCCGTGTTCACCTCTCACCGCCCTCAAGCCGGCGGCGTCCACCCCCCACCCAGGACGAAAGGCCCCCTCGTCATGCAACGCCTCGCCCTGCGCTGCGCCCTCGCCCTCTCCCTCGGCCTCACCGCCGTCGGCACCCTCGCAGCTCCCTCCGCCTCGGCCGCCACCGGCACCATCACCGGCCTCGGCGGCAAGTGTCTCGACGTCGCCGGCGCGAGTTCCGCCGACGGCACGGCCGTACAGATCTACGACTGCAACGGAACGGCCGCCCAGCAGTGGACGGTCGGCTCCGACGGAACCATCAGAGCCCTCGGCAAGTGCCTTGACGTCACCGGCAATTCGACGGCCAACGGCGCCCAGCTCCAGCTGTGGACGTGCGGCGGCAGCGCCAACCAGCAGTGGACGGTCTCCGCCGCGCGCGACATCGTGAACCCGGCCGCCAACAAGTGCCTCGACGTCACCGGCAGTTCCACGGCCAACGGCACCCGCACCCAGATCTGGACCTGCTCCGGCGGCGCCAACCAGAAGTGGACCGCGCCCGCCGCCGGCGGCACGACCCCGCCCACGACCGCCCCGATGGCCGTGGCCCCGTACCTGTACAACGGCTGGGGAAACCCGCCCAGCCCTACGACTGTCATGAACGCGACCGGCGTGAAGTGGTTCACGCTGGCGTTCGTCCTGAGCAACGGCTACTGCAACCCGCAGTGGGACGGCGGCCGCGCGCTGACCGGCGGGGTCGACCAGTCGACCATCAACACCGTGCGGGCCAACGGCGGTGACGTCGTCCCGTCCTTCGGCGGCTACAGCGGCAACAAGCTGGAGAGCTCCTGCTCCAGCGCGAGTGAACTGGCGGCGGCCTACCAGAAGGTCATCAGCGCCTACTCGCTCAAGGCCATCGACATCGACATCGAGGCAGACGCGTACAGCAACGGGACCGTGCAGCAGCGGACCGTGGACGCGCTGAAGACCGTCAAGGCCAACAACCCGGGCATCAAGGTGTACGTCACCATCGGCACCGGGCAGAGCGGTCCCGACACGAGCCTCATCAACCGGGCCGCGTCCTCCGGGCTGACCGTGGACGCCTGGACGATCATGCCGTTCGACTTCGGCGGCGCCGGCCAGAACATGGGCACGCTCACCCAGCGGGCGGCGGAAGGCCTCAAGACCGCGCTGAAGAACGCCTACGGCTACAGCGACGACGCGGCCTACCGGGACATGGGCATCTCGTCCATGAACGGCATCACCGACAACAACGAGACCGTCACCACCGCCGACTTCCAGACGATCCTCGGCTACGCGCAGACGCACCACCTCGCGCGGCTGACGTTCTGGTCGGCCAACCGTGACCGTCCCTGCCCCGGCGCCTACCCGAACGACGACACCTGCTCGGGCGTGAGCCAGAGCAACTGGCAGTTCACCAGCATCTTCGCCCAGTACACCGGCTGACCGCCGCCCCCCTCCGACCTCTTCTCCCCAACCCCCCATCACCACAGGAGAATCCGTGCTCAGACGGAAAAGACTGACCGGCCGCCACCCCATACCGAGAGCGCTCACGGCGGTCGCGCTCGTGGCGACCACCGTGACCGGGATCGAGTTCGCCACCCAGGGCTCGGCGAGCGCGGCGAACTCGGCGGCCGCGGCGATCCCGACCGGCTACACCACCGTGGTCAACAAGGGCAGCGGCAAGTGCGTAGACGCCCGTTCGGCCGCGAGCGCCGACGGCACCGCCGTCCAGCAGTACACGTGCAACGGAAGCACCGCGCAGAACTGGCAGTTGACCGCCACCGACAGCGGCTACTACCGCGTGAACAGCAACCTGAACGCCGCCGAGGCCTGGGACGTCACCAACGTCTCGACCGCCGACTCGGCGCCCATCCAGCTGTGGACGTACTCCGGCGGAGCCAACCAGCAGTGGCTGCCCGTCGCCGAGTCCGACGGCGCCTACCACTTCGTCAACCGCAACAGCGGCAAGTGCCTCGACGTCCCGAGCGCGTCCACCGCGGACAGCGTGCAGTTGGCGCAGTACACCTGCAACGGCACCGCCGCGCAGTCCTTCACCCTCGGCACGGTCTCGACCAACCCGCCCGGCACCCCGGACTTCGGCCCCAACGTGACGGTGTTCGACCCGTCGATGTCGTCGTCCAGCATCCAGTCCAAGCTGGACTCGGTCTTCTCCCAGCAGGAGACCAACCAGTTCGGCTCGGCCCGCCAGGCCCTGCTGTTCAAGCCGGGCACGTACAGCGCGAACGCCAACGTCGGCTTCTACACGCAGGTCGCCGGGCTCGGCTTCTCGCCGGACGACGTGACGATCAACGGCGCGGTGCACGCGGAGGCGGACTGGTTCCAGGGCAACGCGACGCAGAACTTCTGGCGCGACGCCGAGAACCTGTCGGTCAACCCCACTGGTGGGACCGACCGTTGGGCCGTCTCACAGGCCGCGCCCTACCGGCGCATGCACGTGCGCGGCAACCTGGCTCTGGACGACGGCGGTTGGTCCAGCGGCGGCTTCATCTCCGACACCAAGGTCGACGGCCAGATCCAGTCCGGCTCGCAGCAGCAGTTCCTCACCCGGAACTCCACGATGGGCAGTTGGTCCGGCTCGAACTGGAACATGGTCTTCGTCGGCGACCAGGGCGCACCCGCCCAGTCCTTCCCGACGTACACCAACGTCGCCAGCTCGCCGACGATCCGCGAGAAGCCCTTCCTGTACGTCGACAGCGCGGGCAACTACCAGGTGTTCGTACCGGGGTTGCAGTCCAACGCCGTCGGCACGACGTGGAGCGGGAAGACCCCGGCGGGCAAGTCCCTGCCGATCGACCAGTTCTACATCGTCAAGCCCGGCGCGACCGCGGCCGACATGAACACCGCCCTCGCGGCCGGCAAGAACCTGCTGGTCACCCCCGGCGTCTACCACCTCAACCAGACGCTCAACATCACGCGCCCCGACACCGTCGTGCTGGGCATGGGTCTGGCCACCTTCGTGCCGGACGGCGGGATCACCGCGATCTCCACGGCCGACGTGGACGGCATCGAGCTGGCGGGCCTGCTGATCGACGCGGGCACCACCAACTCCGCCACCCTGGTGCAGATCGGCCCGTCCGGCTCGACCGCCACCCACGCGTCCGACCCGACGCAGTTGTCCGATGTCTTCGTCCGCATCGGCGGCGCGACCGTCGGCAAGGCCACCAACTCCCTTGTCATCAACAGCGCCAACACGATCATCGACCACACCTGGATCTGGCGGGCCGACCACGGCAACAGCGGCACGGTCGGCTGGACCACCAACACCGCCGACACCGGACTGATCGTCAACGGCGCCAACGTCACGGCGTACGGCCTGTTTGTCGAGCACTTCCAGAAGACCCAGGTCGTCTGGAACGGCAACGGCGGCAGAACGTACTTCTTCCAGAACGAGATGCCCTACGACCCGCCGAACCAGGCCTCGTGGATGAACGGCAGCGGGAAGGGCTATCCGGCCTACAAGGTCGCCGCCAACGTAACCAGCCATGAGGCGTGGGGACTTGGCAGCTACTGCTACTTCAGCAGCAATTCGAGCGTGGTCGCCGACCACTCCTTCGAGGTGCCGAGCGTGTCCGGGGTCAAGTTCCACGACATGGTGACCGTCTCGCTGGGCGGGGTCGGCACGATCAGCCACATCATCAACAGCACCGGCGGACCGTCCAACTCCAGTACCAACGTCGCGTACTTGACCAACTACCCGTAGACCGCAGGGAAAGGATCGATCACCAGATGAACACCATCAGATCCGGTTCCACCCGCGCGGCCCTGCGGGTGCTGCTCCTCCTGGCGACGGTGCTGGGCTTCGCGGTGGCACCGCCCGCCGCCCACGCGAGCACCGCGGCCACGCCGTTCAAGGTTCTCGGCCTGTACAGCGGTACGTACGACGCGGCGCACATCGACTTCGAGAAGGAGGCGAACGTCTGGTTCCCGCAGCAGGCCGCGGCGAACGGCTTCACCTACACGTCCAGCACCAACTGGGACCTGCTCGCCAACGGCGGGGTCAACGCCTACCAAGTCGTGCTGTTCCTCGACGACTTGCCGCAGACGGCCGCCCAACGCACCGGTTTCGAGGCGTACATGAGGGGTGGCGGCGGCTTCATGGGCTTCCATGTCTCCGCCTTCACGACGGACGCGGCGAGCTGGTCCTGGTACCACAACACGTTCCTCGGCTCGGGGAACTTCGTGTCCAACACCTGGGGTCCGACGGCGGTGACCCTGAAGGTGGAGGACCATTCGATCCCGCCCACCGCCGGCCTGCCGGCCACGTTCACCTCGTCGGTCAGCGAGTGGTACAGCTGGTCCAACGATCTGCGGCAGAACCCGGACATCAAGATCCTCGCGTCGATCGACCCGAGCAGTTTCCCGGTCGGCACTGATCCCAACCAGTCCTGGTACAGCGGGTATTACCCGATCATCTGGACCAACACGAAGTACAAGATGCTGTACGCGAACTTCGGCCACAACGCGATGAACTACACGACCAACACGCGCCTGTCGTCGACGTTCGCGAGCGCCACCCAGAACCAGTTCCTGCTGAACGGGCTCAAGTGGCTGGGCGGGGGCGACACTTCGATGCCGCCGACGGACACCCCGATCTCCGAGACGTCCTGGTACTCCGTGCAGAACGGCGGCAACGGCACGTGCGTCGACGCCCGTTCGGCGGCCACGGCCAACGGGACGGCGATCCAGCAGTACGCCTGCAACGGGACGGCGGCGCAGCAGTACCAGTTCCGCTCGACCGACAGCGGGTACATGGAGATCACCGCGCGGGGCAATCCGGCCCAGGTCATCGACGTGACCGACCGCTCGACGGCGGACAACGCGCCGTTGCAGCTGTGGGCCTACTCCGGCGGCACGAACCAGCAGTGGCAGCCCGTGAAGGAGACGAGCGGGCGCTACCACTTCGTCGCCCGGCACAGCGGCAAGTGCCTGACCGCCGCCGCGGCGGCGACCAACAGTGTCCAGCTCACCCAGCGGACCTGCGACGGCTCCACCGCGCAGGCCTTCCAGCTCGCCGTGCAGTCCTGAGCCTGCACGGCGGTCAGGGGCGCCTCCGCCGCATCGCGTGTCGATGCGGCGGGGGCGCCCCTTTGTTTCCCCCGCTCCCGTCGGCATGTTTTCGCCGCTAACAGAAGACTGTTGTCAGCGATACGAATCCCTGTTATCGTCGATTACATGAACACGAGATCGCTGATAATCGAGGCGGCGGCGGAGCTGATCGCCCAGTCGCCGAGCGGCGACGTCTCGACGCGTGCGGTGTGCGAGGCGGCGGGGGTCCAACAGCCCGTGCTGTACCGGCTGTTCGGCGACAAGGACGGGCTGCTGGCGGCGACGGTCGACCACGTGTGGGACCAGTACCTGGAGACGAAGCGGGCTGCCACGAAGTCCGAGGACCCGCTGCGGGATCTCCGGGCCGGCTGGGACAGCCACACCGCGTTCGCGCTGGCGCACCCCAACGCCTACAAGCTGATGTTCGCCCCGGCGCTCCGTTCCGTGCCCGCGGCGGCGGAGGAGGCGATGCGCATCCTCCGCGGGGACCTCGAGCGGCTCGCCGCGCAGGGGCGGCTCCGGGTCGCACCGGAGATCGCGGCACGCATGGTCATGTCGGCCAACACCGGGGTGTCCCTGGCGCTGATCACCCGTCCCACCCTGTATCCGGACTCCGGCCTGTCGGGACTGGTCCGCGACGCGATCCACCAGGCGATCCTGCTCGACCCCGCGGCGGACACCACGGCCGCGGACACCCGCGCCGCGGCCGCGACCACGCTGCTCTCGTCCCTCGACGACCTCACCCCCGAACCGTTCAGCCCGGCGGAGTCGGCCCTGCTCGGGCAGTGGCTCACGCAGATCCCCGTCTCCCCGCAGCACCCCACCTCACGGAAGGACCCTCACCATGACTGACACCCACACCCCCACCCGCGTCGCCCTGATCACCGGCGGCTCCGGCGGCATCGGCCGCGCGGTCGCCGAGCGCCTCGCCCAGGACGGCATCGCGGTCGGCGTGCACTACGCGGGCAACAAGTCCCGCGCCGACGAGACGGTCGCCGCGATCACCGCGGCCGGCGGCCGGGCGATCCCGGTCGGCGGCGACGTGGCCGACGAGCAGGAGATGGCCGCCGCCTTCGACGCGGTCGAGGCGGAGTTCGGCGGCATCGACGTGGTCGTCAACACCGCCGGGATCATGGTCCTTTCGCCCATCGCGACCATGAATCTCGACGATCTCGACCGCATGCACCGCACCAACATCCGCGGCACGTTCGTCGTCTCCCAGCAGGCGGCCCGCCGGGTGCGCAGCGGCGGCGCGATCATCAACTTCTCCACCACCGTCACCCGCACCAAGTTCCCGACGTACGGCGGATACGTGGCGAGCAAGGCCGCGGTCGAGGCGATGACCCTCGTCCTGGCCCGCGAACTGCGCGGCAAGGACATCACCGTCAACACGGTCGCCCCCGGCCCCACCGCGACCTCCCTCTTCCTCGACGGCAAGGACGAGGCGACGGTCCAGAACCTCGCCAAGGCCGCCCCGCTGGAGCGCCTCGGCGCCCCGGACGACATCGCGGAGTCGGTCGCCTTCCTCGCGGGCCCGGCCCGCTGGATCAACGGCCAGGTGCTGTTCGCCAACGGCGGGCTGGCCTGAGCCACCCCCCTTCAAGGAGTGAACCCCATGAACAACATCGTCGTGATCACCGGCGCCTCCAGCGGCTTCGGCGCCCTCACCGCCCGCACGCTCGCGCGCCGGGGCGACACCGTCTACGCCGGCATGCGCCAGACCGGGACTCGTAACGCGCCCCAGGTCCAGGCGGCCGCCGCCTACGCCAAGGAACACGGCGTCGACCTGCGCTCCATAGAACTCGACGTGAACGCGCAGTCCTCCGTCGACGCGGCGATCGACCAGGTCGTCTCCGAGCACGGCCGTATCGACGTCCTGATCCACAACGCCGGCCACATGGTCACCGGACCGGCCGAGGCCTTCACGCCGGAACAGCTCGCCGAGCTGTACGACGTCAACGTCCTCTCCACCCAGCGGGTCAACCGCGCCGCGCTGCCCCATCTGCGCGAGGCCGGCCGGGGTCTGGTGATCTGGGTGTCGAGTTCGAGCGTCAAGGGCGGCACCCCGCCGTATCTCGCGCCGTACTTCGCCGCCAAGGCCGCCATGGACTCCCTCGCCGTCAGTTACGCGGCCGAGCTTGCCCGTTGGGGTGTGGAGACGTCCATCGTGGTGCCCGGTTCGTTCACCAGCGGCACGAACCACTTCGCCCACTCCGGGCACCCGGCGGACGACAAGGTCGAGGCGGAGTACGAGACGCGGTACACCGGTCTGATGAGCCAAGTCGCCGAGAAACTCGCCGCGTTGGAGCCCGAGGGCACGGACGCCTCATTGGTCTCGGACGAGATCGCCCGCATCGTCGCGCTCCCCTCCGGGCAGCGTCCGTACCGGGTGCACATCGACCCGGCCGAGGACGGCTCCGAGGTGGTCTCCGCCGTGGCCGACCGCATCCGCCGCGAGTTCCTGACCCGCGTCGACCTCGCGGACCTGCTCTCCGTGCACCCCACGGCGGCCTGACCCACCCGCCCGGCTACGAGGGCACCGCCTCCAACTCCTCCCGCCGGTACGCCGCCCCGCCCCCGAACAGCTCCTCGGACACGGCCCGTACGGCGTTGACGACCAGCGGGGCGACCAGTTCCAGCGGGGCGCGGCCGTCCCCGACGACCGAGATCGCGCCGACCGGGCCGTCGGGACCGCGCAGGGCGAGGCCCACGCACCCCAGGTCGGGGAAGCACTCGCCCCGGTCGATCGCCAGCCCGTTGCGACGGCGTACGGTGCCCAACTCCCGGTGCAGGAGGTCGAGTCGGCCGATGCTGTGCGAGGTGCGGCATTCCATCGCCTTCTGGTACCGGGCGTCGATCTCCTCGGGACTCAGCCAGGCCAGCATCGCCTTGCCGAGGCCGGTGCAGTGGGCGACCGCCCGCCCGCCGACCCGGGAGGGGATGTCGACCGCGGCCCGGCCGCCCACCTTGTCGAGGTAGTAGATCTCCGGGCCGTCGAGCACGGCGAGATGGACGACCATCTTCGTCCGGACGGCCAGGTCGAGGAGTTGGGGCGCGGCCGCCGCACGCAGCGTGCTGTGCCCGATCTCCCGCCCGCCCAGACCGAGCGCGCGCGGCCCGAGCGCGTACCCGGCGACCGTGTGGTGCAGCCAGTCCAGGCGCACCAGTTGGTCGAGTATCCGGTGGGTCGTGGAGCGCGGGAGGTGAGTCCGGCGGGACACCACTTCGAGGGTGAGGTGTGTCTGGGGCCGCTCGAAGAGGTCCATGATCAGCGTCACGCGCTCCATCATCGACGGCGGCAGCGCATGCCGGTCGGCCTCTGATCGCGGGTCCAGGCGAAGGGCAGACGTCATCGTCAATGCCTCTCTGCTCAAACTGAAATCAATTCTAGTTCGGCGCCTGCGTCAACGTATCAACGGCGTCGGAGCCCGGCCAAGAGGCGTGCACGAGTTTATTGGTACGCCCGGTCTAAACAATGCGCGAAAGTGCCGCCCCCGGTGCACGGACCGGGGGCGGCACTGCGTGGGCGTGCGGTCAGCAGCCGCGCGTCAGGTCGAGCGCGATGTCCACGATCATGTCCTCCTGCCCGCCGACCAGCCCCCGCCTGCCCACCTCCTGAAGGATCGTGCGGGCGTCGAGGCCGTACTGTCCTGCCGCCGTCTCGGCGTGCCGCAGGAAGCTGGAGTAGGCGCCCGCGTAGCCGAGGGTCAGGGTCTCCCGGTCGACGCGCACCGGGCGGTCCTGGAGCGGGCGCACCAGGTCGTCGGCGGCGTCCTGGAGGGCGAACAGGTCACAACCGTGTTCCCAGCCAAGGAGGTTGGCGACGGCGACGAACGGTTCGATCGGGCAGTTGCCGGCGCCCGCGCCCTGTCCAGCCAGGGACGCGTCCACCCGGGTCACGCCTTCCTCCACCGCCGTCACCGAGTTGGCGACCGAGAGGGAGAGGTTCTCGTGCGCGTGGATGCCGATCTGGGTGTCCGGGTCGAGCACGTCGCGGTAGGCGCGGACGCGGTCGCGCACGCCGTCCATGGTCAGCCGGCCGCCGGAGTCCGTGACGTACACGCAGTGCGCGCCGTAGGACTCCATCAGCCGTGCCTGGCGGGCGAGTTCGGCGGGGCCGGTCATGTGGGCCATCATCAGGAAGCCGGAGACGTCCATGCCGAGTTCGCGGGCGGTGGCGATGTGCTGGGCGGCCACGTCGGCCTCGGTGCAGTGGGTGGCGACGCGGACCGAGCGGACGCCGAGGGAGTACGCCTGCTTGAGTTCGGCGATGGTGCCGATGCCGGGGAGCAGCAGGGACGTCAGCGTCGCCCGGTGGATGGCGCCGGCGGCGGCCTCGATCCACTCCCAGTCGGTGTTGCTGCCGGGGCCGTAGTTGAGGCTGCCGCCCGACAGACCGTCGCCGTGGGCGACTTCGATGGCGTCCACGCCCGCCCGGTCCAGGGCCGCGCTGATGGCGGCCACGTTCGCGATCGTGATCCGGTGCCGGATGGCGTGCATGCCGTCCCGCAGCGTGACGTCCTGGACGTAGAGCCTGGGGGTCACCGGGTCACCTCCGTGGAGAAGCGCTGGGCGATGCGCTCGGCGACCCGCAGCGCGGCCGAGGTCATGATGTCGAGGTTGCCGGCGTAGGCGGGCAAGTAGTGGGCGGCGCCCTCGACTTCGAGGAAGACGGACACCTTGGTGGTGACCTCGGAGGCGTCGCCGCTGAAGAGCGTGTGGATCGGATCGCCGGCCGGTATCGGGGTGAACTGCACCTGCTGCTTGAGCCGGTAGCCGGGCACGTACTCGGCGACGGCGTCCACCATGCCCTCGACCGAGGCCCGCACCTGCTCCTGGTCCGCGTCGCCGATCAGGCAGTACACGGTGTCCCGCATGATCAGCGGCGGTTCGGCCGGGTTGAGCACGATGATCGCCTTGCCCCGCCGGGCACCGCCCACCTTCTCGATCGCGGAGGACGTGGTCTCGGTGAACTCGTCGATGTTGGCCCGGGTTCCGGGACCGGCCGACTTCGAGGCGATCGACGCGACGATCTCGGCATACGGCACCGGTGTGATCCGGCTGACCGCGTGCACGATCGGGATGGTGGCCTGGCCGCCGCAGGTGACCAGGTTGAGGTTGTCGACATCGTTGGCGAGGTGCTCGTCGAGGTTCACCGGCGGCACGACGTACGGGCCGATCGCGGCGGGAGTGAGATCGACGAGCCGTTTCCCGTACGGGGCAAGGCGTTTGGCGTTCTCGACATGGGCCTTCGCCGAGGTCGCGTCGAAGACGATCTCGATGTCGTCGAAGCCGTCCATCCGGATCAGCCCGTCCACGCCCTCGTGCGTGATGGGCACCTTCAGGCGCGCGGCGCGGGCGAGGCCGTCCGAGTCCGGGTCGATGCCCACCATCGCGGCCATCTCCAGGGTGTCGGACAGCCGTAGCACCTTGATCATCAGGTCGGTTCCGATGTTGCCGGAGCCGATGACGGCCACCTTGGTCTTCGTCATCCTCGGTCCTTGGGTGAGAAGGTCGCGGACACCGTTCCGAGGCCCGTCAGTTCGGCCCGTACGGTGGTTCCTGGCGGGGTGGGGACGAGTGGGCCGAGTGCGCCGGAGAGCACGACCTGGCCGGCCCGCAGCGGATCGCCGAACTCCCGGGCGGTGCGCGCCAGCCAGAGCAGCGCGGCGAGCGGGTCACCGAGGCAGGCGGTGCCGTCGCCGGCCGACGCGAGCTTGCCGTCGGCGTACAGCCGCATGGTCACGTCCCGGGGTTCGAACGCCTTCAACTCGACCTGTTCGGCGCCCAGTACGAACAAGCCGCTGGACGCGTTGTCGGCGACGGTGTCGGTGATCGCGATGTCCCATGCGGCGACCCGGCTGTCCACGATCTCCAACGCGGCGACCGCGTACGCGACGGCGGAGCGGACCCGCTCGATGTCGAGACCGTCGTCGTCGAGGTCGGCGGCGAGGACGAAGGCGATCTCCGCCTCGACCCGGGGCTGCAGCAGCCGCTCGCTCGGCACGGCCGGCAGTGCGCTGACGTCCATGTCGGCGAGGAGCACCCCGAAGTCGGGCCGGTCGACGCCCACTTGGCGCTGTACCGCCTCGGAGGTCAGCCCGATCTTGCGGCCGACGACGCGTGCTCCGGCCGCGATCCGGTCGGCCACGACGCGCTGTTGGACGGCGTAGGCGAGGCTGATGTCGCTCGCGCCGAGCAAGTCCCTTACGGGCGGGCAGGGTTGGCGGTCACGGGCCGCGCGGGCGAGTCGTACGACCGCCTCGGCCACCGCCGCCTCACGGTCCGCCACGGCCCTCGGTTCCCAGACGTCAGTCATTCGCATCCTCACCTCGTGATGGTCTCCAGCCTGGGCATCCGTGCCCGATCGCGGTCCCGCGCGTTCCGCTCACCGGGACTCGCTCCGGGCGTGGACAACGGGTCTCGCTCAGCGAGATGACCGGCGAGAGCCGTCGAAGTGGCTCGATACCGTCGCCGGCACATTGCTGGAGGTTGTGGCGTTGAGCCGCGCTCGGCCGTCGAGAAACGTCAGCACACCTGAGGAGGTCAGGATGACCAGCAACGAGGACGTCTACGACGTGATCGTCGTCGGGTCGGGCGGGGGTCTGGTCGGTGCCTACGCCGCGGCGTCACGCGGCCTGCGCACGCTCGTCGTCGAGAAGACCGACCGGGTCGGCGGCACGACCGCCTACTCCGGTGCCGGTCTGTGGTACCCCGGCTCGGCTCCCCTGCGGCGGGCCGGTCTGGACGAGAGCGTCGAGGACGCCAGGACGTATCTGCGCACCGCCGTCGACGACGCGTCCCGGGAGCCACTTCAGGACGCCTATCTGCGGGCCGGCGCGCAGGTGATCGACGAGTTGGAGAAGAACCCGTGGTTCCGGTCGTTCGAGTACGGCCCGGTGCCGGACTACTATCCGGCGCTCGAAGGAGCCTCCTCGGCGGGCCACACCATCTTCCCGCCGCAGGTCACCGTCGCCGAACTCGGCGAGCACGCCCCGCTGGTGCGCACCTGCCTGCCCGCCGAGCGATGGGGACGTGACGAAGGCCCGGTCCTCAGCGGCGGCCGCGCGCTGATCGGCCGGACGCTCGCGGCCTTCCTGGAGACGGGCCACGGTTCGCTCCGGCTCGACACCGCGTTCGACAGCCTTGTCGTCGAGGACGGCAGGGTCGTCGGTGTGGAGGCGGTGAGCGACGGCGAGCGGGTCACGTTCCGCGCCACGGGCGGGGTGATCCTCGCGGCCGGCGGTTTCGAGCGCGATCAGGAGCTGCGCGAGAAGTACCAGCCGGTCCCGGAGCGCGCGAGCGAGTGGACGCACGGCGCGCCGGGGAACACGGGCGACGCGCTCCGGGCCGGGATCGCGGTCGGCGCCGCGACCGACCTGCTCGACGCCGCCTGGTACGTGCCGGGCCTCGTGTGGCCGGACGGCCTCCCGCTCTTCCACACGGGCACCCGGGGCGGCATCTGGGTCAACGCGGCGGGCGAACGCTTCGTCAACGAGGCCCGCCCCTACGACCAGGCGGGCCGCGAGATCGTCCGCCTGCACACCACCACGGGAGTCTCGCACATCCCCGCCCACTGGATCATCGACCAGCGGCAGCTGGACCGGGACGGCTTCGGCGGCCCGTACGACCAGCCGGTCCGGCCCGAGTGGTTCGAGTCCGGCGCGCTCAAGAGGGCTGATTCTCTTGAGGAGTTGGCGAAGCTGATCGACGTACCGCTCGATGCCCTGCGCGCGACCGTCGAGGAGTTCAACGGCTACGCGCACACCGGGGTCGACGAGAGGTTCCACCGCGGCGAGACACCCTGGGACCGGATCGCCCACCACGTGCTGGGCTTCCCCGCCCTCCCCGAACTCAACTACCCGGCGCCGCCCACCCCGGACTGGCCCAACCCCCTGCTGCTGCCGCTCGACACCCCGCCGTACTACGTGGCGACCATCCTCCCTTCCGACATCGGCACCAAGGGCGGACTGAGGATCGACGAGCACGCGCGCGTGCTGCGCCCGGACGGCACCCCGATCGAGGGGCTGTACGCGTCCGGGAACACGGCCGCCGCGATGTCGGGACGCGTGTACCCGGGCGCGGGAACGCCGATCGGTTCGAGCGTCGCGTTCTCGTATCTCGCGGTGCTCGACATCGCGAGCGCTACGGGCTGACGCTCAGAGCCAGCGACGGAACGGCTCCTGGAACACCACCAGGTCGGGGTGCCTTCGGCCCACCGCCCTCTCCGCGAGAGTCGTCACGGAGAAGCGTGAGGCCAGCAGCGGCCAGGCGATGACCACCGTCGAGAGGGCGGCCATCACCGGATACTCGGTGATGAGCTGGTCCGCGCTCCAGTACGTCAGCAGTGTGAAGGCGGACATCAGAGCCGCGGGCAGCGAGAACACCCCCATCACGAGGACGACGCCCAGCGTTGTCTCCAGAAGAGGCATCGCGAAGCCGAAGAAATGCGGCCAGCCGGCGAGAGCGAAATCCGCGAAGCTTTTGAAAAAGCCCGGAACCCGACTGTTCGACTTCGCGCTGTTCGCCACCAGCAGGATGTCCGCCGCACCGAAATGCGCCCGGTATTTCAACGTCCCCTCATGGAGCCAGAGAACACCGAGGGCGACTCTGATCGCGCCGACGACAGCCGCCGCGATCAGAGTCGTGCGCGAAAAGAACGTCTTCATGACAGTTTCGCGGCGCCGAATACCGCCTTCGCCTTGTCGCAGTGGATGACCACGTTGGTGTACATGGACGCGTCGACGCCGTTGAGCGCGAACATCTGGGACTTCTCATCGAACTTGACGGCTCCGAGCTGCTTGCCCGCCGACACGGCAGCCTCATCCGTGCCGTTCGTGAGGTAGACGTGCAGGTCCGGACCCTCGTCGGAGGAGAAGCCGGAGAGCGTGACACCCGAACCGCCCACCTTCGCGGCGCCGGTCACCTTCTTGCCGTTGAGGCCCGCGAACATTCCCGTCCTGTCCGCCGACTGCACAGCCGCCTTCGTGGCCGACATGGTGGGTGCCGCTTTCGAGGTGGAGTCGCTGTTGTCGGACCCGCCGCACGCCGTGAGCGTGAAGGAAAGGGCAACGAGAGCCACGCCGACAAACCCGATTTTCCGCATGCCGAACTTCCTGTTCTTGATTCCGCTGGGAATCGGCGGCAAGAGGAACGGGCTGCCGCCGACGGGAACCAAGCTACCTACGGAATACGGGAAATGACCCCGCGACCGGGGGGACGTAAGAATTGCTTCACATTCTCCGCGGACGCCGGACGGCCGGCTACGGCGTGAGGAGCAGCCGGGCGGCCAGGCGCATGTTGGTCTCCGCCTCCTCGGTGGAGATCTCCTCGGTGAGCATGGCCACGAACAGACCCCACCAGCCGTAGATGAGCAACCGCGCCCTGCTGCGGTCGGTCTCCGAGGCCTCGTCGGCGCCGAGGAGGCGCAGGATGGCCTGGCCGAGGGCGCTGTCGACGATGTCGATGCGGGCCGGGACGGCGGTCGCGTACTCGGTGAACGAGGACAGCGCCACGGCCGAGGCGAGCAGCGGGCTGTCCAGCAGCTTCACGCTGAGCGTGATGAGCAGCTCGGCGACCTCGGCGGCGGCGTCCGTGCCCGCGTCGGCGCGAGCGAGGTTCTCCGGACCGTTCCCCTGACCGCTCTCATGGCCGCCGAGGTACTGCTCGATGTGCCACTCCAGGACCGCCATGAACAGGTACGGCTTCGACGGGAAGTAGCGGTACAGCGTGGCGATGGCGACGCCGGCCTCCTTGGCCACGTCGTGCATCTGCACGCTGGCGAGGCCCTCGCGGGCGCCGAGTTCGGAGGCGGCGCGGAGGATGCGGACCCGGCGGGCGATCTGGCCGCGCGAGACCGGGGCCGCCGGTTGCCGTCCCTCAGCGGGTCTCGCCACGTCGTCCCCCATGTCGTCCGGTCCTCCCGCCGACGCTCAGGATGCCTCGGGGCGGGTCAGGAAGGCCAGCACGGTGCTTTCCCAGGCCTCCTTCTGCTCGATCATGGCCCAGTGTCCGCAGTCGGGCAGCACATGCAGTTCGGCCTTCGGAATCGTACGCATCGGGATCAGCGCGCTCTCCAGCGGTGTGACCCGGTCGTCGCGGCCCCAGGTCAGCAGGGTGGGCACGGTGATCTTGTGCAGGGCGGCCCAGATGGGCTGGTCGGAGTGGGCCTGCGCGGCCTGCATGGCGGCCATGGCCTGGCGGCCGTAGATGCGGCGGGAGGCCTCCAGGGTCGCGGGCTCGGTGGCTGTCTGCCAGCGCTCCTCGATGAGTTCCTCGGTGAGGAGGGCCGGGTCGTGGACCATCGACCGCAGCCACTGGACCAGGTTCTCGCGGGTCGGGTTCTCGGCGAACTCGACCAGCAGGTTGAGGCCTTCGCTGGGGCCGGGCGAGAGGATGTTGCGGCCCACGCCGCCGATCGTGACGACCCGGCGGAACAAGTCCTTGTGGGCGACGGCGAGTCCGGCCGCGACGAAGCCGCCCATGGAGTTGCCGATGACGTCGACGCGGTCGAGGCCCAGGCCGTCGAGGAAGCGCAGGACGGCCTTGGGCGCCGCCATCATGGGGTTCTCGTCGGTGGGGTCGCTGACCCCGAACCCCGGGAATTCCAGGGCGAGGCAGCGGAAGTGCTTCGCGAACACCGGGAGATTTCCACGGTAGTTGCGCCAGCCGGTGACGCCCGGACCCGAGCCGTGCAACAGGAGCAGGGGCGGCCCGTCGCCCGCCTCGTGATAGCGCAACGTGCCCTCGTCGGTGTGCAGTTCGCGCAGGGTGTCCTCAGCGGTGAGTGTCATGACGGTGCGTGGCCTCCGGTCGCGGGGTGACAGGCGACTGTCACCGTGCCACCGGGCCACGTGGGGACGCCGTGCCGCTCCCGATCAGTGGGACGTTCCCGGGCCCGGGTCAGCCGGGCTGATTAGCGTCGAACTGCCAGGAGTTGACGACATTGATGGGAGAACCTGATGGGTGTGCGCTCACTCGGGTATGTACGGCTGGAGTCCAGCGACATCGCGAAATGGAAGGTGTTCGGGGCGGATTTCCTCGGCCTGATGCCTGTTGAGGGCGGCGACCCGGAGTCCCTGTACTTCCGGATGGACGACTATCCGGCCCGCATCGTGGTCTCCCCCGGCTCACAGAGCGGGATGACCGCCCTCGGCTTCGAGGTGATCGACGAGCGGGAACTGGCGAGGCTGGTCGCCGACGTCGAGAAGACCGGCATCAAGGTGACCCCCGGCACGGAGGAAGAGGCCGCGGAACGCCGGGTCACCGGCTTCGTCAAGTTCAACGACCCGGGCGGCAACCCGGTCGAGCTGTTCTACGGCGCGATCCTCGACCACGTCCCGGTGCACACGCCGCTGGTGTCCAAATTCCTCACCGGCGACATGGGCTTCGGGCACGCGATCGTCTCCGCCGAGGACGCGCGCGGCACCTTCGACTTCTACGTCAATGTCCTCGGCTTCATCGAGCGCAACACGATGCGGTCGCCGGGCGGCACGACCTGGTTCATGGGCTGCAACCCCCGCCACCACACCCTGGGCGTCACCCCGGCGCCGGGCCCCGGGCGGCTGCTGCACTTCATGGTCGAGGGCGAGACCCTGGACGACGTGGGACGTGCCCTGGACCGGGCCACGAAGCTCGAGGTCCCGATGATGCACTCGCTCGGCAAGCACACGAACGACCACATGGTGTCGTTCTATGTGTGGTCGCCGGAGAACTACGCCGTCGAGTTCGGCTGGAACGGCCTGAAGGTGCCGGAGCCGGTACCGGTCTACGAGATCACCGACGGCGCGTTCTGGGGCCACCACTTCACCCCGCCGCCGCAGCCAGCAGGCTGACCCGAGCACGCGCGAGAACAGCCCCACGGTCTACGGCCGTGGGGCTGTTCCGTGTCAGCGCTCGACGGTGATGGCCCTCTCGGGGCAGGCCAACTCCCCGTCCCGGGCGGCCTGTTCGAGCTCCGGGGGCACCTCGCCGTCGTAGGGCAGCGCGTAGCCGTCGTCGTCGAGCCGGAACACCTCCGGCGCCGCCGCCGCACACCTCGCGTGCCCGGAGCACAGCGACGAGTCGATCGTGATCTTCATCCACAACTCCGTTCTACGGCTTGTTCGTCGAGCCGGCATCGACGGTGAACTGGAGACCCGTGACGTACCGCGCCTCGTCCGACGCGAGAAACAGCACGGCGTTCGACACGTCCCGCGGCTCGACGTACGGGGCGAGAGGGTTCATCGCGGCCAGCGCGAACAGCGGTTCCCGCGCGGCGAGTTCCTCGATCGGGACGCCGACGGTGATGCCCGTGTCGCTGACGCCGGTGGGGTGCACCGTGTTCACCCGGATGCGGTGCGGGGCGAGTTCGTTGGAGAGCGCCTTCATCAGGCCCACGACACCGTGCTTGCTGGCCACGTAGTGGGCGTAGGGCACATGGCCGCGGATGCCTGCGGCCGAGCTGGTGATGATGACGGAACCGCCCTGCCCCGCCTCGATCATCCAGGGGATCGCGGCGCGCACCGTGTTCCAGGGGCCCTTGAGGTTGACGTCCATGACGACGTCCCAGGCCTCTTCGGAGAGTTCCCAGGCGGCGCCGATGCTCATCACACCGGCGTTCGCGACGACCGTGTCGAGCCGCCCGAACTCGTCCCTGGCCGCGTCGACAGCCCCCCGCATCTCGGCCACCGACCGGACGTCGGCCTGGACCGCGACGCACCGCCGACCCGTCCCCCGCACCAACTCCGCGGTCTCTTCGAGCTGTTCCTTCGACGCCAGCGCGTAGGGCAGCTCGTCGCTGATGTCGTGGCAAACGTCGGTGACGACGACATCGGCTCCCTCCTCCGCCAGCCGCACGGCATGGGAACGCCCCTGCCCCCGGGCCGCCCCCGTGACGAGCGCCACCTTGCCTTCCACACGCCCCACGCCAACTCCCTTTCGCTCAGCCGACATTCAGGTCCTCGGCGGCCTCGCGCAGGGCGCGCAGCCGGGTGTCGAGGAGTTCGCGCTCGGCCTCGTCGCCCGCACCGAGTTCGGCCAGCCGGCGGGTGGTGAGCGCGATCTCCTCCTGGAGGCGGCCGTACGCCTCGTCGCGGGTGAGCAGGTCGAGGTCGGTCCAGTCGGAGCGCTCGGACTCCGGGCGCCTGCTCATGCGGGGAGGTTGTAGAGGCGGCGGGCGTTCAACTCCACGATCTTGTGGACCTCTTCGTCGGGTACGTCGGCGAGGACCTCGGCGGCGTAGGCGCGGCTCTTGGGCCAGTACGAGTCGGAGTGCGGGTAGTCGCACTCCCAGGTGATCTTGTCGACGCCCACGTGGTGGCGTACGTCCACGCCGAACCGGTCGTCGATGAAGCAGCCGTGGATGTGCTTGTGGAACAACTCCGAGGGCCGCACGGTCTGGTTGACGTTCTGGTAGAAGCGGTGCCGCTCCCAGGTGCCGTCCATCCGCTCCAGCAAGTAGGGGATCCAGCCGATCCCGCCCTCGGACAGCCCCACCTTGAGGCCGGGGTGGTTGTGGAACACCGGGGAGAAGATCAGGTCGGCGGTGGCGTACATGGAGTTGCAACCGAACAGGGAGATGGTCACCGCGAAGGGTGCCTCCGGGGCGGTCTTCGGTGCGGCGCCCGAGGTGCCGAAGTGCAGGCACAACGGCATGTCGGTCTCCACGGCCGCCCTGAACACCGGGTCCCAGTGGTCGGTGTGGAAGGACGGCAGACCCAGCGGTACCGGGTTCTCCGGGAACGAGATCGCCTTGGCGCCCTTGGCCGCCGTGCGCCGGATCTCGGCCGCGCAGGCGTCGACGTCCCACAGCGGCAGGATGACCAGCGGGATGAGCCGGCCGGGTGCGGTGGCGCACCACTCGTCGAGCACGAAGTCGTTCCATGCCTGGACGCAGAGCAGGGCGAGCTCGCGGTCCTGGCCGTCCAGGAAGATCGTGCCGGCGAAGCGCGGGAACGACGGGAAGCACAGCGCGCCCCACACGCCGTCCAGGTCCATGTCGCGCAGCCGGGCCTTCGGGTCGTAGCAGCCCGGGATCATCTCGTCGTAGCGGGTCGGTTCGAGGCCGAACTCCTCAGGTGTCTTGCCCGCGACGGCGTTCAGGCCGATGTAGGGGTAGATGCGGTCCTCGTAGTTCCACACCTCGGCCGGGGCCTGGCCCTCTCCGCGTGCCTGTTCCACGATCCGCGGCCCGACGTCGCGGTACTTCGCCGGCAAGCGGTCGGCCCAAAGTCGTGGCGGCTCGATCAGGTGGTCGTCGGTCGACAGCAACTTCATCCATGGCTGCAATGGCATCGATGTGCTCCCTCGATCTCATGGACTCTCTAGCACCGGCTGAATTGTGTGCACTGTTCGTGTCCCACTGAACGGAAACAGGCCACCGGCTGCCTCAGTTGACCCCGATCATGGATCACGAGCAGCCTCCTCCAGCAACATTCAGGCTACTCTTTTATCTCCGGCGGAAGGAGTCCCACGATGGGCCGAGTACAGGACAAGGTCGTCTTCATCACCGGCGCCGCGCGCGGACAGGGCCGTGCCCACGCGCTCCGGCTGGCCGCGGAGGGCGCCGACATCATCGCCGTCGACCTGTGCGAGGACATCGCCACGAACGCGTATCCGCTGGCCACTCAGGACGACCTGGACGAGACCGTGCGCCAGGTCGAGAAGCTCGGCCGACGCATCGTGGCGCGCAAGGCGGACGTGCGTGATCCGGCGGCGCTGAAGGCGGCCGTGGCCGACGGGGTGGCCGAGTTGGGGCGCCTCGACGCCGTCGTCGCCCAGGCCGGAATCGCCCCGCTGGGTCCTCAGCAGGGCATCCAGGCCTTCATCGACGCGGTCACCGTCGACTTCAACGGTGTCGTCCACGCGGTCGAGGCCGCCCTGCCCCATCTGCCGGACGGCGCCTCGATCGTGGCGACCGGCTCCATAGCGGCGCTGACCCCGGCGACCGTGGACAACCCGTCCAACGGCCCCGGTGGTCTCGGCTACTCCTTCGCCAAGCGCCAAGTCGCCGCGTTCGTCCATGACTTGGCGACGGTGCTGCTGTCCCGGCGGATCCGGGTCAACGCGCTGCACCCCACCAACGTCAACACGGACATGCTGAACAGCGACATCATGTACCGCTCGTTCCGGCCCGACCTCGACAACCCGACCCGCGAGGACGCGCTGCTGTCGTTCCCCGCGACGACCGGCATGGACATCCCCTACGTCGAGCCCGAGGACGTCTCCGACACCGTGCTCTTCCTCGTCTCCGACGAGTCCCGCTATGTCACCGGGATGCAGATGCGGGTCGACGCCGGCGGCTACGTCCGCAAGCGCCCACAACTCCCCACGTTCTGACGGCCGTTCCTATGAGGTGAGGTCCAGGACCACCTTGCCGGTGGTCCTGCGCTCGGCGACATCCGTCAGGGCGGTCGCGACGTCGGCAAGCGGGTGGACGCGGGAGACCAGCGGGCGCATCCCGTCCCGGACCATCCCGGCGAGAGCGCGGTCGGCGGCGGCCACGGCTTCCGGGGCGTACTGACGGACCGTACGGATCTCGAAGCCCCGGACGACCAGGTCCTTGAGCAGGACCAGGTTCAGCGGGATGCGCGGGATCTTCCCGTCGGCGTATCCGACCGTGACGAACCGGCCGCCCCGGCGCAGTGCCCGCAGGGCGGCCTCCGCGTGGTCGCCGCCCACCGGGTCGATGACGAGGTGGACGCCCTCGCCGCCGGTCAACTCCCTTGTGCGGAGCTTGAGATCCTCGTGGACGTAGTCGACGCCGGCCTCGGCTCCGAGCTTGCGGGCGACGGTCAGCCGCTCCTGGCTGGACGCGGCGGCGACCACCCGCATCCCGAGCCGCGTCGCGATGTCGACCGCGGCCGAGCCGACCCCGCCCGCGGCGCCGAGCACCGCCACCCACTCCCCCGCGCCGCCCTGTCCGACGGTGACGAGGGAGTGGTAGGCGGTGGCGTACGTGACGTGGAACGCGGCGGCGTGCACCATGTCGAGGCCCTCGGGAACCTGGCGCAGACCCGCGACGGGCACCACGACCTGTTCGGCGAACGCACCGGTGAGCACCGCCCCGGCGACGGGTGAGCCGACGGGCGGGCCGGTGACGCCGGGCCCCAACTCGGCCACCACACCGGCGAATTCGCTGCCCGGGGTGAACGGCAGCGGCGCGGGCACCTGGTAGCTGTCCGCCACGATCAGCACGTCCGGGAAGTTGACCGCGGCCGCGTGCACGCGGACCAGTACCTCGCCCGGGCCGGGCCGGAGTTCGTCGAGTTCGACGACCGAGAGGCCGCCGGGCGGCCCGTACTCCGTACAGCGTGCGGCTCTCATCGCGCCCTTTCCACGGTCGTCGGCATCGCCGGGTCCCGGGGCAGTCCCAGTACCTGCTCGGCGATCGTATTGCGCTGGATCTCGGCGGTGCCCGCGCCGATCGACGAGGCCCGGGTGCGCAGGAACCCCCATACCCAGCGCCCGCGTTGGACGGCGTGCGGGTCGCGGCGGCCGAGGATTCCGTACGGGCCCAGCAGGTCGAGGGCGAACTCGTGCAGCTCCTGCTCGAAGGTCACGATGGACAGACGGGCCGTCGAAGAGGCGGGCCCGGGTTCGCCCTTGGCCATGATGTCGGCGATGGTGCGCATGCCGGTGAGCCGCATGACGCGCACCCCGATCTCGAAGCCCGCGAGCCGGTCGCGGACGAGAGGGTCGGCCGTGGCCCCGCGTTCACGGGCGAGTTCGATCAGCTCGTCCAACACCCGCCGGTACAGGGCCGCTTGGTTCATCGCCCCGGCCGCGCGCTCGTGCCCCAGGCTCGTCCGCACCAGCGGCCAGCCGCCGTTCTCCTCGCCGATCCGATCGGCGACCGGTACGCGGACGTCGTCGAAGAAGATCTCGCAGAAGTGCGCGTCCCCGGTGAGGTCACGCAGTGGCCGTACGGTCACGCCCGGGGCGTGGGCGTCGATCAGCAGGTAACTGATGCCGTCCTGGCGGGAGTCGGGCGGTCCGGTGCGGACGAGGGTGAAGACGATGTCGGCGATGTCGGCCGAACTGTTCCACACCTTCTGCCCGTTGACGACGTACTCCTCCCCTTCACGCCGCGCCGTCGTGCGCAGCGCGGGAAGGTCCGATCCCGCCTCCGGTTCGGAGTAGCCCTGGGCCCACACCATGTCGCCGCGCAGCATGGGGCGCAGGTGGCGCTCCTTCTGCTCGGGCGTGCCGTACTTGATGAGGGTGGGGGCGGCGATGCCGAGGCCGGTGCCCAATGGTCCCGGGACGCGGGCGCGTGCGTACTCCTCCTGGTAGCTGACCTGGCGGGCGAAGGACAGGTCCATCCCGCCGTACGCGCGCGGCCAACTCGGGCCCGCGTAACCGGAGTCGTACAGCGCGGCGAGCCATTTCTTCTGCCAGGCGACCCGCTCGACGGGGTCCTTGGGGCGGCGGCCGGGATGCTGCTCCGTCAGGAAGGTCCGCAGGCGGGCCCGGAACTGCTCGTCGGTCTCGTCCACCGTCATCGCGGGGCCATGCGGATGGCACCGTCGAGGCGGACGGTCTGGCCGTTGAGGTACGGGTTCTCGAGCATCTCGACGGCGAGGCGGGCGAAGTCGTCCGGGTCGCCGAGGCGTTTGGGGTGCGGCACCGAGGCGGCGAGTCCGTCGCGGATGTCGGCGCGCAGGCGGCCGAGCATCGGGGTGTCCATGATCCCGGGGGCGATGGTGTTCACCCGGATCTGCCAGCTGGCCAGGTCGCGGGCGGCGACGAGGGTGATGCCGTGGACTCCGGCCTTGGCCGCGGTGTAGGAGGTCTGCCCGATCTGGCCGTCGAACGCGGCGACCGACGCGGTGAGCACTACGGCGCCGCGGTCGCCGTCCACGACGTCGTTGCCGGCGAGGCGGGCGGCCGCGAGGCGCAGCACGTTGTAGGTGCCGATCAGGTTGACGCGGACGACCTCGGCGAAGGTGTCGAGTTCGCCGGGGTTGCGGTCGCGGTCGATGATGCGGGTGCGGTCGCCGCCGCGTCCGGCGCAGTGCACGACGCAGCGCAGGGTGCCGAGTCGCTCCGCGGCGTCGAGGGCGGCGGCGACCTCGGTCGCGTCGGTGACGTCGGTGCGGACGAAGCGTGCGGCCTCGCCGAGGTCGGCGACGGCCTTGACGCCCTGTTCCTCGGAGATGTCGGCGAGGACGACCCGTCCGCCGCGTTCGATGAGGCGGCGCGCGGTGGCCAGGCCGAGCCCGGAGGCGCCGCCGGTGACGAGTGCCGCTGAACCGTCGATGTTCACACCCAACTCCTCATGGTCTACAGGGACTTACAGGCCCAGGGACTTGCTGATGATGAGCTTCATGACCTCGCTGGTGCCGCCGTAGATGCGGGTCACACGGGCGTCCGCGTACAGCCGGGCGATCGGGGATTCGAGGATGTAGCCGTAGCCGCCGTGCAGTTGGAGACAGCGGTCGACGACGCGCCCCTGCGTCTCGGTGCAGACCAGCTTGGTCCGGGCCGCGTCCACGGGGTCCAGTTCGCCCGCGACGAGCGCGGTGACCGACGCGTCGAGCAGGGTTTGGGCCGCTGTCAACTCCGCGTCCAGGGCGGCGAGTTCGAACTTCGTGTTCTGGAACTGGGCCAGCGGTTTCCCGAACACGGTTCGGTCGCGGACGTAGGCGACGGTCAGGTCGATGGCCGTACGGGCCTGGGCGACCGCGCCGACCGCGATGGCGAGGCGTTCCTGGGCGAGGTTGCGGCCCAGGAGGGAGAAGGCCGCGCCTTCCTCGCCGAGGAGATTGGCGGCGGGCACGCGGACGTCGGTGAAGGCGAGCTCCACGGTGTCCTGGACGGCCAGCCCGATCTTCTCCAGCTTGCGTCCGACGGTGAAGCCGGGCATGCCCTTCTCGACCACGAGGAGGGAGAGACCGGCACGCCGGTTGTCGGGGTCAACGGAGGTGCGGGCGACGACGATCACGAGGTCGGCGTGGTGGCCGCCGGTGATGAAGGTCTTGGCGCCGTTCAGCACGTAGTGGTCTCCGTCGCGGACCGCCCGGGTGGTGACGCCGGCGAGGTCGGAGCCGGTGGCGGGCTCGCTCATCGCGATCGCGGTGTACAGCTCCCCGGAGGCCAACCCCGGTAGCCAGCGCGCCCGTTGCTCGTCATTCGCCAGGCCCGTGAAGTACGGGACGACGATGTCCAGGTGGGTGCGCAGGCCGCCGAGTGTGACGCAGGCGCGTGCGCACTCCTCCTGGAGCACGACGTTGTACCGGTAGTCGTCCTGGCCGCCCCCACCGTACTCCTCGGGGATCGCCGTGCCGATGATGCCGAGCTTGCCCAGTGCGGTGAACAGGTCGCGGGGGACGAGTCCGGCGCGCCGCCAGTCCTCGTACGACGGGACGACCTCACGGGCGAGGAAGTCACGGACCAGCAGACGGAAGTCCTCGTGGGTCTCTTCGAACAGGGTCCGGCGCATCGGATCTCCTTCGGCTCGACCTATTCAGTATACCTAATTAGCCTCGCCCGCCACAGCCCGGTACAGCAGAACGCCCCGTGAGCCGGAAGGCCGCACGGGGCGCTGCTGGTCGAGTGTCAGGGAATCAGTGCCACCAGGGGATGAGCGCGTCCAGGTGACGGCGCATCCGGTGCCGGGCCACCCCTGCGTCGCCCTCGACGATGGCGTCGAGGATCCGCTGGTGGACGTGCTGGACCTCCTCCGCCGCCGTGTCGCCCGGCAACGGCCGGTCGTGGCCGGAGGCGTGGCGGCGGAACAGCTCGGTGATGATCGACAGGAACAGCGCCAGCACCGGGTTGTCGGACAGCGCGGCCAGTTCGGTGTGGAAGAGGTCGGCCTTGCGCGGGTCGTCGGCGGGGCCCTCCGTGCTCCACCGCACGGCCCGGCCCAGGCGCTCGGCCACCTCCGTGTCGCCCTCCGCGACCCGGGCGGTGACCCGGGCCACGATGCCGAGTTCGATCGCGTTGCGGACGATCCGCAGGTCGTCGGCGGTGACGCCCTGGTACTCCAGGAACAGCGCCATGGTGTCGATGCTGGCCTGCGGTTCGGGCTCGGTGACGATCAGCCCGCCGCCGGGACCGCGGCGCATCCGGGCGACCGAGTGGTACTCCAACAGCCGTACGGCTTCCCGTAGTACGGCCCGGCTGATCGAGTAGCGGGCGAGCAGATCGGCCTCCGAGCCGAGCACCATGCCGGTCTGCCAGCCGCGCGCGGCGATGTCGTCGTGGATCCGGGCGGCGACCACCTCGGCGAGCTTGGCCCGTGGCCCCTCGACCAGTTCGGGCTCGACCACGTTGCCCGCGATCCGCTGCCCGCGCCGCACCCGGTGCTTCTCGATCCAGCCGGCCACCGACTCCAGGTGCGCGGTCAACTCGGTCTGGGCACGGGCTCCGTCGTCGGCGATCACGGCGTCGACGACGGCTTTGTGCGCGCGGTGCGAGGTGTCCTTCGCCGCGTGCATCTCGGACTTGGAGATCCGGCGGGAGGTGTGTGCGTAGCGTGCGGTGAGCCGGGTGAGCACGTCGACGAAGAGGTGCAGAACCGGGTTGCCCGACAGTCGGCCGAGCACGGGGTGGAGCGGGTCCTGCGAGTGGACGCCGGGGTCGTCCCAGTGGGCGAGTTCGGCTTCGAGTGCCGTGCGGAGGGTGTCGATGCCCTCCTCGGTGATCCGCTCGGCGGCGAGTCCGGCGGCGATCGGCTCCAGCAGGAGGCGCGCCTGGAGGAGGTCCGTGACGCTCGTGCCGACGTATTCGAGGTAGATCACCATGGCGCGGGTGGCCGGGCCGGCGTCGGGCGCGCAGACGATCAGGCCACCGTTCGGGCCGCGCCGCATCCTGGCGACCTGGTGGTGCTCGACGAGCCGTACGGCCTCGCGCAGCACTGCCCGACTCACACCCAGCCGCTCCCGCAGGTCCACCTCGGAGCCCAACGACTCGCCCACCGGCCAGCCCTGGCGGATCACAGTCGCCTCGATACGGCGGGCGGTCTGCGCGGCCAGCTTGCCGACCGGGACACCGGTCTCGCCGTCGGCGGGCTCGCGGTCGACGGCAGTCGCCATGGCCAACTCCTCTGGGGCGGATATTGCGGATCCCCAGTCTATTCGCCACCTGGGCCGGAGGCGTGCGCTTCGGCCACCCGGCACCCAGATGAGGTCACTTTTTTGGGAGTACGGCTCTGGCAGCCGGGTGAACAGCACGGTTAAAGTAACCTCATTTCCGGGCCGCGGCACGAGAACAGGGAGCCGACAGCGATGCGACTGGAGTCCACGCCCGAGCTCGAGGCGTTCCGGAGGAAGGTGCGCGCCTTCGTCGCGGAGCACGCCCCGGGCACCAAGACCCATGCGGGGGTGCGCGCGCCGGAGCCGGAACTGATGCCGGCGATCCGCGCGTGGACCGCCGAGTTGTACGAGGCGGGCTTCCTCGGGATCGACTGGCCGGCCGAGTACGGCGGCCGTCCCGACGCGCATCCCCTGGAACCGTTCGTGGTCGCCGAGGAGATCGCCCGCGCCCGGACCTGGCAGCCGATCGGCGCGGCCTCGCTGGCCTCGGCCGCGCTGCTGGAGTTCGGCACCGACGCCCAGCGGGCGCGCTTCCTGCCCCGTATCCGCTCCTGCGAGGACGTGTGGTGCCAGCTGTTCAGCGAGCCCGAGGCGGGCAGCGACCTGGCCGCGCTCCGGACCCGGGCGGTCCGGGAGGGCGAGGGCGACGAAGCGGTGTTCGTGGTGGACGGCCAGAAGGTGTGGACGACGAACGGCCAACACGCCGACATGGGCTATCTGCTCGCCCGCACCGATCCCGAGGCCCCGAAGCACCAGGGCATCACCGCGTTCGCCCTCGACCTGCGCAGCCCGGGCGTCGACATCCGGCCGCTGCGGGAGATCACCGGCACGACCGACTTCAACGAGGTCTTCCTGGACGGCGTCCGCATCCCGGCCTCGCAGGTGATCGGCCGCGTGAACGACGGCTGGCGGGTGGCGATGAGCAGCCTGGGCCATGAGCGTTCCGGCGTGGGCGCGCGCGGGGTCGAACTGTTCGCCGTACTGGACGACTTGGTGCGGCTCGCCTCCCGTACGCCGGTCGGCGGCGGGTCCGCGCTGGACGACTCGGCGACCCGGCAGGCGATCGGCGAACTGGCCGCGCGGGTGCAGGTGAACGCCGCGCTGCTCGGCCTCGCCCAGTCACGGATGCTGCACGGCACGGAGCAGCCCGCCGACACCCTCCTCGGCAAGATCTTCTTCAGCGAACTCAACCACGACCTGGTCGACTTCGGCCTCGGCCTGCAGGGCACGGACGGATTGCTGGTCGAGGGCGACGAGGACGCCGTGGCGGACGGCTGGTGGCAGGACGCACATCTGTACTCGCGGGCGTACACGATCGCAGGCGGGGCGAACGAGGTGCTGCGCACGCAGGTCGCCGAGCGGGGGCTCGGGATGCCGCGGGAGCCTCGCCGACCGACCTCGTGCATGAAATAGACCACTCGGTCAATACGCGCGCTCCACGTTTCTCAGCCGATCACCGGAAAGCTTTCACGCGCCTTCCGGAAGATTGATTGTACCGATCGGTCGACGTATGGTTTCGTCAGGTGCGGGCCCGACGAGAGGACGACAGAACCATGACCGAGAGCGTGGCCGGAACCGACGTCTCCGAGGAACTGCCGGAGTACCCCTCGCCCCGATCGGGCGCGTGCCCGTTCGCTCCGCCGCCGGGGCTGCTGGAGCTGCACGACACGGGCAAGGCGGTCGTCCGGGCGAGGACCTGGGACGGTACGACCCCGTGGGTCGTCACCACGCACGCGGCCCAGCGGCAGCTGCTGACCGATCCCCGGCTCAGCGCGAACATCGGTGCCCCCGGATATCCGCACACGACCGAGGCGATGAAGGCGCACGCGGCCCATATCCAGCCGTCGATCAACAACACCGACGGTGCCGAACACACCCGCTGGCGCCGGATGTTGACGAGTTCGTTCACCCGGCACCGGATGGAGAAGATCCGCCCGGAGATCCAGCGGATCACCGACGACCTCATCGACAGGATGCTCGCGGGCCCCAACCCGACCGAACTGAACGAGGCGTTGTCGCTCCCGCTGCCGTCGCTGATGATCTGCGCGCTCCTCGGCGTGCCGTACGAGGACCACGACTTCTTCCAGGAGCACGCGGGAGTCACCAACGCGCGCTTCAAGACCCCGGAGAAGGCGGCGGAGAGCACGGCGACCGTGCGCCGCTACATCGCCGGGCTCATCGAGGCCAAGATGGACGACCCCGGCGAGGACGTCCTCTCCGACCTCGGCGCGCGCATCAAGGCGGGCGAGCTGTCCATGGAGGAGGCCGCGCCCCTGGGGCACATCCTGCTGGTCGCCGGGCATGACACCAGCGCCAACATGATCACGCTGGGCACCGCGCTGCTGCTGGAGAACCCCGGCCAACTCGCGGGCCTGCGCGAGCACTCGGACGATCCCAAGTACGTGACGAGCACGGTCGAGGAGTTGCTGCGCTACCTCACCATCCCGCATCTGCTGGCGCGCCGGGCCGTGTTGGACGACATCGAGATCGACGGTGAGGTCATCCGTGCGGGCGAGGGTGTCATCGCCTCGCTGCCGGCCGCCAACTGGGACCCGCAGGCGTTCCCCGACCCCGAGAAGCTCGACCTCACCCGCACCGCCTCCCACCACCACGCGTTCGGCTGGGGGCCGCACCAGTGCGTGGGACAGCAGCTGGCGCGCATCGAACTCCACGTCGTCTTCAGCACGTTGTTCCGCCGTATCCCGACACTCCGACTCGCCGCGGACGTCTCGGAGTTGAAGTTCAAGGAGGACTCCCAGGCCTACGGCATCTACGAGTTGCCGGTGGCCTGGTGATCCCTCCGGCCGGAACGCGTCACGGAAGCAGCTCGACGACCGTGGCGTTCGCGGTGCCGCCGCCCTCGCACATCGTCTGAAGGCCGTAGCGCAGGTTCCGTTGGCGCATCCGGGCCAGCAGCCGGGTCATCAGGATGGCGCCGGAGCCTCCCAGTGGATGGCCGACCGCGATGGCGCCGCCGAGCGGGTTGAGCCGCTCGGGGTCGGCGCCGGTCTCGGCCAGCCACGCCAACGGCACCGGTGCGAACGCCTCGTTGACCTCGTACGCTCCGATGTCGTCGATGGTCAGGCCGGAGCGGCGCAGTACCTTCTCGGTCGCGGGGATCGGGCCGGTCAGCATCATGACCGGGTCCGCGCCGCTCACCGCGCCCGAGTGGTAGCGCGCTATCGGCTTGAGGCCCAACTCCCTGGCCCGTTCGGGAGTTGTGATGAGCAGGGCGGCGGCGCCGTCGGAGATCTGGGAGGCGTTCCCCGCGTGGATCACGCCGTCCTCCTTGAACGACGGCTTGAGTTTGGCGAGCGTCTCGACCGAAGTGCCGCGCCGCAGGCCCTCGTCGACGGTGAACTTGGTGCCGTCGACCTCGATGGGCACGACGTGGTCGTCGAAGATCCCGGAGTCGATCGCCGCGGCGGCCTTGGCGTGCGACTCGGACGCGAACTCGTCGAGCCGAGTACGGCTGAGCCCCCACCGTTCGGAGATCAGCTCGGCACCGACACCCTGACTGAACTGGAACCCGTCGTAGCGGGCAAGGACCGCGGGTCCGTACGGCTGTCCGGTGGTCCGGTGCGAGCCGAGCGGGACCCTGGTCATGGTCTCCACGCCGCCCGCCACCACCAGGTCGTACTGCCCGGCCATGACGGCGTGTGCGGCGGAGTCGACGGCCTGTTGGCTGGAGCCGCAGGCCCGGTTGATCGTCACGCCGGGCACATGCTCGGGCCAGCCCGCCGCGAGCGCGGCGAACCGGGCGATGTTGCTCGACTGATCGCCGATCTGGGTGACACAGCCCCACATCACGTCATCGACGGTGCCGGGGTCGATGCCGGTGCGTTCCACCAGAGCGGTGAGCACGTGCGCCGACAGGTCCGCCGCGTGCACCGCGGCCAGGGAGCCGTTGCGCTTGCCGATGGGTGTGCGGACGGCGTCGACGATGACGGCCTCGGGCATGGCAGGGTCCTCTCGGTCAGTGGGGGAACTGGACGGCGGCGCCGCTCTCGACGAGTTCGTCGGCTCCGGCGATCCGCCAGTCCCGGAAGACGGCGCGCGTGTCGGCGCCGACGGGTGGTGCTGCCGGCCCGGGGCTCGACGGTGTCGCGGAGAAGCGCGGTGCCGCGGCGGGCTGGACGACGCCGTCCCGGGTGAACAGGCTGCCGCGTTCGGCCAGTTGGGGGTGGGCGGCCGCCTCGGTGAGGCCGAGGACGGGTGCGACACAGGCGTCGGTGCCCGCGAACAGGGCCGCCCATTCGTCACGGGTGCGCTCCGCGAACCGTTCGGTCAGGCTGCGGCGCAGCTCCGGCCAGGTGGACCGGTCGTGCTGGAGATCCGGGTCGACGTCGAGTTTCAGCAGGTCGATCAGGCACCGGTAGAACTTCGCTTCCAGGGCGCCGACCGCCACATGCCGGCCGTCCTTCGTCCCGTAGACGGCGTAGAACGGCCAGCCGCCGTCGAGTTGGTTGACCCCGCGCTCGTCGGTCCACGCGCCGCGCCCGAGCTTGCCGAAGGTGCTCGCGAGGAGATGGGCCGTCCCGTCGACGATCGCCGCGTCGACGACCTGGCCAACTCCCGTGCGTCCTACGGCATGCAGGGCGGCCAGCACGCCGATCACGAGGTAGCAGCCGCCGCCCCCGAAGTCGCCGACGAGGTTGAGCGGTATCCGCGGCGGTCCGCCCGCCTCCCCCATCGCGCCGAGCGCGCCGGTGAGGGCGATGTAGGTGAGGTCGTGTCCGGCGGCCGCGGCGAGGGGTCCGGTCTGGCCCCAGCCGGTCATCCGGCCGTAGACGAGCCGGGGGTTGCGGGCCAGGCACGTGTGCGGTCCGATGCCGAGCCGTTCGGTCACGCCGGGACGGAAGCCCTCGATCAACACGTCGGCGCGCTCGGCGAGTTGGAGGAGCGCGGCGGGTCCGGCCGGGTGCTTGAGGTCGAGTACGACCGAGCGCTTCCCGCGGTTGAGTACGTCCGCGGGGCCACCCGCGTCGGGTTCGTCGGCCCGCTCGGGCCGGTCCACCCGGACGACCTCCGCGCCGAGATCGGCGAGCAGCATCCCGGCGAACGGTCCCGGGCCGATGCCACCGAGCTCGACCACGCGGCAGCCGGACAGCGGTCCTGTGGTCATCAACACCCTCCCTGACAGCCCACATTGAGGTCACTCATCCTGGTACGACGCTCTCAGCGTCCCTTCCAGACCGGTGGGCGCTTCTCCGCGAACGCGGCGGCCCCTTCCCGCGCGTCCTCGGACGAGAACACCGGCGAGGCGATCTCGGCCTGCCGGGTCCAGCCCTCCTCCAGCGTCCAGTCGGCGGCGGAGCGCGCGATCCGTTTCGTCGCGGCGACGGCGAGGGGGCCGTTCGCCGCGATCGTCCCGGCCAGTTCCAGCGCGCCGGCGAGCGCGCCGCCCTCGTCCGTGAGCCGGTTGACCAGTCCGACCTCGGCCGCGCGTGCGGCGGTGATCGGCTCGCCGGTCAGCAGCAGCTCGAGCGCGATGGCGTACGGGATGCGCCCCGGCAGTTGGAGTGCCGCCCCGGCCCGCGCGACCAGGGACCGCTTCACCTCCGGCACCCCGACCCGCGCCGAGCGGGCCGCCACGACGAGGTCGCAGGCGAGCACCAGCTCGAAGCCGCCGGCCAGCGCCCAGCCCTCGACCGCGGCGATCAGCGGTTTGCGTGGCGGGGTGACGGTGATCCCGCACAGCCCGCGGCCCTCGATCGCGGGACTCTCGCCGCGCAGCCACGCCTTGAGGTCCATTCCCGCCGAGAACGTGCCGCCCGCGCCCGTGAGCACGCCGACCCGCAGGTCGTCCGTCTCGTCCAGCTCGTCCACCGCGGCGGCGACGCCCGCGGCCACCCCGGCGTCCAGCGCGTTCTTCACCGCGGGACGGTTGATCGTGATGACCTGGACCGCGCCACGGCGCTCCACCAGCACCTCGTCCGACACCCTTGCCTCCTGAATCGTCATCCTCAATTGCCGTTCATTTGCCGCCGACCGCGAACCGCTCCAGTTCGTGGGCGACCATGCCGTCCAGGTTCTGGGCGGGCGGCACGGGGAGTTCGACGGCGCGCTCCCTGGTCGGAAGGAGCACAACTGCCGTTCCGGGCGTGGTGACTTCACCGCGCTGGTTCTCGCAGCGCACCTCGATGTGCACCTCGCCCCGCCCGTCCACCAACCGTTTGTCGACGACCGTGCCGCGCACCCAGGTGGTGTCGCCGAGGTAGTTGAACTTGCGGTGCTCGCACCGGAGTTTCCACAGCCAACCGTCGTCGCCGATCCAGTCGGTGAGCAGATGGCAGAGCCAGGTCTCGCGCATGCCGCCGTAGTCGTAGGGGTTGGGGAGGCCCAACTCCCGAGCCCGTTCGGGTTCCCAGTGCAGGCGCTGGACGGTGTCCGGGACGCCCAGCCGGTTGGGCGGGTAGAGGCCGGGGGCTTTGCGCCGTACGGCCGCCGCGATACCGAACGCGCCGGGCGGGGTGAGCTGCATGCCCCAGCCGAGGTGCCACACGACCACGTCCGTGGTGGTCAGCGGGCCCTTCACCCGGGGTTGCAGTACGTCCCCGACCTGGACGTCCTCCCAGTGGCGGGGTTCGGCGCCGCGCCTGGTCTCGGCGGCGTACGCCGCGTCGATCTCGGCCAATTGGTCAGGCGTGTAAGGCGGTTGTGCCAGCGCCTCCTTGGCCCGCTTCTTCGACGTGTGCCGTTCGGCGTTGATCCAGGTGCCGCGCCGCAGGGCGTGCATCTCGCCGCGCCCGTTGGCGTACAGGTAGTCGCGGACGACGTGCGCGGTGCGCCCGCCGAAGCTGCTCTGCTTGAGCCGCACCCCGACCTGGGTCTGCAACACCCGGCAGCGGTCGCCCAGTTGGAGCGGTCGCCACCACTCGAACTCCATCACCGCCTGGTAGGAACCGAGTCCCGCGAAGGGATCCCCCTTGAGCAGTGCCTTGGTCTCCGGGTCCGGTGCCGGGGCCGCGTCCTCCCCCATCGTGTAGAGGAAGGTCGGCGGTGCGATGAGGGCGCCCCAGCGGGTCTTCGCCGCGTACTCGGGGTCGCAGTAGAGCGGGTTGGCGTCACCGTAGCCGTAGGCGAAGTGGCGTGAACCGTCCCAGGTGACCTCGTAGTTGTGGGGTGGGTTGTGCTGCGGCTGGGGTACGCCCAGGCGTCGCCGGGAGCGTTCGACCGCCTCGTCCGTCAGCATGCCGAACCGCTCGGCCGTCTTCTCCTCGGTCCCGCTCACCGCTCAACCTCCTTGCTGGTCACCGCAGTTCCTCCTTCAGGCGCTCAGGCCTTGGTCTGCTCGGCGAACCGCGCCCGTACGAGGTCGAGCAGTTCGACGCGGCTCACCTTGCTCGACGGCGTGCGGGGCAGTTCGTCGACGACGACGATGTGGGCCGGCACCTCGTACGGGGCGAGGTGGCTGCGGCACAGGGCGGTCAGTTCGGCCTCGTCGGGAGCGGGCTCCCCCGGCCCCAACTCGACGGCGGCGACCGGTACTTCGCCGAGCCTCGGATCGGGCAGTCCGGCAACTGCCGCCTCGCGTACGGCCGGATGGGTCTCCAAGACGCGTTTGACCGTCTCCGGCTGCACTTTGAAGCCGCCGCGGATGATCGCGTCGTCGGCGCGGCCCTCGATCCACACGAACCGCTCGGCGTCGATCCGGGCCAGGTCACTGGTCCGCACCCAGGTACGGCCGCCGTGCGTGCTCTGCTCGGTGCGCACTTCGAGCCGTCCGGTACGGCCGACCGGCAGCTCGGTGCCGTCCTCGCCGGTCACCCTCAACTCGACGCCGGCGAAGGCGCGTCCGGCGCTGCCCGCCTTGCGCTGCCACCACCGGTCGTGCAGCGGCAGGGTCCAGCCGGCGACGGCTCCGGCGAACTCCGTCGCGCCGTAGGTCATCAGGACGGGGATGCCGTACGTCCGGTGGAAGGCGTCGGCGAGTTCGGGCGGGCAGGGTGCCGTGCCCGAGGTGACCACCTGGAGGGTGGCGAGGCGTTCCTTCGGTACATGGGCGTCGAGGACGGCGCGCAGCGCGGCCGGTACCAGGCTCGCCGCGCGCAGCTGGTGGCGTTCGACGGCGCTGACCCAGGGCTCGACGGCGAACTTCGGCATCAGCAGCATCCGGCGTCCGGTGGCGAGGCAGGCCAGCGCCCGCCACAGGCCGCCGATGTGCACGAGCGGTGTGGCCACGAGCGACGCGGATTCCGACAGGAGTCTGCTCGGCTTCGGGGTCTGACCGCCGGAGACGAGGGCCTGGTCGAGCTGTCCGATGCGCAGGTGGACGCGTTTCGGGGGGCCGGTGGTGCCGGAGGTGAGCATCTCCACGGCGACGCCCGGGCGGGCCGGTGCCTCGGCCGGTGCCGTGCCGCCCGCGGGCCGTAGGGTCCCGTCGGTGCTCAGTTCGAGGGCGGCGCCATACGCGGTCACGGCGTCGAGGACGCCCTCGCGGGCGAGGACCTCGGCGCCGGACACCACGACGGGTGGCGCGCAGCGGGTGATGTCGGCGGCGAGGCGTGCGGCGGGCTGGAGCGGGCTGAGCATGACCAGGCAGCGTCCGGAGGCGATGACCGCGGCGACCACGGCGACGTGTTCGGGCCGGTTCTCCAGGACGACCCCGACGCGGGCCCCGGAGTGCAGGCCCAGCGCGTCGAGTGTCTCGCGGAGTTCCTTCGCGGTCCGCTGGACCTGCCCCCAGGTCCACCAGTTCTGGTCGTACTCGATCGCCTCGGCGGCCGCGGGCGCTTCGGCCAGCAGGCGGGACAGGCGGTCGCGAATTCCCACGTGATCAGCCTTTCGACAGGACGTCGGTCTCAGATTCCGACCAGGTCGGCCAACCGGGCCCGGTGTGCGGCCGGCCCCCCGAACAACTGCTCCGACGACTTCGCGCGCTTGAGATACAGGTGCGCGTCGTGCTCCCACGTGTAGCCGATGCCGCCGTGGATCTGGATGTTCTCCTTGGCCGCGTGGGTGAAGGCGTCCGCGCAGCAGGCCGCGGCCAGCGCGGCGGACACCGGCAGTTCGGACGAGCCCTCGTCCGCCACGGTCGTGGCGTGGTAGGCCGCCGACCGGGCGCCCTCGACCTGGACCAGCAGGTCGGCGCACTTGTGCTTGACCGCCTGGAACGATCCGATGGGCCGCCCGAACTGCACCCGGACCTTGGCGTACTCCACGGCCGCGTCCAAACAGGCCTGCGCCCCGCCGACCTGCTCGGCGGCGAGCGCCACGGCCACCAGGTCGAGCACGGTCCGCAGATACGCGGACGCGTCGCCGTCGGGGCCGATCCGTCGCGCGGGCGCGCCGTCGAGGTCGACGCGCGCCAGCCGCCGGGTCGGGTCGAGGGTCTCCAGCCGGGTGCGGGTCACGCCGGGCGCGTCACCGTCGACGGCGAACAGTCCGGGGCCGGTGCCGGTGCGCGCCACGACGAGGATCAGGTCGGCGGTGTGGCCGTCGACGACGAACATCTTGGTGCCCGACACCGTCTCGTGCGTGGCCGTGGTCTCCACGTCCTCGACGCGCCATGACCCGCTCTCCTCCGCGAGCGCCAGCGTGGCCGTCGTCGAACCGTCGGCGATCGCGGGCAGCCAACGCGCCTGCGCCGCCTCGTCGTTCGAGGCCGCGAGCGCCTGCCCGGCGAGGGCCACGGTCGCGAAGTACGGCGACGGCAGCAGCACCCGTCCCAGCTCCTCCAGCACGATCCCCAACTCGACCGGGCCGCCGCCGAATCCGCCGTAGGCCTCCGGCAACGCCAGTCCGTGCAGCCCGAGTTGGTCCGCCATCTGCCGCCACAGCCGGGGGTCGTATCCCTCGCCGGAGTCCATCGCACGGCGCACCGCCGCGCTCGGCGCCTTGTCGGCGAGGAACCGCCTTAGCGTCGTGCGGAGTTGTTCCTGCTCCTCGGTGAACGTCAGTGCCACGTCGGCGCCTTGGAGCGGAGGTAGGCGGCGAAGTCCGGTATGCGGGTGCGGTCCACGATCTCGATGCGGACGCCCCACGGGTCGAGGTGGTAGGCGAAGATCGACATGGCGCCGTCGACCGTCGCGCAGGCCTCCAGCGGGAAACCCGCCTCCTCCAGCCGTTTGGACGTGGTCTGGAGGTCGTCGCAGAAGTAGCCGAGGTGATGGGTGGCGAGCTGTGCGGCCGGTGTCCACGGTGTCCCCGGGATCTCCTGCACGAGTTCGATGTGCGGGGTGTCCAGTGAGTACGCGTAGCGCAGCGGGAGCACGCGCTCGCCGTCCGCGAGGCGGACCGGGAGGTCGGCGGCCATGGTCTCGGTCCAGCGGTGGCCCGCGACCTCGGTCAGCCGGGTCTTCCACGCCTCGATGTCCGGGACGACAATTCCCGTGTGGTACAGGTCAGTTGCGCTGAGCGGGTGCGTCATGGCGTCGCTCACCACTCGAGCCGGAGCTGCTTGATGCCGTACATGTTGCCGTGCTGTTCGAGGTCCTGGCCGGGGGTGATCCGGTAGTCGGGGATGCGCTTGTGCCATTCCTCGACGGCCACGTTGAGTTCGAGGCGGGCGAGGTGCGAGCCCAGGCAGCGGTGCGGGCCGGAGCCGAACGCGATGTGGTTGCTGGTCTTGCGCCGCAGGTCCACTTCGAGGGGGTCCTCGAAGCGCTCGGGGTCGCGGTTGCTGACCGCGAGCGGGAGCATCACCATCTCCCCCGCCCTGACCGGGCAGCCGCCGATCTCGACGTCCTGGGTCGCCTTGCGGGCGGGCACGACGAACGAGTAGACGCGCAGGATCTCCTCGACCGCCGTGGGGATCAGCTCGGGGTTCTCGACGATCGCCCTGCGCTGTTCCGGATGCGTGGCGAAGTGGTAGAGGGCCCAGCCGATGGAGATCGGGACGGTGTCGAAGCCGGCCTGGAACAGCAGGATGCAGAAGGCGTGCATGTCCCGGTCGCTGATCGGCTCGTCGTCGATCGTCCAGCTCATCGCACGGGACAGCAGGTCGTCACGGGGCGCGTCGCGCCGGACGGCGATCTGCTCCTCGAAGTACTCCGACACGGCACGCATGGCGCTCAACTGCCGCTCGCCGTCCGGGTCTTCACGGTGGGACAGGTGCAGCAGATCGTGGATCCAGTCGAGGAACCGCGCGAGATCCTCCTCGGGCAGGCCCATCAGCCGCATGAAGATCAGGGTCGGGAAGCGGCGGGCGAACGCGTCGAGGACGTCGGCGGAACCGCTGCCCTGCAGCCCGTCGACGAGGCCGGACGCCACCTCCCGGATCTCCGGCTCCCGGGCGGCGACGGTCTTGGGCGAGAAGGCACTGCCCAACAGCCGTCGCCACGCGGTGTGTTGGGGCGGGTCCAGCATCTCCGGGATCCACAGGAACCTGGGGTCGGGGTCGAGCGCCGTCACGGACGTGTTCGAGAAGGTCCGCCAGTCCTGGAGGGCCTTCTGCACGGCCTCGCCCTCGGTGACGACCCAGTACCCGCGCGCGATGGTGCTCCGGAATCCGGCGTGGGTGCGGGCCATCTCGTCCCAGCGTTCCTGATGGCTGAGGACCGGGCCGCCGAGGCGGTTGTCGAAGTGGTAGGCGGGGACGCCCTGGTGGGTCCCGTCGGGTTCGAGGGTCGCGCTCATGACGGCTCCTTCCGCACGCTCTGCTCGTCTCCTGCGGCCTGCGCGTGTCGTACGGTCCGCGCGTCTCGTACGGTCTTCATGTCTTCTACGGCCTTCACGTCTTGTACGGCCTTCACGTCTTGTACGGCCTTCACGTCTTCTACGGCCGTCACGTCGCCGCACCGTCGATCTTCAGCGCGATCAGCTCCTCGTCGGAGAGGCCGAGCGAGCGCAGGACCTCGTCGGTGTGCTCCGCGAACTGCGGTGCCCTCGTCAGGTCGACCGGTGTCTCGTCGAACTGGACGGGGCTGGCGACGAGTTCGCGGTCCACGCCGTCGGCGTCGACGACCGGGGCGATGAGTCCGTTGGCGCGCAGCGAGGGGTCCTGGCCGACCTCCCAGGCGTTCTGCACCGCCGCCCACTGGCCCTCTCCACGCGAGAGGATCTCGACCCACTCCGCGAAGGGACGGGACGCGAGGAGACCGGCGACGATGTCGGCGGCCTCCGCCGCGTTGGCCATCAACTTCTCAGTACTGTCGAAGCGTTCGTCGGTGCCCAGTTCCTCGCGGCCGGCGAGTTTGCAGAACTCGGCCCAGTACCGGCCGGGTTGGAGCATCGACAGTTCGATCCAGCGTCCGTCCGAGGTGAGATAGGCGCCGATGAGCGGGTTGGTGCGCGATCCGTACCGGGGCTGGACGTTGACCGGGAGCGGACCGCCGTTCATCAGCGCCAGGTTGACCGTGAACTGGGTCGCCCAGGCGCCGACGCCGAGCAACGACACGTCCACCACGGAGGGTTCACCGGTCGTCGCGCGGGAGTAGAGGGCGGCGGCGATGCCACCGGCGATCGTCATGCCACCCATCGAGTCGCCGTAGGCCCCGGCGGGCATCCTGGTCATCCGGTCCGCGCCGTGCGGGGTGACACCGGCGGCGCTGCCGCCGCGCGCCCAGAAGGCGGTGCTGTCGTAGCCGCCCTTGGTGGCCTCGTCGCCCTGCGGGCCGAAGCCGCTGCCGCGCACGTAGATGATGTCCGGGTTGATGGCCCGGATGTCCTCGACGTCGATGCGCAGTTTGGCGCGCGCCTCGGGCAGGAAGTTCGTGAGGAACACATCGCTGGCGCGGACCAGATCCTCGAACACCTTGCGGGCGGACGGTTTCTCCAGGGCTAGGCCGACGCTGCGTTTGCCCCGGTTGGGGCCCTCGACTATGGGGAAGAACGACGACCCCTTGCTGGCGGCCTCGTAGCCGAGGACCCGGACCAACCCGCGCTGGGCGTCGCCGCGTTCGGCATGCTCGATCTTGATCACATCGGCACCCCAGTCCGCGAGCACGGCGCCCGCCGCCGGGACGAAGGTGAACTGGGCTACTTCGAGAACGCGTACGCCCTCCATCGGCCTGCGCATCGACCAACTCCTCATACTCATTCCGCCGTCACGCGCTCCGAGTATGGACCGAACCTCGCTAAAAAGTATACTGTTTTGCCGTCACCGACCGACCCGCACCTTCCGGAGGGCCGATGCTGGACTTCTCGACCGAACCCGAGTTCCAGGCCAAGCTGGACTGGGCGGCGGCCTTCGTACGGGAGGAGGTCGAGCCGCTCGACCTGCTCTTCCCGCACGGCGGCGACCCGTACGACACGCGCAACGAGAAGGCGCGCGCGATCCTCAAGCCGCTCCAGGAACAGGTCCGGGCCCAGGGTCTGTGGGCCTGCCATCTCGGCGCCGAACTCGGCGGCGCGGGCTACGGCCAGGTGAAGCTCGCGTACCTCAACGAGATCCTCGGCCGCTCCTACTGGGCCCCGACGGTCTTCGGCACCGCCGCCCCGGACACCGGCAACGCCGAGATCCTGGCGATGTTCGGCACGGGCGCACAGAAGGCGCGCTATCTGCGGCCCCTGCTCGACGGGGACATCGTCTCCACCTTCTCGATGACGGAACCGCAGGCCGGAGCCGATCCGAAGGAGTTCGTGTGCCGGGCCCGGCGCGAGGGGGACGAGTGGGTGATCGACGGGGAGAAGTGGTTCTCCTCCAACGCCCGGTACGCGGCCTTCCTCATCGTCATGGCCGTCACCGACCCGGAGGCCGCGCCGCACGCCCGGATGTCGATGTTCATCGTCCCGGCCGAGACACCCGGCATCGAGATCAAGCGCAACGTCGGCACGATGGACGAGCGCGACTCCCTCGACGAGGGCATCCACGCCTACATCCGCTACGACCAGGTGCGGGTCCCGCTCGACGCCATGCTCGGCGGCCCCGGCGAGGGTTTCAAGGTCGCCCAGGCCCGGCTCGGCGGGGGCCGTGTGCACCACGCGATGCGGACCGTCGGCAAGTGCACGCGCGCCTTCGACATGATGTGCGAGCGCGCGCTGTCCCGCCGGACTCAGGGCACTCTTCTCGCCGAGAAGCAGGCGGTGCAGCAGTTCATCGCGGACTCCTGGGTGGAGTTGCAGCAGTTCCGGCTGCTGGTGCTGCACACCGCCTGGATCATCGACACCCAGCCGCACGGCGCGGCCCGCACCCAGATCGCGATGTGCAAGGTCCAGACGGCGAAGGTGTTGCACGACGTCATTCAGCGCGCCCTGCATCTGCACGGCTCGCTAGGCACCACCAACGAACTCCCGCTCGCCAAATGGTGGATGGCCGCACCGAACCTCGCCCTCGCCGACGGCCCCACCGAGGTGCACCGCACCACGATCGCCAAGCAGCTGCTGAAGAACCGCCGCCCGGCCGAGGGACTGTTCCCCAGCGAACACATCCCGCCGAAACTGGAGGCCGCCCGCAAGCGCTACGCCCACGTCATCGACGACGACAGCCTCACCGGCCGGGTGGAGGCATGAGCGACGGGCGCGACCCCAAGTCCCTTGCTCCGGCAGACCTGTTCGGCCTCTCCGGCAAGGTCGCCCTCGTCACGGGCGGCAGCCGGGGCCTGGGCCTCGCGATGGTCCGCGCCTTCGCCACCGCGGGCGCCGACGTCGTGATCGCCAGCCGCAAACGCGAGGCGTGCGAGACCGTGGCGGCCGAGATCCGCGACCTCGGCCGCCGCGCCCTGCCGGTCGCCGCCCACGTCGGCCACTGGGACGACCTGGCACGCCTCACCGACGCGGCCTACGAGGAGTTCGGCAAGGTCGACGTCCTGGTCAACAACGCCGGCATGTCCCCGCTCGCCCCGTCCTCCGCCGACACCAGCGAGGAACTGTTCGACAAGGTGATCGGCGTGAACTTCAAGGGCCCGTTCCGGCTGGCCTCGTTGATCGGGCAGCGGATGGCCGAGGGGGACGGCGGCTCGATCATCAACGTCTCCTCCTCCGGCGCCCTGATGCCCCAGCCACGCTTCGGCCCCTACGCCGGCGCCAAAGCCGCCCTGAACGCCCTGACCACGGTCTTCGCCCTGGAGTACGGCCCGACCGTCCGGGTCAACACGATCTCGGCCGGCCCCTTCCTCACGGACATCTCCAAGTCGTGGGCGGAGGAGAAACGCCAGACCACACGCAGCGCGATCGGGCGCCCGGGGCAGCCGGACGAGATCGTCAGCACCGCGCTGTATCTGGCGAGCGACGCGTCCAGCTATACGACGGGGGCACTGATCCGGGTGGACGGCGGGCTGTACTAGCCGAGCAACTCCAACGCCTCGTCCAGCAGTTCAGGAAGCGCGGGCAGCATCCGACGGTGCATGTCGTTCAACTGCCCCGCTTTCCGGCCCCGTTTGATCAGCAGGGCGGTGGCGGCCGACTCCTTGTACTTGGTGAGCGCCTCGAACCACCAGAGGTCCCGCAGCGCCTCGCCGCGCAACTCCGCGTAGGCATCGACGAGTTCGGCCTTGGATGGCATGCCGGTCGGCTCGTCCGACGGGGCGGCGGGGTGGCGGGCCTCGTCCGTGAAGAAGGTCAGCCAGGTCATGTCGACCCGGGGATCGCCGAGCGACCAGATCTCCCAGTCGATGATCGACGTCACCGAGCCGGCCTCGCACAGGGTGTTGCCGAGCCGGTAGTCGCCGTGGGTGAACACCGGTGTCATCGCGGCGGGCACGGTGGCGTGCAGCCGGTCCGCGACCGTCTCGTGGCCGGTGCTCAGGTCGTCGGGGACGGTGCCGAACGCGCGGGTCCAGCGGTCGATCTCGGCGTGGAGGGTGACCACGGGTTCCGCCGCGAGCGCCGTACGCCAGGGATCCACCCGGTGCAGGTCGGCGAGCATCCGGGCCGCGTCGAACGCGCGGGAGCGCACCTGGCCCGGCGTGAGGGTGCCGCGGGGTACGAGCACCGGCTCCACGCACTCGCCGGGTACGAGTTCCATCGCCACGAAGGGCTGCACGGCCGGGGGCGCGCCCGCGTCGCAGAACAGCACCTTCGGTACCCGTACGCCGGGCTGTCCGGCCAGGGCCGCCATCAGCCGCGCCTGGCGCAGCACGTCCCGGTTGCGGACCGGGGGCAGGCCGGGCGGGGCCACCTTGAGGACGACGCGTTCGTAGCCGTCCGGGACACCGGAGAGGGCGGCGACGAACGTCAGGCTCGACGTGCCGCCGGTGAGCGGTTCGACGCCGTCCACCGTGGCCCCCGGGATCCAGCCGCCGACCACGGCGGCCGTGCGTTCCGTCAACTCCCTTAGCAGCGCGGGCGTGTTGGTGGCGGCGACGCTCATGGCTGCCCTTTCGTCCCGTTCCCGGGTGCGGTCAGTGCCGCCACGATGTCGCGGCGGATCAGCTTGCCGGTCACCGTGCGCGGGAGTTCGGTCCAGTACGTGATGCGGTCCGGGGTCTTCGAGCCGCGCAGGGTGCCGCGTACGGCGGCGCGCAGTGCTCCGGCGTCGGCCTCGGCACCGTCGCGTGCGACTACGACGGCCTCGATGCGCTGTCCCCACTCCTCGTCCGGCACGCCGACCACGACGGCGTCGAGCACGTCCGGGTGCCGTAGGAGAACGTCCTCGATCTCGGCGGGCGCGATGTTCTCCGCGCCGCGGATGATCGTGTCGTCGGCCCGGCCCTCGATGTGGAGGTAGCCGTCGGCGTCGAGGCGGCCCCGGTCGCGCGTGTGGAAGAAGCCCCGCTCGTCGACCGCGGAGCCCTGTCCGGCGTACTCCCCCGAGACCTGCTCGCCGCGCACCCAGATCTGCCCGGTCTCCCCCGCGCCGAGCAACTCCCCGGTCACATCGCGGACTTCGATCCCGATGCCCGGCACCGGCAGTCCCGCCGAGCCCAACCGGGCGCGTACCACCGGGTCGTCGCTCGCGACCGCCGCCCGGTGTTCGGCCGGGCCGAGCACCGAGATGGTGGACGAAGTCTCCGTCAGGCCATAGGCGTTGACGAAGTCGACACCCGGCCAGGCGCGCAGTGCCGTCTCGATCACCCGCACCGGCATCCTGGCCCCGCCGTAGGCGAGCGAGCGCAGTGAGGGTACCGAACGGTCCAGGCCGTCCGTGTCCATGATCCGGGCGAGCATGGTCGGGACCACCATCGCGTGGGTGATCCGCTGTTCCCGGACGAGGGCCAGCCAGCTCTCCGGGGTGAACTGGTCGAGGGTGAGGGTGCGTCGGCCGGCGTAGAGGTTCGTCAGCACATTGGAGACGGCGGCTATGTGGTACGGCGGCACGCTCATCAGCGCCGCCTCGGTGGGGTCGGCCGCGGCGAACTCGACCGTGCCGAGCACGTAGGACACGAGGTTGTGGTGACGCAGGACCACGCCCTTGGGGGCCGAGGTGGTTCCGCTGGTGTAGATCAGTACGGCGGGGGCGTCTGGTGACGGGGCCAACTCGAAGCCGCCGTCGGCGTTCGCGGCCGCCTCCGCGAGCCAGGCGGCCGGGCCGTACACCGGCAGTCCCGCTCGGCGCAGGGCCGCGTCCTGGTCGGGGGTGGCGATGGCCAGGGCGTGCGGGTGGTTGGCGAGCAGGGCGTCCAACTGTTCTTCGCCGAGGCGGTAGTTGACCGGGACCAGGGGGACCCCGGCGTGGGCCGCGGCGAACTGGGCGACCGCGAAGGCGGGGCCGTTCGTGGCCAGGTACACGATCGCGTCGGCGTGGACCGCGCGGACCAACCGGGCGCCGCCGACGGCCAGTTCGCGGAGTCGTACGGGGGTGAGGCCGTCCTGTGCGGGTCCGATCACCACCCGGTCGCCGAAGCCGTCGGCGGCCATGTCCAGGATCATCGAGACGTTCATCGGCGCGCTTCCCGCTTTCCGTTGCTCAGTCTTCCCGTTGCCCGGTCGTCCCGTTGCTCGGTCGTCCCGTTTGTCAGTCCGAGGCCGGCAGCGGCTTGGCGCTCTTCACCGGCAGGGGGACGCCGTTGACCGCGAGGGTGCCCTCGCCCTGTTTCGTACAGAGGAGTTCGAGGCCGAGGTCCTCGTCGGCGTAGCGCTTGCCGAGCAGGGAACCGCCCATCAGGTCGGGGTCGGGGGTGCCGGTGACGGCCCCCGGCGCGGTTCCCTCGATCATCGCGGCACCGCCGCAGGTGACGTCCACCTCACCGTCCGGACACCGCACGACGATCACCGCCGTCGTGTCCACCGTGCTGGCGAGCATCTGTCCCACTCGTGGCCTCATCGCAGGTTCCTCCGCGGATCTCGTTTTCGTTCCGGGCGCCCGAAGACCAGAAAAAAGTATACTACTTACCTCGATCACGTCGAGATGAGGAACGGAGTCGGCGGATGGAACTCAAGACCGTCCTGTTCGAGGTGACCGACCACGTCGCCACCATCACCCTGAACCGGCCGCAGGCCATGAACAGCTTCAACCAGCGGATGCTGGAGGACTTTTCCGCGATCTGGGACCGGGTGAAGACCGACGACGACGTGCATGTCGCCGTGTTGCGCGGTTCGGGCGACCGCGCCTTCAGCACCGGCATGGACGTGAAGGAGGGCATCGAGCGGCATCCCAACGTGTGGTCGCAGACCGACCCCGGCGAGTTCCTGTCGCCGAAGCTGAACCAGGTGTGGAAACCGCTGGTCTGCGCGGTGCACGGAATGGCGGCCGGCGGCGCCTTCTACTGGCTCAACGAGGCCGACATCCTGATCTGTTCGCAGGACGCGACCTTCTTCGACCCCCATGTCAGCTACGGACTCACCGCCGCGCTCGAACCGATCGGACTGGCCCGCCGCATCCCGCTCGGTGAGACCCTGCGCATCGCGCTGCTCGGGCTGGACGAACGCCTGTCGGCCGCGCGCGCTCTGCAGATCGGCCTGGTCAGCGAGGTGTTGCCGGGTGACGAACTCTGGGCCCGCGCGGACGAGATCGCGCGCATCATCGCCGCCAAGCCGCCGGCCGCGATCCAGGGCACGGTCCGCGCGATCTGGGAGTCCCTGGACGCGACCCGCACCCAGGCGCTGCGCACCGGGCTGTCGTACACCCAGATCGGGAACCCGATCGGGAAGGCGGAGGTGGACCGCGACGCGGTGCCCCGCGGGCGGTGGACACTGCGCTGACACTCCCCTACGCTCCATAAAACAGTATCCTTTTTTATTGCGTTCCATGGAGGGCTGGCTCCGATGCGCTTTGGCATGCCCTGGCCGGGCCGGGAGGTGGCACACGAGGCCGAGGAGGCCGGTGCGGGCGCCTTCTGCGCCGGCGAGTTCGTGGACCACGACGCCTACCTCACCCTCGCCGAGATCGTCGCGAACTCCGAGCACGCCCTGGCGGGGCCCGCCATCGCCTACGCCTTCGCCCGCACCCCGTACGCCCACGCCACCGCGCTGCGCCAACTGCACGCCCAGGCGCCGGGGCGCCTCTTCCTCGGTCTGGGCAGCGCCGCGTTCCGTATCAACCGCGACTGGCTCGACGTGCCCGCCGACCGGCCCGTGGCCCGGATCGCGGAGACCGTCGCCGCCGTGCGCGCCTGGCTGCACGCGGAGAACGGCGAGAAGGTCCGGTACTCCGGCGAGTTCTACTCGATCGACGCCGACGTCCGCGCCCCCGTGCTCGGCCGGCTGGACATCCCCGTCCTGCTCGCCGCGTTCAACACCCGCATGGCCACCACGGCGGGCCGGGTCGCCGACGGCGTCATCGGGCACGGCCTGTTCACCCGCTCCTGGTGGAACGACGTCGTACGCCCCTCGGTCGAACGCGGCACGGCGGACGCCGACCGGACCGAGCCTCTCCTGGAGCACGGCTGGGTCATCACGGCGGTCGACGACACCGCCCCCGAACGTGCCGTGGCCGACGCCCGGCGCATGATCGCCTTCTACCTCACGGTGAAGACGTACGACCCGTTCGTCGCCCACCACGGCTGGGAGGGCCCGGTGACCCAGCTGCGCAAGGCGTTCCGGGCCGGGGACACGGACGCGATGGCCGCCGCCGTCACCGACGAGATGCTGACGGAGATCGCCGTGTGCGGGACGACGACCGACGCGAAGGGCATGCTCGCCCGTCGCGCCGGTTCGCTGCCCCGTGACGTCGGCTATTTCGCGCCCCCGAGTTTCCTGGTGAGCCAGAGGCGCCGGGCCGCGTACGCCCGTGCCTCCCTCGCCCTGATCGGCGACCTGCCCACGCCGTGAGAGAAGCGGCGGGCGGCACCCTCGGGCCGCCCGCCGCTGCCTTCGCGTTTCAGTACCCTGAAACGCCGTTCGCGGGTCAGGCGCTCTCGGTGACCGGGGCGAGTTTCCTGCTCTTGTCGAAGTGCACGACGTCGGCGAGGGTGCCGCCCAGGATGGCCGCGCGGTCCTCGTCGTTCACGCCCTCGAAGTTCTCCGCGATGCACTCGGCGCTGGAGCGGAAGGTGCCTTCCGCGTGCGGGTAGTCGTTGCCCCACATGACCGTCGACAGGCCGGTGATGTGGCGGGCCTTGACGGCCGTGGGGTCGTCCGCGAACTGCACGTGGATCTGGCGCCGGACGTACTCGGTGGGCTTGAGCGGGTAGGGCCACTTGTCGTTGATCGCGAACAGCCGCCCCATGGAGGGCTGTTCGGTCGCCGGACGATTGTCGTCCCAGAAGCCGAGCCACCAGTCGGGGTCCTGGCCGGTGCCCGTCTTCCAGGCCTTGTCCATGTAGCCCATGAAGGAGACCAGCCAGCCGGCCGTGTACTCGATCAGGTTGAAGTGCAGGTCGGGGAAGCGCTCGCACACCCCGCCGCCGACGAGGCTGGCGATGATGCCCTGCGGACCCGCCACACCGGCGCCGGCCGCGAAGCCCATGGTCCGGCCCGCCACCATGTCGTCGGTCAGGTTGCCCTTGCCCATGTTCATGGACGTCATCAGGCCCCGGACAGTCTGCGCCGTCCCGGAGATCTCCTGCTTGACCTTCACCCCACCGGTGGCCACGTGGATGAAGACCGGCAGGTCGTGCGCCTGGGCGGCGGCCCAGATCGGGTCGTACTCCCGCGAGTAGTACGGCTGGGGCGGGATCTCCGGGAGGAGGATCGCGCCGAGTCCCAGCCTCGCGACCCGCTCGATCTCCGCCACGGCGGCGGGGACGTCCGTGATCGGGATCGCGGCCGTGGGGCGCAGCCGGTCCTTGTAGGGGAGGTAGCGCTCGACGAGGTAGTCGTTCCACACGCGCGCGTGGGCCATCGACAGTTCGTGGTCGTCCGTGAACAGGACGAACAGCGAGAGGTTGGGGAACATGACCGAGGCGTCGACGCCGTCGAAGTTCATGTCCCGGATGATGTGGTCGGGGTCGCCGTCCGGGGTCTCCCCGCCGGTCTGGCGGTACTTGGAGATGGTCCAGCCGTCGAACCCGATGGTGTGGAGCTTCTTGAACTCCGTGTGCCCGCCCGGCACGATCGGCTCGTCGAGGGTGAACTCCTCTTCCCACAGCGCGCGTTCGCGGAGCTGCTTGGGCAGGCGGGTCTTGAACAGATCGACCGGCTCGATGATGTGCGAATCGCCGGACACGACAAATTCCTTGAACACAGGCGGTACCTCTCTTCGAACTCCGTCGTCCGTAGCCAGAAGGCCGACCCCCAGATATCTGCGAAGTTAGCTGTACCGACCGGTCGAGTCAATAAAAGGCGCGCACTCCTGACCCGACCCCCTTAATTCAGTACACTCAACACGGGACACACTGATGAGGAGACGGCACATGACGACGACGTACTCGTTCTCTTCGCGGCTCTACATCGACGGGCGGCACACCGACGGCACCGCGGACGCGCGGATCGTCGTACGCAATCCGGCGACGGAGGAGATCCTCGCCGAGGTTCCCGACTCCTCGCCCGCGGATGTGCGGCGTGCGGTCGAGGCGGCGCGGCGGGCCTTCGACGAGGGGCCGTGGCCGCGGCTGAGGCCTGCCGAGCGGGGTGCCGTTCTGCTGCGCCTGGCCGAGGAGTTGGAGCGGCGGCTGCCGGAGCTGGTCGCCGTCAACATGGCCGAGGCGGGCTCGGTGCGGGGGCTGGCGGAGACGCTGCAGACCCGGGTTCCGGTGGCGCATCTGCGGGACATGGCCGAGCGGGTGATCCCGGCCTTCGCGTGGGAGCGCCCGATGGATCCGACGATCGCGCCGGGCGTCGGCGTCTTCCAAGGGGTGCTGCGCCGCGAGGCGTTCGGGGTGTGCGCGCTGATCTCGGCGTACAACTTCCCCTTCTTCCTCAGCATGATGAAGGTGATCCCCGCGCTGGCCGCGGGCTGCACCGCCGTCCTCAAAGCAGCGCCGCAGACCCCACTCGACTCACTGCTGCTCGGCGACTTCGCCGACGCGGCCGGGTTGCCGCCGGGCGTCCTGAACATCGTGACCGGCGATGTCGAGGCAGGCCGGGAGCTCACCACCCACCCGATGGTGGACCTCGTCAGCTTCACCGGGTCGGACACGGTGGGCCGCACGGTGTACGCGCAGGCCGCGGCCTCCATGAAGAAGGTCGTCCTGGAGCTCGGCGGCAAGTCGGCCAACATCGTCCGCGCCGACGGCGATCTCGACGGCGCGGTCCGTTCCGCGCTGGCGGGCATGACCACCCATGCGGGGCAGGGCTGTTCGCTGCTGACCCGCACGCTCGTGCACGAGTCCCTCCACGACGAACTGGTCGACCGGCTGAGCGCGGCCCTCTCCGGGGTCAGGGTCGGCGACCCCGCCGACGCGGCCACCACGATGGGCCCGCTGATCAGCGAGGCCCAACGCGACAAGGTCGAGAAGCTGATCCGGGTCGGCGAGGAGGAAGGCGCGCGCATCGTCCGCGGCGGCAAGCGCCCGGCCGGCCTCGACCGGGGCTACTTCCTCGAACCCACGCTCTTCGCCGCCGTGGACAACGCGATGACGATCGCCCGGACCGAGTTCTTCGGACCGGTCGGCGTCGTCATCCCGTTCCGGACCGACGAGGAGGCGGTGCGCATCGCCAACGACAGTCCCTACGGTCTGGGCGGCGCCGTCTGGAGCGCCGACACCGTGGCCGCGTACGAGATGGCGGCCCGGCTCCGCACCGGCGGGGTGACGATCAACGGCGGCAGCGCCGGAGTCAACCCCCGGGCCGCCTTCGGCGGTTACAAGCAGAGCGGACTCGGCCGGGAGTGGGGCGAGTTCGGGCTCGACGAGTATCTGCACACGAAGACGGTCAGTTGGGCCGCGCGCTGAGGCGTGTCCCGCTCGTCACGCGGTGAGCACCATCGCCGATCCCATGCCGCCGCCCGCGCACATGGCCGCGACCGCCACTCCTCCCCCACGGCGCCGCAACTCGTGCGCGAGCGTGACGACCATGCGCGCGCCGGTGGTGGCGATGGGGTGGCCGAGGCTGCAGCCGCTGCCGAAGGGGTTGACCCGGTCGGGGTCGAGGCCCAGTTCACGGGTGGCGGCGACGGCCACCGCGGCGAAGGCCTCGTTGACCTCGAACAGGTCGACGTCCTCGATCCGCAGCCCGGCGCGGTCAAGTGCCTTGCGGATGGCGGCGATCGGGGCCAGTCCCGTCTCCACTGGGTCGACGCCGACGCTCGCCCACGACCGTACGGTGGCGAGCGGGGTGAGTCCGTGCTCGGCGGCGACCCCGGCGGAGGCGACGACGACCGCGGCCGAACCGTCGTTCACGCCACTGGAGTTGCCCGCCGTGATGGAGTAGCCCTCGATCTCGGGGTGCAGCACCTTCAGTGCCGCGAGCTTCTCGATGCTGGTGTCGCGGCGCGGATGCTCGTCGGTGTCGAACACCGACTGCGTCCCGTCGCGGCCGACGACCTCCACGGGGACGATCTCGTCGGCGAACCGTCCCCCGTCGATCGCCCGCACGGCCCGCTGGTGCGAGCGCAGCGCCCAACTGTCCATCTCCTGACGGGAGATGCCGATCCGCCGGGCCACGTTCCAGCCGACCAGCGTCGCCATGTCGTCGTTGGGTGCCTCGCGGGTCGGGGCGTGCGAGGGCGACATCCAGGGGTCCTGCCAGTCGTCGGTGCCCGGAATCCTGCGCCGGGCCACGGGTGCGGTCGACGAGGACTGCGTTCCGCCTGCGACGACCGCGCGGTCCATCCCGGCGCGTACGCCCGCGGCGGCGGTCGCCACGCTGGCCAGTCCCGAGGCGCAGTGCCGGTTGTGCGCCAGGCCCGGCACATGGGTCAGCCCCGCCTCCAGGGCCGCGTAGCGGGCGATGTCCCCGCCGCCGGCGAGCGTCTCGCCGAGGACTACGTCGTCGATCAGGTCGAGCGGCACCCCGGAGCGCCGCACCGCCTCACGCACGACGACGGTGGCGAGGTCGAAGGCGCTGGTGTCCCGCAGCGTTCCCCTCCGGGCGGTACCGATCGCGGTGCGGCAGGCGGCGAGCAGAACGGCATCAGTCATGCAATTGATGATACTCAACTAGCACTTAGGCGCGGAAGAAAGCCTTCAACTGTCCCTGTATCTCGACCGATTACCGAAAAGAGGATACCTTCTTCGTGCCGTGGATCTGTCATCGATGCGCCGTGGACCGGGTGGTGGCTGGTGAACTTCGAACTCAGCGAGGAGCAGGCCATGCTCCGCGAGGCCTCGCGCGCCCTGCTGTCCGACCACGCCCCGATGAGTGCCGTACGAGCGTCGATGGACGGCTCCGTGGACGTCGACCCCGAGCTGTGGCAGCTGACGTCCGACCTCGGCTGGCCCGGCCTCGCGCTGCCCGAGGAGTACGGCGGTTCCGGTCAGGGACTGGTCGAACTCGCCCTGCTCGCCGAGGAGATCGGCCGCGCACTCGGCCGCGGCCCGTTCCTCCCGACGGCCGTCGTCGGCCGGGCGGTCGCCTACGGCGGTTCCGCGCGGCTGCGCGACGAGGTGCTGCCCGCGCTCGCCGCCGGGGAGGGCTGGGCCACCTGGGCGTTCGCCGAACCGCACGCGCCCTGGACCCTCGACGGGGTCCGCGCGACCGCCCGTGCCGACGGCGACGGGATCGTCCTCGACGGCGTCAAGACGGTGGTGCAGGACGCCGGCGGTGCCCGCTGGCTCCTCGTCACCGCCCGCCACGAGGGCGAACCCGCGTCCTTCCTGGTCGACCGCGCGGCCCCCGGTGTCACGGTCCGGCGTCAGCGCGTCCTGGACCTCACCCGCGCGTTCCACGAGGTGCGCCTCGACGCCGTACGCGTTCTGCCCGACGCCCGTCTCGACGGCGGGCCCGACGACATCCAGGCCCTGCTAGACGAGGCGTCCGTCCTGCGGTGCGCCGACGCGCTCGGCGTGATGGAGCGCATGCTGGAGCTGACCGTCGAACACACCACGAACCGGGTGCAGTTCGGGCGGCCGATCGGAAGTTTCCAGGCCGTCAAACACGCCTGCGCCGACATGGCACTGCTCGTGCACGGCACCCGCGCCGCGACCTACTACGCGGCGATGGCCGCCGATGCCGGCACCGACGACGCCGCCCGGGCGGCCTGTGCCGCCGCGTCCTACGCCACGGCCGGTACCGGTGAAGTCGCCGCGCGGGCACTGCAGTTGCACGGCGGTATCGGTTTCACCTGGGAGCACGACCTCCATCTCCATCTGCGCCGGGCCAGGGCCGACCGGGTGCTGTACGGGGACACGGCCGTCCATCGCGAACGGCTCTGCGCCCTCCTTCAGCGGTCGTCCGTGTCCGCCTGAGCCGAGCGAAAGGGAGTCGACCGATGGAGATCAAGGGCAAGAAGGCCGTGGTGTTCGGCGGTGCCTCCGGAATGGGGCGCGCCGTCGCGGAGTTGCTGGCGGCGCGCGGCGCCGACGTCGTCGTACTCGATCGTCCGGCGTCGGCCGGTGCCGAGGTCGCGGCGGCGCTGGGCGGGCGTTTCCAGCCGGTCGACGTCACCGACTTCGAGGCGACGGAGAGTGCGCTCGCCGCCGTCGTGGAATCCCTGGGCGGACTGCACGTCTCGATCACCACCGCGGGCGGCGGTACGGCGATGCGGACGCTCGGCAGGAGCGGTCCGCACGACCTCGACACCTTCCGCCGCATCCTCGATCTCAACACCGTCGCGACCTTCAACATCAGCCGGCTCGCCGCCGCGCACATGAGCCGCAACGAGCCCGAGGACCCGGACGGCGAGCGCGGTGTCATCATCAACACGTCCTCGATCGCCGCGTTCGAGGGCCAGGTCGGCCAAGTCGCCTACGGGGCGGCCAAAGCGGCGATCGCCGGGATGTGTCTAACGATGGCGCGCGATCTCGGCTCGCTCGGCATCCGGGTACTGGCCATCGCGCCGAGCCTGTTCGACACCGGGGCGGTCGAGAAGATCCCGGACGAGGCGCGGGCCGTTCTGGTCAAGGACGCGGCGTTCCCCAAACGCCTGGGTCGGCCGGAGGAGTACGCCAAGCTCGCGCTCGCCATCGTCGACAACCCGATGCTGAACGGCCAGTGTCTGCGGCTCGACGCGGGGCAGCGCTTCGCCCCCAAGTGACCGGTGGGGGGCGCCACTTGGAAGCAGGACGACGACGGGAGCACCGTATGCCGGACAACGACGAGCACCAGGGCAAGGTCGCGTTCATCACCGGGGGCGGGCGCGGCTTCGGCAAGGCGTTCGGCGCCGCGTTGTCCGCGCGGGGCGCGCACGTCGTCCTCGCGGACATCGACGGCGCGGCGGCGGAGGCCGCTGCCGCCGGACTCACCGCCGCGGGCGGCAGCGTGACGGGAGTGACCTGCGACGTGGCCGACGAGACCGCGGTCCAGGCGGTCGTCGACAAGGTCGCGGAACAGCACGGCGGCCTCGACATCCTGGTCAACAACGCGGGCCTGCACGCGGCTTACAACAAGCCGTTCACCGAACTCGGCCTCACCAAGGTGCGACGCGTGCTCGACGTCAACGTCATGGGCGTCGTCATCTGCTCCCTCGCGGCACAGCGGGCCATGCGGGGACGCCCCGGTGCCGCCATCGTCAACATCTCCTCGTCGGCGGCCTACGCGAACCGCAGCATCTACGGCGTCTCCAAGCTCGCCGTACGCGGTCTGACGGTGTCCTTCGCGCGCGAGTTCGCCGCCGACGGCATCCGCGTGAACGCGATCGCCCCGGGGCTGATCTTCACCGACACGGTCCGCGCCGAGCTCGACGAGGCCGAGGCGAAACGGGTGTTGGGCGAGCAGATCCTCCAACGGGAGGGCGAGGAAGGGGACATCGTCGAGGCGCTGCTCTATCTGGTCTCGTCGAAGGCGTCGTTCGTCACGGGTGAGACGCTGCGGGTGACGGGCGGGTTCGCGCTGTCGGTCTAGCGTCCTGGTGCCCATCCGCGCCTACCGGCTTCAGGAACGGGGCAGTTGCTCCCCCGAGAGGTACGCGTCCGGTCCCAGGCCGCGGAACTCGGGGGCCGGGGGCAGCGGTTGCGTGCCCTCCGGCTGGGTGCGCAGGCCGTCCAGCAGCAGCCGCAGGTAGCGCCGCCAGAGGTCGGGCTCCCCGGTCTGGTCGGTGACCGCGGCCACCATCAGCTGGATCATCGGGAGATCCAGGTGTTCCATGTCGGGGCGCAGCGCCCCCTGCTCCTTGGCGCGCGCGATCAGCGGATCGACGAGGGGCTTGATCCGCCGGTCGACGACGGCGTGCCGCTGGGTGGCCTTGCCGGTGCCGAGCATGACCTCGCGCAGTCCGCGGTCGTGTGCCTGCAGCTCGCACACCTTCTCCAGGCTGGACGCCAGTCCGTGCCACGGGTCGGGATCGGTGGCGGCTTCCCGGGCGGACGCCTCGACCTGGTCGATCATGTCGTCGAAGACCGCGTCGACCAGCTCTTCCTTGTTGGCGAAGTGACGGTAGGCCGTCCCGACGCCGAGCCCCGCGTGGCGGGCGACGTCGTCGAGGGTCGCGGCCAGGCCCCGGTCGCGGAACACCTCACGGGCGGCGGCCATCAGACGGCGGCGGTTCAGCTCGGCGTCGCGCCGCAGCGGCGGTCTGCCGGGTCCTGCGGGCTCCGCCATGCCAGTCGTCCCGTCTTCCGGATGAGGTCGGATCTTCCAGCTCATCGTACCGGCGCGAGCTGGGCACTCCTTGATCAGGTTCGGTCCCGGTGCGTGACCCTCGAAGCTAAACGGAGATTATATCTCCGTTTGATGTTACGGTGATGGAGAGAAACGGAGATCTGATCTCCGTTTACTGCTTCGTGGTCGACGGGAGAAGAAGACATGCACGCAGAGAACGCAGCGCCCCGGGGAACGGTACGGACGGGCCGGCGAAGGGGCGGCGCTGTCGTCACGGTCACGCTGGCCGCGGGGCTGGCCCTGGCCGCCTGCTCCTCGGGCGGCAACAGCTCGGCGGGGAGTTCAGCCGGCCCCAGCGCCACGACGACGGCCTGCCCTACGAGCACGTCCGCCGCGGGTGCCGGAACGCCCACCGGAATGCCGTCGGGCAACGCGGGAGGCATCACCGCCGCCAAGACCGTCAAGAAGTCGGACACCGGCACCAGCACGGTGATCGACCCCAAGGGTGCGCAGATCCGGTGCGCCACCTCCGGGATCACCACCACGCACGACATCACGTACTCCTCGCCGACCACCGACGGCAGGAAGAGCGACCTGAAGCTGGACATCCAGGTCCCGACCTCCACGTCGGGCAAGAAGCCGCTGGTCGTCTACCTCACCGGAGGCGGGTTCGTCATGGCGGACCGCACCGCCAACCTGAGCCAGCGCACCTATGTGGCCGACCAGGGCTATGTCGTGGCGAGCATCCAGTACCGCACGACCAAGGACGGCGCCACGTACAAGGACGCCGTCGCCGATGTGAAGTCCGCGATCCGGTACCTCCGCGCCAACGCGGACAAGTACTCCATCGACCCCGACCAGGTCGCCGTGTGGGGCCAGTCCGCGGGCGGCTACCTCGCCGCGATGACCGGCGCCACGAACGGGGAGAAGTCCTTCGACGTCGGTGACCACCTGGACCGGAGCAGTGAAGTGCAGGGCGTCGTCGACGAGTTCGGCCCGGCGGACCTGTCCAAGCTCGCGGCCGACTACGACACGGCGGCCCAGAAGGCCAACTACGCGCCGGGCAACAGCGCCGCGCAGTGGGTCTACGGCCCCGGCACCAAGAAGTCGGTCGCGGACCGCACCAGCGAGGTCGCGGCAGCCGACCCGGCCACACACATCACGTCGAAGACTCCGCCGTTCGTCCTGTTCCACGGCAGCGCCGACACCCTGGTCTCACCCAGCGAGACCCTCGATCTCCAGACGGCACTGCGCGCCAAGGGGATCGACAGCACCCGCTACGTCCTCACCGGCGCCGGCCACGGCGACCTGTCCTTCACCGGCGACACCTCGGCCGGCCTGCCCTGGTCCACGCAGGAGACGATGGGGCACATCGTCGACTTCTTGGGACAGCAGCTCAAGTAGCCCTGGATCAGCGGGCGTTGCCGATGACACCACGGGCCGCGAGCCGGAAGTCCCTGACCGCCTGATACAGGACGCTCTCCCGTTCAGCGGCGCGGGCCACGTCCTCGGCCTTGCGGGTGGTGTCTCCGGCGCGGGCGTCGTCGGCCAGTCGCCGCATGACTTCGGAGAGGCCGCTGGATGCATCCGTGACCCGCTCGACGGCTGTCACGAGGGAAGCCGGCCCTTCAAGGATGACTACCTCCGCGGCACGGTGGACCTCGCGGGCGAGGACGATGAATCGACGTATCTCCTCATCGACTACGGGGAGTTCGGGCTCGTCCGAGCGCAGTGCGTCGAGTACGGCGTCCATGGCGATGTCGCGGTCGTGGAGTGCGCCGAGGTAACCGGCGTACGCGTCACGGCGATGCTGTCGGCGCCACTGATCGTGCTGCGCGCGTGTCTGTGCCCGGCCGCTCACGACCGCGGCGCCGAGAGTCGCGACCGAGCCGACGGCGGCCCCGAGCAGCGCGGCGAGTCCTGCGTCCATCGGCCCAGTCTGCCGTTGCCGGATCCCCGGCCGAAATCCGTCACGGTTCGTCACGCGGTGTGCGGCCGGGTGGACATGTCTGACACAGTGTCCCTTCATCCACACATCAGGGGCGTACCGTGTCCAACTCCGTATTTACGCCACCGAGTCAGCCGTCCCGCACCGCCGGAACACCGCCGAAGAGGAAGCGCGACTGGAGGTTCGTCGGTGGAGTCACCGCGGGCGTTCTCCTCATCGGCGTCCTCGGCTCCGCCTGCCACGCCACCACCACCGCCGGCAGTACCAGTGGCGCGAGCGGCAACGCCAAGACCGGCGGCAAGACGAAGACCGTCCCGCACTTCGTCGGCATGGGCCTCCAGTCCGCCCAGAACGCCGCCCAGAAGCAGGGCTTCTACAGCCTCAAGTCCCATGACTCGCTGGGCCGTAACCGTCACCAGATCCTCGACCGGGACTGGAAGGTCTGCTCCCAGAACGTGAAGGCCGGTACGACGACGTCCACGGACACCCAACTCGACTTCGGTGCGGTGAAGTTGGACGAGACCTGTCCGTCGAAGGACCAGTCCGCACCCACGGCGGCCGGCAAAACGATGCCGGACTTCAAGGGAAAGTCGGTGAACACCGCCCGCGCCGCACTCGACTCCAGCGCGTCGATCACGGTCAAGGACGCCTCCGGCAAAGGCCGTTACGTCCTCGTGGAGTCGAACTGGCAGGTGTGCTCGCAGAAGCCGCCCACCGGTACCAAGCTGAGCGGACAGCCGGTGGAGTTCTCCGCGGTGAAGTTCGGGGAGTCCTGCCCGTAGCGGCGCCACGGTGAGCGGGGCCGCCGATGACGGGCTGCTAGGTACTCGCCAGCTCGGAGGGCGCCGCGGCCTCCGCCCTCGCTTCCTCCTCCTCGGATTTCACCGCGCGCAACAGCACGATCGGCGTGGCGATTTTCCAGATGAAGTAGACCGCAGTGGGAAGCACATTCGCGAGCAGTCCGTTCCAGGCGAACGGGCCGGACTTGGTGAGGAAGACGAAGGCGCCGGGGATGAGCAGAACTCCGAGCACCAGGTTGAGATAGCCGAACCAGCGCGGGAAAACCGGCTTGGCGCGGTTGTCGACGAGCGCCGCATATCCGATCGACCAGACCTGGAGGACGAATATGCAGGCGTTGCCCACCAGCATGAGCCAGTAGATGTCCGACATCGCGTAGAGCACGTCGGGCGAGTGGCTCTCCGGCCGGTAGGCCGCCGCGGCGAGTATCGCGATCGGGAAGAAGAAGCCGATCGGGGCCACGACACCGGTGAGCAGCTGGACCATGGACAGCAGACCCCAGCCGCCTTCGATCCGGCGCATCTGCATGCTGGTCACGACGACGAACGGGTACTCGAACGGCACGACCAGGACCATGATCGCGGCGCAGGCGAGAATGCCCGTCTGATGGTCGGTGAGGAATCGGACGACGCCTTGGGCGTTCTCCGTCGGGTCCATCGGCGTGATCAGATGGCCGACGGAGAAAGCAACGGCGAACCCCAGCAACAGCACGAATCCGCACCAGGCGGAGATGCGTTCCAATCTGAAGTGCAGGTCTTGTCGCATCGACGGATCTCCTTTGATCTCGCGGCTCATTTTGTTTCCCTGCTACCAGCCGACGAGCCTGTCCAGCAGCGCCGTCGCGCTCGACAGATAGTCGCCGTAGCCACCGCGGAAAAAGAGCAGTGGGGTCTTCATCGACTCGACGCGCAGGGTGCGGACGCGTCCGACGACCAGCTGGTGATCTCCGAGTTCGACGACCTTCTCCACCGTGCAGTCCACCCACGCGACGATTCCGTCCAGGACGGGATTGCCGAGCGGGGATTCCTGCCATGCGGCGCCTTCGAAGCGATTCGGGCCGCCGGCCAGCTGCCGGGAGAGGCGTTCCTGGTTGCCCGCGAGCGCGTTGGCGCAGAATCGCCCGGCCGTCCGGATCGTCCGCAGGGTGTTGGAGGAACCGTCCACCAGGAAGGACACCAGGGGCGGTTCCAGGGACACCGACATGAAGGTTCCGACGATCATTCCCCGGGGTTGCCGGTCGGCGTCCGTCGTGGTGATGGCGACCACGCTCGTGGGGAAGTGCCCCAGTACGTCACGGAAGTTGCGCCCCTCGACCGCGTCCGTCACGGCCCCTCCTCGTTCTCGCACAGTCGACTTCGACGAGCCGTCAGATCAGGACGCGCATCGCCTCGGGCAGTTCAAGTCCCATCTGGGCAAGGGCGTTGGCGTGGTACGCCGACCCGGGGACGTGGATCATGTGCTGGAGGCCCACGTGCGCGTCCCGCCAGTACCGCTGGATCGGATTGCCGCGGCGGATCGCGTTGCCGCCCGACCGTACGAAGATCTCGTCCAGCGCGGCGACGGCACGCCACGCGCAACGGACCTGGTTGCGCCGGATGTTGGAGCGGTCCTCGATGGACACGGGCTTTCCGGCCTCGACCTGGTCGTACAACCGGCTGATGCCGTCGATGAGTTGGACCCGGGAGGCGGCGATCTCGGCGGCGGCCTCACCGGCGGCGTACAACACATAGGGGTCGTCGCGTACTTGGACCCCGGTCACGGCGACCCGCTCGCGCTGCTGGGACAGATGGAGGGCGAGCGCGCCCTCGCAGATGCCGATGACGGCGGCCGTGATCCCGAGGGGGAACATGGAGCTGAAGGGCAACTTGTAGAGGGTGTCGGTGAGTCCGACCGCTTCGGCGGCGCTGCCCTCCTGGACGGCCTCCTGCCTGATGGTGCGGTAGGCGGGGATGAACGCCTTGTCGACGACGACGTCCTTGCTGCCGGTGCCCGCCAGGCCGATCACGTCCCAGGTGCCGTCGATGATCTCGTAGTCCGAGCGCGGCAGGACGACATGGAGCACGGAGATCGGGCCGGCCGGTTTGCCCTTGCCGTCGCCGACGAGTGCGCCCAGGAAGTCCCAGTCGCAGTGGTCGCTTCCGGAGGAGAAGGGCCAGCGTCCGCTGAGGACGTACCCGCCGTCCACGGGGTCCGCGATGCCGTTCGGCATGTAGGGCGAGGCGATCCAGGTGTCCGGGTTCTCGTCCCACACCTCGTGGGCGAGCCGGGGGTCCAACTGGGCCAGTTCCCAAGGGTGTACGCCGACGACACCGCACACCCAGCCCGCGGCCCCGTCGTGCGCCGCCACCGCCATCACCGCTTCCGCGAAGTCCCGGGGGTGGGCGCTGTGGCCGCCGAACTCCTTGGGCTGGAGGAGCCGGATCACCCCTGCCGAGCGGAGCAGTTCGACGGTCCGGTCGCTCAACTTGCCGAGTTTCTCGTTCTGTTCGGCGAGCGCGGCCAGTTCGGACCCGAGTTCCCCGACACGGTTGACCACTTCATGCGTCACGCCGCACACCTCCTGCTGAGTGATTCCGGGCAAGTGCCGCACACGCGCGGCGGGATGATCCCCAGTGTCATTTCCGGGGCGGCCGGCCGCTGAGCGCTTTCCGCTGACCGGGACCTTTGGGGATCAGCGGGTGACGCGAGGCCGCAGGGCCGCGGTGGAGCGCCCCTTGAGGGCGGACAGCCACACGCCGGCCCCGTAGGCGAGGTCGTCGAGGCGACGCGCGACGCCGTAGCGGACCGCGTCGAGGCGGGCCCGGTCGCGCCGGTACTCGAGGGCGATGTCGGCCAGCGCGGCCACCGCCGCGGCCCGGCGCACCCGGCGGGACGCCACACAGCCGACGACCGTGAGCGGCCACCAGTGCCGGTTGAGGAGAGCCGAGGTCTGGGCCAGGGCGGCCAGGGCGCCGTTGGCCGTGAGCCGCGCGGCCAGCCGGTGGGGGTACCGGGTGCCGTCGAGCTTGCGGCCGATTCTCACAGTCACGCCCACGAGGACGGCCCCGGCGACGGGCGCCGACCAACGGCGTTGGGCGAGCAGGGCGGTGACGAAGGCCGCGCTCCAGGGGGCGAACACGGCCGGGGCGATGAACCTCGGGTGCCGTTCGGCGAGGGGTTGCGCCCCCGTGCCGTAGACGGCCTTGCGGAGCAGCCAGTCGCCGAGCCGTGCCCGGTGCTCGTGCGCGGCTTCGGCCGCCGGTTCGTAGCGCACCCGTCGGCCCTGTTCCAGCAGCCGCCAGCACAGGTCGACGTCCTCGCCGACCCGCATCAGCTCGTCGAAGCCGTCCGCCAAAGCATCCACGCGCGCTACGACACATGCCGTGGAGGCCCACGAGACAGGGCTCCCGGGGCGCACTCCGGCCGGGTGGGCGCCCAGGTCCAGGGAGGAGCGGGCGTTCTCGTACCGCTCGATCCAGCTCGGGGCCGCCGAGGGCAGCCCGGTGATGCGGGGTACGGCCATCGCGACGGCGGGGTCGGCGAAGTGCCGTAGGAGGGTGGGGACGGTGTCGGGGGCCAGCACGATGTCGGAGTCGACGAAGACCACGAAGGGGGTGGTGACGAGCCTGAGTCCGGCGTTGCGGGCGCCGGCCGGACCGACGTTCGTGGTCAGGGGGACGAGCGAGGCTCCGTGTTCGGCGACTACGGCGGCGACGGCCTCGGGGTGTCGGGACGCGTCGTCGACCACGATCACGCGATGGTCCTCGCCAACACTGCTGAGCAGACGGGAGAGTTGACGCGGACGGTCACGGACCGGCACGACCACGGTGTACCGGGGATCGGCGGGCGAGGGCAGTGAGCCGACGACGGGATTGGCCATGCCGAGGTCGAGCAACCGGTCCGCGAGAAGCGCGCCAGCCGCGTCCCGCACACACAACGTCCGCCCGGCGAACAGCCGTTGGGCGCGCGCGGTCAGCCGGATCAGCCGGGTCGGGAAGCCGCCGACCAGGGCTCGGCCGCCGTCCACGATCCGGGTGTGCCTGTCGAGTTCGACCTGGAAGCCGACGGGCAGCGTCATGGCCGTACGGCCTCGTCGGTCAACTCTTGTATCCCTGGCCGGTGTTCGGGATCGACAAGGCGACACCGCTCGTCCACGGTCCACGCGGTGATCCGGCCGACGACGGCCGACACCATCGCGTTCGTCATCCCGTGCCCCTCCCTCGCCGAGGCGCCGGTCGGGTCACCGAGGACGCCGGAGGGGGAGACCGCGCGGACGCCGTGAGCCATCAACTCCGGGAGCAGGACTGCCAAGGGTCGTGTGTCACCGACGGCCGCCGCCTCCAACCGCACCCGTTCCGGGGCGAGATGGAGCATCACCGAGGTCTCGGTGCGGCCGGCGTGCGCGTCGGCTCCGGGAACGGAGCAGTCGGTCCAGGCCACGTCGTGGCCTTCGGTGCGCAGGAGGCGGACGGCGGTGTCGAGGGTGGCGGTGTTGCCGCCGTGGCCGTTGACGAGAACGATCCGTCCGGCCCACAGCGACAGCGAGCGCACCGCTTCCACGAGGACCGTGCGCAGTGCTTCGTGGCCGATCGAGACGGTTCCGGGGAAGCCCGCGTGCTCGCCGCTGGCGCCATAGGGCAGGACGGGTGCAACGAGCGCCGTGTGCAAGGCGGTTGCGGCTCGCCGTGCGACCGCGTGCGCGATGACGCTGTCCGTGTCGAGCGGCAGATGCGGGCCGTGCTGTTCGGTGGACCCGATGGGCAGCAGGACCAGCGCGTCGGACGGCACGTCCGGCCAGGCGGTGTGGGCGAGTTCGGTCGCCGGGTCCTCCCGCACCGTGGTCAGGCGGCCGGGGCGTCGCGGCCCAGGACGAGGGGGAAGCCCGGCGGAATGACCAGGTCGTCGGGCGTCAACTCGTGGACGGAGGAGTGCCCGAGGCCCAGGACCGCCGAGTCGAGGCCGCCGCGCAGGATGTCCAGGACGTTCTCGACGCCGGCCTGCCCGTTCGCCGCCAGGCCCCACAGATAGGCGCGGCCGATCAGCACGGCGCGAGCGCCCAGGGCGAGTGCCTTGGCCACGTCGCCGCCCCGGCGGACGCCGCCGTCGAGAAGGACCTCGATCTGGGAGCCGACCGCGTCGGCTATGGCGGGGAGTACCCGGACGGTCGCGGGGGTGGTGTCGAGGTTGTTGCCGCCGTGGTTGGAGACGGACAGCGCGGACACCCCGGCGTCGACGGCCCGCTTGGCGTCGTCGACGCGGGTGACTCCCTTGAGCAGGAAGGGCCCGCCCCACTCCTTGCGGAGCCACGACACGTCCTCCCAGGTCGGAGGTGTGGTCTGCATCCACTCGCCGTACGCGCCGAAGAAGGTGGGGGCCTCGCCGCCCGGGGGCCGCAGGTTGGGGACCGAAAGGTCGGGCAGGCTACGGGACTTGGCGAACCGGAGCAGCCAACCGGGGTGCGGCAGCACGTCGGGCGCGAACCGCAGCATCGTCCTCAGGTCCAGCTTGTCGGGGATGGCGGGGCTCCCCCAGTCCCGCCCGTGGGAGAAGGACCAGTCGAGGGTGACGATGAGCGCCTTGGCACCGGCCGCCCTGGCCCGGTCCATCCGCTGCGTCATGGTCGCGCGGGTGCCGCTCCAGTACAGCTGGTAGAAGAAGTCCGGCTGCGCGTCGGCCACTTCCTCAACCGCCTTGCTGGCGAAGGAACTCAGGCCCATGACGACGCCCCGGCTCTTGGCGGCCCGGGCCACGGCAACCTCGCCCTCGGGGTGCACGGCCTGCACACCGGTCGGCGAGATGAGGACCGGGAAGGAGGACGGCACCCCGAGCACCGTCGTCGAGAGATCGCGTTCCGCGTGGTGGCCAACAACCCTGGGCGCGAAGCCCAGTTCAGCGAAGGCCGCCGTATTGGCGTCGATCGTACGGCCGCGCTCCGAGCCCGCGACGAGCGCGCCGTAGACCGTGCTCGGCAGTCGCCTCTTGGCCCGGCACTGGGCTTCGGCGACCGTCTCGAACCAGGGGTTCCTGCCCATGTGTCGCGTCCCTTCGTCGGTGCTGTCGCGTTACGGCCGGCTGAGGCGCAGGCCCGCCAAGGGGTCCTCGGCGCAGTCGCTGACCGGGGGCCGTTCCAGGTCCCGGCGTCGGGTGAGGACGAGGTCCACGGGGCGTCGGCGGGAGTGGTCGGCGGACGGCTTGGGGAGCTCCGCCCCGGCCTTGGGGCGCCGGGCCAACTGCTCCTCGCCGTAGCCCTGTACGCACTCGGGGTCGGGGCCGTCCAGCGGCAGTCCGGTGAAGAACTTGGCGGCCATGCAGCCGCCCTTGCAGGTGTCGTAGAACGCGCAGGAGGCGCAGGCTCCGCCGTGCTGCGGGGTGCGCAGGCGCGTGAACAGCTCCGAGCCGCGCCACACTTCGGTGAAGCCGCCGGGTGCGCGGACGGTGCCGGCGAGGAACTCGTCGTGGATGGCGAACGGGCAGGCGTAGACGTCGCCGACCGGGTCGATCAGGCAGACGACGCGTCCGGCGCCGCACAGGTTGAGGCCGGGCAGCGGTTCGCCGTAGGCGGCGAGGTGGAAGAAGGAGTCGCCGGTCAGGACGTTGTCACCGTGGGCCAACAGCCAGTCGTACAGCTCGCGTTGCTGTGCCGCGGTCGGGTGGAGGTCGTCCCAGACGTCGGCTCCGCGGCCGGATGGGCGCAGCCGGGTCAGGCGAAGTTGGGCGCCGTAGTTGTCGGCGAGGGCCTTGAACGCGTCGAGTTGGGGGATGTTGTGGCGGGTGCAGACCACGGAGAGCTTGAAGTTGCGCATGTCGGCGGCGGCTAGGTTCTCCATCGCCCGCAGCGCCGTCGCGTACGAACCGGCCCCGCGTACCGCGTCGTTGACGTCGGCGGTCGCGCCGTCGAGGGAGATCTGGACGTCCACGTAGTCGTTGGCGGCGAGCCGGCGGGCCGCTTCGGGCGTGATGCGGACGCCGTTGGTGGAGAACTTCACGCCGACGTGGTGGGCGGTGGCGTAGTCGAGGAGTTCCCAGAAGTCGGAGCGGACGGTGGGCTCTCCGCCGCCGATGTTGACGTAGAAGACCTGCATGGCCTCCAACTCGTCGATGACCGCCTTGGCTTCGGCGGTGCTCAGCTCGCGCGGGTCGCGGCGGCCGGAGCTGGAGAGGCAGTGGGTGCAGGCGAGGTTGCAGGCGTAGGTCAGTTCCCAGGTGAGGCAGATCGGCGCGTCGAGTCCGGTCTCGAAGAGGTCGACCAGCCGTGCGGTGCCGGCGGTGGCGGTCATGGGGTCCTTCCGACGAGCATCGACGACTCGGTGAGCGCGGCCAACGCCCGGCTGTAGCGCGGCAGTTCGGCCTCCTCGACACCGGCCGCGAGGCAGGCGGCGCGGGCCGTGGGGGCGTCCGCGAGGGACTCGACGACGGCGAGGAGTCTGCGGTCCTTGAGGAACGTCAGCCTGCGGGTCCCGAAATGGTAGAGGAGCGCCCCGAACGGTTCGGGCCGCACCGAGACCTGAGGGTGCAGGCCGAGGGCGAGGTCGAGGGTCTGCGCGGTCATGCGGGCGGCCTAGTAGACGCCGCACATGCCGTCGATGGAGATCTCCTCGATGAGGTCGTCGGCCTCGATCAACTGCTGTTCCGTGACGGGCTCTTCGGCCGTGTTCTCGTTGGCCGGGACGGTCGGTACGGACCGGAGTTCGTTCATGCGACTCTCCCTGGGCATCCGGCTGGGCATCCGGGCGACTGCGCGGTCGACAGTAATGGCACCCGGTGCCGAAAGTGAAGAGGGGGTCAGCATGATTCTTTCGACCGGTCGGTCTACGCCTGTTCCGGGGTCCGCTTGAGCCGCCCGGACGTCATCGTCGTCGGTGCGGGCGGCAGCGGCGCCCCGCTGGCCGCACGGCTCAGCGAGGACTCCGACCGCCGGGTACTGCTGTTGGAAGCGGGTCCCGTTCCGCGTCAACGGGCGTTTTTCACAAGGGAGTTGCTGGACGCGCGACTCGTCCCGGGCGCGCAGCCAGGCCATCCCGCCGTCCAGCCGTACCCGGTCCATCTCACCCCGCAGCACCCGTACACCGTCATGCGGGGGCGCTACCTCGGCGGGTCGACCACGGTCAACGGCGGCTACTTCGTACGGGCGCGGCGCGCGGACTTCGAGCGCTGGTCGACCGCGGGAGGCGCCGCCTGGTCGTACGACCGGGTGCTTCCGCTGCTGCGTTCACTGGAGACCGATCTCGACCATGGCGAGAACGACGTGCACGGGGGTGGGGGCCCGGTGCGGATCCGGCGGGTGGGTCTACGACACCCTGCCGCCGCGGCATTCCGGTCGGCCGCACGGGAGTTGGGATATCCCGAGGAGTCCGACAAGAACGCCCAGGGCGTGCCGGGGTTCGGGCCCGTGCCGTCCAACTCCGTGGACGGGGTACGCGTCAACACCGGCGTCAGCTATCTGCTGGACGCTCTCGATCGCCCCAACCTCACGGTGGAGGGCGGGAGTTCGGTCCGCAGAGTCCTCGTCGAGCGCGGCCGGGCGACTGGCGTGGTGGTCGAGCGTGAAGGGTGTCGTACGACTCTGGAGTGCGGCGAAGTCGTGCTGTGCGCCGGGGCGTTCGGCTCCGCCCACCTGCTGCATCTCTCCGGCATCGGACCCTGCGACGAGTTGAGGCGCGCGGGCCTTCCGGTGGTCGTGAACTCCCCTGCCGTAGGAGCCCGGTTCGGCGACCACCCGCAACTGGTGCTGGAGTGGCAGCCCCGGCGGCCGATGCCCGAACCCGCGAGTTCCTGGCTGGGCGGTGTTCTCCACCTGTCGTCCTCGGACGGGGACCATGCGGGCAACCTGGAGATCCTGCAGTCGCTCGTCCCCATGGCGGGCCTGGTCGGCGGAACGGTGTCCGTGCCCGGCGCACCGCTCGCGTTCCTGGCGTCGGTCCTGACGCCCCGGCGCGGCGGACGGCTGCGGACGTGTTCCGCCGACGCGGTCACTCCTCCTCGTATCGACTACGGCTATCTGGAGACCGCCGAGGACCGGCGGCGCCTGCGTGAAGTCGCCCGTGCCACGGCGGAGTTGGTCGCCACCGACGCGTTCGAGGAGGTCTCCCGCGGGCTCGTGGAACCGGGACCGGCGGTGCTGGCGGACGACCGGCTGCTCGACCGGTGGATCGGGGCGCGGCTCGGTACCTCGCACCACACCTGCGGCACGGTGCCGATGGGTCCCGCCGACGATCCCGGGGCGGCCGTCGACCACTACGGGCGTGTGCACGGTGTCGTCGGGCTGCGCGTCGCGGACACGTCGATCCTGCCGACTCCGCCGTTGCGCGGTCCCGCGGCCACCGCCGTTCTCATCGGCGAACTCGTCGCGGACGCCATGCGACGTGGCCTGAAGTGAAGCGGCCCGGTTCGCGTCAGGGCAGGGCAGGGCCGTCGAAGCCGGCCGCGACTTGTCGTAGGCCAAGGTCCAACAGGCCGCCCAGGCTTGCCTGTTCGTCCGTCAGCCAGTGTTCGTAGGCGGCGATGCACGCGGCCAGGACGGTGTGGCCGATCAGCCGGGGCAGCAGGTCCGAAGCCGCTCGTCCGGTGCGCCGTGCGGCGAACTCCGTGACGAGGGTCCGCCAGGATGCGTAGCGCACGGTCGAGTCGGCCTGGAGTGTGGGGACCCGCAGGATGAGCGCCATGCGCTGCCGGTGCCAGGGCACCGCCGCCGGGTCGAAGCGGTTGAACTCGACGACCGCGCCGCGCAGCGCGTCCATCATCGGGGCGGCCGGGTCGGTTGCCGCCAGCAGGCGCTCCAGCTTGACCAGTTCGGTCTCGAAGTCGCCCCACACCAGGTCGTTCTTGGAGGCGTAGTAGCGGAAGAAGGTGCGGCGGCCGATGCCGGCCGCGGCGGCGATGTCGTCGACGGTCGTACGGTCGAAGCCCTGTCGTGCGAACAGTTCGAAGCCCACCCGCTCGAGCGCGGCCCGTGAGGTCGCGGGCGGTCGGCCCGTTCTGGTCTGTCGCTGTCCGTTCTCACCGTCCACAGCGCACATCATGCACATGCGTCCATCAGGATGCCCGCCGCCGCTCTCATCCGGCGCTCGCGCAGATCCAGGACGGGGCTCGGGTTCGACAGGCCGTGGGAGGCCAGCAGGTTCATCAGGGTCCAGACCGTGTCGGGGCGGTCCGTCAGGGGGAGTTCACGGCCGTCCGCGGCGATGACCTTGGCAGCGGTGATGCCCGCGAGGAGGCTGGTGCGGGCCCAGTCGACGTCGTAGGAGACGCCGTTCGGGCTGACGACGAGGACGACCTCCTTGGTGCGGTGCAGGACCGTCAGGTAGTCCATCGGTACCGTCAGGCGCCGGGCGGCGTCGAACGGGGGTGTGCCGTCCGCCGGTTGGATGCGCAGGACCGTGTCGAGGACCGGGCCGTGGTCCTGGAAGGTGGTCCTCGCGCGCATCTCCAGGAAGCGGGCGCGCACCAGGACACCACCCCGGCGCGACCATCGTCGGCCGACCGAGCCGAACGCGGCCTTCTCGCCCGGGAGTTGGTTCGCCAGCCAGCGGGTTTCCTCGCCCGGCTCGCTCACCGGCGCCTGCTCCTCGGGGCAGGCGGCCAGGGCGGCGTAGCGCGCCGCCGTGTGCGGGTCCAGGCGCCGGAGGTCGATCGTGTCGCCGTTCATCGCGACGCTTCCGGCCTCCCGGGAGATGCCCATCTGCTGAAGCTGGCGTTCAACTCGCCGTGTCACGTCGGTCGTTCGGCCTTCGAGGTCGGTCACCCGGCAGGTCCTCGTGCCCGCGAGCAGGGCGCTGCGCGGCCAGTCGGGGATGACGGTCCGACGGGCCCCCGGAGCGGCCGGCCCGTCGACGAGGACGACCAGGCGGCCCGCCGTGATCGCCGAAAGACACAGGGACGGCACCCGCCGCTCCCCCGTCGCCTCGAACTCCTCGGCGTCGTACACCCGCAGCCTCAGCCTGATCAATGGTGTGAACTCGTCGGGCGTGTAGTTGCCGTAATGGGTCGTGAAGGTCGACTCACCGTCGGGGTGGTAGCGGACCAGTGATGCCTCCAGTACGTCCGCCCGCACCAACCGCGCCCGCACCGGGCCCTGCTGGGAGCTGGGCGCCCACATCACGAAGGTGTCGTCCCCGTACGGGGTACGGACGCCCTCGACGCCGTGCCTGCGCGTGATCCGGGCGAACTCCTGGCGCGTGGTCGTGATCGCCAGGACCGGGATCATGACCGTGCCGACCAGCCCGAAGGCGACCAACAACGCCGGCCAGTCCCAGCCGGGGTACTCGCTCCAGGCGGAGTACCCGACGAGGAGGAAGAACGGGGCCGCCGAACAGCAGACCGCGATGAACACCAGATTGCCCACGAACACACCTGTATAGCTGCGCATTGCCTCACCTCCACGCGCGCATCCGCTCGCAGCTCGACCGTGTTGCCCCAGAACGCCAGGCGCAGGGGAAGGAAGACCTCCGGCACTTCGACGAACGGTGGTCGTTTCACGGGGTCGCGCCGTCGCCCGCGTAGAGGTAGGCGCCGGGGTGGGCCGGGTCGGCCACCAGGAGCACCTGGTCGCCGGTGCGGGGGATGCGCAGCTTCGAGACGACGGTCCGCAGGGCGATCCGGTCGGTCCTCCCGGTCGGCTGCACGACCAGGTCGACGACCGGGTCGTGGTTGACCAGTTGGCCGGTGTCGCCGATCGACACGACGACGGCGGTGATGGTCGGCACGCCCGCGGCGAGCAACTGCTGTACCGCGAGGCCCGAGTTGTAGGCGCCGATGGACTGCTGGACCCTGGCGTAGTCCTCGTTGCCGAGGAACGCGCGAGTCGTACGGCCGTAGAATCCCTTGCCGCTGGCCACCTGGCCCGCGATCTCGGCGGCCCGCTCCTCGCGGCTCTTGCGACGCCCGAAAATTCCCATGACGACTGCTCCTTCTGGTCGGGGCGGATGCCCGTGGTTCCCGCTGTCCCGGTGGACGCTAGGTCGCTCGGGGCGCCTACCGATCCCAGGTTCGCCCGCCCGATCTCGGACGACGTACCCTCCTGACATGCCGCTTCCCAGCCAGCCGACCGGCGCGCGCCGACCGCGCGCCATGGTCATCGACGGTGCGTGGCGCGCCCTCGGGCCGGGACTGGAATCGCTGAGCGGGCCCGGTGGCGCCCCGCTGACCCGGACGGTCAAGCTGATCGTCCTGCCGTTGATCGTCAGGCCGGCCCTGCACCCCGACCTCGCGGCGGACTTCCTCACACCGGAACCGGCCGCGCGTCTCGACGCGCTGATACGGGAGTCCGGTGGACGCCTTGTCGCTACGGCCCAGTGGTTCACCTTGCTCAAACGGACCCGGCGCGCGCTGGGCGTCGTGGCGGGCAACCCCCAGGATCTGTACTTCCAGCGGTGCTTCGAACTGGCCGCCGAACATGGCGAACCGGGCGCCGACGCGGGGGCGTTGGCCAGGGACGTCGTCGAGGACGTCGCGGACGCGGACGGCGGCCGTACGGTCGACGCGCTGAAGCGGTATCTGGCGGACGCCGCCCAACACGCCCGGCTGGAAAAGGAGTTGGGTGTCGCGTGGGAGGAGCGTCAGCTGACTCCGGCGGCCGATACGGCCGTTGCGGTCGCGTTGGCGGGTGAGGTTCTGGAGGCCTGCGGTGGGGTGGAGGGGCCGAGGAAATCGTCGTCATACATGTCCATGGTCGACGCGCGACTCGGTGAGCTGCTCGGCCGGGCCCTGTGGGTGCACGCGAGTGGGATGTGGGGACGGGACGATCTACCGGCCCATCTCGGCCTGACGGAAAGGGAGTTGCCGCCACGGCCGCGGGTCGGCCGGGGTGCCTCGACGGCCACGCTGCCCGCGCCGCTGGACCGCACGCTCTTCGAGCGGCTCTTCGTCGTGCTCCAGTCGTCCGCACGGCGCGACGAGTTGCCCACGGTGCCGAAACTCGTCGGGCGGGAGGTCGGCCGCAGTTGCGCTCCGCTCGGACTGTACGACGAGACCCTGCGCGTCGCCGCCCTGCTGGGCGGTCAACTCGCCGTCGGTCTGGACCCGTTGGGCATCGACGAATCCGGGCCGGGGCGAACAGCCGCACACCGGGCCGTCAACAGCCGTTGGCGCAGGGAGGCTTCGGTCCTTCGCGCCCGCCGGATGACCGTGTCCCCGCGCCCCGATCCGGACGGCGGGGTGCTGGAAGCCCTCGCCCAGGATCTCCGTACGCCCTGGACCGCCTACATGCGGCGGCTCTGGGTGCGGTTGCACGGGCGGGACGTCCGCGACGCGCCGCTGGCGGATGCCGCGTCCGCCTGGGCGGTCCTCGACGGGGTCGCCCGCTCGGTGATGATGGACCACCGCGCCCGAGTCCGGTCCGCGCTGCGGACGTTGACGGCATCGGCACCACCACCCGCTGCCGTGGCCGAGGCGGCCGAGTCGAGGAGTGCGTGATGGCGCGGGGCTCCGTCGACGTCCATGTCGCGCGCGGCGATGACGGCACGATCCGCATAGTCACCGCCAGCCCTGTCGGCGACCCCGACTTCACCCGTGCGGTTCTCGACGCCGCCGGAGCGGTACTGACCTGGTCCGTCCTCGGGAGCCCGGGACTGCCCATGGCGGAAATCCATGACACGACGCGTGCGCAGCAGTGGCTGTGGGCGGTCTACGGCGAGCGCGTCGCCGGTGCCGTGCACGCCTGCGCGACAGGCGAGTTGGCCGATGCGCGGGTGCCCACGGACCCGACTCCGCTCGCGGGGAGCGCCGCCAGGCTCGGCTTCGGGCACTGGGCGGCGCGGTGGTGGCCGGCGTCACACCTGGACGGGATTCCCGCGCTCCAACCGGACGTGCTCGGGCTGGAGTTGGCCGCGCTCACGCACGAGTGCCAGCAGTTGTTCGACGACGATGACGATCAACCCGACGACTGCGTGGCCGAGTTGATCGGCGATCACCAAGTCGGCCTCGACCCGCTGCTCCAGTGGTGGCACGCCACACCGCCGTCGACGGAGACGGCACGCCAACTGGAGAGCGTTCTGCGATCGGTCGACGACGCGGCGGACGGCGCCGGGTTGGACGGGTCGTCTCTTCGCCGACTTCGGTCGGCCCTGACTCAGCCCCGTCGCCCGGACGGCACTCCAGTGGATCCCGCCACGCTGTTCGTACGACGCGACGACTACGCCCTTGCCGCGGGCGAACCGCTCGTCACGGGCGGCCGGTTGATCGCGCGCGGCTCGGGCACCAACGACTGGCGCCGCTACCCGCCCGGCTTCGTCGACGCCTCCGAGGCCGCGGTGTCCTGGACCGCCCGCGCACTCGGCGCCCGACGGCAGATCGAGGTCGAGGTCGTCGCGCACATCGCGGTGCCCGTCGCCGCCGTACCCCTGGCAGCCGAGGTCCAGGTGAACGACGGTCCCCGGAATCGGGTGCCCCTCTCGAGGCGCGTCGACGCGTGGACCGGCCGGGTGGACCTTGACCTCCCTGCCGGAGACACGGAGCCGCGCATCCAACTGGGCGTCCTGCTAGCCGGGTTCGACCCAGGGCCGGGCCCCGAAGGCGGCGCCGACCGGGACGCGGTCCGCGCTCTGGTCCGGCGACGCCTCGCGGCGGCGGCACAGCCCGACACACACAGCTCGCCCTCACGCGAAGCCACTTACGGGCCGTTCCTCGCCGAGATCGCCGCCGCCACCACCGATGAGGACTACTGACGGATGCCGGACGAGGACGAGAGCGCGGTGGGCGACGGAGTGGACCCCACCACGGACCACGGGGTGACGCGACTCTACGGAGAGCCGTTCGACAGCGGCTTCGCCCAGGCCGAGCGCCTTCACCTGGCCGCCGATCTCGCCGGCGCGGTCGCCGTCTACGAGGAGTTGCTCACCCTGGCCGAGTCCGTCGAGGACTCCCCCGACGTGCGGTTCCTGCGGGCGCATCTGCTGGCCGACATGACGAGTGTCCATCTCGCCGCGACGGATCTGGCCGAGGCGGAGGACACCAACAAGCGGTCCCGTGCCCTGCTCGACGACATCGCCTCGGCGCCGATGGGACCGCGCGGCCGTCAGTTGTGGCTGGAGGTGCTGCTACGGACACTGATCGCCGGAGCCGACCTCCTGCGCAGGACCGGACGCCTGGACGAGGCGCTGGCCTGCCTCGACGAAGCGGCGGTCAGGCTGCCCGAGTTCGACGACCCCGACGGACTGCGCACCTCCGAACTCGGCCTGAACCGCGTGCACTTGCTGATGGACCGAGGCGAGTGGGGAGCGGCCGAGGACCAGGCTTCGGCGCTGCTCGCGACCACACCGGCGACCGCGGTGGAGACCGTCCCGCGGCTCCTGGTCGCCCTCGGACTGATCTGCTCCTCCACCGGGCGCTTCGACCCGGCCGAGGACTACTTCGCCCGCGCGGAGGACCACTTCCGGGCGATCGGCGACACCGGTGGGCAGCGGACGCTCCTCGCGCACCGGGCGTACGCGGCGATGCACCGGGGTGAACTCGACCTCGCGGAGCGGCTGTTCGCGGAGGCGTCCGCGTTCTTCGAGCGGCAGCGGTGGTTCGGTGATCTGGCTGTCTGTGAGCAGGCCCGTGCCTTTCTCGCCGGTCGGCGCGGCGACGCCCTCGGCGCGGAGGAGCTGCTGGCGGCAAGCCTGGCCCGGTTCGAGCGGCTCGGCGCCTCGATCGCCGCCGCCGACACGATGCTGCTGGGCGCCCAACACGCCTACGACCGGGGCGACATCGACGAGATGAAGCGGCTGGCCCAGAGCGCCCGGGACGTGTACCAGGAGCGGGAGATCTACGAGCGGTGCGCCCAGGTCGACCTCATGCTCGCCCGCACCCTTGAGGACAACCTCAACCGGACCGATCACCGCGATCACGAGCGGGAGTCCATCGACACCGCGCTCTCCTTCGCGCTGCCCGCCGCGCTGGCCCTGGAGGCGGCGCGCTACGACTTCGCGACCGCCCACGCCCGCAGTCAGTGGCTCGAACTCGCGGACGAAGCCATGCAGTTGGTGTTCCGGCTCGCGACCCGCCGACAGGACCAGGGCCTGCTCTTCGAACTGGCTGAACACCGTTGCGCGGGCACCTCGTTGGCCCTGGACCGCACTCCGCCCGCCGCCGAGCCGGTCGAGGACCCAGCGTCGGTCTTCCCGAGCGCGGCCATGAAGTCGTACGCGCACCACGAGCACACCGAGGGCGCGATGACGCTCGGCGGTGTCGCGGCGGAGGCCGCAGCCTCGGTCGGTCTGCGGGTCGCGCCGCCGCCGAAGGTGCGGATGTCGGCACAGTCGGGCCCGGGCCGTGTCGCGCTCCAGGAGTACATCGCGGCGGCCGAGTTCCGCTATCACCGGCGGATCGCGCACGAGGAAGCGGTGCCGTTCTGGATCACCGACGACCTGACGAGCCGCCCGGTGGTCCAGGTCCGACTGGCCGACGCCGGCGACCTGTTCATGACCTGGACGTGGGCGGGCGGGGCCCGGGGGTTCGGTACCGGTCAGGGGCCCTGTGCCGAAGTCGACCGGGCGGTGAGGGAGTTGACCGACGCACTGCCGGGAGCGGGCGACGGGGCCGAGGGCATGCGGCGGGCGTTCGACGAGGGCGCGCTGGCCGAGCACGGCCGTGAGCGCCGACTCGCGCGAACGCTGGCCGAGGCACTATGGCCGGAGCAACTGACCGCGCAGATACGCCAGGTGGCGGAACGGGCGGGCCGCCCCCTCGTACGGATCCAGCCCTCACCCCGGGTCGCCCAGGTCCCCTGGGAGCTGCTCGCCGTCGACGACGGGACGGACGTACGACTGCTCGACCTGGCGGACGTCGTGACCACCGCACCGGCGTCGTTGCGGCCGGCCAAACCAACCCTCGCAACAGCACAGAACACCGGACCGGTCGTCCTCGTCCTGGACCCCCGTGTCCCCGGCTTCCGCGCCGACTCCCCGCTCGGCTCGGTGCTGGGACCGCCTGGCTCCGACCCGGAGTTGTCGGCGCTGGTCCAGGCCCGCCTCGACGCGGGCGCCGTCGTACCGTCCGTCGCGACCGCCGCGGAGGCCTTCCGCCGCACCGACCTGGACCGGGACTGGCTGAGCGGTGTGCTCCGCAAGGGCGCCCGCAGGCTGATGTACGTCGGGCATGTCAGCGGTGCGCCGGTCGAGGGCGGGCAGAGCGAGGACGGCACCCTGCACCTGTGCTGCGACGCGGGCGCCCCTGGCCTGGCCGAGCCGCTCCGCACCCACCGGCCGCTCTCCGCCAAGGACTTGCTGCTGGGCTCGCTCCCGTTGCGCGCGGACGGCGAACCGGGCTCGCGGATCTGGCCCGCGCCACCCCGTGTCGCCCTCATCGGCTGCGAGAGTGGGGGCGATCTGCGGTTCGCCGAGTCGTTCGGCCTGGCGACGGCGATGCTGCACAACGGCGCCGAGCTCGTCACCGCGACCCGCTGGGTCCTGCCGACCAGTTTCGCCTTCCACCGGCTGGCTCAACTGCCGCAGTCCGTACGGCCGTTGTCGGAGGCGATCGTCGCCGTGGACACGGCGCACGAGGACGAGGACCCCGTGCGGAGCCTCGGCGGCTGGCAGCGCGAGCAGCTCGACCGCTGGCGCGCGGACGGCCGTATCGAGCACTCGCCCCTGTTGTGGGCGGCCATGACCTGCATCGTGGTGTGACGGGTCAGAGCCGCACGATGATCAGGGCCGTGTCGTCGGTGGCGCCTCCGTGCGGGAGCAGTTCGAGGAGGACTGCGTCCGCGAGGGCTTCGGGGTCGGTGTTCCGGTGGTGGACCAGGGAGTCGGCGAGGCGGGCCAGGCCCTTGTCGATGTCCTCGCGGCGGCGTTCGATCAGGCCGTCGGTGTAGAGGACCAGGGTGGAGCCGCGGGAGAACGTGGTGGTGGCCTGCGGTCGGGGCATCGGGTCGGGACGGGCGTCGAGGGGCGGGTCGGTGGCCCGGTCCAGGAATTCCACGCGGCCGTCGGGGTGGACCAGGGCGGGCGGTGGGTGTCCGGCGCTGCTGTAGGTGATGGTGTGCCGGTCGAAGTCGACGAAGGTCGTGACCACCGTGGCGGACTCGGCGCCGTCGACCACGTTGGCGTAGCGGCCCAGGACGTCGAGGGCCTCGGCGGGGCCGTCCGCGACCCGGGAGGTGGCGCTCAGGGCGCTGCGCAGCTGGCCCATGACACCGGCGGCGGCCAGGCCGTGGCCGACGATGTCCCCGACGGAGACGCCGATGCGGTTGCCGCCGACCAGGTCGACGACGTCGTACCAGTCGCCGCAGACGTTGAGGGAGCCGACGGCGGGGCGGTAGCGCACGGCGATCTGATGGCCGGCGCCCTGGCGGCGGGTGGGCAGCATCGCCTCCTGCAGGGCCAGGGCGACCTCGCGTTCGCGGGCGTGGGCGCCGCGCAGGCGTTCGTTGACCTCCTGGAGTTCGCGGGCGCGGGTGTACAGCTCGGCCTCCAGGACACGGGTGCGGCCGCTGCCCGAGCCGCCGCGGGCCCGGATCAGTTCGGTGACCTCCTCGACCCGGTGGACGAGGAGGACGACCTTGCCGTCCGGGTCGAGCACGGGGGCGTTGACCGGGCTCCAGTAGCGCTGGTCCCACTGGCCGGGGCACTGCGTCGACTCGACGTCGTAGCGCTGGAGGGCCATGGTGTCGCGTTCGCCGGTGGCTATGACGCGGCGCAGTGAGGTCTCCAGGTTGCGCATGCCGGTGGCGGCCGGGTCGTTCGGGTTGTCGGGGAAGACGTCGAAGAGGAAGCGGCCGACGACCTGCTCGCGGGTGCGGCCGGACATGCGCAGGAACTCCTCGTTGGCGTCCGCGTACACCAGGTCGGGTGTCAGCAGGGCCACCATGCCGGGCAGCCCCTGGAACACCGCCGCGTAGTCGATCTTCGCGTCCGTCATGGCCCTGCCACCAATCGCCGCTATCACACCATTTTCCCACGTTATAAGCAGACCGATATAAGCAGACCGGATGTGACTCAGGGGGCACTTTGCGTTCACCCGGTCACTCAGTGCCACTGGGTGGGTAGGGTGCCCCGGTGACAACGCCCTCCTCCCCCACCCGGCTGATCGTGGTGCGCGGCAACAGCGCCTCCGGCAAGAGTTCGGTGGCCACCGGTCTGCGTGAGCGGTACGGCCGCGGTATCGCCCTGGTCCGCCAGGACGTCCTCCGGCGCGAGGTGCTGCGCGAGCGCGACATCCCTGGCGGCGCGAACATCGGCCTGATCGACCTGACCGTCCGGCACGCGCTGGCGCACGGCTTCCACACCGTGCTGGAAGGCATCCTCTACGTCCCCCACTACGGCGAGATGCTGGCCGGTCTGCTCGCCGACCACCCGGGGCGCACGCACTGCTACTACCTCGACGTGCCGTTCGAGGAGACCCTGGCCCGGCACGCCACGAAGCCCATCGCGGACGAGGTCACCGAGGAGCAACTCCGGGAGTGGTACCAGCCGTTGGACCTGCTGCCCGGTGGTGTCGAGACGGTGATCCCGGCCGCGAGCCCGCTGGAGGAGACGGTCGACCGGGTGCTGCACGAGTCCGGGCTCTGCGCCTCGCCGTGCGCGCACGTCCGTCCGGCTCCCGCTCCTACGCTGTCACCGTGATCGAGGACGAGAGCGCGGGCGCCGCTGCGGCGCGGCTCACCGGGTGCGCGGTGGCCGGTGAGCGTCCAATGTCTGATGCGGTCACCGAAGTCAGGCTCGACAACGGTCAGTTGGTGGTGGTCAAGGGTGATGAGGCACCGGGCGCGGTGCGGGCCGAGGAGGCGGGGCTGCGGTGGCTGGCGGACGCCGGGACGGTTCGTGTTCCGGCGGTGCGCGGGTGGGACGAGCGCTGGCTGGTCACCGATCTCGTCCGCACCGGCCCGCCGAGTGCGCGGGCCGCCGTCCGGTTCGGCCGTGACCTGGCCGCCCTGCATGCTGCCGGCGCACCCGCGTTCGGCGCACCGCCGCCCGGCGGCCCGACGGACGCGTACATCGGGCTCGCGCCCATGCGGAACGTGCCCGCCGCCGACTGGCCCAACTGGTATGCCGGGCAACGGGTGTTGCCCTATCTGCGGCGCGCGGTGGACGCGGGTTCCCTGCGACCCGCCGAGGCGACGGTCGTGGAGCAAGTCTGCGAACGACTGCCTGAACTCGCCGGTCCCACCGAGCCGCCCGCGCGGCTGCACGGCGACCTCTGGAAAGGGAACGTGCTCTGGGGCGCCGACGGACACGTCTGGCTCATCGACCCGGCCGCACACGGCGGCCACCGGGAGACCGACCTGGCGATGCTGCGCCTCTTCGGCTGCCCGCACCTGCCCGAAGTCCTCGACGGCTACGAGGAGTTGGCACCACTCGCCCCCGGCTGGACCGATCGCATCGGGCTGCACCAACTGTTTCCGCTGCTGGTACACGTGGTGCTGTTCGGACGCGGCTATGCCGAGCAGGCGCTGTCGGTGGCACGGGCGGCCCTGTCCGGGTGACACCGGGCGAGGGCGCCCGCGCCGGGGGGCCAGGTCAAACGTACGGCCCGCACCTCTCCCGAGCGGACCATCGCAGGCGCGCGGACGGCCCGGGCCGGATGGCACCAGCCAGGGTCGTCCACTGGGACGGACCAGTCAGGCGCTGCCGACGGAGGTCGCGCTGTCCGACCGCAGCTACTCCCAGCGGAATACCGCGCGAGCGGTCCCAGCCGGAAGTCACCAGGCGGGGCCGCCTGCGAAGACGGGCCAGGTCAGACACCGCCCGTACACATCGCACTGCTCGACCGCAGCCACGCCACGCAGACCCTCTCAGCCACGCGGACGACCCCGGCCGGATGACACCAGCCAGGGCCGCTCGTCACGAAGGGCCGGTCAGACGTGTGGGCGGCGGCCGCGCTCCTGGTGGGGGAACTTCTGGTCCGCGCCCGGGAGGGTGGGCTTCGGGAGTGTCGCCACTTCCTCCTTCGCCTTCTCCAACTGCTCCGCAGTGTCGTCGGGCAGGCGGGGCGAGCGCGGGCGGGCGTCGCGGAAGCGGAACGCGGAGGTGAAGTCGCCGAAGGTCTCGCGGCGCCAGTCGGTGACGTTCGGCTCCTCGACGCCGGTGAAGCGCTCCAGGAACTGCAGTGCCGAGGTGTGGTCGAAGGCCTCCGAGGCGACCCAACCACCCACGGTCCAGGGCGAGATGATGATGGCGGGGACGCGGAAGCCGCCGCCGATCGGCAGACCCTGGATGAACTCGTTCGCCGTACCCGCGGGCGGGGTCGGCGGGACGACGTGGTCGAACAGGCCGTCGTTCTCGTCGTAGTTGAGGATGAACGCGGTCTTGCGCCACACCTTCGGGTTGGACGCGATCGCCTCGATCTTCGACGCGACATAGTCCGCGCCGGCGGCCGGGAGGTAGTCCGGGTGCTCCGACTGGTAGCTCGTGGGGCAGATCCACGACACCGTCGGCAGCCGGTCGTTGCGCGCGTCGTCCTCGAACGTCCCGTGCGGCTGCGGACGTACACCCCGCTCGTACAGGTCGGAGCCGGGCTGGGCGTTCTTGAAGGACGCGAACTGCTCCAGCATGTTGGTGCCGTAGTCGTCCTCCTCCTGGTACACCTTCCAGCTGACGCCGGCGTTCTGGAGGCGCTCCGCGTACGTCGTCCAACGGTACGGAGTCGGGGCGACGTTGCTGATGATCGGGCCGCCCTGCGTGCCGCCGGGGTCGATCGAACCGGTCATCCACATCAGCCGGTTGGGCCAGGTGGGCCCGAACACCGAGCAGAAGTAGTTGTCGCAGATGGTGAACGTCTCGGCGAGCGCGAACTGGAACGGGATGTCCTCGCGCGTGTAATAGCCCATCACGTAGGGGCCGTTGACGCCGTCGGCGGCGCGGTGGGCCGGCAGCCACTGGTCCATCTTGCCGTTGTTCCAGGCCTGGTGCTGGACCGACCAGGCGTGACTGGTGGACGGGATGGCCTGCGCGCTGGAGGTGTGGGTGTCGAGGTGGAACGGGAGGAGGTAGCCCTTCGGGTTCACCGCGTCCGGCTGGTAGAAGACGCTGCGCCCGGTGTCGAGTTTGCGTGCGTGCGGATCGGCGAATCCGCGAACGCCGGACAGGGTGCCGAAGTAGTGGTCGAACGACCGGTTCTCCTGCATCAGCATGACGACGTGTTCGATGTCGCGCAGCGAGCCGTTCTTCGGCGGTTCCGCGGCGACGGCTTTCTGGACGCTCGGCGGGAGGAGGGAGAGCGCCGCGGCGCCGCCCACCGCGCCCGCGGCGGAACCCAGGAGTCTGCGGCGTGTCAACTCGGCCATGATTGCCCCTTCTTGAAGAGCTTCGAGGGATCTCGTGGACCAGACCTCGGATCACTCTCCGCCCCTTTCGGTATGGGGTGTCAGGGGCGTGCGGTGAATTTGCGGCCAACGTGCGGAAAGGGGTTGGCCAAGCCGTGACCGGCAACATCGGGGCGTTGCTTGGGTGTTGCCAAACCTTGGGGGACGGGTGGCTCCCGCATGAGTCGGCGGGACCGAGGGCTCCGGTGGCCGATTCGTTTCCCGATTGCGAAGTTCGCCGTGCGGCGCGCCCGGCCCGCGCACGGACAGCCGTACGGAAAGACGGACACGCGTACGGAAAGATCGGGTGGATCGGCGAGAAGCACCCGGAACCAGCCCGCAGTGGCCCGCAGCGGGGCCGACCGGTTAAGCCGGATTTCTCGGACGGAGTCGGGCGGCGATCGCGGCCACGTCGTCCTCGGCCTCCTGGACGTGGAGACGCAGCACGATGTCGTCGAGGAGGCGGGAGACACCCTGGCCGGGGTGCAGCCGGAGCCGGGCCAGACGGGCGAGGGAGACGTCGATGTCCTCGCCGCGGCGCTCGACCAGCCCGTCGGTGAACATGACCAGGGTGTCCTCGGGGGTGAGGGTGAGCGTGGTCATCTCGTAGTCGGCGAGGCCCGTACCGAGGGGTGGGCCGACGGGGACCGGGATCAGTTCGCCGGCGCCGTCGCGGTGGAAGACGGCGGGCGAGAGATGGCCCGCGCTGGAGAAGGCGGCCGTGCCGCGGTCCGGGTCGAGGAGGGCGAGCAGGCAGGTCGCGGGGCGGCGGTTGTGCTCCTCGGACATGGCGGTGTCCATCTGGCGCAGGATGCGGTGGGGCGGGAGGTCGGTCGAGGCGACGTAGCGCAGCATCGACCGGTACGCGTTCATGTCGACGGCGGCGTCCAGGCCGTGCCCCATGACGTCGCCGATGACGAGGAGGGTACGGCCGTAGTGCAGTCGTACGGCCTCGAACCAGTCGCCGCCGACGAGGGTGCCGCTGCCGGCGGGCAGGTAGCGGGTGGCCATCTCGACGTTGGGGTGGGGGCGGCTGGGTTCGGTGAGCAGGACCTGTTGCAGGTTCAGGGCGGTGGTGCGCAGGCGGTGGTGTTCGACGGCGTGGTGCAGATGGGCCGCGGTGAGCCGGGCCGCGTAGTGCACGGCGGCGGCCTCGGCGTCGGTGAACGTCCGCCCGGCACGGACCGCGAGGAGGGCGCCGTAGGCCTTGCCCCAGGCGGTCAACGGCACCGAGAGAGCCGCGAGTACACCGTGGTCGTTCGTGGTGAAGGACGTGGTGATGGGGTGGCCGGCGTCCAGGGCGCGGACCATGACGTCCTCGCGCGGCGCGGTGCGCAGGCTGTCCAGCAGTTCCTTGCGGCCCTCGGCCGCCATCGGGTGCAGCATGCCGTGCGGTGCGGGCCGGGCCTCGTCCTGCGCGAACAGGTCCACGGCGGCGGCGTCGCACAGCCCGCCGACGAGGAACCTCGCGCACTCCGCCGCCGTCCTGCGCTCGTCCAGCGTCGACCCGATCGCGGACACGGCCCGCTCCGCGAGCGCGAACCGATCCGTCGAGCCCGCCTCTGACCCACCAACCGCGTCGCCGTCCACCACGACCCCTTTCTGCCGCCCCCATCCCAACACCCGCGCGGGCGTTCGGGCGGTAGCGACCCGTGGTGCGGTGGGATCGGGTCGGAGTGGGGGCTGGTCGCCGAGAGGCGAAACTCCGTGGCCGCAGCGCCCGTAGCGCCGATACCGTCCGATCCGATCCCTTGGTCCCCTGCACAGAGAGCTTCTCCGATGACGAACCGCCGGCCGACGACCACCCTCTGGCGCCCCACCGGCCCCAAGGAGCTGGGCCTGGTCCGGGAGCTCGACTGGCGTGCCTGGCCGCCCCGGCTGCCGGAGCAGCCGATCTTCTACCCGGTTCTCAACGAGGACTACGCGATCCGGATCGCGAGGGACTGGAACGTCAAGCACGATGGCGCCGGTTTCGTCACGCGCTTCGACGTGGACTCGGAGTTCCTGGCCCGGTATCCCGTCCAGCAGGCGGGCGGCCGGACGATCCTGGAGCTGTGGGTGCCGGCCGAGGAGCTGGATGAGTTCAACGCGCACATCGTCGGCGGGATCCGGGTGGTGCGCGAGTTCCGCTGAGCCCTGGAGGCAATGGCGCACCCGGCACTGCGAAAGTGTTTCGTAACCGAGGAATTTCCCGTGCTTGTCCTGGGTGTGAATTCCGTGTCAGTGTCCCGGCCAGCAGGCAGGCGACCCGCGGTGGGGCATCCGAAAGCCTTTCGGGCCGGTTTCCGTTTTCGATCTGCCTGGCCGACCTACGGCATGCCGAAAGAAGAGAGGCACACCATGCGGGGAATCCCGGTCACCGGACATCTCGGAAGCCCGAGAATTCGACGCGCCGTCGCGGCCGCGGTCACCCTGGCCGCCGCCGCGAGCCTGGCCGCCTGCGGGTCCTCGGGACCGTCCAGCACCTCGTCGGCGAAGGGCCTGACGATGTGGGCGCTGAACGACCAGACGATCCTCAAGCAGTCGGTCGACGCCTACAACAAGGACCACCCCGACGCGAAGATCACCCTGCGGCTGTTCGCCAACGACGACTACAAGCAGAAGCTGCGCGTGGCCTTCGGCGCGAACCAGGCCCCGGACCTCTTCTTCAACTGGGGCGGCGGCGCCCTGAACGACTACGTCAAGGCCGGCAAGGTCGACGTCCTGAACGCGTCGGACGTGAACGCGGACCGGTACACCGACAGCGTGATGCAGAGCGCGACCTTCGACGGCAAGGTCTACGGCGTCCCCGTCAACGGCCTCGCCCCGGTCGTCCTCTACTACAACAAGAAGGTGCTGTCCGACGCGGGCGTCCAGCCCCCGAAGACATACGACGACCTGCTCGCGGCGGTGAAGAAGCTCAAGGGCAAGAGCGTGACCCCGCTGTCCCTCGCGGCCAACTCCAAGTGGCCGACCCTGATGTACCTGGAGTACCTGCTGGACCGCACCGGCGGCTCCCGCGTGTTCTCGAAGATCGCCTCCGGTGACGCCGCCGCCTGGAAGGACGCCTCGGTCACCAAGGCCAACGAGAAGCTCCAGGAGCTGTCGAAGGCCGGCGCCTTCGGCGACAACGCGTCCTCCGTCAGCTACGACCAGGGCGCCTCGACCGCGCTGCTCTACACGGGCAAGGCCGCGATGGAGGTGATGGGCACCTGGGAGTACGCCAACATAGCCAAGGCCGCGCCCGACTTCCTGAAGAAGGGCGACCTGGGCTACACCGCGTTCCCGGCGCTGACCGGCGGCGCGGGCAGCGCGGCGAACATCGTCGGCAACCCGTCGAACTTCCTCTCGCTGAACAAGTCGTCCAAGAACAAGTCGGACGCGCTGACGTACCTGAAGAACTACGTCCTCAACGGCTCGCAGGTCGACGCCTATCTCGCCTCCGGCAGCGTCCCGCCGGTCAAGGGCCTGGACGCGAAGCTCGCCGCGGTGACGTCGTCGTCCGACAAGGAATGGCTCACGTTCGTCTACGACCTGGTGAACAAGGCCCCGAGCTTCCAGCTCTCGTGGGACCAGGCGCTGCCGTCCGACCAGTCCGACCCGCTGCTGACCAACACCGACAAGTCGTTCCTGCGGCAGATCTCGCCCGCGGAGTTCGGAGCGAACATGAGCAAGGCGGGGTCGTGACCATCACCACCACCCCCGTACGCCGGAAAGGAGGGAGCGGCCTCCTCATGGCCGCCCCGGCCCTGCTCCTCTTCGGTCTGTTCGGTCTCGTGCCCCTGGTCGGCGTGGCGGCGCTCAGCGTCGCCCGCTGGGACGGGCTCGGCTCCATCAGCTGGGCGGGCGTCACCAACTGGACGTCCGTCCTGACCGACAGCGCCACCTGGCAGTCGCTGTGGCTCACCGTCAAGGTGATGGTGGTCAGCTGGCTGGTACAGACGCCGATCGCCCTGGCCCTCGGCCTGTTCCAGGCCCCCAAGGGGAGGCTGCGCGCGCTGTTCGCCATCCTCTTCTTCCTGCCGCTGCTGCTGTCCGCCGTGGCGATCGGCCTGACCTGGCAGGCGCTGCTGGACCCGTCCTTCGGCATCGGCGCCACGCCCGGCCTGCACTGGCTGGCGAAGCCGCTGCTCGGCTCGCCCCAACTCGCCCTGTACACCGTCATCTTCGTGATCGCCTGGCAGTTCGTGCCGTTCCACGCCCTGCTCTACCAAGCGGGGATACGGCAGATCCCGACCGCCCTGTACGAGGCCGCCGCGCTCGACGGCGCCGGGCCCGTGACCCGCTTCCTGCACATCACGCTGCCGCAGCTGAAGTACACGCTGGTCACGTCGAGCACGCTGATGCTGGTCGGCTCGCTGACCTACTTCGACCTGATCTTCGTCCTGTCCGGCGGCACCGGCGGCCCCGGCACCGCGACCCGCGTCCTTCCCCTCTCCATGTACATCACCGGTTTCCAGGCCCACGACATGGGCCGGGCCAGCGCGGTGGCCACCCTGCTCGTGGTCTTCGGCCTCGGCCTGTCGCTGCTGACCACCCGCCTGTCCGGCTTCACCCGGATGGACAGCCAGCAGGAGGGCATGTGAGCACCACCGTGACCAAGTCCCGCCCCGTCGCCACCGAACGGCCGGTGCCGCCGACGCCACCAAGGCCCGTCCGGCGCAACCCCCTACCGGGATTCCTCCGCCGCACCCTCACCAGTGGCGCCGCGCTCTTCTGGACGGCGATCGTCGTCGTCCCCATCTACTGGCTCGTCGTCACCAGCCTCCGCAGCCAGTCCGACTTCACCTCCGACAGCCCCCTCGCCCTGCCCAGCCACCCGACCCTGGACAGCTACCGCACCGTCCTGGACGGCGACTTCACCACCTACCTCCTCAACAGCGTGATCGTCACCGCCGGCACGGTCGTCATCGCCGTCGCCGTCGCCCTGATGGCCGCGTTCTCGATCGTCCGCAACGCCGGCACCCGCTTCTCCCGCGTGTCGTTTCGCCTGTTCCTGCTGGGCCTGGCGATCCCGCTCCAAGCGGTGATCATCCCGGTCTACCTGCTGATCATCCGCATGCATCTCTACGACAGCCTGCTCGCGATCGTGCTGCCCTCGGCGGCGTTCGCGCTGCCGATCACCGTGATGATCCTGGTCAGTTTCCTGCGGGACGTGCCCCGTTCGCTGTTCGAGGCGATGATCGTCGACGGCGCAGGCGACTGGCGCATGCTCTGGTCACTGGCCGCACCACTGGCCCGCCCGGCACTGATGACGGTCGCGGTCTACGACGGTCTCCAGGTCTGGAACGGTTTCCTCTTCCCTCTCATCCTCACCCAGAGCGGCGACAAGGCCGTCCTGCCCCTGGCCCTGACCCTGTTCCGCGGCCAGTTCGGCATCGACGTCCCGGCCACCATGGCCGCGGTGGTGCTCTCCACCCTGCCGATGCTGGCCCTGTTCATCCTGGCCCGCCGTCAGCTCGTCGCCGGTCTCACCGCCGGTTTCTCCAAGTAGCCCCCACCACCGGGCAGTTCGCACCGTGACGACGGCCGGGCCATGCGCCCGGCCCCGTCGGCGTGCCCGCGCAACACCGAGGAGTCGTGAATGACGACCACCATGCCCGACCACGGCGGCCTCCCCCAGGAGGAGAGCGACCGCCCCTGGACCGACCCCGCCCTGCCCGTCGCCGACCGCGTCGAAGCACTGCTCGCCCGGCTCACCCTGCCGGAGAAGGTCGCGCAACTGAGCAGCACCTGGGAGGACATCGAGGCCGACGGCCCCGAAGTGGCCCCGGGCAGCAACCACTTCGGCCGCGTCGGCGACCTGGACGAGACCGCCCGGCACGGCCTGGGCCAGCTCACCCGCCCCTACGGCACCCTGCCCCGGCCCGCGCTGGAGCACGCGCGCCTCTTGGCCAAGCACCAGCAACAGGTCGTGGCGCAGAGCCGGTTCGACATCCCGGCGATGGCCCACGACGAGTGCCTGACCGGCTTCACCGCCTACGGCGCCACCATCTACCCCACCTCGCTCGGCATGGCCGCCACCTTCGACCCCGCACTGATCCGCAGGGTCGGCGAGGCCATCGGCTCCGACATGGCCGAGGCGGGAGTCCACCAGGGCCTCTCCCCCGTCGTCGACGTCATCCGTGACTACCGCTGGGGCCGCTGCGAGGAGACCTACGGCGAAGACCCTTACCTGGTCGGCGAGTTGGCCGAGGCGTACGTCAGCGGGCTGCAGAGCGCCGGGGTGTACGCGACCCTCAAGCACTTCGCCGGGTACTCCGCCTCGATGGGCGGCCGCAACCACGCCCCCGTGCACGCGGGCCGTCGCGAGCTCTTCGACGTGATCCTCCCGCCGTTTGAGCGACTCGTCGCGTCGGGTGTGCGGTCCGTCATGAACTCGTACGCCGAGATCGACGGCGAGGCCCCGGCCGCGAGCCGCTGGCTGCTGACCGAAGTCCTGCGCGAGGCATGGGGTTTCGAGGGAACCGTCGTCTCCGACTACTGGTCCCTGCCCTTCCTGGTCAACGCCCACCGCGTCGCCGCCGACCTGCCCGGCGCGGGCGCCCTCGCCCTGCGCGCCGGGATGGACGTCGAGCTGCCCGACCAGCGCGGCTTCGGTACCGCGCTCGTGCAGGCCGTCGAACAGGGCCTGGTAGACAAGGAGTTCGTGGATCGCGCGGTGCGCCGGGTGCTGCGGCAGAAGGCGGACCTCGGACTGCTCGACGCCGACTGGGACCCGCGCCCGCCCGCCCTGATCGCCGGTGAGCTGGACCTCGACAAGCCGACGAGTCGTCAACTCGCCCACGCGGTGGCCCAGTCGAGTGCAGTGCTGCTGTCGAACGACGGTGCCCTACCGCTCCCCTCGACCGGCCGCATCGCGCTGATCGGCCCGTGCGCCGACGACGTACGCACCATGTTCGGCTGCTACAGCTTCCCCAACCACGTCCTCGCCGAGCGCGACGACCTCGGCAACGGTGTCGAGGCGCTCTCGCTGCGTCACGCCCTTACGGCCGAACTGCCGCGCGTGGAGTGGGAGTTCACTCCTGGCTGCCCGATCCGCGAGGCGGACCGCTCGGGCATCGCGGCCGCGGTGGAGGCGTCCGCCGGGGCCGACCTCACCGTGCTGGTCGTCGGCGACAAGGCCGGCATGTTCGGGATCGGTACCTCGGGCGAGGGCTGTGACGTGGAGGATCTGCGGCTGCCGGGGGTTCAGGAGGAGCTGGTCGAGGCGGTGTTGACGACCGGGCGGCCGGTCGTCCTGATCGTGAGCAGTGGCCGGCCCTACGCGGTGGGCCGGTTCGCGTCCACCGCCGCCGCCATGGTGCAGGTGTTCCTGCCGGGCGAGGAGGGCGGCCGCGCGGTGGCCCAACTCCTGGCGGGGAACGCCAACTTCAGCGGCAAACTGCCGGTGCAGATCCCGACCACGCCCGGCGGCCAGCCCTACACCTACCTCCACGCGCCGCTCGGCGACCGGCAGAGCTGGCTGTCCAACCTCGACCCGACACCGGCGTTCCCCTTCGGGCACGGGCTGTCGTACACGAGCTTCGAGATCGACGGGCTCGGTGTGGACCGCGAACTGGTGCCGGTGGACGGTGAGTTCACGGTCGGCGCGCGGGTGCGGAACACGGGGGCGGTCGCGGGGGCCGAGACGGTGCAGTTGTACGCGATCGACCCGGTGGCCCAGGTGACCCGGCCGGTGCGGTCCCTGCTCGGCTTCGCCAAGGTGGCCCTCGAACCGGGTGAGCAGGCGACGGTCCGCTTCCATATCCATACCGACCGGCTGGCCTTCACCGGTCTGGCCGGCACGCGCATCGTGGAGCCCGGCGAGATCCTGCTGGAGGTGGGCTCCTCCAGCCTGGACACGCCGTTGCGGGGAACGGTCCAACTCGTCGGTGAGGAACGGGATGCGACGGTGCTGGCACACCACGCGGTGCCGGTGAGCATCGAGCGGGACTAGGCAGCGGGAACACACAGAAGCGGCGCCACCGTACCCGACGGTGGCGCCGCTTCTGCCGTGTGCCTAGGCGCGGCTCCACTGCTGGGTCGCGTTGCCCAACCCGGTCCAGAGCTCGACCTTCGAGCCGTTGGCCGTGCCCCAGTTGGTCACGTCGATGACGAGGCCGTTGGAGCGGTTGACGATGGTGCCGTCCACGCGGAAGGCCCACTTCTGGCTGTTCTTGCCGTTGCAGGCCCAGAGGATCAGCGTGGTGCCGGCGGTGGTGCCGTCACCGTTCGCGGCCAAGCAGCTGCCGTTGACGCGGAGTTCGCCCGCGGCGGTCTGCGTGATGGTCTGGTAGGCGTTGCCCGAGCAGTCGTAGATCTGGACCTGGACGCCCGTCGCACCGTTCGGGACGTCGAGGCAGCGGCTGGAGTACGTGCCCTTCAGGGTGAAGGTGGAGGCGGTGGGGAGCGGGTCCTGGACCAGTTGCCAGTCCTGGGAGCCGTCGGTGGTCGCCGCCGCGACGGTGACGGAGCCGCCCGCTGTCGAACCGGTCATGTAGAGGCTGGTGTTGAGGACCGAGCGGAGCTTGTAGTAGCCGCTCGTCGACGACGCGACCTGGGTCCACTGTTTGTCGGTGGCGCCGTCGTCGACCCATTGCGCCAGCTTCTGCCCGGCCGTGGCGGTGCCGGTCCAGATGGCGACCGAGCGGCCCCCGGCCTTGTTGAGCAGTGTCACGTTGCTGCCCTTGGCGGTGAGGTGCCAACGCTGGGTGGCGTCGGTGGAGTTGGCGGCGCTGAGGACGAGGTCGGGGGTGTTCCCGGTGAGGTTCGCGTCCTGGGTCTTGCCGGACGCGGTGCTGAGCACCTGGCCGGTGAGCCGGTTGACGAGGCTGTAGTAGGCGCCGTCGGAGCGGCCGAGGTCGACCTCGGCGTACTTCACGGGGCCGACGCTGGTGCCGCTCCACGAGGCCTGGAGCACGAGGACGCGTCCGGTGCCGTCGACGTACTGGAGCATCCGGCTGTACCCGGCCGCGATCGAGGTCTTGTACTCCTTCCAGGTACCGGTGGACAGCCCGGACTCGTTCACCCAGACGTCTCCGCTGCCTGCGGCGTTGTAGACGATCCGGCCGTCCGGCATCGGGAGCAGGACGGGGCTGCCGCCGGTGGCCAGGGTGGCCCCGCCGGAGGGCACGGGCAGTGAGGTGATCGCCGCGTCGGTGGCCGCGAAGAACTTCGTCGGGTCGTCGGCTATCCGGTAGCGGACGTTGGTGCCGCCGCCCCAGTACTCGTACGTGAGAAGCCACTTGCCGTCGGTCGTCGGGGCGATGGTCGTCATGCCGGGGCGGCCGCCGCCGATCTCCGTCTTGCCGTTGCCCATGCTCACCGTGGCGCCGGGGACGTCAACGACCGGGGAACTCCAGGCAGTTGAGCTGGATCCGTCCCAGGTGCGGTGCAGGAGGACCTGGCCGCCGGAGTCCGTGGCCGTGGTGTTGTCCGGGTCGAGGGTCGGGGCGCCGGTGGTGGTGTTGTAGCCGGTGTAGTCGTCCTCGTCGGAGTAGTAGGCGATCAACGTGCCGTTGTGGGCGAGGAGATGGGGTTCCCACACCGGGTCGACCTGCGCGTAGGTGTTGGCCGTGGAGACCCGGCCGACGCTGCCCGCGCTGCCGCCCTGCCAGCCTCCGGCGGCGATGATGTTCTGGATGGTCCAGGTCGCGCCGTCGTCCGTGCTGGAGTACAGGGCGAGTGCCACGTCCTTGCGGTCGCCGTCACTGGTGGGCGTCCAGCTGGAGTTGGCGGCCTTCTGCTCCTGGTAGTAGTAGTCGTCGCCCGAGACGATGCTCGCGAGCAGCAGGGTGCCGGCGTTCAGGCTGCCGACGTTCTGCGGGAGGACGTAGAGATACGGGTTGGTCCAATTGCTCGTGTATTTCGCGTACTTGGAGTCGCTGGAGAGATACGCGGGGGCTTTGACGTCGGACAGTTTCGCCCAGGTCGTGCCGTCGTCGTCGCTCTTGTACACGGGCAGTGTCTGACCGACCGGAGCGGTCTGGTCGTTCTCGAAGGTGGCCACGATCCGGCCGTCCGCCAGCTGGGCCGACTTCGGGTAGAGAACACACGGACTCTTGCTGCACGCGGCGGTGTTGGTCGCCGTATACAGATTGGCGGGACTCGGCTGATAGGCCGAGGCACTTGTCGCGGAGGCGATGGCGAATGCCACGCCCATGCCGAAGGCGGTCGCCGCAGCGAAAGCCTTTCGCGCCCAGGATCTGGTCAATGGCGTTCCTTTCACCGGGGAAGGCGCGCACCACGTTCCAGGGGTGCCGGAATGTCCGGAGGTCCCAGGGGGATGGAATGGGGGTGCGGAGCAGGAAGCCAGTATTCGGATGCGACACCGCGATGTCACCGGCACATGTCGAAAGTGTTTCGCAGGATAGGGAGTTACGCGGTATTGACGTGCTTCACGGAACGGCGCCCGGAGGTCGAGGTCCGCAGCACGAGTTCCGTGGCCAGCTCTATGCGCGGCGACACCGGCGGCCGCCCCTGGGCGAGTTCGAGAAGCACCCGGGTCGCCTCGCGCCCCAACTCCTCGAAGGGCTGCCGTACAGCGCTCAGCGGTGGGCAGGCCATGGCCGCGACGAGGGTGTCGTCGAAGGACATCACCGCCAGGTCGTCCGGTACGGCGAGCCCGTGCTGCCGCGCCGCCTCCAGCACGCCGAGCGCCTGTGCGTCGCTGGCCGCGAAGACGGCCGTGGGCGGGTCGTCGGCGCGCAGGATCTGACCGGCGGTGGCCAGGGCCTCGGCGTAGTCGAAGTCGGTGGAGCGGACGATCGCCGGATCGTAGGCGATCCCGGCCTCCTCCAATGCGGCCCGGTAGCCGTGCACCCGCGCCGCCCCGGCCAGCGAGTGCGAGCGGCCCGCGACCATGCCGATCCGGGTGTGCCCGAGCCCCAGCAGGTGCTGTACGGCGTCGCGGGCGCCGCTCCAGTTCGTGACGCCGATGCTGGGGATGTCCTCCGAGGGCGCGCTGAGCGGGTCGATCAGCACCACCGGGAGGCGTTGTTCGACGATGCGGCGCTGGTCCTCCTCGGACAGCATCGAGATCACGATGACGATCCCGGCCGCGCCGAGCGCCACGCACTGCTCCAGCCACCCGGAGATGGACCGCCGGCTCGTCGTCCCGGTGACCACGTCGATGCCGAGCGCGCCGGCCGCGTCCACGATGCCGCGGACCACCTCCAGCGTGTACGGCCCGGACAGATCCCGGAACACCGCGATGATCTGCCGGGGTGTCGCGGGATCGCGCTCCCACGGGCGTACGAAGCCGTGCCGGGCGAGGAGTTCCTCGACCCGCTCGCGCGTCCTGGCGCCGACGTCCCGGCGCCGGTGCACCACCTTGGACACCGTGCTGAGCGAGACACCCGCCTCGGTGGCGATGCTCGTCAGGAGGCCGTACTGCGCCTCCAGTTGTCCCTTGCCGCGACCTGTCACCCGATGTCCGTTCCGCTCGCCGAACACCGATGCGCCGGACCGCATCGCGTACCTGGCCAGTAACTTTGCCGCAACGTAACGGGACGCGGGCCGCGGAGGCAAGACCGGTGCAGGCGTCTCAGGTGGCGCGCCCCGCCGACGACGCGTGGTCCGCCGCCACGTGTCCGAACACCGCCGACGCGGCGATGCTGGCCCCCGCGCCCAGGTACTTGCGCCCCATCACGGACGCGGTGCAGTTGCCGGTGGCGTAGAGCCCGTCGACCGGGTTCCCCTCGGTGTCGAGGACCCGGGCGAACTCGTCGCAGAGGATTCCCCCGCTGGTGCCGATGTCCCCCGGGTACAGGGCGACCGCGTAGAACGGCGGCTTCGAGACGGGGCCCAGGCAGGGGTTGGGGGCGTGGGTGGGGTCGCCGTAGAACTTCTCGTGGTCGCCCTCCCCACGGTGGAAGTCCTCGTCGACGCCCCGCGCCGCGAGCGTGTTGAACCGCTCGACGCTCTTGAGGAGTCCGCCGGTGTCGATCCCGCACTGCCGGGCGAGGTCCTCCAGGCTGTCGGCGCGCTTCATCGCGCCGCTGGTGATCCACTCCTTCGGGGTGCGGCCGGGGGGAGACATCCCGAACGGGTAGTGGCCGCGGTGCCGGGAGTCGATGACGAGCCAGGACGGGACAGCGCCCCCGAACTCCCGGTCGTGTGCGTACATCTGCTGGCCGGCCTCCTGGTACGCGACCGCCTCGTTGAAGTACCGGCGGCCCTCCGTGTCGACGATGATCGAGCCAGGCCTGGTGCGTTCGGACATGCACATGTTGGGGGTGCCGTCGGGCATGATCCACGACGGCATCCACCACGCCTCGTCCAGCATGTCCGTCGCGGCCCCGTGCGCCATGGCGATGCGGATCGTCTCCCCGGTGTCGCCCGGGTTGGCCGAGGTCCACCGGTCGCTGGTCGTCCTGCCTCCCGAGTGTTCCGCTCGCATCTCCTTGTTGCGGGCGAAGCCTCCGGCGGCGAGCAGCACGCCGTCGCGGGCGCGGATCCGGAGGTCACGACCGCCCCGGTGGACGACCGCGCCGACGACCCGCCCGTCCTCGACGACGAGGTCGGTGAGGGGAGATTCGAGCCAGACGGGAACGTCCTGCCGGAGCAGGATCTGGAGCAGGCGGGCGGACAGCGCCACCCCGTTCGTCACGAGCCGCTGCCGTCGGATCCGGCCGAGGGCTGTACGTGCCCCCGCCCCGGCCAGGACGGTCAGGCCGACCCGTGTCCGCATCAGGGTCAGGCGTGACGCCTCACCGGTGTAGACGGCGAGGCCGCCCGCGAAGCCGGGGCGGATCCGGTCCTGCCAGGGTCCGAGCCGTTTCTTGTCGAAGACCCTCGCCTCGACGGACCTGCCGCGCGCCGAGCCGCCCTCGCAGCCCCGGACGCCGGAGTAGTAGTCGCTGTAGCCCTCGCAGCGCCGGAGTTCGAGGCCTTCGGACTCCAGGAAGTCGACCATCTCGGAGCCCGCGCGGACGTAGGCCTGCCTGCGGGCGGGCGACGACGCCGGGCCCGCGTCGCCGACGACGGTGGCGAAGTACCTGAGTGCGGCGTCGGCCGAGTCGGTCACGCCCTCGCGGCGCATGAGCGGGTTGTCGGGAAGCCACATCACCCCGCCCGACATACAGGTCGACCCGCCGAACCGGTCGGTCTTCTCCACGACGAGAACGTCCTTGCCGAGCGCGCGTGCCCGGATCGCTCCGGTGACGCCCGCACCGCTCCCCACCACCAAGAAGTCGGTCGAGTGATCCCAGTCGGTCATCGGCCTGTCTCCCTCCGCGTTCCGGCGCGGCAGCCCCTGACCGGGTGCCGACAGGTGAGCCACACGGTAGGTACGGAGGCCGGGCGCGGTGTTCGTACTCCCGGTGAGTGGAACGGCGGCTTGCCTCTCTCAATTGCGGCCCACCCGCGGTCACTTCGCCGGCGGCGGCCCCGTCGTCACCGGCGCCTGCCACAGCGCGACGATCGCGTCGACGAGGCCGTCGGCGGTGTCGTGCCAGGTCGACCGGGTGGTGGGGATGCCGTCGGCGAGGGCCCGTTCCCGCTCGACGGACATCTGCACGATCAGGTGCCGGGTCATGACCGCGCGATCGGCGTGCACCCCTGCCGGCAGGACGGGCACACAGCGGGTCAGGCCCTCCTCCAGCTTCCCCAGCGACGGGGAGGCTCCGAAGAACTCCTCCTCCGTGATGGCGTAGAGCGCGGGATCGGCCGAGACCTGGGCGATGAACCGGGCGTACCAACTGGGGCGGCCGAGGGCAGCCAGGTGGCCGGTGACGGGGCGCACCGAACAGTCCACCCAGTCGCGGAGTTCGGTGGAGTCGCCGATGTCGGCCAGCATGCGGACGCGGATGCCCTCGATCTGTTCCGCGTGGCGCCGGACGATGGCCCGCACCAGATCGGCCTTGGTGCCGAAGTGGTAGCTGACGGCGGTGTTGTTGCCCTGGCCCGCGGCCTCGCTGATCTGCCGGTTGGACATCGCGTGCACGCCGTGTTCGGCGAACAGCCGCTCCGCGGCGTCCAGGAGCGCTGTCCGGGTCGCCCGGACCTGCTCGTCCCGCCGTGTTCCGCCCGCCATGGTCCCCACCGCCGTTCCGGGACTTGGCGCCGTCTCGCGACGACTTGTCCCGTTGGTCCGACGCGCCTAGAACGTAAGTCACCTGGTTGATCTCCGTCCAGGGGCAGGTGGGAGCTACCGGCCGCGCACGGTCCCGGTACGGTGGTGGACATGACGGGTAGGAGTGTCCGGGCCGAGCAGGTCAGAGTGACCCGGGAGCTCATCCGGAGGACGGCGGAGCGCCTGTTCGCCGAGCGCGGTGTGTACGCCGTGTCGAACCGGCAGATCAGCGAGGCGGCCGGACAGGGCAACACCGCTGTGGTCGGCTACCACTTCGGCACCAAGACGGACCTGGTGCGGGCGATCGCCCGCCATCACGCCGAGCGGATCCAGCGCCTGAGCGAGCGTCTGCTGGCCGAGACGGGCGATTCCACCGAACTCCGGGACTGGGTCGCGTGCTTGGTGCGGCCGACCCCCGAGTACCTGGCCGAGCTGGGCAGCCCCACGTGGTTCGCGCGGTTCTGCGCCCAGGTGATGGCCGACCCCGCGCTGCACGAGATCCTGGTCGCCGAGACCCTCGACCTGCCGGTGTGGCGGCAGATCCTCGACGGGCTGCACCGGTGCCTGCCCGACCTGCCGGCCGAGGTGCGCGCGGAACGCACCTCGATGACCCGGAACGTGATCCTCTACACGTGCGCCGAGCGTGAGCGCGCCCTGGCCCTCAACACCCCTACACCAAGGGCCAGTTGGCACGATGCCGCGGACGGGCTGGTCGACGCGATCGTCGGGCTGTGGACGGCTCCCGTGACACACACTTCCTGACGGACCGTCACCTTCCTCGCCCCACCCCGCCACCACAGAAGATCCACCCATCCGTCTCAGTAAATTTTGAATCAATCGATTGACTTAGCCGAGGGCCGGGAGTTCACTCGGAGGCGCGGTCGACGGAGCCCACCAAGGGCGCCGTTCTGCCCCGGAGGCCATGAGGGAGCAGCCCGTGAAAATCACCGTCGAGCAGAACAAATGCGTCGCGGCCGGCCAGTGTGCGGCCACCGCGCCGGACGTGTTCGACCAGCGGGACGAGGACGGTGTCGTCGTCCTGCTGACCGACGACCCACCCGCCGAACTGGCCGACGACGTCCGTGACGCGGCCGCCGTCTGCCCCGCGCTGGCGATCCACATCGCGCACTGAACGCCCCGGACGACACCTTGAGGATGGACATGTCCGACGCACTGACAGGCGCCGCGACCAGCGGCACCGCCGAGGTCCCCGAGTGGCCGATGCCGCGGGCGGAGGGCTGCCCGTTCGATCCGCCCCCGGCGCTGCGGGAGTTGACCGCGCAGAGGCCCCTCGCCAAGGTGCGGATCTGGGACGGCAGCACCCCGTGGATCGTCACCGGCCACGCCGAGCAGCGCGCTCTGCTCGGCGACCCCCGGGTCAGTGTCGACGAACGGCTGCCCGGATTCCCGCACTGGCACGAGGGCATGGCGGCCGCGGTGGACTACCGCCCGCGCTCGGTCTTCAACTCGGACGCCCCCGAGCACACCGGGTTCCGCCGGATCATGACGAAGCCGTTCACCTTCAAGCGGGTGGAGGCGCTGCGCCCGACCATCCAGAAGATCACCGACGAGCTGATCGACGCGATGCTGGCCGGACCGAAGCCGGCCGACCTGGTCGAGGCGCTGGCGCTGCCGTTGCCGACCCTGATGATCAGCGAACTGCTGGGCGTGCCCTACGAGGACCACGACTTCTTCCAGGAGAACGCCGCGCGCGGGATCGCCCACGACGTGTCCGCCGAGGAGAGCATGCGGACCTTCGGGGCGCTCAACGAGTACCTGGTGCGGCTCGTCGAGAAGAAGGCCGCCGAACCCGCGGACGACGCGCTCTCCGAGATCGCGGCCCTCGTCACCTCCGGCGACATCAGCGTGTCCGAGGCGGCCATGATGGGCACGGGGCTGCTCATCGCGGGCCACGAGACCAGCGCCAACATGATCGGCCTCGCCGTCGTCGCGCTGCTGGAGCACCCCGAGCAGCTCGCGATCCTCCGTGACACCGACGACCCGAAGGTCGTCGCGGGCGCGGTGGAGGAACTGCTGCGCTACCTGGGCATCATCCACGGCGGCCAGCGGCGGATCGCCAAGGAGGACATCGAGATCGGCGGCGAGGTGATCCGCGCCGGCGAGGGCATCGTCATCGAACTCTTCAGCGCCAACCGGGACGCACACGTCTTCCCCGACCCCGACGCGCTGGACCTGCGCCGGGAGAACGCCCGGCACCACAACGCGTTCGGCTTCGGCATCCACCAGTGCGTGGGCCAGCAACTCGCCCGCGTGGAGCTCCAGGTCGTCTACGGCACGCTCTTCCGCCGGATCCCCGCCCTGCGCCTGGCCGAGCCGCTGGACCGGATCCGGTTCAAGCACGACCGGCTGGCCTACGGCGTCTACTCGCTGCCCGTCACATGGTGACCGCGATGGCCAAGGAACTGTCGGAGAAGGTGGCCGTGGTCACCGGCGGGGCGGCGGGCCTGGGGCGCGCGACCGTCGAGAGGCTTCTCGAGGACGGGGCCCGCGTCGTCATCGCCGATCTCGATCCGGACCTCGGCGAGACCCTGGCGAACGGCTACGGCCCGGACGTCCGTTTCCGGCGGACGGACGTCGCGGACGCCGAACAGGTCCGGGGACTCGTCGACTTCGCGGTGAAGGAGTTCGGCGGCCTGCACCTCATGGTCAACAACGCCGGGGTGTCGGGCGCCATGCACCAGCGTTTCCTCGACGAGGACTTCGCCGACTTCCAGCACGTCCTCTCGGTCAACCTGCTCGGCGTGATGGTCGGCACCCAGGCCGCAGCCCGGCACATGGCGGCGAACGGCGGCGGATCCATCGTCAACGTCAGCTCCGTAGGCGGGATCCAGGCCGGCGCGAGCGTCCCGACCTACCGCGCCTCGAAGGCCGCGGTCATCCACTTCACCAAGGGTGTCGCCGTCGACCTGGCCGAGTACGGCATCCGCGTCAACTGCGTGGCGCCGGGCGGCATCCCGACACAGTTGCTGGCCTCGGCGACGGCGGCCGGGCAGGAGGGCGACGCCGAGGAGATGACCCGCCGCATCCGCGCCCACATGGCGGCCGTCCAGCCGCTGGAGCGAGTGGGCACCCCCAGGGACGTGGCGGAAGCCGTCGCCTACCTGGGCGGCGACCGCTCGCTGCACACCACCGGCACGGTGCTGACGATCGACGGCGGGACGACGGCGGGCCCGAAGCCCCTGCGGGCCTGACCCGCCGCCTCCCCCGCACGACAGGAGCAGACGAACCACGCACGGACGTGAAACCCGCGGCTCCCCATGGAGGACAATGATGTCCAGCCAGTCATCCACCCTGTATCCCCCCGAAGGCTTCGGCCCGCCCAAGGACCGGCACGGCCACGCCGACGGCTCCTCGCCGGGCCTTCCGCCGGGCACCGAGGTGTTCTCCGCCGACAACCACATCTCCCTCGCGGACGACATCTTCTACGACCGCTTCCCCGAGCGGCTCAGGAACCAGGCACCGCGGGTCTGGTACGAGGACGGCGCCTACGAGCTGGGAATGGGCGGAAAGTCGTTCCTGCCGGGCGAGTTCAGCCACGTCCTCATGCAGTACGACCCCCTGACCGGCGCCGGCAGCAACAACCTCGAAGGCCGCATCGAGGAACTGCACTCGGACGGCATCGCGAAGGAACTGGCGTTCCCCAACGCGCTGTTGGCCCTGTTCCACTACCCCGACAAGGAGGTCCGCGAGCTCTGCTTCCGGATCTACAACGAGTACATCGCCGGGTTGCAGGAACGCTCCGGGGGCCGCTTCCACGGCGTCGGGCTCATCAACTGGTGGGACGCGCAAGGGACTCGACGCACCCTGGAGGAGATGAAGGGCCTGGGGCTGAAGACCTTCCTCATGCCGCTGAACCCCGGGGCGGACGACGCGGGCGACCCGATCGACTACTCCGGCGCCGCGATGATCCCGGTCTGGGACGCGATCGAGGAGGCGGGACTCCCGGTGTCCCACCACATCGGCGAGACCGGGCTCAAGGCCCCGTGCGAGGTCAACGCCATCGCCGTCGGCATGGTGGCCAACGTGGCGCCGTACCGGGAGATGTTCGGGAGGTACGTCCTCGGCGGCATCCTCGACCGTCATCCGGGGCTGCGCGTCGGGTGGTTCGAGGGCGGCGTGAACTGGGTGCCCTCCGCGCTCCAGGACGCCGAACACCTCCTCGCCTCCTACCGGCACATGCTGGACCGTCCGGTGGAGCACGACGTCCAGCACTACTGGGACCAGCACATGTACGCGTCCTTCATGGTCGATCCGCTCGGCCTCGAACTGGTCGACCGCATCGGGGTGGACCGGGTCATGTGGTCCGCCGACTATCCGCACAACGAGAGCACGTTCGGCTACTCGGAGAAGTCGATCGCGATGGTCGTGGACGCCGTCGGGCCGGAGAAGGCGGCCCGCGTGGTCAGCGGCAACGTCAAGGAGTACCTCGGCCTGTAGTGCCGGCCCGGACCACGAGAAACGACGGCGAAGCTCCATGACCTCGTGAGGGAGACGGGAATGACCGTCATCGACATCCCGGCCGCACCCGACCCGACCCGCATGAACCGTGAACGCGGCGCACGGCTGCGAACTGCCATGGCGGGACAGGGCGTTGACGCCCTGATCCTGCTCGGCAACAACGCGGTGACCTACGCGACCGGAGCGAGCTGGCCGCTCGGCGACTCCGGCCTCGCCCACGTCGACCGCCCCGTGGCGGTGGTGGTGGCGGACGACCCGTGGCCCCATCTCTTCATGCCGTTCCGCGAAGGCACCTCGGCACAGTCGCCACTGCCCGCCGACCACGTCCACCCGCCGGTCTACCTCGAATTCGACGAAGGGGTACGGAACTTCGCGGCCGTGGTCGCCGACCTCGTGCCCGGCGGAGCGCGGGTCGCCGTCGATGAGGTGACCGGGGCGATGCGCCGAGCGCAGAAGGCGTTGTTCCCGGGTGGGCCACCCATCGACGCCGCGTTGGTCCTGACCGCGGCCAAGGTGATCAAGACGCCCGACGAACTGGCCTGTATCCGGACCGCTTTGAGGATCACCGAGCGGGCCATGGCCGACGTCGAAGGGTCGTTGGCCCCGGGCATGCGGCAGATCGACCTGTCGGCGGCGTTCGTGCGCCGGGCCTACGAGCACGGCGCCCTGGCCAACGTGCTCGACCCCATCTGGCAGGTGATGCCGGGCTCCCGGGCGGCCGGGGTGTGGACCACCCACGGCGACCTCGCCCTCCCCCTGCTGACGACGGAGCGGGAACTGGCCCGGGGCGACGTCCTGTGGACCGACGTGAGTATCAACTACGCCGGATACTGCTCGGACTTCGGCCGGACCTGGATCGTCGGACAGGACCCGGACCCGCGTCAGCGGGCGCAGTTCACCCGGTGGTGGGACATCCACAGCGCGGTCAAGGACGTGCTGCGGGCGGGTGCCACCGCCGCCGACCTGACCCGGGCCGCCATCACCGCGAACGGCGGCTCGAAACCCTGGCTCCCCCACTTCTACCTGGGCCACGGCATGGGCACGGACCCAGCCGAGATGCCCTTCGTCGGCACCGATCTGGGCGAGGAGTTCGACGCCCGACTGGTGCTCCAGGCAGGCATGGTGCTCGTCCTGGAACCCGTGGTCTGGGAGGACGGCACCGGCGGCTACCGCAGCGAGGAGGTCCTGGTGATCGAGGAAGAGGGCTGGACAGCCCTGACCGACTACTCCTACGCCCCTTATGGCGACTGAGGTCCTGCCGGACGACCGCGCTCTCCGCACCGGGCGGCGGGAGCGCGCGCTGGCACACATGGCAGCCCACGACCTCGACGTCCTCGTCCTCGGGCGGAGCGCCAACGTCCGTTACGTCACCGGGGCCCGCGGACTGTGGACCGCGGGCACCCATCCCTTCGCCCCGGCCGCCGTGGTGGTCCGCGCCACGGGCGCCATCCACATGCTCAGCACCTGGGACGAGGGCATCCCCGACGACATCCCGCACGAGCGGTTGTACGGCCTGACGTGGAACCCCATGAACTGGGTGGCGGTGATCCGGGACATCGAGGGGGCGGCCACCGCCCGCCGGGTGGGCACGGACACCATCTCGCCGACCTTCGCCCAACTCCTGCCCCCGGCCTTCCCGTTCGCCGACCTGGTCGACGGCGAACCGGCCATGCGCGCCGCCCGCCGGGTCAAGACGCCGGAGGAGATCGTGGCCCTCCGGCAGGCCATCGATGTGGCCGAGGCGAGCCTGGCGGCGGCGGTGGCCGAACTACGGCCCGGCGTCAGCGAGCAGCACCTGTCGGGCGTACTCCTGGAGGCAGCGGCGGCCGGTGGCGTGACCACCCCGGCGACCCAGGAGGTGGCGTGGGTGACATCCCGGGACCACCCCTGGCGTCGGGTGGACGGAGACGGCCGGGTGGGCCCGGGCGACCTCGTGTCCCTCACGGCCGGCGTGGTCGCGGGCGGATACATCGGCGAGGTCGGACGCACCTGGCCGGTCGAGGGCGGCGACCGGAACGCCGTCCGTGACCTGTTCCGGCGCTCCGATGCCCTGTGGGAGCCGCTGTTCGCGGCCTGCCGACCGGGCGCGCCGACCAGTGACCTGCTCGCCGTGTACGACACGGCTGGCGAGCCCCTGCCTCCCATGCCCGTCGCCCGCGGCCTCGGCCTGGGTTTCGACCCGCCCGTGGTCACCTCCGGCCTGCCCGCCACTGCCGCCGAGGAACGCCTCGAACCCGGCATGGCGCTGGCCGTGACCGGCTACGTCTGGCGGCGGGGCGTGGGTGCCGTACTGCGCCGGGAGGCGGTGCTCATCACCTCTGACGGCGCCGAACCGCTGACCTCAAGTCCCGTCTGGAAACGGTAGTTAGGACCCGCATGCCTGACAGCACGCGTCCTTCGGCGGAGGAGATCATCCGCTACGAGAAGGACCCCAGGACGAAGATCGCCACCCTCACCCTGGACCGGCCCGACGCCCTCAACGCACCGACCGCGGCGGCCCGGCTGCGCTTCGGGGACCTCCTGCACCGCGCCAACGTCGACGACGAGGTGAAGGTCCTGGTGATCCGGGGCATCGGCGACGACCTCGGCTCGGGCGCCGACATCACCGAGACCATGGAGATGCACGCCGCGCCGACCGCGGGGCCACTCCTGTCGGAGCTCGGCCTCGACGAGGAGGACGACGTCCGCTATCCCCCCAAGGGCTCCTACCGCTACGGCGGAACCCCGTCCCAGTGGTACGCGAATCCCGGGGCCGGCTGCCGCAGCCTCCAGGACTTCAAGAAGATCAGCATCCTGGAGGTCAAGGGCTACTGCTACGGCTGGCACTTCTACCAGGCCGCCGACGCCGACCTGGTGATCTCCTCCGACGACGCCCTCTTCGGCCACCCGTCCTTCCGTTACGTCGGCTGGGCACCGCGGATGTGGACCTGGGCGCAGACGATGGGCCTGCGGAAGTTCCAGGAGATGGTGTTCACCGGCAGGCCCTTCACGGCCCTGGAGATGTACGAGTGCAACTTCCTCAACAGCGTCGTCCCCCGGGACGAGTTGGAGAAGGAGGTGGACAAGTACGCGCTGGCCTGCGCACGCACCCGGCCGACCGACACGGTGTTCATGCAGAAGGTCTTCTTCGAGATCTTCAAACAGCACCAGGGCGAGTACATGGGCTCCCTGCTCACCGGTCTTCTCGAATCGGTGGGCGGGATGGCGCGGGCCGACGGCAACGACCTGATGCTCGACCGGGAGACGGTCGACGGCGGCGTACCGAACGCGGTCCGGAGCAACGACGACCGCTTCCCGCCGGACTTCCGGCTGAGCAGGTCGGGCCGCGAACGAAGGGACGACTCTTGAGCCCCGCCCCCGCCGAACCCCCGCTCGGCGACTGCGTGGTGGTGGACCTGTCCACGGGAATCCCCGGCGCCTACTGCACGAAGCTGCTGGCCGACGGGGGCGCCCAGGTCGTCAAGGCCGAGCCTCCGGAGGGCGATCCGCTACGACGGTGGTCGGCGTCCGGCGCCACGGTCCGACCCGGCGACGACGGGGCCCTGTTCAGCTTCCTGGCCTGCTCGAAGCAGAGCGTCGTAGGCGATCCGGAGCTGGTGCGCGGGCTCCTGGAATCGGCGGACGTCGCGGTGTGGTCGCCGGGCTCGCCGCTGTCGCCGCGGGAGATCCACCGTGCCCATCCGCATCTCGTCGTCACGTCGATCACGCCGTTCGGTCTGGAGGGGCCGTGGCGGGACCGGGCGGCCACCGAGTTCACGCTGCAGGCCTGGTCCGGCGGCATCGTCGGGCTGGGGCGCGGCGCACCCGACCGGGCGCCGGTCCACGTGGGAGGCCAGGTCGGTGACTGGGTCTCGGGAGCGTACGCCGCCGCCGCGACCATGGCCGTACGACTGCGCGCTCCCGGCACGGGTGAACTGATCGACCTCTCCATGCTCGAGGCGCATGTCCTGTCCCTCACCTACCACCCGGTGACGTTCCGGGACATGCTGGACCGGCCGTGGCAGCGGACGCGCAGGCTGAACATGCCGGGCGTGGCCACCGCCAAGGACGGGCTCGTGGCGCTCGGGTGCGTCACCGCCCAGCAGTTCTTCGACCTCTGCGCGATGGTCGGCCACCCGGAGTGGATCGACGAGAAGAACCCGGTCTCGATCGGCGAACGGACCACCGCGATGGCCCCGGTGATCCAGGAGTGGATCGCCGGCCGGACGGTCGCGGAGGTCCGCGAGCTGGCCACGGCGTTCCGCATCCCCAACTCCGCGGTCGTCAATGGCGCCAACGCCCCGGCCATGGACCACTTCGAAGCGCGCGGGAGCTTCCTGCCCAACCCGCGCGACGGCTTCCTCCAACCCGCCCCGCCCTTCCGGCTGGAAACCGCGCGGTTACGTCCGCCGGGTCCGGCCCCGCGGCTCGGCGAGCACACCGAGAGCCGCCGTGGCGCGGCGCGTCGGGCGCGCTGGAAGAAGGGCGCCGGACTGTCGTTCAGCGGTCTGCGGGTCCTGGACATGACCGCCTTCTGGGCCGGCCCCTCGTGCACCCACGTGCTCGCCCTGCTCGGGGCCGAGGTGATCCATCTGGAGTCGACCTCGCGGCCCGACGGCACCCGGCTGATCTCGGGTGTCCCGCCGACCGTGGACCAGTGGTGGGAGCGGTCGCCGATCTTCGCGGGCCTCAACACCAACAAGAAGAGCCTGACCCTCGACTTCCGCACCGAGCGGGGACGCGACCTGCTGCGCCGGCTGATCGCGACCTGTGACGTCGTCGTCGAGAACTACACCCCGCGCGTCCTGGACCAACTCGGCCTGGACTACGAGGCGTTACGGGCCCTGCGCCCCGACGTCGTCATGGTCCGCATGCCCGGCTTCGGTCTCGACGGACCGTGGCGCGACAACGCCGCGTTCGCCTTCGTCATCGAGGACGCGTCGGGACTGACCTGGCTCACCGGCCATCCGGAGCGCAATCCGGTCGAGCCGTACTCGATCGGCGACCCGAACGCCGGCGTCCACGCGCTGAACGGCCTGCTGCTGGCCCTGGAGCACCGGCGCCGGACCGGCGAGGGAGCACTGGTGGAGGCGGCCATGGTCGACGCGGCTCTCAACGTGGCCGCCGAGCAGGTCGTCGAGTACTCGGCCTACGGCGCGCTGCTGGAGCGGGCCGGGAACCGCGGTCCTCGCGCGGCCCCGCAGAACCTGTATCTCACCGCGGACCAGGACGAGTTCGGCCGTCAGGACTCCTGGGTGGCGATAGCCGTGGCCACCGACGAACAGTGGGAGGCGCTGCGCGCCGCCCTCGGCCGCCCCGGCTGGGCGTCGAGCCCAGAGCTCTCCACCGCCGAGGGACGGCACAGGCACCATGACGCCCTCGACGAGCAACTCGCCGCCTGGTGCCGTGGGCGCGGTGCCGACGAGATCGTCGACCGCCTCTGGCCGGCCGGTGTCCCGGTGGCCAAGGTGATGCAGCCGCACCGGCAGGCCGAGTTGGAGCAGCTGCGGTGCCGCGGCTTCTTCGAGGAGGTCGACCACCCCGTGGGCGGCCGGGCCCGCTACAGCACCCTGCCGGTCCGGCTCTCCCGGAGCCCTGCCCACCGCCGTCTTCGTCACGCTCCTCTGCTCGGCCGGCACAACCACGAGCTGCTGGCCGAACTCGGCCTGACGGCACGGGAGATCACCGCGCTGGAGGCCGACGGGGTCATCGGCCGGGCGCCGGTCCGGTAGCCGTGCCGTGCACGGACTCGGCGATCCGCACGAACGACCGGATCCGCACAGAAGCGTCGGCATCGCGCCACGCGATGACGAGTGCGCTCGGCGGCATGTCGGTCAGCGGCACCACGGTCAGGCCGTCCGGCAGGTCGTGCCCGAGCGGCATCAGCCCCACGGTGCCGTTCCACAGCACCGACTGCAGGCACTCACGGGCCGTCCGCACGACGGGCCCGTCACGGCGCCGGCCGTCACCCGCCAACCCGGTCCAGTAGGCCTCCCAGACCGGGTCCGTGCCCTCCGGGAAGCGGAACCAGCGGCGCTCGGCGAGGTCGGCCAGACGCAGGCCTTCACGGTGGGCGAGCGGGTCGTCCGTACGGAGGACCACGCCGACGCGTTCCGAGCGCAGGGTCCGGGTGGCGATGCCGGTGTCGTCGAAGGGCGTCCTGGTCAGCGCCACGTCGACGAGCCCGGCCCGCAGTCCCGCGGTCGGGTCGGTCAGGTCCGACTCACGGATGAGGATGCGGGCGGCCGGGTGCTGCTCCCGGTAGGCGGCGGCGAGCCGGGTGCCGAACTGCACCACGCTGTCCGCGAGCGTCCCCACCGTCAGGGTGACCGGTCCGGCCAGGTCGGTCACCCGGGCCCGCACCCGGTCGGCCTGCGCCAGCAGGGCACGCGCCTCCTCGTGGAGCAGGACACCGGCCGGGGTCAGCGCCACTCCCGTCGGCGAGCGGAGCAGCAGGACACAGCCGAGGTCGGTCTCCAGCTGTTTGATCGCCCGGCTCAGCGGCGGCTGGGTCATCCGCAGGCGCGCGGCGGCCCGGCCGAAGTGGAGTTCCTCGGCGACCGCCACGAAGTAGCGCAACGTGCGTAGCTCCATGACCGGCGATGATACCGACGCGGTATCGGCCGTACAGGATCGGTCTTGGACACCCCCGGGGGTCCGGCGGTGGAGTGGTGGGAGGACAGGATCGACGTACCGCTGAGGAGTCTCCATGGCCGACCGTGTGGCGCACGACCCCGTCGTGCACATCACCGATGTGCGGGAACTGGACCGCGACCTGGTGGTCGTGCCCGACGGGCGGGTGCAGTTGGTGCCCAACATCGGTGTCATCGGCGGCCGGGACGCGGTGCTCGTCGTGGAGACGGGCCTGGGCCCGCGGAACGCCGAGAAGGTGCTGGAGTTCGCGACCGAGTACGCCAAGGGACGCAGGCTGTATCTCACGACGACCCACTTCCACCCTGAACACGCCTTCGGGGCGCGGGCGTTCGCGGGCGAGGCGACGTTCCTCGTGAACCGCGCGCAGGCCGAGGACCTGAAGGTGAAGGGCCCCGGCTATCTCGACATGTTCCGGGGTCTCGGCGAACCGGTCGCCCGGCAGCTCGACGGCGCTGTCCTGCCCGAGCCCGACCTCGTCTACGACGACGCCTACGACCTCGAACTGGGCGGCCGTGTCGTGCAGTTGAGGGCCACCGGCCGGGCGCACACCAAGGGCGACCAGGTGGTGCGGGTGCCGGACGCGGGCGTGCTGTTCACCGGGGACCTCGTGGAGACCGGGCAGTTCGCCATCTTCCCGTGGTTCCCGCCGTACGACACCGATGTGTCCGGCACGCGCTGGCTCGGGGTGATGGAGCGGCTCGCGGGCGAGGGGGCGCGGGTCGTCGTACCCGGCCACGGGGCCCTGGGCGGGCCGGAGTTGCTCGCGGACGTCCGTGACTATCTGCGGCTGCTGCGGGACGAGACGTGGGTGCGGCACGACTCGGCGATGAGCGAGGAGACGATCGTCGAGGAGGTCAGGGCACTCATGGTCGAACGGCATCCGGAGTGGACCGAACGGGACTGGATCGACAAGGGCGTCGGCTGCCTGTGCGCCGAACACCCCGCGTGAGCGCGCGAGTTACGACGCGCTCGTGACGAAGCCGTCCCTGGCCGTGTCGAAGACGGGCCGGTAGGTGTCCCACTTCGCGTCCGGGGCCGAGAGATAGATGTCGTACTCGCGGCCGCCCTCCCGGCCGAAGCCGAGGTCGATGGCGCGGAACACCCGGGCCCGGCCCTGGAAGGTGAACTCCCAGATGGCGGCGGGCTGTTGCTGGAAGGTGGTCTGCTGCATGCGGAGCCTGCGGTACGAGGGGTAGTTGACCTTGGTGTTGGCCTCGATGTCCACGAAGTGCGTGCTTGGGTTGGGCCCCGCCGGGTCCACGATCCCGATGGTGAGCCCGGCCAGGCCCGTCTCGTCGGTGTAGGTGACGCCCTCCGCCGTCCGCTTACCGGCCTTCCAGCCGTCCGGAACCGGGAAGGAGACGCCGAGTTGACGGTCCCGGACGAGGTGATAGCCCTCCGGCACGGGCGACGCCGAGGCCGAGGCCGTCGTCGTGGGCCGCGAAGTCGCGTGCCCGGGCGCGGACTTGGACGTCGTGTGCAGCACGAACGCCGTGGCCGCGACAGCGGCGGCCACGGCGGTGGAGATCGCCCCGATCATGAGCCCCTTGCGGCTCCGGCGCCGCCCGCGGCCGGAGTCTCCCGCGGGTTTCGGCTCCGGCGCTGCGGCGGTCAAGTCGGCTTCCGGTGGCTGGAGTTGGGCCGTCGACTCGCCCCACCAGGCGGTCTGCAGGGCCCGTTCCGTCTGTTCCGCCGTCGGCCGTTCACCGGGCTCCTTGATGAGCAGGGCCTCGATGAGCGGCTCCAGCGGTCCGGCCTGCTTCATGGGTTCGAGCGGGTCCACGGCGATGGCGTACGCGGTCTCCATCGCGGTGACCCGGCGGAACGGCGGGCGTCCCTCGACGGCCTGGTAGAGCGTGGCACCCAGGGCCCACAGGTCGGAGGCGGTGCCGGGGGTGAGCCCGCGGATGCGTTCCGGGGCCATGTAGTGGATGGAGCCGACCATCTCGCCGGTCTTGGTGAGGGTCGACGTCCCGTCCGTCATGGCGATGCCGAAGTCGGTGAGGACGAGCCGGTCGCCGGCGCCGAGGAGGACGTTGCCGGGCTTGACGTCGCGGTGCAGCACACCGGCGGCGTGGGCGGCGCGCAGGGCGGCAACCATGTCGAGGCCGATGCGGGCCGCCTCCTGGTACGGGAGGGTCCGGCCGTCCTCGAGGAGTTCGGCGAGCGTGGGGCCGGGGACGTACTCCATGACGATGCAGGGGCGCCCCTCGTCGTCCACGACGTCATGGACGACGATCACGTTCGGGTGCGCGATGCGGGCGGCGCTGCGGGCCTCCCGGCGGGTGCGCTCGAAGAGGGTGGCGAGTTCGTCGGCGGAGAGTTCCGGGCGGGCGTGGAGTCGCTTGACCGCGACCTGGCGGCCGAGCACCTCGTCGTCGGCCCGCCAGACGGTGCCCATGCCGCCCCGGCCGATCTGCTCGGTCAGCCGGTAGCGCCCGGCGATGCGACGCCCTTCGTCCGACACGGTGTCCTCCGCCGGTTCTGTCCCCGTTCGATTCGCCTGGTCACCATAACCGGCTCTTGTCCCGGATCGTGTGGGACGGATCACGGTGCCCACCGGCACCGTGAGGGTCGCCCACCTCGACTGGAGGGTGGAGAGGGCCTAGTACCCCGGTACTAGTCACCCCGGCCGCTTTCACTTCCCCGGTGCTGCGGACGCGAGGAAAGCCGCTCATAGCGTGAAGGCGTGGGTCGCGCAGGCCCTCCTCTTTCTATCGAACCTGGTGGGAGTACCCCATGGCCACCCTCCTCTACCGGCTGGGCCGGTTCTCGTTCAGGCGGCGACGGCTCGTCCTGATGTTGTGGATCGCCGTCCTGGCGGTCGTCGGCATCGGTGCCATGAACGTCTCGACGAGCACGTCCGACAGTTTCAGCCTCCCCGGCACGCAGTCGCAGAAGGCGATCGACCTGCTGGAGAAGGAGTTCCCGCAGGCATCGGCCTCCGGCGCCACCGCCCGCGTGGTGTTCGAGGCGCCCAAGGGGCACACCCTGGCCTCCGGCGCGGACAAGGCCGAGGTCCAGTCGCTGATCGCCGACCTCAAGAAGGCGCCCCAGGTCGCGAGCGTCGCCGACCCGTACCAAAGCGGCCTGATCAGCAAGTCCGGCACCATCACCTACGCCCAGGTCACCTACAAGGTCGGCCAGCCGGACGTCACCGACGCGGCGCGCGCCGCGCTGCACTCCGTGGCCGACCGGGGTGAGAAGGCCGGTCTCGCGGTCAGCATGGGCGGCAACGCCGTACAGGAGAAGGCGGGCAGCAGCAGCACCGAGCTGATCGGTCTGCTGATCGCGGCCGTGGCGCTCGTCATCACCTTCGGGTCGCTCCTCGCGGCCGGGCTGCCACTGCTGACGGCGATCTTCGGGGTCGGCACGGCGGTCGCCGCCATCACGCTCGCCAGCTCGGTCTTCAACCTCAGCTCGGCCGCCTCGACGCTGGCGCTGATGCTGGGCCTCGCCGTGGCCATCGACTACGCCCTGTTCATCGTCTCCCGGTACCGCAGCGAGATCCGCGACGGTCACGAGCCGGAGGAGGCCGCGGGCCGCGCCCTGGGCACCGCCGGTTCCGCGGTGGTGTTCGCCGGTCTCACCGTCGTCATCGCCCTGGCCGGGCTCAGCATCATCGGCATCAGCATGCTGACCACCATGGGCCTGGGCGCCGCCTTCGCGGTCGTCGTCGCCGTACTGATCGCGCTGACCCTGCTGCCCGCGGTGCTGGGCTTCGCCGGGATGCGGATCATGGGCAGCCGGTTCACCAGCCGCCGGATGCGCGCTCTCCAGGAGGACGGCAAGGGCGAGACGACGGGCGTGCGCTGGGCCCGGTTCGTGACCCGCAACCCGCTGAAGATGCTGGTCGTCTCGGTCGTCGGGCTCGGCGTCCTCGCCATCCCCGCCCTGTCGATGCGCCTGTCCCTGCCCGACGACAGCACGTCCGCGCCCGGCACCAGCGAGCGCATCGCCTACGACACGATCACCAAGGGGTTCGGCGACGGCTACAACGGCCCGCTGACCGTGGTCATCGACGGCCAGGGCAGCAGCGACGCCAAGACGGCCGCGCAGGACGCGGTCGCCCAGCTCGGCAAGCTGTCCGACGTCGCAGCCGTACGCCCGGCGGTGTTCAACCAGAGCGGCGAGGTGGCGCTGATCTCCGTCGTGCCGAAGAGCTCGCCCACCAGCGCGGCCACCGTCGACCTGGTCTCCGAGATCCGCGACCGGGGCCCCGCCCTGAAGGACGACACCGGCGCCGAACTGATGGTCACCGGCACCACCGCGCTGAACATCGACGCGTCCAACAAGCTCAGCGGCGCCCTGATCCCCTACCTGGGTGTGGTCGTCGGCCTGGCCCTGGTCCTGCTGCTCCTCGTCTTCCGCTCGATCCTGGTCCCGCTCAAGGCGGCCCTCGGCTTCCTGCTCAGCGTGCTCGCCACGCTCGGTGTGGTGGTCGCGGTGTTCCAGTGGGGCTGGCTGGCGGACCTGTTCGGCGTCGACCAGACCTCGCCGATCGTGAGCCTCCTGCCGATCTTCATGATCGGCGTGGTGTTCGGACTCGCCATGGACTACGAGGTGTTCCTGGTGACCCGGATGCGGGAGGCGTACGTCCACGGGGCCGAGCCCACGGAGGCGGTGATCGCGGGGTTCCGGTACAGCGCCCGGGTGGTCACGGCCGCCGCGGTCATCATGATCTCCGTGTTCGCCGGGTTCCTGCTGGACGACGTGGCGCTGATCAAGTCGATCGGCCTGGGTCTCGCGGCCGCCGTCCTCTTCGACGCCTTCGTCGTCCGGATGACGCTCGTGCCCGCGGTCATGACCCTGCTCGGCCGCCGCGCCTGGACGCTGCCCGGCTGGCTGGACCGGGTGCTGCCCAACGTCGACGTCGAGGGCGAAGGGCTGCGCCACCTGCTGACCGAGACCCCGGACGACGGCTCCACCGGCCCGGGCCGGGCGCCCGTGTCGTCCGGCGCCACCGGCAAGAGCTGAGGCGGCGGCCGTACGATCCACACCAGGACGCCGTTCCCGGCCGTACGGCCCCGCCCCTGTCGACCGCACCGTCCCCGCCCGCCGGTCCCCTTCCCCCCGGGACCGGCGGGCGGCCCGCCTGCACCATGGAGGGTGTCTCCCGTGACCGCACCGCCGACGGACCGGACCGTCAAACCCCAGATCCTGATCGGGCAGACCCGGCTGGGCGACTCCGAGTACCGGTCGGTCGTCCGGCTGCTCACGTGGCTCGCACGCGTGCGGGAGGCCGATGTGGCGCATCCGCGGGTCAGACGGTGGGGGGTGCCCGCCTTCTACGCCCTCGGCGGCATCCCGGCGCTGGTGCTCGCGGCCCGCGACTCCGGCCCCCACTTCGTGCTGGTGCTCGCGATCACAGCGGGGTACACCGTGCCGTTGCTGTGGCGCAGGCAGCGGCCCGTGCTGGTCTTCGCCTTCCTGGTCGCCCTCTCCGAGGTGGCCCTGTTCCTGGGGGTGGACTCGGGTTCGAGCGCGACCCAGCTGGTGGCGCTGCTCAACCTGGGGCGCTTCGGTGCTCCCGGGCAGCTTGCCGTGGGAGTGGTGTACAACCTCCTGCAGACTTTCGTGTCGATCGTCTTCTTCAACGGCCTCAAGGGGTCGAGCCAAGCGGGTACCCCGGTGCTGGCGTTCCTGGCCGTGGTCGCCATCCTGTCGATGGCCGCGCTGGGGCTGGCCGGAAAACTGGTGAACGCCTACATCGAGGCCCTCCAGGAGCACGCCGTACGGCTGGAGATGGAGCGCGACCAGCGCGCCCAGCTGGCCGCGGCGACCGAACGCGCCCGTGTGGCACGGGAGATGCACGACATCCTCGGTCACACCCTCGCCGTGATCGTCGGCCTCGCGGGCGGCGCCGCCGGACTCGCCGAGGCGAAGCCGAAGCGGGGCGCGGACACCCTGCGGATCATCGCCGACAGCGGGCGCGGCGCGCTGGCCGAACTGCGCAGGCTGCTCGCCGTCATCCATGACGACGAGCCCGACGACACCCCGCTCGCGCCCCAGCCCGGACTGGCCGATCTGGGCGCCCTGATGGAACGGGTGCGGGCCGCGGGCCCCGCCGCGACCCTCCGCCTCAAGGGCGAACTCACCGGTCTCGCCCAGGGACTTCAGCTCGCCGTCTACCGCATCGTGCAGGAAGCCCTCACCAACACGCTGAAGCACACGGCACCGGACACGACCGTCGAGGTCACGGTGACGGCCGCCCCGGACGCGGTGATCGTCACCGTCGAGGACACCGGCCCGCACAAGGCGTCCGGCACCGACGAACAGGGCAAGGGCCTCGTGGGCATGCGCGAACGGGCCGCGCTCTACGGCGGACAGGTCGTCGCGGGCCCCAACTCCCGCGGCGGCTGGACCGTCCGCGCCCTCCTGGTCCCCCTCCCCACCGCCCCCGACCTCACGGAGAAGCACCCGGCATGACCACCGTCCTCATCGTCGACGACCAGGCCCTCCAGCGCCTCGGCTTCAGCATGCTCATCGAGCAGTACCCCGACCTGAGCACCGTCGGCGAGGCCACGCACGGCGGCGAGGCGGTCCGGCTGGCGGCCGAACTCCGCCCCGACGTCGTCCTGATGGACGTCCGCATGCCCGGCATGGACGGCATCGAGGCCACCCGCCGGATCGTGCGGTCGGGCGGCCGCTCCCGCGTCCTGGTGCTGACCACCTTCGACCTCGACGAGTACGCGTACGCGGCACTCCGCGCCGGGGCCAGCGGCTTCCTCCTCAAGGACGCGCTGCCCGAGGAACTCGTCGCCGGTATCCGCGCGGTGGCCGCCGGGGACGCCGTCATCTCCCCCGGCCTGACCCGCAAACTCATCGACGCCTTCGCCGACCGCATGCCCGGCCGCACCGCCGAACAGGACCGCCGCCTGGACGCCCTCACCGACCGCGAACGCGAGGTCCTCACGGTCATGGCGGCCGGCTGGAGCAACACCGAGATCGCCGAGCGCCTCTGCCTGGCCGAGTCCACCGTCAAGTCCCACGTCAGCCGCATCCTCGCGAAGATCGGCGCGCGGGACCGGGTGCAGGCGGTGATCTTCGCGTACGACGCGGGGCTGGTACGGCCGGCTTGAGGTGGGCGGCGGCTGGTCTCAGGCCGGCGTCGACACGAAGTCGGCGAGCAGCGCGGTGAGTTGGGCCGGTTTCTCCACGGGCAGTTCGTGCCCGGCGTCCACGATCCGGACGATCGCGTCCGGGTAGGCGTTGGCCATCCGCAGCATCTGCGAGAGGGGCAACTGGATGTCGTGGTACCCGTGCACGATGAGCGTCGGCGCGCTGATCCCGCCGACGCGGTCCAGTACGTCGAAGGCCCGCATCGCGCCGTAGCAGGTCATGACGACCTCGCGGGGCGTCGCGGCGGAGGCGTTGATGTACTCGCGGATCTTCTCCTTGGGGTAGCCGGGGGCGAAGGCGCGCTGGATGTTGACGGCGACGAACAGCTTGAACGGCAGCAGCGTGGACACCGCGAGCAGGAGTCCGCGCGACCGGCTGTAGGTCATGCGGCTGATCGAGTCGACCAGCACCATCCGCTCGACCCGCTCGGGATGGTCCAGGACGAGGGTCTGGGCGATCATCCCGCCCATGGAGTGCCCGACCGGCACGAACCGGCCGACCTCCAGGTGATCGAGCAACGCGACGACGTCCGCGGCGAGTTCGGCGACGGTCCGCGCTCCCGCGCCGGTGCTCTCCCCGTGGCCTCGCAGGTCGAGCCGGATGACCCGCCGCCTTGCCGCGAAGTGTGCGAACTGGTCGTCCCAGCGGTGCCGGTTGGCCGTCCACCCGTGGATGAACACGAGCGGCACGCCGCCGTCTCCGTCACGGGGGCCCTCGTCGTCGTACACGAGTACTGCGCCGTTGACTTCGAGCTTCGGCATGGGTGACTCCTGTGGTGCGGCATCGACCGGCGTGGTGCCGATCTTGCCCTGGGCACAACGGAGTTGGCCTCGCGGTCGGGTATCCGCAACGCGATCGAGATCGTCGGGAGCCGGGCGCGCTCATCCCTGCGGGCTGTCAGGCCGCCGGAGCGCGCGGCGCCGTACAACTCCCGTTCGGGGCATGGCCTGTTGGCCAGGACAGGGCGACGAACCGGTCGGTGCGGGTGACGGGGTCGAGGCGGACGACGGCGACCGCCTTGTCGTAGGGGTTGCCCTGGTTGTCGAGGCAGATCCAGCCGCTGGCACCCTCGACGCGGTGGGCGCCGTGCAGGCGCAGCCAGGCGTTGCGGACCTCGTCGGTGGAGGGGACCGCGTGGCCGTGGACGACCTCGTCGCGGATACCCTCGATCGCCGTCCACGCCGAGTCGTAGGTGATGATGGCGCGGGAGTCGCCCAGGTCCACCGGGCCGACGGAGCCCGTCACTTGACGCCTCGTCAGTTCTTTCAGCGTCCGGAAGGCCTCAGCCGAGCCGCCGGTGCCCGGGGCGTTCGGGCCGGTCCAGGCGTCCGGGTGGGAGGAGGCGGTGAACTCCAGCGTGACGCCGTGCCGGAGGGTGTCCCACTCCAGAGCACGGTCCAGGGGAAGGGCGTTGGCGGCCGGTCCCGTGATGACGGTGTACGGGCGGGTACGGCAGCCCCGGTTGCCCAACTCGTTGAGGAACTGGCGGAGTTGGACCGGACGGCCCGCGAAGTAGATCTCCTTGGCCGGGGATTCGCAGATGTTGGCGACGATCTGCCGGAAGTCGTTCGACGTCGTGCCCTCCGTGCTGATCTTCGGCGGGGAATGGAACTGCTCGGGTGCCAGTGAGGCACCCTCGGTCCGCGCCTCGAAGACCTTCCGGAGGCTGGTGATGTAGTTGTCGTCGTTCCGCGCGTCCTCCACCAGCACGGTCTGCCGCACCCCGACCCCGCGGTCGGCGTGGGCGAGAGCGGCGGCCTGGTCGGTGTTGCTGGGGTTGACCCGGACCAACCCCTCGTAGTCGTGCGGGTGTTGGGGCGTGTTGGCGATGTCGTCGGCGGTGAGCGCGCCGCCGACGACGGGGATCTTCTTCTCGTTCGTCAGATAGGCGATGGACTGCTGGGTAGTAGGCAGGCTGATGTCAAACCCGAAGACGGCACGCAGCCGGTGCTCCGGCGAGGCCGCCATCTCCGCGAGCTGGTCGGCGACCGGGCGCCAACGACCGCCCCCGAGACCGGGGTTGGCCAGCACCAGACGGATGGCCGGTGCCTGGCCGTTGGCCCTGTGGTTGGCGCGGTACTGGGCGAAGTAGGCGCCCTGTACCTCCCACAGCACGTGTTTGCGATCGACCGGAGCCGTCGGACCGGCGACGTCCATCGGGACCATCAGCGCGATCGTGGCGTATGGGGCACCTGAGTTGGTCACCCTGTCGTTCTCGGCCTTGACGCGGGCGAACACCTGGTCCAGCGCGGGGTCGAAGCTCACGCTGCCGTCGGTGACTCCGACGCACTCGTGCGGGGACGACTCCTCGTGGACGCCTTCGCCGCAAGAGGTGTCGCTGTAGACGCGGTACCCGAACCAGGAACCCGCCGACACGACGAGCAGGAACACCGCGAGCAGCGCGTGGCGGGTCAGCCGACCCGGGGTGCGGAACCTCATCGCCCGCTCCCTTCCGGCACGGTCAGGTACGGGGCCTGAACCCCGTCGCGCAGCAGCGCGGACCAGTGCCGTAGAACGTGCCGGAAGGCGTCGGTGGCCTCGTGCTCGTGCAACGTGCGCAACGCGGACTCCACTTGGTCGATTCGGTCGGGGCAGGGCGCGTTGAGCGGGTCCGACTGCTCCCACAGGGCTTCCACCAGCCGGGCGACGGCCCGGTGGACGACCTCGTCCCGGGCGGCGAGTTGGCCCTGTCCGCAGCCGCCGCACGATCCCTCGTCCGGTACGGCCTCGGCCTCGAACCCCGCCGGAGGACGCGGCGCGGCGCAGACGATGTTCACGGCCGACAGCCACACGGACGGTGTGCTGTGGCCGAGCCAATGGTGCAGGGAGCGGACGACCGGTTCCGTGAGCCCCAGCGCGAGGGTGTGGTGCAGATACGCGAACGGGATCGGGCCCAACTCGCCGTCCGGCAGCGGCTCCCGCGGCACGTAACCGCTCCGCAGGTGCTGATGGATCTGCCGCCAGCGTTCCGGTGCGGTCCCGGTCCGCAACTGGTGGAGCAGCAGGCGCCGTAGTCCCCGGTCCGCGACGAGAGGCACGGACCCGTCGGTGCCCGGCCAGGGAGCGGATTCCCAGCAGACGTCCTCGAGCAGTTCGAGGGCATCGTCCACGCGCCGCGCCAGGGTGTCGCCGGGGTGGAGTCCGGTCCACAGCCGACGGGCGGCCGCGATGTCGAGGGCCGGGGCCAGCAGTGTCAGCCGGGAGCACTTGGCGGGGTCGGGCAGCAGCACGGCCAGCAACCGCTCCACCGTCGTACCGCTCCCGTCCCGCGCGGTGGCGTCGAGCAGCGAGGCCGCAGGCTGTGCGTCGGGCGCTCGGCCGTGGGGAACGGCGTCCGCCGCCTCGGCGAGGGTCCGGGCGCTGCCCGCCCGGCCGCCGGCGAACCGGTCGATCAGCAGCGGCAGATACGCCGGCCGGTCCGAGGCGCCGAGGATGCGGCCGATGTCGCCGCGCTCCAACGAGGGCAGCCCCAGGCGCAGTTCACCGTCCGCCAGGACGGCCGCCGGGTCGGCGACCTCGCGCAACGCACGGTGGGCCGAGGCGTCGCCGAGTCGTGCGGCCACGACGACCGGCCCCATCGCATCCTTGTCGGCGCCCTTTCGCCGCAGCGGTCCGAGGAGCCGCGAACCGAGGGGCACGTGCGCGTTGTCGAGGAGGATCAGCGGCGGGGGCACGTCGTTCTTGCGGCGCAGCGGGCCGTAGTGGTGGGTGATGTCCGCGATGAAGGCGCTGATCAGGATCTCTTCCAGACGGGCCTGGTCGCCGCCCGGCCGACGGAAGTCCCGTACGAATCCGAAGAGTTTCTGTACGGCGTCGCCCTGCTCGTGTTCGAGATGGTCGCCCCACCAGCGCAGCGCGCCGCGATTGACGCGTGACCGCAGCAGCCGGGGCGCGGCGGTCCTGAGCGCGGCCCGGCCCGCGCCCTCCAGCGCGCCGAGGCCCGACACCCCGGCGGGAACGGCCCGTTCGGCGGCCTGGATCCACTCGGCGAGCCGGGCCTGGCGCTCCGGTCCGCCGTCTCCGTTCTGGCTGATGACGTCCTTGAGGCGTCGCTCCGCGCGCCGCAGATCCTGCGGAGCCAGGGCGGCGCCGGCGTCCTCGGAGGCCCCGTCGGGGCGCCAGACCGTCACGGCCAGCAGTCCGAGGGCGAGGCGGGGGAAGCGCAGGGGCTGAGTGGTCCGTCGTACCCTCAGGCCGAGTTTGTACGACAGCAGGTACAGCAGGTCGGTGAGGCGCGAGCCGTCGGGGCGGGCGTCGGGCAGACCGGCGAGGAGCGGGTCGCCGAAATCGGGTGCGGCGAGGTCCGCGCGCACGAGCGGGACGAGGGGTGCGTAGGCGGCGGCCAGGGTCGCGAGCACGCTGGTCTTACCGCTGCACCGGCCGCCGACCAGTTCGATGACGGGGTTCCCGCCGGCCAGTTCCACCCGGTCACACCGACCGTCGTTCCGGTCGATCCCGACGACACCGGGCACCAACCCGTCGAGCAACGGGTCCACCCCGTAAAGCCGTTCAGCCACTGTCTCCTCAACCCCCTTGGCACCGGCGCCGCGTGGGCTCGGCACCGAGGGACCGAAGGTAGGGGCAGGAAAGGGCGGAAATCCGCGTCATCGCCGATGTGGCGGATTGTGGGCGTCTTGCGCGGCCAGCCCGGCGGATGACGGCGGTTTCCTGACCGGTTTCGACTTCCTGACCGTTTTCGACGCGTGGGCCTCCTACGAGTCGAAGCAGCGCGGGACCAGCACCGGATCGACACCGCCCTCACAGGCGTCTCCGGTGCGCGACGGTCGCGGCGTATCGCGCCCGGGCGGCGAAGAACTCCTAGTCGCGATCGGGCCGAAGGAGTTGGCGGCGGTAGAAGCCCTCAAACAGGGCGTCGCTCATCCCTGGGCCGGTCAGCCGCCCTGCCCCGCGCTGCCGACCGGGCCGACCGTCACGGAGGTGCCGGAACCGTCCGTGACGGGCAGGCTGGCGGCGCCCGGCCAGTTGAGGGTGACCGACTTGGTCTCGTTCGGCGGGGTCACCACCAGGCCGGTGATGCGGACGCCGGAGCCGCCCGACTTGTTGAACGGGTAACTGATGGGGAAGTAGGTCGACTTGCCGTTCTTGAGGACGGCCGACGTGGTCTCCTGGCCGGTGCGCTTCGCGGACACCGTCCCCGCGTTGGTCTTCAGGTCGACGCCCGCGTACCCGGAGATCGTGCAGTCCCGGCCGCCGCCGTTCTTGAACTCGACCACGACGGTCCGGTTGGCGTCGCCGTCGATGGTGTTGTCCGTCGCCGTGACCTCCAGTTCGTCGGTACGGCACCTGCCGGCCTTGGCGTTCGCGTCGGAGCCGGTACCGGCCGCCGTACCCGTACCCGTACCCGTACCCGTGCCGCCGGAGCTCGACCCACCGGAGCTGGTTCCCGTGGTGGCCTTCGCTCCGCCCTGGCTTGAGCTGCCCGAGTCCGAACTGCCGCCCGACGACGAGACGTTGGACGCGGGCGACGCCGTGGGCGCGGACGACGGGTCACTCTTTCCCGTGCTGGTGTCGTCGCTCTGGCAGGCCGTGAGCGAGAGACCGGCGGCGACGGCCAGGGCGGCGAAGGTGAGCTTGTGAACGCGCATCGATTCATCCTCAGGATCGGTGGTGTCAGTGCCTGCCGCGCCGTACGGATCGTCGGTACGAGCGGGCGTTTCTGATCATCAAGAGCGGCTCGGCCGGGTCGACCGTTCCGCACAACCACCGCATAGGACATTCCTGTTACACGCACCTCCCCGTACGGCGCCCGCCATCACCAGGCACAACGCACCGGAACCCCTCAACCGCAAGCCCGCACGGCCGTTCCCGCCGCCGTCGCCAACTCGTCGGCGGTCACGGTCCGTTGGGACAGACCCGTAACCCGGGAACCACAACCGATCGCCGGCCTTGAGCATCCCGCCGACCGAACGAAGGAACTCGCGGAAGACTGAAGGCCCCAGACGGACCGTCAGTTCCTATGCGGCCGAGGTCGGTTCACCCTGCCCCTCCCACGGCCTTGCCAGCCCCACCAGTGCGACTCCCGCCGCCGCCACGGCGATCAGCATGATCACCGCCATCGGCAGGGAACTGTCCTCCCCGAACGCCCCCACCAGCGGTGCCGCGACCGCGCCGAACAGGAACTGCAGTCCGCCGAGGAGGGCGGAGGCCGCGCCCGGGGCGTTGCGGCCGAGGGCCTGGCCGATGCTCAGGGTCGACGGGAAGACCATGCCGATGCCGCCGGCCGTGATGAACAGGGCGATCCAGGTGCCGGCGAGGGTCTCCCCCACCGTCAGCACCAGCAGCACCTGCCCCAGCGCGCCGACCGCGGCGACGGCGACCGCGCCCACGAGGAGGTTGTTCAGCCGTACCCGTCCGGCCAGTTGGGAGAAGGTCGCACCCGCGATGAGCATCGCCACGGCGTTGCTGGCGAAGATCAGGGAGTACGTCGTGGCGGACACCCCGTGCAGGTTCTCGAAGACGAAGCTGGAGCCGCTGATGTAGGCGAACAGCGCCGCCGAGATGAACGCGAGGACAAGGACGTAGCCCATGAACGCACGGCGGCCGAGCAACTCCCCCATCGCGCGGAAGGTGTTGGTGATCCCGCCGGCGTGCCGCCGCTCCGGCGGCAGGGTCTCCGGGACCTTGCGGACCACACCGAGCAGCAACAGGCCGCCCATCACGGTCAGTACGACGAACACAGCGCGCCAGGTCGACACGGCGAGGATCGCGCCGCCGAGCACCGGTGCGGCGACCGGAGCGACACCCATGATCTGGGAGAGGACCGCGAAGTAGCGGGGCAGTTCGGCCCCCTGGAAGCGGTCGGTCAGGACGGCGCGGGCCAGCACCATGCCGGCCGCGCCCGACACGCCCTGGAGGAACCGGGCACCGGTGAGGAGCTCGATATTGGGGGCGAGCGCGCAGGCGACGGAGAAGACCGTGAACGCGGCCGTTCCGGACAGCAGCAGTCCGCGGCGGCCGAGGCTGTCGCTGAGCGGGCCGATCAGCAGCTGACCGACGACGAGTCCGGCCAGGAACGCGGTCATCGTCAGCTGCACGGCCGAGCTGCTCGCCCCGAGCGTGTCCCCCATCGCGGGGAAACCGGGGACGTACATGTCGGTCGCGAGCGGGGCGACCGCGGTCAGCGCGGCGAGGACGGCGACCAGGGCGACGGCTGTGCGCCGCGAGGGGTCGGTGGAGTCGGCCGGCGCGGTGGGGCGCGCGGCGGCGGAACTGGAGGGGGACGGCGATACCATGACCGTAACGGTAACCGATGGTTCACCGGTTAACAATGACGGACCGGTGAAGGCCGATGAAGGCCCTCGTCAGCCCGTGAAGACCCATGAAATCCTGCGGACCGGGCCTGCGAAGGCCTACGAAAGCCCGGTCCAGGAAGCGAGAAACGAGCCGCATGTCGCCCTCCCCCGCCGACGTCCGCGCCCAGTGGACCGAGCACAACCCCGGTCTCGACACCTCGCCCATGGAGCTGATCGGCCTGCTCAAGCACGCCACCGGCCTCCTGAACCGCGCGGTCGAGCCCCTCTACGCGGGCGCCGAGCTCACCGCCCCCGAGGTCGACATGCTGATCCCCCTGCGGCACGCGACCGACCCGGTGATCGCCCGCCGCCTCGCCGAATGGCTCGGCCTGTCCCGCGCGGGCGTCAGCAAGGCCCTGGGCAAGCTGGAGCGGCGCGGCTTCATCGCCCGCACCCCGAACCCGGCCGACCGGCGCGCCGCCCTGGTGACCATCACCCCGGCCGGCGCCAAGGCCGTGGACGACCTCTTCCCGCGCCAACTCTCCGCCGAGGTACAGCTGTTGGCGGGGCTGGGCGGGGACCGGGAGCAGGTGCTGAGTGCGCTGGGGCGGCTGGTGGAGGTCATGGAGCGCCAAGTGGGCCGTGAGTGAAGGGTCTCTGACGGGTCGTCAGAACGGTCGCACCCCTCGTGTCAGGTCACGGCGTCCCACAGGACGTGCAGCGTCGGCGGCTTGCGGAACACCAGGCCGTGCGGGGCGGTCGGGTGGTCCGGGTCGAGGCGCAGGGCGGGGAGTCGTTCGAGGAGGTGCCGGAGAGCGATACGGGTCTCCAGGCGGGCCAGGTGGGCGGCGAGGCAGTAGTGCGGGCCGTGGGCGAAGGCGAGTTGGAGGCGGGCGTTCTCGCGGCGGACGTCGAACCGGTCGGGGTCGGGGAAGACGGCCGGGTCGCGGTTGGCGCCGGTGAGGGAGACGGTGACCAGGTCGCCCTCGCGGATCGTGGCCGGGCCGAGGACGGTGTCGCGGGTAGCGTAACGGTCCACGACGGCGGCGCCGGGTTCGAGGCGCAACGACTCCTCGATCGCGCCGTCCAGCAGACTCATGTCGGCCTGGACGAGGGCGAGTTGGTCGGGGTGCCGGAGCAGATGCAGCAGCGCGTTGGTGATCATCGCCTCGGTGGTCTCGATGCCGCCGAACATCAACACGGCTGCGTTGGAGGCCACTTCGGGCAGTGTCAGCTGCGCGGCGGCGGAGCCGAGGAGTGAGGCTCCGCCCCGGTAGGCGACGGTCGCTTCGACGGAGGCGCGCAGTTCCGCGTACGCCGTGGTGCCGTCGGCTCCCGCCTCGTGCCCGGCCGTGATGTCCGAGACCGCGCGCACGATCGCGTCGTACCAGGCGAGAACCGTGTCCGGGGTGGTGCCGGTCAGTCCGAGGGCCTCGGTCACGACGGCGACCGCGAGCGGGCCCGCGAAGGCGCGCCGCAGTTCACCGGCGCCGGCCGGCCGCAGCGCGGTGACGAGCCGGTCGGTCTCGCCCTCGATGAACGAGGCGAAGCCGTCCCGTACTTCGCGCGGGCGGAAGGGCGCGGTGAAGGGTTCACGGTGCCGGGCGTGCCGCTCCCCATCGAGGGACAGCATGCTCGGCCCGACGACCTGGGCGGTGGAGAAGCGCGGGTCGTCCACGGTGAAGGTGACCGCGTCCTTCATCACGCCGAGCGCGAGGTCCCGCCGGGTGACCAGCCAGCCGTCCAACTCCGGCAGCCAGGACACGGGTTCACTCTCCCGGAGCCGCGCCAGCCGGGGGTGCGGGTCGTGGGCGAGTTCGGCGAGCGTGGTCTCGGCGCCGAGCGGGAAGGGGGCGGCGGCGGTCGTACTCATCGCGAGCCGTGACGGAGCAGGGGGTAACTGGGCATGACCGAGGCTAACAATCGGGGTGCGAGTGAGATGGGCGGGGGCTGTGGGCGCTGGTCCGCGGTACATGGCCGGCGAAGCGGAGGCCGACCGGTCACTACCGGCTAGGGCAACAGATCGAATTCGCCCCGCGCGAGGCGTAGTTTGCGCCATCCTGAACGCCATGGGTCGAGGACCGATCGCTGACGCGGGTCGGATCTCAACTCCCTTTTCCTGCCTGCCTGCTCATCTTCCCTGTCTGTTCACTTGTCGCGTCGATCCGAAAGGGCTCAGTCCCATGGCCACACCCCGGTCCGCCGGAAGGACGCTCGCGTGCGACAACCGCACCCCCGGCGACCGCGGCACCGCCCCTGGTCGGCCCGCCCCCGTCGCCTGACCCGCGAAACGCCGGCGGCACCCCGTACCCGACCCCATCCACACGTGAGTCACTCTTGATCACTTCATCAGCCCCCGACGGACCGGCGATACCCGTGCCCCACCAGCCCATCCCGTCCGCCCAGGTGACCCCGGCCGCGTCCTGGCGCATTCTTGCTGTGTCACCCACCCGGCGCCACAGGGACGAGGTAGAGCCCCAATGACTGGGAGTGCCGAGCGCGAGAAGGGGACGCCCGGACGGCTCGCCGAGCCGCTCATCGACGCCTCGACGGAGGCGATCGACGCGGCCGGCGGCCACTCCGGGGGCGTCTACCTGCGGTCGAGCACGCCCGGACTGCTGCGTCTCGGCGTGCTGGCGGGGCTGCCAGGGCCGCTGTTCCGGCCCTGGGGGCGGCTGCACGTCGACAGCAAGTTCCCCGTCGCCGACGCCTACCGCCTCGGCGTCCACGTGGTCCTGCCGAACGCCACCGAGACCATGCGCCGCTATCCCCAGTTCGCCGCGAGCCTGCCCTTCCAGTTCGGGTCCCTGTACGTCCCCGTCATCGGCGGGTCGACGGCGTACGGCGTGCTCACCGTGCTGCGGCCCTCCGCCGCGGACGCCACCGAGGTGCTGTCCGGCCTGGACCGGATGACCCGGCTGGCCGAGGAGCTGGGCCGGGCGCTGGCCGAGCTGGAGGACGAGCACAAGGACGAGGACGGTCCGTACGTCGCCTGGGACGGCGAGCCCGTGTGCGTCCGGACGGCGGCCACGCATCGCCCCGAGGGGCGCATGGCACGGTTCTCGTGGGATCCGAGGACCGCGGCCGTGACCGGGGACGGCTCCCTGCACGCCCTGATGGGGGTGGAGCCCACGGAGTTCCCCGGCACCGCGCAGGCGCTCGCGGACGTCGTGGCGCCGGGCGACACCTACCAGGTCATGGCCGCGCTGCGGGCCACGGCCGCCGGGAAACCCCCGCCGCTGCCCCTTCGCGTGCGGGCGGCGGACGGTTCGGCCCGCCTGCTGGACCTGTGGACGCCCGCCACCGGGCCACTCCCGCCGGACGGCGGGTACCCGGTCAGCGGTGTCGTCGTCGACCCGGGATCCGGACCGCTCGCCGACAGCGTGGCCGATCTGCTGCCGGACGGCGTGTTCTGCCTGGACCGGCTGGGGCTGGTCACCTACGTCAATCCGCGTGCCGCCCGGCTGCTGGGCCGGCCGCGCGAGGAGCTGCTGGGCCGCCCGCTGTGGGAGGGCGTGCCCTGGCTGAACCAGATCGGCTGCGAGGACCAGCTGCGCGGCGCCCTGCTGTCGCTCGGTCCGGTGCACTTCCACGTCCGGCGCCCGGACGAGCGGGAGCAGGGCGAGGAGACGTACGAGAGCGACTGGCTCGCGATGGCCGTCCATCCGGGGCAGGACCAGCTGACGTGCACGGTCGCCCCCTCGACCCGGGTGGTGGGACCGCCGCTCGTACCCGTGCACACCGACGGGGACAGCGCCCCGGGGAACGGCGTCACCTCGCTCGCGCCGCTGTACCGGCCGATCGTGCTCGCCATAGCGCTGACGGAGGCGGTCACCGCCCGCCAGGTGTCCGCGGTGGTCATGAAGGAGCTGCTGCCCGCGTTCGGCGGACGGCGGCTCGCGATCTATCTGCTCCAGGAACGGCATCTGTACCTGGCCTGGGAGACCGGCTTCCCGCAGGGCTTCCTCGCCCCCTTCGACGGCGTCGGACTCGACACCCGGCTGCCCGGGGTCGAGACCCTCACCACCGGACGCCCGCTCTTCTTCGACTCCATGCAGCAGCTCGCGGACGCCTACCCGGGCATCCCCCTGGACGCGGAGGAGGGCGCCCGCGCGTTCCTGCCGCTGATCGCGTCCGGGCGCCCGGTCGGCTCGGCCATCCTGGGCTTCGACCGGTCCCGCAGCTTCAGCACCGAGGAGCGCGCGGTGCTCACCGCCCTCGCCGGACTGATCGCCCACGCGATGGAGAAGGCCCAGCGCTACGACTCCGAGGCCGCCCTCGCCCGCGGCCTCCAGCAGGCGCTCCTCCCCCGCCGGCTCTCCGCCCACCCGCAGGTGGAGACCGCGGGACGCTATCTCCCGGGCACCCAGGGCATGGAGGTGGGCGGCGACTGGTACGACGTCGTCGAGGCCGGTGACGGTCTCGCCCTGGTCATCGGCGACGTCCAGGGGCACGGCGTCCAGGCGGCCGCCACCATGGGTCAACTCCGCAGCGCGGTCAGGGCGTTCGCGCTCGGCGACCGGCCGCCCGACGAGGTGATGAGCGGTACGAACCACCTCCTCATCGACCTCGACCCCGGGCAGTTCGCGAGCTGCTGCTACCTCCGCCTGGACCCGGCGAGCGGGCTGGTCCGGGTCGCGCGGGCCGGGCATCCGCCGCCGCTGATCCGTACCCCGGACGGGCGCACCCGCGTCTGGGACATACCCGGGGGCGTGGTCCTCGGGGTGGACCCGCACGCCCAGTACCCGGTCGCGGAGCTGTACCTGGAGCCCGACTCCATCCTCGCGCTTTACACGGACGGCCTCGTCGAGCGGCCCGGTGTCGACATCGACGACGGCATCGCCGCCCTGCGCGTCGCCCTCGCGAAGGCGGGCGGGCCCGCAGCGCGGCCGGGCGGGCGGTCCCTGGCCGGTGTCGCCGACCGGCTCACCACGGCGGCCCGGCACGCGGCCGACCGCCCCGACGACATCGCGCTGCTGCTCGCCGCCCGCCGCGCCAAGCCCGGACGGCACCCATGACCCCCCGCCGGCCACGGCCTGTCACCGCCTGTGACGCCCCTCGCCTCCTGAGGTCGGGCAGTGTAGACATGGGCACATGGTCCGCCTGACGGGTCGGCCCGGGGCCCGGTCGACCCACCGCCCCGACGGTCTGCGCGCGCAGCGCCCGTACGACCGTGCCCGTCGGACGCCCGAACACCGGCGGGCGCCGCTGGGCGGCCGCAGCGTCGCCGGGCAGGTGTTCATGCTGCAGGTGGTGATCGTGCTGCTGCTGGTCGTGGCGGCCGTGGTGGCGCAGGTCCTCCAGGTGCGGCACGACAGCACGCAGGAGGCCCGCAACCGCTCGGTGGCCGTCGCCGAGACCTTCGCCAACGCGCCGGGCACGGTCGCGGCCCTGCGCAGCGCCGACCCCACCGCGATCCTGCAGCCGAGCGCCGAGGCCGCGCGGAAGACGTCCAAGGTCGACTTCATCGTCGTGATGAACACCGAGGGGATCCGCTACACCCACCCCAAACCGGACCGCATCGGCAAGAAGTTCGTCGGGGACATCGCCCCCGCGCTCGCCGGGCACGTCGTCACCGAGGAACTCACCGGCACCATCGGACCGCTGGTGCAGGCCGTGGTCCCGGTCAGGGGCCCCGGGGGCAAGGTCGTCGGTCTGGTGTCGGCCGGGGTGACGAAGGCGAACGTCGGCGGCGCCGCCGACCAGCAGCTGCCGCTCCTGCTGACCGCCGCGGGTGCGGCACTCATCCTCGCCCTCGGGGGCACGGCCCTGGTCACCAGACGCCTCCAGCACCAGACCCATGGCCTGGGCCCGCACGAGATGACCCGGATGTACGAGCACCACGACGCGGTGCTGCACGCCGTACGGGAGGGCGTGATCATCGTCGGCGGCGAGGGCCGCCTGCTGCTCGCGAACGACGAGGCGCGCCAGCTGCTCGACCTGCCCGAGAACGCCGAGGGGCGTCTGGTCCTCGACCTCGGGCTCGACGCCGACATGACCGCGCTGCTGGCCTCCGGGCGGGTCGCGACGGACGAGGTGCACCGGGTCGGCGACCGGCTGCTCGCCGTCAACCAGCGCCCCACCGACCTCAAGGGCGGCCCGGCCGGCAGCGTCACCACGCTCCGCGACTCCACGGAACTCCGCGCCCTCTCCGGCCGCGCCGAGGTCACCCGCGAACGCCTCAACATGCTCTACGACGCCGGAGTGGGCATCGGCACCAGCCTGGACGTCACCCGCACCGCCGAGGAACTCGCCGAACTGGCCGTCCCCCGCTTCGCGGACTTCGTCACGGTCGACCTCTACGACGCCGTCCTCAGCGGCGAGGAACCGCAGCCCGGCACCGACCTGCGCCGCACGGCCTCCAGCGGGGTCCGGGACGACGCCCCGCTCTACCCGGTCGGCAAGCAGATCCAGTTCATCGCGTCCTCCCCGCAGGCACGCAGCCTGGACACCGGCGAGGCCGTCGTCGAACCCCGGCTGAGCGACGCGCCCGGCTGGCTCACCCAGGACCCCGAACGCACCGCGCAGGTCGTCGAGTACGGCATCCACTCGCTGATCACCGTGCCGCTGCGGGCCGGTGCCCTCATCCTCGGCGTGGTCAACTTCTGGCGCTCCGACAAGCCCGACCCCTTCGACACGGAAGAGCTGGCCCTCGCCGAGGAGTTGGTCGCCCGCGCGGCCGTCTCGATCGACAACTCCCGCCGCTACACCCGCGAACACGGCATGGCGGTGACCCTCCAGCGCAGTCTGCTGCCCCGCCGGCTGCCCGAGCAGAGCGCCCTCGAAGTCGCCTACCGCTATCTCCCCGCGAAGGCCGGGGTCGGCGGCGACTGGTTCGACGTCCTGCCCTTGTCCGGCGCCCGCGTCGCCCTGGTCGTCGGCGATGTCGTGGGCCACGGTCTGCACGCGGCGGCGACGATGGGCCGACTGCGCACGGCGGTCCACAACTTCTCCGCGCTGGACCTTCCCCCCGACGAACTCCTGGGCCTGCTGGACGAGTTGGTCGGCCGCATCGACCAGGACGAGACGACCGAGGACAGCGTCGCCCCGGTCACCGGAGCGACCTGCCTGTACGCGATCTACGACCCGGTGACCCTGCGCTGCACCGTCGCCCGCGCCGGCCATCCGCCACCGGCGCTGATCCGGCCGGACGGCACCGTCGAGTTCCCCGACGTCCCGGCCGGTCCCCCGCTCGGCCTCGGCGGACTCCCGTTCGAGACGGCCGAGTTGGAGCTGGCCGAGGGCACCCGGCTGGTCCTGTACACGGACGGCCTGGTCGAGGACCGGGAGCGGGACATCGACGTCGGCCTGGAGATGCTGCGCACCGCGCTCACCGACTCCGGCGACTCCCCCGAGGACACCTGCCGGGCCGTCCTGGACTCGGAGTTGTCGGTACGCCCGAGCGACGACATCGCCCTGATCGTCGCCCGCACCCGCGCCCTGGGCGCCGACCGCATCGCCGAGTGGCGCGTGCCGTCCGACCCGGCGGCCGTCTCCGACATGCGTGCCTCGGTCACCCGCCAGCTCACCCACTGGGGCCTGGACGAGCTGACGTTCACCACCGAACTCATCCTCAGCGAACTGGTCACCAACGCGATCCGCTACGGCAACGACCCCGTCCGCGTACGCCTGTTGCGCGACCGCACCCTCATCTGCGAGGTCTACGACGGCAGCACCACGTCACCGCATCTGCGGTACGCGGCGATGACGGACGAGGGCGGCCGGGGTCTGTTCCTGGTGGCCCAGCTCTCGGAGCGCTGGGGCACCCGGTACACCCCGGCGGGCAAGGTCATCTGGGCCGAACAGGCGCTGTGATCGCCCCAGTTGACGGACGGCGCCCGTACCGGCTGCCGAGCCGGTACGGGCGCCACCATACCGCTTACTCGTCGATCGCCGCCCCGAAGTGCGCGCCCTTCGCCGCGCCGCCGAGGTCGGCCGCGCTGTAGAGCGAAGAGCCGTCCGCGAGCAGGCCGTTGGGGCCGGCCTGGAGCAACCAGACATAGCCGTCGGCGGAGTTCTCGCCGGGCGCGGAGGCGACCAGTTCGCTGCGGCCGTCCGCGTCCGTGTCGGCCAGCCGGACCTGGGTGCCCCAGGCGTCGTCGGCCTCGGCGGTGCCGGGGATGCCGGCGGTGTTCTGGTCGAAGGACTGGGCGCCGGTCGCGGTCACGCCGTTGCCCGAACCGCGCAACAGCCATACGGCGCCCGCGTCCTGGACGGTGCCGATGTCCTCGCCGGGCGCGCCGACGGCGATGTCCGCGTAACCGTCGCCGTTGACGTCACCGACGGAGAGGTCGTTGCCCCAGGCGTCGCCGTGCTCCGAAGTGCCGGGTACGCCCGGGGAGTTCTGCGACCACCAGTCCGCGGGACCGGCGGCGCCCTCCGAACTGCCGTAGTAGACGGCGATCTTGCCCCCGTCGTCGCCCTCGGCCTTGTCGTCGGCGCTGCTCAGCTGTCCGACCACCAGGTCGTCGTAGCCGTCGCGGTTGATGTCGCCGGACGCGGTGCCGAGGCCGCCGTTCAGGTCCTGACGGTACGTCAACTCGGTGTCGCCGCCCGCGTAGAGGGCCGACCAGCCCTGCTGGTAGTCGTCGTCGGGGCTGTAGCCCGAGATGACCAGGTCGGCGAAGCCGTTGTTGTCGTAGTCGCCGGTGGTGAGGTAGGCGGGCTGGATGCGGTGGCCGCCGGGGGCCGTGGTCGTGTTCAGCGTGCCCATCAGGTGCAGGATGTCGGTGTGGTAGGCGAAGATCTGGGCGCCGTTGTCGTCGAGGACGGCCATCTCGTCGGCGTCGGTGGCGCCGGTGAAGCGGGCCGCCGTCACGGCCTGGCCGAAGCGGGCGCCCGCGGCGGGCTTGGTGGAGGTGAAGGAGGTGTTCGCCTCCGCGCCCAGGCCGGCCTTGGAGCCGTAGAGGACGGTGACGCGGCCGGCGTTCTCGAGGCTGCCCTCGTCCTCGCCGGGGGCGCCGATCAGCGCGTCGTCGTAGCCGTCGCCGTTGACGTCGCCGGTGGCGATGGCCTGGCCGAAGGAGTCGTAGGTCTCCGAGGTGCCGGGGACGCCGGGCGTGGACTGGCTGATGACGGCCGTCTTGCCCTTGGGGACGGTGTTGTTGGTGGCGATGCCGTTCGGGGCGCCGTACTGGACGGTGACGTAACCGGCGCCCTGCTTGCCGTCGACGGTGCCCTCCGGGGCGCCGATGAGGACGTCGTCGTAGCCGTCCCCGTTGAAGTCGCTGTTGCGGTCGACGGCGCTGGTGCCGCCGGGGACGCCCGCGTAGCTGGCCGGGGCGGCGACGATGCCGGCGCCCGCCAGGAGCAGGAAGGCAGCGGACGCGACGGCGGCGGAGACCTTCTTGCGTGACACGTTCGTCATGATGTGTTCCCCCGTGGATCAAATGTGTTGCGGTCAACGGGTTCGACACGGGACATGACGCGGTAGTTGTGGCGTCACGGAGGGCTGTGACACCTCAGTGACGTTTGTTGCGCGACACGGACGGGATCAGCCCAGGGCCTTGTCCAGGTTGAACGCGGCGCTGATCAGGGCGAGATGGGTGAACGCCTGGGGGAAGTTGCCCTGTTGCTCGCCGGTGCGGCCGATCTCCTCGGCGTACAGGCCGAGATGGTTGGCGTAGGTGAGCATCTTCTCGAAGGCGAGGCGGGCCTCGTCGACGCGGCCGGCGCGGACCATGGCCTCGACGTACCAGAAGGAGCAGATCGAGAACGTGCCCTCGTCGCCGCGCAGGCCGTCGGGGCTGGCTTGGGGGTTGTAGCGGTAGACCAGGGAGTCGGAGACCAGTTCCTCGGTCAACGCGTCCAGTGTGGAGAGCCACTTGGGGTCGGTGGGGGCGATGAACTTCGCCAGCGGCATCATCAGCAGCGCGGCGTCGAGGACGTCGCTGCCCTCGTACTGGACGAAGGCCTGGCGTTTGACCGACCAGCCGCGGTCCATGATGCGGCGATAGATGGTGTCGCGGCACTTCAACCAGTGCGGGAGGTCGGCGGGCAGGCCGCGGCGGTTGGCGAGGCGGATCGCGCGTTCGATCGCGACCCAGCACATCAGGCGTGAGTAGAGGAAGTTCTTGCGGCCGCCGCGGGTCTCCCAGACGCCCTCGTCGGGCTGGTCCCAGTTGTCGCAGACCCAGTCGACGAGGGCGCACACGTCGTCCCACTGGGAGCTGGAGATGGGCTCGGCCCACTTGTCGTAGAGGTAGATGGAGTCGATCAGGGCGCCGTAGATGTCGAGTTGGAGCTGGTCGGACGCCGCGTTGCCGACGCGGACCGGGGCGGATTTCTGGTGGCCTTCGAGGTGCGGGAGTTCGCGTTCGGTGAGTTCGGTGCGGCCGTCGATGCCGTACATGATCTGGAGCGGGCCGGAGGGGTTGCCGTCGCCGGGGCTGATGTAGCGGGTCACGAACTGCATGAACGCCTTCGCCTCGCCGGTGAAGCCGAGGCGCAGGAGCGCGTAGACGCAGAAGGCGGCGTCGCGGATCCAGACGTAGCGGTAGTCCCAGTTGCGCTCGCCGCCGAGCTGTTCGGGGAGGCTGGTGGTGGGGGCGGCGACGATCGCGCCGGTGGGGGCGTAGGTGAGCAGCTTGAGGGTGAGGGCGGAGCGGTGGACCATCTCGCGCCAGCGGCCGCGGTAGCGGGACTGGGAGATCCAGCGCCGCCAGTAGGCGACCGTCGAGACGAACTCGTCCTCGGCCTCCTGCCGGGCGCAGGGGCGGGAGGCCACCTCGCCGTCGACCTGGTCGAGGGCGAACACCTCGGACTCGCCCTCGTCGAGCTTGAAGTCGGCCCACACGTCGACGTCGTCGCACTCCAGGGGGACGGTGGCGGTCAGCGCGAGGGACCTCTCGGCGGACTCGAAGAGGGCCACGTCGCCGACCATCCGCGCGGTGTGCGGAGAGGCGCCGTAGTCAAACCTCGGGGCGACCCGCGTCCGGAACGGGACCGAGCCGCGCACGCACAGCACCCGCCGGATCAGCCGGTGCCGGGCGGACGCGTCCGACTCCCCGGTCACCGGCATGAAGTCCTGGACCTCGCCGACGCCCTCCTCGGTGTAGAACCGGGTGATCAGGACGTTGGTGTCGGGGAAGTAGAACTGCTTGGTGCGCGCGGGCACGGAGGCGGCGAGCTCGAAGGAGCCGCCCCGCTCCGCGTCCAGGATCGCGGCGAAGACGCTGGGGGCGTCGAAGGACGGGCAGCAGTACCAGTCGATCGTGCCGTTGGTCCCCACCAGGGCCACGCTCCGCAGATCGCCGATCAGTCCGTGCTCGGCGATGGGCAGATATCCGGGTCCGGTGGGGGTGTCCTGCTCGGGCGGGGTCTCGACCATCGCGGCAGCCTCCCTGGTTCGGGCCCGCGGGGGCCGGTTCCAGCTTAGGTTCAGGTTCTCGATCGGCCACTCTTCCGGATGCACACTGGGGATGGGCGGGGAATCGTGGGAGTGGGACCCACGGCACGTGCCCAGTCTCAGGGAGGAAGCACCATGTCGACAGCACAGCCCGACGACCGCGCCACACCGGACGCCCTGCTGCACGCCCGCACCGGTACGGAGGTGGCCCCGGAGGACGTCGTACTCGCGGCCGGCCGGGACGTGACGCCGGAGAATCTGGAGTGGGCGCGGCGGAAGATCGAGGTCGAGGGGGCGGCGGCGCTGGACAAACTGCTTCCTTAGCCGTCTCGCCGGCACCTGGTTACCCGTTCACCCTTTCGGAGAAGGCACCCCGGCTGACAGACTCCGGAGGTGCCCGACTTCGACATGCTTGTCATCGGTTCAGGACCGGGTGGCCAGAAGGCCGCCATCGCCGCGGCCAAGCTGGGCCGCCGGGTCGCCGTCGTAGACCGCCCCGACATGGTCGGCGGGGTCTCCATCCACACCGGGACCATCCCCTCCAAGACGCTGCGCGAGGCGGTGCTCTATCTCACCGGTCTCACCCAGCGCGATCTGTACGGGCAGAGCTACCGCCTCAAGGACGACATCACCGTCGGCGACCTCACCGCGCGCACGCAGCACGTGGTCAGCCGTGAAGTGGACGTCATCCGCAACCAGTTGTCCCGCAACCAGGTCTCCCTGTTCGCCGGCACGGGCCGCTTCGTCGACCCGCACACCGTCGCTCTGACCGAAATCACCGGCCACGAACGGCTGTTGACGGCCGAGAACATCATCATCGCCACCGGTACGCGTCCCGCGCGGCCGGACACCGTCGAGTTCGACGGGCGCACCATCATGGACTCGGACAACGTCCTGGACCTGCCCAAGGTCCCTCGGTCCATGGTCATCGTCGGCGCGGGCGTCATCGGCATGGAGTACGCCTCGATGTTCGCGGCGCTCGGCAGCAAGATCACCGTGGTGGAGAAGCGCGCCGGGATGCTCGACTTCTGTGACCTGGAGGTCATCGAGTCGCTCAAGTACCACCTGCGGGACCTCGCCGTGACCTTCCGCTTCGGGGAGACCGTCGCCGCCGTCGAGCGGCACACCAACGGCACCCTGACCGTCCTGGAGAGCGGCAAGAAGATCCCGGCCGACGCCGTGATGTACTCCGCGGGACGGCAGGGCCTGACCGACGAACTCGACCTGGACAAGGCCGGGTTGTCCGCCGACCGGCGCGGCCGGATCGATGTCGACGAGAACTTCCGCACCGCGGTGCCGCACATCTACGCCGTCGGCGACGTCATCGGCTTCCCCGCTCTCGCGGCGACCTCGATGGAACAGGGCCGTACGGCCGCGTACCACGCCTGCGGTGAGCCCGTGCACCGGATCGACGACCGCCAGCCCATCGGCATCTACACCATCCCGGAGATCAGTTTCATCGGGAAGACCGAGGACCAACTCACCGAGGAGTGCGTGCCGTTCGAGGTCGGGATCTCCCGCTACCGCGAACTCGCGCGCGGCCAGATCATCGGCGACTCGCACGGCATGCTCAAGCTGCTGGTCTCCCCCACGGACCGCACCCTGCTCGGCGTGCACTGCTTCGGCACCGGCGCGACGGAACTCATTCACATCGGCCAGTCGGTGATGGGCTGCGGCGGCACGGTCGACTATCTCGTGGACGCGGTCTTCAACTACCCGACGCTCGCGGAGTCTTACAAGGTCGCCGCCCTCGACGCGACGAACAAACTGCGGCAGATCGACCGACTCGGCGACTGACCGTTCACAGGAGATTACTCGCTGGTCAATCTTGAAAGGTCAAGAGGTACGGCTATCATCACACCCACACACGGTGTGACCGTCCGCCGACGCAGCGGTTCAACGGGTATCCACCACCCCCTATTTGTTGTTCCGACCGGCCACTGACCCGAGGCCACCCCTCTCCGGGTCCGGGGCCGGTTCGCGCAACCCCCCACGTCGTGCAAGACGGAAAGCAGCGCATCCATGAGCAACAACAGGGGCAGAGGGCTGCAGGCCAACGCCCTCGGTACGTTCGACACCGTGGTGATGGCCGTGGCGGGCAGCGCACCGGCGTACTCGCTGGCCGCGACCACCGCGGTCCTGGTCGGTGCGGTCGGCCTGGCCAGCCCGGCGGCGCTCCTCTACTGCGCGATACCGATGCTGGGTATCGCGCTGGCGTTCAGCTATCTCGGCCGTATCGACGTGAACGCGGGGGCGAGTTACTCCTGGGTGGGCCGCACCCTGCACCCCTTCCTGGGCTTCATCAGCGGCTGGGCCCTCGTGGTCTCCGCGACCATCTTCATGGTCGCCGGGTCACTGCCCGCCGGGTCTATGACACTGTCGCTCTTCGACCAAGGCCTCGCGGACAACACGGCGTTGTCGACGGTGGTCGGCGCCGCGTGGTTCGTCATCATGCTGCTCGTGGTGCTCGGCGGGGCCAGGCTCACGGTCCGGGCCCAACTCCTCATGTCCGGTGTGGAGTTGAGCATCCTGGCGCTGTTCGCGGTGTTCGCCCTCGTCCACACGGACAACGCCCGTGCCTTCGACTGGTCCTGGCTGGGCTTCAGCCACTTCGACGGGGTGTCCGGCTTCGCGTCGGGCGCGCTCATCGCCGCGTTCTACTACTGGGGCTGGGACGTCACCAGCAACCTCAGCGAGGAGACCCGCAACAGCCGTCGTACGACCGGACTCGCGGGCCTGATCGGCGTCGGCATCGTCTTCCTGCTCTTCGAGGTGTTCACCATCGCGGTGAACATCATCCTGACCTCGCGGCAGATCGAGAACAACGACGCCAACGTACTGGCCGTGCTCGGCGACGAGCTGTGGCCGGGCTGGGGCGGCAAGTTGCTGATCGTGTCGGTGATGCTGTCGACCATCGCGACGCTGGAGACCACCCTCATCCAGGTCACGCGGTCGCTGTTCGCGATGGGCCGCGACCGTACGATGCCGGCCGCGCTGGGCAAGGTGCACCGCACCTGGAACACCCCGTGGGTCGCGATCACCGTGGTCGGCGGGGTGGCGCTGATCATGTTCATCGCCTCGAACGCGCTCGGTTCAGTGGGCGAGATCCTCTCCGACGCGATCTCGGCGATCGGTCTGCAGATCGCCGTGTACTACGGCCTCGCGGGCCTCGCGGTCGTCGTCGCCTACCGCAAGATGCTGTTCAAGTCGGCGGCGAACTTCCTCTTCGGCGGACTGTGGCCGCTGCTCGGCGCCCTGTTCATGTTCTGGATCTTCGTCGAGTCGCTGGGCGACCTGAGCAACGCGGCGATCACCATCGGCATCGGCGGACTGGCCGTGGGGCTGGTCCCGATGTTCTGGTACTGGAAGCAGGGCAGCGACTACTACCGCCCCTCACGCCTCGACGCCACCCGCACCGTCGAGACGGACTACGTCCCGGACGACTTCGTGCCCGAACAGTCCCGGGTCCATCAGGGTCTCCCGACCGACTTCTGAGGGGCACCCCGATGGCGCGAGACCGCTACACCCCCGACTTCGACCCCGACTGCGGGGACGCTCCGCTCAGTTCGGCCCGCCAGGACATCGTCATCGGCCGCTGGCAGGGCCTGCGGGACCTACTGCGGAACACCGGCGCGCACTGGCTGGGCCGGGGCCACCGGGTCCGGACGCTCGCGCAGGCCTGCGCGAGCAGTTCGACGGTCGAGTCGTGGCTGGCCGCCGAGCCCCACAGCGGCGACGCGCTCACGCTGCGCGCGGCGACGGAGACGGCCCGCGCGTTCAACATGGCCATCGCGGCGGGCCGGGGCGTGCCGATCGACCGGAACCGCATCGACGCCGCCGTGATGGCCTGCCTCCAGGCCTCGGAGGCATACCCGGACGACCCCACCCCGTGGATCTCCCTGATCTCCGTGGCCCGCCTCTATCCATCAGGCGTACGGCGCCAGGAACTCGCCCGCTGGTGGGACGAGTTGCACCGCCGCGACCCCTACAGCGTCGAGGGCCACCTCCAGGTCCTCCACTACTACTCCTCCCGCTGGCACGGCAGCCACGGCCTGATGTACGACTTCGCCCGCGACGCGGCGGGCGTCGCACCGCCCGGCTGCACCCTTCCGGTGCTGGTGCAGTACGCCCGCGTCGAGGAGTACCGCTACGCCCTCGACGCCGCGAAGGGCCACCAGGCCGCGGTGGGCCTCGGCCAGCACTGGACCCACGACGGCGCCGTCAGCGACGTCCGCCGCACCTGGCAGCGCTGGATCACGGCCCGCGAGGACGGCCCCTTCCCGCCCGGCGAACTCCGCGACCTCAACTACCTTGCCCACGCGGCCTGTTACGCGGGCACGAAGGACATCTCGACGACGGTCCTGGGGATGATGGGGCGCCGGGCGACGACGACTCCGTGGTCGTACACCGGGGACGCGGAGAAGCAGATCGTGAAATGGCGGAGGGAGTTGGGGGTACGGACGTGACACTGGGATGAGCCGAAAGTCGCCGCACAAGGAGGTCGTACGCCATGACTGACTCCGAGCTGGCCGCGCTGCGGGAGCGGGCCCGAGGCGGGGACGTGGACGCCGTGGACGAGCTGGTTCAACTCGCCGCCGAGCGGGGCGACTTGGCCGAGCTGCGGCGGCTCTCCGATGGCGGGAGCGCGACCGCCACCGACCAGCTCATCGAGACCGCCACGGAGCTTGATGATCTGGACGAACTGCGGCGGCTTGCCGACGGGGGCAATGCGACCGCCGCCGAGCAGCTTGCGGACCTCGCCGCTGAATAGCCGTTATTCCGCGGACTGTTCCGCCGGTTGGGCCAGGTGCGCCGTCCACTTGTCCTCGATGCGGCCGAACTTCCAGACCAGCAGGGCCACGATCCAGGTCGCGAAGAACAGGCCGACGATGAGGAAGCCGATGACGTTGAGGTCTAGGCCCGCGACCCAGTCCCAGAAGAAGCCGTGGAGGTCGAGCTTCTCGGCGAACAGGCCCAGGAGTTCGACCGTGCCGATGATCAGGGCGACGGCGACGGACAGGCCGGTGATCGTGAGGTTGTAGTAGACCTTGCGGACCGGCTTGGAGAAGGCCCAGCCGTAGGCGAAGTTCATGAACGTGCCGTCGATCGTGTCGAGCAGCGACATACCGGCGGCGAACAGGACCGGCAGGCACAGGATCGCGTACCAGGGCAGGCCGGACGCGGCGCCCGAACCGGCGAGCACCAGCAGCGCGATCTCGGTCGCCGTGTCGAAGCCGAGGCCGAAGAGCAGGCCCAGCGGGTACATCTGCCAGGACTTGGTGATCGACTTCATGAAGCGGCCGAGGATGCGGTTCATGAAGCCGCGGTTGTTCAGCTGCTCCTCCAGCGCGGCCTCGTCGTAGTGCCCGGAGCGCATCTGGCGGAACACCTTCCAGATGCCGGCCATGATGACGAGGTTGATGCCCGCGATGACGTAGAGGAACGTGCCCGAGACGGTCGTACCGATCAGGCCTGTGACGTCGTGGAGTTGGGAGTTGTCGTCGCGGACCGGGTTGGCCAGGGCCTTCACGCCGAGGGAGAGCAGGAGGGTCAGGCCGAAGACGATGCTGGAGTGGCCGAGCGAGAACCAGAAGCCCACCGACAGCGGTCGCTGGCCCTCGCTCATCAGCTTGCGGGTCGTGTTGTCGATCGCGGCGATGTGGTCCGCGTCGAACGCGTGCCGCATGCCGAGCGTGTACGCGGTCACGCCCATGCCGATGCCGAAGGACTTCTCGCCGACGCTGTAGTGCCCCGGCGCCACGATCCACACGAGCGTGAACCAGCCGATGACGTGCAGCCCCAGCACGAACGCGGCCATCCCGCCGACCCGGGTCCACTCCTGCCGCGTCATCGACGTGCGGACGCGGTGCCAGAGCGAGGGCTTCGCGCCGGCCGTGACGGGGAGGGTCGACGTGGATTCAGGGGCGGCCGTCATCTAGGAGGGTCTTTCTTCCGGGTACGGGTGTGGCTGTGCGGTTGCCGCGAGCAACCTCGTGCCATCCTCCCGTACCTGCAACCCATTCGCAGTAACGGTCGGCAAAGACCACGGCAGGTCTTGCCCAAAGGGAGGAAAAATCCCTGGTCAGGTCGCCAGCAAACCCCTGCCGAGCCAGTCCTTGGCGTCCTTCACACCCGGCAGCGCGTAGAAGTAGCCGCCGCCGGTCGGGGAGATGTAGTCGACAAGAGGCTCATCGATCAGCCTCGTCTGGGTCGCCTCGAACTGCCGCCGCACGTCCTGCTGGTAGCAGCAGAAGACCAGGCCCATGTCGAGGTTGCCCACGGCGTCGACGCCCCGGTCGTAGTTGTAGCCGCGGCGCAGGATGCGCGAGGTGTCGGTGGCGGCGGTGCGCGGGTTGGCGAGGCGGATGTGGGCGTCGAGCGGGATCGCCGTGCCCTTGGGGTCCTTGGCGTAGTGCGGGATGTCCGTCTCCTTGGCGCCGTCCAGCGGGGCGCCGGTGTCCTTGCGGCGGCCGAACATCAGCTCCTGTTCGCTGAGCGAGACCCGGTCCCAGAACTCGACGAGCATGCGGATGATCCGGATCACCTGGTAGCTGCCGCCGCTCGCCCAGGCCGGTTCGTCCTGGCCGTCGCCGACCCAGATCAGCCGGTCGGTCTCGCGGGTGGACTTCACATCGGGGTTGGCTATGCCGTCCTTGAAGCCGAGCAGGTTGCGCTGGGTGCCGGTGGGGCGCGGGGTGTTCTGGAAGCCGTCGACGCGCCACTTGATCTGCACGCCGCCGCGCGTGTGCCGGGCGATGTCGCGCAGCGCGTGCAGCACGGTGTCCTGGCGGGCGCCGCACACCTGGAGCGACAGGTCACCGTGGCACTCGGCGGCGCGCAGGTTGTCGTTCGGGAACGTCTTCATCGGGGTCAGCCGACGCGGCTTGGCCTTGGCGAGCCCGTAGCGGTCGTCGAAGAGGGACGCGCCCACACCCACGGTGACGGTGAGGGCGTCGGCGGGAACGTCCGGTCCGAGGATGCCGTTGTCGGCGGGCGGCGCGCCGACGCCGAGGTCGGCGGGGGTCCCGCCGGAGGTGAGGAACCGGGCCCGTCCGGTGATCGTCCGCAGCAGCTCGGTCAGTTCGGCCCGGTTGTCGGCGATCACGTCGAGCGAGACGAAGGTCGCGGCGGCCGGGGCGGGGGTGAGGATTCCGGCCTGGTGGGCGCCGTGGAAGGGCACCTTGGCGGCGTTGGTCGTGTCCGCGGCCTGAGCCTCTGCACTCCCGCCGGTCTCGGCGAGCGCGAAGGCTCCGCCGGCCAGCACCGCCCCGGCGGCCCCGGCACCGAGCGCCGTCCGCACGAAGGAGCGACGACCGGCTCCAGCCGGACAGCCAGGGGTTTCGGCGGACTGCATCGGACGGGTCCCTTCATTGCGCGCGTTCTCGGAGCCAGGTGTGTTCTCGGTACTCATCAGGCGGACTTCCTGATCTCCAGCAGGTCGGGCACCGGCGCCAGATCCTCCAGCAACTGCCCGGTGGCACCGTCGAGTCGAGCCTTCGCCGTACCGTCCAACTGCTCGACCGGCGTCCAACTCCCGCCCCGGTGCGCCGAGTCGAGGAGCTTCTGCAGCCGGGCGATGTCGGCGTCGACGCCGGGGAGCAGCTTCGGCGACTCCTTGGTCAGCAGCGGCTTGAGTACGGTCAGCAGCTCACGCGTGCCCGCGAGGTTGCTGTCGACGGTCGCGAGGTTGGTGCCGCTGCCCTCGTCGGTGTCACCGGTCAGCTCGAACTGCAGGGCGTTCTCCAGGATTTCGTGGGCCCGCAGCGGCAGGTCCCCCGGGTCGAAGTCCTGAGTCGGGAACGCCTTCCGCAACCCCACCACCGCTGCGGCGAGTTGCTGCGCGGGCACCTTCAACTCGCCCGCCGACTGGCCGTGCCAGAGCCCGTACTCGATGCGGTGGAAGCCCGCGAAATCCTTGTCCTGGACGCCCCCGGCCAGCCCGTCGGCCCTGCCGTTGATCTTCTGGTCGAAGTCCTCGAAGGTGCCGTAGGCCGCGCCGAGGGAGGAGTACGTGCGGTGCGCGGTCAGCCAGTCGGTGCGCGCCTTGGCGAGGTGGTTGCCGGCGATGTCGTCGCTGAGCTGCCGGGTCTGGGTGACGAGCGTGGCCAGGCCCTGGTCGACGTACGCCTTGTAGGTCTTCAGGGGTGCGGCCAGGTCCTTCTCGGAGACGGGGACGACCGCCTTCACCGCGCCTCCCCCACCGCTGACATGGACCGTGGCGGAGGTGACGGCCTTCGCGCCGGTGGGTACGCAGCGCCAGGCGTACGAGCCGCCCGCGACGGTGGCGACCAGGTCCCGGGTGGTGCCGGGAGCGAGGCCCTCGACCTCGCCGTAGACCGCGTTCGTGGCGGGGTCGATCAGGTACACCTCGGCGGTCTTGTCGCCGGTGTTGTGCATCTGGAAGGTCTGGCGGCCGGTGTCGGGCGCGGTGAAGCCCTTGCCGCACTCCGTCTCGGAGACGGCCACCGTCTGCGAACTCGCGGGCTTGGGGCGGGAGATGGCGACGACGAGACCGGCCACGACCGCCGGTACGGCCACCACGGCGACCGGGACGACCCAGACGGGCCGGCGGCGCGGCGACGGGGCGGGCTCGCTCAACTCGGCGGGCGTGGGCGCGGGTTCGGGCGCCTTCGTCTTCACACCTCGCACGAACAGCGGCATCACCACCGCCAAGTAGCCGACGTAGCCCACCACTTGCAGCCAGGTCATCGTGGGCATCAGGTTGAACACGCCCTGGATGAGGGTGCTGTACCAGGAGCCCGCGTCGACACTGCCGCTCAGGTCGAAGGCGTAGGAGGTCAGGCCGGGGAGGACGCCGCCCTCCTGGAGGTCGCGCAGGCCGTAGCCGAGGACACCGGCCGCGATGACGATGAGGACGACGCCGGTGGCGGTGAAGAACTTCGTCAGGTTGATCCGGAGGACCCGGCGGTACAGGCCCCAGCACAGGGCCGCCGCGAGGACCAGCCCGATAGCGGCGCCGGTCAGGGGGCCCGCGGACTCGCCGGCCGCGCGGGCCGTGGTCCACAGGAACAGGGCCGTCTCCAGGCCCTCGCGGCCCACCGCGAGGAACGAGGTGAGCATCAGCACGCCCGCGCCCATGCCGAGCGCGCCGGTCACCTTCTCCTTGATCTCGCCGGAGAAGGTGCGGGCCGAGCGGCGCATCCAGAACACCATCGCGGTGACGAACGCGACGGCGATCACGCTGAGGACACCGCCGAAGGCCTCCTGGGCCGTGGCGGAGAGGTTCGCCGCGGTGAAGGTGAGGACGGCGCCGAAGCTCAGCGCGAGGGCGATCGCGGCCAGGACGCCCGTCCACACCTGCGGCAGCCGGGACTTGGCGTCGGCGCGGACGAGGGTGGCGACCAGGATCGAGACGATGAGTCCCGCCTCCAGCCCCTCCCGCAGCCCGATCAGAAAGCTCGGAAACGCGTCGTCCCACATTGGGTGCGACCCCTCCTGGGTTAGTGCAGGCATGCCTTACTTCGCGGACCATCATGACTACATGCGTGTAGTCGATCAGTCATGAATCGGCAACGTCCGGGCAAAAGTGCGGAACTCCTCGCCCTCTGCAATCGTCTACAGTTGAGTAGACCGTCTACAGATTTGTAGTCAGAGACGTTTGTAGTCATACCTGCGGAAGGGCGCGCGCCGATGACCACACCCCTCGACCTGGCCTCCCAGCTCGCGGTGAACGTGCTGGACGCCAGGTCACTGCTGGCCGCCTTCGGTGTGCTGGGTGTCGGCGTGGTGATGTTCGCCGAGACGGGGCTGCTGATCGGGTTCTTCCTGCCCGGCGACTCCCTGCTGTTCACGGCGGGGCTGCTGTGCTCCGGCGGCGCCGACAGAGCCGTGAAGCTGTCGTTGCCGCCCCTGCTGGTCGCGGCGGCGGTGGGCGCGCTCGCCGGGGCACAGTGCGGGTATCTGCTCGGGCGGAAGGCGGGCGGCGCGCTGCTCGCCCGCAGCCGCTCGGCCCGCCTGCACGAAGGCGCCCGGCGGGCCGAGGAGTTGCTGGAGCGGTACGGCTACGCGAAGGCGGTGGTTCTGGCGCGCTTCGTGCCCGTAGTACGGACGGTGCTGAATCCCGTGGCGGGCGCGCTCGGGGTGCCCGTGCGGACGTTCACCGTGTGGCAGGTGGCCGGTGGTCTGGTGTGGAGCCTGGGGCTGACGCTCGCCGGGTATGCCCTGGGTTCCTCGATCCCGAACGTCGACAAGTACCTCCTGCCGATGGTCGCCCTGATCGTGGTCGTGTCGCTGCTGCCTCTCGTCGCCGAGGTGTACCGCTCCCGCAAGGCGTCTCGGGCGGCGAAGGCCGGGGAGGTGCGCGGATGATCCTCGTCGCCTTCCAGGGATCGTCGATCGACGGCGAGGCCTACACGGATGTGGTCAACTCCGCCCAGCACGCGCCCGGTTGGCTGGACGGCGCGGTCTCGGCGTGGTCGACGTACGGGCTCGTGGTGTTCGCCGTGCTGATGGTCGTGGGCTGGTGGCGGGCGCGCCGGGTCGGTGCCGAGGCGGCGGTGACGGCGCTGGCCGTGCCGGTGGTCGTGGTCGCCGCGTACGGCATCGACTCGCTGCTCAAGTCGGCGGTGCGGGAGAGCCGGCCCTGTCAGACCCTCCGGGTGGTCACACTGGAGGCGTGTCCGATGCGGGGCGACTGGTCCTTCCCCAGCAACCACGCGACCATCGCCGCGGCGGCAGCGGTCGCCCTGTTCTTCGTCTCCCGCCGCCTCGGTGCGGTCGCCGCCGTGGCCGCGCTCGCGATGGCGGGCTCCCGGGTCTGGGTCGGCGTCCACTATCCGCACGACGTCGTGGCGGGCGTGGCGGTCGGCGCGCTCCTGGCGCTCGGTGCGATGGTCCTGCTGAAGCGCCACCCCGGCCCCCTGACCCGGCGGATCACGGCCACCCGGCTGCGACCGCTGCTGGTGTCATGAACCGCAAGGACGTCTCCGAGCTGGCGGGCAGCGCGGGCCTCGGCGCCTGGACCGCGTTCGGCGTGCTGACCATGGTGGTGCTCGGGCACGAGGGCGCCCCGCTCTTCGGGGACGAGGACGCGGTGTCCTGGTCCGTCGCGCACCGCCCGGACGTGGCGCTTGCGGTCGCCCGCGGTCTGACCGCGACCGGCACGGGCGTCATCCCGTACGCGCTCCTGATCCTCGCCGGACTCCTCACCGGCCGCACCGCCCGCCAGCGCCTCCTCGCCGCGACCCTGGCCCCGGCCTGCCTCGCCACCGGCCAGGGCCTGCGCTACGGCGTGATGGAACTGGTCTCGCGGCCCCGCCCGGCGCTGGGCAACTGGGCCACGCACGCCTCGGGTTGGTCCTTCCCCTCCGGCCACACCACCACGGCGGCGCTCACCGCCGGTCTGTTGATCCTCGCGATATCCGTGCGCGCCCCGCACGGCAGAACCCCGCTCTGCCTGGCCGTCGGCTGCTGGGGTGCGTTGGTCGGGCTGACCCGGGTGTATCTGGGCGTGCACTGGTTCACGGATGTGGTCGGTGGCTGGCTGTTCGCCGTCGGCTGGCTCGGGGTGTGCGTGTGCGCGGCGGCCTGGTGGCTGCCGACGCGGCTGACAGCCGACGAGGCGGATCCGGCCGGGCCCAGCACGGAACCACCGCGTGAGCGGACCCGCCCGTAGCCGCGCTCAGCGGTAGGCGTGCTCGAACCGGTAGGCGTGCTCAAAGCGATAGGCGTGCTCAAGCGGAAACGGCGGCCGGTGCCGGACCATGGGCCGCCCGGGACACCGTGCCCGGCACCGGACGCCGTGGGCGGTGCCGGCCGAGCAGTCCGAGGTCCTCGGTGCGGTCGCCGTCAGGGCTGTAGTGGTGGTCCGCCCGCTCGTGATCCAACTCGGCGCAGCCGTGCGCTACTTGAGCCCGTGGCCCGGCCGGTGCCGGAAGGTGCACATCTGTCCTCGCCGCGTCGTCACCCGTGCTGTCCGACGCGTCAATCTCCAGCTCGAACCACACTTCCTTGCCCTCCTCCACGAGCCGGCTGCCCCACCGGTGGGCGAGCGCGTCGACCAGGAACAGCCCGCGGCCGTTCTCGCTGTCGGGGTCCACGTCGAGGCCGTCGTCACGCTCGACCCGCCGGTGCGGCGGCCGGGGAAGGTGTCGCCGCTCGTCCGCGACCTCGCAGCGCAGGATGCCGACGCCGAGGGACAGGGTGAGCCGGTAGCGGCCGCCCGCGTGCACGACGGCGTTGGTGGCGAGTTCGCTGACCAGCAGTTCGGCGATGTCCACCAGGCTCTGGAGGCCGTACTCGGCGAGCCGTTTGCGGACGAGTTCCCTGGCCTGGCGGACCGAGGACTTTCCCGGGCCCAGGATCGTGGTGCAGCCGTCGCCCACGGTCGGCAGGCCGCGTGGACGGTCGTTCGGCATGGTCGTTTCCCTTCGGCCCCTGGGGCGTTCGGCTCGTGCGGTGCGAGGCCGGGTCCGCCAACAGACCCGGCCTCCTGTCCACCATGCGTCCGCCCTGCCCTTCGAGGCGCGGGGGGAACTACCCGAATCCGCGGGCCGGTTCGTCAACCTGCCGATACGAGAGCCGTCTCCATACGGATGGTCCACCCCTCCTTCGCCCCGTCGCCGGACCTCATGTCCACGAACTCGCAGACCTGGCGGGTGTGCCAGAGCCCGTCCTCCGGCCGTACCTCGGCACCTGGCGGCCGGAAGCCTAGGAACGGGTCGGTGATACGGCCGCGCTGGGCGCGCAGTTCGCAGATGACGCGCTGCCGGGTCGACCACAGCCGCAGGTCTGCGCGGTCGCAGCCCTGGGAGGCGGCATACCGCGTGGCGCCGGACACGGCCTGCCCGAAGCGGGCCGCCTCGTCGGGTGCCATGCCGCGCGCCCGCGCCTGCTCCGCCGCGAACCGGTGACCGGCGGTCAGGTCCCCGTCGAGGCCGACGCCGACCGCGTCCCCGGGCGGTGCGGGCAGCGGCCCGAGGCCCTGCATCGCGTAGACGGCGGGTTCCGTGAAGAGCGAACTGGGCTGGACGCCTTGCCGGTTGAGTTCCGTCGGGTGGGTGTGTCGGGCGGCGTCGACGACGTCCGGCGGTGCGGTCCGGGTGTCGTACAGGCACATCAGGTCGGGCGGGGCGCCGGTGAAGAGCTCGGTGGCGAGGGCCTCGTACCGCTTCCACTCGGGGATCTGGCGCGGCGTACGGCCGTCCCAGACCGGCTCGCCCGTCATGTGGAGCAGGCCCTCGGGGCTCGCGTGCGTGACGTAGTAGTCGAGGGCGGTGGCCATGCTGTTGGCGGGGCTGCCGCGGTACCAGCGGGCCGAGTCGCGGAAGTCGACCTGGCGGGCGTCCGGGCCGAGCGTGTCCCGTAGCAGGTCGAGTTTGCGCGGGGTGGTGATGACCACCGGGTCCGGTTCGTCCTCGGCGACGATGCCGTCCCTGAGGAACGGCACCACCACCGCCAGGAACTCCTCGTCGGACGAGTGGATGCCGGCGTGGTGCTTCACGGGCGGGACGGGTGGGACAGGTGTGTTGGGCGTGGTGGGTGTCGTGGGTTCTCCGTGTGCCATCGGTCTGCCTTCCTTCTCGTTCGGTTCGCGGCCGTACGTGATCTCTGCAGTTCGTGGTCCCGGCGGTACGCCGTCCCAGCCCTACGGCATCAGGGGCGGGTGGCCCGGCGCGACTGGGCCCAGACGGCGACCTGGCTGCGCGAGGTGAAGCCCAACTTGCTGAGGATGCGCTCCACATGGCCCTCCGCCGTGCGCAGCGCGACGACCAGCCGGTCGGCGATCTGCTGGTTGGTCAGCCCTTCGGCGATCAGTTCGGCGACCTCCGTCTCGCGGCGGGTGAGCGGGCTGTCGAGCACCGGCCGGGGCGCGGACTCCCGCTCGCCCAGCGCGTAGGCCACCGCGTGGTCCGAGGTGAGGTCGAGGCCCTCGCGGTAGGCGCACTTGAAGCCGTCGCCCAGCAGTGCGCGGGCGCCGTCCTCGGCCTCGGTGCGCACCGGGCCGTGGGACGGGGTGCGGTCCAGTGCGACGTGGGCGTCCTGCCAGATCCGTTTGGCGGCGCCCAGCAGCACGGCGGCGGAACGCCCCTCGCCCTCACGGGCGTTGACGGCGGCGAGCAGTTCCAGCGTCATGCCGATGCCGAACACGTCACCGACCGCCCGCTTGAGCCGCAGGCACTCCCGGGCGTGCACCCTGGCCACGACCTGGTCGCCCTTGGCCCACTCGGCGAAGGCCAGGATGCGCAGGAGGTAGGAGTGGATCCACTGTTCGCCGTAGGTGCGGCAGACCTGCCGGAACTCCTCGCACAGGGCCATGGCACGGTCGAACTCGCCCTGGATCGCGAGGACATGGGCCAGTTCCACGTACTTGAAGCCGACGAGGCTCATCGACTCGCCCTCGCGCGGCGGGAGCGCGAGCGCCTCCTCGTACACGGCCCGTGCCCGCGTGTAGTCGCCGCTGATCAGGAGGGCACCGCCACGGCCGAAGAAGGTGTGTGCCACCTCGGCCTCGTCGCCCAGCCGCAGGGCGAGTTCGCGGGCCTCCTCGACGAGGGGTGCGGCCCGGCCGGCGTTGCCCTGGCTGAGCAGCATCAGGGCGAGGGCCCACAGGGCGCGGGCCCGTGCGACGCTCGGCTCGGGGGCGGCGGCGAGCAGGCGCTCCAGCCAGTACCTGCCCTCGACCAGGGCGCCGGTCGCGAACCAGAAGAACCACAGGTGCCCGGCCAGCTTCAACCCGGCCCGCAGCTCCCCCGGTGTGTTCAGGCAGAACTCGAACGCCGAGCGGATCAGGTCCGACTCCGCGTGCAGCCGCCGTACCAACTCCGGCTGGTCGGGGCCGAACCAGCGCTCCTCACACTCCTCGACGAAATCCAGGCACCAGTCCCGCACCCGGCGCCGGGCCGCCTCCTCCGCGCCCGCCCCGTCCTCGCGGAGCCGGTCGAGGCCGTACTGCCGGATCGACTCCAGCATCCGGTACCGGGCATGGACGGCGTCGCCGTCCCGGACCAGCAGCGACTTGTCGACCAGCCCGGCCACGGCGTCCACCAGTTCGTCGCGGTCGAGACCGGGCCCGGCACAGACCTCCTCGGCCGCGCCCAGGTCGAAGCTCCCGGCGAAGGCCGAGGCGCGCGCCCACACCGTCTGCTCCTCCCGGGTGCACAGGTCGTGGCTCCAGTCGACGGCCGCGCGCAGGGTGCGGTGGCGCGCCAGAGTCTCGTCACCGCCCGTGCTGTCGGCCAGCAACCGGTAACGGCGGTCGAGGCGTTCGAGCAATTGCTGCACTCCGAGGGCGCGCATCCGTACCGCCGCCAGCTCGATCGCGAGCGGCAGCCCGTCCAGCCGACGGCACAGGGCGGCCACCGCGTCCTGGTTGGCCGTGGTGAGGGCGAACCCGGGCAGGACGGCGGCGGCCCGGTCGGCGAAGAGGGCCAGCGCCGGGTACTCCAGCGCGGGCCTGGGAGGCAGCGGCTCGCCCGGCGTGGGAGTCGCCAACGGCTGTACTTCCAGGACGTGTTGGGCGGTCACGTCCAGCGGATGTCTGCTGGTGGCCAGCACCCGCACCGCCGCGGTCTCCGCGAGGAGCGTTTCGACGAGCCGCGAGCACGCATCCGCCAGGTGTTCGCAGTTGTCCAGGACGAGCAGCGACTCCCGGTCCTGAAGATGGTCGACGAGGACCCGCACCGGTGAACGGCCCGACACGTCACGGATGTTGAGCGCCTCGATCAGGGCGAGCGGCACGAGCGAGGCGTCCCGCACACCGGCCAGCTGCACGATGTGCACCCCGTCGGCGAAGGCCCGCTCCAGCCGGGGCACGGCGTGCAGCACCAGCCGGGTCTTGCCGACACCGCCCGTCCCGGTCAGGCTCACCAGCCGGTGGGCGGCCACCAGACGCTTGACCTCGGCGGTCTCCTGACGCCGGCCGACGAAACTCGACGCCCTGACGGGTCGGCCGATGTTCTGCCTTGTCACGGATACCTGCACAATCGGTCCCGCCTCCGAAAGTGGACTTCAAGAACTCTAGGGGCGGTACGTGGATGAAGCATCCACAGCCCGGCATTGCCACCTGAAGGCGCTTTCCTGACGGAATGTGCACGAAATCTGTCGCATGGCGATCACCAGTGGATCAGCCGTGCACCGACGGCGCTGGAGTCCCCCGGCCCACCGGACGGGAGGACTCCACCGGCCGTACGACTCAGCCGGCGCTCAGCCGGACGAGCACAGCGGTGTTCGCACGAGGCAGCGACACCGCCAACTGCCCCTCGGCCGCGTCCCATTCGGCGCCCGCGTCCGAGGTCCCCGGATACAGCACGGTCGCACGGACAGCGGCACCGCGCAGATGCGGGACCGTGAGCGTGCGGCCGGTGTCGTCCGACTGCCGCCGCCAGACCATCACGTACGTCGAGTCCGCCCCGCGCAGCCCGTGCGCGATCCACCCGTCCTCCCACCCGGGAAGCCCCAGCGGCCAGAACGGATGTCCCGTGCCGATCTCCTCCCGGACCTCCTTGTAGGTGGAGACGGCCGAGCGGACGAGGTCGAACTGCTCGTCGTTCATGAGGTTGATGAAGCCGGAGAGGTGGATACGGCTGAGCAGCGGACCGGTGAGGGTGAAGGCGATCTCGTCGAGCGTCTGGTCCGGCTGGGGGTACGCCCACACCGCGGCCTGTTCGGGTGTGGCGGCGGTGGCGGCCGCCGCGGTGATGGGCGGATAGCGCAGCGGGTCCTGCTGGTCGCTGGTGGACTGGAGCTGGGCGACGGCCAGTTGGGCGTAGTCCATGCGCAGACCGCCCGATCCGCAGTTCTCCAGGACGAGTTCGGGATGACGGTCGAGGAGTCCGGCCATCCAGTCGAGGTGGGCGCGGTGGTGCCCGAGCAGTCCGGCGCCCGGGCTCTCGGTCCCGTTCTCCGTGCCGGGGCCGATGTTGATGTTGTAGTCGAGCTTCAGATAGCCGACGCCCCACTCCCCCACCAGCCGGTCCACGACCTCGTCGAGATGCGCGCGGGCGGCCGGGTGGCGCAGGTCGAGGTGGTGCCGTCCGTGTTCCGTGACGCGCAGACCGCCGCGCCGGAAGAACGCCTCGGGGGGCAGGGTCCGGGCCAACGGGCTGCGCACGCCCACGACTTCGGGTTCGAGCCAGAGGCCCGGGGTCATCCCGCGCTTGGTGATGGCGTCGAGGACTTCCTGTATGCCGCCCGGGAAACGGTTGGGCGCGGGCTCCCACGCGCCGACGGAGTCCCACCAGCCCTGGGCGTCGTCGTCGTACCAGCCCGCGTCGATGACGAAGACCTCGGCGCCCGCGTCCGCCGCCGACTCCACGAGCGGCAGGAGCCGTTCGGTGGTGGGGTCGCCGTTCAGGGTGTTCATGTAGTCGTTGAAGATCACCGGGAGGGTGTGGTGGTCGGGGTGGTCGCGGCGGATGCCCCGGCGGTAGTCCGTGAGGGTGCCGAAGGCAGCGTCCAGGCCGCCGGTCTCCGCGCGGACGAGGACGGCGGGGACGGTGGTGAACTCCTCACCAGGAGCGAGGAGTTGGTGCCACTGGTGGTGGGCGTCGTCGGGGCCGAACAGGGCGAGGTAGGCCGCGCCCTCGCGTTCGCCGGTCTCGTAGCGCCAGCCCGCGCTGGACTCGATCTGCCACAGCCAGGCATTGCCCTCCGGGTCGGTGAGGGCGGCGACCGGGAGGTGCCGTCCGGTGGACCAACTCCCCTGCGAATAGCGCTCGAAGCAGCCGCGTCCCTCACGCCCGTGTGCGAACCGGCTCAACGGCACGACCTCGTCGCGGAGTTCGGCCCGGCGCCAACGGCATTCGGCGAGCCAGTCGTTGTCCGCCCAGTGCAACGTCAGTCCGTCGAGGCCGTCTTCGGAGCGGGAGGAGGTGATCCCGCCGAGGGTCAGGGTCGTCACGCTCTCCAACCGGAGCGGTTCCACACCCTCGTTGGCCAGCCGTACCCGCGAGCGCAGGAAGGACGCGCCTGGGTTCGCCTCCAGGGTGACCTCGGCGGCCAGGCCGGTCACCGGGTCCGCGAGCCGGATCGTCGTACGCTCCAGGCCGCCGTCCCGCAGTGTCCGCGTCTCGTGGTCGCGGTAGGCCAGGCGCTCGCCGATGGCCGTCTCGATAAAACGTTCCCCCGACCACAAACGCCCGTGACCGGTCGCGGTGACCTCGACAAGGGGGACGAGGCGGTCCCAGTCCTGGCCGGAACTCCCCAGTCTCACCGACCCGTTGGCGTCCAGGACGGCGTGCAACCCGAGCTCCGGGTGCGACCAGATACGGGACCTCTCGGCTGTTTCGACGACACCGGTCAACGCAATTTCCCCTTCTGGGACGGTTCGGTACTGCGGCTCTCGTATGGACGCTGAGCTGGTGCTTCTCGCCCGGTCGGCGGGAACTCGCCGCTCCGGCCGGTGTGTTCGAAAGGTAAATCCCCAGTTACGGTCTCTTGACGCCCACGTTGTGACCGCTCACAATCCTCGCATGGATGTGACCGGTCACACAAGCTCCGGCGGCCACGGCGACCCCCCTCAGGGACCGCAGAAAGCCGCCAGTATCCGCGACGTCGCGGCTGCCGCAGGCGTCTCCTACCAGACGGTCTCGCGGGTCATCAACGGCCACCCGAACGTCAAGGAGGAGACCCGCAAGCGCGTCGACGCGGCCATCCAGGCCCTCGGCTTCCGGCGCAACGCCACCGCGTTCGCCCTCGCCAGCGGCGTCACCCGATCGGTCACGGTCATCACCTCGAACACCGTCCTCTACGGCTACGCGGCCACCCTGCAGGGCCTGGAGGAGGCGTCCCGCGCCGCCGGATACGCGCTCGGTGTGCGGGTGGTGACCCCGGAGGACGACCTGGACCGGACGATCGCCTCGGCCGCCGACACCGGTGGCGGCCTGGTGGTCATCGGCTACGACCGGATCGGCGCCGCCGCCCTGGACCGCGTACCGGCACATGTGCCGTGCGCGGCGCTGGTGGAGGCGCCGCCGCCGGGCCGGACACCCGGCCGTCCGGCGGTGTGGGCCGACGACCGCGAGGCGGCCCGTGCCGCCACCGAGCACCTGCTGTCGCTCGGGCACGCGAACGTGCACTACGTAGCGATTCCCGCCTCGACCGGAACCCGGCGCCTGGCGGGCCCCCGCGCCGAGGGCTGGCGCCAGGCACTGGAAGCGGCCGGCGTCACCCCGCCCCCGCCGTCCGGCAAGGGCTGGGACGCCCAGGCCGGTTACGAGGCCGGGAAGAAGCTCGCCCGGGACAAGGACGTCACCGCGATCCTGTGCGGCAACGACGACCTGGCACTCGGCGTGCTGCGCGCCCTGCACCACGCGGGCCGACGGGTCCCGGAGGACATCAGCGTCATCGGCTTCGACGACGCCCCGCACTCCGCCTTCGTCACCCCGTCCCTCACCACCGTCCGCATGGACTTCCACGGTCTCGGCCGCGCCGCGTTCGGACTGCTGCGCGCCCAACTCGACGCCGATCAGCAGGAATTGGCGCCGGTACCGGCCGAACCCACCCTCATCCTCCGGGAGAGCTCGGGGCCGCGGGACGCGTGAACCGGGCCGGACGTCCGACCTCGCCGTATCCGTTACGCCCGCCCTGCCCGCGCCCGCCTTACCCGTCAGCCGCCCTCCCCACAGGCATCGCACCTCCGCAGTACCGCCCCGCCTCCCTTCCGCGTACGAACAAGGATCCGCCATGAGAAGAGCCGTCTCCGTCCTTGCCACCGCCTGTGTCCTCGGGCTGACCGCGACCGCGTGCAGTGACAGCACCGGTGGCGCCACGACCGCCGCGCCCGAGGGCTCGGTCAACCCGACCGCCTCCCTCAAGGGCGTCAGCCTCACCATGTGGGTCGCCCAGAACAGCGTCTCGGAGCCCAAGCAGGCCATCGAGGCGTTCGAGAAGGCCACCGGCGCCAAGATCAACACCGAGGTCATACCGGACCCGTACGAGTCGAACGTGCCGACGAAGCTGGCCTCGGGCGTCAAGCCGGACCTGATGTTCTGGCAGCCCACGGGCAGCACCCTGCCGTTCGTGCAGCCGGCCAAGAACCTGCTCCAGCTCGACAACGAGGACTGGGTCTCCAAGCTCGGCACCACGGAGAAGACCCTCGGCCAGGTCGACGGCCACCGCTACGCGGCCATCGTCACCAGCCCGGCCGTGCTCGGCGTCTACTACAACAAGGACGTCTTCGCGAAGGCCGGCATCACCACCATGCCGACCAGCTACGACGAGCTGCTCGCCGACGCCGCGAAGATCAAGTCGAAGGTCTCGGGCGTCGCCCCGTTCTTCGAGGTCGGCGGCGACAAGTGGCCGCTGCAGTGGCAGGTGCAGGCCCAGATGACGGATCTGCCGCAGTCCTTCTGGGACAACCTCAACAAGAACAAGGACAGTTGGACCAACAAGACCATCGTCGACGCGATCACCAAGTACAAGACGAAGGTCCTCGACGGCGGTCTGGCGCAGAAGAACTACAAGACGGCGACGTTCGTCGACCAGGGCAAGGCGATCATGGACGGCAGCGCCGCGATGGCCGTCAACGTCACCGCGCTCCAGTCGGAGATCCAGGCCACCGCCAGCACGGCGGACATCGACAAGAAGCTCGGCTGGTTCCCCATCGCCAACAGCTCGGCGAAGGCGGAGTACTCGCCGGACCAGACGAACGGCGTCGTCGCCTTCAACACCGGTGACACCAAGCGGCAGAACGCGGCCCGGCAGTTCATGTCCTTCTGGCTCGGCCCGGACTACCCGGCCTACATCAAGGCCAACAAGCTGGTGTCCGTGGAGCCTTCGGTGGCCAACCCCGACGGCCTGCCGCAGACCGCGATCGCCCAGGCCAAGGCCCTGTCCAGCGCCTCCGGTGTCTTCCAGGTCAAGGCGCTCACCGCCCCGGACATGCACCTCGCGCTCGCCGACATGATCTACGGCAAGAAGACCCCGCTCCAGGTCGCCCAGGCCGCCGAGGACCAGTTCAAGCAGGTCCTCAAGGCGCGCGGCGTCACCGGTTTCTGACCGGCGCCACTGAGCCAGCCCTTCCCCCCGGGCCGCCCGTCGGCGGTGTGCCCGGGGCCCGTACCGGAGGTAAGAAAGTGGTGGACACCGCCACGATGGACGCTCTCGACGCCCCGCGCGCGAAGAGCCGGGAACAGGACGAGGCCCAGGTCCGGCCGTCCCGGCGCAACCGGCTCCGAAGCAAGGCCAACCAGCCGTGGTGGTTCGCGCTGCCCGCGCTCGCCGTGTTCGGCGTGTTCTTCCTGCTGCCGAACCTGCTGAACTTCGTCTACCCGTTCACCGACTGGTCGGCGTTCCACTCGCAGATCGGCTTCGTGGGACTGTCGAACTTCAGCACCATCCTGCACGACGGGTCGATGGCCCGTGACATCCGCATCACCCTGGAGTACGCGGTCCTCGTGGCCGTCTTCCAGAACGGCTTCGGGCTCGCCCTCGCCCTGCTGCTGGAGCGCGACACCCGCTTCAACCGCTTCTTCCGCGCGGTGTTCTTCCTCCCGGTCCTGATCTCCGCGCTCGCCGTCGGCTACATCTTCCGCGCCCTGCTCGCCCAGGACGGCGCGCTCAACAGCGTGCTGTCCTCGCTCGCGGGTCACCATGTCGACACCCCCTGGCTCGGCTCGACCACCTGGACGCTGGTCGTGGTGACCCTCATCCACGGCTGGAAGTGGATGGGCCTGGCCATGCTGATCTACCTGGCGGGGCTGAAGAGCATGCCGGGCGATGTGCTGGAGGCGGCCCGGATCGACGGGGCCGGCTGGTGGCGCACCTTCTGGTCGGTGCGGTTCCCGCTGCTCGCGCCCGCCGTCACGTTCAATGTGACGACCGCGCTGATCGGCTCCATGAACACCTTCGACATCGTGCAGGCGACCACCGGAGGCGGTCCCGGCAGCGAGACCGAGGTCTTCAACATCTACATGTTCCGCATCTTCGGCCAGGGCCTGTACGCGCAGGCGTCCGCGATGAGCCTGGTGCTCTTCCTCATCGTCGTCGTCCTCGCCGTGCCCGTCATCGTCGGCCTGCGCCGCAGGGAGAACAACCAGTGACCACCGCTACCGCGTTCGCCCCCGCGCACCGGCGCCCGCTGCGCTGGGTCCAGCCGCTCGTCGTCCTGATCGTCGCCGGCGTCACCATCGGCATCCCGCTCTGGCTGGTCGCGGTCACCTCGTTCAAACCGCAGGCCGAGGCGATCAAGCCCAACCTCTCGCTGCCGCACCACGTCCAGGCCGCCGCGAACTACAAGCAGAGCTTCGACGAGGGCAAGATCGTCCAGGGCTTCGTCAACAGCCTCCTGGTCGTCGCCCCGTCCGTCGTCCTCGTTCTCCTCCTCGGCGCGGGCGCCGCCTGGGTGTTCGCCCGCCGCAAGGGCCGCCTGGTCAACACCCTGTACGCGCTGAGCATCAGCGGACTCCTGCTGCCGCCCGCCGTGATCACCATCGTCATGGAACTGCGCCAACTCGGCCTGGCCGGCACCCGTCCCGGCATGATCGGTGTCTACGCCGGGATGTACCTGTCCACCTCGATCTTCTTCATGACCGGGTTCATCCGCGCCCTCCCCGAGGAGCTGGAGGAGGCCGCCCGCATGGACGGCGCCGGTCCGGTCCGCGTCTTCTTCCGCATCATCCTGCCGCTCCTGCGCCCGGTCATCGCCACCGCCACGATCATGGTGATGCTCTACGCCTGGAGCGACATCTTCTACGCCTTCTTCGTCCTCGGCGGCGGCGACAAGGCCACCCTGCCGCTCAACCTCTACCAGGTCGCCAACGCCCAGCTGTACCTCAACAACTGGCACCTGATCTTCGCCTACGTCGTGATGATGAGCCTCCCCATGGTCCTCGTCTTCGTCATAGCGCAGCGCCGCATCGTCTCCGGCATCACGAGCGGCGCCGTCAAGTAGCCCCGGGGCCAGGCCAGTTGAGCCGCCCCGGTCCCCCGAAGTACCCCGACAGCCTCCCGCAACGCCGCGGGAGGAGGAGGACAGCCATGCCTCGAACACCCCGTAGATCCCGTTCCGTTCGCGCCCTCATGGGCGTGACCGTGGTGACCGCCGCCCTCCTGGGCACGGCGCTGACCGTCCCCGCCGCGCAGGCGGCCACCCCGACGCTGAGCGTCGACCTCGGCACCACCACCGGCGCGGTCATGCACGGAGCCAACGGCGCCCTGTACGGCCTCAGCGACGACGGAGTCCCCGGCGACAACCTGGTAACTCCCCTGCACATGACGTCCATTGCCCAGAAGGCACCGGACGGCGCCCAGCACCCGAACGGTGACGCGCTGGTCGTGCAGCCGGAGTTCGCCCGCGGTGGCGGCGGCGACAACCTCATCTACATGCAGGACATCTACGCCTCGTGGCCGTACGAGAACCTCGGCCTGAGCGACTACCTCACCAAGGTCACCACGATGGTCACCAAGGTCGCGGCCCGCTCCGACGCGAGCACGTTCGTGTGGGTGCCGTTCAACGAGCCGGACGGCAACTGGTACACCGGGCTTGGCAGTTCGACCACGTCGACGTACAACAGCGCGCTCGCCAGCTTCGAGAGCGACTGGACGACGGTCTACAACAAGATCCGCTCGATCATCCCGAACGCGCGGATCGCCGGCCCGAACGAGACGCACTACGACGCCCGTCTCATGGGCGACTTCTACCCGTGGGCCAAGGCCAACAACGTCCTTCCGGACATGACCACTTGGCACGAGCTGGACCCGACCTCCCTCTCCAACTTCGAGGGCAACCTCGCCGCCTACCGCACCATCGAGACCAACGCCGGCATCAGCCCCCGCCCGGTCAACATCAACGAGTACGGCGACCGCCGCGACCTCTCCGTGCCGGGTCAGATGATCCAGTGGATGTCGATGTTCGAGCGGAACAAGGTCTACGCCGACCAGGCGTACTGGGACATCGCGGGGAACCTGGACGGCAACGTCAGCCAGACCAACATCCCCAACGGCGACTGGTGGCTGCTGCGTTGGTACGCGGGCCTCACCGGCCAGACCGCCAAGGTGACCCCGCCGCAGGCGAACGTCACCGACACGCTCCAGGCCATCGCGTCCCTCGACACCGGCCGCAAGCAGGCCCAGGTGCTCCTCGGCGGCGGCACCTCCGGCTCGGCGAACACGGTCGTCAAGAACATACCGTCGTCGTTCGGCAGCACCGTCAACGTCTCGGTGGAGCGCACCGCTTGGAGCGGCTACGAGGGTGCGGGCCCCGCGCCGACCGTGCTGGCGCGCAGCACCTACACGGTCGCTTCTGACGGCAGCATCACCGTCCCGCTGACGAACCTCGACCCGATGTCGGCCTACCGCATCGTCGTCAACCCGGCCGGCACCGGCACGCCCACCGCCGCGAGCACCCCGTCGACGTCGTCGTACGAGGCCGAGAACGCGACCATCACCGACGGCACCGTCTACACCCAGGGCAGCGTCACCAACGCCTACGGGTACGCCACTTCGGGCACCAAGGACGTCGGCAGCCTCAACCAGACGGACAGCAAGGTCGCCTTCACCGTCACCGCCCCGACCACGGGCACGTACAACCTGAACGTCTTCTACGGCAACCAGTCCGGCGGCCCGGCCACCCAGACCCTCACGGTCGACGGCGGTTCCGCCCAGACGGTCACCTACACGCCGACCCTGAACTGGACCTACCGCTCCACGGCGAGCGCCTCCGTCTCCCTGACGGCGGGCACGCACACGATCACCCTGGCCAAGGGCACAAACGAGGTCACCCTCGACAAGATCGACCTCACGGCCGCTTCCACGGCGGACACGTCCTACCCGGCCACGTACGCCGACATCACCGGCTCGCCGACGTACAACTACACCGCGTCCGGTACGACGGGTGCCGGCGCGCTGGCCCTGACCTCGGGCACCTCGGCCGCCTTCGACGTGTACGCGCCGACCGACGGCTACTACACCGTGCACACCGACTACTCGTCCAACGGGTCGGGCACGCTCACGCTGGACGGCGCGACCGCCGTCACGCTGGCCTCCACGAGCGGCACGCTGACCGACAAGAGCTCCCGGCTGTACCTGTCGGCGGGCAACAACCGCATCACGGCGGCGACTTCGGGCTCCACCACGCTGACCCTGCGCGATCTGCGGGTGGCCGCGAGCGGTGACACCACCGGCGTCTCCGCCTACGAGGCCGAGAGCGCGACCCTCGCGGGAACCGCCGTCGCCACCTCGGACAGCTGGGCGTCGGGCGGCAAGTACGTCGGCTATGTCGGCAACGGCTCGGCCAACACGCTCACCTTCCAGGTGACCGCGGCCAGTGCCGGGCGGTACGTCATGAACGTCCGCTACGCCAACGACCAGGTCTCCGGCTCCGGGAACTACAACACCAACGTCGTCTCCCGGGCGGCCCAGATCTCCGTCAACGGCGGTACCGCGCAGACGGTCATGTTCCGCAACAACTACAGCTGGTCCAGCTACTGGGACCTGCCCGTCCCGGTCACCCTCACGGCCGGCACCAACACGATCAGTTTCGCCAACGCGAGCGCCTACGCACCCAACATCGACCGCATCACGGTCGCGCCGGTCTCCGGCTGACCGTCAACTCCGGTCGGGGCCCGGGCACTTGCGCCGGGCCCCGGCCGGGGGTTCCATCCCAGAGATTTACCCTGCACCACATTCGACACCTCGAACAACGACTGAAATATCGAACAGAAGGGCGGCCCGGTGGTGAACGCCGAGAACAGCGAACACACCCATCCCGACACCTACGTCATCGGAGTCGACTACGGGACGCTGTCCGGACGGGCCGTGGTGGTCCGGGTCGCCGACGGCGCCGAACTGGCCGCCGCCGAGCACCCGTACACCCACGCCGTCCTCGACCGCGCCCTCCCCGACGGCACCCCGCTGCCGCCCGACTGGGCGCTACAGGTCCCCTCCGACTACATCGACGTCCTCCGCACCGCCGTCCCCGAGGCACTGGCCCGCTCCGGCGTGCGCCCCGACCAAGTCGTCGGCATCGGGACGGACTTCACCGCCTGCACGGTCCTGCCGGTCCTCGCCGACGGCACACCCCTGTGCGAACTCCCCGACCTGACCAGCCGCCCGCACGCCTACGTCAAACTCTGGCGCCACCACGCGGCACAGGCCCAGGCCGACCGCATCACCGCACTGGCCGACGCCCGCAAGGAGCCCTGGCTCCAGCGGTACGGCGGGAAGATCTCCTCGGAGTGGGAGTTCGCCAAGGCCCTGCAACTCCTCGAAGAGGACCCGGAACTCTACGAGTTGACCGAGCGCTGGATCGAGGCCGCCGACTGGATCGTCTGGCGGCTCAGTGGCACTTACGTCCGCAACGCGTGCACCGCCGGGTACAAGGGCCAGCTCCAGGACGGCAGTTACCCCTCCTCCGACTACCTGGCCGCGCTCAACCCCGCTTTCGCCGGCTTCGTGGTCGACAAGCTGGACCAGCCGATCGGCCAACTCGGCGACCTTGCGGGCGGGTTGACGGCAGAGGCGGCGGCCTGGACGGGCCTGCCGGAAGGCATCGCCGTGTGCGTCGGCAACATCGACGCACACGTGACGGCACCTGCGGCCACCGCCGTTGAACCGGGCCGGATGGTCGCCATCATGGGCACCTCCACCTGCCATGTGATGAGCAGCGACCAGTGGGCCGAAGTACCGGGCATGTGCGGGGTGGTTGAGGGCGGCATCCTCCCGGGACTGTGGGGATACGAGGCCGGACAGAGCGGCGTCGGCGACATCTTCGGCTGGTTCGTGCGCACCGGGTTTCCGGCGTCGTACGCCGAAGAAGCCGCCGCACTCGGTCGTGACCCGCACGAGCACCTCACCGCCCTCGCCACCCAACAGCGGGTGGGCGAACACGGGTTGATCGCCCTGGACTGGCAGAGCGGCAACCGTTCCGTGCTCGTCGACCACGACCTGAGCGGCGTCCTGGTGGGCCTCACCCTGTCCACCCGCCCCGAGGAGATCTACCGCGCCCTGCTGGAGGCGACAGCCTTCGGCACCCGCACGATCATCGAGGCGTTCGAGACGTCCGGCGTTCCGGTGCGCGAACTGATCATCGCGGGCGGCCTGATGAAGAACCCGCTGCTGATGCAGATCTACGCCGACGTCACCCGGCTCCCCCTCGGCGTCATCGACTCGGCGCAGGGCCCGGCGCTCGGCGCGGCGATGCACGCGGCGGTCGCGGCCGGGGTGTACCCGGACATCCGGGCCGCCGCCCACGCGATGGCCAAGGCCCGCCCCGCCGTCTACCAGCCCGACCCCGAGCGGGCCGCCGCCTACGACCGGCTGTACGCCGAGTACCGGCTCCTGCACGACTACTTCGGGCGTGGCGCCAACGAGGTCATGCACCGTCTGCGCCACCTCCGCGCCGAGGCCTCCGCCTGAGCCGCACGCTCCGCCCGGTGGTCAACTCCCTTTGAAAGGAACCCTCATGGACACCAACGCCACGCCCTACCCCGACCAGGAGATCTGGTTTCTCACCGGCAGCCAGGGCCTGTACGGCGACGACATCCTGCACCAGGTCGCCGAACAGTCCCGGAGCATCGCCGAGATCCTCGGCGGCCCGGGGAAGATCCCGGTCAGGATCGTGTGGAAGCCGGTCCTCACCGACGCCGACGCGATCCGCCGGCTGTGCCAGGAGGCGAGCGCCTCCGACACCTGCGTGGGCGTGATCGTGTGGATGCACACCTTCTCCCCGGCCAAGATGTGGATCGCCGGACTCAGCGCCCTGGACCGGCCGTTGCTGCACCTGCACACCCAGTACAACCTGTCGCTGCCCTGGCCCAGCATCGACATGGACTTCATGAACCTCAACCAAGCCGCCCACGGGGACCGGGAGTTCGGGCACATCGAGTCCCGGCTCGGCATCGACCGCAAGATCGTCGCCGGTCACGCGACCGACCCGAGGGTCGTGCGGCGCGTGGCGGCCTGGGCCCGTGCCGCCGTCGGCCGCCACGCCTCACGCACCCTGCGCCTGGCCCGCTTCGGCGACAACATGCGCGATGTCGCCGTGACCGAGGGCGACAAGGTGGAGGCCCAACTGCGGTTCGGCTACTCGGTGAACACCTACGCGGTCAACGACCTGGTGGCCGTCGTGGACGAGGTCGAGGACAAGGAGGCCGCCGAACTCGCCGCCGAATACGTCGAGTTGTACGACGTCGCCCCCGCCCTGCGCCCCGGCGGCATCCGCCACGACTCGCTCGTGTACGCGGCCCGTCAGGAGATCGGCCTGCGTACCTTCCTCACCGAGGGCGGCTTCACCGCGTTCACCACCAACTTCGAAGACCTGGGCGGACTACGGCAGTTGCCCGGTCTCGCCGTCCAGCGCCTGATGGCCGACGGCTACGGCTTCGGCGGCGAGGGCGACTGGAAGACCTCGGCGCTGCTGCGCACGATGAAGGTCATGGGCGCGGGTCAGCCCGGTGGCACCAGCTTCATGGAGGACTACACCTACCACCTGGGCCCCGGCACCCCGCGCATCCTCGGCGCCCACATGCTGGAGGTCTGCCCCTCGGTGGCGGCCGAGCGCCCGCGCTGCGAGATCCACCCGCTGTCCATCGGCGACCGCGAGGACCCGGTCCGCCTCGTCTTCAACGCGGCCCCCGGCCCCGCCGTGGTCGTCGGCCTCTCCGACCTCGGCGACCGCTTCCGGCTGACCGCGAACACGGTCGACGTCGTCACCCCGAGCGAGCCCCTGCGCCGGCTGCCGGTGGCCCGGGCCGTGTGGAAGCCGCGCCCCTCCCTCGCGGAGTCCGCGGAGAGCTGGCTGCTGGCCGGCGCCCCGCACCACACCGTGCTCAGCTCGGCCGTCGACACCGAGACGCTGACGGACTACGCCGCGATGGCCGGCGTAGAGCTGCTGACCATCGACGAGACCACCAGCACCGGGCAGTTCACCAAGGAGATCCGCTGGAACGCTGCCTATCACCGGCTCGCCCAGGCCCTCTGACCCCCATGATCCTGATCCACGCGCAAGGAGAACACCGATGACCGCGCGAGTCCGTGACGGCCTGCGGCAAGAGGTACTGGACGCCAATCTGACCATCCCCCAGGTCGGTCTGGCGACGCTGACCTGGGGCAATGTGAGCGGCGTCGACCGTGAGGCGGGGGTGTTCGTCATCAAGCCCTCGGGAGTCCCCTACGAGGATCTCGTCCTCGACGATCTGGTGACCGTCCGGCTGTCCGACGGCAAGGTGGTCGACGGCGACCTCCGCCCCTCCACCGACACGGAGACCCACCGCTGCCTCTACCTGGCGTTCCCGTCCATCGGCGGCGTCACCCACACCCACTCGACCCACGCGGTGGCCTTCGCGCAGGCCCGCCGTGACATACCGGTGCTGGGCACCACCCACGCCGACACCTTCAACGGGCCGGTCCCGTGCACCCCGGACCTCACGGCCGACCAGTGCGCGAAGGACTACGAGTACAACACCGGCCGGGTCATCGTCGACATGCTGAGAGGCGACGACCAGCGGGCGGCCGAGGTCCCGGCCGCCCTCGTCGCCAACCACGGCCCCTTCACCTGGGGCGCGACCGCCCGCAAGTCCTTGGAGCACGCGATCATCTGCGAGGCCGTAGCCGACATGGCCATCAACACCCTGGCCCTGTCTCCCCCGGCCCCGCCGCCCCCGCATCTGCTGGCCCGGCACTACACCCGCAAGCACGGACCGGACGCGTACTACGGCAACCCAGCCCCCGTCCTCTGACCGAGGCCGCGGCCACCCGTGTCGCTCAGGGCGCGACGGTCGGACCGTCCGGGTGGCTGCTGCGGTGTTCGACCATCTCCCGGGTCAGGGCCTCGGTCTCCGACTCCGGGAGCCGTTCGAAACCGTCCTCGGTGATGACCGAAACGATGGGAAAGATACGGCGGTTGATGTCCGGGCCGCCGGTGGCCGAGTCGTCGTCGGCCGCGTCGTACAGGGCCTGGAGCGCGGTCAGGGCCGCGTCGCGCCGGGTCATGCCCCGGTGGAACAGCTTCTTCAGGGCGCCCCGGGCGTACGGGGAGCCGGAGCCCTCGGCGTGGAAGTCCGGTTTCTCGTAGGTGCCGCCGACGACGTCGAAGGTGAAGATACGGCCCTTGGCTCCTTCGGGGGCTACGGGGTCGTAGCCGACGAGGAGTGGTACGACGGCGAGGCCCTGCATGGCCTGCCCGAGGTTCTGGCGGATCAGTCCCGCGAGGCGGGTGGCCTTCGCGTTGAGGGTCATCGGGATGCCCTCGATCTTCTCGAAGTGTGTGAGTTCGACCTGGTACAGCTTCACCATGTCGACGGCGAGGCCGACCGTGCCGGCGAAGGCGACCGCGGTGTAGTCGTCCGCGGGGTGCACCTTCTCCAGGTCGCGCTGTGCGATGACGTTGCCCATGGTGGCCCTGCGGTCGCCGGCGATCAGCACGCCGTCTCGGTAGGAGAGGGCCAACACCGTGGTGCCGTGCGGGAATTGACCGTCGGTGGCACGGACGCCCTCCGGGAACGGGCGGCGGGTCGGCAGCAGTGCGGGCCGGTGCGTCGCCAGGAACTCGGTGAAGGACGAGGTCCCGGGAGTGAAGAACTCGTCCGCCAACCGGCCGCTCGTCTCGTTCTCCGCCATCCAACTCCCTTTCACCCGCTGACAGATATCGGACTCCTACCTGAACCGGCCGCGCGGGAAACGCAGTTGAGGTCAGAGCGCCTTGCGCCGGACCAGCACCCCGAGCACCAACAGGCCCGGGATCAACGGCAGCCACACGGTGAGCAGCCGGTAGCCGAGGACGACGGAAGCGGCGGCCGACGCCGTGGTCCCCGAGGCGGTGAGCGCGAAGACCAGGGCCGCGTCGAGGGAACCGATGCCGCCCGGCGTGGGCAGCAGCGCGGCGGCGCTGCTGGCGGCGAGGTACAGGAGCGCCACCCGGGCCGGGGACAGCGGCAGTTCGACGGCCTGGGTGACACAGATCAGCACCAGGCAGTTCAGCGCGGCGAAGGCCAGCGAGCCGCCCCACAGGGCGGCCGCCCTGTGCGGCCGAACGTGCACGGCCCGGATGTCGACGAGTACCGTCGCGAGAGCGCGCCGACACCGGGGCCACAGCGGGCAGTTGAGCAGCACGGCGACGAGTACGACGACCGCGAGGACGACACACACCACGCCCAAGGAGATGTCCGGGACGCGCAGCACACCCGGGCAGACCGCGGCGAGCACGCCGATCAGCACGATCCGGACGGCCACGCCCGCGGTCGCCTTCACGGCGAGCGCGCTGGCCGAGCGGCCGACCGGCAGCCCGCAGCGCATCAGGAACCGCAGATTGACGGCACCGGCGCCGAGTCCGGCGGGCAGTACATGATTGGCGGCGGACGCGGCGAGCTGCGAGGCCACCAGCCTTCTGCCGGGCAGCCGTTGGGGCACGGCACCCTGCTGGGCGAGTGCCGAGGACACCCATGTCCCGAGGGCGGCGGTCCCGGCCACCAGCAGCCACCCCTGATCGGCGACGGCGAGCCGCCCGGCCCCGCTCTCGAGCACGGGCCAGTGCCGCCGCACCATACAGACGACGGCGACCAGGACGGCGAGGGTCAACGCGGTCTGCCAGTAAGCGTGTCGGCGACGGCGGGTGGTGGTGGTCGTCGTCCGGTTGGGGGCGGGCGGTGCCGTCATCCGCCTCCGCCCTTCTCCGCGCTCGGAGCGACACGTAGCTCCAGCGCGCCGAAACGGTGGGCGGGCCAGTCGCGGGCGTACGCGGGTGGGCGGCTGCCGACCGGCGTGATGTCGGCGACGGGCATACGGCGGGCCGTACGGTCGAGGGTCGTCCGGGACGTGTTGGCGTTGTGGCCGCCGGTCGCGGCCGAGGCACAGCCCGCGTAGAAGCCGATCGGGATGGCGTCCTGACCGGTGAGCAGGCAGGGCTTGCGTACGCCGAGGCGGTGGAGTTCGGCGACGGTGCGGGACCAGTCGCGGTGCTGGGCGTTCGTACGGCTCACCGTCCGTTCCAGGACGGCGAGTTGGACCGCCAGATGCCCGGCGAGCCCCACCACGAGCAGGGTCACGGCCACCCGCCGCCATGCTCCGGTCGGCCTGGTGACCAGGTGGATCAGGGCGTCGGCGACCGGGATCGCCACCAGCGCGTAGGCGGGCAGGAGGAAGCGGGGAGCCGCGTACCCGATCATGAACAGGTACGGGAAGGCGGCCGTGGCGGCGCAGGCGAGCGGGACGAGGGTCGCCGTGGCGCGCCGGGCGCGGACCGCCACGACGAGGCCGATGACGGCGAACACGGGCAGCACGAGCCACCACACGTCGACCGCCGGGTTGGGCATCGCCCCCGTGCATGGGCGGCAAAGGGCGCGTCCGCCCAGGCTGCGCAGTTGGTCGAGCACCGCGACGTTCCAGCCCAGTCCGCCCTCGATGGCCGAGGCGTCGTGCAGCCGCTGGGTCAGGCCGCCGTAACTGACGTAGGCCTCGATCACCCATTCCAGGGCGCCGGACGCGAGCCCGGCGAGGAGGGCGACGAGGAGGCGCCAGTGGCGACCGGCCACGAGGAGCGCCAGCAGCGGCAGCGTCGCCCAGACCGCGTCCGTCGGGCGCATCCACGCCATCAGGGACGCGCTCGCCGCCAGTCCCCACAGCGCGGCCCGGTCGGAGCGGTCGGCCCTGGCGCGCAGGCAGCAGCCGGCGGCGGCGAGGGCGCCCACGGCGACCCAGTAGTTGGGCATGGCCTGGAGGCCGTAGAGGAGGGTCACCCAGAGGGAGGCGAACAGGGCGCCCGCCAGGGCGAGGACGCGGACCGGGAACAGGCCGCGCCAGACGCGGAGGGCGACGAACAGGGCGAGGCCGGAGAGGACGGCGAGGTAGACGCGCAGCAGGGTGGTGGACGAGGACCAGGAGGTGACGGGGGCGACCAGGAGCGAGATGCCACGGGCCCTGGGTGCGCTGAAGAAGGCGGCGGGGGCGTGCGCGCTGAGCTGGCTGACGTAGACGGTCTCGTCCCAGCCGAGGCCCAATCCGGGGCGTACGAGAACCAGTTGGGCCAGGGTGAAGGCCGCCGCGACCGCGGCGAGCGGGTACTCCGAGCGGCGGGACGCGGTCGGCGGTCCGAGCCGTCGGGTCCCGGCGAGTGTGGCGTACGCGCTGCCGGACATTGCCCACCCCTCCCCCTACAGTTTGTAGGGTTTCCAGCACCCTACAGCCTGTATTTCTGAAGGCAGGAGCCGGGGAAAACATGGACAAACTACCTCGCGGCAGGCGGGACCGCGTCCTGCGATTCAGCCAAGCGGCTGACGGCCCCACACGTCGCGGAGCGGCGGGAAACTGAACCGATGCGCCTGAACTCGTTGAACGCTCCGCGCGTGCCGCTGGGCCAACGCCTCGGAAACATCGGCCAGTTGAGGCCGGAAGAGGTCCGGGATGGGATGATCCGAGCCGCTATGCTTCGCGCCGGAAGAGGGCGCAGTCTTCAAAGGGGGCGGGATGGCGCGGTGGCGTGCCTTGCCTGCGGGGATCGACCCGGCGGTGGCCGCACTGGTGGCGCACCTGCGTAAGGTCAAGGACTTCAGCGGGTTGTCGATCAGGGAACTGGCCTCGGCCACCGGGTACAGCACCTCCTCCTGGGAGCGCTATCTGAGCGGCCGCGCGCTGCCGCCTCCCGCGGCGGTACGGGCCCTCGCGGAGGTGGTGGGCGCCGATCCGGTACGGCTCCTCGCGCGCCTGGACGCGGCTGTGAACGCGCGGAGGTCCGGGTCCTCCTCGGAGCCGGCCTCGGCGTCCGAGCCCGAGACGACCGAGGCCGGGGCAGCGGTTGACGACCGTCCGGACACCGTCGTGCACAGCGCGCGTCACCACCTCGCCGGGTGGCGGCAGTTGGGATTGGTCGGCTGCGGGGCGGCCGTGGGCGCCGCCGTGGTCCTGCTGCTCGTACAGCCCAGCCAGGTCGCCGCGGCCCGCAACACCAGCGGTACGACGACGGCGGCGGTCCCCGCGCCGACGGCCTTCACCTGCGCGTACGCCCGACGGGACGGGCGCTGGTACGCCGGGAACAGCACGACGCGTACACAGCAGCTGGTCGTCGACATGTCGGGACCGGCGGTGGCCGAGCTGCAGTGCCTGCTCCAGCGTGCCGGCATCACCCCCGGCGGCATCGACGGGAACTTCGGGCCCCTGACCGAATCCGCGGTGATCCAGGCGCAGAAGAAGTACCACCTGGACGTGGACGGACAGGTGGGGCCGCCGACCTGGGCCGCCCTGCGCGGATGAGCGGGGCCCGCCCGGAGTTCGTCCTGCTGGCCGCCGAACTGCGGACACTTCGCGGACGTGCCGCGCTGTCCATCACCGAACTGGCCGACAAATCCGCGTACAGCAGATCCTCCTGGCACCGCTACCTCGGTGGCACCGCGCTGCCGCCGTGGCTCGCCGTACGCGCCCTGTGCCGGCTGGCCGACGAGCCCACACCCCGGATACGGGCGCTGTGGGAACTGGCCGAGGCCGCGGCCAGCGGGCGCGGCGCCGTGCGGGAGGCGCCGGTGACAACCGCCCCGGCGGAGACGGTAACCGCTCCCCCGCAGCAGCCCGCGGCGGAGGCCGGTCCCGGACCGCGCCGACGCGGGCGGGGCCGGTGGAGTCCGGGAGCGCCGGCGGTCATCTGCGTACTGGCGCTGTGTGTGGCCTTCGCCGTGACGACGGCCTGGCAGCGGGTCCAGACGCCGGATGGCGCCTCACCGGGAGCGGCCAGGCCCAGCGCGTCCGGTTTCCACGTCGGCTGCGTGGCCGGGGCCTGCACCGGCCACGATCCGGGGGTGAACCTGTGCGGGGTGGAACCGCAGACGCTGCTGCACCGGCTGACCCCGAGCGGTGCCGGACTCGAGGTCCGCTACAACCCGCTGTGCCGGGCCGTCTGGGCCCGGGTCTGGAACACCCGCCTCGGAGACAGACTCACGCTCTCCGAACCCGGGCAGCCGACACAGAGCATCGCGGTGCACGACACCCACGAGTTGGACGCCTTCGTGTACACCCCGCTGCTCGGCCTCCACCGTGGCGGCACTCCCCTGACCGCGTGTCTGTCGGGGTCTTCGCACACCGCCGCCACCTGTTACCGCCTCACCGCGCACTGAGGCAAGCCGGACCAACACACCGCCCAACTGGGCGGCGGCCGCCCCGGAACCGTCCCGCTCAACCGTCACGCTGCTGCGGATACCGGCAGGTCAGCGCCGGTGCCGTCCCGCGATCCCACCAGATCTCGACCCGCTGTGGACACGACCCGGACCGGGGCCCAAAGATCACCTGCAGCGCTGCTTCCGACTGGCACCACCCAAGCACCGACCCGGCACCGCCCAAGCACTCGACAGTTGGCTCCGGCAGGACTCGCATGCCGCGTCGCCCAACGGCCCCACGTTGCTCACCGCATTCAGACGTCAAGGATTGGAACGTGTCATGGACCTGTTTGACAACGGCCGTCATCTGTCCCGCCGCAGACTCCTGACCCTCGCCGGCGGCGCCGCGGTGGCCACCGCGACCGGCATCGGATTCGCCCAGTCGGCATCCGCCGCTTCCCCCGCGGCCGCGGCGACCGGCTACGGGATCGACTACTCCGACGCGTCACTCACCGCGGGTTCGGTCGCCTCGGCGGGCTACGGCTTCGTGTGCCGTTACCTCAGCTGGCTGCCGAACCCGAAGGTCCTCACCCTGTCCGAGGCTCAGGCCCTGACCGCCGCGGATCTCGGCATCGTCTCCAACTGGGAGTCCGACGGACTCCAGGACTGGCAGAGCGGCGTCCCCGCGGACCCGTACTCCCAGGGTGCCGGGCATGCCACCGAGGCGGAGCGGCAGGCGCTGGCCAACGGGATGCCGTCGACGCGGCCGATCTACTTCAGCGTCGACTTCGACCTCCAGTCCTCGATGTACTCCGCGCTCAACTCCTACTTCGACGGCGTCGCCTCGGTGATCGGCCGGTCCCGGACCGGTGCGTACGGCGGCTACCACGTGATCAAGGAACTCTTCGACAACGGGAAAATATCCTGGGGCTGGCAGACGTACGCGTGGTCCGGCGGGAGCTGGGACAGCCGCGCGCAGTTGCGTCAGGTCCAGAACGGCATCTCGGTCGCCGGGCACGACGCGGACCTCGACCAGGCGATGGCCGCCGACATCGGACAGTGGGGCGGCTCGGGCGGCGGCGGTACCGGTGTCATCCTGCCGTCCTGGCCGAACATCACCGACGGCATGACGGGGCCCAGCGTGCAGGCGGCGCAGTACCTCCTGCGCTACCACGGCGCCTCGATCACCGCCGACGGCCAGTTCGGGGCGGACACCCTCGCCGCGACCAAGAGCTTCCAGTCCGCGCACGGCCTCGGCGTCGACGGCCAGATCGGCCCGCAGACCTGGTCCGCACTGATCGTCCAGGTACAGACGGGCTCCACCGGCGACGCCGTCCGGGCCGCCCAGGTGGAGTTGAACCGCTTCGGCTACGGCCTCACCGTCGACGGCAACTTCGGCTCCGGCACCGACACCGCCGCCCGCGCCTTCCAGTCCGCGCACGGCCTCGGCGTGGACGGCCAAGTCGGCCCGCAGACCTGGCAGATGCTCGTGGGTACCGGGAACGGCGCCTCGGGCGGCAGCACCGTCGCGCCGCCCTGGCCGAACGTCATCGACGGCGACACCGGGAACAACGTGCTGGCCGCGCAGTACCTGCTGCGCTACCACGGTGCGTCGATCAGCGCCGACGGCCAGTTCGGGGCGGCCACCCTCGCCGCGGCCAAGAGCTTCCAGTCCGCGCACGGGCTGAGCGTGGACGGCGAGATCGGCCCGCAGACCTGGTCCGCACTGATCGTCCAGGTACAGACGGGCTCCACCGGCGACGCCGTCCGCGCCGCCCAGGTCGAACTGAACAAGTTCGGCTACGGCCTCACCGTCGACGGCACCTTCGGCTCCGGAACCAACACCGCCGCCCGCGCCTTCCAGTCCGCGCACAGCCTCGGCGTCGACGGCCAAGTCGGCCCGCAGACCTGGCAGATGCTCGTCGGCAGCTGACCCCTCCGGTGAGAAGTGTGCGGGGCGGAGTGACCGCGACGGTCGCTTCGTCCCGCACTCGCTCACCACGGCGCGAACACGCCCGCTTCCCGGGTCCTCAAAGCTGCGGGAACTAACCTCACTTCACATGAACGCGCCCAACTCACCCGCCGCGCTCACCCGTTCGGTGGCCGAGAGCATCGCACGACGCATCGCACGACACCTCGCCGACCAGAAGATACCGGCGAGGTCACTGGCATCGGTCGTCAATCTGGTCGAGAACGACGAGACCGAAGAGGCCCTGGACGATCTGGCACACGTGATCGCATACTTCCGCATCTCCATCCACCGCACCGAGTACGACCAACTCGTCGCAGCGGCACAGCAGTTGGACGCGATGGACTCACTCACCAACCTGAAAGTGGAGCAGTTCGTGACCGAGCAGACCTGATCCGGGTCTCCACTCGCAGACCACAGGGCTCGGGCAACGAACCAGGGCTACCCGCTCGGCCGAGTGACAGACCACCGGTCACCCCGGCCCACCCTCCTCGGCGGGGTCGACACCGGCCGGCAGCACCCCGGCCAGCGACTCCAGGGACGGCCGCCGCCCCCGCTCCACGTGCACGAAGGCCAGGGACGCGGCGAGTTCGGTGTCGCCGGCGCAGATCGCCTCGTGCAGTTCGCGATGTTCGGTGCACAGGATGCCCGGGTCGCGGTCGGAGGTCAGCCGGAACAGCCAGCGCACCCGCGCGCTGATGGGCGCCATCATCGAGTTGAGCAGGCGGCTGCCCGAGAGCCGCACGATCGCTTCGTGGAAGGCCGCGTTGGCGGCGGCGATCTCGGCCTGTTGCCCTTCGGCCGTGGCGAGTTCGGCGCGGGCGAAGGCGGGTGAGAGCAGCGCGGTGGAGCGCTCGGCGGCCTGCCCGCTGGCGAGCCGGGCGGCGAGCACTTCGAGGCTCGTGCGCACGCTGAACAGTTCGTCGATGTCGCGCAGGGTCAGCTGGGTGACCATCGATCCCCGCCGGGGCAGCGTGGTGATCAGCCCTTCCGCCTCGAGCTGCGGCAGGGCCTCGCGGATCGGGATCCGGGAGACGTCGAGGCGCTCGGACAGCTCGCGCTCCAACAGCCGTGTGCCGGGCGGCAGATCGCCTTCGATGATGCCGTCGCGCAGGTACTCGTAGACCTTGTGGACCAGGGAACGGCCATCGGCGCCGGAGGAGTCCGTAAGTGACATGGCATACAAGATAGCCGAGGCTCCGCTTGGGCCATCAAGCCCCTTGATCAACATTCACGCCACTCGCATCCCTCAGCTAGCGCCCCCACCTGGCATTTTAACCGGGATGGAATCTGAAGCCCCCACCTCTTACATCGAGTTAACATCGCAGCCCTGTGGCCACCGGACCGCCGTTGGTATACCAATAGCACTCACTGGTTGACGGAGGCCCTCATGGATCGCACCGAACCGAGTCACCTGGACAGCACGACCCCGACCTCGACCCCGATCACCGCACCGGCATCCCCGGCATCCCTGGCAGGTGCCGCATGAGCGCCCCGCAGCTCTCCGCGCCGACGGCGGCGCGCCCGGCGACCAACACCCTCGCGCGGGCCCTGGACGAAGCCGGCTTCACCCGGGCCCAGTTCTGGGTCCTCATGATCATTCTCGCCGGGATGTTCTTCGACACCCTGGAGCAGAACTCCGTGGGGGCGATGGGCAGCCTCATCAAGTCGTCCCTGCACATCGGCAACAACGAACTGACGGCGATCAACAGCTTCACCGTGATCGGCGGCCTGATCGGCCGGTTCGCGGGCGGCTGGATCGCCGACCGCTACGGCCGCCGCACCTCGCTCAGCGTCAATCTCCTCGTCTACACCCTGGGCGGCCTGCTCAGCGCCGCGGCGATGAACTACCCCACCCTGCTGGCGAGTCGGCTGGTCGTGGGGATCGGCCTGGGCGGCGAGTTCACCATCGGCATCGCGATGCTGTGCGAGATGGTCGCCACCCGCCACCGCGGCACGCTCGTCGCCATCCTCAACGTCGGCTCCGGCGGCGTAGGCAACTTCCTCTCCTACGGCCTCTTCCTCCTGCTCCTGGGCCCGCTCGCCCCCGCGCTCGGCGGCGACCACCTGGTGTGGCGCTGGACGTTCGTGCTCCTCGCCCTGCCCGCCCTGATCGTGGTGGTATACCGAAGGCGGCTGCCCGAGACCCCCCGCTTCCTCCTCTCCCAGGGCCGCGTCGACGACGCCAACCACTCCCTGGCCCGCCTGACCGGCGACCGGCTCGACCCGAAACACCTACCGGCGTCCGTCCCGCCCGTACTGACCGAGGCGGACATCCCCGCCCGCCAGGTGAAGGCGTCACCGGCGGCGGTCTTCGGCCCCTCGGTCCTGTCCCGTACGGTCACGATCGGCGCCGCGTCCTGGATGGCGTTCGGCGCCCAGGTCACCCTCAACTTCCTGATGCCGACGCTGCTGACCGAGCGCGGCTACACCCTGTCCGACAGCCTGCTCTACACGATGATCATGAACGTCGGCTCGCTCCTCGGAGCCTGCGCCTCGGCCCTGCTCGCGGGCCGCTACGGCAGGCGGTCGGTCATCGGCGTGGCCGGCAGCCTGGGCTGCCTCACCGCCGTCGCCTTCGCGGTGTTCGCCCACGAGACCGCGGCGATCCTCCTCCTGGGCGCGCTCTTCCAGTTCTTCACCATGCTCACCAACACGACCCTCGCCGTGTGGTCCCCGGAGCTGTACCCGACCCCGATCCGGGCCAGCGGCACCTCCATCGTCAACGGCATCGGCAACATCGCCGGAGCCGTCATGCCCTTCGCCGCCGTCGCGCTGTGGGACCGGTTCTCCTTCGCCGGTGTCTTCGGGATGGTCGCGGTGATGTACGCGGCGCTCGTCATCGCCTCCCGGTTCGCCCCCGAGACCCGCAGCCGCACGCTCGAAGAGGTCAACGAGACGACGGCCCCCACCCCGACCCACGCCTGACCAGCGGCACCCGCACCCCGTACCCCTTCACCCCCTAGAGAGGACCACCAACATGGACAAGCTCACCATCTCCGCCACCGCCAACGGCCTGAACTACCTCCCCGAATACCTCGCCGACCAGGAAGGCCTCTTCCACGACGCGGGCCTCGATGTCACCGCCGTCGCCTGCGACCCCTGGACCGGCGTCCTCGACGACCTCGAATCCGGCCGCGCCGACATAGCGCTCGGCGGCCTGTGGGTACCGGCCATGTACGCAGGCAGCGAGCGCGAGTTGAGCGTCGTGTGCCAGCTCAACCACCAGTTCCCGATGGCCATCGCGGTACGGGACGGCGGCTCCGACAATTTCTCCCTGGAGGACCTGCTCGGCAAGGTCGTCCTGGCTCCCGGCGCGGGCGGCAGCGCCCCCTACGAGTTCACCGCCGGACTGCTGCGCGAGGCAGGCGTGGACCCGGTCGGCATCCGCTTCGTCCGCGACCTCTCCACGGCGATGCTCGTGGAGTTGTTCACCGCCGGACTCGGCGACGCCATCATCGCCGACCTGGTCACCGCCACCGAGTTGGAGGCGTCGGGCGCCGCCCGGATCGTCTTCCGGCACCTCGACGACGGCGGCATCATGCCCAACAGCGTCTACTACTGCCGCACCGAGCGCGTGGCCGAACTCCGCGACCGCATCACCCAGTTCGTCACCGGCATCGACACCGCGATGCGGCTGCTGCCGACCGTCGACCCGAACACCGTCGACGCCGTCCTCAAGCGCCGCTGGCCCGAGAAGGACCAGGGCATCCTGCGCGAGGCACAGCGCCAGATGGCGGAGAGCGCCGTATGGGACACCGTGGCCATCGACGAGAGCGCCAGCGACCGCTGGATGCGCATCTTGGCGGAGGGCGGCCTGGTACGCACCGCGCCTTCCTACGACTCCCTCGCCGACGACAGCTTCATGGCGGACTACCGATGACGCTGCTGCTCGGCCCCGCCGACCTCACCGGGCTGGTCAGCCGCGCCGAGGTCATCGCCGCCGTACGCACCGCACTCATCGACCTCGCCGAGGGCCGGGCCGAACAGCCCGCCCCCGCGGCCTTCCCCGGCACCGGCACCACCCAGTTCCTCCCGATGACCGCGACCTCCCACCGGCTGGGCCTCTCGGCGGTCAAGGTCATGTCCGACGCACCCGACAACCGCGCCGCCGGCCTGCCCACCCAGCGCTCCACGGTCCTGCTCCTGGACGCACGCACGGGAGAGTGCCTCGCCGTACTGGACGGCGAGGTAGGCACCCGGACGCGCACGGCGGCGGCAAGTGCCGTGGCCACCGACGCCCTCGCCCGCCCGGACGCCCGCGTGCTGGGCCTGGTCGGCGCGGGGCGGCTGGCGATCGAGCACGTGCACGCGCTGCGGGAGGTCCGCGCCCTCGACACCGTGCACGTCTGGTCCCGTTCCGCCGCGACCCTGTGCGCCTTCCACGACGCGGTGGGCGACGTCGTCGAGGTCGTCGAGGAACCTGATCCGCGGCGAGTGGTCAAGGCGGCGGACATCGTCTGCACCCTCACCCCCGCCCGCCTCCCAGTCGTCCACGGAGAGTGGTTCCGCCCCGGCCAGCACATCAACGCGGTCGGCGCCCCGCCACGCCCCGACCACCGAGAGATCGACGCGGCGGGCATGGCCCGCGCGACGGTCGTCGTGGACAGCACCGCCACCCAACTCCTCAAGTCCGGAGAAGCCGTGCTCTCGATCGCGGAAGACGCCACGACGAGGGAGACCTTCACCCGCGAACTCGGCGCGGTCCTGGCCGAGTTGACCCCGGGCCGCACCGATCCGCAGCAGGTGACCCTGTTCAACTCGGTCGGCATCGCCCTCCAGGACCTCGCCTACGCGGCACTGGCCGTGGACCGTGCCCGCACCGCCGGAATCGGCATCAACACCCGCACGGCGTACGGCACTTCGGGCCTACGCCGCACAGCGGGAGCGGGGGCGGCACGATGACCGTGATCGCCGTGGTGAACTGCAACACCAGCACCACCATGACCGAGACCATCGCCGCCGGGGCGCGTGCCGTCGCCCTGCCCGGCACGCACATCCTGCCCCTCACCCCGACCTGGGGCGTGGCCTCCGCGGAGGGATGGTTCGACAGCTTCCTCAGCGCGGCCTCGGTCCTGGACCTGCTCCAGAACCTCGACCAGCCGGTCGACGGGGTCGTCATGGCGGGCTTCGGCGAACACGGCCGCGAGGGCGCACGCGAACTCCTCGACGTCCCCGTGGTCGACATCACGGAGGCAGCCGCCCTCTACTCCCTCGTCCTGGGCCGCCGCTTCGCCGTCGTCACCACACTCGCCCGGGCAGCGGGCCAGATCGAGGACAGCCTGCGCACCGCCGGACTCCTCGACCGCTGCGCCGGTGTCTTCGCCACCGGCCTGGGCGTACTGGACCTCGAACTCGACCCGGCCACCACGGAACAGGCGTTCATCGACGCGTCCCGCCAGGCGATGGCCGCCGGCGCGGAGGTCATCTGCCTCGGCTGCGCCGGCATGACCGGCCTCGACACCCGCATGACCGACCGGCTCGGCATCCCGGTGGTCGACGGCGTCAGCTGCGCGGTCGCCCTGGTCGAGTCCCTGGCCCACCGCCGCCTCACCACCAGCAAGAGCGGGACGTACGCGGCTCCGCTGCCGAAACTCCGCACGCTCAGGTAGGCATCCCCGAAACAGAAGGGGCACCCGAGCGAACCGCAGTCACCGGCGTTCTCAGCACATGCCCGAACAGAGGCAGCAAGGCCCGGACCGCTCGTCGCGGTCCGGGCCTTGCCTCGTGCGGTGCCGCCCCGCGGCGGCGGTGCGTCAGCTCTGCGCGGTGCCGTCGCCCGTCTGCCCGGCGTCCTCAGCCGCGCGTGCCTTCTCGCGCATCTTGCGCACCAGCTCCGCCTTCTGGTCGGCCGCGCCCTGGCGGTCGAGGTTGCGGTGCGGACCGTGGTTCTGGCGTTCGGCGCGGGACTGCTTCTTGCGCTGGCCGCCGCCCATGCCCACGGGGTTGTTGATGTTCTTGCTCACGGTCACGGGTTCTCCCGGTGGTGAAGTGGAGTGATCTACGGATTCATCGGTGGGGGACGGGCGGCGACGTCGAAAGACGTCAGCAGAGGCCCATCACGCTCTCACTCGTAAATCGGCGTCTGGAAGAACATGCCAAGGACGTTACCCGGTTCCGTCGGTCCCGCGCACCAACCTTTTCGCCGCCCCGGCGCCGGACGGAAACCCCCAGCGCATCGATCGACCCCGCCCAGGCAGAAGACCCAGGTCAGAGCGCCGACGCTAGGCAAGCCCCGCCCTACACGCTGTAAGGTGAACGCCATGGCTGGCAGAGACCCGCGCGTCCGGGCGGAGCGGCGCAGCGCCGGTGAGCTGGAGAGCGAGGTCCTCGCCTCGTTGTGGGCGACCGACCGGCCGCTGACCCCGGCCGAGATCCATGCCCGGATCGACGGCCCGCTCGCCTACAACACCGTGCACACGATCCTCAAGCGGCTCTACGACAAGGGGCTCGTCCTGCGGGACGCGGACGGGCGGCGCGGTTCCTACCGGCCGGCGAAGAACGCGGCCGAGTCGACCGCCGCAGCGATGCACGAGGCCCTGGACCGGGGGCCGGATCCGATCGGCGCGCTCCAGCAGTTCGTGAGCGGTCTGAGCCCCGAGGAGGAGAGCGCCCTGCGCGATCTGCTGACCGGCGGTGCGGGATGACGCGGCTCGGCGAGGGGCGGACGGCCGCCCGCCGCGAGATCGTGCCGACGCCGCGTCCTGCGGTGCGGGGTTCTACGGCAGCGATCTCAGCCTGAAGGGACCGCGTCGGCCGTCAACGACCTCGGGGCTTGCCGCGCTTGGTTCCCTTGGCGCCGCCCGAGGAGCCGCGAGCGTTCTTGCCGGTGTTTCCGGTCCTGCCACCGGTCGACTTTCCGGCGGCGGGCTTGCGGCGCGCGGGGGTCTCGGCGCGCTTCGCCTTCGTCTTCGGTTGCGGGGGCGTCGGCGTACGGCCTCGCGTGCTGTTGACCGTACGGCCGCGCACGATGCCGATGAAGTCCTCGACCAGTTCGGTGGTCGCGTCCTCGGGCCAGGACAGGGCGACGTCCGACTGCGGGGCGTCGACGACGGTCCGGTAGGTGAGGTCCTTGCGGTGGTGCAGCCGGGCCAGGGACTGGGGGACGTAGAGGATGCCAATGCCCGACGCCACGTGTTCGACAGCGTCCTCGGTGGTCGCGGGACGCTCGAACGCGGGCTCCCCGGGCGGCTGTTCCCAGTCGAGGACGTCGTCGAGGGGGTGCAGGACCACCTCGTCGGCGAGTTCGTCGAGGGACACCTCTTCGGCCGCCGTCACGACGTGGTCCTTGGGGGCCACGACCACGGTCGCCTCGGTGTAGAGGGGGATCGCGCTGAGGAACGTACGGTCGACCGGCAGTCGTACGAGTCCGGCGTCGGCCTCGCCGCGCCGCAGCACATCGGATGCCTCGACGGCTGCCACCGGTACGAGGACGAGGGGGACGTCGGGCAGGCGCTCGTTCCAGATCCGCACCCACTTGGCGGGCGTCACCCCGGGGACGTACGCGAGCCGAAATGTGGGGGATGCTTCCGAGCCTGTCACCCCGCAAGGTTACCCGGCGTGGTCGGAGGTCTCGAACGCGGTCGATACTCTTGACGGTATGAAGTCGCACCAGACCACCCAGACCATGAAGCCCGCCACGGCGGCGAAGAAGCTGGGTGTGTACCTAGAGGCCACCCCCGCCGAGTTCCAGAAGGCCGAGGTCTCCCGCGCCGAGCTGAACGAGCTGCAGGCCAACCCGCCCGAGTGGCTGCGCGAGCTGCGCGCCAACGGCCCGCACCCGCGTCCGGTCGTCGCGGCCAGGCTCGGCGTCTCCATCGCCGGTCTCGCCCGCGGCGGGGTCACCGAGCCCCTCACCACGGAGCAGATCGAGGCGCTCAAGAAGGACGGCCCCGAGTGGCTGGAGAAGGAGCGCGCCACGCAGGCCGAGGTCCGCAAGGAAGCCGAGCGGATCAAGAACAAGAAGAACGCCGACAACGACTGACAGCCTCGGGACCTGAGGAGAGGCGCGCGGTGACGGACGGCCCGGCCGGCACGGGAAAACCCCCGGCGATGTACCGGAAGGTCGCGGCCGACCTCGGCCGCGAGATCGGCGAGGGCCGCTACGGCTCCGGCGGCCGGCTGCCCGCCGAGGGCGAACTCGCCGAGCGGTACGGCGTCTCCCGTGGCACGGTCCGCCAGGCGATGGCCCTCCTGCGCACCGAGGGCCTGATCGCCTCCCGGCGCGGCACCCGCCGGGTCGTGATCGGCTCGCCCCGCCCGCAAAGCTTCGGCGAACTCCTCAGCTTCACCCGCTGGGCCCGCTCCACGGGCGAGGAGCCCGGCGCCCGGACCGTCACCGTGGAGACCCGCCCCGCCGACACGACCGAGCGGGACCAACTACGCCTGCCCGCAGGGGCGGAGGTCTACGAGGTACGACGGCTGCGCACGCTCTCCGGGCGGCCGGTGATGATCGAGCGGACCGTATACCCGTCCGCCGTGGGCGAGTTGATCGCGGAGCTGCCGCCGGACACCGTGTCGCACACCGTGGCCCTGGAGGAGTCGGGGGTGCTGATCGCGGACGCCCAGCACACCATCGACCTGTGCCGGGCCGACGAGGAGGACGCGCGGCTGCTCGGCTGCGGGCCCGGCGACCCGCTGTTGCGCGAACGCCGGTGCAGTACGGATCCGGCGGGCACCCCGGTCGAATGGTCCGAGGACCGCTACCTCCCGGAGACCGTGGCCTTCACCGTCCACAGCTCGGCCGCCTCCGGTTCGCTGGCCCGCCGCCCGGCCGACGACGCCTGACTCAGTCCTTCTGCCAGTCCCCTCAGTCCTTGCGCAGCAAGGCCGTGAGCAGCGGCCGGAAGTGCGCGAAGTGCGGGGTCGGCGCCTCGGGGTCCTTTCCCTCGTCGTCCCAGCGGCGCACCGCGACCCCGTCCGCCGCGTAGGGATTCGCCTCGTACGCGGCGACCTCGGCCGGAGACATCGGACCACCCTGTACCTCCAGCGTGTACACCGACGCCTGGGAGAGTCGGCCGAAGTAACCCGGCTCGACCGCGCACAGATACCGCTTGGCCGCCACGTGCAGCCGGATCGGCTCGGTGACCTCGGGACCGAACCACTCGGCCAGCCGGTCCGCCCCGGTGTGGCTGTGCCGGTTGTCGGTGCCCTCCATCAACTCCTCGCCGCTGACCGGCCCGTGGAAGTGCCCGAGGTCGTGCAGCAGCGCGGCGGCGATCAACGCGTCGGGCGCACCCGCCTCTTCGGCACGCGCCGCCGCCTGGAGCATGTGCTGCGCCATCGTGACCTCCTCCCCCAGGTAGGCGCTCGCACCCTCGCCGGCGAAGAGTCCGGCCAACTCGTCCACGAACTCCCTTGCGGCTACGGCCCGTTCGCGACGCAGTACGGCCAGGGTGCCGGCGAGCGCGTCGATGTCGGCGTAGGCCCCCTGGAGGTGACGGGCGCCGCTCTCCTCGAAGGCCGTTCGCGCGTGCAGCAGCCGTACATTGTCGAAGATCAGGCAGTCGCCGGGCAACAGCCGGAATTCCAGCTGGAGTTCGGGGCGGAGGGTGATCTCGGCGAAGGTGCGGTAGGCCCGGTAGAAGGCCTCCAGTTCGTCGGCGGGCAGCAACAGGGTGCCGATGGAACGGTTGTTGAAGCGCACCTCGCGGATCCGGCCCCGGCCGTCCACGTCGATCAGCGGCCGGTCTGCGGACAACTCGGTCCGCGCATCGCTGAATTGGAACGGCACGGGGGTGCGCGTCAGCACGGCGAACGCCTCCGCGTCCTCGGCCCGCAGCAGCGCGGCGGCCTTGAACCCGTCGACCAGCCCGGAGTCACCGCCGACCGCCGCGTTGGTCAGGCAGTGCAGGAGTTGGAGTGTGGGCACCGGGTCGCGGTACGGGTTGTCGGTGTGCGGGGTGATCCGGGCGCCGGTGAAGGCGAGGTTGTTGGGGTCCGGTTCGACCCGTACGTCGAAGAGCCGCCCGTAGTTGGTCTCGCGGACGTATCCGAAGGTCTCCGCGACCTCCAGCACCTGCCCCTCGCGGCAAGGTACGTCACGCAACAGCGCGAACCCGAGCCCGAGGACCGACTCCAGTACCCGCGCCTTGACCGCCGGGTCACCCAGATACTCCGCCCAACTCGCCTCGGGGAGACGGCCGTTCAGGTCGGCGGCGGCCCACAGAGTCTTGCTGTTCTCGCCACGCCGGTCCCCTGAACCGTCCCCGCCGTGGGGCCGGTTGACGGTCAGCCACTGCGCGGAGTACGCGGAACGGTGCCCGTCCGGCGCCCAGTCGACCTCGACACCGTCGGCGGTCCGTCGTACGGCGTCCAGCGCGAGGCCGGTGGGCAGTTCGGTGATCTGGAACAGCTTCTGCCCGTTGCGGGGGTCGCGGCAGCGGGGGCAGGGACAGTTGTCCCGCAGCCAGGTGAGCGGCAGATCTTCTACTGACAGTGACATCGCCATCACTCCCTCTTCAAGTTGTATAGCCAACTTTTCCGTCAGAGGGAACGTCTCAGTGCCGGATGACCGGGAGATGACACCCCGGCCACCCGTTCATGAACGAGAGCGGCGACTCCGTCAGTTCGGCAGACGCAGGCCCGCGATGAGGACGTCGACGAGGCGGAGCGCGTCGTAGCGCTCGTCGCCCTCCGCGCCGACACAGAGGTTGCCGACGCCGCGCATGATCTCGTAGGAAGTCAGGTCCGACCGGACCTCACCGGCGGCGACCGCCGCATCGAACAGCTCGGCACACACCGGCAGCAGACGGTCCAGGAAGTAGCCGTGCAGCGCCTCGAAACCGGCGGTGTCGGACCGCAGCACCGCGGCGAGCCCGTGCTTGGTGACCAGAAAGTCGACGAAGAGATTGATCCACTCCCGAAGCGCGGCGTACGGCGTGGCACTGCTCGCCAGCAGCGCCGGACCGGCTTCCGCGCAGGCCTCGACCTGGTACCGGTAGACGGCGATGACGAGATCCGCCCGGGTCGGGAAGTGCCGGTAGATCGTGCCGAGTCCGACGCCGGCCTCGCGCGCGATGTCACGCACGGGAGCGTCGACCCCGGACGCGACGAAGACCTTGGCGGCGGCGTCGAGGAGGGTCTCCTTGTTGCGCCGGGCGTCGGCCCGCTTGGACTGGCCGTCCGCCTTCCCGGGCCGGGTCGCGCGTCCCGCGTCCGCACTGTTCTCAGTCACCGCGCAACTCCTCCACCTTCGCGACTTGCCAAACCGGAACCTTGTTCCGTATCGTTTCCGGAACAAGGTTCCGCTTGCCCATGATGCCAGAGCAGAGGCCGGACGACCAAGCCACGCCTGCCATCGCACCTTGTCGAGGAACGGACGCCACCATGCCCCACACCCCCCGCCCCAGCTTCGGAATCATGACCGCCCCCATGCAGGTCGGCTACGACGACCTCCTCCGTGTCTGGCGGGAGGCCGACACCGTCCCGGAGATCGAGCACGCCTGGCTGTTCGACCACCTCATGCCGATCGGCGGCGACCCGGACGGCCCGGCCTTCGAGGGCTGGACCATGCTCTCGGCCCTCGCCGCGCAGACCCGGCGCCTGCGGCTCGGCGTGATGGTGACGAGCAATCGCATCAGGCCGCCCGCGATGCTGGCGAAGATCGCCACGACCGTCGACATCGTCTCCGGCGGACGGCTGGACTTCGGCATCGGCGTCGGCTCCCGCCCCGACCATCCTCTGGCCAGGCGGGAGTACGAGGCGCACGGCCTCCCCTTCCACGACTCCGCGCACGCCGTGGCGAGCCTCGCCGAGGCCTGCACGGTGATCCGGCGGCTGTGGACCGAGGAGAAACCGTTCGACTTCCACGGCGCCCACCACGACCTCACCGGCGCGTTCGGCAACCCCAAGCCCGTCCAGCACCCCCACCCGCCGATCCTCATCGGCGGACGCGCGGCCGCGACCCTGCGTGTGGTCGCCGAGCACGCCGACCTGTGGAACATCCCCGGCGGCGACATCGAGGACGCCGTCGACCGCAGCGCACTCCTCGACCGCTACTGCGCCGAGATCGGCCGCGACCCCGCCACGATCACCCGCTCCATCCACCTCGCCGTCTCCTACGACCGCCCCGAGGCCACCCGGGCCGCGATCCGCGAGGCACTCGACGCGGGCTTCCCGCACATCGTGCTCGGACTCCCCGCGCCCTACCCCGCCGACGTCGCGCACTGGGTCGCCGACGAGCTGATCGCCAAGGCGACCTGAACGCCCTTGCCCCATCAGTCGTGCGGGAACGAGTGGTGCTCATGCGCGACCAGCCACCGGCCCCGCTCCTTGCGCAGGCCGAAGGTGAGCCGCAGGCGCAGCGTGGGGTGTTCGGCGAACTCCTCGGGGGTGCCGCACCGGAGCAGGGCATGGGCGTAGGCGACGTCCGTGCCGGCCGTGATGTCGAGGGAGTCGATGTCGAAGCGGGCGCCCTGGGCCTGCCAGTCGAAGAACGGTGGCCAAGTGGCGCGGTAGGCGGCCAAGCCGTGGATACCGGCGTGGGGCGGCGGGACGTCGTACATGACGAGGTCCTCGGTGTGGTCCGCCATGACGCGGTCAAGGTCGCCGCGGTGGACGGCCTCGGCCCAGCCGGTGATGAGGGTGCGGATCTGTGTCGCGTCGTCGGTCATGGACGGCTCCTGTTCCTGTCCCCCACTCCATGGTCTCTCCACCGGGTCGACTCCCCGATCTTCCGCACATCATCGCCCCGGCCGGGCAACCGAGACGGATGGCACACTCTCCGTGTGCCGCTGACTTTCGACGATCTCCTCACCCGTGCCACCGCTCTCGCCATCCCGGGGCGACGTGCCGTCCTCGGGATCACCGGCAGCCCCGGCGCGGGCAAGACGACCCTCGCCGAGCACCTGGTGCGGACTCTGAACGGGAGCGGCGCGGAACCCTGGGTCGCGCACGTCCCCATGGACGGCTTCCACCTCGCCGACGTCGAACTGGACCGCCTCGGCCGCCGCGCCCGCAAGGGCGCGCCCGACACCTTCGACGCGGCCGGTTACGCGGCACTCCTGCGGAGGCTCCACGAGGAGACCGACGAAGTGGTGTACGCGCCGGGCTTCGAGCGCGTGCTGGAGCAGCCGATCGCCGGCGCGATCCCGGTGCTGCCCACCGCCCGGCTGGTGGTGACAGAGGGGAACTACCTTCTGCTGGAGGCGGGTTCATGGGCGCGGGTACGGCCCTGCCTGGACGAGGTGTGGTTCTGCGAGGCCGACGAGGACGAGCGTGTCCGCCGACTCGTCGCCCGGCACGAGGAGTTCGGCAAGGACCACGACACGGCGGTGGCCTGGGTGTCGGGCAGCGATCAGCGCAACGCCGACCTGGTGGCGACGACCCGGGACCGGGCCGACCTGGTCGTGCCGGTCGGTGCACTGCCCGCGCCGGAGCGGAACTCGGCGGCGCAGGCAGGCAGTTGAGGGCGCCCTCAGGCTCGCAGGGTGAGCTCGGGCTCGGCGTCGGCATCGCCCGCAGGGTCGCCGATCACCGCGGTGAAGGCCTCCGTGCGGACGGTCAGGGTCAGGCCGTCCTCGCCGGTCTCGAAGGCGGGCGTGAACTCCCCTGCCCCGGGCCCGTACCGCACGGCGAACACGTGCAGGTTCTCCGGCGCGCCCGGCGCCGGGTCGGCCTCCAGCGCTGTCGAGCTGACCAGGTGAAGCCAGCCCTCGTCGGGGTTGCCGTAGCCGCGCGGGTCGGCGGCGAGGGCGAACGCCGCCTCCTGCTGGGTGAGTTCGGAGCGGGCGTCGAAGTGGTCGGCGCCCAGGCCGGTCGGGTGCGTGAGGCGCAGGGCGCCCGCGGAGGTGACATCGCCCTCCGCCGTCCTGCGCACCCGGTCTCCGTCGTCCGCCGCGTAGGGCAGCCCGGCCAGCAAGTACGGTGCTCCGTCGAGGCGTTCGAGGGCCACCGTCATCCAGAGCCGCGTGCCGTCGGTGACGTACAGGGAGCGGATGTGCCGCAGGACGTGGTCGCGGCCGACGACCGGCTTGGTGACCAACTTGGCGGTCAGGCCGTCGACTTGGACGTCACGGACCCGCACCTCGCCCATCGGGCGGCACAGCAGGAAGCCGTCGAGCACGGGGCCGAAGCCGTGCTGCCGGTTCACGGCCGCGGGCAGGTAGTAGGTGCCGTCCGCCTCGACGAGTGACGGGGTCATCTCGCTGTCGAAGGCCACCGAGACGATTCCCGACCGGAGTTGGTGCCGGGCGGCGGTCGTGGACGGTGTGCGGTGCCAGCGCGTGCTGTCCTGGATCTGCCAGACCAGCATCCACGCGAAGTGCCCGTCCACTCCCCCGTCCGGCTTGACCGCGTGCCGACCCCAGCGGGTGTCTCCCCGGTAGCGGCCGATGTCGGAGCCGATGCGGCTGCCGAAGTAGCGCAGGCCAAGGACCGATTCGAAGCCGGAGTGCTGTTCGCTGTAGCGCGGGCCGCCGTTGTCGAAGCCGCCGCCGGTGAGGCGGGCGTCGATGTAGCGGGCCAGCGCCTCCCCGTCCTCGGCGAAGACGTCCTCGCCGCTCTCGATGTGGGCCTTGGCGAGGAACGACAGGGAGATCGGGCCGTAGTTGTTGTCGTACGCGCCGCCGTGCTCGGGCGGGAGGAGGGCGCCACGGTCACTCACGCGGTGGGCGCGGATCTCGTCGCCGTACACACGGAGGGCACGCGCGCGGACCAACTCGCCTTCTTCCGGAGGGAGATGGCGGGCCAGCATCAGGCCGCCGACGACACAGCCGATGGCCTGGTTGCCGGCCTCCTGCGGGTTGAAGAAGGTCGCCTCGGTGAGCCAGCGCCAGTAGCCGTGCGCCAACTCGACCAGGGCGGTGCGCTGTTCGTCGTCGACGAGGCCGTCCGTCGCGTCGAGGAGGTTGACCGCCTGGAGCAGCGCCCACGCCGTGCTCGGCCAGTCGCCGATGGGGTGCGCGCCCGCTTCCAGGACGTAACGGGCGTACGGGAGACCGGAGTTGCGGACCCGGAGGTTCGGGTAGCCGGGGTTGTCCTCGGTGTAGACGCGCTCGCGGAGGTGGAAGGCGAGGCTGCGCCGTACGGCCTCCGGCAGTCGCGGGTCCTTGCCTCGCTGCCAGGCGAAGGCCAGCAGGGACGTCATGCCGAGCGAGGTGTCCCCGATGTCGTCGTAGCAGTCGGGGTGTTCGAGGTTGCCCTCCGGCGTGATGCGGCGCAGGGCCTGCTCGACGACGTCGGCGAGGACCGCGTCGTAGGCCTCCGGGGTGTCGGGGAGGTCGTGCAACGGGCCGCGCTGGTGAGGGAGTTGCATCGCGGTGGATCAGCCCTTCATGCCTGAGGTGGCCATGGCGTGGGTCGTCGGAGTCAGCGGGCGGGTGCGGGGCGGACGGCGCGCAGTGCGACGCGCAGTGTCTGGGGGCCGTTTCCACCGAGGTAGACGCGGTTCCCGGTCGTCGCGTCGGTGCCGCCGGCCACGGTGTAGTCCTGTCCCGGGTCGTACCGTAGTACGTCGCTCCGGTCGGGTCCGGCGAGGGGTTCGCCCGCCTCGACGGTGGCCTCGACGCGGATCTCGTCGTCGCCGACGCGGTAGGTCAGCGGGCCGGTCGTCAGGCACCAGCGGCCGTCGTCGAGCGGTTCGGCGCCTTCGGCAACTCCCCCTGGACGGAAGGTCAGTTCGAGGGCCCAGGGCACCCGTGGGCCGCTGATGTCAATGCGCAGGTCGGCGCCGTCCTCGCGCAGTTCCACGTCGATGCGGGTCGTCCGGGAGACCTCGTCCTGGGGCCGGTCCGGGAAGGCCATCGCGGCGGAGAAGCGTCCCTCGTCCGCCAGGTAGTACGCGCCGTCGGGCTGTCGTAGGTCCGGCGGGAGCGGTTGGTAGTAGGCGGCCGAGAGGGTTTCGGTGAGCCGGTACCGGTTGTCGGCGAGCTGCTCCATGTGGGCGGCGCGGAACGGGCCCAGGTCGAAGAATCCCTGCGCGAGGCGGACGGCGTCGAGGACGGCGTCGCCGGCGAACAGGCGCAGGAAGGTGGGGTTGCAGGCGAGGCCCGAGCGGATGCGCCGGAACGCTGGCACGTCCGAGCCGCCGTAAAGGACGCTGTGCGCGGTGGTGGAGGTGCGGGACGCGAGGCGTGCCGTGGTGAAGTACCGGTCGCGGGAAAGGAGTTCCGGCGTCGGGCTCGGCAGCTCGCGGCAGAGGTCGGGGGTGAGGATGGACTCTGCTAGGAGGTCCGGGTCGTCGATGCCGCCGGCTGCCGCCCGGTGCGCCGCTCGGCTGAGGTCGCCGCGGCCGGTGCGGATCGCGAGGAGCCGGTAGTGCGCCAGGTAGGGCGCCAGCGGGAACGGGTGGTTCTGGTCCTGCCGTCGCGAGTGGACGGTCTCCACCGTGCCGTCCGGCCGGATGAGGTCAAGGCTCGCGGTGAGGTTGCGTTCGACGGCGTCCCGCAGGTCGGGGCGGTCGAGGACGTCGGCCAGGAGCAGGAGCGAGGGGTTGGACACGTGGGACGCGTAGACGGCACTGCGCTCCGAGTACAGACCCTCCGCGTCGATGTCGACGCCCTCGGCGAGCCACTCCTCGACGCGGGCGAGCAGCCGGTCGTCAGGGAACGAGCGGTGCAGCCGGGCCAGCGCCGAACTCAGTTCCCAGCGGTGGTTCGGGGTGTGCACCCCGCCGGTCAGGAGACCGGGGGTGGCGGCGCCCGCGATGCCGGCGAGCGCGGCCGTGACCTCGCTCAGTTCCGGACCCGCGCCCGCGGCGAGGACGTGCGCGTCGCACACGTCGTTCACCGTGAACGCGGAGTCCGGCGGTGACTGCACGTTGTCGCCGCCGGCGAAGAGGCCGGTGCCGGTCTGCGTGGCCCGCAGGGCGCGGAGGTGGGTCGTCGCGGCGGCGACGGCCTGCCCGCTGCCGTGCAGCGCCGAGTCCGGGGAACGGTAGGCCGCGATCAGGGTCTTGACCCGGCGCGCCAGACCACGGTGCGCCACACCGGCGGGTTCCTCGTCGGGGCCGGCCGCCAGCGGGGCGGCCGACCGGTCGGCGGCGCGGGCCGCCGCGCGGACGAACTCGTGGTCGAGCGGGGTGTGCAAGGTCAGTCCTTCAGTCCGGCGTTGATGTCGGCGCTCATGACGTAGCGCTGGAACACCAGGAAGATGATGATCAGCGGGATCATGGAGATGACCGAACCGCCCAGCAGCACCGACCAGTTGATGTTCTGCGCGCCGACGAGGCTCTGGATGCCGATCTGCACGGTGAACTTGTTCGGGTCGTTCAGCATCAGCAGCGGCCAGATGTAGTCGTTCCAGCGCCACTGGAAGGACAGGATCGCCAGCGTCAGCATGATGGGCCGGGAGATCGGCACCATGATCCGCAGGAAGATCGACAGCTCACGGGCGCCGTCGATGCGCGCGGCCTCGACGAGTTCGTCGGGGACCGTCAGGAAGAACTGGCGGAACATGAAGCAGCCGGTCGCGGTGAGCACGGCCGGGAGGATGATGCCGGCGAACGAGTTGTAGAGGCCGAGGTCGCGGACCACCAGGAACTCGGGGGCGAGCATGACCTCGGACGGCAGCATCGTGGTGGCCAGGATGCAGAGGAAGAAGAACTTCAGCCACCGGTTGTTGTACTTGGCCAGCGCGTACCCGGTGCAGCAGCTGACCCCCACCGTGAGGATCGTCGTGATCACGCACACGAGGGCCGTGTTGATGAAGTACTGGGAGAAGTTGGCGCTCTCCCACGCCGCCTTGTAACCCGAGACGGTGGGGTTGTGCGGAAGCACCGTCAGCGGGAGGGAGAAGAGGTCGCCCGCCGGCTTGAAGGAGCTGAGGACGAACCACGCGACCGGCAGCCCGTAGAGGGCCGCCAGGATCCACAGCAGTGTCGTCGCGGGTACCGCGCTGCGAAGGCCGCCGTCGCGCCCGTTGCGCCGCCGCCTCTTGGAGAGGGTCCGGGCGGAACCGGTGTCGACCGGACGCGGCGTGTCTGTGGTTGTCATCGGTTCTCCACCCGCCGGTTGACGATCAGCTGGATGATCGCGACGGCCATCAGGATGAGCATGAGCACGAAGGACGCGGCGCTCGCGTAGCCGATCTGGCCCCGGTTGAAGCCGGTCTCGTAGATGTACTGGACGAGCAGGTTGTTCGACGTGCCCGGTCCACCGTTGTTCAGGGAGACGAACAGCGGATATTCCTTCATCGCGTTGATCGTGTTGAGCAGGATCACGATGAACGAGGTGGGCGCGATGCTCGGCAGCGTGATACTCCTGAACTGGCGCCAGGGGCCGGCTCCGTCGAGCGAGGCCGCCTCGTAGTACGACACCGGCACGTTCTTGATCGCCGCGATGAACAGCAGCATCGAGAAGGCCGTTCCCCACCAGGCACCGGCCATCACCACGACGCCCAGCGACAGGTCCGCGTTCGACTGCCACGCGATCGCGTGCCCGCCGAGCTTCTCGATGACGTAGTTGATCAGTCCGAAGTTCTCACCGAACAGCCACCGCCACAGGACACCCACGACGATGGGCGAGATGAGCCACGGGATGAAGAAGACGACACGCGCGACCGACGCGCCCTTGGCCTGCTTGCTCACCACGAGGTTGGCGATGAACAGCGAGAGCACGAAGTTCAGCGGCACGACGAGCACGGCGTACAGCAGCGTCCGGAACAGCGCGTCGTAGAAGGTGGAGTCCCCGAACAGGTTCTGGTAGTTGTCCAGTCCGATGAACTGGAACGCCCCCACACCGGTGTAGTTCGTGAACGAGTAGACGAGCCCGATCACCGCCGGCCACACGAAGAACAGCGCGAAGAGCACGACATTGGCCGCGATGAGGACGAGCGGCGCGAGTGTGTAGGAGCTACGTCGTTTCCTGGGCGGCCTCACGGACACGTCCGCGGCGCTATTTGTCATCTTCCTGACTTCCGTGCTGGTGGAATGGATCGCTGTGGGCTCACGTCATGAGCCCGGCATCACGGGGCGACCAAGGCGGGCGGCGGTGTCTGGATCCCGCCGCCCGGCCCTGTGGCCCACGATCAGCCGCCGACCGCCGTGTTGTAGCCGTCCACGATGTTCTGCAGGGCCTTGTCGGCCGACTGCTGGCCGTTGATCGCCTTGCCGAGCTCCGTCTTGGTCGGGTCGGTGGTGAGGCTCTTGCCCTTCAGCACCCAGTTCGTCTGCGCGCTGTTGAAGTAGCCCGAGATCGGCGCGTAGAGCGGGATCTCCTCGTTGTAGAGCTTGAACGCCGCCTGCGCCGCCGCGGACTTGAAGGGGTACTTCGGAGTCAGACCGCTCTCGACCGGGAGGAACCCGGAGCTCTCGACCAGCTCGGTGTAGTTCTTCGGCTCGTACACCCAGGACATGAACTTCGTCGCGGCGGTGGCCGCGGCGCCGTTGTTGTTGAAGCCGACCATCATGCCGCCGCTGTTGACGTCGCTGGCCTGCACCGGCTGGGCGGGGGTCGGGACGCTCGCCCACTCGAACTTCTTGATGCTGTCCGCGAAGGCGGGCACCTGCCACACACCGGACCAGTAGGCGACGACGTCACCGCTCTGGAACATGGCCGACGGGTCGGCGCCGCTGGTCCACACCGACTTCGGCATGACCTTGTCGTCGTTCAGGCCGACGAAGTACTCCACGGCCTTCTTGGTCGCGGCGTCCGCCGAGAACTTGCCGGAGGAGTCCGCGTGGACGTACTTGCCGCCCATCTCGTACACCATGGCGCGCAGCCGGGACGGCGACTGGTCGAAGGTCAGGGAGTACTTGGCGCCGGTCTTCTCGCGGACCTTGTTGGCCGCCGCGATGAACTCGTCCCAGGTCCAGGTCTTCGCGGGCGAGGCGGGAACGGCGACGCCGGCCTTCTCGAACAGCGACTTGTTGATGAACAGGCCGGACGCGGTGACGTCCGACGGAATGGCCAGCACCTTCCCGGACGAGTCCTTCGCCAGGAAGTTGGAGTTGATGTTGTAGCTCTTGTTGTTGGCGATGGACTTGAGGTCGACCAGCTTGCTCGACCAGATCGGGTCCAGCGCGGGCACGTCCGCCACGTCGGGCAGCGAGTTCGCCTGCGCGGCGTTGTGCAGCTTCGTCGGGTACCCGTCGTAGGGGATGTTGACGAGCTTGACGTTGACGCCGGTTTCCTTCTTGTACTGCGCGACCAGCTTCTTCCAGCCCGCGTCCTGCCCCGGAACCGTGGAGATCCAGAACGTCAGCGACTTCGCGTTACCGCCCGAGCCGGACCCCGACCCGCAGGCCGAGAGCAGCAGGGCACCTGACACAGCGACGGCAGCGAGGGGAACCAGGCGGCGCATGCCGCCGCGGCCGAGTCGGCTGGAGCGCCGCACACCCACAGTGGTCATCTTCGATCCCTTTTTCGTCGTAGGAGACGGAGCACGGCGCCGACCTATGCGGCACGGGTGCATTTTGCAGGAAAGGTCACTTTCCGGGGGCACGGCCTCGCCCGGCCGCGTCATCCACACGGGGCGAGATCCCCGGCCGTCCTGGCCGTCACCGCACTGGCACGCCCTCGTGCGGTTGCCGTACGTCGTGTACGGGCTGGGAAGCTCACCCCAAGTCGGCGTCCCGGCCGACTTAGAAAGCGCTTGTCCGGACATTGGCAGACCAAGTCGGAGGCCGTCAATCCTTCGCCCCCGCACCATCGGTCACGGTTTGGACTCCTCTGGCGACCGCGAGCCGGGCGGCGCCCACCACGGTGCCGAGATCACCGACCGTGCTGCTGACCACCTCGGTGGGCCAGCTCAGCCGCCCCAGCTCGGTCCGCACACCGGGCAGGAGCTGCGGGTCCGTGCCCGTGCTGCCCCCGAGGACGATCAGCCCCGGGTCCAGTACGGCGGCCACGGCGGCGGCCAGTCTGCCCACGTCGGCGGCGTGCCGGCCGACCAGGGCGCTCGCCGTGTCGTGTCCCTGCCGGGCGAGGGCGAAGAGCTGGTCCGCGCTGCCGGGGCACGGCTCCCCGGTGTCCGGCCAGGCGGCCGCCGCCCGGCGCAGCAGCGAGCGGGCGCCCACGTACTCCTCCAGGGCCTCACGGCGCGGCTGCACGGCGTCGTCCCAGGGGTACGGCAGCCGGGCGAGCTCACCGGCCGCGCCGTTCGCGCCGCGCAGCACATGGCCGCCGACGACGATGCCGAGGCCGATACCGACGCCGATCCGCAGATAGCCGAAGGTGGTACGGCCCCGGGCGGCGCCCTCGTGCAGTTCGGCGAGGGCGGCGCAGTTGACGTTGTTCTCCAGGTGGACCGGCACGCCCGGCGGCAGGGCGACCGTCATCGCGTCGAACACCGGGCCCGCCTTGGCGGTCGCGGGACGCATGCCCGCGCCCGCCCGGTCCCGCGCGGCGACGTCACCGACGGCGACGACGACCGTGCGCAGCGGAGTGCCTGCGGGCAGCGCGCCGAGGGCCTCGCGCACGGCGTCGGCGGCGTCCTCCCGGGAGCCGGTCGCCTCGGCCAGCAGGGTGCCGTCGAGGGCGCAGCCGCGCACCCGGGTGAGGGCGGGGCCGAGGTCGACGGCTAGTACGGCGCCGGCGGCCGGGCCGAGGCGGTAGACGGCGGCGTTGCGTCCGGTGCCGCCGGAGGCGGTGCCGGAGTGGGCGGCGAGCCCGACGTTCTCCAGCTCCACGACGGCGGAGGACACCGTCGGCTTGGAGAGGCGGGCCAGGCCGGCGAGCTGCGGCCGGGTCGCGCTGCCGGCTCTCGCCAGCACCTCGAACACCGCGCTCGCGCTCTCGGTCAGCCGGGCCGCCCGCGCCACGACGTGTTCCACACTTCCCCCAGTTCACAGGCCGCTTTCCCGGTAGGTGTCCGTGGGATGCGGCGATGGGATGTCCTGACGTCACGCGGGCCCGGACAGCAGTCCCTGTGACCGAGTTCGCGATGAGTCTTGACGCACTGTACTTCGTTAGTTAACTTCCTAACGAACGTCACGGTACTCGCCTGCCGTGGTCCGTCAGAAGCCCGTCCCGGGGCTTCCCTAGTGCTTGAACTGCCGTTCCCCCGGACACGGTTCGCCCAGCCGTCGCAGCACTGCGCAACGACGAAAGAGGTTCCGTGCAGGACTTCACGCCCCTCGTGGTCGGCATCGACGTGGGTGGCACCAAGACACATCTGCGCGCGTGCGCGGGCCCGGATGTCGTCGCCGACCACATCCGTGCGAGCAGCGGCTGGCGGCCGCACGACCCCGCGACCGCCGCCGACTGGCTGACCGCGCTCGTCCATGACGCCCTGCCCGCACCCGCGCGACCGTCCGCGGTCGCGGTGGGCGGGCACGCCTGTGAGACACCCCGCCAGTGCGCCGAGATCCGTGCCGCGCTGGAGGAACGTCTCAAGGTGCCCGTACTGGTCGTCGGCGACGCCGAACTGCTCGTCCCCGCCGCCGGGTTGGACAAGGGCGTCGGCCTGGTCGCCGGCACCGGATCCGTCGCGGTGGGCCTGCTCGCCGACGGCGGCCGGCTCCAAGTGGGCGGCTGGGGAGCGGTGTTGGGTGACGAGGGCGGAGCCGCCGGCCTCGTCCGCGAGGCGGCCCGCGCCGCCTGGGCCGCGCACGACCGCGGCGAGGCCCCGGACGAACTCGCCCTGGGACTCGTCGAGGCGTTCGGCGTGGCCGAAGTGCCCGGACTCGGCGCCGCGTTGGAAAGCGCTTCCGACGTCTCCGCCGACTGGGGACGCCACGCCCGTGTCGTCTTCACCGCGGCCGACGCGGGCTCGCTCCTCGCGCGCGAGGTGATAGCGGAGGCAGGCCGGTCCCTCTCCGCGCTCGTCGTACGGCTCGCCGAACGCGGCGTCCCCGTCGACGACGTGGTGGTCTCGGGCGGCACCGTCCTCGCCCAGCCCCGCCTGTACGACGCCCTCACCGCGGCACTCGCCGAGCAGGTGCCGGGGGCGCGGCCGTGGCCCATCCAGGTGCCGCCCGTCGAGGGCGCCGTGGCACTGGCCCGATCGATCCTGTGAACCGCACGGCCCCCGTTCACCCGGGGGTCATGTCGTGGACGCCGAACCCCCTCCGACGGGACACGGCCCACCGTAAACCTTCGCACGTACGCACCAGTTGACGTATGCGCTTTCCCACGTCGTACGGTGCACCCCGAACCACAGCCGATCGCACGACCCCCTCCCTGGTCGCACGACCTCGCCGGCCCCATAGGCCGTAGAACTCAAGAGAGGCACACCCATGCCGTCACCCGCCGGGCAGCGCACGAACGCCGTTCGACCCGCCGTGAACAGACGTGGTTTCCTCAAGACCTCGCTCGGCGCCTCGGCCGCCGTGGTCGCCGCGCCCACGCTGGTCAGCTGGCTGGCCACCGCGGACGCCAAGGCCGCCACGGCTCCGCTCGCGTTCGTCGACGACTACAAGACGAACGTCATCGCGAACCTGACGCCCGAGACCAACGCCGTGGTCCGGATCCTCGGTGGCATGGCCCGGATATGGAAGACCGGCGCCGCCTGGAACACGGGCACGCCGCTGCGCCCCGAGATCCTGCGCGCCAACATGCGGTACTGCGTCGACCTCACCGCCCACCGCACCGAGGCCCAGGCGAAGGAGGCGTTCCTCTACGACCGCCAGCACCAGAGCTACGCGATGATCGCGGGCCTGGGTCCGCTGGCCGATCTCTACAAGTCCGGTGCCCTGGCGGTCACTTCGATCACCAGCGCCCCCGACGGCACGCCCGCCACCACGATCAACGACGCCGTCCCGGCCGACGCGCCCGCCGGTGCCGCACTCGGCGCCGGCTCGCACGACTCCGCGCTCGGCAAGGTCGCCGAACTGGTCGACACCCTGCGCGGCAACTACGCGTCGGGCAACCCGGGCAAGTACGCCTACCAGTACCCGCGTCCGTGGCGCATGAACGAGAAGAGCGAGGTCGTCGACACGGGCAAGGTCGACGCGCTCGGCTTCCCGGTCTACGACTCCAAGGTGATCGTTGCGCCCCAACTCCTGCGCCAGCGCAGCACGTCACCGGTCGACGACGGCGGTTTCCCCAGCGGTCACACCAACGCCTTCCACCTGGCGGGCCTCGCCTACGCGTACGCCGTACCGGAGCGCTTCCAGGAACTGGTCACCCGCACCCTGGAGTTGAGCCACACCCGGATCATGGCCGGCATGCACTCCACGGTCGACGTGATGGGCGGCCGCATCATGGCCACCGCGCTGGCCGCCGCCACGCTCGCCGACCCGGCCAACGCCGAACTCAAGGCGGCCGCACGCGCGCAGGCCCTCGCCTACTTCGAGGCGAAGACCGGCACGACGGCGGACACCCTCTACGCGTACGCCCACTCGGCGACCACCGCGACCGACCCGTACGCGGACCGGACCGCCAACTCCCGTCTGGTGGAGCCCAAGTTCACCTACGTGCTGACCCGCAGCGGCCGTGACAAGCCGCTGACCGTGCCCAAGGGCGCGGAGGTCCTGCTGGAGACCCGGCTGCCGTACCTCTCCGCGGCCCAGCGACGCGAGGTGCTGCGGACCACCGCGCTGCCGTCCGGATACGTCCTGCTCGACGGCCTTGAGCAGTGGGGCCGCCTCAACCTCTTCGCGGCGGCGGACGGTTACGGCTCCTTCGAGTCCGACGTCGTCGTCGCCCTCGACGCGGCGGCCGGCGGCTTCGGCGCGGCCGACGCCTGGCGCAACGACATCGACGGCTGCGGCGGCCTGACCAAGCAGGGCACCGGCACGCTCACCCTGACCGGGCACAACGCGTACACCGGCGGGACCGTGCTCAAGTCCGGTGCGCTGGTGGCCGGTTCGGCGCACGCGCTGGGCCACGGTGACGTGAGCGTGCTCGGCGGTGCGCTGCGGGTCTCCGAGTCCGTGCAGATCCACGGCAACCTCACCCAACAGTCCGCCACCCTGGAGGTCACGCTCCGCTCGGGCCACCAGCCCGCCGTCGAGGTCACCCGGCGCGCGACCCTCGGCAGGGGCAGCGCGCTGTCCCTCCAGTTCGACGCCGAGCACCCGCCGGTCGCGGGCTCCACGGTGCGGGTCCTGAGCGCGTCCTCGCTGCGCGGCCAGTTCGACACCATCAAGGTGAACTCGGACAAGCTGCGGGCCGTACCGGTGTATACGGCGGAAGGTCTGTCGGTACGACTCCTGAAGCGGTGACGCCCCTGGTGGCGGGAGCGGTGCGACAGTAGGGCCATGAAACGGCCCCGGCCCGCTCCCGCCACCGCGCGGCCGGCCTCACCGCAGGGCGGATGATGGCGCGCGAACAGCACTCGGTCCTCGACCCCGACACCCTCGACGACGGCGGTGGCGGAGACGCGCCGCCGCGCGCCGAGGGCTCCCGGTCGGCACGCCTCTACGCCGGGCTGCGGCGCCGTAAGCGGTGGCTGTTGCCCGTCCTCGTGGTGGTGCTCCTCGCGCAGATGGCCGCCGTGATGATCACGACCGCCGTGCAGCAGACACCGACCATCGACGAGCCGGTGTACGTGGCCACGGCCACCGTCTATCTGCGCGAGCACAGCCTCGACTACAACCCCGAGCACCCGCCCCTCGGGAAGCTGGTGATCGCCGCCGGAATCGCGATCGCCGACCCCCACTTCGACGCCAACTACCAGAGCGATCAAGGCGCGTTGGGCCGTCACCTGCTCTACGAGTCGGGCAACGACCCCTGGCGGCTGATGTTCTGGGCCCGCTTGCCGGTGATCGTGCTGACCCTGCTCTTCGGGCTGGTCGTGTTCGCCTTCGCCCGTGAACTCGTGGGCCCGGCACGGGGGTTGGTGGCGCTCGCCCTGTACGCGTTCTCGCCCGATGTCATCGCGCACGGTTCGCTGGCGACGCTCGACGTGCCGGAGGCCGGCTTTCTGCTGACATCGGTGTGGCTGCTGTGGCGGGCCCGACGACGCCCGAAGCTGTATCTGCCGCTCGCGGGCGCCGCGCTCGGGGCCGCCGTGGCCACGAAGATGAGCGCCCTGCCCGCCGTCCCCGTCCTCATGCTGCTCGCCGTCGCGTCGGTGTGGTCCGCCCGCCGCCCGGCCGAACGCACGGCCCGGCTACGGGTGTTGGCGCTCGGAGCCGCGGGCGCGGCGGTGGTGGCAGTGGTGGCGCTCGCCGTCGTATGGGCGTCGTATCTCGTCGTCGATCCGCAGCTGCGGTTCACATCGACGGAGCCGGTGCCCGTCATCGGTGGGCTTCGCGGGCAGTTGGTGCCGCTGCTGCCGTTCCCGCAGGCGTTCCGGGACGGGATGCTCATCCAGTTCGGCATGGAGGACTACCCGTGGCAGGGCTTCCTGTTCGGGCACCTCTACACCGGGTCGCACTGGTACTACCTGCCGGTGGCGCTGATGGTGAAGACCCCGCTCGGCATGATCGCGCTGTGGGCGGCGGGTGCCGTCGCGCTCGTGGCGGTACGGCGGTTGCGGCCCGCGGCGCCGTATCTGCTGATCCCGACCGCCGTGCTGCTGGCCACGGCGATGGACGGCTCGCGGGACTTCGGCACGCGGTACGCGATCTTCGTGCCGATGTTCCTGGCGGTCGCGGCGGCCTGTGTGCCGGCGCTGCGGTCGTGGTGGCGGTGGGCTCCGCTGTCCGCGGGGGTGCTGGTGGCGTTCGTCGCGGTGAGTTCGCTGCGGACGTTTCCCTACTATCTGCCGTACTCCAACGAGGCGTTCGGCGGTCCGTCCAAGACCTATCTGCGGCTGCACGACTCCAACGTGGACTGGGGCCAGGACCTCGGCCGCCTCGCCGACCGGCTCCACGAGCGGTACGCGGGCGAGCGGGTCTGGCTCGTCTACAAGGGCAGTGGTGTGCCGTCGTACTACGGCATCGAGTCATCCGATCCGCGCAAGGTAGGGGTGCGCGACGTGCACGGGCTGCTGGTCGTCTCGGACACCGCGATCGACAAAGCCCGGGGAAAACTGGCCGAGTTGATCGACAGCAGTCGTCCGATCGATCAAGTCGGTCATTCGATCACGATCTACCGGCGATGATCACCCTCTGGTCACAACGCTCTGTGAGCTATGTTGAGTGGCTGTGGGAGACAAAGGAGGCGCACCGGTGCCATCGCCGCAGCAGGCACGCGCCCAGGCATCCGTGATCACCTCGGGAAAAACCGACCCGGAAGTCGGCGCGGCACCGACGTCCCAACTCAGGGAACTCTTCGACGGGCCACGGCTGTCACCGGGCCAACGGCGCATCGCCCAGTACCTGATCGAGCACATCACCGAGGCGGCGTTCCTCTCCATCACCGACCTCGCGGAACGCGTCGGCGTCAGCCAGCCCTCGGTGACCCGGTTCGCCGCGGCGGTCGGCTTCAGCGGTTACCCGGCGCTACGGGAGCGGCTGCAGGCGATCGCCCTGCGCACCCTCGCGGGCGGCCCGGCGGCCGAGGAGAACCGGAGCAACGAACTGCAGGCCGCGGTCGACGCCGAGATCGCCAACCTGGAGAACCTGCGCCGGGACTTCGCCGACCCCGACCGGCTGATCGAGGTCGGCCGCGAACTCTCGGCGTCCACCCCGCTGACCGTCCTCGGCCTGCGCATCTCCGTCTCGCTCGCCGAGTACTTCGCGTACGCGGCGCGCCGCATCCACCCCGATGTGCGGCTGGTGACCCGCGGCGGCAGCGTGGCCTACGACGCGATCCTGCAGTCCCGGGAGGCGGGCGGCACCTGGCTGCTCGCGTTCGACATGCCCCGGCACGCGCACGAGACGCTCACGACGCTCCGGGTGGCGCGCAGCGCCGGGCTCAAGGTGGCCCTCGTGACCGATCTGGCGCTCGGTGCGCTGGCCGACGAGGCCGACGTCACCTTCGCCACCGGCACCGGCTCCCGCCTGGTCTTCGACTCGTACGCGGCCCCCGGGGTGATGGCCTCCGCCCTGCTCCAGGCCATGACGGACGCCGATCCGGAGCGGACCCAGGCCCGCCTGGAGGACTACGAGCAGATCGCCGAGCAGCACCAGTTCTTCATGCGGGACTGACCCGCCACTCCCCCCTCATAGGTATGCACACCGGGACGATTACGCCCTTTTCGCGCATGAATGTTTTCATACGCCTTGCAAAGCGGACGGCATATATAAATACTGCTCACGGATCGCACCCGCCCCGAGAAAGCCCGGTCCGCCCATGCGCACCTCCGCTCGACCCGCCGCGCCGGCGACACCCGCTTCCCGGGGCCCTCTCACGAGCACGCCCTGCCGCCGTCTCCTACCCGCGTCGGCGCCGGGCGTGTTCGGTAGGGCATCGCCTCCGCGAGCGCCCAAGGCGGCCTCGGTCATCCCCTGGGCCGGGGCCGCCTCATACCGTCGACCCACCCCCGCGACGCCGCACACCGGGAAGCGATGACATGCAACTGACCACCACGCGCATCAGCCAGGACTGGCCCTGTCAGGTCAAGACGCCCGGCAGCTACGACTGGGAGCGCTCCGCGGCCAAGTGGCTGCGCGAGCTGGTGCCGGCCCGCTACGCCAGCTACCCCACGTTCATCCGCCACCCCGTGCTGCTCGCCCGCCACGCGCAGATCCAGGTCCAGCACGAGATCCGGGTGGCCCGCACCGCCCTGCAGACCGCGCGCGCCGACCTGCCCGGCATTGGCCTGCCCGAGTCGGTCATCGAGCACACCATCAAGCTGTACGCCGCCGAGGTCCTCCAACTCCAGCACATCGCGCGCAGCGTGCGGGCCGTGACCGAGGCGCTGGTCGGGCACAGCACCGGACGCTGACCGCAGCGCCGACCGGGGTCAGTCGTCGTCGCGGTGCCGCCAGTACCAGAACGCGCCCACGACGAGGGCGAGCAGCAGGACTCCGGGCAGGATCAGACCAGGGACGCGGGAGCCGCTCATCGGCGTGGCCTTCGGTTCGCAGCGGGCACGACACCGCCGACCTGCGGCGCCGCGCTGTCCATGATGAGGCCCTACGGCCCCATCAGCACCGAACTTTCCGCAGGCTGTGCCCCGCGTCCGGAACCCCGTTCGCCTACTGCCCGTTGTCGAGCGTCGTGCGGGACTCCAGGTCCTTGCGGGTGTCGTCGCCGTACACGCCGTTCTCGTCGCCCCGGATGCCGTACCAGAGCTGGAAGCGGGCGACCGCGGCCGTGAGCGTCGCGTCGTACTGGCCGCTGGTCGAGCCGTTCTCGTAGACGTTGGGGATGCGCAGGAGGCGCTGTTCCAGCTCCTTGACCTCGGGGCCGCTGTCGCCCTCGCGGAGGGTTCCGGCGCCGTCCGGGTCGGCGGTCGCTGCGGTGGTCGCCGTAGCAGACGCCACCGGAGTGGGTGTGCTGACCGGCTGGGCCGTACTGGCCTCCCCCTTGCCCGGCAGCAGCAGGGCGCAGGCGAAGCCGACCAGTGCCGCGGCGCTCACGCCGACCACGATCGCGGCCCGGCGCAGACCTGGTCCGAAGGGACCCGCAGTCGTCGGCAGCGGGTGCAACTCGCTGGGTACGGGCGGGAGTTCCTGTGTCTCGGCCTCGGAGCCGAAGAACGGCCGGGGCACCGGCACCGACTCGAAGACGGAGGAGTCCCGGCGGGGCTCCCGCATCAGCTCCGCGAGGTTGTCGGAGCGGCGGCGGCGCAGGACCCGGGCGGGTTCCAGGACCGGGCCGCCGGGCGACGATCCCGGTTCGGGCGGTGTAGACACACTGCTCTCCTTCCGTTCCGCGCGCACGGATGTCCGCCATCCCCCTGGAGAGATACGCGCGCACGGCCGCCGGAGTTCAGCTCGGCCTCACCGCTCGCGCGAACCGGTGCAGGGAGGCCTTCAGCGCGGCGACGAAGGCGTCCCGCCGGGTGTCGTCGAGCGCGTCCAGGGAGAGGTACGGGTTCAGGTCCTCCAGCTCGACCAGGAGCAGCTCGCCGTCCGGGGCGCGGCAGGCGTCGACGCGCTGGATGCCGTGGTCGATGCCGTTCCAGTCGACGAACCGCTGCGCGAACTCCAGGTCCGCGGGGGCGGGTTCGTAGGGTTCGAGCTGCCAGCGCTTCTCGGTGTCGGGGGCGTAGAGGGCGTACTGGAAGTCGTGGTCGACGAAGTAGAAGGACACCTCGTACGAGAAGTCGACGCACGGCTGGATGAGGACGCTCCCGTCGGCCAGCGCGGGCAGGCGGTCGGCCGGGACGATCTCCAGCCCTATGGAGTCGGCGCCGAGTTTGGGCTTGACCACATAGCGGTCCGTGCGGGGCAGCCGGTCCAGGTCCTCGACGCGGTCGACGGTCGGGATGACCGGGAACCCGGCGGCGCTCAGGTCGAGGAGGTACTGCTTGCCCGCCATGTCCGCCCGGCCGGAGAGCTGGTTGTAGACCCGGGTCCCGGTGCGGAGCGCGCGCTCGCGGAACGCGTCGTACTCGGCCTGATATCCGAGGACCGGACCGCTGTTGCGGACGACGACCGCGTCGAAGCCGTCCATCAGCGCGGCGGCGTCCAGCGGATGACACAGCGCCAGGTCGAAGTCCTCGCGCAGCCGGGAGGTCAGGTCGATGTCCTCGTCGCAGTAGCGGCGCCCGCGCGCGGGGTACGTCAGGTCGGTGACGTACAGGATGCGGGGGCGGGCGAGGGGGATGGAGGGCATGCCGGTTCTCCTTGGTCGAGCGCGTTCACCGAGAGCGTTCGCGCGGAATGATCAAAACGGTCGGCCCGCGGTCAATGGGCGAGCGTTCCGGCTCCGCAGGACGAGCGGATCCTCAACTCGGGGAGGAGTTCGACGTGTTGACGCGGGGTCGGCCGGCATCCGGTCGCGCGCTCGGTGAGCCGTTGCAGAAGGAGTCTCGCGGCCGACTCCCCCACCGCTCGCTTCGGCGGGGCCACGGCGGTGAGCGGTACGTCGGCGAGCGGGGCGACCTCGTCGTCGTAGGCGATGAGTGCCAGGTCGTCCGGGACGCGGATGCCGCGGGCCTGGAGCCGGGGCACGAGCACGATCGCGTCCTCGTCGCTGTGCACGAGGGCGGCGGTGACTCCGCGCTCGCGGACGGCGTCGACCAGGTAGTCCACGCTCGACTCGTAGTCGCCGTGTTCGCGGACGGACGGGGCACCCCGGGCGTCGTCGAGACCGAGGGAGCGTACGGCCGACTCGTAGCCCGCGAGGATCCGCTCGGCGTGCGGGCCCTCCTGGAGTACGGCGGTGATCCTGCGGTGGCCGAGGGCGGCGAAGTGGCCGACGGCGACGGCGGCTCCGTGGGCGCGGTCGGTGCGCACCCGGTCCAGGGCGGCCGCGGGGTTGCCGGGCGGGGCGGAGCGTTCGACCAGGACGGTGGGCACGCCCCGGTCCAGAAGCCACTGTTCCTGGCCGCCGACGGGGACACCGCCCGACCAACTGGGCGCTACGAGCAGCCCCTCGGCGCCGCCCGCGACGAGGTGCGCGGCCTGGACTGCGTCCTCCGTGTCGACGTATCCGGAGACTCCGAGGACGAGTCGGCCGCCCTGTGCTCCCACGGCCTCGCGGGCGCCGCGCACTATGTCGGCGAAGAGCGAGGCGGTGGTCGGCACGATCATTCCGATCACGACGCCCTCGGCGGGCGCGGTGGACTCGGCGGACTTCTTCCGTGCCGCCCGCGTCCCGGCGGTGCTCCCGCCGCCCGGCCACACCACCGAGCCGTGCAGCCGGCGCACCCGCCCCTGGCCGGCCAGCGCTTCCACGTCACGCCTCAACGTGACGGCGGAGACGCCGAGTTCGGCCGCGAGCTCGGCGACCCGCAGGCTGCCGCGCTCACGGACGAGTTCGAGCACCCGCTCATGGCGCTGGTCGACGTGCGGTCGCATGGGTCCCCCTGAAGGTGAAACTGGTCGCGGTCACTCTATGCGGCGGATCGTATCGATCGTTTTGATCACATCGGTCGCTCCAGACCCGCAAGGGGACTCAGTTCCCCGCATGGAGCGCACTGAGTGCCATCCGTGTCGCCCTGGTGCTACGTTCCCGTCCATGAGCTCCAAGCCGCCCATGCGGGACGCCCTGGTGGCGGCCGCGTTCCAGTTGTTCCTGGAGCGGGGCTACGAACAGACCACCATCGACGACATCGTGGCGCTGGCCGGGGTCGGGCGGCGGTCGTTCTTCCGCTACTTCCCGTCCAAGGAGGACGTGGTCTTCCCCGACCACGAGCGCTGCCTGGCCGACATGACGGCCTTCCTCGCCTCCGGCGGCGACGAGCACGAACCCGTACGGCGGGTCTGCGACGCGGCCCGGCTCGTGCTGCGGATGTACAACGAGAACCCGACCTTCTCCGTGCAGCGTTACCGCCTCACCAAGAAGGTGCCGGGGCTGCGCGCGTACGAGCTGTCGGTGGTGTGGCGCTACGAGCGTGCCCTCGCCGACTATCTGCGCGGGCGCTTCGCCGGTCGGCGCGACGGCACCCTGCAGGCGGACGTGATCGCGGCCGCCGTGGTCGCGGCGCACAACAACGCCCTGCGTTCCTGGCTGCGTTCGGACGGGCAGCGCGACGCGGGTGCCGAGGTGGACCACGCCCTGGGCTATGTGCAGTCCGCCTTCGGACTCCCTCCGGAACTGCCCGTCGTGGAACAGCGTCCCGAGGACGTCGTGGTGGTCGTCTCCCGGCGCGGGGTCCCGCTGTGGCGTGTCGTCCAGGAGGTGGAGACCGCGCTCGGCCGTAGCTGAATCCGCGCAGTCAAGGGTACGCAGTGTCTTTACGCTTGGCACTCAGTGCCATACGCTGAGGTCGTGCACGGTGGCACGGCAAGCCGCGCACATGCGTGCCCGGCTCGGCCGCGCGCGCGGGATTCCGGCCGAGCGCAGGGAGTTGACAGCGTGTACCACCACTCAGGATTCGCGACCCGTCCGGCAGTCGGCTCCCCGGCGGGCCTCCTCGATCCGCCCACGGCGGACGGGGACACCATCCTCTTCCAGCGCTGCACCTGGTGCGGAACGGCCATGTACCACCGGCTGTTGTGCCCGGTCTGCCAGGGCGGCGACCTGCGCACGGAGCGCAGCGAGGGCACCGGCACGGTCCGCCACTCCACGGTCGTGCACCGCAACACCCCGGCCGCCCGCAATGTGTCGCTGATCGAGATGGCCGAGGGCTTCGTGGTGCGCGGCCGGGTCATAGGCCCGCCCATCGGCATCCACAGCGGCGACCGCGTCCGGCTGTCCACGGCCAAGGACCCGGTGCGCGGCGAGCCGGTCTTCCAGCTCCTCGACGAGCCGTACCGCGCCTGGCACTGACCTCACCCCGATCGGCGTCGGCCCACGGACCGCGACCGAACGGCCGTGGCGCGAGGCCGGGTTCAGGCCCGGCCGACGAAGATCGGCCGAATCCTCTCCCACAGGCAACCCACAGGCTCTGCTTCTCGTCCTCCGGGGCGCGAGAGGCTCCCGTGACACACGGGGCGCCTGAGCCTGGGGTTCGAGGAGGAGAACACATTGTTCCGTGCCCGGCGAATATGGGTCACGGCCGCGACGGTGCTCGCGGTGGCGGGAGGGATGTCCGGGTCGGCGCAGGCTGCGCCACCGTCGGACGCCGGACCGTTCACGGCGGCGGCGACGGCCAACGACGGTACTCTCCCGCCGGGTTGGCGGATCACGGGGAAGGGTTCCGCGCAGCAGCTGGTCTGGCGCTCGGGCAAGCGGGTGCCCATGGGGGACGCGCGCGTCGAGTTCCATGCCGGAGGCCGGCTCCTCGGGGTGCCGAGACCGGCGAAGGACGGACGGACGTTCCGGCTCGGCCTCGGTGCCGCCGCATCCAATCAGCTGACGGACCTTCAGGTGCTGGCCGCAGGACGGCGGTTGGACGCCGCCGGTGACAACAGCGGCTCCGGCAAGGGTCGTTCGGAAGCCGCCGCGCGGCCCGCGGCCCCGCTCCCGGCCGGTGCGATCGACCCCGGCAAGCCGGGCACGTACCGTACGACGACCGGCGAGTACACGCTCGACTCGGTCCGGCTGCCCGGGTATCCGCAGCCGATCGAGATGCAGGCCGTCGTGGTCGCGCCGAAGGGCGCCACCGGCAAGCGGCCGCTCGCGCTGTTCCTGCACGGCCGCCACTACACCTGCTACAAGCCCGGCACCGAGGACATCACCGGCGACTGGCCCTGCCCCACCGGCCTCAAGTCGGTCCCGAGCTACCGGGGTTACCTGCGCGACCAGCAACTCCTCGCCTCCCAGGGCTATGTCACGGTGTCGATCTCCGCGAACGGCATCAACGCCCAGGACGCTGACGTCGAGGACGCCGGCGCGGAGGGCCGTTCGTCGCTGATCCGGCAGCACCTCGCCCACTGGGCCGAGTGGTCCGCCCACCCGGAGACGGCTCCGGCGGTCGTCCGCGACGCGCCCCAGGCCGACCTCTCCCGCGTCCTGCTGATCGGCCACTCGCGCGGCGGCGAGGGCGTCAACCGCGCGGCGATGGACAGCCTCTACCCGCCGCCGGCCGCCCAGGACGGCTACCGCGGCCCGGTCCGCTGGAAGATCCGCGGCACCGTCCTCATCGGCCCGACGATCTTCGGCCAGAACCCGGTGGCCGACGTCCCGTCGGTGACGATCCTGCCCGGCTGCGACGGTGACGTCTCCGACCTCCAGGGCGAGGTCTACGTCGACGGCACGCGCGGAGTCAGCCGGGGCGCCGCCCTGCACAGCGCGGTCTACGTCGAGGGCGCCGACCACAACTTCTTCAACACCGAGTGGACACCGGGCCAGGCCCAGGCGCCCGCCGAGGACGACTTCTACGACGACCCCGACCAGCGGGACGCGGTGTGCTCGCCCGGCGCGGCGACGCGCCTGACCGCCGACCAGCAGCACAAGGCCGGTTCCACCTACATCGCCACGGCGGCACGGCTGTTCATCGCCGGGGACGACCGCGTGCGTGAGCTGCTCGACGGCTCGGGCCGCCGCGCCCCCTCGGCCGACCCCGCGCGGGTCCTCACCCACGCGGTGGGCGCGAACCGCGGCGCCGGCTTCCTCCCCGACGGTCAAGTCACCGTGTCCGGCGGCAAGTTGTGCTCCGCGGTGGACCCCGACCCGGCCGTCGCCTGCCTGAGCGACGACTCCAAGGGCATCTCGCCGCACTTCGCGCGGTGGGAGGCCACGAAGGAGGTCGGCCGCCGCGCCGTCGCCCTGCGCTGGTCCGCCGCCGGTTCGAAGGTGACGGTGCGTCCCAGCAAGCCGGTCTCCCTCGGCGGCGCCAAGGGCCTGGCCCTGCGGGTGATCGTGCCGCCCAACACCACCGGCACCCAGCTCGACGTGTCCGTGACCGACACCTCCGGCCACCGGGCGACCCTCGGCCGCGTCCGCGTCGACGGCCTGCCCGGCACCCAGCGCACCGCCTCCTACTGGGCCCGCGAGGTCCGCGTACCGCTGGCCGCCGCCTCGCACGCCGGGCTCGACCTGCGCCACATCAAGTCCCTCGACCTGACCCCGCGTTCGCGCTCCGGCCAGGCCTGGCTGATGGACGCCTGGGCCTGGCGCCCCGGCACTCCGGCGGTCACCTCGGCCCCGCTCCCCCGCGTCGACATCGGCCGGCTCACCGTCAAGGAGGGCGACTCGGGCGTCAAGACGTACCGCGTGCCCGTCCAGGTCTCCGGCCACGGCAACGGCCAGGTCCGCGTCTACATCAACAACCCGGCCACGAACCAGGACACTTCACGTCTGGTGACGGTACGGCCCGGTGGCGACACCATCGACGTACCGGTGAAGGTCGAGGGCAACACCCGCTTCGACTACGGCGTCCAGCACGACATCTTCGTGAAGGCGGTGCACGGCGCGGTCGTCGGCGCCCACCGGGGTGGGGTGACCACGGAGAACGACGACCCGATGCCCACATTCAAGGTCACGCCGATCGCGGACCGGGTCACCGAGGGCCAGCCCCTCAAGTGGAAGGTGACGCTGTCCGCGCCCGCCGACGTGGAGCTGAACCCGGCGTTCCTCGTCCAACCGATCGCCTCCGGCGCGGAGTTGTCCACCCTGGACGTCGACCCGCAGTGGCTCAGTGAGAACTCCGGTGAGGAAGCAGCGCCGGAGCGCCCGCTGTCCAAGGTCCTGGGCCTGTTCCTCTGGACCACTGTCCCGGCGGGGCAGCTCAGCGGGGAGATCAGCGTGCCGACGATCACGGACCAGGTGACCGAACAGCCCGAGTCCGTACGGTTCGTGGGCGTGGACGAGAACGGGGATCCGCAGAGCGGCGGACCGGAACTGACCGGCACGGTGCTCGACGCGTCATAGCGGAACGCCGTACAAAAGGAAGGGGCCGCAGCTCGAAAGCTGCGGCCCCTTCCTCGTGCGGAACGACTGGCGCGGACACTCAACTCGCCTTCTGCGTCCCGCTGTTCATCTTGGCCCGGTTCTCGGTGAGGAGTTCCTGAACGCGTTGTTCGACCTCGCGGGGGTCGAGGCCGAGCGCGGCTCCGATGTGGGCGGACCACACCTCGGAGCGGAGGTTGGTCTCGAAGTCGAGGTCGGCGCGGACGTTCTCGCGGGTGGCCTGGCGGTTCTGGCTCACCATGACGAAGGTCGACAGGAAGATGGCCTCCAGGCTGACGATCATCGTGAGCAGCCCGTACGGATACGGGTCGAAGATCCCGCCCTGCCCGAGGAGTCCTTCGTTGAGGGCGATCCAGACGGCGAACCACAGCGCGTGGATGTAGACGAAGAGCATGGTGCCGGCGAAGGCGGTGATCGCGTCGGCGACCCGGTCCTGGGTACCGCGCATCCGGGCGAAGACGACGCGCTCCTGCCGCAGCGGCAGGTCGTCCGGGTTCAGCACGGGGTCCACGGGCGGTTCCTGAGTTCGGTGTGCAAGGGGTTCGTCCTCAGGGGGTGAGCGTCACGCGGATGCCGAGGGTGCCGTCGAGCCCGCGGCGCAGCCGGCTGCCGAGGAGCGTGATGCGCCCGGTGAGGCCGTACTTGCGGGTGATCAGCTTGCGGTAGCGGGCGGTGGTCTCGGCGTCGCAGATCTCGGCGATGCCGGGCACCTGGTTGCCGGTCGGGTTGCCGCGCAGGTCACAGGGGCCGACGAGGACATCGGCGCGGGCCCGGATGCGCTTCACCTTCCAGGAGTCGGCGACCGTCCACACACCGAGGGTCACGCCGTCGCGCACCACCCACACCGGGGTGGCGACCGGGGAGCCGTTCTTGCGGAAACTGGTGATCAGCAGGTACTGGCCTGCGCCGAGCCGGTCCAGCGGGGTCTCGTCCATGGTCGGCAGTCTAAGCACCCGCGGGTGCCCGCAGGAGATCGAGATAGCGGCGGGCGAAAAGGTAGGCGTCGCCGGGCCAGCGCGCCGACAGATAGACCCCGTCCCGCACGACGAACGCGTGCGTGTCGTCGCTCGCGGTGCCCCGCCGGGTGAGCTCCTTGGGACCGCGCTCGAACTGCGCGCCGGGGTCGTCGAGGGCGGCCCGCACCTCGTCCTCCACGTAGGCGGGGTAGGTCCGGTAGTAGCGCCCGAGACGCCAGGCGGTGCTCAAGTAGGCAGTACGTTCCATGTACTTGGGCAGACAGGTCGTACGGCGCCCGGCGAGCACGCTGCGGCCGGTGTCCGGGTCCCGGGTACGGGCCAGCACGAGAACCCCGTGACAGATCGCACCGACCGGACGGCCGAGCTTCCAGAACTCCCCCACCTTGGCGCTCAGTTCGGGGGATCCCAGGTACTGCCGCATACCGGGCGCGTGTCCGCCGGGCAGCAACAGTCCGTCGAAGCGGGTCACGTCCAGGTCCGCCCACGCCACCGTGTCACCGAACTCCGGTGCGGCGGTGAGCTGTTGGTAGAACAGCTTGGGCTCGTCCTCGGCACCGAGCTGCCCGAAGAGCACGCCGGTCAGCAACCGGGGATCCGCGGCGGGCAAGGTCCCGGCCCGCTCGGTGGCGAAGACGACCTCGTGCCCGGCATCGGTGAGCAACCGCCACGGCACCGCGACCTCGGTGACATCGAAGTCCCGGTCGGGGACGGGCATCAGCACGCGCATGGGGTCATCATGGCAGCCGGGGCGGGTGTCCATGACAGCACGGCGAGGTCCAAGCGAGGGCACCGGGCTCCGCCTGGGTATCGCCGAGGCCAACTCGGCCGTATGGAGCGCTCGTTGAACCTACGCGCTGAAGCCGATCTTCCGTCCGGTGAACACACGAGCACCCGGCCACGTATGGAGGAAGGGCACTCAACGACCGGAGAGCCCCGCGGTGTCGCACCGCACGTTCGGGGTTCGGGAGCCAAGCATGAGGCACGCACGACGACGGGTCATCCGGCGAGTTACACGGTTGGCGGCCGTCGGCGGACTCCTCCTGGGAGGCGCCATGGTCACCCAGGCGGCCATGGCCAGTGACTCTTCCGGCACGTCCGCCGCCACGCTCAGCGCGCCGCAGACACCCGCGGACAAGGGTTCCGCCCTGGTGGCGAAGCTCGGTTCGGCCCGTACGGCGGGCAGTTGGGTCGATTCCGGCGGCCGTACGGTCGTCGCGGTGACCGACGCGAAGACGGCGGCCGAGGTGACGAAGGCGGGCGCCGAGGCGAAGGTCGTGCGGTACAGCATGAACGTGCTGAACTCGGCCGCCTCGACGCTGAGTTCGGCCCCCAAGGTGCCGGGCACCGCCTGGGCGATGGACTACCGCAACAACAGGGTGCTGGTGGAGGCCGACAGCAGCGTCTCCGCCGCCAGCTGGAACGCCATGACGAAGGTCGCGTCCGGCATCGGCGCCTCGGTCCAGATGCAGCGCACGCAGGGCAAGTTCACGACCCGGATCAACGGCGCGCAGCCCATCCTGTCGACCGGCGGGCGCTGTTCGGCGGGCTTCAACGTGACCGACGGGACGAACGACTTCATCCTCACGGCCGGGCACTGCGGGCCTGTCGGGTCGATCTGGTTCGCCAACAACCAGGGTGACCAGCAGTTGGGCAAGACGGTCTCCGACAACTTCCCCGGCAGTGACTTCTCCCTGGTGCAGTACGCGAGCGGTTCGGCGGGCGACGGCGCGGACGTCGTCGCGATCGGCAACGGCAGCGGGGTGACCATCACGGGCCTGGCCGACGCTGCCGTGGGCGAGAAGGTGTTCCGCAGCGGCAGCACCAGCGGGCTGCACGACGGCGAGGTGACCGCGCTCAACGCGACGGTGAACTACCCCGAGGGCACGGTCACCGGCCTCATCCAGACCACGGTGTGTGCCGAACCGGGCGACAGCGGCGGCCCGTTGTTCGCCAACGGCATCGCGCTGGGCGTCACCTCGGGCGGCAGCGGTGACTGCACGGCGGGTGGTACGACGTTCTTCCAGCCGCTGACCAAGGCACTGGCCGCGCTGAACGTGAAGCTGCTGGTGGCGCCGAAGACGGCCGCCTCACCCGCGCCGTCCGCCTCGGCAGCAGCCGGCGCCGCGGCCGGCTCGGCCACGCCCGGGACCTCCGCACCGGCGACGAACACCACGGCGGCGGGTTCGACGACACTGGCGTCCCGGCTGACGGACCCGAAGAACGTGGGCCCGGGCCTGCTGGTCATCGCGGGAAGTCTGATCGCGCTGGTGGCGACGCGCTGGATCCGCGCCGAGCAGGACCGCAAGGCGTTCCAGCGGCACTACTCGGCGATGTGGGGCTGATCACTCAAGGGAGTTCGACGGAGGTGATCGGGTCGGTCGGGTCTACAGGGGCTCGGCCGGCTGGACCGGGGTCACGAGGATGGCCGGGCGGCGGGATACCGAATACCGACAACGACACCTGCGTCGGTCGACAGCGGCGGCGCTCAGGCCGCCTCGGCCGGCTCGGGAGCCGCGGCGGCCCACTCCATCACAAGCCGTCGGTACTCCTCGCGCTGCTCGACGCTCAGTGTCCCGCCCGATCGGTGCCACAGGGCCCTGATCTCCTCGTTGACCTCGGCTGCCGATCGCTCGGTGGCTGATTCAACGCTGGTGGACATGGTGTGAAGCATACGTCGCCGAAGGTGAAGGCGATGTGAGTAATCACGAGCTAACCGGACATATCGGACCGTGTTGCTGATCACGTCATCTGTCAAGCCCCGTAACGCAATTCACACCTCGGCCACACCGAGCACCAGCACCTGGATCGCCAACACCGCCGCGCCACGCGCCCAGTCGTGGAAATCGGACACCTTCGTCTCCACGTCGAGCGGGGCGGCCAGCGGATGCCTGTGCGCGCGGAGCGTGTCGTCCACCGTCTTGCCCGCCACGTCGATCAGGCCGACGCCTTCACCAGCGAGCAGGATCTTCTGCGGGAGCACGAAGTTGGCGATCTGGGCGACCAACGTGCCCAGCGCGCGGGCGGCTTCGTCGATGACACGGGCGGGCATGGCATCACCGGCGGCGGCGCGGGCGAGGATCTCCTCGTAGCTCAGGTCGAGTCCGGTGGCGGCGCGGATCTGGTAGCGGATGCTGGGGATGGTCAACAGCGAGACGGCGCTGCCCCGTTGACCGGCGGGGGTGATCGGGCCGTTGGGGTTCAGGATCCAGTGGCGGCCGAACCCGCGGTCCTCCTCGGCGTACGGCACCCGCTTGCCGCCGAGGACGAGGCCGTAGCCGATGCCCGCGCCGATGGTGAGGACGACGAAGCGGTCGAGGCCGCGCCCGGCGCCGAACCAGGTCTCGGCCTCGACGAGGGCGGCCACGTCGTTCTCGACGACGACCGGCAACCCGGTGCGCTCCTCGACGAGTTGGGCCAGCGGGACGTCGCTCCACTGCAGGAAGGCCGACTCCCCCACCACGGCACGGTCCTGGACGAGTCCGCCGACGCCGATACCGATGCCTGTGAGCGTGGGAAAACGGGCGGTGAGTTCACCGGTCATCTCGCCCAGCAGATCGGCCACTTGGGCGGGATCGTGGGTGGTGAGCGGCCGGTCGAGGCGGGCGACGATGTCGCTCCTGAGGGTGGTGACGACGCCGTAGACCATGTCCTCGGTGACCTTGAGGCCGAGGAACGTGCGCGACTCGGCGACCACGTCGAGGGGTTGGGAGGGGCGGCCCTGGCGGATCTCGGCCGGGCCGCCGCCGTCGGGGACCTCGACCAGCAGGCCGGACTCGATCAGCGGTTTGGTGAGGCGGGTGAGGCTGCCCGCCGAGAGGTCGAGCCGGCGCGCGAGGTCGGTGCGCGACAGCGGGCCGTGGACGAGGACCTCGATCGCGACGGAGCGTTCACCGGGGCTCAGCGGCTGCCAACTGGCGGCACGTGTGGTCATGAGGGTCACACTCCCACAGGGTTTCTCTCCCCGAGGTTTCTTTTCCTCTGGAAGTAACAGAGCCACTCTACGACCACAATCCCGCACAGAAAAGATCCATGCACGGCTATTGACGCCTGGATTCTTTCGTGACGAAAGTAAGTGGCCCGAGGACGAGCCGTCGTAGACAAGGGAGTCTCCAGATGACCATCGCCTCAAGCAGTCCCCCGAACCGCAGGCCGCGGGCCCGTGAAGACAGCGGCGACGGTCGGCTGGCGGCGGTCTTCATCGCCCCGGCCCTGCTGGGCTTCCTGGTCTTCCTGCTCTGGCCGACCCTGCGCGGCATCTATCTGAGCTTCACCCGCTTCAACCTGCTGACCCCGGCGAAGTGGGTGGGCCTCGACAACTACGACCGGATGGTCCACGACCCCATCTTCTGGTCGTCGTTGAAGGTCACCGTCGAGTACGTCCTCATCAACATCGGCATCCAGACGGTGGCGGCCCTCGCGATCGCGGTCCTGCTCCAACGGCTCACCCAGTCCGCCCTGTTGCGCGGGATCGTGCTGACGCCGTACCTGATGTCGAACGTGGTCGCCGGCATCGTCTGGCTGTGGATCCTCGACACCCAGCTCGGCATCGGCAACGAGATCATCGGCGGGCTCGGCTTCGACCACATCCCGTTCCTCGCCGACAAGACCTGGGCGATCCCGACGATCGCCCTGATCAACGTGTGGCGGCACGTCGGTTACACCGCGCTGCTGCTGTTCGCGGGGCTGCAGGCCATCCCGGGTGACATGTACGAGGCGGCGAAGGTGGACGGCGCGAGCGAGTGGCGCATGTTCTGGCGGATCACGATGCCGCTGCTGCGACCGGTCCTCGCGGTCGTGCTGATCATGACGGTGATCGGTTCGTTCCAGGTGTTCGACACGGTCGCGGTGACCACCGCGGGCGGCCCGGCGAACGCGACGAACGTCCTGCAGTACTACATCTACGGCTCCGCGTTCGGCCGCTTCCAGTTCGGCTACGCGTCCGCGATGTCCGTGGCCCTGCTGATCGTGCTGAGCGCGATCACGTTCCTCCAGTACCGGCTCACCCGCGCCGGCCAGACCGACCTCGGCTGACCGGAAGGAGTCGACATGGCCACCCTGACCACCACGCCCAATGTGCCCAACACCCCTACGCCTACGGCAAAGCAGGAGATCCTACGGCCGCCCCGGCCCCGCCCGTCCATAGGCAAGGTCGCCGCCTGGGTCGCGATGGCCGCGATCATGCTGATCACCCTGCTGCCCTTCTACTGGATCCTGCGCACCGCGCTCTCCAGCAACACCGGGCTCGCCGCCCACCCCTCGGACCCGCTGCCGGTCGACTTCACCACCGGCGGTTTCGAGCGGGCGCTCGGCCTCCAGTCGACCAAGGAGGCGATCGCGCAAGGCGGTTCGGGCGGTGGCCTCAAGTTCTGGCGCTATCTGCTCAACTCGGTGATCGTCTCGACCCTGGTCACCGTCTGCCAGGTGTTCTTCTCCGCGATGGCCGCCTACGCCTTCGCCCGGCTCCGCTGGCGCGGCCGGGACCGGATGTTCGGTCTTTTCCTGGCCGGGCTGATGGTGCCGGCGATCTTCACCCTGCTGCCGAACTTCGTCCTCATCAAGCAACTCGGGCTCGTGGACACCCTGTTGGGGATCTCGTTGCCGACGATGTTCATGACGCCGTTCGCGGTGTTCTTCCTCAAGCAGTTCTTCATGAACATCCCGCGCGAGGTCGAGGAGGCGGCTCTGCTCGACGGCGCGGGCAAGGTCCGCGTCTTCTTCCGGGTGCTGCTCCCGATGGCGGCCACCCCGGTCCTGACCCTGGGCGTGCTGACGTACATCACGTCCTGGAACGACTACTTCTGGCCGCTGATGGTGTCCTACAGCGACAGTTCGCGCGTGCTGTCGGTGGCGCTGGCGATCTTCCGCTCGCAGACCCCGCAGTCCGGCTACGACTGGTCGGGCCTGATGGCGGCGACCCTGATCGCCGCGCTCCCGATGCTCGTGCTCTTCGGGGTGTTCGCGCGCCGCATCGTGAGTTCCATCAGCTTCACCGGAATCAAGTAAGGGGCAGGGCATGCGATTTCGTACGGTCATGGCATTGACCGGGGCGCTCGCGCTGTCCCTGACGGCGGGCTGCGCCAAGGGCGACTCCGTGGGCTCGGCCTCAGACACGGTGACGTACTGGCTGTGGGACGCCAACCAGCTCCCCGCCTACCAGGCCTGCGCGAAGGGCTTCGAGCAGCAGAACCCCGGACTCAAGGTGAAGATCACCCAGTTGGGCTGGGCCGACTACTGGACCAAGCTCACCGCGAGCTTCATCGCGGGCACCCAGCCGGACGTGTTCACCGACCACATCCAGAAGTTCGGCCAGTTCGCCGACCTGAAGGTGCTCCAGCCGCTGGACGACCTCGACATCGACGCGTCCGCCTACCAGCCCGGGCTCGCCGCCAACTGGCAGGGCCAGGACGGCCATCAGTACGGCACGCCCAAGGACTGGGACACGGTCGCCCTCTTCTACAACCAGAAGATGGCCAAGTCGGCGGGTCTGAGCGCCGACCAGCTCAACAGCCTGTCCTGGAATCCCACGGACGGCGGCACCTTCGAGAAGGCCATCGCCCACCTCACCATCGACAAGAACGGCAAGCGCGGGGACGAACCGGGCTTCGACAAGCACCACGTCAAGGTGTACGGCATGGCCACCGGAGGCGCCGGTGACTCCGACGGCCAGACGACATGGAGTCCCTTCACCGCCTCGGCCGGCTGGAACTACACGGACAAGGCGCGCTGGGGCACGAAGTACCAGTACGACAGCAAGACCTACCAGCAGGCGGTCAAGTGGTACTTCGGCCTGGCGAAGAAGGGCTATCTGGCGCCGTTCACGGACTACAGCGACGGCGCGAACCCGCCCAACGTGCAGATCGCGGGGGGCAAGGCGGCGACCGCCTTCGACGGCGCCTGGATGATCTCCACGTACGCCGCGGCCAAGGGAATCAAGATCGGCACCGCATACACCCCTACCGGTCCGACCGGGAAACGGGCGACCATGATGAACGGACTGGCCGACTCGATCACCAAGAACGCCCCCAACAAGGCGGGCGCGCGGAAGTGGGTGACCTACCTGTCATCGGACAACTGCCAGAGGACGGTGGGGAGTTACGGCATCGTCTTCCCCGCGACCCCGGACGGCACGAAGGCCGCCGTCGCCGCCTACAAGAAGAAGGGCATCGACGTCACGGCCTTCACCCGGCCGGTCGCCGACAAGAAGGACTTCGCCACCTTCTCCTTCCCGATCACCAACTACTCGGCGGACGTGTACGCGTTGATGCGCCCCGCCATGCAGGACGTCTACGCCAACGACGCCCCGGTCAGCGGCCTGAGCAAGACCAACAAGCAGATCAACTTCATCCTCGGCCAGTGACGTTCGTGCAGTGAAGTTCGTGCAGTGAAGTTCGTTCAGTGAAGTTCGTTCAGTGATTTCCGCTCAGGGAAATCCCCGTCAGAGAAGGACACGCACCCATGACGTTCTCCCTCGGCATCGTCGGAGCAGGCCAGTTCTCCGGCCAGTTCGCCCGACTGTTCCAGGCCCACCCGGGCGTGAGCGAGGTCTATGTGACCGACCTCCTGCCCGAGCGGGCGGAGCAACTGGTCGCCGAACAAGGGCTGGCGGGCACTTTCCCCTCCTACGAGGCGATGCTGGAGTCGAAGGCCGTCGACGCCGTCGCGATCTTCACCCAGCGCTGGACGCACGGCCCCCTGGTCCTCCAGGGGCTCGGCGCCGGCAAGCACGTGTACTCCGCGGTCCCCATGGCGATCAGCACCGACGAGATCGCGGCGATCATCGACGCGGTCAAGGCGACCGGACTGACGTACATGATGGGCGAGACCAGCCAGTACAACCCGGCGACCGTGCACGCCCGCAACCAGATCGCGGAGGGCGCCTTCGGGCGGATTTTCTACGCCGAGGGCGACTACGTCCACGACATGGATCTGGGGTTCTACGAGGCGTACCAGTACAGCGGTGGCGAGGACTGGAAGGCGACCGCCAGCTATCCGCCCCTGCTCTACCCGACGCACTCGGTGGGCGGGGTGCTCGGCGCGTGGCAGACGCACGCGGTGAGTGTGTCGGCGATCGGGGTCGTCGACGAGCGCGGGGACGGTGTCTTCGACAAGGAGGTCAGCCAGTTCGGCAACGACTTCTCGAACGCCACCGCGCTGTTCGAGGTCGCGGGCGGCGGTTCGTTCCGTACGAACGAGTTCCGCCGGGTCGGCTATCCCTCGCAGATCCGGGAGTCGCGTTTCCGGTTCTTCGGGACCGACGCGAGCATGGAACAGCTCGCGACGGTGGCCTTCTGGCAGGACAAGAAGGGGGTGCAGGACATCAGCGAGCTGCTGGAGCCCAAGCCCACCATGTCTCCTGACGATCCGTCACTCCAGCACATCGCGCCGGACCTCCGGGCCGCCTTCACCTCGGGCTCGGCGCCGGTGCACGACCGGTCGCGGCTGCCTCGGGAGTTCGACAACCTGCACAACGGCCATGAGGGCAGCCACCACTTCCTGGCGGACGACTTCGTGACCGCGGTCAACTCCCGCACCCTGCCCAGCGTGAACGCGTGGGTCGCGGCCCGCTACACCCTGCCGGGCATCATCGCGCACGACTCGGCACGGCAGGGCGGGGCGAGGCTGGAGATCCCGGACTTCGGGGACGCGCCCGCGTAACCGGGGTGATACGCAAGCCGGGTGACTGTCTGTCAGGTGCCCGGCTTGCGGCCGTACACGAAGACGTCGTCGCCGTTCTTCAGCAGCGACCAGTACTTCTTGGCGGTGGTCGGGGTCATGTTGACGCAGCCGTGCGAGCCCGGCGGGTTCCACATGCTGAGGTTGACGGAGTGGAAGGCCTGGCCACCGTCGAAGAACTGGCTGTAGGGCATCGGCACGTTGTAGATGTTCGAGACGTGGTCGATGTCCCGCCAGTAGATCTTCTTCAGACCGGTGCGGGTCTCGTAGCCGTTACGGCCGGTGCGCACCGGGACCGGGCCGTAGACGAGCCGGCTGCCGTCCTGGATCCAGCTGATCTGCAGCGTGAGGTTGACGCAGGCGATGCGGCCCTTGTTCGTCGGGCACTTGCCGGCCGCGTTCGGCTTGTTGCCCACGGCCTTCTGCTTGTTCATGAGGTCCATCACGCCCCAGGTGACGGATCCCGCGTAGCCGATGTTCGGCGTGATGCCGTGCTTGGTCTGGAAGGCCTTGATCGCCTTGCAGTCGGCGGCGGACTGCTTCCCGTCGACCGGCCGGCCGAGGAACTTCTCGACCTGCTTCTGGTACGGCCCCTTCTGCGTCGTACAGCTCGTCGCCGCCTGCGCCGGAGCGCTCCCCAGCACGAGCGTGAGCGGCGCCACCAGCCCGGTGATACCGAGCGCTATGGCACCTCGTCTGCGTATGTCCCCCATGTCGGACCCTCCCCCTCAGCCGGAACTGCGATCTCTGCCACCTAGACCGGTGCACGGGCGACAGGGTTGTGGCCCGGGCCGGACCGCGACGAAACGGTGACATTCTCCGCCGCCGGGCCGGCTCCGGGGAAGACGGCCTCCGTAAGCGGACGACGGGTTTCCAGGTGGCCCGCACCGGTTAGGCGTGCTCAATCAGCATTCCGCGGACCGCACGGAGCGCGAAGCGGAACCCACCGACGACACGCACAGGTGCACATGAGGTCAGACAGGCGGGACCCCGCAGGCCCGAACCAACCGCGACGTGGGCTCGGCTCGGGAAACGCGCGCACCGAACGGATGGTGCGGACGCTGCTGCGCCGGCGCAAGAAGGCCCTGAGCCCGGACGACGTGAAGGTCGCCGACCGGCCGACCGTACGACGGGCCGTGTCGGCCGCCGCGCTCGGCAACACCATGGAGTGGTTCGACTTCGGCGTCTACGCCTACGTCGCCTCGACCCTCGGCAAGGTCTTCTTCCCGGGCAGCTCACCGGGCGCCCAGGTCATCTCGACGTTCGCGACCTTCGCGGCGGCCTTCCTCGTCCGGCCGCTCGGCGGGCTCGTGTTCGGGCCCCTCGGCGACCGCGTGGGACGCCAGAAGGTCCTCGCCGTCACCATGATCATGATGGCGATCAGTACGTTCGCGGTGGGATTCCTGCCGGGCTACAAGACGATCGGCCTGGCCGCACCGGTGCTCCTGCTGCTCTGCCGGCTGGTGCAGGGCTTCTCGACCGGCGGCGAGTACGCCGGGGCCACCACCTACATCGCGGAGTACTCCCCCGACCGGATGCGCGGTTTCCTCGGCAGCTGGCTCGACTTCGGCACGTTCGTCGGCTACTCCCTCGGCTCCGGCCTGGTCACCGTCCTGACCGCCGCCCTGTCCGAGGACCAGATGGTCGACTGGGGCTGGCGGATCCCGTTCTACGTCGCGGGTCCGCTCGGGATCATCGGCCTCTACATGCGGCTCAGGCTGGAGGAGACGCCCGCGTTCCAGGAGGTCGAGGAGAAGCGCGGGGAGGAGGCCCGGATGTCCGGGAAGGGCCGCCTCAAGGAGGTGTTCACCGACCACTGGCAGGCCCTGCTCGTCTGCGTCGGCCTCGTCCTGCTCTACAACGTCACCAACTACATGGTGACCTCGTACCTGCCGACCTACATGAGCTCCACCCTCGGCGAGTCCGAACTCACCGCCCAGCTCCTGGTGTTGGGCACCATGGTGCTGGTCGCCCTGACCATCACCGTCGTCGGCCGCTCCTCGGACCGGTACGGCAGGCGTCCCCTGTTCCTCTGGGGCGGCGGCGCCATGGTCGTCCTCTCGATCCCCGTCTTCCAGCTCATCCGCCAGGGCGGCATCGTGCTCCCCGCCATCGGCTGCGTGATCCTCGGCCTGTTCCTGGTCTGCTTCGCGGGCACGAGCGCCGCGACCCTCCCCGCGCTCTTCCCGACCCATCTGCGCTACGGCGGCCTGTCCCTGGCGTACAACTTCTCCGTCTCCCTGTTCGGCGGCACGACCCCGCTGATCGCCTCCGCCCTGGTCGACGTGACCGGCGACGAGCTCGTGCCCGCCTACTACCTCATGGTCGCGGGCGTGATCGGGGTGATCGCCGCCCTGTTCCTGCGCGAGACGGCACGCAAACCGCTGCGCGGGTCCTCGGCCATGGCCGCGTCCGAGCAGGAGGCGCGCGAGATGGTCGCGCACAGCCGCACCCGCGCGGGCCGCCGGGCCCGCGACACCTGGCTCCGGCTGCGCCAAGGGCACCTCCCGCACCGCTCCCACCGGGACGACTGACACCGGCGCGCTCGCGTGTGATCCAGTCCAGTTCCCCCGAATTGGCCCGATACCCGGCCCTCGGCCTCCGCCTACGCTGCCGCCATGCACCGCACTCTCGCCGACGACCTCTCGCGGCTCCCCGCCCTCCTCCAGTCCGCCCGCGACCTCGCCGCCCGTGAGCTGGACGGGATGGCCGAGCGGCCGGTCGTCCGGCTCGACAAGGCGCCCGACGGGGAACCGCTCCCGGCCGAGGGGACCGGCGGCGAGGCGGCTCTCGCCCGGTTCGCCGAGCGGTGGGCGCCCGGTCTCTCGGGGTCGGCGGGCCCGCGCTACCTCGGCTTCGTCACCGGTGGTGCCACCCCCGCGTCGATCGCCGGGGACTGGCTGACCAGCGCGTACGACCAGAACGTGTCCGGCGCGGCCGGTTCCTGGGCGGCGGCGCTCGAGCGGGAGACGGTGGGCTGGCTGCGCGAGCTGTTCGGGCTCGGCGAGGCGCACTCGGGGGCCTTCGTCACCGGCGCGACCGTGTCCAACATGGTGGGTCTCGCCGTGGCCCGCGAGTGGCTCGGCGAGCGCCTGGGCGTGGACGTGTCCCAGGACGGCGCCGCCGCGCTCGGCCCGGTCCACGTCCTCTCCGGCAGTCCGCACTCCAGCGTCACCAAGGCACTGTCCGTGCTGGGCATCGGCCGCGACCGGATGCACTACGTGCCCGTGCTCGCCGGCAACCGCGAGGCCGTAGACGTGGACCAACTCGACGCGGCACTCGGCGAGTTGAAGGGCCGCCCGGCGATCGTCGTCGCGAACGCCGGCACCGTGAACACGGTCGACTTCGACGACCTGCGGGCGATCGCCGCCCTCAAGGAACGGCACGACTTCTGGCTGCACGTGGACGCCGCGTTCGGCGGCTTCGCCGCGCTCTCCCCCGCCTACGCCCACCTCGTCGACGGACTCGACGCGGCCGACTCGGTCTGCGTCGACCTCCACAAGTGGCTCAACGTGCCCTACGACGCGGCCGTCCAGTTCACCCGCCGCCGCGACCTCCAGACCAGGGTGTTCCACAACGCGTCCCCGTACCTGGGCGCACCGACCGGCGACCCGGACTTCCTCCACCTCACCCCCGAGAACTCCCGGCGGCTGCGCGCCCTCCCCGCCTGGTTCTCCCTCCTGGCCTACGGCCGCGCCGGGCACCGCGAGATCGTCGAGCGCAACGTGGCCCTCGCGCACCGGCTCGGCGAGGGCATCGCCGCGCTCCCGGGGCTGCGGCTGTCCGCGCCGGTCCGGCTGAACGTCGTCTGCTTCACCCTGGCCGAGAACCCCACACGGGAGCGGGTGGCCGCCGTGGCGGAGGCCGTGGCGGACACCGGCGAGGCGTTCCTGACGCCGACGGTCCACGACGGGACACCCGCGCTGCGCGCCGCGTTCAGCAACTGGCGTACGTCCGAGGCCGATACGGACCGGGTGCTGGCGGCGCTGGCTTCACTGCCCCTCGGCCCCGCGCTCTGAAAGGGACAGCCGGAACCCGGAGTTGACCGCGGTGAGCCCTCCGTCGACGGCGAGGGTGGTCCCGGTGATCCAGGAGGCGTCCCGCGAGGCGAGGAACGCGACGGCCGCGGCGATGTCCTCGGGCTCACCGACCCGACCGAGCGGGAACAGCCCGCTGACAGCGTCCAGTTGCTCGTCCCGCCCCTCCCACGCGGAGGTCCGCACCGTGCCCGGCATCACCAGATTGACCCGCACACCGCGCCGTCCGGCGTGCCCGGCGAGGGTGCGGGTCAGCGAGGCGAGTCCGGCCTTGGCCGCGCTGTAGGCGTGGTTGCCGAAGTCCTGACTGCCGTTCACGGAACCGATGTTGACGATCGCCCCGCGTCTCGAGGCGACCAGGTGCGGGAGTGCGGCGCGGCAGCAGCGGTAGGTCCCCGTCAGCGTGATGTCGAGGTCCCGGTCCCACTCGCCGTCCGGCTCGTCCTCGAAGAGCGGGAGGTCGGGCGTGCAGTGCGCGGCGCTGTTGACCAGGACGTCGAGCGCCCCGAAGGACTCGACGGCCCGGGCGACGGCCCGCTCCACCGCCTCCCGGTCCCCCACGTCGCAACCGAACGCCTCGGTGGCCAGCCCGAGTTCGCGCAGTGCCGCCGCCGTCTTCTCCGCCTCGGGCAGATCGACGTCGGTCACCAGCACCCGCGCCCCCTCCTCCGCGAGCCGCCGGGAGATGGCCGCGCCGATGCCCCGGGCCGCACCGGTGACGAGAACTCCGTACCCCTGGAAGCGCGTTGTGTCAGTCATGGTCCCGAACGTACTGCCGGAACGATCAACTCGGCAGATACCGTGCGGACATGAACGCGTTCATCCAGCAACTCCCCGCGCTGATCGGTGTCGTGATCGGCGCCCTCGGTTCCTACGTCGCGATCGTGCGGGGCGATCAAGCGAGGTTCCGCCGTGAGCGGGACGCCCGTTGGGAGGAGCGGCGGTTGGAGGTGTACGCCGAGTACGCCCGGACGCTGAAGAAGTCGGTGACCCTGACGTATCGGGTCGCCTCCCACTTCGGCAACGACCCGCATCCGCACCCGCTGTCCCCGGCCGAGGCGGAACCGCTGCTGGCCGAGGCGACCGTGGACCGGGATCCTCCAGGTGAGGCGCTGCTTCTGCTGGGGAGCACGGAGGTGGTGGACAAGGCGCGGGCGTGGGTCGGCGCGGTGATGGCGATGGAGCGGTTCATGCGCGCGGAGACCCACGACCCGGAGGCCTGGCGGGAGTTGATGGAGCGTCAGCGTGCCAGGCGCGAGGGCTACTACGCGGCCGTACGGGACGATCTGGCGCTGCCGCCGGGCCACTCGGGGCGCTGGCCGGTGACCCAGATCTGACCTCGCACGTCACCGGTAGCCGGTCACGTCCGCCGGCTTCCCCGCGTCCTGTACCTCCACCAGGTACCGCCACGCGTCCGGGTGGCTGCCGTCGAGGTCCGTGAAGCCGTACACCGGGGCGAGTCCGCCGCTGGACAGCGACTGCCCGTTCCAGCGGGCCACTTGGGGGTCGGCGGCGAGGGCGGCGACAGCGCGGCCGACATAGCGCGGGGTCTCCGAGATGGCGAAGTGCGGGACTTGGGCCAGGGCGTCGCGCCAGTTGTCCTCGCGCACGCCGAACTGGTCGAGCATGATCTCCGAGCGCAGCCAGCCCGGGGTCAACGCGACGGCGGTGGCGCCGCGTTGACCGAGTTCGTGGCCGAGGGCGAAGGCCATGCGCAGGACGGACGTCTTGGCGAGGTCGTAGAAGAAGGAGACGCGGTAGGTGTCGCGGTTGTACTCGGCGGTCCCGTCGGTCATCTCGACGACCAGGCCGCCGGGCCTGCGCAGCAGCAGGGGCAGCGCGTGGTGGCTGGTGATCGCGTGCGTCTCGACCGCCAGCCGCAGGATCCGGAGCCCCTTGTCGAGGTCGTGTTCCCACACGGGGGTGTCCCAGGCGAAGAGGTGCTCGCCGCCCCAGATGTCGTTGACGAGGAGGTCGAGGCGGCCCTGTTCTTCGTCGATCCGGTCGACGAGGGCCCGGACGGCCGAGGGCTCCAGGTGGTCGGTGGGGACGGCGATACCCCGGCCGCCGGCCGCGGTGACGAGGTCGGCGGTGTCCTCGACGGTCTCGGGCCGGTCGTACTCGGAGCGCTGCGCGCGGGTGCTGCGACCGCTCACGTAGACGGTGGCGCCGGCCGCGCCCAGTTCCACGGCGATCCCGCGTCCCGCTCCGCGCGTCGCCCCCGCGACCAGCGCGACCTTGCCTTCCAGTGGACCCGGCATGTCCGGCCTCCCGTGCTCGTTCGACTCGCTGTCATGTCGATCGTGCAGGAGAAGCCGGACACCTTCTGTCGGGTATTCGCCGGTGTCTCAGTGACCCCGCGCGATCCACTCCTCCAGGTGTGCGGCCTCCGCCCCGACGGTCGTCGAGTCGCCGTGTCCGGTGAGCACCTTCGTCTCCGGCGGGAGGGTCAGCAACCGGTCCCGGATGGAGTCGATGATCGTCGGGAAGTGGGAGTACGACCGTCCCGTGGCGCCCGGGCCACCGTGGAAGAGGGTGTCGCCGGTGAAGACCGTGCCGAGCCCGGGGTCGTACAGGCAGACCGCGCCGGGCGCGTGTCCCGGCGTGTGCAGGACCTTCAGGTCGGCGCCCGCGGCCTCGATCACCTGGCCGTCGGCGAGATGGGCGTCGGGGTCGCGGTCGGGGTGGGTCTGCTTCCACAGGGGCAGGTCGTCGGGGTGCAGCCAGATCGTGGCACCGGTGCGGTCGGCGAGTTCCGGCGCGGCGTCGATGTGGTCGTTGTGCGCGTGGGTGCAGATGATCGCGGTCAGCCTGCGGTCGCCGATCGCCGCGAGGATGGCGTCGGCGTCATGGGCCGCGTCGATGACGACGACCTCGTGGTCGTCGCCCACGATCCACACGTTGTTGTCGACGTCCCAGGTACCGCCGTCGAGGCTGAACTGCCCTGAGGTGACGAGGTGTTCGATACGAGCGCCCATCACAGCTCCACCACCGAACGCAGCACATCGCCACCGTGCATCCGCTCGAACGCCTTCTCCACCTCGTCGAGTTGGATCGTCTCCGTGACGAACGCGCCCAGGTCCAGGCGCCCTTGCTGATGCAGGTCGATCAGCATCGGGAAGTCGCGGGAGGGCAGACAGTCGCCGTACCACGACGACTTGAGCGAACCACCCCGCCCGAAGACGTCCAGCAGCGGGAGTTCGAGCTTCATCTCGGGCGTGGGCACACCGACGAGCACGACCGTGCCCGCCAAGTCCCGGGCATAGAAGGCCTGTTTGTACGTCTCCGGGCGGCCGACCGCCTCGATGACGACATCGGCGCCGAAGCCACCGGTCAGCTCGCGGATCGCCTCGACGGGGTCGCTCGTCTTGGAGTTGACGGTGTGCGTGGCCCCCATGGAACGGGCCTTCTCCAGCTTGCGGTCGTCGATGTCCACGGCGATGATCCGTGCCGCGCCCGCGAGCCTGGACCCGGCGATCGCCGCGTCACCGACTCCACCGCACCCGATGACCGCGACAGTGTCACCGCGGCCGACGTTGCCGGTGTTGATGGCGGCGCCGATACCGGCCATGACCCCGCAGCCCAACAGCCCGGCGACGGCCGGGGAGACGGACGGGTCGACCTTGGTGCACTGCCCGGCCGCGACCAACGTCTTGTCGGCGAAGGCTCCGATGCCCAGGGCCGGGGAGAGTTCCTGGCCGGTCGAGGCGAGGGTCATCTTCTGCTTGGCGTTGTGGGTGTTGAAGCAGTACCAGGGGCGGCCCCGCAGACAGGCGCGGCAATTGCCGCACACGGCACGCCAGTTGAGGATCACGAAGTCACCGGGGGCCACGTCGGTGACGCCCTCTCCGACCGACTCCACAACGCCTGCGGCCTCGTGCCCGAGCAGGAACGGGAAGTCGTCGCTGATGCCGCCCTGTTTGTAGTGCAGGTCGGTATGACAGACCCCGCAGGCCTGTACCTTCACCACGGCCTCGCCGGGTCCGGGGTCGGGTACGACGATCGTCTCGACCCGGACCGGCTCGTTCTTGCCCGGTGCGATCACGCCGCGTACTTCCTGCGCCATGGTCCTGAACCCTTTCGTCGCCGTTGTCCCTGCCTCCGACCCTACGCGTGACTGATCGGTAAGGGCACGCTGACGTCCCGGCCACGCCCCCTGACCGTCACCGCGAACGATCGCGGCCGACGTAGCCTGAAGGTTCCGACCGACTCCCGAGGAGCGCCGTGAGCATCGCAGGGACGCAGAGCGGTCCGCCGGCCTGGCGGCTTCTCCTCGACTACGTACGGCCGCACCGCTGGGCCCTGTTGGCGGGCGCGCTGCTTTCGCTGGTCACCGGGGGCACCGGGCTGCTGCTTCCGCTGGTGGCGCGGGGGCTCATCGACGACCTCTCGCACGACCGGACGATCACCGGGGCCCTCCTCGCGATGTCGGCGCTGGTGGTCGCCAACGCGGCGCTGGGCGCGCTGGGTTCCTACGTTCTGCGGCGGACCGCGGAGTCGGTGGTGCTCGGCGCCCGGCGCAACCTGTCGTCGTATCTGCTGCGGCTGCGGATCTCCGCCGTGGACCGCAGCGAGCCCGGCGACCTGATGGCCCGCATCACCTCGGACACCACCCTCCTGCGCGAGGTCACCACGGACTCGCTGGTCGGCCTGGGCACCGGAGGGCTCACGCTCGTCGCAACTGTCGTCATGATGGGGGTGGTTGACCCGGTACTGCTCGGCGTCACCCTGGCCGTGATCGCGGGCGCGGGCACCGTGCTCACCCTGATCCTGCCGCGCATCAACCGGGCCAGCAGGCAGGCGCAGGACGCGGTCGGCGTGATGGGCGCCTCGCTGGAGCGGATCCTGGGCGCGCTGCGCACGGTGAAGGCGTCCGGCGCCGAGGACCGTGAGGAACGCACCCTGCACGCGGCGGCCGAGGAGTCGTGGCGGCAGAGTGTGCGGGCCGCCAAGTGGAGTGCCGCCGCGGGCAATACGGCGGCACTGTCGATGCAGGTCGCCTTCATCACCGTCCTCGCGGTGGGCGGCGCACGGGTGGCGACGGGCGCGATCAACATCGGCACGCTGGTCGCCTTCCTCCTCTACGTCTTCTATCTCATGCAGCCGATCCAGCAGGTAGTCGGCGCGATCACCCAGTACCAGACGGGCGCCGCGGCCCTCGCTCGCATCCAGGAGGCGCTCCACCTCCCCGCCGAACCCCCGTCCCCGCCCGCCCAGTTGCCCTCCCCCGGCGCCGAACCCGCGGCCCTCGCCTTCGACGACGTCCGCTTCCGCTACGCCGACGACCTCCCCTACGTCCACCACGGCGTGACCTTCGCGATACCGGCCCAGGGCATGACGGCGTTCGTCGGCCCGTCCGGCGCGGGCAAGACCACGGTGTTCTCCCTCATCGAGCGTTTCTACGACCCCGAGTCCGGCGCGATCACCCTCGACGGCCGGGACCTGGCGGACTGGGACCTGTCCCAACTCCGGTCCGCCATCGGGTATGTGGAGCAGGACGCCCCGGTCCTGTCGGGTTCCCTGCGCGACAACCTGCTGCTCGGCAACCCGGACGCGGACGACGACGCCGTGACCCGCGTCCTGAAGACGACCCGCCTCGACGGCCTGCTCGCCCGGCTGCCGAAGGGCGTCGACACCCTGGTCGGCCACCGCGGCACCCGCCTCTCCGGCGGCGAACGCCAGCGCGTCGCCATCGCCCGCGCGCTCCTGCGCCACCCCCGCCTGCTCCTCCTGGACGAGGCGACCTCGCAGCTCGACGCGGTGAACGAGGCGGCCCTGCGCGACACCGTCGCCGAGGTGGCCCGTACGACGACGGTCCTGGTCGTCGCGCACCGGCTGTCCACGGTGACGATGGCCGACCGGATCGTCGTCATGGACGCGGGCCGGGTCCGCGCGGTGGGCACGCACCGGGAACTGGTGACGGCCGACCCGCTCTACGCGGAGCTGGCGGCGACGCAGTTCCTGGCGACGGCGGGCTGATCCTGGGGCACGGCTGAGGGCCGCCCGTTTCCGGACGACCCTCGAGGTCCGCGTGCTCCGCGGGATCAGTACCGCGGGCTCACGGCTCGATGCTGGGGAGGAGTCCCGTGACCGGCGCGGCCATGTCGGTGACCTGGTGCAACTGCTGGAGGTCGTTCAGGTGGTTCAGTCCCTGCAGCTGGTTGGCGACCTTCGGGACCTCCGCCCGGTGCTCGGCGGGGATCTCACTCACCGCGAGCGAGTCCAGCAGGGCGACGGGGCTGACCTTGCCGTCCTTGAAGGCGGGCGCGTCGGCGGCGTTCGCCATCGGCGCGACGAGGCCGGTGACCCCGACGGCGAGACCAACGGCGGCGGCAATACGTCGTGTTGAGATCATGCCCTCAGCAACGCGGCCGGTCCCCGCGCGGTCACGGGTACCGGGCACCGCTCACCCGTGAGGCGGAGCGCGCCGCCCGGTTTGCCGACCGCGGCAAGGCGGAGGAGTCTCGTAGGAGAGGCCCGTCGCGGCTCGCTCCGGTGTGGGCCGCGGCCCTCCGAGGAGGTCACCATGGGCACCGCGGCACGCCCCGGCTTCGACTCCGAAGCCCTGCGCCGGGGCATCGAAGAGCACACAGCGGCGACACTTCTGTCGCTCTACGCGGACGACGCCGAGATCCACGTCGTCGACCACCAGACCCAGCCCAGCCACCCCAAGGTCCTGCACGGCCGGGACGAGATCGGCGCGATGCTCGCCGACGTCTACAGCCGCGACATGACGCACAAGCTGGAGGAGTGCGTCGTACAAGGGGACCGGGTCGCCTACAGCGAGTCGTGTCAGTACCCGGACGGGGCCCGTGTCCTCGCCGAGTCGATGCTCCTGCTGGAGGACGGCAAGATCACCCGGCAGACCATGATCCAGGCATGGGACGGCTAGCGGGACTGGTGCCGAAGGTCCGGATCAGCACCCGTCTGACCTGGACCTTCTCGGCGAGCACGGTACCCGCGCGCTCCGCTGCGACTCGGCGCCGGGCACCGGTCTCCGCAGCGGGTCTGCGGGCGTCCGCCGCCCTGCTGGGTTCGGTGCTGCGGGCGGCACGGTCCCGCACGCCTCCGGTCGGCCGGACCCGGGACGCCCGGCGCGGGTGAGCGGGCCGGGGCTGTCGTAGGACTGTCGGTTAGGCTGATCGTGGGCCGTGACTGGCGCTGAGGTGGAGCACCACCGTGGAGCGGCCCACGCGGAGTCGATGCCGTGCGCCTGGGCGATTGGTCAACCAGCTCAGGAGTGGATCATGTCCCAGGCACGCCTCATGGACGGCACCGCGCTCGCGCGGCGCATCGTCGAGGACACCGCGAAGAAGGCCGCCGACCTCACGCGGCGCACCGGTACGGCGCCCTGTCTCGCGACGGTCCTGGTCGGCGCGGACCCGGCCTCCGTCACGTACGTCCGGATGAAGCAGAACCGCAGCCGCAAGGCCGGCATCGAGTCCCGGCACGTCGAGCTGCCCGCCGCCACGACCACCGCCGAACTGGTCGGCACCCTCGACGAACTCTCCGCCGACCCCGCCGTGCACGGCATCCTGCTCCAGCACCCGATGGGCCAACACATCGACGAGCGGGCCGCGTTCGAGGCGATCGCGGCGGAGAAGGACGTGGACGGCGTCACCTTCGCGTCGTTCGCGTCGATGAGCTTCGGCCTGCCGGGCTTCGTGTCCTGCACGCCCGGCGGGATCATGCGGCTGCTCGACGAGTACGACGTCGACCCGTCCGGCAAGCGGGCCGTCGTGGTCGGCCGCAGCGCGATCCTCGGCAAGCCGGCCGGCATGCTGCTCCTGGCCCGCGACGCGACGGTCACCTACTGCCACTCGCGCACCCAGGACCTGTCCGCGGTGGTCCGCGAGGCGGACATCGTCGTCGCCGCCGTCGGCCGCCCCCGGCTGATCCGCGGCGAGGACATCAAGCCCGGCGCGGTCGTGCTCGACGCCGGTTACAACGCGGGCAACGTCGGCGACGTCGACTTCGAATCCGCCGCCGAACGCGCCTCGTTGATCACGCCGGTGCCGGGCGGCGTCGGCCCGATGACGATCGCCACGCTCCTGGAACAGACCGTGACGGCCGCCGCCCGGCAGCTCGGGGTGTGATCAGCGGGTCCACGCGCTGTAGTCCATGACGTCCCCGGCCTTGACGCCGTACTCGGGCTGGTCCTTCGTGAAGGTGCTCTCCATTCCGAGGACGGCGCCGGTGGCCGGGTCCATGATCAGCATCAGCCGGGTGGCGGACCGCTGATAGACGTACGCCTGCCCGTGCCGCCCGAGCCGGTCGGTCACCTCCCCCACCGGCCGCAGCCCGTCCGCCCCCGCGAGCAGCCGCGCCAACGCGGCCGACTCACGCGCCCCGAGCGTCCAGCGGTCCAGCAACTCCCCCACAGCGCCGAGGAGTTCGGGCGTGGTCAACGGCGTCTTGCTGTACGCCGTCTCCTGGAGGTACGCCCGCAGTCCCGCCACGTCGTGCGGGGGCCGGGCATCGGGCGGGACATCGCTCCAACTCGGCGGAAACGTCGTCTCCTTGAGGACATGCCCGTCCTCGACGACACGTTCCGTGTGACTGGCGTCCGCGTTCCAGCGCACGATGCGTTCCTCGGGAATGGTGACCGGCGGCTTGTCGTCGGACATACCGAGGCTCCACGTCTGCACGTGAGTCCCCTTGCGCAGAACGGGAGTTCCGTCGGCGGCGGTCGCCACGGCGAGGGCGGCGAGCTGCTTCAGGGATACGGGGGTGGAGTGCGCCTGCACCACGAGCGGCCGCGGAGCCGCCACGGCGGGAGTACCGCTCGGCCCGCCCAGCACGAGGGTGAGCACGGTCGCACAGACGGCAGTTACGGCCGCGAGGCTCCAGAGCATTCGCCGACGCCGTGAACGCCGTTCGTGCAGCAGCCTATTGAGCCCGCGCTCGGCCTGATGATCAAGCGGCCCGTCACCGTAACGGGACCCGTCGCCAGTGAACGGGTTGGCGCTACGCAGGAGTTCAAGCTCATCAGCCATGGCGACGTTCCTTCAGGGTGACCGTGGCGCCCCACAGGGGCGCGGGGAACTGCGCGACCAGCCACGACGGCGCCGCAGAATACTCGATCAACACCCCGCCCCTCCAAGCACCGCAAGCCGATCAATCTCCGCTCTCAACCGACGCCGCGCCCGGTGCAACCGCATAGCCGCCGCCCGCGAACCACACCCGAGGACGACGGCGACCTCGTCCACCCCCAGCTCCTCCCACGCCGTCAACCGCAGTACCTCCTGATCCGTCGGAGACAACCGCGCCAACGCCTCGTGCACCCACCCGCCGGGAGCATCCGCATCGGGGCTGGCCACGACCTGCCGCCCGTGCGCGGCCTCGTCATTGCCCAGCCGATCGACGAGCCGACGCCGCCGTCCATACCCCCGCACCGCATTGGCCAGACAGTTACGGGCCACGCCGTACAGCCACGGCAACGGCGCCAGCGGCAGATCCGCACGGCGACGCCAGGCGACGGTGAAGACCTCCGCCACCACTTCCTCGACCTCACCGCTCCGCCCGTCCAGTCGCCGCGCAACATAGCGGCTGACCGCCCAGTAGTGCTCGCGATAGGCAGCGGCGAAGTTCTCGTCGTTGCTCATGTCCCGTTCGTGTCCGGCACCGGGGCGATCGTCACACCCGGTTTCGTGATTCTCCTCGCGTCACTCGAGTGTGACGTGCGGGTGGCGCGCGGACACAGGCGGGGCGTGAGAGACCTCAAGAGCATCAAGTGGCTGACGACCACGGACCACAAGACGATCGGCACGCTGTACCTGGTGACGGCGTTCGGGTTCTTCTGCATCGGCGGCGTGATGGCGCTCCTCATGCGCGCCGAACTCGCCAGACCCGGCCTGCAGATCATGTCCAACGAGCAGTTCAACCAGGCGTTCACGATGCACGGCACGATCATGCTGCTGATGTTCGCGACACCCCTGTTCGCGGGCTTCGCCAACTGGATCATGCCGCTGCAGATCGGCGCCCCGGACGTCGCCTTCCCCCGCCTCAACATGTTCGCCTACTGGCTGTATCTCTTCGGCTCGACGATCGCGGTCGGTGGCTTCCTCACCCCGCAGGGCGCGGCCGACTTCGGCTGGTTCGCGTACAGCCCGCTGTCGGACGCGGTCCGTTCGCCGGGTATCGGCGCCGACATGTGGATCATGGGTCTGGCCTTCTCCGGCTTCGGCACGATCCTCGGTGCGGTCAACTTCATCACCACGATCATCTGCATGCGCGCA